>NZ_JBXPUZ010000033.1:0-348 GCF_057220455.1 Sphingopyxis sp. sgz302558 | reverse complement strand
GATGCTTCGCCTGGCAGCAACAATTGCCCGCCCTCAATTTGGCCGGTGGCCCCAACCATGCGCGATTTTTTGTCGAGCTCGGGCCGGCATGCAATCGGTAATGGCACCCCCGGGGGCTGCTCACTGCGCAGCGTCTGGATGAGCGACTGGCCCGACGCGGCATCCTCAATCAACAGCGTTTGCGGTCGATATTTGTTGGCGAGGCGGATGACATGGCGCTTGAGCTCCGGGAAGTTCAGCTTGGCGCGAAAAACGTCAATAATCCGCACTTCCGAAAGATGGACGTTGGCGGTGATGCAGACAGACCAATCATTGTGCACGCCGTCTTTGCTCGCCGTGTCCCAGGAC
>NZ_JBXPUZ010000032.1:0-513 GCF_057220455.1 Sphingopyxis sp. sgz302558 | reverse complement strand
TCGATGGGCGCTATTTCGGCGTGCTGCGTCTGACCCATGTCATTGGTCGCGCAACCCCAGTCTGGACCGTTGAAGCGGGCAATGGCGACCATGTCTGGTTCGCCGATCCGCGCGCCTCCGAAGCTTCTTTACCCTCAACCCAAGGAGATTGACCCATGCGTATCGGAACCTTTCGTGCCGCCGATGGCGGCTACAACGGGCAATTGCGGACGCTGTCGATTAGCATTGAGATCTCAATCGTCCCGGCAGACCCGTCGGACAGCGAGAATGCTCCGGACTTCCGTGTGGTTGCTGGCGAAGATGAAGACGCGCGCGAAATCGGCGCAGGCTGGAAGCATGTCGGGGAGAAAGCGGGCGATTATGTCAGCGTGCAGATCGATGATCCGTCATTCTTGCAGCCGCTGCGGGCCAACCTCTTCAAGGGCGATGACAACGGCCATGTTTTGGTTTGGTCGCGTCCCGCGCGGCGCGAAAAGGCCAACTGAGCCATGGAGCTCCGCTGCCTCAGCTTCG
>NZ_JBXPUZ010000031.1:0-538 GCF_057220455.1 Sphingopyxis sp. sgz302558 | reverse complement strand
TCATGCGGTCGAGCTGGTACCGCGCGCTGTTCCCCGGCACCATCCTGACCTCGGCGCGCGCCGCGGCGCTCGACTTTGCGACCACCCGCGGCGGCGGGAGGCTCGCGACCTCGATCACCGGCACGCTGACCGGGCGCGGCGGCGATATCCTGATCATTGACGATCCGATCAAGCCCGACGAGGCTTATTCGGATACGGTGCGCGAGGCGGTCAACACCTGGTATCGCTCGACGCTCGCCTCGCGGCTCAATGACAAGAAGAAGGGCGCGATCATCACCGTGATGCAGCGCATCCATCAATATGATCTCGTCGGCATGCTTCGAGAAACCCCTGGCTGGCGCGAGCTTAAGCTGGCCGCGATCGCCAATGTGGACGAGGTCATCACCCTGCCGCGCGGAAAACAACATCTGCGCAAGGCCGGCGATGTCCTCCACCCTGCACGCGACGACCGCTCCGCGCTCGACCGGCAAAAGCAGATGATGGGCTCGATCCTGTTCGAGGCGCAATATCAGCAGAACCCGGTGCCGGCCGAAGGCAA
>NZ_JBXPUZ010000030.1:0-642 GCF_057220455.1 Sphingopyxis sp. sgz302558 | reverse complement strand
GCGGCGGCGCTCGATGCTCCGCAGACCATCAAGGTCAATGGCAAAGCCTTGACCGGGCGACGCCAGCAACTCGCCGTGATGGCGCTCGCGGCGCGGGCTGCTGCGGGTGATCTTAAGGCGGCGCAGACGCTGCTGCCGCTCATCATCCAGGTGCTCGGCATCGAGGATCGCGGTGGCGATCGCAAGCGGCTGTCCGCAGAAGACCAGGCGATCCTCGCTGCGGCGCTGGGCGATTATGGGCTCAGCAAGGACGAGCCGCTGGAGGAGCAAGAGCAAGCGGCCGACGCCATCGAAGAAGCGCTGCCGTCCGCTGCCGTGGTCGATGATGACATCGGCGAGGCTGGCATCGACTTGGACGAGGAGGGCGATCATGATCCAATTTGATGATCCGGAGCGGGTGCTCCACGAGCTGATGCGCCGCGACTTTCGCGCATTCTTGCGCAAGGCCTTTGCGCATATCCGCGGCGGCGAGGCGATTGGCTGGAACTGGCATCTTGATGCCATTGCGCATGAGCTTGAATGCATCCGGCGCGGCGACAATCAGCGGCTGCTCGTCACCATGCCGCCGCGCTATCTTAAATCCATCACCATCTCGGTGGCGTGGGTCGCATGGATGCTCGGGCGCAACCCGCGGCTCAATAT
>NZ_JBXPUZ010000029.1:0-681 GCF_057220455.1 Sphingopyxis sp. sgz302558 | reverse complement strand
TGCGCATGGCGAGAGCATCGTGCTGCGCCTGCTCGGCCAGCAGAGCGTGCTGCTCGCGATCGACAAGCTTGGGCTGCCCGAGCCGATGCTGCGCGATTTTCGGGGAGCGCTGGCGCGCCCGCATGGGATCATCCTTGTCACCGGACCGACGGGTTCGGGAAAGACGACCACGCTTTATGCCGCGCTCCAGCATCTGAAGCGGCCCGACGTCAAAATCCTTTCGGTCGAGGATCCCGTCGAAATTTTGATCGAGGGTGTCAACCAAGTGCAGGTGCGCCCCGATATTGACCTAAACTTTGCCGCCGCGCTGCGCGCCTTTTTGCGCCAGGACCCCGATATATTGATGGTGGGCGAGATCCGCGACGGCGAGACCGCCGAGATTGCGATGCGCGCGGCGATGACCGGGCATTTGGTGCTCTCGACGCTCCATACCAACAGCGCGGCGGGTGCGTTCGCGCGGCTGCGCGNGGCGAGATCCGCGACGGCGAGACCGCCGAGATTGCGATGCGCGCGGCGATGACCGGGCATTTGGTGCTCTCGACGCTCCATACCAACAGCGCGGCGGGTGCGTTCGCGCGGCTGCGCGATTTAGGCGCCGAGCCCTATCTCATTGCCGAAACGCTGATCGCGGCGGTGGCGCAGCGGCTGGTGCGCAGCCTATGCGGCGCATGCAAAGCACCA
>NZ_JBXPUZ010000028.1:0-973 GCF_057220455.1 Sphingopyxis sp. sgz302558 | reverse complement strand
AGCGGCGCCGACACCAGAATTGCAGCTGCCATTGCGGCGGCCAAGGTCGTTCCAAATTTCATAGATTCCCCCAATGCTTGCTTCTCCTGTAGCAGGAGCATTGTTGCGGTGATTCGGTCAAGCGGCAGCAAAGATAAATGGGTGGGGGGACTGAATTGACACAGACCATGAGCGCGCTGGCGCTGGTTGCCGTTGCTGTGCAGGGGGCGACTATCGCGCCTGCTGCCCCCGCCCTTGCTGTTGAACAGAAAGCGGCTGATTCCGTCCAGCCTGAGGCAACGCTCGCGGCGCCTCCGGTCTCTGCCGCCGCGGCTATCATCTTGCCTCGCGATACGCCCATTCACTTGATGACTCTGACCGAGGTGACCACCAAGACCGACACTATTGGCCACCGCTTCAAGCTGCGCGTCAATCAGCCGGTCGTTATCGGCGGCGCAACCGTCATCCCGGTGGGCGCGCTTGCCTGGGGAGAAGTGACGACCGCTGACTCCAGCGGCAATCTGGGCAAAGCCGGCAGCCTCACCGCACGGCTGCTCTATGTCGAATATGCGGGCCAGAAGATCCCGATTAGTGGCGACACTGCGGCTAAGGGCCGCACCGGCACCGCTGAGACCGTCGTCGGCGTGCTGAGCCTTGGGCTGCTCGGCCTCTTTGCCAAGGGCAATAATGCCAAGATTAAGGCTGGCGAGAAGATCACGGCCTTTGTGACCGACGACTTTACTCTCACTGCACCCGTCCCATGACTGTACTGTTGCTGGTCATCGCTGCTATCGCATCTGGCACCCAAGCCGAGCCGGAAACAGTAGTAGCGCCGCAAATGCCTGCTGCGGCCGAAACAGCGCCAGCAGCTGCGCCCGCATCTGCACGGCCTCAGATCCCCGATGGCACGCTCGTGCTGCTAACCCTCTCTGAGACGCTCTCGTCGAAGCGTCATGTCAAAGGCGATTTGTTCCGGCTCGCGCTCAGTGAGGAT
>NZ_JBXPUZ010000027.1:0-1233 GCF_057220455.1 Sphingopyxis sp. sgz302558 | reverse complement strand
TTGCTGGCGTCGCCCGGTCAAGGCTTTGCCATTGACCTTGATGGTCTGCGGAGCATCGAGCGCCGCCGCGAGATCGGTCTTCAGCCCTTTCTGCCCCTTGACGCGGCCTTTGGGGTTACCCGACACGCCGGGCGGCCACTGACTATGTTTAGGCGGCTTGCCATAGCCCACTTCATAATCAGCCATGGCGCACCCCCTCCCCGGCCAGCAAGGCCGCTTCAAGTTCGAGGAACCGCGCCCCATCGGCGCGCACCGCATCGAGCCCCGAGGCGGCCATCAGGCGGCGCAGCGAGGTGTCGCAGTATAGCGGATCAAGCTCGATCGCCGCGCCGCGGCGCCCCGTCTTGTGCGCGGCGATCAGCGTGGTCCCTGACCCGCTGAACGGATCGAGAATGAGATCACCGCGGTGCGAGCAGTCGAGGATGGCATCGGCGACCAAGGCCGTGGGCTTGACGGTCGGATGCGCCTCCAAATCGCTGTCGCGGCCCTTGCGGAATACATTGGCGCCGGCATAATCCCACACATTGGTGCGATACCGTCCGCTATCGCCCAGCCCGAAATTGTTGACGTTCTTGGCGGTCCCCGACTTGAACACGAACAAAAGTTCATGCTGCGAGCGGTAAAAGCTGCCCATGNTCGCCCAGCCCGAAATTGTTGACGTTCTTGGCGGTCCCCGACTTGAACACGAACAAAAGTTCATGCTGCGAGCGGTAAAAGCTGCCCATGCCCGCATTGGATTTTTTCCAGACGATGAGCTGTTTGAACTTGGGATAGACGCCGTCGGCCGCATCGAGCAGCTCGCGCATATGCTTCCAGTCCATACAATGATAATGGATTGCCCCATCCGCCGCGAAGCGCATGCAGTTGCGGAACACCGCGCGCAAGAAGGCGGTAAACTCAGGCGAGGTCATCTCGCCTGAGGCCTCAAAAAACTCCCTATGGCGATGCTTGCCCAGCCCCGAGACATGGCCATCAATGGCGACGTTATAAGGCGGGTCGCTAAAGACCATCGCCGCCACCTCGCCGCCAAGCAGCGCCTCGTAGCTTTCGGCATGGCGGGCGTTGCCGCAATAAAGCCGGTGCTGGCCGATCTGCCACATATCGCCAAGTTGGCTCACGCTCGGCGCGTCGGGATCGGGCAACTCAACCGCTTCGGCCTGCTTGGGCTTTGCGGCATCATCGAGCGAGAAGTCGAGGTCCGCCGTCGTGAACCCCGTGATCTCGAGATCATAG
>NZ_JBXPUZ010000026.1:0-1248 GCF_057220455.1 Sphingopyxis sp. sgz302558 | reverse complement strand
TTGCTGGCGTCGCCCGGTCAAGGCTTTGCCATTGACCTTGATGGTCTGCGGAGCATCGAGCGCCGCCGCCAGATCGGTCTTGAGGCCCTTCTGCCCCTTGACGCGGCCTTTTGGGTTGCCCGATACGCCGGGCGCCCACCGGCTGTGCTTGGGCGGCTTGCCATAGCCCACTTCATAATCAGCCATGACGCACCCCCTCCCCGGCGAGCAAGGCCGCTTCAAGTTCGAGGAACCGCGCCCCATCGGCGCGCACCGCGTCGAGCCCCGAGGCGGCCATCAACCGGCGCAGCGAGGTGTCGCAATAGAGCGGATCGAGCTCGATCGCCGCGCCGCGGCGCCCCGTCTTGTGCGCCGCGATCAGCGTGGTCCCCGACCCGCTGAACGGATCGAGGATAAGATCGCCGCGGTGCGAGCAGTCGAGGATGGCATCGGCGACCAGCGCGGTCGGCTTGACCGTGGGATGCGCTTCTAAATCGCTGTCGCGCCCCTTGCGGAATACATTGGCGCCGGCATAGTCCCACACATTGGTGCGATAGCGCCCGGTGTCGCCCAGCCCGAAGTTGTTGACGTTCTTGGCGGTGCCCGACTTGAACACGAACAGCAGTTCATGCTGCGAGCGATAGAAGGTCCCCATANCGATAGCGCCCGGTGTCGCCCAGCCCGAAGTTGTTGACGTTCTTGGCGGTGCCCGACTTGAACACGAACAGCAGTTCATGCTGCGAGCGATAGAAGGTCCCCATACCCGCATTGGATTTTTTCCAGACGATGAGCTGTTTGAACTTGGGATAGACGCCGTCGGCCGCATCGAGCAGCTCGCGCATATGTTTCCAGTCCATACAATGATAATGGATCGCCCCATCCGCCGCGAAACGCACGCAGTTGCGGAACACCGCGCGCAGGAAAGCGGTGAATTCGGGCGGGGTCAGTTCGCCTGAGGCCTCTGCGAACTCGCGGTGGCGATGCTTGCCGAGCCCCGACACATGGCCGTCGACGGCGACGTTATATGGGGGATCCGCGAAGACCATCGCCGCCACCTCGCCGCCGAGCAGGATCTCGTAGCTCTCCACTGCGCGCGCGTTGCCGCAATAAAGCCGGTGCTGGCCGATATTCCACAGATCGCCAAGTTGGCTGACACTCGGCGCGTCGGGATCGGGCAACTCAACCGCTTCGGCCTGCTTCGGCTTTGCGGCATCATCGAGCGAGAAGTCGAGGTCCGCCGTCGTGAACCCCGTGATCTCGAGATCATAG
>NZ_JBXPUZ010000025.1:0-1479 GCF_057220455.1 Sphingopyxis sp. sgz302558 | reverse complement strand
TGGTGCGCCACGCAGTCCGTGGCGCACGGGTCTCTGTGTGCCATTTCCCTGTTGTACAGGGATTCTGCAGGGATTTTTGCATTTCAGAGCTGATTTAGGGGTCCGTTGCAGACCAAAGCCCATGCATTTCTGCGCTTGCACAACGGAATTTCCCTAAACGCCAATGCAGGCAATTTATGCGGCGGTGCAGGAAACGCCGGCGTGCTTGCCTGACCCAGATGATCGCGTAGAATTATTCGATGCCACGCCCACCCACGCTCAATCCGCTTAGCGTTCCTGAGACGCCGAACCTAGCCAACGACCCGGCGCGGATCGAGGAGATTCGCTCTAAATTTATGCGGCGCATGGAGCTGCTGGAAAGGAGCTACCGGTCGGTTCGCGAGGTGTCAGCAGCCCAGCGCGCGACCTTCAATCAATCCCTGGCTCGGCTGAAGCGGCATCTGGCCCGGATCGAGCGTGGCGACATTAGGCCGGTCGAACAGACACCCGAAACGCGACTCCATTTGGAGCTTGAACTGCTGATCAATTTGAAGGCGCGGGAGTTGGCAGGGCTGGAAGGGAATGCGCCGCTCGAGCTCAAGCACAAACCCTATGTTGAAGCCGCGGCGGCCGAGGTTGCTGCGAACACGCGGGCAAGGCGCGGGCGTCCCAACAGCTATCTGCTGCAACATTATGTGGCGGCGCTGATTGCTGCCTATATTGAGGCGACGGGCAAGCCGGTTATAGGACAGCGAACGAAGAACAGCGACTATGCACCACGCCTACACTCTCCATCAGGTCAGACTGTTCGACACTTCGTCGATGTGATCGAACCTCATGTGACTGATACCGCACTGGTAAACATGATCCGCCGTATCCGCCGAGAGTTTGCGGGAAAACCAATGCGGTTTGAAGATTTTTTCCCGCTCACTGGTGACTGGCAAGACGGCGCGCCCAAAGCTCAGCAGGGCTACCACCTCGAAGCCTTTGCTCCCATCCAGCCGATTTATTGTCCTTAGCGTAGCCTTGGAACGGCGATAACTGGTCAGCTCCTATTTTCGAGGAGCCCCTGATGACCAAGTCCATTACCAACCCGCATATAGAATATGTGCCGCGCGCAAGCCTGCGGCCCAACCCGACCAACGCGCGTAAACATAGCGCCAAGCAGCTGAAGCAGATCGCCGCGAGCATCAAGCGCTTCGGCTTTCTGGTGCCGATCATCATCGACGATGCCGATATGATTGCGGCGGGCCATGGCCGCTGGGAGGCCTCGGCGCAGCTGGACCTCGAAATGGTCCCGGTAATCCGCACGCGCTTTTTAACCGATGCCGACCGCCGCGCTTTTGCGCTGGCGGAGAACCGCATCGCCGAGCTCAGCGAATGGGACCAAGACCTCCTCGCTAACGAACTGAACATCTTGTTCGGGGACGGCTATGATCTCGAGATCACGGGGTTCACGACGGCGGACCTCGACTTCTCGCTCGATGATGCCGCAAAGCC
>NZ_JBXPUZ010000024.1:0-2550 GCF_057220455.1 Sphingopyxis sp. sgz302558 | reverse complement strand
TCGAGGCGATAGAGCTCAAACTCCATGCCCGCTAATGTGTCGACATCGAAGCGCGCAATAATCTGGCGCGCGGCGGTGCGCTCCGACGCGCTTCCCGCAATCACCAGCCGGTTGAGCGCAGGCTCGACGCTGGTCACCACCTCTTCGCCGACGAACTGTTCGATGAGTTTGGCGATCTGCGGCGCGCTCGCGGCGCGCAGCGTGATGACCTCGCTCGCAAAACCCGGCGCGACGGGGCCGATATCGGGGGTAGGGCCGTCGCTTGGCGCTGGCGGCGCGGCCATCGCGCCGCCGCTGGCATCGGGCTCGGGACTGGTGAGCCGCGCCTCGGCGCGCGCGGCGGCGCGGGTGACGACGCGGTAGCTGTTCCCGTCAATGATCAGCACCGCGCCAACCGAGCGCAGGGCTTGCTCGAGCAAGGGAATGAGCTCGCCGCGGCGCACGGGGGTCGCGGTGCGCAGCGTGACATTGCCGGTAACCGCGGGATCGACTGCATAATCGACCCCGAGCATCGACCCGAGCACGGCATCGACGACGCGCTTCACATCGGCATCGACAAAGGCAAGGTCATAGCCCGCCTCGGTCGCGGGCGCGCGGCGCGACTGGGCAGTCGCTGTCCCGGTCAACGACGGCAGCAGCAGCGCCAGCGCCGTAGCAGCGAGCAGTCCGGACCGAAAGGGGCGTGCACTCATGGAAGATTGTCCTGACTGGCGAGAGCGGGGGTGGCAGGCGCTGCGGTGCCCGAAGGCTCGCGGTTCTTAAGATCGAGGCTGACGCGCTCGGTGACGCCGTCGCGCGCGAAGCGGACCTCGCCGCGGCCGATACGCGCCAGCCGCCAGCCGTCGATTTCGCTGCCCGGGGTCAGCGTGACCACTTGGCCGTTGCTGCCGCGCACCAGCGCCACGCTGCGCCCGCGCGGGGCGATCGCCGTGCCGACGAGCGTGGGGAGCGGCAGTTGTGCGGGCGGGGCAGCGGCCATGTCGGCGGGGAGCGGTGCAGTGCCTGGGGCAACTGCCCCGCCACTCAGATCGAGCCGCGCGATCAGCGGGGCTGGATCGGCGGGGGCAGCGATGCGCACCGGGCGCGGCGCGATGAGCAGCGGGCGCTCGGCAATTTCAACTTCCGGGTCGGCGATCTGGAACGGCACCCACAGGGCAAGAACGGCCGCGAGGGCCATGAGCAGCCAGCGTCCGCGCACCAAGCTCATCGCCCGCGCCCCCACACGCCACGCGCGGTGCCCGTGAGGCGCGCAGTGCCGCCGCTAGCATCGAGCTCAAGGGCATCGAAGCGAATGACGGGATTGCTGCTTTCAGCCTCGGCGACCCAGGCGATGAGCAGATCGGCAGGACCGCTCGCCTCGACATTGACGAGAACGGCGCGGCCAGCGGCGGTTTCATTGATCGCCACCGGCGCGGTGCGGACGATCAGCCCGCGTTGGCGCGCGCTGGCGGCCAGCCGCCGCGCGAGCGCATCGGTTGCGGCTTGGCGATCGGGAGCGGTTATGAGCTGCGCAAGCAGTTCGCGCGGCGCGCGCGGCGGCGGCGGGCCGCTGACAATGGCCTCCATCCGCTCCAGCCGAAAGCGCGCGTCGGCAAGCGCCTGGCGCTCGGCGTCGACTGCTGCCCAGAGCGGGAGGATGATGAGCTGGAGCGTGAGCAGCAGCGTCAAAAGCGCGAGCATCGCGGCGATGAGCCGCTGCGCGAGCGGTGAGACGCTCGCAAAAATCATCGCAGCGCCTCCACCTGGACCGCGGTGCGCCCATCGGGGAGCGGGCGCGCATCGGTGACGGCGAGCCCGGTGGTGGCGGGGTCGAGGCCGGCGGGCAGCGTCAGCCGCAGCGCAGCGTTAGCACCGCGGCGGACCGCTGCGCCGGTCACCACTGCGCCCTCGGGGAGCGCAGCCGCGGGGCGCGCCAGCCGCGCGGTCGCTGCCGGGGTGCGCGCCAGCACCTGAAGCGCGCGGGATGCCTCGCTGGCGGCCTGCAAATCTGCCGCCGCGCGCGCTGCGCTGCCGGCCTCGCTCGACAAAAAGGTCATCCGCGCTTCGACTTGGCTCCGCTGATAGCTGAGCAGCGCCAGGCTGGTGAGCGGGATCGAGGCGATGAGCGCGAGCGCGATGCCATAGGCTCGGCGGTTGCGGCGGACAGCGTCGGTGATGCTGGCATCTTCGCCGCGGAGCAAAATCTGCGGCGGACTATCCCCGCTGCTGATGAGCGCCGGGCGCGCGAGCCCGCGCGCGGCAAATTGGTCCTGCACCGCCTCGGCGACGCTGCGCCGCACCAGCGTGACCGCCAGACTGGTGGTTTTGGCATCACGCGCGGCGACGCTGCGGCTCCAGACCAGCGCTGCGGGCTCAAGCGGCGCGCGGCGCGCGAGCTGATAGCCAAGTGCGGCATCGACGCGCGCGAGGGCAGCGTGCGGGAGATCGACCTCGAGGTGGAGCTCTTGCCCCGGCGGCAAAACCAGCAGCGCGCGCGCTTCGCTGCACAGCCGCGCCAGATCGGCCCAGCCGTCATCGCCGAGTTCGTCGAGCGACTGGTCGGCGCGCTCG
>NZ_JBXPUZ010000023.1:0-2553 GCF_057220455.1 Sphingopyxis sp. sgz302558 | reverse complement strand
GGCCAACACTAGCGATGGAGGCGTCAATGCACTAACAATCCGATCGGACCACTCGGTGGGGGCCGGTCAAATTGAAGTTTGTATTTCCGATTTTAGATTTAGATTCGGTGATATTGAGCGGTAAACGACATTATGGTAAAACTCGACCTACCTATAAATTTGTACACCTAGATAACAGAATTATCTAGTCGTTCGGGGTTAGTATTAAGGTGGCACTATACTTAGATCCCCATCTCCGCGCATTCTCATCGCGTTAGTTGGCGACATTTTCCCACCCATCGACTTGCTGCCAACCGAGCGATGGGCGGAGCGCAAACCTTCCTACCTCCACAACACAGCCGCGTCGCTGCCCAACACGTCCACAAGCCACAACCCGAACTGCATCCCCTTGCGATGACTCAGTCGAAGCGCCGATTGACGTTGAAATGCGCGTCGCTTCAAGGCCGCTAGCAACGGTAAAGTAATCCATGACCTGCGATCTCGCGGTGGCAGAACTCGCTTCGGCCCCATCTTTGCGTTTGGCCTCATTTGGCTCGAACAGAACGGCGTCGTCCGGCACCAACCCCGCCACCTCCCGCGCACTATAAAACGGCACCCCACTCGCCCGCCGCGCCTCAATCGCCAGCACCAGCGCATCGCGCTCAACCCCAGCCATTGCTTCTGGCTGCTCCCGCGCCAACCGGTCCAACGCCGCCACCATCGCCGCGCGGTTCGCGCGATTAAGGTCTATCCGCTCGGCCTCGTTCGACAGTATGAGCGTCACCGCCACCCCATCAATCTCAACCCTGCCCTCGGCTGGCAGCTTCCACCACCGGCTCGCTGGCCCTGCAAACAGCCGGTCGGCGTTGACCGTCGCAATCGCGCTCGCGAGCGCATGGCGCAGCCGCAGTGTGTCGCCGCCATCGCGGACATCCTCGGCGCGCTCGCGCGTCTGCGCAAGGATTAGCGCGGTAAGCACGCCAGCGAGCAGCAGCAGCCATAGCGCGCTGATCAGCACATAGCCGCGCTCGCGCGCGGGCGGCTGCGCGTCAGGGCATCGGCGGCGGCGCAACGGGCGGCTGCAGCTGGGTTTCGCGGGCGCGCTCGACGAGCGGGCGGGTGGCATCGAGCGCGCCCAAGAGCTCATCGACCACCGCGCCGACATTTTCGGGCGCGCGGATGACCGTGGGGGTCAAGAGGATGATGAGCTCGGTGCGCCCGGCAAGCTGCTCCTGCCGCCCGAACAAACCGCCGATGATTGGGATTTGGCTGAGCAGCGGAACGCCCGACCGCGTGCGCGCCGAGCGTTCGCGGATGAGCCCGCCAAGCGCGATCATTTGGCCCGAGCGCGTCGCGACCGTGCTCGACAGGCGGCGCTGCTGGATGGTTGGCGAATCGAGCCCCGAGGTGGTGGTCTGCGCGACCTCACTCACCTCCTGGCTGATGTCGAGCGTGACCGTGCCGCTGTCGTTGACGCGCGGCGTGACCTTGAGGATCACCCCGGTATCGCGCAGCTCAATGGTATTGACCAGCGGCGCGCCGGGCGAGGCCACCCCCTGCTGCTGCTGGGTGACGATCGGCACCTGATCGCCGACCTGCAGCTCGGCGGTCTGGTTGTTGAGTACCATGAGCTTGGGCGCCGACAGCACGCGGACATTGGTTTTGGACTGGAGCGCGTTCAAAACGCCGGTGATGTCGCCGGTGAGCAGTGATACCGAGAACCCCGGTGCCTGGGCTGCGGGCGTGAGTGAGTTGCTGCTCGTATTGACGATGGTCGCATCGCCGGTGAGCGCGCGGAAGTTGATCCCGTAGGCAAAATCATCGCCGAGCGTGACCTCGGCGAGCGTCGCCTCGATCAGCACCTGCGCGACTGGCTGGTCGAGCTTGGCGAGCGCATCGCGGATAAATTCATATTCTTCGCCGTCGGCGAAGATGAGCAGCGCGTTGGTCGCTTCATTGGGCACGATGCGCGGACCGGTGCCGCCGCGCGCATCGCTGCCTGGGCGGCGGGCGGTCACAGTCGGCGCTGGCAGACTGTCATCGGCGGCACCGCCACCGCTGGTGGGTGCAGGGAGCAAGGGGGCCGGGGTGTCGTCTTGAAACGGTGCCTCGTCGGTGCCGCTGCCCACCACGCGCTGCNCTGGCAGACTGTCATCGGCGGCACCGCCACCGCTGGTGGGTGCAGGGAGCAAGGGGGCCGGGGTGTCGTCTTGAAACGGTGCCTCGTCGGTGCCGCTGCCCACCACGCGCTGCAGCGCGCCGGCGATATCGCGCGCGCGCCCGTGTTGGACGGCATAGCTGTAGAGCCGTCGCTTGCCTGCAACCCCGGCGTCGAGCCGCCGGATCCAGGGCTCGAGGCGGCTGATGTCAGCGCGATTGGCGGAGATCACGAGCAATGAGCGCAGCCGCGGCAGCGGCACGACGCGTACGCGCGAGCCCAAGATATCGTATGGCGGCTGGAACACGCGGCCGAGTTCGTCGACGAGCGTGTCGGCATCGACATTCTCGAGGCGATAGAGCTCAAACTCCATGCCCGCTAATGTGTCGACATCGAAGCGCGCAATAATCTGGCGC
>NZ_JBXPUZ010000022.1:0-2817 GCF_057220455.1 Sphingopyxis sp. sgz302558 | reverse complement strand
GCCAGATCGGCCCAGCCGTCATCGCCGAGTTCGTCGAGCGACTGGTCGGCGCGCTCGCGCAGCACTTGGCCCTGATGGTGGCGCTCAACCTCGACATGATCCTCGCCGAGCCGAATCAGCGTCTGCGCGCGCGTCGCTGCGAGCCTCGACCGCCAGCGCGCCGGGATGAGCGCGGCCAGTTCGCTGCGCCACCAGGCGACAAACTCGGCGCCAAGGGCGCGCCATTGCTCGGTCCGTGCGCTCATGGGCGGCACGCCAGCGAGATGGGATCGAAGCGGCAGCCGGGCTCGGCGGTGACCTGCGGGCGTGCCGTAAGCGCGAACCGCGTGCCGTCGCGCTCGGTGAAGGAAAAGCGCAGCGCCGGGCGCTGGCCCTCGCGCCCCGGCACAGCGTCGATGGCGATCGCCGCAAAACCACCCACGATTATGCTCGGCGGCGCAAGGGACGCACCGGTTACCGGGTCACGATATTCGGCGACCAGCGCCATGCCACCATCATCACCGCGGATCGCTGCGTAGCGCAGCGCAACGGGACCGCGCTGGCCGAGGCTAAGCGGCGGCGTGACGAGGAGTTCGTCGCTGCGCGCTCCTTCTTCCACAAAATAGGCGCTCTCAATCTGCGCTGCGATACCGGGCCAGGCGGCGAGCAAAGCCGCGCGTAGTGGCGGCGCAGCGCTGCGCGAAGCGCGCTCACCGATCCCGCCGACCGCCCAGCCGAGCCAGACGAGCAGCAGCGCGCCCGCGAGCATCGCGGCGAGCAATTCGATCAGCGTGAACCCGCGCTCGCGCTTGCGAACCGCGATCATGACGTCGGCGCCGCTTTGAGGCTGCGCCGCACGAGCCGCGCCCACCGGACATCGTCCATGTCCCGCACTTCGATCTCGACCTCGGACAGCAGGAGCAGCTGGCGCGGATCGCGCGCGACCTGCGTCTCGCGGGTGACTATGCGCCACGGCCCCTCGCGGCGGCTGGTCTCGCCTTCGGCAAAGGGGGCATGGCTGCGGGCTTTTAGCTCGGCCTCGGCGAGCAGCAACGCGGCACTATGCTGGCGATCATCCTGCACGCGCGCGCTGCTGTTCGCGAGCGCATTGCCGATGACGCCGAGCAGCAGCGCAGTGACGACCAGCGCCACCAGCACCTCGACCAGCGTGAAGCCGCGCTCACCTCTAGCCATCATGGGCATCGCGATCAGTCATGGCCAAGTTCGGCGCGGCCGTCGGCGAGGCTCAATGTGATGCTGCGCCCCGGCGCGAGCGTGAGCGTGCCGCCGCTCGACGAGCCGTCAGGATAGAAGATAATGCGCGCGCTACTGCCCGTCGCCGCAGCATAGCGCGCCTTCGGCCCGAGTGCCACCAGATCGAGCGCCTGCGCGCGCCCGCTCGCCACTGCCGCGCTGCGGGCATCCGCCAATGTCGCGAGCGCGCTGCGCAGCTGCTCCTGGCCTGTCCGGCTGGGCGGACTGCCGAGCCGCGGTAGCGCAAGCGCGGCGACGAGCGCGATCAGCGCCAGCACCACGAGCATTTCGATGAGCGTGAACCCGCTCGGCAACTGGCGCGGCTTAGGGGCGGAAGCGCTGGTCGGCATCCTCGCCGCGCCCTCCTTCCCGACCATCGGCGCCAAGCGAGACCAGCTCAAAGCCGTCGCGCCCGCTAAGCGGTGTATAGATCAGCGGACGCCCCCAGGGGTCGGTCAATTGCTCGGCGCGCCGCACATAGGGCCCCGCCCAGCTGTCGAGACCCTCGGGCGCTTCCCACAAGGCACCGATCCCCTGACGGCGATCGGGGTAGCTGCCATTGTCGATCTGATAGAAGGAGAGCGCCTGGCCGACTGTCTGGAGCTGGATCTTGACCGCCTTGGTCTTGGCACCCTCGAACATGCGCATCACCTGCGGCACCGCAACTGCCGCGATCAGACCGATCAGCACCAGCACGACGAGCATTTCCATGAGGGTGAAGCCCGCCTCGCGGCCCGTGCGCCTGCCGTGCTGCGTCATGCCGCAAAATCCCCCACCGCAAAAATGCCCAGCAGCACGCCCGCGACCAGCAGCGCAACGAAAGTGCCAAGCAGGATGATGGNCGCCTGCCGTGCTGCGTCATGCCGCAAAATCCCCCACCGCAAAAATGCCCAGCAGCACGCCCGCGACCAGCAGCGCAACGAAAGTGCCAAGCAGGATGATGGCAATGGGATTGGCGAGCGATATCAGCCGCTCAACGCGCGCGCGCGCCGCGGCGTCGATGATCTTGCCTGCCTCGCCCAATGTACTTGCGAGCGCGCCGCTATGCTCGCCGACCTCGATCAGCCGCACCAAGGTCGCGGGCACTAGCGGGCTCGCCCCCAATGCAGCGGTAAAGCGCGCGCCTTCGCGCAAATCCTGCTCGACGCCGCGCAGCATCTGGCTCCAGCGGCGGCTTCCCATCGCTGGACGCGCGAGCGCGAGCGCCGGGACCAGCGCAATCCCATTGGCGAGCAGCGCCGCGAGCAACCGCGCAAAGCGCGCGGCGAGAAAACGATCGCGCAAACCGAGCAGCCCGGTCGCGCCGCCGGCGCGCGCTGCGAGACCGTCGAGCTGGCCGCCTCGCCAAGCGGATACCAGCAGCCCGAGTCCCACGACCATCACCGCCAGCATCGCACTGCCATGGTCGCGCACCGCGGCCGACAGGCCGAGCACCCAGCGGGTGAGCAGCGGCAACGCGGCTTCATTGCCGCGCAAAATGCTCTCAAACTGCGGCACCACCAAGGTCAGCACCACCACCAGCGCCAGCAAGGTCGCGGCGACGATCGCGGCAGGGTAGGTGAGCTGGGTGATTAGACTGCTGCG
>NZ_JBXPUZ010000021.1:0-3187 GCF_057220455.1 Sphingopyxis sp. sgz302558 | reverse complement strand
TGTTGGGGAAATCACCCGCGCCGAGACCAAAGCTGCGTTTGGGGTGTCGGGCAAGCTTGAGGCGCGGGCGCTTTATGCCGAACTGCCAGATGGAACTTTGCGACTGAGTGGGCGCATCGGCAGCCGCGGCGAAGGCGGCACGACCGAGACCGCGCTTGCGTTTGTGGCGATTGGCACGATCGCCTTTGTTGTCACTGGCAAGAGCGCGGAGATACCTGCGGGCACCGAGCTCGTCGCGCGGATTGGGTCGCGGTAGGGTAGGATCTGCAGCTAGGTCGCAGGCGGCCGACGAAACGCTTTCCTACATTGGTGCTCGGTGTCATGACTCGATTNGCGGGCACCGAGCTCGTCGCGCGGATTGGGTCGCGGTAGGGTAGGATCTGCAGCTAGGTCGCAGGCGGCCGACGAAACGCTTTCCTACATTGGTGCTCGGTGTCATGACTCGATTATGCACAATCGGGATCCCCAATCGCGCGACTGGGCGCTGGCTATCGAGTTTTGGTTCGCGAGCCTATTGGTTGGCGGGGCGTTTGTGGTTGGGGCGTGGGAATTGGTCAAATATCTGCTTTAGCGAAACAGCGGGCCCAATTGAGGGGGTCAACTTGTTGTGATGACGCGCAGTAGCCGAGCATCTTGCGCGGTTATTGACGGAGCCTCAACCTTGCTCCCTATGCTGGCATTTCGCACGACTTCGCCCTCTGCCATTTCTGCGCAAAGATACTAAAATAATGACTAGTTTGTCGTTGAATAGACACACAAAATGATGACCTTGCAGCAGGAGCAAGTGGGGGGCGGTATGCACAGATTCATCTTGTCATTCTTGGCGGCTTTCGTGGCTTTGGTGCTAGCGAACACAAGTGCGGCACAAACTCCCGATCTTCGGCCCATTCCTGCTCCGTCACCTACCGCCTCGGGTGGGCTTTGGGAGACCCCAACCTGGCAAGGTCCTGCGGCCTATGGATCCAGTCCGGAGCAAGCATGCCGGATCCAGATGGCGGAATTTAATCCGAATGCAATTTTTGAGTCGCCGACTTACCTCGATGACGATGATTATGAGTGTCATTGGATTCCGAAACAGTTCGGTGGGCCGGAAAACAGCAACACGATTTTGTCGTCCCTGGTGCGATTGCGGTGCGGTCCCGGTTATGTGGCCGAAAGGGGTCAATGTTCCAGAATACCCGATCTCAATTTCGAGGCGCATTGTGACGGTGAATGCGGCGGTTCGCCGCAATCGGGTACGCCGCAAATGCAGGCAGGCAACCCCATCAGCGTCAACAGCGGTTACAAGCTGCTGGATGAAAATGACTATCAAACTGCCGACGGCTTGCTTTCGGTCGACCGTCATTATCTGAGCCGTCCGGGTGACCGATGGAAGACGCTGTTGCCAGGTTATCTTGAGCTCTCGCTCTTGGCTTCATCCGGCGGCTTTACCAATCAGATTACATTTCACAGCCGCAGGGGCGGCACCGATACCTTCGTTACTGTTGATCGCAACGACCAAAGCAATTGGCAATGGACCTTGCCCAATTTCTTTGGCGATCCGCTCAGCTACTCGCGCCGTCGCTTGTCAATGGTGATCACTCCCAGCGTAGGGCGGAATATTTGGGGCGAAGAAGCCAATGTGAGCGGCACGGGGCCAGCCGAAATGCGGCTCGATATGGCTAATGGCGAATATATCCTGTTTCGCCGGGTCAACGATCCGGCGCGTACCAGGGGCACCAGATTGTTGGCGCCGGTCGAACACGGGCTCCCGGGCGGATATGTGCGTTGGTTCGATTACAATGATGACAGCCCCTTTCCCTACCGCGTTCGGGACAGCCTCAGCCGCACGCTTGGTCTGACGTGGCAGGCAGCGCCAGGCGACGGCGCTGTGCGTGGATTTTCGCAGGCCAAGGTCATCAGCCAGATTGCCCTGCCCGACGGAACACGCCTCGAATATAGCTATGACAAGCCGACAGCGCCATCGGCACCACCGCCAGATTGGGCGGTATCCAGCAATCTCGACGTGCGGACCGTCATCATGACGGGGCCAAGCGCAGGGACGATGTCTTCGGTGTCGTCGACCACGGCCATTCTCTATCATTCGGGCAGTTTCCGCACCGACCGGCTGCGCACCGTCAAGCGCTTGGACTCGGCAGGCGCCGTGCTGTGGCAGCGCAGCTATGACTATGGCAGCGGTTTTAACGGCTATGACCTCATTGGCATCCGCGACCAAAACAATGCCGCCATTGCTGCTTACAGCTATGCCGGCGAAGGGCGGCTGGCGACGTCTTCGCTTGCGGAAGGCGTAAATGCGCATAGTTTCGAGCATCTCCACTGGTATGAGAATGACGTCCGGCAATTTTGGCGGCAAGCCCGCCGCGTCACTGGTCCGCTGGGCCGTACTGACGAATATCATCTGTTTCGGCGCGATTCATCCTGGCCCGACGAGCCTGCCGCGATAACGCGTATCGAGGGCAAGGCGACCTCGACCACGCCTGCCGACAGCGTCAGCATCGATTATCAGAACTACTACGGCACCAAGCATTTAATGACGCGATCGGTCGACCAACTTGGCCGCGAAACCAGCTATGCACTCGATTACCCGAAGGGCCGCCATAACGGCATGACCGAAGCGGTGGGCACGGCGCAGGCGCGCACGACCACGATGCAATGGCACCCGACGCTCGACCTGCCGACGCGCATCGAGCGCAACGGCTTGCGCGTCGATATCACCTACACGGCTGATGCGATGCTTGCGTCGCAAACGCTGACCGACCTCACCACCCACAGCGCGCCCTATTCGACCAACGGCCAGACGCGCACCACCACTTACAGCTGGGGTCCGAACGCCCGCCTGCTGTCGGTCAACGGTCCGCGCGTACCTGACGCGCAGGGCAAGGACGACATTGTCACCTTTGCCTATGACACGGCGGGCAATGTAACGAGCATGACCAACGGTCTCGGCCATGTCACCAGCTTCGCTGCCTATGACGCTAATGGGCGCCCGGGCAGCATGACCGATCCCAATGGCGTCGTCACCCAGTTCACTTATGACCTGCTCGGCCGCACCACCAGCGTGCGAGTCAAGCATCCGACCACGGCGTCGCAGGACGCGGTGACCAGCTTCACCTATGATGTCGAAGGGCGCGTCAAGACGATCACTGCGCCCGCAAGCACCGCGCTGACCATGAACTATGATCTCGCC
>NZ_JBXPUZ010000020.1:0-4085 GCF_057220455.1 Sphingopyxis sp. sgz302558 | reverse complement strand
TGCGCTCGACCGGCTGGTAGCGAGCGCGCTGCCTGACGGCGGCGCGCCGAGCTTGGCCTATGACAGCCGCGACAATGTGATCACGCACGAAGACGCCATTGGCGTGGATACGACCTTTGTGCGCAATGGCTTTGGCGAGGCTATCCAGGAGGTCAGCCCCGATCGCGGCACCAGCATTTATGTTTACAACAGCGCGGGCGACATGGTGGCGGCGACCGACGGGCGCGGCCAACAGATTACCTACACCTACGACATATTGGGCCGCCTCCTCACCGCCACCCCCGTTGGCCGTCCGGCGGATGAAACGGTCACTTACACCTGGGATATTGGNCTACACCTACGACATATTGGGCCGCCTCCTCACCGCCACCCCCGTTGGCCGTCCGGCGGATGAAACGGTCACTTACACCTGGGATATTGGGGCGCTCAGCGGCAGCCGCGGGGTAGGCCGCCTTGGCCGCGTGGTCGATAGCGGCACAACGGTCGAATATGGCTATGACCACCGCGGCAATGTGACGACGAAGCGCCAGCGTATTGGCACGGGCGCGTGGTTGACCCTCGCCTTCACCTATGATTTGGCCGACCGGCGGACGCAGATCACCTACCCTACGGGGCGCATCGTCAATTACACTTGGAACTCGCTGGGCCGGGTGACGCAGGTGCGGACCAAGGCGAACGGCAGCGTATCGACATGGACCACGCTGGCGAGCGGCATGACATATGAAAGCTTCGGCGCATTGACGCAGGCCACTTATGGCAATGGCCTGCGGATGATCCAGAGCTGGGGGAATGACGGGCGGCTGGCGAACCGGCGGCTGGAGCGGACGTCGAACAGTGTGCGGCTGTCGTCGCTGACCTATTCCTATGACAATAGCGACAACATCGCCCAGATCGCTGATACGCTGGATGCGAGCAAGACGCGCAGCTTTGGCTATGACCCGGTCGAGCGGCTGACCCGGATGGACGGCGCGGTGGGGGCGTTCGCGCGCGAGGATTATCTGCACGACGACAATGGCAACCGGCTCGCTGTCGAGCGCCGCGCTACGGTTGCCGCCGCGACCCCTGCCGAGGTCGACAGCTATAGCATCGCCCCCGGCACCAACCGACTGACCAGCATCACCACGCCGGCGGGGATGCGCGTGTTCACGCACGATGCGCGCGGGAACCAGACGGGGGAGACTCGCCCCGACGGCTCGGTTGTCACGGTGGCCTATGACGGGCGGGCGCGGCTGGTGAGCTACACTGTCGGCACTGCCAGCCAGACGATGCTTTACAACGGCGCGGACGAGCGCATCCGCGTTATCACCACGCCAGCCTCTGGCCCTGTCGACACGCGCCAGTTCGTCTACGACCTCGATCACCGCATCGTCGGCGAATATGGCGCGGGCGGTGCCGCTGACCTCAAGGCCGAATATATCTGGACGCTCAGCGGCGTGGGGGAAACCGGCCCCACCGGCGGCGATGACGGCACCGGCGGCTACACGCCGCTCGCGGTCGCGGTCGGGGTCGCAGGCACCAGCGGCATCACATCCGAACTCCAATGGGTCCACGCCAGCCACCTCGGCACGCCGATCCTGACCACCAACGCATCAGGGCAAAGCGTCACTCCCTATGGCTACGCCGCCATCGGGTTCCCGGGGCAGTTTGCGAACGCCCTGCTCCTGCCCGGAGCCGAGCACTATTACAATCGCTACCGCGACTATGACCCCACCACCGGGCGCTACATCCAGGCCGACCCGATTGGGCTCGCAGGGGATGAAAATGCCTGGGTCTATGCGGGGGCGAATCCCTTGCGCTTCACGGATGCCAACGGCTTGACTGCAAGCTATCCGAGCTACCGCGTTCCGAACCCGGCGGCAGCAATGTTGCGTCGACACCCTTGGGTAATGGGCGGCACCGCTTTGGTAATGGGCGCCTATTATCTGCGAAACCTGTTGGTAGACTGTTATCCGACGAGTTCTCATGGCGGCGGATCCTATGAAAGTCCGATGCCTAGACACATCATCAATTTGAGTTGGGATTTTCCACTTTATAAAGATGGCCCGAAGCCTTTGCCCAAGCCTCCATCCGATGCGCACGACCCTAACGGAGCTAAGGCACCGGGAAAGCCCGGAGAAGAAGAAGGCTTCTTTGATCCGCCAAGTGGCGAGCAATGGGGCAAGGGTACAGATGGCCGTGGCGGTTTCATTGACAAAAATGGCACAATTTGGAAGCCTACCGGTCAGTCAGGTGGTCGAGCTCATGGGGGCCCGCATTGGGATCTTGAAACCAAGGACGGAAAAAGCGATGGGAACGTTTATCCCGGCGGACAAACTCGACCACACAAGAATTGAAATGTAAAAAGAATGAAGAATATTCAAGTAATTGACGATGCAATAAATACCGAGTATGCGATCTACTCAGTAACAGAGGAAGAGTTTCTGCAGATTTTTCACCAGAATGGACAAGATATCGAGTTTATCGAGGATTTGGTGGCTAGAATCGGCGATGACGCTGTTTATAAGTTGATGCAAAATGTTTGGCCGCGAAAGCAGAAAAAGTCAGCTGTATCTGGGATTCACGGAACGCTTTTCTATGGATTGGAGAAAAAGAAAAAGTTTTACCCTGAGAAGCGTGGCGATCCCATCAACTGGCGATATGTACCAGACTAGTGCCTTTTGCAGAGGCTGTTACTAAGACCCCAAATTTTTTTGCTATTGCTTGTGATATTGATCTTTTCGTTTTCACAATTTCAAGCTAGCCTATTACCACACCAGTCAAAATTCGGTTGGTAACGACACCCCCAATCGCATCGCCCGACTGCAGCGCAATCGGCTTGCCTATCAGCGCCCTTCGCATGGCAACCGCCAGCGCCGGCGTAATCGCGCTGACAAATTCCACCTCTAACACCATCCCTCCAGGCGACAGCCGAATGCGCAGGTCCACCGTCCCGCGGGCCTCCGGGTAGCGCCGCTTCACTTCCGCAACTGCCGCCTGCAACTGGCGCTCATCTATTCCATCCGGCCTGATGCTCGCCGAAGGTCGCCAGCGCGGCGCGGCCCCGGCATAGGGGTCATAGGCCCCCACCCCGCCGCTCCCGACGCCGCTGGTGCGACCGCCAACTCCCACACCACTGACCCCATTGCTCGCAACCGGACCCGGTCGCGCTGGCCCCAGCCTTGGTACGCGCGACACGCGCCACTCGGGCGGCGAGACCGGCGTCGGCGTGCTCGTCTCGATCTGCGATGGCGGCACGGGCGCCTGCGCGACCTCCTGCGACGGCGAAGGGGCAGCGCCAGCACTCGCAAGGGCGGTCGTTTGCTGCGGCGCAATCAGCTGCAACACCAACGGATAGCGGTCGACCATCTGCGGCAGCGTCCCTTGCGTGATCCCCGCCAGCGCCGCCAGCACCGACACGGCAACCGTGCTTGCCAGCACCAGCCCAAGTGGGCGTTCAAGCCGCCAACGCGCCAACTGCTGCTGCATATTGCTCAGCCATGGCGGAACCGAATAACTCAGCACCAACGGCCTATATACGGCGAGCAGCGGCGGCCTGCCGCTCTGCCAATGCTCGACCGGGGCAAAGGCCATAGTTGATGCCTCCATTTCGCAAGGGAATAGGGCTTTGCCGCTTTCCCTAAGGTCCGCTTTTTGGCAGGGTTTGCCGGTGGATACCAGCATCATCCTTGCTGATTCTGACAGCGTGATGGCGACGCCCGATTGGGCGGCGCGGCTGGTGGAGCGCGGGCTCGTATCGCGCGCCGATCTGGCGCGCGCCGAAGCCGTGGCGGCAGCAAGCGACCGGCGGACTGCAGCGACGCTGCGCGCGCTCGCGCTGGTGAGCGACGATGATCTGGCGGCAGCGCTCGCCGACTGGTCAGGCCTGCCGCTGGTCGGCCGCGAGCGGCTCGCTGGACCGCTAGCGCCGATCCCCGATCTTAACCTGCGCTATCTTGCGCGCCGCAGCCTTTACCCTGTCGCGCTCGACGGCGATCGGCTCACCCTTGCAATGGCCGATCCCGGTGACGAGGATGCATTGCGCGCGATGCTGTTCGCGAGCGGTGCGCGCGAGGTCGAATGCTGGACCGCGCGCTTTGGCGATATCG
>NZ_JBXPUZ010000019.1:0-4857 GCF_057220455.1 Sphingopyxis sp. sgz302558 | reverse complement strand
TGCGCTCGACCGGCTGGTAGCGAGCGCGCTGCCTGACGGCGGCGCGCCGAGCTTGGCCTATGACAGCCGAGACAACGTGATCACGCACGAAGACGCCATTGGCGTGGATACGACCTTTGTGCGCAACGGCTTTGGCGAGGCAATCCAGGAGGTCAGCCCCGATCGCGGCACCAGCATTTATGTTTACAACAGTGCGGGCGACATGGTGGCGGCGACCGACGGGCGCGGCCAACAGATTACCTACACATACGACATATTGGGCCGCCTCCTCACCGCCACCCCCGTTGGCCGTCCGGCGGACGAGGTCGTCACTTACACCTGGGATATTGCGGCGCTCAGCGGCAGCCGCGGGGTAGGCCGCCTTGGCCGCGTGGTCGATAGCGGCACAACGGTCGAATATGGCTATGACCACCGCGGCAATGTGACAACGAAGCGCCAGCGCATTGGCACGGGCGCTTGGTTGACCCTCGCCTTCACCTATGATCTGGCCGACCGCCGGACGCAGATCACTTATCCCACAGGGCGCATCGTCAATTACACTTGGAACACGCTGGGCCGGGTAACGCAGGTGCGGACCAAGGCGAACGGCAGCGTATCGACATGGACCACGCTGGCGAGTGGCATGACCTACGAAAGCTTCGGCGCATTGACGCAGGCCACTTACGGCAATGGCCTGCGGATGATCCAGAGCTGGGGGAATGACGGGCGGCTGGCGAACCGGCGGCTGGAGCGGACGTCGAACAGTGTGCGGCTGTCGTCGCTGACCTATTCCTATGACAATAGCGACAACATCACCCAGATCGCTGATACGCTGGATGCCAGCAAGACGCGCAGCTTTGGCTATGACCCGGTCGAGCGGCTGACGCGGATGGACGGCGCGGTGGGGGCGTTCGCGCGCGAGGATTATCTGCATGACGACAATGGCAACCGCCTCGCTGTCGAGCGCCGCGCGACCGTCGCCGCCGCGACCCCTGCAGAGGTCGACAGCTATAGCATTGCCCCCGGCACCAACCGACTGACCAGCATCACCACGCCGGCGGGGATGCGCGTGTTCACCCACGATGCGCGCGGGAACCAGACGGGGGAGACTCGCCCCGACGGCTCGGTTGTCACGGTGGCCTATGACGGGCGGGCGCGGCTGGTGAGCTACACTGTCGGCACTGCCAGCCAGACGATGCTTTACAACGGCGCGGACGAGCGCATCCGCGTTATCACCACGCCAGCCTCTGGCCCGGTCGATACGCGTATCATCCTTTACGACCTCGATCACCGCATCGTCGGCGAATATGGCGCGGGCGGTGCTGCTGACCTCAAGGCCGAATATATCTGGACACTCAGCGGCGTCGGCGACACCGGCCCCACCGGCGGCGATGACGGCACCGGCGGCTACACGCCGCTCGCGGTCGCGGTCGGGGTCGCAGGCACCAGCGGCATCACATCCGAACTCCAATGGGTCCACGCCAGCCACCTCGGCACCCCAATCCTGACCACCAACGCGGCGGGCCAGAGCGTCACCCCCTATGGCTACGCCGCCATCGGGTTCCCGGGGCAGTTCGCAAACGCGCTGCTCCTCCCCGGAGCCGAGCATTACTACAATCGCTACCGCGACTATGACCCCACTACCGGGCGCTACATTCAGGCCGACCCGATTGGGCTGGCGGGGGATGAGAATGCTTGGGTTTATGCGGGGGCTAATCCGTTGGTGAGGGTGGATCCGTTTGGACTAATGGCGCAGCCACTCGTGCCGTCCCCTGCATTGCCCTTTACGCCTTTCTTACCGGTTGGATATGGCAAGACATGCTTTCTGCGAGAATCGCCGCAGGATGGAGGGGGGGCAGGCCAACCGTCTACGCCGTGCGACCGAGCGTTTGCACAGTGTAAGCGCAATGCCGAGTTTCTATATGACAAAGGATTTCAAACTGACTCTCATTTGTTGTACGGACGATGCGTTGCGTCCATGCAATTGTGCCGTCGAGCAGAAAAGCAATCAAGACCCGGCTTCATTGCTTGGCCAGGTCGAAGTGGAGTAACGATGTACTTTCCTGGATTTGGGACGACTTACTATCCTGATTCTAGAGGTCCTCGCTTACCAAGGTGACGAGAATGAACTTGCCGCTGTTTCCTCGCAAACGACATTGTCATTATCCGGCACAAGAACCGTATTTGAGAGAATCATCCCGTTCTCTCTTTTTTAATATTGCTGGCGTACAAGCAATAATTAAACATATAGATGAATATTTTCATGATGAATGGGGTAATATTGTCGTGATAGAATTTTTTCATGACACTAATTTTGAAAATCTAGAAGTAACAAATTTATTCATATGTTGGTCAAAAAGTGATGAGATAGAGGCGTATTGCTTTGTTGATGAAGACGACTATTTGGGAATACCATAGGATTTAGGATTGCAGCGACGCTCTGCTTAACTTTCACGGATTACGGTGTAATTACGGTGATAAGTGCAATAATCCCCAAGTTGGGGGCAAAGCCATGCCAACTAATGGCAGCATTGCATAGGGTGATCTGGTCGGCATGTGCCGCCCTCCTCAAGTTAGCCGATGACCACGCCAGTCAAGACTCGATTGAGAGCTCCGCCGCCGATCGCGTCGCCCGAATACATCGCAATGGGTTTGCCCACCAAAGCGCTTCGCATGGCAGCCGCAAGTGACGGTGTGATCGCGCTGACAAATTCCACTTCGAGCACCATCCCGCCAGGTGACAGCCGAACCCGCATATCCACCGTCCCGCGCGCATTGGGGTAGCGCCGCTTCACCTCCGCAATTGCCGCCTGCAACTGGAGCTCATCGATTCCATCCGGCCTGATGCTCGCCGACGGCCGCCAGCGCGGCGCGGCCCCGGCGTAGGGGTCATAGGCCCCAACGCCGCCGCCCCCAACGCCGCTGGTGTTTCCACCAACGCCGCTACCACTAACGCCATTGCTAGCAACCGTACCCGGACGAGCCGGCCCCAACCGCGGCACGCGCGACACGCGCCATTCGGGCGGCGACAGCAGCGTCAGCGTGCTCGTCTCAATCGGCGATGGCGGCACGGGCGCCTGGGCCATTTCTACCGCTGTCCCCGCAGCGGCACCAGCACTCGTAAGTGCGGCCGATTGTTCCTGCGCGATCAGCCGCAGCACCAATGGATAGCGATCGACCATTTGCGGCAGTGCCACCTGCGTGATCCCCGCCAGCGCGGCGAGAACAGACATGGCAACGGCACTCGCCAGCACCAGCCCAACCGGGCGTTCGAGCCGCCAGCGCGCCGACTGTTCCTGCGCTTTCATGAGCCAAGCCGGAGCAGCAAAGCCCAGCACCAACGGTCGATACACAGCGAGCGGCGGCGGCGAGCCGCTCTGCCAATGCTCGATCGGGGCAAAGGCCATGGTTGATGCCTCCATTTCGCCAGGGAAACGGGCTTTGCCGCTTTCCCTAGGGTCCGCTTTTTGGCAGGGTTTGCCGGTGGATACCAGCATCATCCTTGCTGATTCTGACGCGCTGATGGCAGCGCCCGATTGGGCGGCGCGGCTGACCCAGCGCGGGCTGGTATCGCGCGCCGATCTGGCGCGCGCCGAGGCCGTTGCCGCGGCGAGCGATCGCCGCCTGGCGGCCACCCTGCGCGCGCTTGCGCTAGTCAGCGATGATGATCTGGCGGCAGCCCTCGCCGACTGGTCGGGCCTACCGTTGGTCGGCCACGAGCGGCTCGTTGGTCCCCTCGCCGCCATTCCCGATCTGAACCTGCGCTATCTCGCGCGGCGCAGCCTTTATCCGGTCGCGCTCGAAGGCGATCGGCTCATCCTCGCCATGGCCGATCCGGGCGATGAGGATGCGCTGCGCGCGATGCTGTTCGCGAGCGGTGCGCGCGAGGTCGAATGCTGGACCGCGCGCTTTGGCGATATCGATAAAGCGCTGGCGCGGGCAGCGGTGCCCGTTGCCGACACGCTTGCAGCCATGGACGGACCTGCCGCGCTCGCGGAGCTCAGCCGCCTCCATGAAGAGGATAGCGAGGCCCCGGTCATTCGGCTGGTCCAACGACTGCTTGCCAATGCGGTCGATCGGCGGGCGTCGGACGTGCATATCGAGCCGATGGCGAGGGCGCTACGCGTGCGCTACCGCATCGACGGGCGGCTGATCGATGTCGAGACGCTCGATGAAACTCTCGCCGGTCCCGTCGCGACGCGAATCAAGGTGATGGCCGAACTCGACATTGCCGAGAGCCGCCTGCCGCAGGACGGGCGGCTGCGCCTCGCGGTGCGCGGGCGCGAGGTCGATGTGCGCATCGCGACCTCCCCCATTGCGCATGGCGAGAGCATCGTGCTGCGCCTGCTCGGCCAGCAGAGCGTGCTGCTCGCGATCGACAAGCTCGGGCTGCCCGAGCCGATGCTGCGCGATTTTCGGGGGGCGCTGGCGCGCCCGCACGGGATCATCCTCGTCACCGGACCAACAGGTTCGGGCAAGACGACGACGCTTTATGCGGCGCTCCAGCATTTGAAGCGCCCCGACGTCAAAATCCTGTCGGTCGAGGATCCGGTCGAGATTTTGATTGAGGGCGTCAACCAGGTGCAGGTGCGCCCCGATATTGACTTGAACTTTGCCGCAGCTTTGCGCGCCTTTTTGCGGCAGGACCCCGATATCCTGATGGTGGGCGAGATCCGCGACGGCGAGACCGCCGAGATTGCGATGCGCGCGGCGATGACCGGGCATTTGGTACTCTCGACGCTCCACACCAACAGCGCGGCGGGAGCATTCGCGCGGCTGCGCGATCTGGGCGCCGAGCCCTATCTCATCGCCGAAACGCTGATCGCGGCGGTGGCGCAGCGGCTGGTGCGCAGCCTATGCGGCGCATGCAAAGCACCA
>NZ_JBXPUZ010000018.1:0-7651 GCF_057220455.1 Sphingopyxis sp. sgz302558 | reverse complement strand
CAAGGATGATGCTGGTATCCACCGGCAAACCCTGCCAAAAAGCGGACCCTAGGGAAAGCGGCAAAGCCCTGCTCCCTTGCGAAATGGAGGCATCAACCATGGCCTTTGCCCCGGTCGAGCAGTGGCAGAGTGGCACGCCGCCGCCGCTCGCTGTGTATCGACCGTTGGTGCTGGGCTTTGCTGCTCCCGCTTGGCTTATCAAAATGCAGGAGCGGTCGGCGCGTTGGCGGCTCGAACGCCCGTTTGGGCTGGTGCTGGCGAGTGCCGTTGCCGTGTCGGTGCTGGCGGCACTGGCTGGGATTACGCAGGTCGCGCTGCCGCAAATGGTCGATCGCTATCCGCTTGTGCTGCAGCTGATCGCGCCCGAGCAAATGACTGAGCTCGCGAGTGCGGGTGCGGCTGCATCGCCGGCCCTGGAGGTCGCACAGGCACCCGTCCCGCCATCGCCAATTGAGACCAGCACGCCGACGCCGGTGTCCCCGCCCGAATGGCGCGTGGCGCGGGTACCGCGGTTGGGGCCGGCGCGTCAGGGCGCTGCCAAAAGCAATGGCGTTAGCGGAGCCGGAGTTGGTGGTAGCACCAGCGGCGTTGGGAGTGGCGGGGTGGGAGCTTATGACCCCTATGCCGGGGCGTCGCCGAGGTGGCGGCCGTCGGCGAGCATTAGGCCGGATGGCATAGATGAGGCCCAGCTGCAGGCGGCGATTGCCGAGGTGAAGCGACGCTATCCGAATGCGCGCGGAACGGTGGATATGCGCGTTCGCGTATCACCGGGCGGAATGGTGCTGGATGTAGAATTTTTGAATGCCATTACGCCCGCCCTTTTGAGCGCATTCCGAAGAGCATTGGTAGGAAGGCCCATTACCGTGCAAACGAGCGATGGGATTGGCGGACAGCCAAACTACCGTTTAATAAAAAATGTGGTATTGCAATAGAGTGGCAAGCATGGATCTCTATAATACGATTTTTTATTTTTTATCTAATCTCTTTATATTTTATGGAATCGACGATAGGTTTATATTTAATTGAAATAATTAATCTTGTTGGAACAAAAGTAGATTAATTTTTAAATTTATAAAAGAATTTACCTTGGAAATATTATGAAAATATTTGCAAAACAAATCTACAAATATTTTATTATATAACTACCAGTCGCCAAAATTATAATACAAAATGAAAAAGAAAGATAGTATAAATATAGCAATGAATCCCATTGCAATGAATGCGCCAAAAAGTCGGCTATTTTTGTCTGAGTAAGGCAAATTTAACACTCCTTATTTCGCTTTTTTATGATTTGTTATTAGACAGTTTCCTTTTAATGCGATATCAAAAGCGCTGCCTATCGGTTTGCCATGAAATCTTTTTTGCTGCGACATCATAACGGCCACGTGGTTGTTATACGTATCCATCAATTGATGAGAGGTCGGATTAGCACCGACAACTTCAATTGAATTAAGAATGTACATAGCTTTGGCAGGCCCAAGCATCCTGCCCAAATGAAATGCCAGATGGAAATGGCGGCTTGCATCCTTTACATCTCCTTGACCAGCCAATGTTGGATAACGGCGATTGGCGAACGAATTCGCTTCGCTACGGTAGACATCTACACCGGCCACGAAGCCGCTCGAAACTCCGAACCAGGCTCCCCCAGCCAAGGTGCCTGCTGAACCGACAGGGCGACTTTTTGGTGGAATCGGACAAGATGCGTCTGGTTTGGCCGCAGGGTAGGCCAGGCTCCCTCTAACCTTTTCAGCGTAATTTGTGTCGCCGCACCTGTCCAGATCATCCAAAAAGGTCATAATACTACGATTGCAGTTCCTGTCATAACTCTTCATCCTATACCTGACCGCGTCGCCAAACGGATCGGAATTTCGCTTCCCGGAAACAACAATGTCAGCAAATGAGGGCGTTCCTAATTGGGCTGTCACAACGATTTCCACCATCCCACTTGGATCGATCCGATTGATGGGATCATTGCCAGCGTAACGGTACATGTTCATTCCGTCGCCATAGCCAATCGGATCGGTCTGCATGAACCGCCCGAGAGTAGGGGAATAAGTCCGCGCTCGGTAATGATAGAGCAGTAGCTCGGGAATCCACATCTGACCAGTATATTGAAAGCGCCCTGAATTGCTCGGTGCAGGGATACCAAATTCATCGTAGCTGTTGATTTGCATAACGCTCCCGGTGCTATCCGAATATCCGATGACACTGCCGCGCTCGTCACCGGCGAGAAAGCGACGATCGCTGGTGCCGCTGCCTTCATACCACACTATTGGGGCGTCCAATCCCGGTGCGTGAACATAGCGCCTAATGATTTGGCCAGTCCCGCCATTGACCTCCGCCATCAACCGGGAGCCCGCCCAGGTGAACCGGGTGTCGTTACTTCCCTGTGTAACCTGAAAAAGTTCGCGTCCGAGTGGTTCATATCCCAGCAACGTACCATTGGAGGCGGATGCCAACATATTGTCAGAGGTGTACGTATAACTCGCGCCGTCCGACAGACTCAAATTACCGCGATTGTCATATGTCGGGGTGATACTTCCAGCGACGCTGTATTGATTGAGACCATTAGAGGTGTAACTGCGGTTGACATTGACGGCAGCGGACCAAGCGAAGGCACTATTTGACCGCGTGGCTGAGACAATCTGGTTCGCCGGATTATAGGCAAGTGTTATGTTCTGGTCGGCACCGGTTCCTGCCAGATCAACGGTCAAACCCGTCAACCGCGAAACCGGGTCATAAGCGAAGCTTTTGTTAGAGCCGTTTCCGAATGCAATTGCACTCGGCCGACCGAGGCTGTCGTAGCTGTATCGTGCGAGCAAGCCGACACCTGAGGTGACTCCATTTTCTCGGATGTCGATAGTTTTTCCGGTAACATCATGAATATAATCAACAAAGAAGCCATCCGACCAACTTTGTCGGCTGCGGCGCTGCGCCAGATCATAGCTGTAGCTCGTCGTCCCACCGTAATTTTGCTCCTGTGTGACGCGCCCCAAAGCGTCATAACTACGCGCATTCACAAACGTCCCATTGCCAACCGCCTGATTGACGCGGCCAAGCAGGTCGTATTGATAGCTGACATCTTGGTCAAAATAGACACCGGTGGGAGGCGCATCTTTAAAGGTTAGGCGATTGAGCTTGTCGTAGGTGAAGTTAACCACAGCGCCGCCGCGCAGCGTCAACTGCGTCACATTGCCATTGGCATCATAGGTGTAGCCCTCGAAATCAGTCGTAGAACTGCTTCCGGCACCCGACGCAGCCACAGGCATGCGCATCTGCACCAACCGGTCATGGCCGTCGAAAACATTCGTTGTACTGTTGTTCTTGGCGTCGGTAACCGATTCGACCTGCCCATTTAGAGTGTAGGTTGAGCTAACGTCAGTTATCTGGACCGAAGTCCCCACACCCATTTGCACCGACGTCACTTGATCGGCGGCGTCATAGTTGACTTTGGTGATGCGATCAGGCCCGGTCGGTCCACTTGTTTGCGGCACGCATGCATCGGTTTGGGAAGCCCATTGAGCGGGGTCCATTCGCTCTGCAGAACAGATTACACGACCGGATGCATCATAACTGGTCTGTGCAACCTGATAGATCGTTGCTCCAGATTTCAGTTCCGTTTTGATAGGCAGAGCGTTGGTATCGTATGTGGTTGCCAGCTGTTGTTGGCTTGAAAACCCGCTCCACGCAGCATCCGTCTGGGCTGTCACTGTACCAACTTCAGCGAGGGTCGGTTGGCCATTCGAATTGAGGGTGATACGCTGCGCCAAATGCGGTCGTGGCCCTGCTCCGTCTGGGTCGGGCCCTACGACACCTATGAGCTGACGCTCGGAATTGTAACGCATGCGCGTTGTATCGTCGGCGCCCGGCAGAGGACCGTCCGTGGTCAGCAGATTACGGGCCGCGTCGTAGGTCAGGTTGGTAATGGTCGTCAGTGAATTGTCACCCGCCCCGTTCGTGATTGAAACGGGCAACAGATTGTTCGCAACACCAGTTGTTTGTGGGCCATAGCTGATCGTCGTTTTGATCTCATCGGCGGTTCCACCGCAGCTTGCATTATTCTGACACTCGGACGTCGTCATAGGCAAATAAGTGGTAACGCCAGACGCGACTATGGCGCTTCCCGAAACCTTATAATAGGCCTGCATGCCGCCGTATGTGATACGTGTCTGAGGTCTCGTTGCTCCGACGGTTGGCGCTGGCGCTGTGACAGTTACAAGGCCACCATGAACGGGGTCATAGGTATAATCAGTTTGACCACCCATTGGATCGACGCTGCTGATCGGTTGATTGCAGACAATGACGTTGGTGCAAATAGGATCGAAATTCCAAGTCTGAACGATATCGGCAAGACCAGAACCAGGTTTGGCCACATTTCGGCGAACGGTAATGTTCCCCCGCGCATCGTAGCTCATCTGGGTGTAATTGCCTTCAGGCGACGTTACTCGCTCGAGGCGACCACTTGCGTCATAAAGATAGGTATAGGAACGATTGAGCGCGTCTTTATCACTATATATAAGCCCGCTCCCATCTGACGTTACAGTCCGTAGGCGACCCAGGCTGTCGTTTGACGTCAGCGTCCAAATCCCTGACACACTATCCAACTGCCAATTGTACGACCGAGTGACGCCCGCGGTCGTAACGCTTGACACCCGCCCGAATGACGCGGCCGGAGAACCAACGCCGTAGCTTTGGATGGCAACATTATCGGCCGATGATGCTGGAGGCTTGATGCCGACCAGCCTGGAAGAATAACTATCGACTGTGTAACGCGTTGTTCGTCCGAGCGAGTCCGTAAAATTCATGTACCGTAGGGTACCGCTCGACGATTCAGCGACATTGGAATTTGGCCATGTTTGCGTGAAGCCAGTGCATGTGCTTGCGGTGGGATTGCAGTAGTCAAACGCGTTATTGATAGCTCTTACATTCGAGAGCGCAGTCCAGTCGAGCGTTGTGGGGCTGAACGAGTTTGACTGATAGGTGAGAAAGATCTGATAGCCATCGCTTGATCGAACTGACTTCAAACGCGTTCGAACGATCGGTGGGGCTCCGCTTACGGAGACCGACGTATTGTTGTAGTGAAACGTGAGTTTCCGGCCATTGGGATATTGAATCGATGAAACCGGGGTCGTCACGGCATCATATTGGCGAAAATAATAGTAATATTTGTCGCCTGCTCCGCTGATTATGAAGGTGCTAACCGTCCCATCTGCAGATGTAAAAGTGAATGTTCCACCAGACAAGGTGAGGTTGCCGCTACCATCATAGCCATAAGTCGCACCGGTAAGGACCAGTGTCGCGCCGCGACCCTGATCGGAGATATATGTGCCGTTGTCGGCTGTAAACGTAGTGGTTGCTCCGCCGCTGACCACGAAAACCTGACCACCAAAATCCTTCACGAAGCCAATATAGTTGTTCCGCCAGCGGTCATTCTCCCACATATGCTTAAAGTTAAGGCCATCGCTCTCAGGACCGATGCTGGCAATGTCCTGGGCTGTAGAAAATGCGCCGCTGGAAACATTGACTCCAAACTCGTCCACTGTGGATCGCACGGGAGGAGGGACGCTTTGCGCAAGTGCGTCCTGAACGCCCATTGACGCAATGGAAAGAACACTCGCTGTGAAAAGAAGAGTACAACGAGACTTTGCCTTCCGCATTGCCATTCCCCTGTCAAATATATGAAAAATATTCGATGACGCTTGTTTATTGCTGGCTCACCAGCTTGAAAATTGTGGATCTTGCACGAAACTTTTCAAGTCATTGTTCCACGAAAAGAATATCTCGTAAGTACAATATGATGTGATTCAACGGCGCCTTGATCTGACGCTACGCGATGTGCTCCAGCATGATTGACTGGTCCAATAAAAGATTTTCGTTCGTCAGAACTGTTCACAGATCACAAATCTCGCGAGGTGTTACGCCATAGATGCGAACAAACTCTGCATCGACTTCATGTGTGGTACGCTCTGCCAAGGCGCACATCTGACCCTTGGATTTCTCGGCCATATCCTTACGTTTCTTGCACGGACTGCCGACAAATCCTCGAGCCTTCAACGCCTGAATTTTCTCGGGTGGCGCTGCCAAGATAATCGCGTGATCGCCACCTGGCTTTCCTTGCGTCATTCTGCTCATGCAACTTTGCGCCGACTGGGCGGCCACCTTCGAGCCTTGCGGGACGGGAGCAATACAAGCCAGTGCGACCGTGCAGAAAATGATTGAGATACGACGCATCATGCAATGCTCCTGAACACATTGTTAAAACATTAGACGCATTGTCAATTCAATTTGAAGTATATATTGTCACCAAACCTTGCGATGGTGAAATGGTGGCGTTTCCTGAAACAACTGTCCAGGTTACACTGAGAACGAGCGGTTCATTAGCTGGCACGGTGTTGTAATAGGGGTATATGGGGACGAGCTTGTATTGATCGCTCGGGCCTATTATTGGCCCTCCTACCAGTGAACCGACATCATACTGCCCAGTACCAGAGACTTTCTGTACAGTCATGGCCACCGTAATCGCTTCTGAACACGTGCTGGTCTTTTGGACGCCCGGATAGAGCGTAAATTCGTCAGTTCCCTCGACGTTGTAAGCCGCCAGGGCACACGGCGTGCCGCCGCCACCTGCTCCGGTTACGCTGTACGAGCTGCGGTTTCCTGCCGAGTCATAACCCACGGAGGCGGTCAACCCATTGTTAGTTGACCCGGTGTTTGACGTGGCGACGAGACGGCCTAGCGCATCGTACGTGTAGGTCGTCGTTACCTGCGCGAGCGCATCGGACGAGATTAACGAAGGCAACCCCAATAAGCTAAAAATTGCGGCTAAACAGACTCGCATCATCCTGCTGCCCCCTGCGTTCTTCGCAATAGGAGTAGCAATCAGATGATGTCACTCTCGTGACATGCCGTGGTCGAAAGAAGCATTTTATCGTTATGTGAAAGATGAGAAATTCAAGCCTAGTCGCTGCGCGTTTGAGACGTTTTTTTGAGATCTAAATTGCGCTGGAAAGCTTCGAGAACGGTGAGAAAAACTTAAGATTTCGGGCGATCGCCTCGACAAGGTGTGCATACAAGTCGGGCTTTCAATCGCGGCCGCAGGTTCTAAATCAGGTACGCGAGTGCCTGCCACGCCCCAGCGATAAACGCCCCGCCAACCAATAGGCTCGCGAACCAAAACTCGATAGCCAGCGCCCAGTCGCGCGATTGGGGATCCCGATTGTGCATGATCAAAGCATGGCATTGAGTTTCGGNCGCCCCGCCAACCAATAGGCTCGCGAACCAAAACTCGATAGCCAGCGCCCAGTCGCGCGATTGGGGATCCCGATTGTGCATGATCAAAGCATGGCATTGAGTTTCGGTGTAGGAAAGCATTTCATCGGCCGCCAATGGAGCCGGCATCAAGCAATACCTATCGCGACCCAATCCGCGCGACGAGCTCGGTGCCCGCAGGTATCTCCGCGCTCTTGCCGGTGACCACAAAGGCGATCGTACCGATCGCCACGAACGCAAGCGCGGTCTCGGTCGTGCCGCCTTCGCCGCGGCTGCCGATGCGCCCACTTAGTCGCAAAGTTCCGCCCGGCATTTCGGCATAAAGTGCCCGCGCCTCAAGCTTGCCCGACACCCCAAACGCAGCTTTGGTCTCGGCGCGGGT
>NZ_JBXPUZ010000017.1:0-8841 GCF_057220455.1 Sphingopyxis sp. sgz302558 | reverse complement strand
TCATCAAGCGCAATGGTCACGTGGTGACTGTGATCGATACTAAGTGGAAGCTGGTCGGTCGGAATCCTGAAGACAAGAAGCGCGGTGTTTCGCAGTCCGATGTTTATCAAATGATGGCTTACGCAAGGCTATACCGGTGCCGGGATGTGATGTTGCTCTATCCCCATCACGCGGGGCTTGGCACTGGGGCACTCGAAGCCGGTTACGCAATGTTAGAGGGCGATGAACGGCTGCGGATTGCGAGTGTCGATCTTCTACGTGGCAAGGCGGCGGTCGTGCAGCAACTTACGGACCTGTTGTCACCCGGGGAAATCGCAACGTCAAAGTCGGGAGGCGTTTCGGAAACGTCTCAATCGCTCTGCCCAATGGGAATGTCCGAAATATCCTGATATGCATTGTTTACTATTAACTTGATTGTTCATTCAATTGATTAAGTGACGCTGGAGTCATCCCAGCCCCGCCCCCATAGCCTTAGAATTGCTCGATCCCATCGCATTTTCAATTGCCGTTTGCGTTAAACCCGCTCTCTGGCTGATCCCCGCAACAAGCTTTGCTCGATCATCGGTATAAATGGCCGCCGACACCTTCGCTCTTGAAATCCCGACATACATCATCTTCCGATCCACCAGATTGACGGCACGGCTGTCGGCGTGGATCATCACGCGTTCGGCGGTGCGGCCCTGTGCCGCGTGCGCGGTCTGGACATAGCCGTGGCGCAGATGTTGGTCGGTGGATTGGGTCAGATCAAGCGTCTGAAATTTGCCGCTGTCGAGCCGGATGCGGGCGGTCTGATCTTCGGCGCTTACCGACACGATTTGCGCACGCCCGCCATTCTCGCGGGATTGGGTACGGTCGTTGCGGGTGAACTCGATTCGGTCACCTTTCATCAAGTCGATGGTGCTGGGGGTGAACACCTCGCTCTTTCCAGCGCCCCATTGGCGCGGTCGCCAGTCAACGGTGCTGCCATCTGACTTTTCCAGAGACACCGCGTTCTTGGCCGGATCAACGCCCTTCACGGTGACGGTCTCGCGCTTCGCAATGCCCTTGTCGGCATAGTCACGCGCAAAGCGGATGACATCACCGACTTCATAGCTGCGGGCGTCGCGGGCCTCGGCATTGGTCAGGCCTTTGGATTCGAGCGTGCGCATGGCCACGGCTTCGCCGGTCAATCTTCCGTTGGAGATCAGCTGCGTCCTGATCTCGGCATTGAGCGCGTCGCGGCCTGAGCGTGATGGATCGATAACAATCGTGCTGCGCTGTTCCTTGGGCGTCAGCGCCGCGTAATCCCGTGCCATCATCTTCATCCGCTCGACAGGATCGGCATTGGTGATGATCCTGCCACCGCCACGGTCCAGCGCGTCAAGCGCGCGGCGGGCATCACCTTGAATACTGGCTTCGACCGCCTCCTTTGTCAGCGGATTGGTCTGACGAACAATTTCGGCGAGCTTGGCGGTTTCCATGCCAGCACCCTGCAACTGCGCGAAGGCGGCTCCGGCACCAACGGAACCAAGCTGGTTGACGTCGCCGACAAGAATGACGCGGGCTTTTGCTTTCTCGGCGGACTCCAGCAATGTCGCGGTATCGCGCGCTGAAAGCATCGACGCCTCATCCACAATCCAGACACTGCGCCCATTGGTTGCAATAGAGTGCTCGCCCATCAGATGCTTGGCAACAGTTTCGCCAAGTGTGCCAAGGGCGTCGCCAAGCGTGCGTGCAGCCGACGCGGTTGGGGCGAGAGCGGCGATCTTGTGCCCTTGCGCTGCGGCCTCATGCGCCAGTGTCGCCAGTACCGTCGTTGTCTTCGCCGTCCCGGCATAGCCCTGAACGGCGGTCACGCGGTTCTGACTGGTGAGCAAAGCCTTCGCTGCTTCGCGCTGATCTGCTGTCCATGGATAGTCTGACGAAAGCGCAGCGCGGGCAACGGCCTTTGCAGCCTGTTCCGGGGTCTGGATCGCCACGATCTTGCCGCGCCCATTGGCCTCGGCGCGCAACAGTCGATGCTCATTGTCAATGTTGCTCGCGGTCGTGAAGCCGCCAAACTCCGCACCACGCTTGTCGATGAACGTGCGCGGCGCAAGCGCCCCATCTTTGGCTGCCCGGCTAATCGCCGCGCTGATCTGGGTTTGGGTAACAGTCCCCAGCCCAAACCGTCCGGCTTCCTTTTCCAAGTCCGCCGCCGAAAAAACCGACTGGCGTTCTCCCAGTTTCTCGGCGGCAAAAGCAACAGCCTGATGCGCAGTGATTTCGCCTTGTGCAGTCAACATCGGCGCATGTTCATCCCGTGCCGCCGTCTGTTCGGCATTTGCGACCAAGGCCAATCGAGCAGCTTGATCAAATCCGGCACTATCCGCCGTTTCGCGCCAATCCTTGACCAGTTCGGCGCGGTTGACCTCTTCCTTCACCGCGCGGGTATCGAGTGCGGCAATCTGTTTCTCCGCCGCAGACGCACTCTCCCGCGTCTGCCCCCGCTCGACCAAACGCGCTTCAACCTGCGCGGCGCGTTCGCTGAATGCCTTGATGGCCTCGGCGGAAACGCCCTTGATCTCAAACAGCGAGTCCTTGCCCGGTTCAATCTCATAACCCAGTTCGCGCACATTGACGGCCAGCTCCTGCCGATACCGAGCGCCGATGGCCTTCTGGAGCTGATACAATGCGCGCGGTTCCAGACTGCGCCAGTTGCCGTCCGCGTCGCGCGTCGCGTTCATGATGACATTGTGCGTGTGCAACTGCGGGTCTTGGGCACGGCTAGTGTCATGGCGGAAGCTGGCAACCACAAGATTGCCCGTCTGGTGCCGGTCAACCTTACCACCCTCTCTAATACGGGTCGCGGCACTATGGCGCTCGGCAAAGGCGAGAGCAGTTTTGACCGCCCGGTCATGCACACCAATCAAACGCCGGTCGCCCGCGACCTCGGCCATGATCGATACCGACTTTGGTGCGCTCATGGTGACATCCCATCCGGGACGGTGCTGGTTTGCTCCGTCCCGGATCGTGCCCAGTTGCTGGCCGTCCGGCAATTTGCCATCCAGCATATCGCGGAATTGATCCCGCTCGACCTCGCCCGACAGGCCAAGCGCTTGCGCGCCCGCGCCCTGCCATTCGCTTGGGGACAGGCCATCTCCGGCATAATAGTCATCCGCTTCATAATAGGATGACGCTTGCGCCGAACTGCTGATGGCACTGATGGTGGCAACCATCAGACCGGCCCATCGCCTTTGATCGTGGCTTCGGCTGACGCGCCCTTGGCGGGCAACTTGCTCCACAGCGAGCGACTGACGTCCACAGGTATGAAACTGCGTTGCCTTGGATCACCCCGCGCGTCGATATGCGCGCGGGTCAGCCTGATCTTTGCCACTGGCAAGGCATCGGGCAATTGCAGAAAGCCTTGATGCGGTTCGAGCCGCATATCGCTTTCGATCACAGCTGCGCGGACATGACGCACCGAGCCAAGCGACGTCTGCCCGCTGTTCGGCCCATATTCGAAGCTGTCCGACCCACTGCGGATTTCGACCTCGACATCGCCGATATTGTCCGACGCCCATTTGCGGGTGTCGCGGTCGATCAGCTGCAAATAGAGTTTGGTGTTGCAGCAACCCAAAAGTGCCTCGGCACTGTCGCGGCCATAACGCCTGTGCATCTGCCCGATGGCCTGAAAGGTCAGCACCACACTGGCCCCAAACTTGCGCCCCTCAGGTAACAACCGGGTGAGGTTATCGACACGCGGCAGGTCGGCGAGCTCATCAAGGAAGAACCACAAGCGACGACTGGATGATGGCTCCAGCCCCAAGGTCGCGCTCGCGGCGCATTCAAGCCAGCAGGCGAGCAAGGGCTTCATCGCCTCGAAATAGTCTTCCTTGCGGGGAACGAAGATCCACGGCTTGGGGCCTTGGTGCTTGTCGAGCCCATTGATGAAGTCGCGGAATGCAAAGCTGCCATTCTCTCCCGGTTCACGCCACAGGAACTGCAACAGGTTGGAGGCCTTGGCGAGCATGAACAATACGCTGCCGGTCGCCCGGTCGGCGTCATCTTCAAAGGTGCGCGCCGACGACGTGCCTGCCAGCCACACCTTCATCTCCTCCTTGGTCTTGGCCTGCAAGGCGTTGAGCAGATCGGGAAGCGTGGTCTTCCCTTCCGCGTTCAACACCCGCAACACATTGGCGACCAGAATGCGGCTGGTTTCCAGCCAGACATCATCATCGCGCTCGCCGGTTTCTGACACAAGCTGGCGCGCGATGCGGTCGGCATCTGCCGGGTGCGCAATTTCCGAGAATGGCGACCAATAGGCTGACCGGGCATCGAACGGATTGAGGATGATATCGCCGCGCTCGGGCCGGTAATAGTGCGCGATAAACTCGCCGCTGGTGTCATAGACCAGAGCGGGTTCGCCGCGTGCTTCGACCATATCGAGCATCTGGCGCAAGACAGTGGTCTTTCCTGCACCGGTCGTGCCCAAAAAGGCGAAGTGACGACATTCGAGCCATTCAGGGATTCCAACAGTTGCAACGCGAATGGACCGGTCGTTGGTCGCGGCTTTGGTCAATCGCCACAACTGGCGCTCGGTCACGAGCTGCGTGCCTGCAATATATTTGTCGAGCGCGGCCTTCCGGCCCCGGTCGCGCATCCAGATGGCCAGCCCGAAACATAGGCCAAAGCCCATCAGGCCACCCGCGACCAAACCCAAAATTGCTTTCGTCTTCAAATCGTCCCAACAGCGAATCCAGACAGGATCGCTGGCAAGGATGCTCGCTCGCACCGGGCCGGTTTGGCCGCCCGAACTGATGGTGATTGTCGGGTCAGATTTGCCGCTGGCTATCCATGTAACCAAGCTGCCTTGCCCGTGCTGCAAAGCGCATTTGAATTGCCACGGTTCGACGGTGTTGATCGGAACGCCGATACCACCCAGCGCAGCAACGCCCACAGTCGTCCAGAGATAAAATCTCCAACGCGCGGCAAAGCCGGAAATGGCTTGGCGGAACAGCCCCTGTCCACGCAACAGATTGTCGTGATCGTGGCTCATGACAGCACCTCCGCTGCCAACGCGCGCTGACGTTTGTAGGATGCCTGCGCCGCTTCGCTGGTTGCAGAGTCTGACTTCTCGGCATCGCTGTCATTGCGCAGCGCCGCGCGTCTGGCATAGGCATAGGCTGCGCTGGCCGTAAAAAGGCTGCGGTCAGTCAGCGCTTCGATGACAGAGAGTCGCAACTCAACTGCGGACAGAGCTGCGTTGCCAGGACTGGAAGCAGGCGCAACCGGCTTGGCCGTGATTGCCGTCAATCCGGCTTCGATCACACGGGCAAGGGCTTGATAACGGGTCATCCCGCGCGCCTCTGCGATGCGCCGGATCATGATTTCCTGACCCGCAGGGACGCGGATTGATAGTTTTATGCGATTCATGAGAGTTTCTCCGGGAGCGCGCCATAAGCGCGCTCCGAAATGGGCGGAATTGCTGGGCTGGGCCGTCGCTGTCCCCAAAGGGCGCGCGGATAGCCCGACGCGAAATCGGCGGAAATCAGGCGTGCACCCGTGCGTAGGGTGTGTATCTGAAATACTGGCTCGATGCGTAGCATCGCAGCCATTCCGCCAACTGTTCCAATGTTGTTGTTCACTGGGCATCGACCGTCTCGCTCCGAGCTGTCCGTTTTGCCCAAGCGATCATCGACGCGATGGCTTTCGCGTCGTCGGTGGCACGGTTCGGTTGCGGACAATAGGGTGATGCCCTGTCCAGCGTTCGGCTCTCCGCAAGGAAGCGGAAAACGGTGCGGTCGATCTCGACGCGCAATCGCGATTGCAATTCACTGCTTTGAATGGGATCGAGGCTGACCCAACCGACCTCGGTGAAAACCCGGCTGCCGAGCGGAAAAGTCTCTCCGGCGATCTCGTAGCGCGGGCCTTCGATATAGGTGATCGTTTCGGTGCCTCGCAGGATTTCGATGCAAGGCCTTGTGCCAAGAAAGAACGGACGAAGCGCCGCCTGCAAGGCGCGTCCATCATCGTTGTCCGCCAATAGTCTTTCGACAAGCGGTTTGAGGATGATTTCAATGTCGCGGGGAAAATCAATGCGGTGTGTAACCCGGCGCGAAGGGCGCATGGTGTGATCCTTTCGATTTGATGATGAGCCAACAGGGGGTGGCATTGGCAATGACCGGGTGCGGCCCTACTGGCGGGTCTGCTCGCCAAGTTCGCCTTGGGCGAGCCGGTTGATCGAGGCTGTCGTCAGCAGCGTGCGCCTGCCGATCTTGATCGCTTCCAACCGACCTGATTTGAGCAGGCCGTAGATTGATGACCGGCCAACGCCCAAAGCCTTGGCGGCACCGTTTACTGAAATTGCTATTGGTTCCATGTTCGTCTCCTTGGTCGCCAAATGGTGGCGAGAGACGTCTCAGGTTGCACAGAGTTGCCAGTGCGTCGCACGGTAACCCGAAGGCCGCAGGCAACCGCGCTTGTTTGGAAAGTTCGGCAACGCGGCCTTATCGAAAATGGCGAAATTCCGAGATTCTTCGGAAATGCGAGAGTGCGACCTATTTTCCTTGCAGGCGATTTTTCTTCAACGCCGCTTCGATTTCCGCAGCAAATTTTCGTAAAGTGGTCTCTTCGGGGACGTCGACGCCCATTAAGTCATCTTCATCGGCAACGCAGACATCGCGAATCAGTTTCATGATCTTCGATGTGCTGCCATGTGCGTCCAGATCAATGGCGCTCAAAGCGGGATGATCGACAAGCCGTAGCAGGATCGTTGCATAGTCGAATTCCTTCTTGCGACCCCCCGCCTTTGGTTTCGCATTGATAGCTGCCATGATCTCGTCCGCATCGGCGTCAAGATAGATCATCTTCGATTGCCAAAGGCCGTAAGGCGGCAGACAGCCTGAACGGATTCCCGCATATTTCGAAAAAGCCAAAGCGCGCAAAGTGCCGAAGAATTGACGGCGGTCCAGATAGCGCTTGCTGCTGTTAGTCCGGAAAGCGAATGGCTGTGGTGACGTTTCTTGCTGGAGATAGGTGAAGAGTTTTTCCAGCGCATCGACGGACGCCTTGCTCGCTCCGGCATAGAAGCCCGGCTTCGGTGGCCCGAATGGCGCGAGACCATATTGATAACTTCGCCAGTAGAGGACGGGAGCAAGCGCAGCCGCCGCGAAAATGGCTAGCAAGGCGAGGCCAGCATTGCCGGATGTTCTGCCAGATAGCTCCTCCCCGACCCAAACAATCAGCGCGAGAGAGAACATCAGGGTGAAAAAGCAGCACAGCGACGCGCTCAGGATGAAGCGCCATCTGATTGCTGCATCAATTGCAGCAGTGATGTGGTCAAGTTCGTCAAGTCCGTCCTTGACGTTCCGGTTAAGAACCCGAGCGGCAATTCTCCGCAATGATCGCGCTTCGTCCCGGGCGTCCACCTTGCTAGCTCCGAGCTGCGCTACAAGGGCAGGTTATTAGGCGGCCAGCCGATTGTGTGTTTCCCATTGACCTTTTCCTTCCCGCAGCTTGTCGATGTAGTCGCTCCACCATTGCGCCATCAAAACCCGTTCCTGCCAATAGGCCGATTGATTGTATATCCGCCGAACGCTGCCCGCCACCATATGCGCAAGCGCGCGTTCTATGGCGTCGGGATTCCATTTGCCGGACTCGTTCAAGAGCGATGAGGCTGACGTGCGGAAGCCGTGCGCGGTCATTTGTTCCTTCGAATAGCCCATGCGGCGCAAGGCTGCGTTGACGGTGTTTTCGCTGATCGGCCTTTGCAGCGAGCGTATCGAGGGAAACACATATCGTCCTGACCCGGACAGCGAACGCATTTCTTTGAGGATGTTAAGCGCCTGACGCGAAAGCGGAACGGCATGCGGTTGGCGCGTCTTCATTTTGGCAATCGGGATGGTCCAGACGGCTTTGTCAAAATCAACCTCTGCCCATTCCATCTGACGGATTTCGCCGGGGCGCTGGAAGACATGCGGTGTTAGCTTTAGCGCGTTCATAACTGACGGGTCGCCTTGATAGCCGTCGATCACATGCAGCAATGTACCGAACTCTTCGGGGTCCGTGATGGCCGCAAAGTGCTTTACCTTTGGCGATGTCAGCGCACCGATCAACAGATGGGCTGGATCGGTTTCGGCCCGTGCCGTTGCGACCGCATACCGGAAGACCCGGCTGGCGAAAGCGCGAAGGAGGTTGGCGGTTTCCAAACGGCCTCGCCGTTCGTGTTTGCGCAGCTCGTGCAATAGCTCCTGTGGCTTGATTTCGGTGACGGGACGTTTGCCGAAATCATTGCCCAGCAGCTCGACGAACCACCGCATTTTCTTCAAGGTCGGCTGGGCAAGGCCCTCGCGCTCCTTCTTGGCGATCAGTTCTTCGGCAACGCTGGCAAAGCTGTTGCTCGCCCGAATGCTCGCCTCGATCTTCGCCTGCCGCTTTGCGACATTGGGATCGACGGCGTGCGCGAGTTGCTTTCGCGCCGCATCGCGCGCTGCTCGTGCCTCTGCCAGCGTGATTTCAGGATAGGACCCCAGCGCAAGTTTCCGCTCCACGCCGTCGATGCGATATTTGACGCGCCACAGCTTGCTGCCACCGGGATTAACCAGCAGGTAAAGCCCCTGCGAGTCCGCCATCTTATAGGCCTTGTCCCGTGGCTTGGTCTTGCGGATTGCAGCGTCTGTAAGTGCCATTTGGGGGCCTCGCTCCAGATGGGGGCTTCACGAGGCCCCCAAATTAGGCCCCCATCAGCCGCAATTATAGGCAAACAGGGGCAACCACTGACAATCAGTAGATGCCTCAAAACTAGCAGAAAACTGGGAAATTTCAATCACTGACAGACATTCTCAGTCAGGATTTTGGAGGCCCGAGCCGGAATCGAACCGG
>NZ_JBXPUZ010000016.1:0-8890 GCF_057220455.1 Sphingopyxis sp. sgz302558 | reverse complement strand
TGGTTAGCCGCATTGGCGGTGGACTGATGCTCGGCCAGCATTCACCGCACCGCGAATGCTGCGATGGCTTACATGCCCTTAGCTCGTTATAAGTCTAGGGGGGGTGGTGTTCAGGCCAATTTAGTGTGCAGCCTTCGTCCGGTGATCGGCCACGGCGCGGGCAACTCCCTCCAGCTCAGCCAGTGGGATGTCGTCGTCCCAATCAATGCCACCCTGCGCCTTTAACCGAAAAGTTAGTACCGCCGATGGGGAAGCACGTGCCTGCCCCCTCAGCGCCGCGACATCTTCCTCAGTCAGCGCTATGCCCACTGCCTCATTATAGGTGCAATGGCCGTAGTTGCAGGCCACGACGTCGCGCGCGATAATGTCTAGCGGGCGCGTGACCAAACGGTCGCCGATTTTCAGATTGGCTGACGTGAACCGTCGCCATGCGCCCGAGTAAGTGACCGACTGATAGATTTGCCACCTTGTTTGACCCGTTGCGCGCGAGATGAAAGCACGGATGAAATTATTTGAACGTACGCGTGCGCTGAAGCTGGTCTGCTCGTCGATGCCTGCTTCCGACGATATCATCGCCACCGCTTCCAAATCATCTGCATCAATTTTGACGGTCTGCGCAAAATGATCGGCGTTGAGTTTGCTGATGCGGTCTATCCGCTTTTGCTGGTCCTTATCGCTGCGCGCAAAGTCAGTTGGGTGGGCGAGCGATGGGCCTACTGTTAAGAAGGCTAGTGGCAAGACGCACGTTCTGATTGCGTTCCGGAGTCCCACTAAGCTTTTCATCGCTCACCCCATGTCGACGATAAGTAACATAGCGGCCAATAGCCTTTCGTTACCGTGTTAAGTCGAGTTCATTGTCACTCATCGTCTGTAGATATATCGGTCACATGTCGCTGCTATTGCAGCGGTGGACATCCGCCTGCGCCTTGCCCGGAATATTCGAGTCCTTCGCCTTGAGAAGGGCTGGAGCCAAGAGGATTATGCCGACCGCGCCGACATCCATCGCACCTATGTAAGCGATATTGAGCGGGGGCGGCGCAACCCTACCATTACCGTGGTCGAGAAGCTCGCGATGCCGTTTGGGGTGAGTGCATCGAGGTTGCTGGAGTAGCGCAGAATACAGCCCGGGTCTGATTCAGTTAGCGCTAATTGCCCCAAACGACACAATATGCGCTGCGTGGGTCATCGGCTTCTTTAAGCTCGCCCATTGGATGCGCTGATAGGCGAGCCACAGCTTGGGCCGTTAGGTGGCCAGCCAAGGCAGCACGCGTTCGAGGTCCTTTCCAACGGGAGCAGGGCGCACGGCCAAGGTGGAGGCCGGATCGAGCCCGGCTTGTACCAGCATCATGGTCAAAACGGGCATGCGGCCTCGGCTATCACCGACACACTAAAGAAAGCAAGTTAACCTCACTGCATCGGCAATGCATTGTGCATGGATCTGCGCTAGCTTTTTGGCAACAATTGCGCTCGGATCAGACGAACGCGCGGCTGGACGCAGGACGAGTTCGTCGAACGCTCGGGGCTGTCGCAGCAATATCTCAGCGACCTCGAGCGCGGCAAGCGCAACCCGACCATCGCTGCCATCTATGAGCTGGCGCAGGCGTTCGGGGTCAGCCATTTGGAGTTGGTGACGCCGTAAGAGCGGTTGCCTGCGCTGCTGCATGCCATTTCTTTGATTGTTCCGAATTGGCGCAAATATTGCCCGCCAATTTTGGGTTCTGGCGCGAGAATAGCAAATATCCGCAAATGCAAGCTGGCAGATTTCCGTTCGCTTCGGAGTAATCTGCTGATTTGTAACAAAAGTCACGTTGACACGTGCAATGCATCGACGCAGCCTCGTCCTATTAAATGAGTCGCGGTGCTGCCTCAGGCGGGAGATAGCGGATGTCGAAGGCGGTGCGATTGCTGTGTGCATTTGCAGGGCTAAGCCTCGCGGTACCCGCCCAAGCTTCCGAAGCCATCACCTACACTTATGACGCCAAAGGCCGCCTAACTAAGGTGGTCCATAGCGGGACGGTCAATAATGGGGTGGAGAAGACCTACACCTATGACAAGGCCGACAATCGCACCAATCAGACGGTGATTGGGGGCGCAGCGCCGCCGCAGGCAAACTGCATCTTCACCGCTGTAGATGTTGAGGGCGGCGATGAGTTTTCGGTCTATCCCTATCTGCAAAAGACGGGAAGCTGTGGTCCGGTCACGGTGACGACGAACGTCCAGGTAATTTCGGGCCAAGGCAATTACTCGCTTCTCCCGGGCAGCGACCTCACCTTTCAGCCGAGCGAGACTATCGAATATATCCGGATCAGCCCTTGGTATGGGACGGTGCCTCCAGGGGATCCACTCGTGCTGCAGGTCAATTGGACGATCACGGCAGGCAACGGGACTTTCAACGATAGCTCGGGAAGAGTCACCATCTACAATGCCGATTGTTATTGCTGACACCGTGTGGCGATTGAGGAGTGGATTTGGTGAAGAAGGTCAAATTCCTGGTCATGGCTGGACTTGCGCTTCCGCTGGCGTGCACGATGCTCCCGCACGCTGCGCAGGCGCAGGGGGCTGCGGTTTGCATGACAAAGACATCCGGTGACACCTCGCGGAAAGGCGCAACCGTCGCCGTTGAGGTCCAGCCGAGCCAAGAGGCCGCTTTGGCCCGGCGCGGGTTCAAACGCCAGAGCTGCTCCGACGTTGGCACACGGGCCCGCAAATTCCGGCGGCAGATGTGCCAGGTGGCTGTGCTCAAGAATGACCAGATCGAAGCCGAGTTTGCGGCCCACTATGGCATCCGGCCGAGTGAGGGGTGCCCCAGTCCATAGCATTTAGATGGTCCGATGATGTTGCGTTCATTCACGGGAGAGCACCGCGTGCCTGTTGCCAGCAATATTGATAAGGCCCTCCTTGCCGGTCAGCGCTGCGGCAGCAACGCTGGAAGGCTACTTGCCTTAATTATTTTATATTGGCTGGCGATGTTGTTGGTGCCAGCGGCCCATGCTCAGCAAGCCACGCTACTCAACGCCCCATCGCCCGAGAAAATCGCGGTAACGCCGGGCGGTGTCGATATTCGCACGGGCCGGCTCGGTTATAGCAAAACGGATATTTCCATCGGCGAGGGACCAGGTGCGATCGCGCTCGAGCGCACCATGATTACGCCGATCCTTGGACATGCCGAACCTTTTGGCAATCTCTCGCACAATTGGAGCATCACGCTCGTCATCAAGTCGATCCTCAATCAAGAGAATAACAGCTACGACTATATCGCTGAGGTCGGCTATGGCGGGCGCTCGCAGACGTTTGAGATGCTCTACGGCCTCGACACGACGTTCCGGCAGAAATCGCAGAATGATTTCACGCGTCTGACCATGTCAGGCTATGTCGGCGGCGCGAATACCACTTACACCTATCGTGCGACCGATGGGACGGTTGCAGTGTTCCAACCCATCGCCGGTGCTGGCTGCGCCACCTGGGAATGCCACTTCGTCACCTATGTGGTCGAGCCCGACGGCACCCGCTTTGATTTTCAATATGAGACCACGACTGCAGCCGTCCCCAACAAAGCTCGGCTGCGCAGTGTCACGAGCTCGCGTGGCTATGCTTTGCTCTTGGAATATGGCGGCGGAGGCGGGGGCTGGAACAATGTGTCCAAGGCATGCGTGATCAACCTCGGCACGATCACCAAGCCAGCGAACAATGTTTGTCCGGGCAATGCGCAGGCAACATCGACCTATGCCTATGGCGGCCTCGATAATCGCGTCGTGATGACGAGCGCGACCACGCCGGACACGGCAAATGAGTCGATCAGCTACACCTCAACTTCGCCGAACGTCAGCTTTCAGATGGCGCACACCAAGCCGGGACAGTCATCGCCTTGGATGACCAACAACATGTCATACAGCTTTACGTCGGATGGCGAGCTCGAGCCCTATGTGCTTGCCCAATCTTTCCCTGACGGAAGCGCATACACCTATTATTACGACCTCACCCCGGTGACCGACGATGGGATGGGCGGTGTGCCCTTTTACCAGACCATCTCGGGCGGCGCTTATGTCAACGCACTCAATCAGACCACAGAGGTGCGATACGATTTCCCGCCGATGCCATCGAGTATGACCCCGCCCCGGGTAGTCGGCGGGATGGGTCAGGGCTACGTCTATGTCTATTATGGCGATGTCGTCTACCAAGTGACGCCAGGGCCGGCGCGCATCGTCGATCCTTTGGGGCGGACAACAACCAGCAACTATTGCGACGCCAATGCTGCTGCAAATTTGCCGCCGTATATTTACCAGCGCTGTCTGGTGACGCTGCTGCAGGAGCAAACCAGTCCCGACGGCCAGAAGGTCAAACTCAAATATGGCGTGAACCGCAATCCAATCGAAATCCGCCATGTCGCCAAACCCGGCTCGGGCCTCGCCGACACGGTGGAAAGCGCAACCTACGACGGCACCGCGTGCGCGAGCTACGCGCCCTCGTGCAACAAACCGCTGACCGTCACCGACGCCAAAGGCATCACCACGACCTACACCTGGTCGGCGACGCATGGGCAGATGCTGACTGAGAAGCGCGCCGCGCCGAGTGGCGGTGCGACCCAGCCTGAGAAGCGCTACAGCTATGGGCAGTTCTACGCTTGGTATCGCAACAGCGCAGGCACGGTGGTGCAGTCGCCCTATCCGGTGTGGTTGCTCACGCAAATCAGCGAATGCCGTACCGGCGCGGCTCCGGCGTGCGTCGGCACTGCCGATGAAACCCGCACCACTTTCAATTATGGTGCCGCTGGCACCGCCAACAATCTGCTGCCCGTCAGCCAGACGGTCGCTGCCGGCGATAACAGCGTGTCGGCGACCACCAGCTGGACCTATGATGCCCAGGGCAACAAGCTCACCGAAGATGGCCCGCTCGCCGGCGCCGACGATACGACCCGCTGGCGCTATGATGCGATGCGGCGGGTGGTGGGGGTTGTTGCGCCCGACCCCGACGGTGCAGGGCCGCGCAAGCACCGCGCGACGCGAAACAGCTATGATCTGGCCGGACGGCTGGTCAAGGTCGAGCAGGGCACGGTGAACAGCCAGTCGGATAGCGACTGGGCCGCGTTCGTGCCGCTCCAGACGATGGAAACCGCTTATGATGCGCTCGATCGCAAGATCCGCGAGTGGAGCTATGGGACGAGCGAGGGCACCCAGTCGCTGACGCAATATAGCTATGATCTGGCGGGCCGCTTGGAATGCACGGCAGTGCGCATGAACCCGGCAGCCTTTGGGTCGCCGCCGGCGAGCGCCTGCACTTTGGGTAGCGAAGGCAGCTTTGGTCCCGACCGCATCACCAAGCTGACTTACGATGCCGCAGGGCAGCTGATCAAAACCATCCTCGCGTTCGGCACGCCGCTGCAAACCGATCAGGAGACTAACAGCTATACGCTCAATGGCAAGCTCGCGACGGTGACCGATGGCGAGAACAACCGCACCACCTTTGAATATGACGGCCACGACCGGCTGGCGAAGACGCGCTACCCGGTGACCACGGTGGGAGCGCTGGCGAGCTCGACCACCGATTATGAGCAGCTGACCTATGATGCCAATGACAATATCACCCAGCGCCGCCTGCGCGACGGGCAGCTGATCAACTACAGCTATGACGCGCTCAACCGGATGACGCTCAAGGATGTGCCGAACAGCGTCGCCGGTGAATATGACATCACCACCAGTTACGACCTGCTGGACCGGCCCACGCTGGTCAACGACAGTGCGGGCAATAGCGTTGGCAGCGGCTTTGACGCGCTGGGCCGCATGGTGTCGCAGTCGAGCCCGGCCGGCACGATTGCGCTACAATATGACCCGGAGGACCGCCTCACCCGGGTGACGCATCCCGATGGCAACTACTGGTCCTATCTCTACAACACCGCCGATCTCACCAGCATCGCCGAAAATGGCAGCTTCACTATTGCGAGCTTCGCGTTCGACGATCTGGGCCGCCGCACGCAGATCGCGCGGGGCAATGGAGCGAGTACCAACCTGGTGTTCGATCCGGTGGGGCGCCTGCGCAGCTTTGCGCAGGATCTGGGCGGCAGCACGCATGATCTGACCGTGGCGGGTCCGGCGGCGGGCGGAACGGGGATGAGCTACAATCCGTCGAGCCAGCTCATCGGCCAGACGCGCAGCAATGACGTTTATGCCTGGACAGCGCACTTCAACGTGGTGCGGCCCTATGGCACCAACGGGCTCAACCAGCTGACGAGCGCCGGGGCGAGCGCGCTCGGCTATGATGGCCGCGGCAACATGACCAGCGATGGCACGCTGAGCTATGGCTATACCAGCGAGAATCGGCTCGCGACCGCGAGCAACGGCACGGCGCTAACCTATGATCCGACCGGGCGGCTATCGCGCATTGTTAAAGGCGCGCTGACCACCCGCTTTGAATATCTGGGCCCGCGCCTGATCGCCGAGCGCGATGCCGGCGGCGCCATCCTGCGCCGCTATGTGCACGGCCCCGGCGATGATGAACCGCTGCTCTGGTATGAAGGGTCAGGGCTTGGCGACCGCCGCTGGCTCCACGCCGACGAGCGCGGCAGCGTGATCGCGATCAGCGACGCCAGCGGCAACGCCATCAACCTTAATGCTTATGACGAATATGGCGTGCCTGCGCCGACGAACAACGGACGGTTCCAATATACCGGGCAGACCTGGCTGAGTGAGCTCAATCTCTACTACTACAAGGCCCGCATTTACTCGCCCACACTCGGGCGGTTCATGCAGACCGATCCCATTGGCTATGAGGATGGCATCAACTGGTATGCCTATGTCGGGAATGATCCGGTTAATAATGTAGACCCCTCGGGTCAGAATAACGAGAAAGTCACCGAGGCAATTGTCGGAGTCATCCGCGATGTCCAGCTCCAGTCGCGGATCGATAATGCAGAAAGCCCTGGTATTAGAGAGAGTCGATCGCTGGATGCGAGAGCAGATGCGGAAGCGAATAATCGAGTAGGCAGTGCTCTTGAATATGAACGCCAAGCGAATGAAGCAAATGCTGCGGTGAATAGGGAGATGATGAAGCTATATGAAGGGGACAAAGTGCCGAGCCAACGACAACTTGAAAAGTTCGCAAAAAGACAAGGTTGGCAAAGACATGAGGATTCCAACGGCGTAGTTACATATACATCTCGTTCTGCGAATCGCGAAGCAAACGGAACGCCGAGATTGACTCTCAAGCCAAATCCTGCCCAACGGTCAAAAGGACAGCACAGTCAGGGTCCCAGGGTAAGTTTCAGAAACATGTATGGAGGCCATGTCGATCCTACTACCGGAAGAAACCTCAAGACGGGACAAGCGATGGGCCTCCCAGGGCATCGGCCTTTCCGTCCTCGTCGGCCACGGTAGTCAACCTGGAGAAGCTCCATGAATCTTAAGCATTTAAACCCATTAGACATTCTTAAATCAATCAGCTATATTGACAGCGCACTTTTTGGTATTAGCGTCGATGTTTTTAAACTCCGCCTCTATATAAATGCTAAGAATTCAGAAGGACTGAAGGAATTTGGTTTTTCAGACAACCACTCATTCATATGTGCTGAATTTCGAGGAATAAATAGTTTATCGATTAATCTGGCAAAATCAGTCTTTGGACCACCATATTTGGAAGATGGGGAAATGGCAGAAATTGATCTTGTTGATTTTAGTTTTGATTACATAGAAACTAAAAACATAGGCTCTAAGCACTATTCTCCTCGCCTTGGAAGTCCTGGAGTTTTGAAAGATATTTTTGAAATTAGATTTGATTTAGGTAGCTCATATATTAAGTTTCAATTTACTGAAATATTCCTGGATTTCTTTGATCCATTATCTTTTGACAATAAAATCGATGCTGGCAATTATTAGTTTAATCTCAGCACTGCGCAATTGAGTCATCTTGCGATTTGAGGTAAGGGCGCAGCACGCAAATCACGCACGGCAATGGGGCGACCACACACCTAGTTTTCGATGCGCTGAACTCCATTCCTTCCAAGGGCTACTCACAAGCCAACCGATACATTGCGGCCTCCGTCGCCACCCTGCGTTATCCCGAAGCGAGGACATGAGCTCCAATTCAATGAGCCCGCCCCTGCCCTTCGGCAAGCAGCGTGTGAATGCGCCGAAGGATCGCGAGGAAGTTATTGGCGCCATCAAGGTCATCGCCAGCCAGCAGCGCGTCGACACGCAACGCCGCAAAAATGGGGGCGTCCTCGCCGTGCGTGGCTACATAGTGATTGGCGCAGGCCCACAGCTCCCAATCGGTGAGCAGGCGCGAGGGCGCTGATTCAGCCAGCGCGTCCGGAGCAACGCTGCTGGAGTCAGGCCCCCGCCGCGTCACCGCATCAGTCGATCATCTTATGCTTGGTCGCATCAAAATCCGCCGCCTTTTCGGGCTTCACGCCGTCGGCGATTTCCTTCTCGNGGCCCCCGCCGCGTCACCGCATCAGTCGATCATCTTATGCTTGGTCGCATCAAAATCCGCCGCCTTTTCGGGCTTCACGCCGTCGGCGATTTCCTTCTCGGTCAGGAACCGGATGGCCACGCCGGTTGCGCTGGTGCGGCCCCAGCTGAATGCTGAGATTTTGCTGTCGCCATAGGCAGCCATGACAATGGCATCAGCGCCGGCCTTCTCGCCGCGCTCCCAGAGCTCGGCATAGATTTTCTTCTGCGAGGGCTCCTTGCTGAAGATCGTTGCTTTGCGCACACCCGCCTCGACCCCGGCGACGATGACATAGGGCTTGTCCTCGATATCATAGGGGAAGACCGGCACGCCCAGATCTTCGTTCATCACCGGATAGACACGCTCTTTGTCCTTAGCCGCAAGCGGCGCCGACACCAGAATTGCAGCTGCCATTGCGGCGGCCAAGGTCGTTCCAAATTTCATAGATTCC
>NZ_JBXPUZ010000015.1:0-9449 GCF_057220455.1 Sphingopyxis sp. sgz302558 | reverse complement strand
CCGATCGTATATGCGCCGGCGGCCCACGCGTGACGAACAGCTCGGCCAGTGCCGCGAGCACGTCGTCGCTCTTGAGCTTACGCGCCACCGGCAACGCCAGGCACTCCCGGCTCGCCTCGTCGATGATCGACAGGATCCGGTATTTGCGCCCGTCATGGGTGCGGCCCTCGACGAAGTCGTAGGACCAGACGAGCCCGGGATATTCCGGCCGGAGCCGGATGCATGATCCGTCGTTCAGCCACAGCCGCCCGCGCTTCGGCTGCCTTTGCGGCACTTTGAGCCCCTCGCGACGCCAGATGCGCTCGACCCGCTTGCGGTTCACATGCCACCCCGCATGACGCAGCAACGCCGTCGCCCGGCGATAGCCATAGCGACCATATTGCCGGGCCAGCGCGATGATATCCTCGGTCAGAGCTGCTTCGTCATCCGCCCCGCGGGGCGCCTTGCGCTGTGTCGATCGGTGCTGCCCGAGCACGCGGCAGAGCCGCCGCTCGGACACCGGCATCATCATTCTGATGTGGTCGATACAGCGCCTTCGGCGCGCGGGGCTCAGAAGTTTCCCCGAGCAGCCTCCTGCAGGATCAGCTTGTCGAGCGTCAGGTCGGATATCGCAAGACGAAGCCGCGCATTCTCCTTCTCTAGATCCTTCATTCGACGCGCCTGATCGGTCTTCAGGCCGCCGTATTCCTTGCGCCAACGATAGTAGGTCTGCTCGCTGATCGCGATCCGACGGCACGCCTCGGCGGTCGTGGCGCCCTGCGCCAGCACAACCTCCGCTTCACGCAGCTTGCCGATAATCTCTTCCGGGCGATCCTTCTTGCTCGGCATTCCATGTCTCCTTCGTCATCCAAAATATCATCAATTTTGGACCACTCAGAAGNATAATCTCTTCCGGGCGATCCTTCTTGCTCGGCATTCCATGTCTCCTTCGTCATCCAAAATATCATCAATTTTGGACCACTCAGAAGGGGGCAGATCAATGGCGACTCCCCACGATCCTGATAGCCTCAGTCTGCCTGGATATTGTCGTAACCGGGGCATCGCGATGCTCACTTCAATGGGAACATCGTGATGAGGATACTATCAAAGCGTCAGCTCAAGGAGTTGGTTCTGTACTCGCCGCAGAACATCGCACGATTGGAACGGGCCGGGCAATTCCCCAAGCGGGTACACCTCGGCCCTGCCCGGGTGGGGTGGGTTGAGACTGTAGTGCTCGACTGGCTCCAAAAACGGTTGGACTGCCGAGAAGCGCCTAGCCGACACTCCTTTTAGAAGGAGCGGGTGGCCGGGATTGCAAGCCCGGCCACCCTTTTAGCCATTCATTAGGCGGAAGCATCGTTCGCCTACTCATCGGCTTGCTAGTCGTTTCAATTATGGTGACGCCAATAACGAAGGCCGAGCTGATTGCACCAACTTGAATGAGAGATTGTCAGTTATTCGTGGCATTTTGGGTTTGCTGAAGTCTTCTTTCCCAGACTGAAATCGATCCACAATTCAAGGACGAAATTATCGCCCGAATACCTTGAACCAACCATCGACCGGCACGACACAGCAAGAGGCCCAGCAGCCTCACCCTGCAATGCCGCAAGGAGCCGGCCTGCGTTTTCTTTGTCGTAGCGATTGAAGAAGCGGACTTCAGAAAATTCGCGGGCCGCGTCGGTTTGCTCGGCGGGAGGCACGTCGAAGCCAACTCGGGCGAGCTTGTTGCGCAAATCTTCGATTCTGGCGGGTTTTGCTCCGTCGTATTGGATATAGACTCGTGGGATTACATTTACCTTAGCCCAGTATTGCACGCCGGTTGGTCGATCATAGCCGACGGGTTCTCCACGCAGCTCGACCAGACTACCTGCAGGAACAACGGCCAGCGGTCTTGTCGTAGCATATTGGGTTCCTTGCGGTGGTTTCTCGCGCAAGTAGATGTCGGTGCGTACGCGGTAACGCATACCCGGTCTGGCACTGGCGAAGCCGTTTGTATTACCGACATTCACAAGCGAAACCTGAGGCAATTCTTCGCTGCCCAACCAGATCGCACCGTCTGCAGGAAGCTCAGGACCGTGACTGGAGGCATCGGTCACTTTGACAGGCGGGGTCAGCGTCTGCCCAATATCCTTGGGCTCCTGCGGTCCATCAGCTGCGGCAGGAAGCTCTTGTCCCTTTGCATCGGCCGCGGCTTGTAGCGCCTTAGCATTTACATCCGGCCGTTCCTGAGCCTTGATGTCTGCTTTGTACGATCTAATGTCCTTGATCAGGTTTTCGCTTAGTACCACAAGTACTGCCGCAGCAACCACAACAACCGCGACAACAGCAACAAGAGTAAGCGCAAGGAACCGCCACCGCCGTTCAAGCGACTTTTGCGCCGCCTGGCTCGCGTCGATGTACTCGTCTATCTGATCGTTCTCGCCGCGAAACCGATCAATCTTGTCGAGCGTGTTCCCGCGCAGCAGCTGAAGCGGATCCTTGCCAGACTTTCGCCATCGCTCGGCCGCCTCGGTCAAGGTCGGCAATCGCAGGTAATATTCCACGTTTTGGTCGAGCCATTTGTCGAGCTCAGGCCAGTGTGTTGAGATCCGACCGTCTGTGACTTGGAAGCGATCGCTATCTTGCGTGTCTCCCGCAATCCGCACCAGCGCCCCGCTTGCCTCGAACTTGTCCAGAATTCGATCGAAGGTCTCTCGGTTTGCGGCGCCGGAATGACGGAACAACACACGCCGCTCATAGGGGGCCATACGCTCGATGTCCCCTTGCAATCCTTTGTTGAGCAAATCCTCAAATACCGAGCGCGCGATCCGCCTTTCTTCACCGCTTTCCAGCTCTTGGTAGACTTGTGCTGACGCCTTTCCGGCGGCCAGGGCGGCCTTGCCTTCGTACGGCAGTAGCGTAAGCAGTTCGGGATAGGACTGGCCTTCGAGCGAGGCTATTGACGAAGCCCAGTAGTCGATGATGCCTTGTGCCTCATCGCGCTCGACCGGAGTAGTAATATCAACACCGGCCGCGTGGACATCGAGGCGCAACTGGTTGGCTAGTTTCGTTGATCGAGAAGAGCCAGCGATTAACCGCCACTCAGCCATCAAGGCGAGGTGGCGTTCGCGCAACTGGCTGATGGCGACAGGGGACGTTCCATCCATCACTAATCTCCAATCAAAACCTTGAGCGGTGATTGCAACTGCTTGAGTAGGCCGCAATCTTTGAGCAGGTCGGAGTCAGCGCGGTGAAATCGGCTCCGACAAGCCTTTGAAAAAGCTTTGAATTCATCACGAAATGAATCTCCGCGAGTTTCTCTGGACCCGATTGCATTTCCGTCAAACCTAGTCAGTTCGGCAACCAAGGGTTCGCCGGATAATCGGGCAATTTCGCCGAGCAGATCATTGAGGTTCAGCATATGGCTGTCGAGCACGATTTCGCTACCGGCGCTAACTTCCATATCCTCGATATTGGCCACCGTCGCTTCGACTTGTTGCCAATTGCGATGGACCTGCCGCCGCATGATCAGCCGAGCAGCAATATCCTCGAAATTCCTGCCAACGTTGGTGAACAACACCGCATCTTCTTCCTTTTTCTTGTCCGCAGGTTGTTCGGGCTGAGGCAGTTTACGCAAAGTATCGGCGAATGCACCGAATGGAATTTGCTCCGACGCGCCTATCAACAGGCTGTCGAATTGGGGCATATGTTTGCGCAGTAACTGGCGAAGTAGCACTGATGCAGCATCGGTGGTTTCTATCAGGCCAACGTCATGATCCGCCAGTAACGTGAGAATCCCACGAATCTTTTTGATCACGAGGTCGCGTTGCCTGACCTCCTCACACTCAGACGGCCGATCACTAAACTGACTGCCGATAAAATCACATGCAAGTTCAAGACTGTAAATCTGGCTCTCACTGCTTTCCTTGCGATCACGGGGCGAAATCTCCTCTTGCGAGTTGCGAGCGAACTCGGTGAGCACTGTCATTTGCAGCAGATGCAGTCGTTCGTGGATATTCTTGTAGCCATATAGATCGTCCAGTCGTTCGATCATTTCGCGTGCAAGCGTCTTACTAGCCAAGTCCAAAGTCGGCGCGAGGGTTTTCAGAGTCTCTGTAACCATCAACACCCGCCGTTGGAGCCGCTGGGCTTCATAGTTAGGCCGCGCTGCCTCGAAACTTTCCTGAGAAACTTCGGCAAGCATCGCCGGGCAGACCTCTGCGATCCAGTCACGCAGCTCGAAGTTTCCGGCTAGGTGCTTGAAGAGGGCCTGAAGGCAAGCTTTTGCCCGTGGAATCTCGGCCTGAAGGAGAATCCGCAATCGTTCTACCACGTCCTTCATCGGTGCCTGATCGGCGCCGACTTCCTCGTAGATATTAATGCCGACAGCGTTCAAAGTAACGCCATTAAGCTCTTGATAACCGCCCTGTATGCCGAACGCGCGGCTCATGATGGAGTCGAGCCGTTCAAGTTGAATCGCTGTTGCCATCGCTCAAAGCGAGTCCGGATCGATACCGCTTTCGGCAATCGCTTCGCGGATGCGCCAGATCGGGATACCTTCGCCGACGCAAGCTCCGGAATCGCCTTTATCGGATCCGACGAGCGAGGGGACCCGGGCGTGGTGGAGTGCGATCAGGATGCCGTCGCGCGTGAGCACCGGTGCGCCTGCGCTTCCCGGCCCGGTCTCGGCATCATAGTGCACCCGCGTCCCCTCCTGCGAATAGGCGAGCAAGTGACCGGACGAAGCTTGGAAATTGTGCGCCCTAGAATAGAGCAACACCGTCACGTCGTCGCCGGGAATCGCGATTGGCACTTCGTGCGGAAGGCGAAGGATCGCGCGGCCCCGGGCCGGGCGCCCGAGCTTGATGAGCGCGAAATCGAGTGCGCATGCCTCTTCGTCGGCGGATAGGCCGAAGCCTGCGGATTCGCCCGACATCGCCAGCGCCATGCCAAAGTCGCGGCTGACCATGAGCCAGTCCTCGCCGCTCGCCGCAATGAAGGCTTCGCCGCCATGGGAAGCCGTGTCCTCGAATTGCACCAGCACGCCCTCACCTCCTGATTGCAGCGCATGGGCGATACCCGAAAAGCTGGTCAGCACCGTCGTCGGACCGACAAGAAAGCCCGTAGCCCGTGCGTGGCCCCCTGCTTTGACAATGCAGACGCCGCTGCGCACTTTCGCGACCGGATCCAATGGTGGGGCAGCACCAACCATATCGATGCCGACTTGAAGACCTTCGAGCGCCATGTCGCCTGTGGCCCGCTTCAGCCTCTCGAAAGCTGTGCCCACGCTTGATTCGATCGGCGTGGGACTAGTAAGCAGGCGCGCCGCCAAGGTTTGCAACGGTCGCAATTGGGTCTGCATGTCGTCCCAGACCAGCTGCAAAAGATCGAGCGCGCGGCCCTGCGAATTGCTGAGATCGACGAGGTCGGCGACTACGAGGTTGCCCGCGCGCTCTGTGAAGACCCAATCCGAGACCCGCATACCCCATTTGTTGCGCAGGACGTTATAGAGCATTTCCTTATCTGGATACGCCGCAACTATCGCATTGGTCATGGCTTCAAGGTCCACATTTCCGAGCGACGAAGGCACTAATCACCTCACCTGCCTATTGAATTCAGAACGTCGCAATGTTGCACCCTTTCGCTTCGAGCGCTTTCATGATCCGCCAGATTGGTACACCTTGGTTATATTTCGGATTGGCTAATGGATCGGCAGCATGGTGCAGACCAACCAGATCGAGATTGAAGTCGAGCACCGGTGATCCCGAGCTGCCGCCCTCGGTGGTGACATCGTAGCGATAGCGAAGGCCGCCAGGGTATTCGAGCACCCTGCCGAACGCGACTTTGCTATGGTCGCCCCCGGGATGTTGTCCGATTGCGACGAAATCGTTCTGCGACACGATCGGAGCGGTTTTCGGCCACTCCATCGCCAGACGGCTTGGCTCGACATGCTTAGCGAGCCGGATCACAGCATAATCAAGTTCGCCTTCCTCCGGCTCGCCAATACCGGTGAGGTCGCTTTGCGAATACTTGCTCTTTTCGATAAGCCATCCCGACCCATCTAGCCCGCCATAAGGGACAGGGTGCGGTGCTGCTCCATGGTAATCGAACTCGCACAGGATGCTGGCACCATGCGCCTGTGCGCAAATAGCACCTTCGATAACGTGGTAGTTGGTCAGCACTGTGCGCTTGCCAACCAAAAAGCCGGTTCCCTTGACCTTGTCGCCGACGGAAATTCGGCAAAGAGCGTGTGACAGGCGAGTCAATCCAGCCAGCCAGCTCGACAAATCGCCGAGCAGCGACGTGTCGGTGACCAGCTTTTCCAGCGCGGGCTCGGGCGGCGGAGCGAGCGGGGACGATCCAGCAGCGCCATATTTCGCCTTCACCCCTTCCACATTCGTGATGTATCGTCTGAACAGTGGGTCAAGTTTGTCGTTGCCCGGCTTGTCGGTCCACGCCAGCGCCAGCAGGTCGAGGCGGCGGCTGTAAGTTTGTGCATGCAGAACGATTTTGTCGAGAATAGTTCTGCCATCATGATCCAGCGACGTGATGTCGTCGGCTACATCGATCCCCCAGCGATTGCGCAATCGCCGAAATAGTTGCTCTCGGAACAGAGAAGGATAGGCGGCGAGCAGCGCCAATGCGAGTTCCTCGTTGAACTCGTTTGGCAGTTCCTGCTCTTTTTCGTAAAGTACCTTGTTCCAGGTCATAGCAGTCTCTCCGATTACGCCCGCTTTAAATTTCCCTGCCCGCGATCGTGTCGTCGATGATGCTGAGCAACCGGGCTCTAAGCTTCGGTTCCGCCGCCGCGAGCAGACCGTTGTCTGCGGTCATCCTTGTGGTAGTGCTGTCGAACTCGGCGTTGTTAGTCGAGAACTTGAAGAACAGGATCTGTACCCCTTTGGTATCGACATTTAGGCGGGCGATCGCATAGTGGATCGTCGTATCAGTCTCGTCGCTGCCGACCGCTGCGAAATGCATTTCGCTCACGCTGAAGCGGCGCGACTGCTTGTCGAACAAGGTGATCCATGCCGCATCGGCGTCCATTTCCTGCAAGCTCTTGAGCGCCTGGATTATGAGCGCGCCAACTGCGCCACCGCCGAAGGCCAAAGTCAGGAAAGGAATGATCGCCTTATGGACCGCAACGTTCTTCTTCTTGAAGGTCGAATGGACGATCTGGCTGCCGCTGACGCGAAACCCGAGGTCGGACAGAGTCTCGGTATAGGCAGCGAGCCAGTCATCCTCGTCGTCGCCTTCCTTGACCGCCTTGTTGGCGGCGCGGCTGGCAAACAGCAATGCCAATGACACCGACGAGCGCAACACCGGGCTTGGCGTAGCGCCGAAATCAATCAGCGTGGTCCCCGAGACCACCACCGGAGGCAGCGTAGAGAGATCGAGCTTGGACGGCGTGTTCTCCAGTACTTCGAGCGCGTTGGGTACATCGATTTCCAGAGTATCGATCGCTTCGAGCGGATTGGTTTTCATGTCTCGTCTCCTCCAACAAGCTAATGGTTCATGGATAAAAAAGGGCGGTGCGCTCCCCGAAGCTCTCAAGGCTTCCTTCGTCCGGGAATAGCCGCGCTTCCAGAGCCTTGTGCTCGGGCGCACCATGCTCGACGGTCAGCCGCGCGTGGCCGATGGCGCCACCCTCGTCCTCGGCGCGCAGGTCGAAATGCAGCGTGCCGTCGGCTGTGCGTGTAACAGTGCCGAGCGGCCCGCGCTGATTCGCAGTGCCTTCAAGCGATTGCCCATCCAAATCCGCCGCACCGGCCACCGGCATCCCATCCCAGAACGCCTTGAGTTTCGGGCAGCGTTCTCCGAGCGCGTCGGGATCCACGCAGAATTGTGCGCCGGTTTCGGCGAAAGTTTCCTCCAGTCCTGCCTGTCCGTCCTGCCGCTCGTAGTCGGATAGTCCGTTGCGATCGGACTCGCGTGCGTTCCGAAACCCTGCATGGCCGAGAATCGCGTGATTGCCGGAATAGTCGAAACCGTGCAGCGATTCGTGGACAACCAGATCGTCCGAACCGTGCAGTCCGCTTGTCTTTGTTGGAACGGCACCATCGACAGTCGCAATCACCACGCGCTTGCGGCTGCCCCCAAAATATGAGCCCGGCACCGAATCCCAAGTCCGCTTGACCGCCTCCCATCCACGCGGCGTTTTGCCGCGCAGTGACTTCTCGAAGTCGGTCACAGAATCGCGACAGGCGACAATCCGGATGTTTTCCCTGATGAAATGATCGACGACATAATCGGGTAATGCCGCAGCGTGTGTGGCGACGGTTGCAACGTCTTGCGCGGTGCCGCTTCCTCCGGCGATGACCAGCATGGCGGCGCGGTCTGCCCTGGTCGCCTCGGCAATCCCTTCGAGTGCGCCCACACCGCTCGCCGCGCCGCGCGCCTCGGCCAGAGCGGTCACTTCGTCGAGATCGAGCTCGTGCTGCACGATCGCCTCGGCGTCGCGCGCAAAGCTTTCAAGCGCGACGCGATCGATCCTGCGCGCGGGCGCAGCCCGCGCGCTCAGATCTTCGAGCGAACTGGTCGCAGGCCAGTCTGGCCCGAAGCGCCAGACCGCATAGAACATCACCATGGCCCGCGCCTTGCCGACGCCACTGCACCGCATCGCGTCATGGAACATGCGATGCGTGTCCTGCCAGGTCCGGGTCTTGACGATGCAGTAATGGTCGTGGACGATCGAGGCCTTGCGATACTTGCCTTCCTGCGGGCCGCCCACCAGCGACCACAATGGCTGCGGGATTGACGCGCCGTCAAGCCACGCGCCTGCCGGAACCGGCCAGTCGCTGCCATCCTGGCGATGATAGATGATCGGGTTCACGAGCAGGCCAGTCCGGCCATCGTCCTGCCATTCGACAACCGGGTTTCCGCCTTCGTATTCTCCCCAATCTTCCCCGATTGCCTCTAGCGCCATTCCCCCCGCATCATCGGCAGGCAGCAGCGAGTTGGCATAATCAACCACGGCCTCGAGACTGTCGAAGCGATCCCTGGTTGGTTTGGACATTTATTGCCCTTTCGCTTATGCTGGAAGTCTGAATTTTATCCGCTACAATTACTACAGACGAAATGTGACGCGAGTCGCAGCACGGTGGAACATGGCATAGATAATTCATTCGGGTAAACTTAAAATCCGAAGTTGTTGTGACAAATGACTCCTGCCAATCGCGCTGCATGGTCCTCCTTAGACATATACTCTAAATCTCCTGTATCCCCATCTCGCGTTATTTCCGGTCCCCATCGATATCTGAACATGGCTTCACATAATGGCGCGTCGCGGGGGAAGTAACGTCCGCGACTTCATAATGAATCGACTCCTATCATTGTGAACCCATCGCCCACCCCAACTTCCTCACCCTGCTGAATACTCTTGACCATTGTCATTTTCCCCGTTTCAATGGCGGAACAGCGGGTGACCGGCCCCCACCGAGTGGTCCGATCGGATTGTTAGTGCATTGACGCCTCCATCGCTAGTGTTGGCC
>NZ_JBXPUZ010000014.1:0-12514 GCF_057220455.1 Sphingopyxis sp. sgz302558 | reverse complement strand
GGCGTCTCTATCCATCAAAAGCGCAACGCAACTGGAATCCGGCTTTTCGGCCCTTTGAGATATCTGGCATGAATTGCGTAGAATCAATGCTCAGTGACGGTCTCTGGCCCGCGCAGGCCGAGAAGCGATTGCGCTAAGCGCCGGACAAAACGCGACAATATCGCGCCAGAGGCAGCGAACTAAAATATTGATATAAAATGGAAAAGTGCGTGGTGCGCCACGCAGTCTGCGGCGCACGGGTCTCTGTGCGCCTGATCCCATTTATATGGGAAACTACTGGGAACAGAGCCGCTTTGGCGCCCTTAATGGCATCGGTGTCAGCAAAGACCCGAGCAAATCAGCCCGATTACTGGGCCGTTCCTATATCGCGCCGCGCTGGGAACCAATTCATCGTCTTGTGCGAATGTGACGGCCGGTGGCGTTGTTTCTGATGTGTTCTCACAAAAAGAATCTAGACAAGAGCCGCCGGGACCCATAACCAACATGCGTTCTGCTTAGGCAGCATTTTCCACCACGGAAATCGGTCTTGAACTCGATTTTTGAGAAAGGTGAATTATGCCTAAGAGAAAGCCCGTTTCGCAAATCCCTAACCGTATGCTCGCGGTCGAATACCGACCGATCGACGAGCTCATTCCTTACGCTAACAATGCACGTGTGCATTCGCGTGCGCAGATACGGAAGCTGCAGCGAAGTCTGCGGCATCACGGCTGGACCAATCCGATTCTAATTGATGACGCTGGCAACGTCGTTTGTGGCCACGGCCGGCTCGAAGCCGCGCGCCGCAACGGCGAGACGGTTGTGCCGGTGATCAGTCTGGGCGCGATGAGCGAAGTGGATCGGCGCGCCTACATCATCGCCGACAATAAGCTCGCCGAAGAGGCGTCCTGGTCGAAAGCGCTGCTGCGCGCTGAGCTTTCGGGGCTGATTGAGCTTGGCTATACTGTCGAGCTCACCGGGTTCGATACGTTCGAGATCGATGGCTTCATCAACTTCGACGAGGGTGAAGAGCAAAGCGGCGAGGACCGGGTCGATTTGCCCGAGCTGACCAAAGTGTCGGTTTGCCAGCTGGGCGATCGCTGGACGATTGGCGAGCAAGCGCTGATCATTGGTGATGCGCGCGACTCTGCCGTTATCGAACGGCTGCTTGCTGGCGAGCGGGCGCAGATGGTGATGATCGACCCGCCTTATGGATGTCGGATCGCCAATAATGTGTCGGGCAATGGCAAAGTGCGGCACGGTAATTTTGTCATGGGCGCGGGTGAAACCTCGCTCCCCGAATTTGGCCGCACCTTGTTGCGTCCGGCGTTCGAGGCGCTGAAAGCACATTGCGACCCCGGTGCCATCGGCTTTGTGTTCATGGACTGGCGCGGCGCGCCCTATATGCTTGAGGCGGCGAACGGCGTGTTCGATGAACTCAAAAATATGATCGTCTGGGTAAAAAATCCGGGGCTTGGCGGCTTTTATCGCTCGGCGCACGAGCTTTGTTATGTGTTCAAGGTGAGCCCTGGAAAGCACAAAAGCAATATCGCGCTCGGTCAGCGAAATCGTTCAAACGTTTGGCGCTATCCCTCGGCCAATGTGTTCCGCGCCGGCCGGATGGAGGATCTGGCCGACCATCCCACGGTCAAGAACCGCTTCATGATCCGCGATGCGATTCTCGACGTATCGCGCCCGGGCGATATTGTCCTCGACAGCTTTGCCGGATCGGGCACCACCGCGATCGCAAGCCATATGGCCGGGCGCCGCGCCCGGCTCGTCGAACTCGATCCCACCTATGGCGATGTCATCTTGCGGCGTGTGAGCGCGGCGGTTGGCGCCGAGCCGCTGCTCGATGGCTTGACGCCGCTCGCCGAGGTCAAGGCCGCGCGGCTGGGAGCCGTGTCATGAGCGCGGGCGCAGGGGACCCGCCCTTCGGCCGTGGGCGGCGCAAGGATGGCCAGCCCTTTGCCAAGGATAATGTGGCCGAGGATGGCAGCTATATCGTCGGGCGCAATCGCCCGCCGGAGGCGGGGCGGTTCAGCAAAGGCGATGGCCGTCCGCGCGGACGGCGCAAACAAGGCGTCGAAAATGTCGACAGCTTCTTCGAGCGCGAGCTTCGCCGCAAGGTGACGGTGCGTGAGGATGGCAAGGAGCGCAAGGTCACCAAATCCAACAGCATCGATATGCGGCTGATCCAGGAAGCGGTCATGGGGGATATCCGCGCGATCGAGCTGGTCGATACGCGCCGCCGCCGTATCGAGGCAAAACGCGAAGAGCATCAGCGCCGCTTCCACCGATTAAGCGATGCCGAGATTCTGAACCGCTATTTTGAGCAGCTGTCCGCCGAGCGGGCGGTTGATCCGAGCCTGTTCGGCGATCCGCTCCCCGAGGACGCAGCTGGCGACGACGGCGTAAGCGATAGCAAGGCCCAAGATGAGGGTACCCAAGCGGGTGACAGCGGGGAGGGAAATCATGGCTGACGTTGATGTCGATGATGCCATCTCGGCGATGCTGCGCCAGGATTTTGGCTTCTTCCTGCGCATGGCGTTCGCCGAGCTCGGCGGGAATAATGATTATGAGCATAATTGGCATATTGATGCGATCATCCACCAGCTCGACCGTGTCCGCTCCGGCGACAACCGCCGGCTGATGATCACTATCCCGCCGCGGCACCTGAAGACGCGGATCGTGATTGCTTGGTGCGCCTGGATGCTCGGGCATAATCCGGCGTTGAGTTTTCTATGCCTGAGCTATGGCCAGCAACTCGCCGAGGATCATGCCTATGATTGTTTGCGGATCATCCAGAGCCCTTGGTATGGCCGTGCCTTCCCGCGGCTGAAGCTCACCAGCCGTGCGCTCGCCCATTTTCGCACGAGCATGGGCGGCGGGCGCATGTCGAGCTCAATCAAAGGGGCGACCACGGGCTTTGGCGCGGACATCATCATCGTCGATGATCCGCTAAAGGCGCAGGATGCGCTCTCGCAGCTCGCGCGCGACGAGGTTAACGACTGGTTCGACGGGACCTTGTCGCAGCGCCCCAATAGCCAACACAAGGGCGCGATGATCGTGATCATGCAGCGGCTGCACGCCGCTGACCTCGTCGGCTCGCTCAAGCAGCGCGGCGATTTTGAGGAGCTGTGTCTTCCCGCCATCGCGGTCAAGGATGAGGTAATTCCGCTCACCCGCGGGCGCACCTATCAGCGCCGCGCGGGCTATGCGCTGCATCCAGCGCGCCAATCGCTCGCCTTCCTCGAACAGCGCAAGGCGCAAAGCCCCTATGTCTTTGCCGGCCAGTTCCAGCAGGACCCGATCCCCGAGATCGGCAGCATCATCGAGGCGAAGTGGCTCTTGCGCTACGACCGCGCGGCGCTTGATCTTACCGAAGGCCAGATTGTCATGTCGCTCGACACCGCGAGCAAGGATAATCTCTACAATGACTACTCCGCCTTTGTGGTCGCCCGTTACTATCGCAAGCAGCTCCATCTCATCGATGTCTTTCGCGCGCGGCTCAAATTTCCCGAGCTCACGGCCAAGACCATCGAGCTCGCGCGGCTGCACAATGTCGACGTTCTCCTCATCGAAGATGCGTCGTCGGGTCAGCAGCTCATCCCGCAGCTGCATGCCGATGCCCCCGATGGCGTGCCCTTGCCGACGCCGCGCCGCCCCTATGGTTCCAAGGATGAACGGGTCCATGCCGCCAGCGCGCTCATCGAGGCGGGGCGATTGTTCGTGCCCGAGCAGGGGCATTGGGTCAGCGATTTTTTGGGCGAGCTGCTCGGCTTTCCGAGCGCCGCGCATGATGACCAGGTCGATGCGCTGGCGCAGCTTCTCCTCTGGGTGCGCGACATGGACCGGTACCGCCTGCCCATCAACGAAGGACCCATCGAAATGTCGGACGACGCGCAAGGTCTAGCCATCGAAGACGATGACGATATTGATCCTTGGGCTGCTTAATTGGGCAGATTTGGCGGCCAGCAATAGCGTTTGGGACGAGGCTCAGTTCGCATTGAGCCCATGAACGCGCGTATGCAGCCGCTCCTTCCAGCTGGCCTCGAGCCGGATGATGTCGGCGGCCTCCAGGTCGGGCGAGGTGCGCTGCAAGATGCTAAAGCTTAGGTCAGCAGGATCGCTGCGGCGCAGCCGCGCATTGCCGCCATGGCCGCTCTTGGCATAGCTTTGCCAGCGGCCGAAGATATTGTCGGTGCCATAAGCCGAGCCGACATAGCCCGCGCGCCGATTGCTATCGTAGATGTAATAAATGCCGCGCCATTGTGACAAAGCGGCCTGCCACGCGCGCGGCAGGCTGTGGAGCTCGGCATGGGTGAGGATGATATCCTGCCAGTCGGGCATAGCGCGCACGAAGCGGCTCTCGCGCTCGATGGCGATGACGGGAAAGCGCGCGCGGTCGGCCTTGCGCCACCAGCTTTGATAAGGCTTTGGCCAGGCGACCATCAGCCGTCCCGACCAGTCGGCAAAAGCATCGAGCGCCTCCAGCTCGAACGCGAGACAATTGCCCATGTCGGGCGTGCGGCCCGCCATGCCGAGCGCGGTCAGCTCGGCATTGCCTGGGAAGGCACTATAGCCTGCAAGGTCGAGCTCTTCCCACCCGTCAATGCGATAGATGCCAGCAAAGGTCGCGGTCGCTGGTTCCTCGCCGACGAACGACACAATATGCGTAGCCCGCGTCATGGCCTTCTCGAGGCTCGACCATTGAATACGCTGATAGGTGAGCCACAGCTCGGGCCGCTCGGCGACCAGCCAGGGCAATACGCGCTTGAGCTGCTTTTCAATGGGAGCATGGCGCACGACCAAAGTGGAGGCCGGGTCGAGCCCGGCTTGTTCCAGCATTATGGTCAAATCGAGCATGCGGCCTCGGTATCACCTACATATTAAAGGTGATAAACTGAACCGCACCGCATCGCCAATGCTTTGTGCATGGATATGCGCAAGCTTGTTGGCGACAATTGCGCCCGGATCAGGAAAGCGCGCGGCTGGACGCAGGAAGAGCTCGCCGAACGCTCCGGGCTGTCGCAGCAATATTTAAGCGATCTTGAGCGCGGCAAGCGCAACCCGACTATCGTCACCATCTATGAGCTGGCGCAGGCGTTCGGGGTCAGCCATTTGGAGTTGGTGACGCCGTAGGAGCGGCTGTTGCTGACGATGCCGCATAACCTTTCTTTGATTGTTCCGATATGGAGCAAATATTGCGCGCCGATTTTGGGCTTCAGCGCGAAAACAGCAAATATCCGCAAATGCAAATTGGCCGAATTCTGTTCGTTTCGGTGCAAGCTGCTGATTTGAGACAAAAGTCACGTTGACACGCGCAATGCATCGACGCAGCCTTGACCCTCAGACGGAGTCGCGGTGCTGCCTTNTCTGTTCGTTTCGGTGCAAGCTGCTGATTTGAGACAAAAGTCACGTTGACACGCGCAATGCATCGACGCAGCCTTGACCCTCAGACGGAGTCGCGGTGCTGCCTTGGGCGGGAGAGTTGCGGATGTCGAAGTCGATCAAATTGCTGTGCGCGCTAGGCGCTCTGGGCCTTGCGGTTCCAGTACAAGCTGCTGAGACTATTACCTACACGTATGACGCCAAAGGCCGCCTCGTCAAAGTCGTGCGCACCGGCACGGTGAACAACAATGTCACGGTCGATTATGAGCATGACAAGGCGAACAACCGTACGCGTCTGAAGACGACAGGCTCTCCCAACCCGCCACCCTAGCGCCCAGCCAGCAGTGGGGTCGAGGTCAAGCAAGCGGGGAATGCGATATGGCGGTGCGGCAGCGGGGCGAGGGTGAAGCAAGGGCGGCTGGACCGCGGTTCATGTTCAATTGGCTCGCCGCCTTATTTGCTGCTTTATCGCTGCTAGCCGTGTCTCCGGCTTTTGCTCAAGTCCCACCCCCGCCCCAGCACGATAACCGCGACGATCATGGCGTCGACCGGGTCACCGGCAGCTTTGCCCGCGACATTGTTGAGGGTAGCATCGGCGGTGACGGCGGCGTCACGATGGTGCGTCACTATAGTGGCGGCACGCGCGACAATTGGTCGGGCGAACTCGTCCGCACGGCATCGGGTGCAACGCAATATGCGCACGTTACCTTCGGCAAGATGTCCGACCGCTTCACCAATGTTGGCGGGGTTTGGGTTGCGGATAAAGCCAATGGTGCGACCCTCGTCGAGAATGTCGCCAACACGCAGTTCACTTACCGCGCGCCTGATGGCACCACCATTACGTACATCTCGCCGCTAGCATTGACGTCCACGACGCCCGGTGCGGTCATGTCGGTTCCGCAATGCAGCAACAATTATTTGGGGGCGCTGCTCTGTGCCGTGCCCACGCAGGTCGTGCGCCCTAGCGGAGCCCGTTACACGCTGACGTGGACGACGCCCGAAGGGTGTCTCTATCCGCAAGGCGGCTTCGGCTGGGAAATTCCCGAAGAAGATGGGCAGGTGCAGTGCTCTGTCTATTACCGTCTGTCCGACGTGCGCAGCAACGCGGGCTATGCGATGAAACTGAAGTATCAGTCGAACGCCGGCCCAAGTGGGACCAGCGGACAATCGCCGCCGCCGGGTTGGTTCAATCGCGCCAGTCTGCGCTTTATCGACCTCAGCCAAGCCTATTGCGATCCCACAGCGTTCAACTGCGACGCCGCACCTGGCAGCTGGGCGACAGTGACCTACAATATCCCCTCCACCGGCGTGCTCGAAATCATCAACAGCCAATCGGGCACCTGGCGCGTGGACAATAGCTCGGGCACGCAGACGCGCATCCGCCGTCCCGGCGCCAGCAGCGATACCACCATCGCGACCCGCGACGGCAATGGCCGCACGACCTCGGTCACCGATGAGGGCGCGAGCATCACCTACAACTGGACGGTTGGAGCTACCACCACCTCGACCGCCACCACCTCGGCTGGCGAGACCAACCAGGTCACCTCGACCCCGGCGGCGGCGCAGCCGACGGCGGTGGTCGCAGGCACGACCGGCACGACCAGCTATATTTACGACGCCAACCAGCGGCTCACCCGCGAGACCAATCCCGAGGGCGATTATACCGAATATACGCGCGATGCGCGCGGCAATGTGACGCAGACGCGCCATGTCGCGAAATCGGGCAGCGGGCTCGCCGATATCATCACGACGGCGAATTATGACGCGACCTGCAGCAACCCCGCCAAATGCAACAGCCCCAATTGGACGCAGGACGCGCTCGGCAACCGCACCGATTACACCTATGATGCAACCCACGGCCAAGTAACCCGCGTCCAGTTGCCCTCGCCTGATGTCGATGCAGCGGGCACCGAGACCGGCACACGCCCCGAGATCAACTATGTCTATACGAACCTGTTCGCGCAGGTGAAGGATGCCGGCGGCAATCTGGTCAATGTGGCGCAGGCGCAGGCCAAGGTTACCCAGATCACCGCCTGTGCGACCGCCGCGACTTGTGCGGGGACCGCGAACGAGACCAAGGTCACCATCGAGTATAACACGCCCAACCTGCTCCCCTCCAAGGTTACCACTTCATCGGGCGATGGCGCGCTGAGCTCGTCGGTCAGCTATGCCTATGATGCGCGCGACAATCTCGCGAGCATCGATGGCCCGCTCGCCGGGACCGATGATACGACGACGTTCATTTACGACAGCATGGACCGGCGGCGCGGCACGATCGGCCCTGATCCCGATGGCGGCGGCGCGCGGCTGCGTAGCGCCGAACGGCTGACGTTCGACAGTGGCAACCGCGTCACCAAGGTTGAGACCGGCACTGTGACTGCTGCAACCGAAGCTGCGCTCAATGCGATGACCGTCTATCAGACGCTTGACATTGTCTATGATGCCAATGGCAACAAGCTCAAGGAGACGGCCTCGGGCACCGCCGGTACGGTGAGCGTCGCACAATACAGCTATGACGCCGACAACCGGCTGACCTGCACCGCGCTCAGGATGAACCCGGCGACCTGGGGCGCGCTGCCCGGTAGCGCCTGCACGCTGGCGACCACCGGCAGCGCAGGGCCCGATCGCATCACGCGCAACACATACGACAATGAAGGCCGCGTCACCAAGGTCGAGACCGCTGTCGGCACGGCGCAGGCGAGCGACGAGGTGATCACCGCTTACACCGCCAATGGCCTGATCGATCATGTCCGCGACGGCGAGAACAACCGCACCACCTATATCTATGATGGCCACGACCGGCTCTCTCAAACTCGCTATCCGGTGACGACCAAGGGCGGCGACTCCAGCAACGCCAGTGATTATGAGCAGCTGACCTATGATGCCCGCAGCAGTGTTATCCAGCGGCGGCTGCGCGATGGCCAGCTTATCGGCTACAGCTATGATGATCTTGGGCGCAACATTGCGGTCGACGTACCGAACAATGCGCCCGAAGTGTGGGACCGGACCAGCAGCTATGATCTCTTGGGGCGGCTGACGCAGTCCGCGCAGCCGAACAACTATAATGTCAACTTTACTTATGACGCGCTAGGTCGGCAGACCTCGGAGGGGCTGAGCTTCCTGTCGTCAACCACCACGCGGCAATATGATACGGCAGGTCGGATGGTCGCAATGACCTATCCGGGCAGCGGCCTCACCATCAACTATGATTATGATGTCGTCGGTAACGTCACTGCGATCCGCGAGAATGGTGCGACCTCGGGCGTCGGGGTATTGGCGAGCTATCAGTTCGATACACTCAGCCGTCCGACATATGTTGTGTTTGGCAACGGCACTGTGCAAAGCTTCGTGTATGACGCGGCCTCGCGAGTAGCCGCTGCCTCGCATAATTTGTCTGGCACGGCGCACGACATGACTCGTGACTTCACATACAATCCAGCAGGCCAAATCGCCAGCGTGAGCCGAAACAACGACATCTATGCGTGGCAAGCACATTACAACGTCGATCGCAGCTATGTGACCGACGGGCTCAACCGGATCATGAGTGCGGGCGGGGCCAGCTATACGCATGACGCGCGTGGCAACGTCACAGGCGACGTCGTGAACAGCTATAATTACTCAGCGGAAAATCGGCTGGCATGGGCGACGACGCCGACCGGAGTGCCGCATCTTGCCTATGAATCGACCGGGCGACTGGCGTTGGTCTACAACACGCCTTCGCCGGTGCGGTTTGAATACTCAGGGCTCGATCTGATCGTCGAGCGCGACATCAACGGCGTGCTGTTGCGCCGCTACGTCCACGGCCCCGGCATCGACAATCCCATCGTGTGGTATGAGGGCAGCGGCACCAGCGACCGGCGGTTCCTGATGGCCGATGAGCGTGGCAGCATTGTCAGCATCAGCGACAGCACGGGCGCCATCATCAACATCAACGCCTATGACGAATATGGCATCCCCGCGCCGGGCAATGCCGGGCGGTTCGGCTATACCGGACAAATCTGGCTACCCGAACTGAAGCTGTGGTATTACAAAGCCCGCATGTACAGCCCCACGCTCGGCAGGTTCCTCCAGACCGACCCCATTGGTTATGGGGATGGGATGAATTGGTACAACTATGTTGGTGGGGATCCTGTGAACGGGGTGGATCCAGAGGGGCAGGCAGGCGTGCCGGTGGGTGAAGGCGGACCGTCATTTGATATGCCTGAAGCGTCGGAGAGGTTCTTCATGATGCGGCAGATACCTGAGAGCTGCCGGGGGCCGCAGCCCGCACCTCATTGCGAGAAGTATTTTGATGATCGCAAATGGTATGACCAGCCTTTGGTGCGAAATGGACTTGGGTGCCTTGGAGATGGCCTATGGGGCGCGGCAAAAGGAACGTTTCTCGGTGGACTCGTTGATGTTGCAAAAGCTGCTGCCGATAAACGATATGGCTATTCTGGCGATAATCCGGCAGGCGGCCTCAAGCGCTCAAAGGGTGCGCATGCATTGCGAATTGTCCGAGCGGCAAGCGTTACACCTGTTGGCGCAGCAATTGTCGCAGGTGCAGGTGCAATTGAAGGCGTTTACGAGTCGTCCAGCTGTAGAGCTTTGTTTTGAAAAATTCACTTGGCATATACTTATCGGGCCTTGTGCCATATTTCGTAGCCACTTACTTTGGGCTTCGATTTGGCCTTAGGCTTTCCGTCATGGCTGCATGTTTGAGCATGTACTTCTATATCGTACATCATAAGATCAGTGAAGATAATCACAGAAAAACGTCTGTGGCAGTAATTTTGCTTGCTTTGTCAATTACAGTTTTTTTTGTCGATCTATTATTTTTTGCGCAACCCAAATAGAATATGATCTGGTCAGTCTGGGTTACGGTGACAGGGTTAAGGGTTAAGGGTTACGGGTTACGGTGGGTTGGGTTACGGTGACACTTTACTAAACCCATATCTCGCTCGCGCATTCTCATTGCATTGGTTGGCGGCATTCTCCCATCCATCGACCCGCTGCCATCCCGGCGATGGTCGCAGCGCAAGCCTTCCTACCTCCACAACGCAGCCGCGTCGCTGCCCAACACGGGCACAAGCCACAACCCGAATCGCATCCCCTTGCGATGACTCAGTCGAAGCGCCGATTGCCGTTGAAATGCGCGGCGCTTCAAGACCGCTAGCAACCGTAAAGAAATCGGCCATCTGCGGTCGTATGGCTGCAGGATTCGCTTCCGCCTCCCCCTCACCCTTTGCCTGATTTGGCGCAAACTGCACCACATCGCTCCTCAACAACCAGGCCACCTCCCGCGCGCTGTAAAACGGTACCCCACTAGCCCGCCGCGCCTCAATCGCCAGCACCAGCGCATCGCGCTCAACCCCAGCCATCATCCCCGGCTGCTCCTGCGCCAATCGATCCAGCGCCGCTACCATCGCCTCACGGCTCGCGCGATTCAGGTCTATCTGCTCGGCCTCGTTCGACAGCGCGAGCGTCACCGTTATCCCATCAATCTCCACCGTTCCCTGCGCAGGCAGCTTCCACCACCAGCTCGCCGGCCCTGCAAACAGCCGGTCGGCGTTGACCGTCGCAATCGCGCTCGCAAGCGCATGGCGCAGCCGCAGCGCGTCGCCGCCATCGCGTACATCCTCGGCGCGCTCGCGCGTCTGCGCGAGAATAAGCGCGGTGAGCACGCCGGCGAGCAGCAACAGCCACAGTGCGCTGATCAGCACATAGCCGCGCTCGCGCTGGTGCAGATGCGCGTTAGGGCGTAGGCGGCGGCGCAACGGGCGACTGCAGCTGGGTTTCGCGGGCGCGCTCGACGAGCGGGCGAGTAGCGTCGAGCGCGCCCAAAAGTTCATCGACCACCGCGCCGACATTTTCAGGGGAGCGGATAACCGTGGGGGTCAAAAGGATGATGAGCTCGGTGCGCCCGGCAAGCTGCTCCTGCCGTCCGAACAGCCCGCCGATGATCGGGATTTGGCTGAGAAGCGGAATGCCCGACCGCGTGCGCGCCGAGCGCTCACGGATCAGCCCGCCGAGCGCGATCATCTGGCCCGAGCGCGTCGCGACCGTGCTCGACAGGCGACGCTGCTGGATGGTCGGGGAATCGAGGCCCGAGGTGGTGGTCTGCGCGACCTCGCTAACCTCTTGGGCAATATCAAGTGTCACCGTGCCGCTGTCGTTGACGCGCGGCGTGACCTTGAGGATCACCCCGGTATCGCGCAGCTCAATGGTGTTGACCAGCGGCGCGCCGGGCGAGGCCACGCCCTGCTGCTGTTGGGTGACGATCGGCACTTGGTCGCCGACTTGGAGCTCGGCGGTCTGGTTGTTGAGCACCATCAGCTTGGGCGCCGAGAGCACGCGGACATTGGTCTTCGACTGGAGCGCGTTCAAAACCCCGGTGATGTCGCCAGTGAGCAGCGATACCGAGAACCCCGGTGCCTGCGCTGCTGGGGTCAGCGAGTTGTTGCTCGTGTTCACTATCGTGGCATCGCCGGTAAGCGCGCGGAAATTGATGCCATAGGCAAAATCATCGCCGAGCGTGACCTCGGCGAGCGTGGCTTCGATCAGCACCTGCGCGACCGGCTGGTCAAGCTTGGCGAGTGCGTCGCGGATAAATTCATATTCTTCGCCGTCGGCGTAGATGAGCAGCGCATTGGTCGCTTCATTGGGGACGATGCGCGGGCCGCCGCTGCGCGTATCGCCGCTGCCCGAGCGGCGCGTCGTCACGGGCGGTGGGGCAGCGCTGTCATCCGACGCACCGCCGCCGCTGGTTGGCGCAGACAGCAGGGGGGCCGGGGCATCGTCCTGAAACGCTGTCTCGTCGGTGCCGCCGCCCACCACGCGCTGGAGCGCGCCGGCGATATCGCGCGCGCGCCCGTGTTGGACGGCATAGCTGTAGAGCCGTCGCTTGCCTGCAACCCCGGCGTCGAGCCGCCGGATCCAAGGCTCGAGACGGCTGATGTCAGCGCGATTGGCGGAAATGACCAGCAGCGAGCGCAAGCGCGGCAGCGGCACGACGCGCACGCGCGAGCCCAAGATATCGTAGGGCGGCTGGAATACGCGGCCGAGTTCGTCGACGAGCGTGTCGGCATCAACATTTTCGAGGCGATAGAGCTCAAACTCCATGCCCGCTAATGTGTCGACATCGAAGCGCGCAATAATCTGGCGC
>NZ_JBXPUZ010000013.1:0-14456 GCF_057220455.1 Sphingopyxis sp. sgz302558 | reverse complement strand
CTCTTAATCAGCGGGTCCTAGGTTCGAGCCCTAGTGCGTCCACCATATTTTCAAGCGCTTAGCTAAACCTTTGGGGCCTCGCCGTCTGATAAAAACGGTAACTGAGACGGATGGCGTCTGACGCGGTTAAGGACACAAAAGACACGGCCACCCTTGGGTTACGGTGACACTTTACTTAATCCCCAAATGTTCGTCGTTGTCGTAAACTGATCCACACTTTCGGGGCTTCTATGCGTTGAGGGGTTAAGTGACGTGTCAGCGTAGTTCCTGTAATTCCTACAAAGACGGCAGACTGATCGCCTCACCCGGCACGGTGACACCTCGGCGCACCAATTCGCGGTAGCGCGTCGGGGACAGGCCGGTTTCGCGCTTAAACGACGTACTAAAGTGCGCCGGGCTGCAAAAGCCGCTGGCCTGGCCGATTTCGGCAAGGCTCAGATCGCTTTGGGCGATCAGCGTCTGGGCCCACGCCACCCGGCGATAGATTAGATGCTGATAGGGCGAGCGGCCAGTCGCCCGCTTGAAGACATTGGCGAAGTAGAAGCGCGACAACCCGGCCACTTCGGCCATGCTGCTGAGATCGATCGCCACGCCGAGGTGGTCGTCGATGTAATCGAGCACACGCTTGAGCTTGTAGGGGCTTATGTCCAAGTGCAGGCGCTGTCCGCTGCTGTGAACCGCCGTCCGGTCAGCCAGATAGTGGGCCAACATGCGCGTCAGTGTCTCGATATGCCCGGGCTTCCCACTTTCGGGCGCCAGAATCTCGGTCTCGATCATCTGGAACAATTCGACCAGCCGCTCGCTGCCGACCATGGCAAAGGGCACGCTCGCGGGATTGCCGTCTGCGGGCATCATGTTGGCCAGTCGGCCGGGTGGAAACATCAGCAGGGACGATGTGTTCGCTTCGGCGTAATAGGTCATCTCGCCTTTGACGCCTTGCGGGATGTAGCTGATCAGCAAGGTTCCGTGCGGCTCCACCGTGAACGGTTCACCGTTAAGCACGCCGCGCCAGATTTGGTTGCTCCCGCGCGTCAGCAGCAGCGTGTCGAACTCCAATCCTTCGACGGTTGCGGTTGCCCATTCGCCGTCGAAGGTGCCGAACAGGCAGGTTGAGATGATGCCGCTGCTGCGATGCGCAGTCACCGTGCCGGGCGTGGGCGCGGTGAAACGCAGAGGCACCTGCTCCGCCATCTCGTGGAGGGATGCCATGGCTCAGGCGCGTCGGATGCGTGTGCAGCCGCTGCTCACTATGACGCGCCCATCGGAGCCGACATTTTGCTTCGGCATCGCACTCTCCCCCAGTCTAAACCTAGCCACATCGGCAGGCGAAGTCTTCTATATCGCAGGTGCCCTTTGGTTCTCTAATCGCACCTCCCTCGTCAAGCCTGCTTCTTCGTCGCTTTCCGGGTCATGATTCTCTCCGCGGTCGGCAAATACCGCCGCAACATCTGGTCTAACTGGAAATTGCGAAAGCAGCGATGTCAGGTGCGACAAGCTCCAAATTGCTTGCGCGCCTTAGCCACTGGGACGCGCGGGTGGTATGTCTGCTCGCCATAGGGCCTGCGCCTTTGGCACCCTCGCCGCGCGCTCGCGCCACCGCGCAAAACCGCTTTCCTACACCCCTCGGCCTGTGCCATGCCGGTGCCAACGGCTCTTTCGCATTGTCGGTCTGGCGACGCGCCGCGATCCCCCCACCGCTCCCCTTAAAGCAACAAAGGATACATATAGGGGAGGGTTGGCCGTATCCTTTGTATCTTTAAGCGCGCTTGACCCCACCCCCACCCATAGGCCCACCCCCCCCTGGGCGCCCATGCCCCCGCTCTGCCGGGATCAGTAAGTGTCACGGTGATTCGTTGGGCCTGGTGAATGGCGGCGGTTGCCGCAGCCACGTCGCGGCTTAGGGCCAGTAACGCCGCGATGCGATCGCCGCGCCTTCGCTCAGCGCGCGCATTTTGGCCCAGACAATGTCGCGGTCGACGCCGCCCGATCCGACATGGATGGAAAAGCCGCAGTCGACCCCCGCCATCACATTGTCGCGGCCGACCAGATCGGCGTAGCGCCCGATGCGCTGGGCGATCAGGTCGGGATGCTCGATATAGTTGGACTGGCATTCGACCACGCCGGGGATCAGCACCTTGCCTTCGGGCAAGCCGACTTCCTCGAACATCGCAAATTCATGCGCGTGGCGCGGGTTGGCGGCTTCGAACTGGATGGCGTGCGGCCGCGCGCGCCAGACCAGATCGATGATGTCCTTGAACGGCACATCGCAGTGGTGCGGGCCCGGGTAATTGCCCCAGCACATATGCATGCGCAGCTGGGTTTCCGGGATATTGGCTGTCGCCCGATTGAGCGCTTCGATGTTGAGCATCATCCGGTCGCGAAACTGGCTGAGCGTCAGTTCGCGAAACTGGGTGTGGCGGCCCATGGCCAAGTCAGGGCAATCGATTTGCAGGGTAATTCCGGCGGCCGCAATCGCTTCATATTCGTGGCGCAGCCCTTCGGCGAGGGCGAACAGATAATCCTCGTCGCTGGCATAATGATCGTTGCGAAAAAACAGCGCGGTGACGCCGGGAGATGCCGCGCTCATGAACGCCTGTTTGCCGGAATGGCGCGCCAGCGCGGCGTTGAGCGTGGCGGCGTCGATGTCGACCGCGGTCATGTCCTTCACCGTAATCGGCGCGTTGCATGCGGGCGTTTTGCGATGCTTGCGGCCCGCATCCCCGGCAATGCGGTCTTTGACGCCGGGGAAATCCTCTATGTCCTGAAAGACATAGCTGGTGCCGGTGCCGCCAAAGCCGTTGAGGCGATCTTTGATATAGGTCGCGTAGCTCGGCTTTGACTGTTCGCCGTCGTTGATGATGTCGATACCCGCCTCTGCCTGCTTGTCCACGACATGCTGCACCGCCTGCTCGATGCGCGCAGCGACGGCAGCGGGGTCAAGCGGCAACCCCTCTTCCTTGGCAAACATAAGCTGTATTAGATCATCTTCGCGCGGCAACGACCCGACGTGGGTGGTCAAAAATCGGCCAGCGCTCATGCCCCGTTCCTGCTCATTGAAAATGCTCCTCAAGAAATGCCGTGACCAGCCGGTTGAACATGGCCGGTTGGTCAAGATTGCACAAATGCCCGGCGTCACGAACAAAGGCCGCCATGCCGCGTGGCGCGTGCGAACCGATAAAGGCGGCCACCGACTGGCGCCATGGCCCGTCCTGCTCGCCCGCGAGCGCCATCACCGGCATGGACAGGCCTTCGACGTCGCCGGCGGAAAACTGCAGCGGCGACGGAGGGTTAAGCAAGTCGCGCCCGTCGTAGGCGGCAATCATGTCCGCAACCAGCTGGCGCATTGGTGCGGCGACCTGCGTGAACGGATGGTTGCTCCACGCTTGCTTCATGGCATCCACCTGTCCCAACCCGACATAACCGGCGTACAGGCGGCGCGGGACATCTTCTTCCTCGCCATCGGGCAACGGGACAACGCCGTGCAGCGGCGCGCCCGCCAACACCAGCGCCGCGACGCGATCAGGGAAACGACGCGCGACATCCAGCGCAACCGCCCCGCCCTGCGACAGTCCCACCAGAGCGAACGGACCGTCACCAACCATCGCGAGCACGTCTTCAGCCTCAGCCGACAGATCGGACGGTGCCGACGATGCGCCACATCCGCGTCGGTCCGGCAGCATGATCCGCCACCCGTCCGCCAATACGGATTGGGGAAGCCATTGGCGGTGATCGAGCGTCCAGCCGTGCAGAAACACCACGGGTGGGCCTGACCCGATCTCGTGTAGGATAAGCTCGCCGCCCGCCACGGCGACGCTACGGCTGCGCAGCACCGCCTGACCCTCGCCATTCGCCTCGGTCATGACAGGGTCTTTGGTGCAGGCGTTCAGTGGCTGTGTTCGAGGTGGCGGACGTCGTTGTTCGGACGATGGTCCCCTGCCAGCCAACGCTTCAGCTCGGCATGGGCATCTTTAGCCCGCAGCGCGTTGATCTGGTCGGCATTGGCGGCGTCGAGCGTGAACTCCACAATCATCCCGTCAGGATCGACCACATACACCGAACGGCAATAGCCATGTTCCAGCACATAGGTTTGCGGTTCGGCTATGCCGGCCGCGGCGATGCGCCGCTCCAACTCGACCTGTGCCGATGCATCGACGTTCAGCGCAACGTGACGGAACGGGCTCGATGCCAGGTCAGGGCCAAATTCGGCCTGATCAGCGGGATCGGCGAACGAGAAAAAGGCGAGTGCGCTGCCGTCGCCCAGCCCGAAAAAGCAGTGGCAATAGGTGCGCACGGCGCCGAACAATTCTTCCTGCTCGCACCACGTGGCGACCAAAGGAAAGCCGAGGATATCCTCATAGAAATGCCGTGTCGCCTCCAGATCTTTGACGACATAGGCGGTATGGTGCAACCGGTTGGGCAACGACGAAGTCATGACGACACTCCCTGTTAGAAGCTATAGCTGGCCTCGACGCCATATATCCGTGGACGCGCCTTGAACACAAAGCCGCCTGGCGAAAATTCGGCGTTGTATTTTTCGTTGAACAAATTGGTCGCAAAGCCGGTGAGCGCCCAGTTATCGCCCTTGATGCCCGCGCGCAGGTCAACCAGGTCAACGGGGCTGCGCACCGTGGTGTTGAACGGTTCCCACCAGGTCTTGCCAGTCCGGCGATAATCGACGCGCAGCAGCCCTTCGATGTCTCCGCCCAGTTCAGGCGTAAATTGTGCGCCAAGGTTATAGGTATAGCGCGAGATCAGCGGCGCTTCGTTGCCGATTGCGGCCGGATCAGGAAAATCGGTGATCTTGCTGAAAGTATAACCGACAGCCGCATTGATCTGGACATCAGGCGATGGACGCAGATTCGCTTCCAGCTCGAACCCACGAATGCGTGTGCGCGGGATGTTGCCCAGGTTCTGGGTCGAGTTGGCAGCCAGAAAAACGAAGAAATAGCTGTTCTTCGAAATCGTCGAATAGGCTGCGCCATTGAGCGTCAGCATGCGGTCGAACAGGCGTGTCTTGAACCCCGCTTCGATGGTCGAAGCCGTTTCGTCCTGGAAGATATCGGCCACGCCGACGATGCCGTTCGACGCCGCAACCGCACCAACGCCGGTTTGGTTGAATCCGCCCGAACGGAAACCGCGCGAGTAGCCGGTGTAGAGCGTCACATCGTCTGACGGCTGGTAGGTCAGCGTCACTTTGGGCTGCAAATCGTCGAATGTCTCACGCCGCACGTCACCGGTCGCGCCTTGCGGGAAACCGGGCACATTGGGCAGAAAGGCCGTCGGCGTCAGCGTGGTATTCTTCCGACGATCGCGATCATAGCGCAGCGAGCCGTCGATGCGGAACTGTTCGCTGAATTCATACCCGATATTGCCGAACAGCGCCCAAGCAAAATTGTCCTGCTTGTCCGACAAGAAACTGAACTGCGGGTTCAGCGGGTTGGTGCTGGGGGTGCGGAATACCGGAAACACCCCATTGTTGGTGTCGATCATGTTGCCGGTCGAAATGAAGCGGTTGGTGTCGATCAAATAACCACCAAACATCCAAAAGAGGTCGCTGTCAGACGGCGATTGCACCCGCAGCTCTTGGCTGAACGCTTTCACGTTCAGATATTGGCTCTGGTTGAGGTCGAACCCCTGCCCCGGGCCGATAATCGCTTCAAACAGATTGAAGAAGAAGGATTCGGGAATAGGCAGAAAATCGAACGCATCACCCGTCAGAATTTCCTTCACCGTATCGTAGGAGGTGATCGACGTGATCGTGAAATCGTCGGTTTCATAGCTCAGCTTGGCGGCGACGTTGAAGATGTCGCGGTCGTTCTGCCCCGCGTTGTTCACGCGCACCGGCAGGCTGGTGTCGTTCACGTCACCTACGATGTTGAAATAAAGCGCTTGGGTTTCCAGCCGGGCATAGGATGCCCGCAGATCGACCGAAAAACCACTGCCGGCGTCGAACAGCAGGTTGCCGCGCACCGCGATATCCTTAACCGGGTCGGCGTCCTCGCCCAGAAAAGTGTTGCGGATATAGCCGTCGGTATCGCGCCACGAACCCGACAGGCGGAAAGCAGCGCCCTCGCCTAATGGGCCACTGACCCCGCCGCGCACATAATAGCCAAAGCCATTGTCGACCCCGACCTTCAGGCTGCCCTCGAATTCATCGGACGGAGCCTTTGAGGTGATGATAATCGCGCCGCCGATGGCGTTGCGGCCGTAAAGGCCCCCTTGCGGGCCTTTGAGCACTTCGATCTGGCCAATATCGAACAATTCCTGGTTGAACTGCGCCGGGTTGACCTGCTGCACGCCGTCAACGACCACGGCGACCGACGGTTCGCTGTTACGCGCCTGCGTGATACCACGGATGATGATGAAGGCGTTGCCCGAATTCTGGGTTTCAACCAGATTGACGTTCGACGTCAGGTTGATGAAGTCGATCGGTCGTTCGATGCCGGCGTTTTCAATGGCCGATTCATCAAATGCGGTGACGGCGGCGGGAACATCCTGAAGATTGGCATCGCGGCGCAGCGCGGTGACGACGATATCCCCCTCTTCGGCGGCTGCGCTTTCCTGCGCCATCACCGGGGTCAGCGCGGTTGCGCCAATCAATCCTGCCAAAATCGATAGCCGTGCCCCTTGGATCGCCATTTCGCTTCCTCCTCATGCGGACCGGCATTTGCGCCGATTCTCCCATGACGACGCTCCGTAAAGGCTTCGTTTAACGAAGTCAAATTCGAATATCGAACTTTTAGCTCTGATGCAGTGTGTGCAACAAAGCTGGCCAGCGTTTGAGCGCCCGCTGGATTTCCTGCGCCGCCGACCGCAGCCCGGGCAGGCGCGTGCGCACCAGCTCATCCTGTGAAATTCGGGTGGTCGAGGTTGAACAGTTGATCGCGGCAATCGCCATGCGCTGGTCATCAAAAATTGGGACGGCGACCGAGACGATACCGAAATCCAGCTCATCAAGCGCCGAGTCAAAACCCTTTTCACGAATGGTGGCAAAGCGATCGCGCAGCGCATCGGCATCAGTGACCGTGCGTTCGGTAAAGCGGGTGCGCTCGCCCGAAGCCAGATAGGATTCTATTTCCTCCGCCGGGCGAAACGCCATAATTGCCTTACCAAGTGAGGTGGCGTGCACCGGAAAGCGTGTTCCGACATTGGCCCCCAAGCGGATCCGCCGCGTCGTCGAAACATGCGCAAGATAAAGTATGTCAGTCCCCGAAATCACCGCCATGGACGCGCTGTCACCAGTTTCGTCGCGCAAAGCCTGCAACGGCGGCACGCAGGTGCTCTCCAAATTCATCGACGACAGAAAGGCCGAGCCTATGGACAGAACTTCGGGACGCAGCAAGAATGACCGCCCGTGCTGACCAACATAGCCAAGCGCTACCAATGTATTGAGACAGCGGCGCGCTACCGCAGGACTAAGTCCGGTTTTCGCAGCAACTTCGCTTAGCCGCATTTCAGGATTTTGCTCGTCAAACGCGCGCAATACGCTGAGGCCGCGTTCGAGGGTGGACAGATATTCGGGATCCTTGTCGGCGCCCTCGCTCATGCTGCCTGCGCCTTGTCGGCGCGCAAGCCTCCCAGCACCGATTCATTGTCGGCGCCCAGTACCGGCGGCGCGACGACATTGGTCACGCGCGCGCCATCAAAGGTTAGCGGCGAACGGATCGTGCGGAACGGACCATGCGGGCCGTCCGGATCCTCGACGCAGATGCCCAGCGCCTGCGCCTGCGGCGAGGCGAGCACCTCTTCGGAGCTGTTGACCGGCGCATGGGGCACTTCGAGTCGGGTCAAGTCAGCGCACCAATCGGCGCGGCTCTTCGTGCGGAACAGCGGCGCCAGGAACATCATCACCTGTTCGTAATTGGCGATACGCGCGGCGCGGCTTTCAAACATGGGCAAGGCCAGCATGTCGGGCCTGCCCACGGCCACCGCCAAATTCTCCCAGAATTTGGGCGGCGATGACATGTGCAGCGCCAGCCATTTGCCATCGGCACATTCAAACACATAGGATTGCGACACATTGGGGCGGCTGAACGGCCCCATCACTTCACCTTCGGACAGTAAATGGGTGAAATCGTCGAGGTTGAAATGACTCATCGCCTCGAACATCGATGTTTCGATCAGACTGCCCTTCCCCGTCGCGTGTCGGGCATTAAGCGCCGCCAATATGCCAAGCGCGGCGTAAAAGCCCGTGATGGCGTCCGCTACCGCCGGGCCCACCACGCGCGGGTCAGCAGGGTTGAGGAACAGCCGCAGGAATCCGGATGCGGCCTGCGCTACCGTGTCAAACGCAGGCCGGTCGCGGTCCGGCCCTTCGGCACCGAAGCCCGAGATGGAGGCATAGATCAGCCGCGGATTGATGGCCTGCAACCGCGCCGGATCGACCCGCAGCCGGTTTGCAACCCCGGGACGGAAATTCTGGATGAAGACATCGGCAGTGGCCACGAGTGCGTCGAGGGCAGCCAAGTCTGCGTCCTGGCGCGTGTCGAGCGTGATGCTTTTCTTATTGCGGTTATAGGTCTGAAAATGCGGGCTGTAGAGGCCGCCGTTGAAAGCACGAAACGGATCGCCGGTGCCAGGTTGTTCCACCTTGATGACCGTCGCGCCCATGTCGGCGAGCAGCATGCCGGCAGCAGGCCCCGTAATAAAGGTGCCCATATCGAGCACCATGATGTCGTGCAGCGGCTGGGTCACGCAATCCTCCATATGGCTTGACATTGCTCTACAATCTTCGAATAGCGAAATCAACTTCGAATTTCGAAAGGATTAGCGATGCGGATCGGCAAACAGGACCATGCCCTAACGGCAATCTGCACGTCCGATGCGACCAGCATCACCGTACGCGGTCTAGACCTTACCAGCCAGATTATGGGCAAGCTCGACTTTACAACCTATTTCTGGCTGCTTGTCACGGGGACAATGCCCGACCAGCACCAGAAATTTCTGGCTGACGCGGTGCTATGCGCCATTGCCGAGCATGGCCTGGTGCCCAGCGTGGTGGCCGCACGCATGACAATGGCGGCGGCACCCGAAGCTTTCCACGGGGCAGTCGCGGCGGGGCTGCTGGGCTGCGGGTCGGTGGTCTTGGGCAGCGCCGAAGTGGCTGGCCGTTGCTATGCCGCTATTGTCGCTGACGCGGAAGTTTCCGGGCGCCCGCTGGCCGAAGCCGCCGCCCATGCCGTTCGAACCCTCCGCGCCGACAGGAAAGCCGTTCCCGGTTTCGGCCATCCCCAGCACAGCGATGGGGACCCACGCGCGCACCGCCTCCTCGAGCTTGCTGCCGAACAGGGCGTTTCCGGCCCGCACACCGCCACATTGATGGCGATCCGTGATTGCCTGCCTGAAGTGCTGGGCCGAAGCCTGCCGATCAACGTCAACGGCGCAATTCCCGCCGTCATGCTCGATGCCGGTTTCCCGCTGGCCGCGCTCAAGGGCATTTCGCTCTTGGCGCGCACTGCCAGCCTGATCGGGCATTTGCAGGAAGAGAGCGAGCGTCCCATCGGCTTTATCATGTCGGGCGCAGCGGCAGAGCGCATAGGTTTTGCGGCGTCAGACCCGCCAGCAAAAGGCTAAACCTGACTGTCCTGGAGCGATTAGCCGCACCCAAACCGGCGTCTGCGCAATTTCGCACAATATCTTTGCCTGATTTCATGGTCCTAAACCCAGCTTGCCCGCGGGTCGCATTGCGGCCACGCGGAGCCAATGGATAGGGTCGCTTGCAACAGGAAACAAAATCATCGGGAACGCACCCGCTGCGCTGGCGCGAGTGGGCGTCGCAGCAGCCGCTTTATGATTCAGGGCCGACGCAACTCAACGGCGTGATCGTCCAACGCTGGGCGGGCAGCGCCGCCCGGATGCAGCAGCCCCGCTTGACGCATCATTATCTGACCTTTCACGAAGGCGGGGCCAAACGCGTGACGCGCAGCGGCGAAGGATTGCCAACACACCGCGATGTGCCCCTGCATGCCGTGACAACCGTGGCCGCGGGCAATGCCTATGATTGGACCACCGAAGGCCCCATCGCCTTCACCCATGTTTATATCGACCCGCAGCGCTATCATGACACCATCGCTTCTCATCGAGGCGATGTCCCGAATATTGCACAATTTGCCGAGGTGTTTGGCCGTTTCGATCCGCTGTTGTGCCGCTTGCTACACCGTTTGGTCCAGCGCTCGCTGGTTTCGGATACCGACATCATGGCAGCCGAAATGCTGGTTGATGGCATATTGCTGCGGCTGTTTGACAGTCTTGCCGCGGGGACGGAAACAAGCGACCGCATCGTGTTGACCGAAGCCAATCTGAAACGCGTGCGCGATTATGTCGCGGTCAACCTGCACGCGCGGATCGTGATTGACGATCTTGCGGCGTTGACAGGCTACAGCCGGTTTCATTTCGCTCGCGCCTTTGCCAGGGCCACCGGGTTGCCACCCTATAGCTATGTGATCAACCAGCGCATTGCCGCAGCCCAGCGTTTGCTGCGCGAAACAGACTGGCCAATCGAGGCGGTGGCAAGCGCCACCGGATTTTCCAGCCACGCCCAATTTACCACCACTTTTCGCCAGCTGACCGGAACGACGCCGAGCCGCTATCGCGGCGCGGCGTCGCATGGCCTGGTTCAAAACCCCTGAACCAACTGCACGGTAAAGGCCTCGCGATAGAAGCGGTTGCTGTTGGTGACCGGAATCTCGATTCCGCCCAGCAGGAACAGGTTGCCGCCAAGGTGGGTGCGAACCCCGGGCGTAACGCTCAAAAACGTGGGTCCGTTTTCAAATTCGCGCCAATTGCCCGCCACATACCAGGTCAGATCACCCAGCGGCGCACGGTTGTGCGGGGTGAATGTCTGGCCAATTGCTGCGTTCATGACAAAGCTGTCAGGGGCGCCTGAGTCCGCAAATTCATAAGCCACGCGGCCGCGCAGCGAAAAGCCAGAGCCAACATCGGTCCACAAGTTCAGTTGCGGCTGCGCAGCAAAGACATTGTTGCCAAAGCTGCGCGAACCGGTCGGAATCCGCCAGCCCACGCCTGCGTTGAGCGACAAGTTGCGCTTTTCTGCCAGCATCACCTGGGTCGTCAGCGTAACGTCGCCAAAATCTTCATCACCGCCACGGTTCTGATAGAATGGTACTTCCACCCCTGCCCACAAGCGCCGCGACAGTGGATAGTGAAAGCGCGCCAGCCCCTGATGAAAATCATCGCCCGGGGCATCGACATAGGTGTAGGCGATATGCGCCTCGCGCGTGAAAAAGCCGTCGGCAGTCGCCAGCCAGCCTTGGCGCGGAGCACCGCTCTCACCATTGGGCACCGGGATCCATGGGTCGGTTAGTTCAGATCCGAAAGCATCCAAATCAAGCGGGGCCCATTCGGCCGCATCCTGCGCGCTGGCGGGAACGCTGGCGATCGCCAGCGCAGCAAGCGTTGCTGCGGTAAGTTTCCAACGACTATTCATAACTTTGTACTCCTGCTGCTATGCGGAGCCTCAAAGCTACGGCGATTGCGATTGGTGTATTTCGTCAAAGCCCAGATTTGTTCATTGCTTGCGCCCTTACCTGCGGATGCCGCTTACTTGGCAGCAAGGCGACGAAAGCGGCCAGGCGACATGCCAAGTTCGCGCGTGAAAGCAGCGGTAAAGTGGGACTGGTTCGCAAAACCGCATGTCAACGCAAGTTCCGCAAGCGGCGCGGAATTCTGCGACAGCATTGTGCGAGCACGCTCGATCCGCCGACTGCGCAGGTAATGATAAGGGGTTTCCCCCGTCGCGAGCTTGAACACGCGGGAGAAATGATAGGGTGACAGACCCGCCGCTTTGGCCAGATCGTCCAACCGGATATTCAGCTCAAGATTTTCCTCGACATATTCGGTCACCCGCTTGAGCTTTAGCGGGGTGAGGTAAATGCGCTCGCTTTCATGCGCCAGCCGTGCGCTGTCATGCTTGGTCAACATAACGGCAATCGCACGGATCAACCCATCCACCAGCAACGATGAACCAAAGGTCGGGCTGATGAATTCATGTTCGACCATGCCCATAAGCTGGGCAAGCCGACCATCGCGTTCGGCAAGGATGGGCATGATTTCACCGGATGGCTTTTCATCGGGTAGTGTGGGGATGAAACCTACCGGAAAATAGAGGGTGAAGGCACCCGCAGATGCAGGAAACTCGAAAATGGAATCCGCACCGCAAGGAATGAAAGCGCAAACGTCACGGCGCAGCGGCGATTTGGCGAAACGGCCGTCGCATTCAATTTCCAACATGCCGCTGCCGCCGCGATTGACCAGCAACGCGTCCCATTCGTCATTGCCGCCGGTCGAGCCTGCGCGCACGGTGCCTGTCGCGTGCGTGCAATAGTGGCGCACCGCGTTAATCGGCAATTCGCCGGTGTCATAGACAGCGACTTCGGGCGGAGCGGACCAGCTCACCTTCTCGCATGCTGCAAGGTTGGTGCCCGCGTGATAGGGCCGATCGGCCTGCGTTTCCGTCTGCGACATTGTCGCCTCCATCCAATACCATCGAACTGTCCAGCTTGGCTGACACAATCTTATGTAACATAGGAATTGGAGGCATTGATATTACAGCGGCCGCACAAATGGCGCTTTGTGGCAAGATGACAAAAGTGGAATAAGCTGGCGTGCGTGACCTATTGCAGCGTGCTGGGGCTGGGGTTGGTTAACCGCAGCGGCATCACCACCCGAATGTCAAAACGCGCGAGCCCAGCCGCAACCAACGGCAACATTTCTACCTCGACCCGCATCTCTTCCGGCGTCTGCACGCACAGCAGGGTCAACTCGTCACGCTCTGTGGCCGACAGGGCCAAGATGAATCGCCCCATCCGCGCCCATTCAAGCAGCGCTGCATATTCAGCGTCACCGTAAAACTCGAACTCATCGATTGCCATCGGGGCGACGGCCGACAGCGTGACCAGCGTCATCGGCATGGGGCTGCCGAGCGGCGCAGGGCGCTTTCCGGTGAACCAGTCAATCAACCTGTGCCACGGCATGACCGTCACCTTTCGCCCCCCTCATGTGCGCGCCAGCTTCAACAGGCTTTCGAAAAATTGCGCACGTCCCCGTCACCACGCGGTTGGTCACGTCCCCGAACAAGTCAAGCCGGTTCGGGGGCAACAATTGGATAAAGCGAGCGCAATTCGAAAGATAGTGCCGCGGAAAGCAGGAAGATTGTCCATCAGGCGACCGGCAAGCGCCAGCAACCTTGCCGTTGGATGCAGATGGAGAAGAATATGCAACAGGCGTTCACTAAATGGCTTATGGCAAGCGTCGCGCTAAGCGCGGCGCTGGCTGGCGCTGCACAGGCCGAAGTCACCAAGCGTGGCAAAGAAGGCGCACCGCTGGACGAGGTCCGCGAGGCACCGGCATCGATCAGCGGTGACGTGAAAACCATCGTGGCACAGCCATCCCCGTCCGAGGTCAACCCGTCGTTCCTTGGCCCGGTCCTGCTGATGAAATCGGCCCATATTGACCTGGAAAAGGGCACGGCAACCTTGCCTCTGCGTCGCGGCAAACTGCGCACCGGCCAACCCGTGTGGTTTATCATCACCGACACCACTGACCAGAATATCGCCGACCTGCAGGGTCTCGCCTACTCCCCCAAGCTTGCCTATGCCCTGACTGGCAAGGCAACCCGTAAGGCGACTATCGAGCGCGACGGCAGTTTCACCTTTGCTGCCGGAAGCGTCGATTTTCGACCCGCGCTGGGGTTGAAGCCGGGACCGGCGAATGCCCCCTTCCCGCCAGCGAGCCACCAGCCCGGCAGCGTTGGTGACGCCGACTACACGCCGCTGGTCTTTGTCGAAAACTCGGCCAAAGCGCTGATCTACAACGCCCCGGTTGTCAGCCAAGCCAGCGAGGCCGAGCTTAACGCCATGTGCGCCGGTAATGTCGACCATAGCAAGGTGCACGACAAGGTGCTGGCCATCTGCCCGCGCGACGGAACGGTGACGCTGAGCATGACTCTGGGCTTCACTTTCGACAAGCCGATCTTCTATCTGTCGACTGAGGCCAATGACCCGCTGGTCGCTACGCTGGAAAATGCCACCTTCACCCCGGCGATGAAGGACCTGCCCTTTGCGCTGGAAGACGCCGCCCCCGGCGAGTCAGCCGAGCGCATTGTGGTGGTCGTCAATGGCCATACCGGCAAGGACAATCCGCATCGCCAAGGTCTGGTAAGCGCCTTGTCCGGCGAAGGCGGGCCGCTCAACGTGCTGGGCGGTATTCCGACCATCAACCTCGATTATTCGCCGATGTGGCGGCTGTTCCCGGCGGTATGGACTGACGAAGCGATCCAGAAGGGCTATCGCTACCGTCTGACCAGCGCTTTGCAGGCGGCCGAAATGTCACATCGCGGCTTCATCAAGAGCTTAGATGGCGGGGATTTCCGCGCGGTTGGCTTCGTCGTCAACTGCCCGGTGGTTTACCGCATCAACTAATCCGGCTTGGCGGGGGGG
>NZ_JBXPUZ010000012.1:0-14641 GCF_057220455.1 Sphingopyxis sp. sgz302558 | reverse complement strand
ACGCCATCGTAATCCCGACATCTGATTACGTGGCGATTACGTGGACGAGCGTCAGATCATGCCGAATCAATCAATCACACTGCGAACAATCCAGTCGGTCACACCGGACCCGCACCGCGACATTTACGTGTGGGACCCCCGGCTAAAGGGTTTCGGACTTCGCGTCACGCCAAGAGGAGCACAATCGTTTGTGTTCCAGTATCGGGTCGACGGCGGGCCTGCCCGACGCAAAACGATCGGGCCCGTTGGTAGTCCATGGACGCCGGCCACGGCGCGCAAGGAAGCCGAGCGATTGCTGGTCCAGGTCTATCAGGGGATCGATCCGGTCGAAGCCAAACGCGAAGCCAAGCGGAAGAAGGAGACGCTGAACTTTCGGACCTACAGCGAAAGGTTCGTTGAGCTCTATCTCAAGCCGAACTGGCGGGGGACGTGGGGCTCGGCGCAATGCACGATCAACAACGTGTTTATTCCACGCTGGGGGAACCGACCCGTCCACGAGATCACCCGCGCCGATATCGTGAAGGTGCTGGACGAGTATTCTGATCGCCCTGCGCGACGCAAGGAGATCCACTCGCTCCTGCGCAAGTTCTTCAACTGGGCGACCGACCGGCAGGATATCGATGTCTCGCCGCTGGCCGGGATGAAGGCTCCGAAGGCCGTTCCATCGCGGCGCAGGGTGCTCAGTGACGAGGAGATTGTCGCCTTGTGGAGGGCGACCGAGAATTCCGGATGGCCGTGGGGGCCGTTCGTCCGGATGCTGATCCTGACGATGCAACGGCGTCAGGAAGTTGCAGAGATGGACTGGTCCGAAATCGACATCGATGCGCGTAGATGGACCTTGCCGGCCGATCGGGCGAAGAATGATCAGGAACATGTCATACCGCTGACAAGCCTCGCTTTGGCAGAGCTGCAGCTGCTTGGCCCGAAGCGCAAGGGCCTCGTATTCACGACCACTGGCACGACCCCCGTCTCGGGATTCTTCAAGGGAAGGGCGGCTCTCCACAAGGACATGATCGCGCACCTGAAGGCGAAGCAGATCGAGGACGGAGGAGACCCCGACCAGGTAGACGTTCCGAACTGGCGACTACACGATATCCGCAGAACCGGCGCAACCCATCTCCAGTCGCTGAGAGTCCCCGTCGAGGTGACAGAANGGAGGAGACCCCGACCAGGTAGACGTTCCGAACTGGCGACTACACGATATCCGCAGAACCGGCGCAACCCATCTCCAGTCGCTGAGAGTCCCCGTCGAGGTGACAGAAAGCGTGCTCAACCATATCAGCGGAACAAGGGCAGGGGTCGCGGGGATCTACAACCGCTACAAATATGACGATGAGAAGCGCACCGCTCTCGATGCTTGGGACGCGAAGCTGCGGTCCATCCTGTCGACATAGGCCAATGAGACGCATGGTCTGATTCCAGACCATGGCTAGCTGCGCCTCTCGGCCCGCGTCGAACGCAGCGGAGCAGCACGGCAGTGAAACAAAAGGGGCACCGCAGATACCGTTGACATTTGTCAACAGATAGGCGATAAGGAGGTCGGTTGAATGGCTAGGCCACGCCATCCGAACAAGGAGATTGAAGCTGCTGTTGCCCATGCGGAAACACTGGGCTGGCGGGTCGTTCCGATCAGTGGCCACGCCTGGGGGCGGCTCTACTGCGCTTGGGCTGACCGGGACGGTTGCATGGTCTCGGTGTGGAGCACGCCGCGTAATGCGGAGAACCATGCCAAGGCTATACGACGGGATGTGTCGCGGTGCCCGCACGGGCAAGCGGAGTGAGTGAGATGAAGACGCATGAGTTCACGATTGTCGCCTCCGGCCTCGATCCCGAGGCGGACGGCTACGAAGACCGCTTCTTCGAGGCCGGTTGCGACGACGCGACGCTTTCGTTCCAGAAGGGCGTGATCATCGCCGAGTTCGCCCGTCAAGCTGTGTCATTTTCCAAAGCTGTCACAACCGCTTATAAGGATATACTCAAAACGGGTGCCAAGATCGAACGGGTCGAGCCGGATTATCTGGTGAACCTCAGTGACATTGCCGAGCGCTCAGGTCTCACCCGTCAGGCGATCTCGCTCTATACCAAGGCGGAACGTGGCTCAGGCTTCCCCAATCCGGTTGCACGCGTCACCTCCAACAGTCCTCTCTGGGATTGGCTGGAAGTCACCGAGTGGCTCCACGCCCAGGCAAAAATCGACCGCGAAGCGGTGGTAGAGGCGCGGATTGTCAAAGAGGCCAATCGCTTTCTCGAGTTGCATGACGAGCAGTCTGATAACTTCACGCGGCGACTGGAATTGCACGAGGATGCGGGACCCTAGGCGTATACAGGTCTGACGCCCATGCACCAATCCGATGGTAACGCACCACCCTATTGCTCAGATGGAGCATTTGCCGTATCTTTCCTCACCGGCTGATTAGATCGCCTATCAATAGCTTGAATTCGGGCAAATACATCGACATTCTAACAGCCATGAACAGGATCGACAAGTTGATTAATCAAAAGCAAGCATTAGTTTGTGCAGTCGACCGCGATGGCTTCGCCACTTCTACGCTGCGTTGCTGCTCATCCTTCGCTCTTTGGGCGAACAGCCGAAGCGCTCTGAAAACGCACGGGTGAAGGCGGCAGCCGAGCGATAGCCAACGCGATTGGCAACCGTTTTTATCGGGACATTGCTTTCCGCGAGTAGGTTGAGCGCACGCTGAAGCCTCCAGTCCACTATATAGGCCATCGGGCCACTGCCAACCAGCTCGCGAAAGCGCTCGGCGAAGCGGCTGCGCGACATTCCCACGGCCGCCGCTAGGCTTTCGACAGTCCATCCATGGGCGACATCACCGTGAATAAGGCTGAGTGCTTTGCCGATCTGAGGATCGTAGACAGCGGACATCAAACGGCTGATTTCGGGCGCCTGCGCGATGCCGGCGTGTATCGCCTCGATGAACAGCGCCTCGGACAGGCGGCTGACGCTGGCTGTGGCTCCCGGTTCGCCCTCAAACATGCGGCGCACAAGCAGGCGCAGAACGTCGTCAAGCATGGGCCGTGATGCACGGTCCGCTGCGGTAACATGCAACAAGTCCGGTATCGAACGCAGCAACGGGTGGTCTGCACCATCGGCAAAGGAGAAATGGCCGCATACCATTTGGCAGGATTCGCCGGCTTCGCCGCTCCCGACGATGAACGGCCCCGAGCCCGTGAAGCCTGCTTGCTGTATGACATCGCCAAGCGGTTGCCCTTCAACGGTTTCGCTGCTCGACAGCAAATGGCCAGCGCCGCCGGGAACAAGGGCAAGATCGCCAGCTCGCAACTTTGTGCGCGTCCCATCGGCGAGGGTGACGTAGCACGTCCCTTGTACCACCAGGTGAAAGCGCGCTGCACGCCTGTAGCTAGGGACGGCGATACTAAACGCCGGGTAAAAATCGGTGCGAAAGTAAATTGCGGCTTTCAGTGCTACTGTGTCGAGCACGTCGCTGAGTACATCGGTCATGCTGGTTGCATAGCACCGGCGTCCGCTAAATCCACAAGACTATTCGTGAAACGTTGCAGGTCATCCCAATGAATTGACCAGAAATCGTAAAATGGCGCCACGGCATTGCGTTACCTCCCACCGAAGCGCAACCAAGCATCGACGGAACTGCTAACCCTTCGCCAGGAACCGCCCCGGAGATTTGTAGTGGAGACCATTCCCCAGACTGATGCCGCGTCTGCGCCGTCGAAAACCCAAGACCTGCTGTATGCGGTGAAGAAGCAGATGGGCGGCTTGCCAAAAATTTTTGCCACCATGGCGCAATCACCGGCCGGGCGCAGTGGTTGTCCTGGAGTTGCCGGGGCACTCGCCGCAGGAAGCCTGTCAAATGTGAACCGCAAGCAGATTGCGCTCGCTGTCGCCGGTGCCAATGCGTGCGATTATTGCGCTTCGGTGCATACGGGACGCGGCAAGGGAGCAGGTCTTTCGTCCGACGAAATGGCCAGGAATTTGATTGGCAGATCGTCATATCCCAAGACCGCCGCTCTGTCGGGCGTCGCATGCGAAGTCGTTCGCCTACGTGGCCAGACAACGGCAGCTCAACTCGCAACGCTCACCACGCCGGTTCCGATCATGAGGCCGGTGTCGAGACTGTCGCGAACATCACACTCAGCATTTTCACGAACTACTTCAACCATATCGCGGGGACCGAAAATGATCTCCCGCTGATGCGTTCGCGGAGCGCCTTGTTTGTTTAGGCGACCCGAACGGGCCGGTTCGCCGCCCCCAGCGAACCGGCCCAACTCGGTCTTCAATCACATTCAATCCGAAGGAAAAGCCAATGACCAATCCAATAGAAGCTGCCGAAAGCGCATCAAACGCGCTCACCGCTCAGGGCAGAATCCTTGAGTCGATCGACCAGTACTATGCCGACAATTGCGTATTCATCGAACCCGATGGCGCAAGCCGCACTTCGAAGGCTGCAGAGCGCGCACATCTTGAAGGCTTTTTCGCGAGCCTGAAGAGCTTCGAAAGCGCGACGTTGCACGGCCAGGCCGTCGGGGACAATTTCTCGGCGAGCGAATGGACGTTCAAGATGACGGCCGGTGATGGCAGCCCGATCATCTGGCACGAAACGCTCGTGCGCACCTGGCGGGACGGCAAGATCGTCTCAGAAAAATACTACACCCAGGCCTGATCTCGGGCGACCCGATTGGCTCCGTTTCGACTTGAATCCCGGCGCACAGCGCGCGGGTAATTTACTACTCCAACAGAGGGAAATCTCATGTCCAATGAAAATGAAGTTGCCATCCAGTCCCGCCGTGCCCTGTTCCGTTCAGCTGGAATTGCCGCGGCTGGGTTTGGGCTCGCCACCCTTAACGCACCGTTGCTGGCCGCGCCACGCAAGATAGCGCGCCGCGGCGATACCGTCAGCTCAGATGTCGGCGTGATGCAGGGTGCTCTTGCACTTGAACATGAAGGTATCGCTGCGTATCGCATTGCCGGCGGAAGCGGGCTGCTCAGCAAAGGCGTGCTCGACGTTGCGTTGGTTTTCCTCGGCCATCACGAGGGGCACCGCGATTCACTTGCCAAGCTGATCGCGACGGCTGGTGCAAAGCCTGTCGAACCCAAGACCGATGCCGAGTATATTTCGGCACTTAACATCGGCGCGCTCAAGTCAGAAGGCGATGTCATTAAGTTTGCTGCCGGCCTCGAACAGGGCGCGACGAACGCCTATGTCGGCCAGATCGCTGCGTTGCAGGACCACAAGCTGGCACATCTCTTCGCGCAACTTAGCACAGACGAAGCGGTTCACTGGGCCATTCTCAACAACGCGGCGGGCGGCGCGATGCCCAAATCTGCGTATCTGTTCGGCTGATATGGCAAGTCGCAAACGCATCGAGGCCGGGGTCGCGGTTTGCGCGATCCTGGCCGGGGCCGGACTGGTGTTTGCCCCCACCGCCGCGCCGGCGCAAGCGGTGGGCAATCTCGCAAATGGCCAGGCGCTTTATCGAGCAAAATGTGGCGGATGCCATTCCATCGAGGCAAACCGTATCGGCCCGGCGCACCGCGGTCTCATTGGACGTCGGATCGCAACGGCACCAGGCTATGCTTATTCTCCGGCACTCAAGAAATTGACCGGCGTTTGGACGCCGGCGCGGATCGATTTATGGCTGCAGGGACCCCAAAAAATGGCGCCAGGCTCGAAAATGTTTTCGACTGTCTCCGACGCCGCGCAACGGCGCGACATTATTGCTTATCTTGCCGCAAACTCGTCCGTGGACCGGAGGTAGCGGGACGCCTGTTATGAGATCGTCAGACTGCTTGCTGGAAGACATTCGAGCGTGCACCCTGTGCGCTGAGCATCTGCCAGCCGGACCGCGCCCGATCGTTCAGTTCAGCGCAACCTCAACAATTGTCATCATCGGTCAGGCGCCCGGCGCGCGGGTCCATGAGAGCGGCACTGCCTGGGATGACGCAAGCGGCGAGCGGCTGCGCGAGTGGACGGGGCTGACGCCCGATATTTTTTACGATCCGGCGCAGGTCGCACTTGTGCCGATGGGCTTTTGCTATCCCGGCACCGGGAGCAGTGGCGATTTGCCGCCGCGCCTCGAATGTGCACCAATGTGGCATGATCGCGTCATGGCCGTGCTTCCACCCGCGCGATTGACGCTGCTCGTTGGAAGCTATGCACACCAGCGCTACTTGGTCGAGGACAAAAAACAATCGCTGACTGAACGTGTTGGTAAATTTCACGAGTACCTGCCGCACTACTTTCCGCTTCCGCATCCATCCTGGCGTAGTATGGGCTGGATGAAACGCAACCCATGGTTCGAGCACAATGTTCTGCCAATGTTGCGCGATGCAATTGGAATGCGAATAGGCACTGCCCCACACGAGTAGGCTTGTCAGTGTTTTAGGCGACCGCCAGGCCATTGGTAGGCGCTTGGATCCCCTCGTGGGGCAATTTGGCGAACGAGGGCTTCTCGGTTCGGTGCTGGGCTACCCATGCGGAAGGGCTGGGCTGGCGGGTCGTTCCAATTAGTGGCGATGACTGGGATCGGTGTTATTGGCGCTGGGTTGACCAAGACGGCTGCATCATTCCGGTGTGTCGGCGGTGATAGCAGGCGATCAAACAGGTTTGCTGTCGGGCGACGGGTTCATTTCCAGCAGGGTGCCGCGTCCGCGAGGCTATCGAACAGGTCATACCAATGCAGTCGTGTCTACCGTCCATAGTTGCCGTGGCTTTCAAAGTGAGGCGACCGCCAATGGGCAAGTGACAAGCGGTCGGAAAAGGGCGCATTTAATGTGGTGGAGGGGTCTCCACTTTGCGGGATCTTCTGCGAATAAGTCAGACAGGAAGGTGACGATGGAGCAGGTACCGGCTGTTGAGTTGGATTTGGCAAAGCCGGTTGGCTAGGTTCACGGCGTCAACACACAGTGCAATGTGCCCTGATTGGGACGCACAGCAATGTTTTCGAGCCCAGCGATGCACCATTCGGGGTCATAACGCGCCTCCGTCCCGTCTGAGCGCCATATCCAATGATCCCCATTTATGTCCTAGTTCGATCCGTCTTTCCGGCATGCGGTCCTATCAGCGATACTGATCGGCCAAGGCGGAAGGTGCTCGCTCAATCGAACGCGCGCGCAATGCTGGTGTTGGGTACCGCAGCTTGCATCCTAGCCCAGCATTCAGCCATGCCGCCGCGCGATCCATGTCCAGGCGGTCACGCGTTCACTGCCGCATCCATGTCTACCAACTGATCATGTTACCTTAATCTCTGCTTCACTTGGCGCGGTGCTTCGCCCGTGACGCGAGCGAACACCCGTGAGAAGGCTGCGGCACTATCATATCCGACGCTGTCGGCCACGGTCTTGACCGGCTTGCCTGCGGCAAGAAGGTCACGCGCAATCGTCATTCGCCACCGGGTCAGATAGTCGATCGGCGTCCGCCCAACGCAGGCGCGAAAATGCGTGGCAAAACGGGTGCGCGACATGCCGGCCACCTCTGCCAGATCATCAAGAGTCCACGAATGCCTTGGCTGTTCGTGCATCGCCGTCAGCGCCTTGGCCAATCGCGGATCGGCAAGGCCGCCCAGCACACCATCATTCACCAGGCCACTGGCGACAACATGACGCACTACCAGGATCAAGAGATAGTCGAACAAATGGTCGATGGCGGCCTGACGCCCATTATTGTCGCCAAATCCTTCGACAAGCAGAAGATCGCAGGCGGGCCCCAGCGTCGGGTTCTCGGCCAGCGGCAGGATGACAAGGTCGGGCAGTCCTTCGCCAATCGGGTTGCCATTATCGCCGCCCAGATCGACCTTCGCGCAGACCAGATCAGCCCCGCCTTCCGCAGCGCCAGTGAACCGATGCGCCTGTCCGCGCGGGAAGAAGAGCAGCGTTGGTTCGTTCAGAATGAGATCGGCCTCGCCAGATCGGCTCAGCGTCAACGCGCCGCTCTTGAGAAGGTGGAGGTAGCCGCAATCGGCAAATTGCGCGGTCGTACACAAGTTGCCGGTAAAGAATGTCCGGGCGCTCGGGGCAGTGTGGGCAAAGAGAGCGGCAAAGATGTCCATGTGAACGATCTGCAATGAAGTTGGCACCAATCTGCACCGATAACAGCCGATAGAGGCGTTGTGCAAGCCCGCACTGACCAACAGAGGAAACGCAAATGCCCCGCATCAACCCCGTAGAACTCGCCACTGCCGACACCGGCGTCCAGGCCACCCTCGGCGCTGTTAAGGCGAAGATTGGCATGGTCCCGAACCTTTTTGCGACCTTCGCTCATGCTCCTGCCGTGTTGAATGGCAACCTCGCCTTCGCAGATGCACTGGGAAGTGGTGTGCTGACCGCTGCACAGCGCGAAATCGTTGCGCTTGCCGTCGCCCAGTACAACAGCTGCCACTATTGTCTGTCGGCGCACACGCTGCTCGGGAAAGGTGCCGGCCTTTCGCCAGAGGCTATCCGCGCCGCCCGTCTGGGCAAGGGCCAAGATCCCCTCGACGATGCGATCGCGACGCTTGCCTTGCGCATCGTTGAAACACGCGGTCACGTGACCGACAGCGATCTGTCAGCAGCCCGCCTTGCTGGCCTCGACGACGCCCGCATCGTCGAAATCGTCGGTAACGTCGCGCACAATGTTCTGACCAACTTCATGAACAACGTCGCCCAGACCAAGATCGATTTCCCGGTCGTCGATGTGGCGGTTGCGGCCTGATCATAATGCGTGCGGGCCGGTGCAGGACATCGGCCCGCTCCTCAACCACTTCCATAGGGAACCCTTGCCATGAAACTGCAATTCCTTACCCCTGCGCTGCATGGCGTGCTTGACTATGTCGCCGCTGCCGCCCTTATTGCGCTGCCATTCCTGCTCGGCTTTGAGGGTATTGAGCTTTGGCTCTCTGTTGCCGGTGGGGCGGGCTTGATTGCCTACAGCCTGCTCACTGACTATGCATTCGGTGCGGTCAAGCTGGTGTCGTTCGATGCACACTTGTTGCTCGATCTTGCCGCAGGAGTAGCCTTCATTGCCGCGCCATTCTTGCTTGGCTTCACCGCTCTGGCTTCGATCTACTACCCGGTTATGGCAGCTGGCGTGATCGCGGTGGTTACCTGTACCTCGCGAGCCAACCAATCAGGCCGAAAGAACGCCGCTGCCTGAGCACGTCTATCAAGGACACAAGAGTTGTTATCAACAATGCCACCCTGCATGCCCCGATCACGGCATGCAGGGTTTGCCACGTCTGGAGTTTGGCGCTCCACGACCTGAGCCATAGCCCAACGCCCTCAGCGCCATGATTTAGTCGGCAGAAAAATTACGGGTACGGAACTCAATTCCTCACTATTCTGACCTTTGCAGAATCAGCCAACAGCGTTGAGCCCGTGAAAGCGGGCCCGCTTGTCGCAAGGCGAGGCGGTGTGCGGATCCCAACAGAGGCACCGCTCCGCTTATTTCTTGAGCACCGGATAGCCATCGACATAAATCGAGTCAGTCGCATTGGCTGGCAAGTGGCAAGTCAGACAATCGGTCTTGTAATCGGTCGATTTCGTCTTGGTCGGGGCGCCCTGATCAAACCATGCCCAGCCCCAGCCGTCGCCCCACAACTTGTTGTCGGGATGGCTGTTCTTGCTGTCCTTCACCATAACGAACCAGCCTTTCAAGGCTTTCGTATGGCTGACAGTGCCCGTTGTCATTGGTCCCGTCGTCGCCTCGAACACCTCTTTTACTAGCGTCGTGCCGTCCGCGAACGTGCCGGTAGCGCGATGCCCGGCTGCAGCACCGGGCGAGGCATAGACGATATGCATCTCCTTTGATCCGGGTGTGCCATCGGCCGCCACAGCCCAAGTGCCGAGATATTGATAGGTATCACGATAATCGGCAGGTACGCGCAAGGTGCCTGCGGCGTCAGCGCCGCTATTTTCCGCTCTCGTTTCGGTCGCCTCGCTACACCCGGCCAACAAAAGCGCCGAGGCTGCAAACAGCAGCGAACCCTTCGGAATGTGCATGAGATATCTCCCTGTTGACGTAGGCATTCGCTAACGCAATGCTTGTCTCTTCATGATGAAAGCCATGTAGATCAAATATTTGTGCAGAAGGGCTCTTTCTCTTGTCCAAACGTCTCTTGTCGCGAATCGACCTTGATGCGCTGTTCGATCAACTGCGTGTCGAGCCGATCGCTTTTTCCGAATGCTTCATTGCCCCCGCTTGGGCGTTGGCCTTTTCAGCCACCCCGGCATCAGGTCTTCACTATGTGTTGCATGGCGAAGGTGAACTGGTGTTAGGGTCGGGCGCGCCTGTTCCCTTCGGCCCGGAAACGCTGCTTGTTACCCCGCGGGACACCCCTTACCGCATCCAGGCGCGGTCTACTCCAGAGGCACGGACAGGTTGTGGAGGTGTGGTCGCGGTAACCATCGACCTTGGACAACCCACACTGAAGCGCTGGCAGGCAGGAAGTGACGAGCCAGCGCTGAAGATCGTCTGCGGCCATTTCCGTGCAATACAGGCTGGCGATCGCGACTTATTCGGTGCGCTTGATGCACCGGTGGTGGAGCATTCCGGCAAAGATAGTGTCGGCAGTCTGATGCCATTGATCCGCACCGAACTCAGTGGGAACAACACGGGCGGCCGGACTATGGCCGCAGCGATGCTGCGCCAGGTTTTGGTGATACTGTTGCGCCGCGGGCTCGCCGAACAGCAGAGTTGGCTTGGTGCGCTTGATCTGGTTAGCGATGAGCAGGTGATGCGTGCCTTCAGCGCCATGGTGCATGAGCCCGGTGCGGCACACAGTGTGATGTCCCTGGCGCAGCTGGCATGCTTAAGTCGGTCGGCCTTCATTAAGCGGTTCCAGGCGTCGTTCGGACACCCTCCCGCCACAGTGCTGCGCGAACTGCGCTTGCTCGCTGCGGCAGACCGGTTGCTGCGTAGCCGCGCATCCGTCGAGCAAGTCGCGCGCGGCGTGGGCTATGCGAGCCCAAGCAGTTTTTCGCGTGCCTTTACCACGCGTTTCGGCGTTAACCCGGCGGCATATCAGGCGAGCGCCGAAGAATGAGGCGCTTGATCTCCGCACAGATAAATCTCTTGCGGCTAACGTGTTGTTTTATTCATTTTGGCGGAGGCATATAATGTAAATGTTGAAAAAAAATTGTGGCGAAACGCGAACATAGGTGTTCGCCTAGTCGCTCGTCTCAACAAATGAAGATCCGTATGAAATTGTGAAGTAATGGCCTGATGTAACATAAGCGGTTGCGTTGTGCTCCCATAATTCAATCGGGCCGCGCCATAGCATCGCGCAGCGGTTGTTCGTCGCTCGATGTAGCTTGGATAAAGGAACCTAGGGGCTTCGGGCTTTTGGTGATAGCGCGAAGCACGGGGATAAAGATAAGGGTCGCAAAGCCTTATGATCGAAGTGCGTCAGCTCAGATTTGCGGTAGCCACCGCCGATGCCCAGAATTTTTCACGCGCCGCCGAAGCAATGCGCATCAAGCAGTCGACGTTGAGCAGACGAATAGCCGCCTTGGAGGCGCGCCTCGGGATCAAGCTCTTTGAACGCAGCACGCGCGGCGCAATACCGACCGAGCAAGGCAAGGCGTTCCTAAGTGTTGCCCGGCGCATTCTTACCGACATCGACAATCTTCAGACGACAGCCCGCGCGGTCAGCTATGGCGAGGAAGGCAGGATCGCGGTCGGCTTTTCTGCGTCCCTGATGGCCGGCAATATGCGCGCGACCATTGGCGAATATATGCGGCGTCACCCCGATATTCAGTTTGACGGGATCGAAGCCGATCCCGAGCGGATGCTCAGCGATCTGAAGGCCCGGATCATCGACGTCGCGCTGATGCCATCGGACGCGCACGACGCCGGCATCTCGCGGCGCTCGGCATGGTCGGAGCGATTGCTTGTTGCGTTGCCGAAAGACCATCAATTGGCCACATCAGACCGGATTCACTGGAGTGATTTGCGCCGACAGGTTCTCGTGCTGCCCAGCCAAGGCGTGGGGCCCGCCATGGCCCGCAATCTGAAGCGTCGATTGTCAGATCAGGGCTATCGTGCCCACCTGATCGTGCAAGACACAAGCCTCGAGAGTGTTCTGAGCACGGTCCCGTTCGGGCGGTACGTCACGCTTGCCACCGAAGCCTCGATCGGGGTGCAATGGCCGGAACTGACGTTCCTCGAGATCATGGATCAGGGCGGCCCTGCGCGGCTCGACTATGCGTTCTACTGGCGCGAGGATAACGACAACCCAGCGCTGAAGCGGTTCTTTGAACTGCTCAGCGAACGCTACCCGGCCTGACCCGAGCGCCGCAATCTGGCGAAGGACCGGTCGGTCGCGATGAAGCGCTCGATCATCGGCGGGATCAGCCGCTCGGGTGTGGGAGCATCTTTGGTATCGCCGCCGTTGATCGCCAAGCCATAGGAGAGCAGTTCGCGGTGAAGTCGGGACGAGAGCTCGATGGTTACCTTGACCGGCTTTTCGTCGGCCAGGTCGGCCAATTTCAATCGGGTCATGACTCGTCTCCCAATATCAGATCACGGGTCACGAGTACGCGCACGGGAAAACCCGGACGGATCGTCAATGTTGGCCGCACATCGAGCTCGCGGCTGACGACCTGTTCGCCCGCGCGGCCGATGCTGTCCTGCGAGCCTCGGCGCAGCGCGCGGGTGAGATTGTCGTCATTGCCCGCGCCAAGCTCGCCGCCAACACCCAGCAGGGTCGAGACCAGCGCGGCCCGCAGAACGCCGCCCCAATGAAAGTCCACGCCGTCCTGCAGCCCGGCAAAGCCGGATGGGTCGCCGCCGGGTTGGCGTTCGAGCACGATCGACCGGCCATCGGGCAGGATCAGCCGGTTCCATGCGAGCTGCACCCGGCGCTGTCCGAAGGACACGTCGGCATTATAGTCGCCGATCAGCCGAGACCCTTGGGGGATGAGCAGGATGCGGCCGGTGACGCTGTCATGGACAGGTTCGGTCACCTGCGCGGTGACCTGACCTGGAAGATCAGAGCGGATCCCGGTGATGAGTGCTGCAGGAATGATGCTGCCCGCCTGCAAGACATGGGTGCCCGCTGGCGGCTCGATCCGACTGGCTGATACCGTCCGGCGCTCGGCGGGGCGGTCGGCAAAAGCAGGGCGCGGCGCCTCGGCAGCGAGCTGGGGCACCGGCGGCCCACCGCCGGCATCGGCAACTTCCGATCCGTCACCGACAGCAGCTGCTCCCGCACCGCCACCAAAGAACAGGCGGCTTTCGCGAGCGGCGCTGCGTTCCTGCAGCAGCCGCTGGCGTTCCGTCTCGGCTGCCGTTTGCGCAGGCGTTGGCGCAGGGCCAGTGGGCGGCGCAGCGCCGATCGGCGGAAGCTCGGCGACATCCCCGCGCTGTTGTGCCGCCAGGATCGGCGCGCCGAGATCGCCGGGCAGGGGCGGGCCCAGCTTGGGGACATCACCATAGTCGCGAGGGGCATCGGCCAATGCGTCGGGCTGCGCCGCGCCTTCGGTGTTGAGCAGCTCCTCGCGCTCGGCCTGGCTCGCGGGCTGCAGGGCATAGATCAGCGCACCGCCGACAAGGGCAAAGCCGCAAGCCGACGCGATGCCGATGGCCTTGCGCGACAGCCGCATGACGCGCGGCGGATCGCCGCGCAGCTTGACCGCCTCTTCTGGCGTTGGAGCAGCTTCGTCGCTCATGACGGCGACCTCCGGCGTTCCTTGCGGATCTCGACGCGCTGCTGCGAACGGCGGTCGCCAAGGCGCAGTTCGGCGCGCTCGAGCAGCCGGTCGACGATCATAAAGCGGCCGGACACGCGGTAGTTGAGGAGCTCGGCCTGATTGCCCTCGCCAAGCCCGAACAGCGGCGGCATCTGACCTTGCTCCACGCTTTCGGGAAACTCGATAAAGGTCTGCCGCCCGTCATCGAACACGCGCACCGGTCGCCAGGAGGGCCGATCGCCCAACAGGCGATAGCCAAAATTGAGCGCCTCGACCGGAATATTGGCAGCAATTGGTGCCGCGCGCGCCTCGGCTTCCTGCGCCTGTTGCAAGGCGATCAGCTCGTCCTGCGGATAGGTCCAGGAGACCGACGCCATGTAGACCGACGGATTGGCACGCAGCTCGATGTGATAGGTGCGGCGGTCGGTGTTGATGACAAGGTTGGTGGTGATGTCGGAGCGGACCGGCTTGACCAGAATGTGGACCCGCGCATTGGCCCCGCGCCCGCTTACGGTGTCGCCGATCAGCCAGCGCACGGTATCGCCCGCAGCGACAGGTCCGGCGCCAACCAGCTGCTCGCCTTCCTGCAGCGCAATGTCGGTCACCTGTCCCGGCGCGGCATAGACCTGATAGAGCGCGCCGGGAGCCCAGGCATAGTTCTGGATCGCGTTGATGAACTGCTCGCCCTCGGGCTGCACGCGCGCGGCGGCGTTTGCCGCTCCCACCCGATCCCTGGGGGCAGATGGCTGGGAGCGGCGCGCGGCGCGGGAGGGGACTCGCCGCGGTTCGGATTGCGTCTGCATTGTTGCGGTGGTCGCCGCCTCGACGACCACTGGCGCCAACTCTGCTGACACCATCTGTGCTGAAGCCGGACAGGCAGTTGTTCCAAGCAGGACGGAAAAGAGGGTCACTGCAAGGCGACCGGGAATGGGCGAGATCATGAGCCAAGTTCCTTTGACCAGTTGATGGCATTGACGAAGA
>NZ_JBXPUZ010000011.1:0-16196 GCF_057220455.1 Sphingopyxis sp. sgz302558 | reverse complement strand
TGGTTAGCCGCATTGGCGGTGGACTGATGCTCGGCCAGCATTCACCGCACCGCGAATGCTGCGATGGCTGCTCCAGCTCCGTCGCGAACATAGGCGCATTGGATGTCGGCGATGAGCACCTCGATGTTATCGAGGCGCTCGCGCGGCCGACGAAAATCGGGCTCGATGCGCTGGACACCGGTCGCTTTGAAGGGCGGCTTTGGCACCGCCAGAAAGCTCACTGTGCCGCGCTCGATGACGCTGCGCGCGGCCTCGGGTTCCAGCGACAGTTCAGCGAGCGGCTTGCCGACCTTGGCGCCGATAAAGGGCTCGTCCCCAAGCGAGCCATGCCGTTCCCACAGCGCGTAAACGCGCCGGTTGGTGCGTGTCACTGTCACTTTTGCGCCAAAGCCGTTGCTGGCTTCATACGTCTCGCTGCTGATATCGCGCGCTTCGAGGCTGAATGCGAGCGCGCTTGTAAACGCATCCTGCCCGCGCTGGCCGAGGCCAAAGATGGACGTGAAGTTGACCGCTCCGGCTCCAAATGCCGAAGGGTAAATGGTCAGCAGCTGGCGGTCAGCATTGTAGGATAGGCCTTGGCCGACATAGTCAGGTGTTCGGTTGAGCAATAGCGGTGACAATTGGTTCGCCGCTGAAGCAGCAAGACGTTGCTCATATTCTGCCAAACTCTCGTAGGCAGTTTTTGGATCGATATCGGGAAGCGCGGCTAAGGCATCCGCAAAGGCTGTTTGCTGCGATTGCGCGGTGAGTTTTGACAGGCAGTCTTGGTCCAAATGCCGCGCTTTTGCCGATGAGGCTTGCGCTGTTGCCGAAGCCAACGCCAGTGCTGCGGCTGTCGCTGCTGCCGTACGGGATATCTGGCGGCGGGTCATGACGGCTCCATGTCGACGATAAGTAACATGATGGTCGATTGGCTTGCCCTGCGCTGGCAAGTCAAGCCCATTGTCACTCATCGTCTGTAGATATATCGGCGACATCGCGCTGCAACTGGACGGGTGGACGTACGCCTTCGCCTTGCCAAAAATATCCGCATGCTTCGACTGGAGAAGGGCTGGAGCCAGGAAGATTTTGCCGACCGGGCCGACATCCACCGCACTTATGTCAGCGATATCGAGCGCGGGCGGCGGAACCCGACCATTACTGTAGTGGAGAAGCTGGCCGTGCCACTAGGGGTGAGCGCGTCGCGGTTGTTGGATTAGATCGGTCGCTGGGCTGCGCTTGCCGCGTTCCTGATCGCTAATTGTCGGACTGTTCCGATACGGCGCAAATATTGAGGGGGCCGTTTGGCCTCCGGCGCCATAAGCGCAAAAATCCGCAAGCAGTGATTGGCGGAAATCCATCCATTTGGGAGCAAGCTGCTGATTTGTGACAAAAGTCACATTGACACGCGCAAGGCATCGTCGCAGCCTCATCTCATAGACGGAGTCGCGGTGCTGTCTCNCCATTTGGGAGCAAGCTGCTGATTTGTGACAAAAGTCACATTGACACGCGCAAGGCATCGTCGCAGCCTCATCTCATAGACGGAGTCGCGGTGCTGTCTCGGGCGGGAGAGTTGCGGATGTCGAAGTCGATCAAATTGCTGTGCGCGCTAGGCGCTCTGGGCCTTGCGGTTCCAGTCCAAGCAGCCGAAACCATCACTTACACGTATGATGCCAAGGGCCGCCTCGTCAAAGTTGTGCGCACCGGTACGGTGAACAACAATGTCACGGTTGATTATGAGCATGACAAGGCGAACAACCGCACCCGGCTGAAGACGACGAACTCGCCCAACCCGCCACCCTAGCGCCCGGCCACCAGCGGGAGTCGAGGTCAAGCAAGCGGGGAATGCGATATGGCGGTGCGGCAGGAGATGAATAATGAGCCAGTCACAGAGCTGGCCTTCAGACATGCTATCCAATGGCTTAGCCTGTTGCTGGCATCGCTTTTCCTGCTGACCGCAACAGTCGCGCAGGCCCAAACCCCGCCGCCGCACGATAACCGCGACGAGCATGGCGTCGACCGCGTCACGGGCAGCTTTGCGCGTGACCTTGTCGAGGGCAGCATCGGCGGCGACGGCGGCGTCACCATGGTGCGCCATTATGCCAGCGGCGCGCGCGACAACTGGTCAGGCGAGCTCTTGCGCACCGCTTCGGGCGCGACCCAATATGCAACGGTAACGTTCGGCAAGATGTCGGACCGGTTCACCAAGTCGGGTGGGGTGTGGGTGGCCGACAAGGCGAACGGCGCCACGCTCACCGAAAATGTCGCCGACACGCAGTTCACCTATCGCACCCCTGATGGGACGACGATCAGCTACTTCACGCCGTTGGCGATCGCCACGACGACGTTTGGCGCTGCGCTGAATGTGCCGCAATGCACGGTGCAGGGCGCTTTGCTGTGCGCGGTGCCAACGCTGGTGGTGCGCCCAAGTGGGCACCGCTATACGCTGACTTGGAAGACGCCCGAAGGATGCCTTTACCCCGAAGGCGAGTTCGGCGAGACCGACCCGCCGACCTGTTCGGTCTATTATCGCCTGTCCGACGTGCGCAGCAATGCGGGCTATGCGATGAAGCTCAAATATCAGTCGAACGCCGGGCCGCACGGCACCAATGGCAATGCCCCTCCCACCGGCTGGTTCCTGCGTTCGAGCTTGCGGTTTATTGACCTCAGCCAAGCATATTGCGATCCGGCGGCCAATGACTGTGACGCCGCACCCGGCAACTGGGCGACGGTCACCTATTCCGCCCCTGCGTCGAACGTCCTCCAGATCGTCAACAGCCAGAGCGGCACATGGCGCGTCGAGCAGACCGGCACGCAGGTGCGCATCCGCCGCCCCGGGGCCAGCAGCGACACCACCATCGCGACGCGCGACGGCAATGGCCGCACGACCTCGGTCACCGATGAGGGCGCGAGCATCACCTACAACTGGACGGTTGGAGCCACCACCACCTCGACCGCGACCACATCCGCTGGTGAAACCAACCAGGTGACCTCGACCCCGGCGGCAGCGCAGCCGACGGCGGTGGTCGCGGGCACGACCGGCACGACCAGCTATATCTACGACGCCAACCAGCGGCTCACCCGCGAAACCAATCCCGAGGGCGATTATACCGAATATACCCGCGATGCGCGCGGCAATGTGACGCAGACGCGCCATGTCGCGAAGTCCGGCAGCGGGCTCGCCGATATCATTACCACCGCCAATTATGACGCGACCTGCAGCAATCCCGCCAAATGCAACAGCCCCAACTGGACGCAGGACGCGCTCGGCAACCGTACCGATTACACTTATGATGCGACGCACGGCCAGGTAACCCGCGTCCAGCTGCCTTCTCCGCAAGCCGATGCAGCGGGCACCGAGACTGGCACGCGCCCCGAGATCAACTATGTCTATACGAACCTGTTCGCGCAGGTGAAGGATGCCGGCGGCAATCTGGTCAATGTGGCGCAGGCGCAGGCCAAGGTTACCCAGATCACCGCCTGCGCGACCGCCGCCACTTGTGCGGGGACAGCGAACGAGACCAAGGTCAGCATCGAGTATAACACGCCCAACCTGCTCCCCTCCAAGGTTACCACTTCATCGGGCGATGGCGCGCTGAGCTCGTCGGTCAGCTACAGCTATGATGCGCGCGATAATCTTGCGAGCATCGATGGTCCGCTCGCCGGGACCGACGACACCACAACGTTCATTTATGACAGCATGGACCGGCGGCGCGGCACGATCGGGCCCGATCCCGATGGCGGTGGGGCCCGGCTGCGCGCTGCCGAACGGCTGACGTTCGACAGTGGCAACCGCGTGACCAAGGTCGAGACCGGCACGGTGACCGCTGCCACCGAAGCCGCGCTCAATGCCATGACCGTCTATCAGACGCTCGACATTGTTTATGATGCCAATGGCAACAAGCTTAAAGAGACGGCTTCGGGCACCGCCGGTGCGGTGAGCGTCGCGCAATATAGCTATGACGCTGACAACCGGCTCACCTGCACCGCGCTGCGCATGAATCCGGCGACCTGGGGCGCCTTGCCCGGCAGCGCCTGCACGCTCGCGACCACCGGCAGCGCAGGGCCCGACCGCATCACGCGCAACACTTATGACAATGAGGGCCGCGTCACCAAGGTCGAGACGGCAGTGGGCACCGCAGCGGCTAGCGACGAAGTGATTACGGCTTACACCGCCAATGGCCTGGTCGATCATGTCCGCGACGGCGAGAACAACCGCACCACCTATATCTATGATGGCCACGACAGGCTCAGCCAGACGCGCTATCCGGTGACCACCAAAGGCGGCAACGCCAGCAACGCCAGTGATTATGAGCAGCTGACCTATGATGCCCGCAGCAGCGTGGTGCAGCGGCGGCTGCGCGATGGCCAGCTTATCGGCTACAGCTATGATGATCTGGGAAGGCTAACTCTCAAGGACCTGCCGACGGGCGGGATCGAGTCAGACGTGGGCTACGCCTATGACTTGCTGGGCCGGATGCTGGGGACGACCGGCGAGCTTAACGGTCATAATGTGACCTTCACATATGACGCGCTGGGTCGCCAGCTGACCGAGACGTCGCTGTATGGCGGCACCAAATCCAAGCAATATGACATTGCGGGTCGGCGTACGCGCCTGACCTGGCCGGACGGGCTCTACGTCAGTTATGATCATGACGTGGTGGGCAATGTGACTGCGATCCGCGAGAATGGCGCGGCTTCGGGCGTTGGCGTGCTGGCAAGTTATGCGTTTGACACGCTTGGCCGCCGCACCAGCGTCACGTTCGGCAACGGGACGGTGCAGAGCTTTGCCTATGATGCTGCCTCGCGGCTCGCCACCATGTCCAACAATCTGTCGGGGACCAGCCACGACCTTACCCAGACGTTCAACTACAATCCGGCGGGGCAGATCGCCGATGTGACACGCAGCAACGACGCGTATGGCTGGCAGGCGCACTTTAACGTCGATCGAGGCTATATCGCCGACGGACTCAACCGGATCATGAGCGCGGGTGCCATCAACTATGGCTATGACGCACGCGGCAATCTGACCAACTCGGGCAGCGTCACCTATACATACTCCAGCCAGAACCTGCTGTCGCACGCGTCGGACATGGGCGGCTATCTTTATTATGACAGCCTCATGCGCCTCGATTACATCGCGGCCAATGCCATCACTGGTGGCTGGACCCAGCTAGATTATGACGGGCTAGACCTGATCACCGAAAAGACGACGGTTGGTGTGATCGCGCGCCGCTATGTCCACGGCCCCGGCATCGACAATCCCATCGTGTGGTATGAAGGCAGCGGCACCAGCGACCGGCGGTTCCTGATGGCTGACGAGCGCGGCAGCATCGTCAGCATCAGCGACAGCGCAGGCGCGATCATCAACATCAACGCCTATGACGAATATGGCATCCCCGCGCCGGGCAATGCCGGACGGTTCGGCTATACCGGACAGATCTGGCTACCCGAACTCAAGCTCTGGTATTACAAGGCCCGCATGTACTCGCCCACGCTCGGCAGGTTCCTCCAGACCGACCCCATTGGCTATGGGGATGGGATGAACTGGTATAACTATGTCGGCGGGGATCCGGTGAATGGGACAGATCCGAGCGGGAAAACAGGTGCGCCTCTTGGTGAAGGTGGACCGTCATTCGACGGGCCAGACACCTCAGAGAAGTTTTTCAGTCCTCGATTGCTCCCGGAAAGCTGTCGGGGACCCCAGCCTCCGCCTCATTGCCAGAAGTATCTTGATGATCGCGAATGGTATGACCAGCCTTGGGCACGCAATGGACTGGGATGTATTACCGACGCAGCAGCTGGTGCATGGAAAGGACTTTCTAACCCAGAAGGGCAGGCTGCCGCTCTTTTGGGCTCCGCTGCTGACGGCATGCTCGCGGCAAATTCGCAAGCCAAAGCCTCTGCACGCGGAAAGCCTTCAGCTACATTCAACGGTAACGCTACAATCGTGCCTGGCTCAAACGTGAAACTAACAGCAAGACAGGTGGCCGGCAGGGCACTCAAGAGAGCTATCCCCGGGTATGCCATTGGTGCGGCGGCCGTAGCAGTGGTTTCTGGCGGAGTTGCGGCCTTCAATTCGAAAAGTTGCAGGAGCATTTTTTGATGCGAGTACGTCGCGCTGACTTTATTCTTTTTTTTGCGGTAGGGGTGTCATACTTTTTGACTGCCTATGTTTTCAATTTTTCTCAAGATAGCGGAATAAGGCATCTCATATTAATTTTAACTTTCTTTGTTATTTTCATTGTCCTTCGCCGCATTTTTTCGGGAGCGGGCGGCAGCTATCATTAACAAAAAAGCAAAAAAGTAGTGCTTACGGCAACGCTTTACTTAACCGGATTGGATCAGGATCACGGTGACACTTTATTCAACCCCCAAACTCTGCGGCGCGAAACCTGCCCTAGCGTAGGCAGAAGTCCACGGCCCCGGCATCGACAATCCCATCGTGTGGTATGAGGGCAGCGGCACCAGCGACCGGCGGTTCCTGATGGCCGATGAGCGTGGTAGCATTGTCAGCATCAGCGACAGCACGGGCGCCATCATCAACATCAACGCCCATGACGAATATGGCATCCCCGCGCCGGGCAATGCCGGGCGGTTCGGCTATACCGGACAAATCTGGCTACCCGAACTGAAGCTCTGCTATTACAAAGCGCGTATGTACAGCCCGACGCTCGGCAGGTTCCTCCAGACCGACTCCATTGGTTATGGGGACGGGATGAACTGGTATAACTATGTCGGCGGGGATCCGGTGAACTTTGTCGATCCGTTGGGGTTGGAAGCGGACTGCACGGGAAACCCGCCTCCGCCGGGTTGTGAAATTATTGTTGAAGGCAAGCCAAAACCAAAGAAAAAGAAAGAGAACGACGACGGCAGCGCCGGATTCTGCGAGGATAACCCTTGGATGTGCGTAAGGTTTCCGCCGCCTCCAGCGCCATGCTACATTCCGATGAAATGTGATCCTGGAGCGACGCCTCAGCCTAAGAAGCCGCTGCCTCCACCGCCACCTAAGCCGAAGCCGAAACCAGGTAGATTGCAGCAATGCATTGACAACGCAGCGAAAAACATTGTTGAAGGCAAGGAGCTAAATGACTTCGACGCCAATGACGTGGCCGACGTTTCGTCGCCGTTGCACCCACACAATCGAGCTGTGCAAAACTACGGTTTCGCTATGACGCAAGCTCTACCTTACAAAATGTTGAAAGACATAGGCGAGTATGTTGGACGTTCATGCCCAGCAAAACAATAAAAATTGGACCACAAAATGACGCAAGCGATTTGGGATGCGATAGTTGAGCTGTGTAAGGTCATTACCGACAGATATGGAATCTTCGCCGGTATTTTTTTCGTGTTACTTTTTGTGGTGTTACTTCTTTTTGGTCTTAACCTAGTTTTTAGTCAATTTTTCTAATGTTGACTACGACGACGCTTTACTTTATTCCCAAGCTCAAAGTTCCGGATGACGGAACGTGCTAATCGATCGCAGCGTGCCAAACATCCTCACGCTGCCACCCCGGCGATGGGCGCAACGCAAACCGCCCAATCTCCACAACACAGCCACGCCGCTCCCGAACACGCGCACAAGCCACAACGCGCATCGCATCCCCTTGCGATGGCTCGGACGAAGCGCCGATAGCCGGTGACACACGCGGGGTTTCAAGGCCGCTAGCAACGGTGAAGTAATCAGCGATCTGCGGTCGCGTGGATGCTGACCGTCCCTCCGCCTCTTCCTTACCCTCAGCTGGTTTTTGCGAAAACCTCACCACGTCGCCCGTCACCAACCCCGCCACCTCCCGCGCGCTGTAAAACGGTACCCCGCTCGCCCGCCGCGCCTCAATTGCCAGCACCAGCGCATCGCGCTCAACCCCAGCCATCATCCCCGGCTGCTCCTGCGCCAATCGATCCAGCGCCGCCACCATCGCCGCGCGGCTCGCGCGATTCAGGTCTATCCGCTCGGCCTCGTTCGACAGTGCAAGCGTCACCGTCACCCCATCAAGCTCCACCGTCCCTTGCGCAGGCAACTTCCACCAGCGGCTCGCCGGTCCCGCAAACAGCCGGTCGGCATTGACCGTCGCAATCGCGCTCGCGAGCGCATGGCGCAGCCGCAGCGCGCCGCCGCTATCGCGGACATGCTCGGCGCGCTCGCGCGTCTGCGCGAGGATCAGCGCGGTGAACACGCCGGCGAGCAGCAACAGCCACAACGCGCTGATTAGCACATAGCCGCGCTCGCGCGTGGGTGGCTGCGCATCAGGGCGTCGGCGGCGGCGCAACGGGCGGCTGCAGCTGGGTTTCGCGGGCGCGCTCGACGAGTGGGCGGGTGGCATCGAGCGCGCCCAAGAGCTCATCGACCACCACGCCGACATTTTCGGGCGCGCGGATGACCGTGGGGGTCAAGAGGATAATGAGCTCGGTGCGCCCGGCGAGCTGCTCCTGCCGTCCGAACAGCCCGCCGATAATCGGGATTTGGCTGAGGAGCGGAACGCCCGAGCGGCTGCGCGAGGAGCGTTCGCGGATCAGCCCGCCGAGCGCGATCATCTGGCCCGAGCGCGTCGCGACCGTGCTTGACAGGCGCCGCTGCTGGATGGTCGGCGAATCGAGTCCTGAAGTAGTGGTCTGCGCGACCTCGCTCACCTCCTGGCTGATATCGAGCGTGACCGTGCCGCTGTCGTTGACGCGCGGGGTGACCTTGAGAATGACGCCGGTGTCGCGCAGCTCAATGGTGTTGACCAGCGGCGCGCCCGGCGAGGCCACGCCTTGCTGCTGCTGGGTGACGATCGGCACCTGGTCGCCGACCTGAAGCTCGGCGGTCTGGTTGTTGAGCACCATCAGCTTGGGCGCGGAGAGCACGCGGACATTGGTTTTGGACTGGAGCGCGTTCAAAACCCCGGTGATGTCGCCGGTGAGCAGCGATACCGAGAACCCCGGCGCCTGCGCCGCGGGCGTCAGCGAGTTGGTGCTTGTATTCACAATCGTCGCATCGCCGGTGAGCGCGCGGAAATTGATGCCGTAGGCAAAATCATCACCGAGCGTGACCTCGGCGAGCGTGGCTTCGATCAGCACCTGCGCGACCGGCTGGTCAAGCTTGGCGAGTGCGTCGCGGATAAATTCATATTCTTCGCCGTCGGCGTAGACGAGCAGCGCATTGGTCGCTTCATTGGGGACGATGCGCGGGCCGCTGCCGCCGCGCACATCGCTGTCGGGGCGGCGGGTGGTCACCGGCGGCGGCGAGCTGTCATCTGATGCGCCGCCGCCGCTGGTGGGTGCGGGGAGCAAGGGGGTGGGCGTATCGTCTTGAAACGGTGCCTCATCGGTGCCGCCGCCGACTACGCGCTGGAGCGCGCCGGCGATATCGCGCGCGCGGCCGTGCTGGACGGCATAGCTGTAGAGCCGCCGCTTGCCCGCGACCCCGGCGTCGAGCCGCCGGATCCACGGCTCGAGGCGACTGATGTCGGCGCGGTTGGCGGAGATGACGAGCAAAGAGCGCAGCCGCGGCAGCGGCACGACGCGCACGCGCGAGCCTAAAATATCGTAAGGCGGCTGGAACACGCGGCCGAGCTCATCGACGAGCGTGTCGGCATCGACATTTTCGAGGCGGTAAAGCTCAAACTCCATGCCCGCCAATGTGTCGACATCGAAGCGTGCGATGATCTGGCGCGCGGCGGTGCGCTCCGACGCGCTCCCGGCAATCACCAGCCGATTGAGCGCGGGCTCGACGCTGGTGACCACTTCTTCGCCGACGAACTGCTCGATGAGCTTGGCGATCTGCGGCGCGCTTGCAGCGCGCAGCGTGATAACCTCGCTCGCAAAACCCGGCGCGACCGGGCCGATATCGGGGGCAGCGCCGTCGCTTGGCGCTGGCGGCGCGGCCATCACGCCGCTGCTGGTGCCGGGCTCGGGGCTGGTGAGCCGCGCCTCGGCGCGCGCGGCGGCGCGGGTGACGACGCGGTAGCGGCTCCCATCGATGATCAGCACCGCGCCGACCGAGCGCAGCGCAGATTCAAGGAGGGGGATGAGCTCAGCGCGGCGCACAGGCGCGGCGGTGCGCAGCGTGACATTCCCGGTGACCGCCGGATCGACCGCATAATCGACTCCGAGCATCGCGCCCAGAACGGCATCGACCACGCGCTTCACATCGGCGTCGACAAAGGCGAGGTCGTAGCCCGCCTCGGTCGCGGGCGCGCGGCGCGATTGGGCGGCAGTCAGCGGCGCGAGTGGGGACAGCAGCAGCGCCAATGTAGTCGCTGCCAGCAGTCCGGACCGAAGGGGGCGTGCACTCATGGAAGATTGTCCTGACTGGCGAGAGCGGGGGTGGCGGGCGCTGCGGTGCCCGAAGGCTCGCGGTTCTTAAGATCGAGGCTGACACGCTCGGTGACCCCGTCGCGCGCGAAGCGCACCTCGCCGCGGCCGATACGCGCCAGCCGCCAACCGTCGATCTCACTGCCCGGTGTGAGCGTGACCACTTGGCCGTTGGTGCCGCGCACCAGCGCCACGCTGCGCCCGCGCGGGGCGATTGCCGTGCCGACGAGCGTCGGGAGCGGCAGCTGCGCGGGGGGGGCAGCGGCCATGTCGGCGGGGAGCGGTGCGGTGCCTGGCGGCACCACCCCGCCGCTCAGATCGAGCCGCGCGATCAGCGGCGCGGGATCGGCGGGCGCTGCGATGCGCACGGGCTGCGGTGCGATCAGCAGCGGGCGCTCGGCAATCTCGACCTCGGGGTCGGCGATCTGGAACGGCACCCACAGGGCGAGCAGCGCCGCGAGGGCCATGAGAAGCCAGCGTCCGCGCAGCAAGCTCATCGGCCGCGCCCCCACACGCCGCGCGCCGTGCCAGTGAGGCGCGCGGTGCCGCTGCTGGCATCGAGCTCGAGGGCATCGAAGCGGATGATGGGGTTGCTGCTCTCAGTATCGGCGACCCAGGCGATGAGAAGATCGGCGGGACCGCTCGCCTCGACATTGACCAATATAGCGCGGCCAGCGGCGGCTTCCTTGATGGCCACCGGCGCGGTGCGGACGATCAGCCCGCGCTGGCGCGCACCCGCGGTCAAGCGCCGCGCGAGCGCATTGGTCGCGGCCTGGCGATCGGGCGCGATGATGAGCTGTGCGAGCAGTTCGCGCGGCGCGCGCGGCGGCGGCGGACCGCTAACAATGGCTTCCATCCGCGCCAACCGAAAGCGCGCGTCGGCGAGCGCCTGGCGCTCGGTATCGACCGCATTCCACACCGGAACGATGACGAGTTGGAGCGCGAGCAGCAGCGTCAAGAGCGCGAGCATCGCGGCGATGAGCCGCTGCGCCAGCGGCGAGAAGCTCGCAAAGATCATCGCAGCGTCTCGACCTGGGCCGCGGTGCGCCCATCGGGCAGTGGGCGCGCGTCGGTGACGGCGAGCCCGGTGGTGGCGGGGTCGAGCCCTGCCGGCAGCGTCAGCCGCAGCGCGGCGCTGGCGCCGCGGCGGACCGCCGCGCCCGTGACGACCGCGCCGTCGGGCAGCGAAGCCGCGGGGCGCGCAAGCCGCGCGGTCGCTGCCGGGGCGCGTGCCAGCACCTGCAGCGCGCGGGCAGCATCGCTTGCGGCCTGCAAATCCGCCGCCGCGCGCGCCGCGCTGCTGGCCTCGCTCGACAGAAAGCTTAGCCGCGCTTCGACTTGGCTCCGCTGATAGCTGAGCAGCGCCAGGCTCGTGAGCGGGACCGATGCGGTGAGAGCGAGCGTGATCAGGCCTGCGCGGCGGTTGCGGCGGACTTCGTCGGTGATGCTGGCGTCCTCGCCGCCGAGCAAAATCTGCGGCGGCGTATCGCCGCTGCTGATGATCGCCGGGCGCGCGAGCCCGCGCGCGGCAAATTGGTCCTGCACCGCCTCGGCGACGCTGCGCCGTACCAGTGTGACGGCGAGGCTAGTGGTTTTGGCATCGCGCGCCGCGACGCTGCGGCTCCACACTAGTGCGGCGGGTTCGAGCGGCGCGCGGCGCGCGAGCTGATAGCCAAGCGCGGCATCGACCCGCGCGAGGGCAGCGTGCGGGAGATCGACCTGGAGGTGGAATTCTTGGCCGGGGGGCAGAACCAGCAGCGCGCGCGCTTCACTGCACAGCCGCGCCAGATCGGCCCAGCCGTCATCGCCGAGTTCGTCGAGCGACTGGTCGGCGCGCTCGCGCAGCACTTGGTCCTGATGGTGGCGCTCGACCTCGACATGATCCTCGCCGAGCCGAATCAGCGTCTGCGCGCGCGTCGCTGCGAGCCGCGACCGCCAGCGCGCCGGGATGAGAGCGGCGAGCTCGCTGCGCCACCAGGCGAGAAACTCGGTGCCAAGGCGGCGCCATTGCTCGGCCCGCGCGCTCATGGGCGGCACGCCAGCGAGATGGGATCGAAGCGGCAGCCGGGCTCGGCGCTGACCTGCGGGCGCGCCTGGAGCGCGAAGCGCGTGCCTACTTGCTCGGTAAAGGCAAAGCGCAGCGCCGGGCGCTGACCTTCGCGCCCCGGCACAGGCTCGATGGCAATCGCTGCAAAGCCGCGCACGAGGATGCTTGGGCGTGCCAGCGGCGCGCCGGTCGCGGGATCGCGATACTCGGCGACCAGCGCCATGCTGCCATCGTCGCGGCGTTCGGCCCGATAGCGCAGCGCAACGGGACCGCGCTGGCCGAGGCTAAGCGGCGGGGTGACGAGGAGTTCGTCGCTGCGCGTTCCTTCGTCTACAAAGTAAGCGCTCTCAATCTGCGCGGCGATGCCGGGCCAGGCGGCAAGTAAAGCCGCGCGCGGTGGCGGGGCGGCGCTGCGCGCCGCGCGCTCGCCGATGCCGCCCACCGCCCAGCCGAGCCAGACGAGCAGCAGCGCGCCCGCGAGCATGGCGGCGAGCAGCTCAATCAGCGTGAACCCGCGCTGAGTGTGCGGTGCCACTATCACGATGTCGGCGCCGCTTTGAGGCTGCGCCGCACCAGCCGCGCCCAGCGGACCCCATCTTCGTCGCGCACTTCGACCTCGACTTCGGCGAGGAGCAGCAGCTGGCGCGGGTCGCGCGCGACCTGTGCTTCGCGGGTGATGATACGCCATGGCCCTTCGCGGCGGCTGGTCTCGCCCTCGGCAAAGGGCGCATCGCTGCGGGTGCTGAGCTCGGCTTCGGCAATGAGCAGTGCGGCGCTGCGTTGGCGATCATCCTGCACGCGCGCGCTGCTGTTGGCGAGCGCATTGCCGATCACCCCGAGCAGCAGCGCGGTCACGACCAGCGCCACCAGCACCTCGACCAGCGTGAAGCCGCGCTCACCTCTAGCCATCATGGGCATCGCGATCAGTCATGGCCAGGTTCGGCGCGGCCGTCGGCGAGGCTGAGCATGATGCTGCGCCCTGGCGCGAGGGTCAGCGTCCCGCCGCTCGACGAGCCATCGGGATAGAAGATGATGCGCGCGCTGGCACCGACGCCTGCGGTATAGCGTACCTTCGGCCCTAGTAACGCAGGGTCGAGCGCCTGCGCGCGCCCGCTTGTCAGCGCTGCGTTGCGGGCGTCGGCCAATAGGCTGAGCGCGCTGCGCAGCTGCTCCTGGCCGGTCCGGCTCGGTGGGCTGCCGAGCCGCGGCAGCGCCAACGCGGCGACGAGCGCGATCAGCGCCAGCACCACGAGCATTTCGATGAGTGTAAACCCGCTCGGCAACTGGCGCGGCTTAGGGGCGGAAGCGCTGGTCGGCATCCTCGCCGCGCCCTCCTTCCTGGCCATCGGCACCGAGCGAGACAAGCTCAAAGCCCTCGCGCCCGCTAAGCGGGGTGTAGATCAGCGGACGTCCCCACGGGTCGGTCAATTGCTCGGCGCGCCGCACATAAGGCCCTGCCCAGCTGTCGAGCCCTTCGGGCGCCTCCCACAAGGCACCGATCCCCTGGCGGCGATCGGGGTAGCTGCCATTGTCGATCTGATAGAAAGACAGCGCCTGGCCGACGGTCTGGAGCTGGATCTTGACCGCCTTGGTCTTGGCGCCCTCGAACATGCGCATCACCTGCGGCACCGCGACCGCCGCGATCAGCCCGATCAGGACGAGCACGACAAGCATCTCCATCAGGGTGAAGCCTGCCTCGCGGGCATTTGGCTTGCTATGCTGCGTCATGCCGCAAAATCCCCCACCGCAAAAATGCCGAGCAGCACGCCCGCGACCAGCAGCGCGACGATAGCGCCGAGCAGGATGATGGCAATGGGATTGGCGAGCGATATCAGCCGCTCAACGCGCGCCCGTGCCGCAGTATCGATGATCTTGCCGGCCTCGCCGAGCGTGCTCGCGAGCGCGCCGCTATGCTCGCCGACCTCGATCAACCGCACCAAGGTCGCGGGCACCAGCGGGCTGCTCGCAAGCGCAGCGGTAAAGCGCGCGCCTTCGCGCAGATCTTGCTCGACGCCGCGCAGCATCTGGCTCCAGCGGCGGCTCCCCATCGCCGGGCGCGCCAACGCGAGCGCCGGGACCAGCGCAATGCCATTGGCGAGCAGCGCCGCCAGCAACCGGGCAAAGCGCGCGGCGAGGAAACGATCGCGCAGGCCCAGCAGACCGGTCGCGCCGCCCGCGCGCGCGGCGAGACCGTCGAGCTGGCCGCTGCGCCAGGCACTCACCAGCAGCGCCAGGCCAAGGAGCGTCACCACCAGCATCGCGCCGCCATGGTCGCGCACCGCTGCCGACAGGCCGAGCACCCAGCGGGTGAGCAGCGGCAGCGCTGCCTCGTTGCCGCTGAGTATGCTCTCGAACTGCGGCACCACCAGCGTCAGCACCACGACCAACGCGAGCAAGGTCGCCGCGACAATGGCGGCAGGGTAGGTGAGCTGGGTGATAAGACTGCTGCGCGCCTTGGCAGCCGAGCCAATATCCGCGCTGAGTTCTGCAAGCGCGGCGCTCAACCGCCCCGAGCGCTCGGCCGAGCCGATTACGCCAAGGACCCAGGGCGGCAGCTGGGCTTGGCAGGCGAGCGCGTCGCTGGGGTTGCTGCCGCTGCGCAGCCTTACCAGCACCTCGCGCAGCCAGTCGCGCTGGCGCGCGCGCGGCATCTGTTCGGCGAGCAGATCAACCGAGCGGTCAATCGGCATGCCGGCATTCAGCAGCACCGCCAGCTGCCCCAGCACCAGCGCCTGATCGGCCTGCGATAGCGAGCGGCTGAGCGCCACGGGCTGTGCTAGCCGCTCGGCAAGCCCCATCGTCCCGCCCCGGATGCGCACCGGTGCCATGCCGTCGGCGATGAGCTGCGCCGCAGCATCATCGGCGCTCGGCGCAATCACCCGCCGCCAGTCGCGGCGACCGTCGGCGCGCACCACCTCGCAGCGCCACTCGCTCATTGGGCTTGGGCCGCGCGGCGCACTTCGCCAAGGCTGGTCGCGCCGCTGGCGACAAGCGCCAGCCCATGACGTAGCAAGCCCGATGCCGCGGGACTCTCGTCATTCCCGAGCGCGTCAGTTCGGATGCGCGCGCGCAGATCTTCGTCGATGGTAAGCATTTCGACGATCGGCTGGCGCCCGGCAAAGCCGCTGCTGCCGCATGCCGGGCAGCCGACGGGCTCGTGGACCGACGCCGGCGCACCAAGCCCGGTATCGACGAACAGCTGCGTCTCCTCGTCCGTCAGCGCACGTGGTGCTTTGCATGCGCCGCACAGGCTGCGCACCAGCCGCTGCGCCACCGCCGCGATCAGCGTTTCGGCAATGAGATAGGGCTCGGCGCCCAGATCGCGCAGCCGCGCGAACGCACCCGCCGCGCTGTTGGTATGGAGCGTCGAGAGCACCAAATGCCCGGTCATCGCCGCGCGCATCGCAATCTCGGCGGTCTCGCCGTCGCGGATCTCGCCGACCATCAATATATCGGGGTCCTGCCGCAAAAAGGCGCGCAGCGCGGCGGCAAAGCTCAGGTCAATATCGGGGCGCACCTGCACTTGGTTGACGCCTTCGATCAAAATCTCGACCGGATCTTCGACCGAGAGGATTTTGAAGTCGGGGCGCTTCAAATGCTGGAGCGCAGCATAAAGCGTTGTTGTCTTGCCTGAGCCGGTCGGTCCGGTGACGAGGATGATCCCATGCGGCCGTGCGAGCGCCCCCCGAAAATCATGCAGCACCGGCTCGGGCAGCCCAAGCTTGTCGATCGCGAGCGGCACGCTCTGCTGGCCGAGCAGGCGCAGCACAATGCTCTCGCCATGCGCAATGGGGGAGGTCGCGACGCGCACATCGACCTCGCGTCCGCGCACCGCAAGGCGCAGCCGCCCGTCCTGTGGCAGGCGGCTTTCGGC
>NZ_JBXPUZ010000010.1:0-20105 GCF_057220455.1 Sphingopyxis sp. sgz302558 | reverse complement strand
TGGCTTGCCGCTTTCCACCATCAGCAGTGCCGCGCGGGCATGGGCGACCAACCGCAGCAACACGGGGTCGGGCTCGCCGCCAGCCTTCTCGCCGGGCGCGAGCGCTAGCCGAATATCGCTGCCCCGCCGGACCAGCCGCGCGGGTATCGCAATCTGACGCTCTTCAAAATTGTCGAGTGAGAGCGTGATGGTCTCTTCACCAAGTTGCACGCTGAGCCCGAGGTCGAGCAGCGTCCCGCGCTGTTCAGCGACGGCATCCAGCGGCAGTGTGTCGGCAAGTGCGCTGCGCCAGCCAATATCTGTAACCACCGCATCAGCTGAGCTATCCTCGACAACGCCATGCTTGCGAAGCGATGCTGCCACCGCATCAATGACGATACGTTCTATCTCTCCGGCTGGAACACGCCAGATGCCTTGCCTATCGNAACGCCATGCTTGCGAAGCGATGCTGCCACCGCATCAATGACGATACGTTCTATCTCTCCGGCTGGAACACGCCAGATGCCTTGCCTATCGTCACCTGGATTAAGCTGGCTGACATAATAGCGATACTGTCGACCATCGCGACGGGTGTGCGTTGGTGTCATCGCGCGCCCGTCTGGGTCGGTCACCATTCCAACCAGCAGGCTCGGGTTGCGGGCCTTGCGCCCAAGCTTGCGGTCACGGCCATTGGCGCGGGCAATCGTTTGCGCCTGCTCCCAGAGTTGCTCGTCAATAATCGCATCATGTTCGCCCTCGTAGAGCGCATCGCGATGACGGACCTTGCCGATGTAAACCGGATTCTTGAGCAGTAACGCCAGTGGCCCCTTGGTGAACGATATGCCGCCGCGCTGGCTGCCGTCCTTGTAATGGCGCAGCTTGGTGCGGGTGCCGCGCTGGTGCAGCTCATCAACAAGTGCTGCAATCGACTTCAGCTCAGCATAGCGCTCGAAGATGAAGCGGACGGTCGCCGCCTCATTGGGTTCGATGAGCAGCTTGCGGTCTTCGAGCCGATAGCCAATCGGCACCGGCCCGCCCATCCACATGCCCTTGCGTTTCGATGCTGCCACCTTGTCGCGGATACGCTCGCCGGTCACCTCGCGTTCGAACTGCGCAAAGCTCAGCAGCACATTGAGGGTGAGCCGTCCCATGCTGGTGGTGGTGTTGAACGCTTGGGTAACGCTGACGAACGAAGCCCCTGCCCTATCCAAGATGTCCACTATTCTGGCAAAGTCGGTGAGTGCGCGAGTCAAACGGTCGACCTTGTAGACGACGATGATATCGACTTTGCCCGCCACAACGTCCGCCAGCAACTGTTTGAGTGCAGGCCGCTCCATCGTCCCGCCTGACCAGCCGCCATCATCATATTGCTCGGGCACCAGCTCCCAGCCTTCATGGGTCTGGCTCATGATGTAAGCGCTGCACGCCTCGCGCTGGGCATCAAGGCTGTTGAACGCCTGCTCAAGCCCTTCTTCGGTCGACTTGCGCGTGTACACCGCGCAGCGCTTGCGCTCAGCCACCGAAGCCGCTCCTCCGCTTGCGCAGCCCGAAGAAGCGTGGGCCCGACCAATGCGCGCCGGTAATCGCCCGAGCTATCTGGCTCAAGCTCTCGTAGCGGCGCCGGTCATGCTCAAAGCCATCATCGAGGACCAGCACATGATAGGTCCTGCCCTGCCACGAGCGGACCAGCCTCGTGCCGCTCTTGATGGTCAGGTCGCGCGGACTGCCGACCTCGCCGGTCTTCTCAAGCTGGGCGAGGCTTTTGTCGATGGCGCGGCGCGTTGCCACGGTTAGACCGCCATGCACCCGCGCCTGCATCCGCCATGCGATGCCGCGGCGCAGCAGGTCGGGGCCGATATCGGGCGCGAGCGCGCGATATTGCTCGCGCCATACCGCGCGCAGCTCGGCTGGTGGCATGGCTTCCAATGCCGCAAGCTGGGGGCCGAGCGCAGTCACGATGCCACCGCTTCGGCTGCAACATCAGCAACGGCGATGCGATAGGCGACTACACCATCGGTGCGCTGTTCCTTGACCAGCGTCTTCCCCTGTTTGCGCAGGCCCGTCAGGAAAGCTCGGCAGCTGTGCGGCTGCCAGCTGGTCGCGCCAGCAATCTCGGTCAGCGTTGCGCCTTTGATGCGCGTCAGCAGCTTCGAGACGATGGCGGACTTGGTGGGCTGCGCTTTGGCGGCGCGGGGTGCTGAGGTGGTTGCCGACACCTCGGCGGCTGGCTTTGGGTCTGTAGTCATTTTGGGTCTCCGTGGGACGCTCCGGCACCATGCCGCGTCCCACTGACCGAAGCCCCGGAAACCCGCGCTCCGAGGCTTGCCGCCCACCCAGCGCGGCCGTCACACCAACGCTTCGTTGCGGAGCGAAGTCCAGTCGATTCTGCTGCTTAGTCGCGTTCTGAGCGAATGATGGCCCCTGCAGCGGCGGCCAGCGCCGCAAGGTCGGCTGCGACTTTCTCCAAGCACTCGATGCGCGCGTTAATGTCTGATTGGGATGGCCGTGAGCCGTGAACAGACACGAGTGCGGGACACTCATCCTCCATGAGACAACCTGCCCGCACCAGAAGTTCTGAGGCCAGCTTTCCCGCTTCTTGTTCGTCGGCGTCTGCCATGCTCGGCACACATGCTTGGCGTGCCCATGATGTCCATATGCAGCTTGGCATAAAATCAATTAGACGTGCGAACAGGCGCCCAGGCTTGCTGGACTTAGTGTCTGCTTTGCGCCCCCAATTCGGTCATTATGAGCGTGGCGGAATGTCCCCACAAGCGGACGTTCTCGACGCCCCAATGAGATTGGAGGGCAATGCTATCGCGATTTAGCTTTTGCCAATTATTGCAGCGCGCAGAATTTGCCTGCGACGAAGTCTACTTCGTGGCTCCCTACAATCTCATCCTGCTTGCACCACGCTACCATCGTTGCGTGTCATCTAGTTTGAGCAGACTTCTTCATTTAAATTTGCAACGGGTGCTTGCGGGACGGCCGTAATAAAAACGGCGATCTCGCCCTGTGCCGAGCGATTGATCACATCCTCGCCACTGCCCGCAGAAGTTCGCCAAACACATACATTCGGCCACATCCTTATCGCAACAATTATTGAAAGTGCGGCGAAAATTTTAGGCCCAAGTGGAATTATAACTGGACGAAATTGAGCGAGAAGCCCGAACAGCAACGAGTCTAATTTTTCGTAAGTCGCTTGCGGATCTAAGACATCATAAGGCAATACAGCTCCGCTTCCCGCTTCCTCAATTAGCATCGAATTTGCCTTATATACGGCGTCTTTGAAGCGGGTGTCCGGACCCTCTGGCATGAAGAGCCGCACCTCAGGAACCTCCAGGTAATCGATTGATCCTAAGGCTCGCCCAGGCTCGAAGCCTAAAGCAATGATCGCACAGGGCGGCTTAGACAAATCATCTGACCAGCCCGACAAATCACCCACTACCGGTTCAGACACACTGCTCGGCAACTCTCCATCGGGAGCCTTGTCAAAGGCTGAAAGGGCATAGCAGCACGTAAGCGTGGAACTGCGCGGAGCCCTACGAGAAATTGATAGGAAGGAGTTTGCTATCACGCTGCGTGAACATGAAGAAATATCAAAAAAAATTGCGGGGGATTCAGATCCTGAATTACTTACGCAGTCTACAAATGTTCTCTCAAATTCTTCAGCTGCTGCGGGAGCGGTTAAATCAACAAAAATGGCATTGCCGATTCTGGAAAAATACGATTTATTTTGATTGTAGTGAAGGACATCAGGGCAATTGTAATCTAGCACAATCAGTACAGAGATATCGCCTTTAAAATGCTGATGAACATAGCTGGAGCGTTCTTCGTATCCGCAAGTGACGACGAATATTTCTGCAACGTTGCTTGCAACGGCTTCCCATGCCTCGCTCATCCTTCAACTCCGAATGGCAAACGGGTCTGATTCAGGAAGTCGGGATCCTTACGTCTCGCCGCTTCCCGCGCCCCAATAATGGTACTTAGCGTTACGGTTCGTCCCGACACCAGTGGCAGTTTAAACTCCGGAGCTAATGTATAAGCGAGCCGCAAGCGGGATCCGCGGAGGTCCGTGAGGCCTGCATCCTGACTATCGTCAATGCGTATAAATGCACCTGAATTCAAGGATCGCCCTACCAATTCTAGAAGCGGTGGTGGAACGCCGTCGTCAACTACGAAGGTCGTCGGAGGCTCCGCGCGAAACAGTTCGATAAGCTGGGCATTCTGAAAATAGCTACCAACGATATCTATCAGATGTATGATCGAACGGATCGAACCAACTCTCTGCGACGGTATCGCGGACAGGCTGGATCGAAATCGGTGGATTGTCATCTCTGCCGACGCAGCTTGGCTCTCGCGACTAATAGTTCCGTTATTTTCGATAAATCGATCGACCAACGGCCTCATCAAATTTATGAATATTCTCGGGTTTCCTTCAGTCAGTGAGAACATTGAGTAGGTGCCGGTATATAGCGACATTGACTTCCGACTACGAAAGCTTCCGCCAGGCCGCAAAAACTCTGAACGTGTTAGGATATATGGCAATGCCTTGCGAAATGGGGCTTGCTCACTATCGCCCATTACATGAACTTCTTTTAGATTGATCTCTGATCGGGCTAGCCATGCCCGGAAGCTTGGATCGTTCCGCTGCAGTCTGACAGCTCTGCGATAAAACTCCCCTTCCGGCGGTGCATATGGGGATGACTTCTGTCGACGATGACTTCGCCCACCGTCAAACCAGCCGTCGCCCAACACTTCTTCAGGCTCCACGTTAGGCTTACCGCCGGATGCTTCCACCATTCCTTGCAGTAGCGACCGGCAAAATTGATACGCGCTTTCCCTTTTGCCGTACGTAAGGTCTAGAGGGTCATAGTCATTGTTGGCGGTCGGCGCATGTGGGGCCGCTAGAGCAGATAGCTCGACGTCGGATGAGAACGGAAAAAAAGAAAATTTGAAAAAAACTTCCTGAGCTGTGCTCCTCAGAAGCTGAAATAACTCAGTACGGATCATTTCCGGCGCGATCTCCAGTTCATCGCACAATATAGCCCACCGCCTATCGGGCTGACCTATAACGGTATTAACTAGCTTAATTGCGTTGAGAATAGAGGGCACCGGTTCAAGATATGCAAATTCTGGGAGCTCGATCTCACCATTGCTACGCAGTTTATTAACAACTATAAGTAGATCAGATACCTGTTCTAAAATTGCCGTTCTAATCCCGAACAGGGTTTTGGAAGGAAGCTGGATTTTCCAAATTGAGGCCAAGGCCTGCGCGAGTTCAGATTCGAGGTCGCGAGTCAAATTTAGAGCAAAGCGCTGGAGATCAACATGGTCAGAAATCAGTGAATCGCGCCCCTCGTCGATGGCATCCAACAGGGCCAAAGCCAGGTGCAGACGGAACGAGGTTCGTCGGATTTGCGCCGACTTCTCGCGATCCTTTATCTGGGCAGTGCGACTGTCCAGTTGTGAGCCCCATAAAACATCAGTCCCAAGGAAAATGGCATGAAAGGGGATTTGCGCTCGAATATCTGCCGCGTGTGGGTGCTGCCACGCTGCCAGCGTCCGCAATTGCAGCATTTTAAGAAGTGTAGTTTTGCCGCTACCTCTGGGGCCGAATAATACCGTATGCCGTTTCGCTACCAGCTTTTCGTACTGCGGAGGAGGAACAAATGTCCGGGCAATATCCTCTGCCGACAGGAATCTGGCGTTGAATGCGTCATACGACCTGACGTGGGAAGACAGTTCCGTCACGGCACTTGGACCTCTACTACTTCATTCGTTCGTCGGTTGGCTACAGTCGTCAGACCATGACCATTTTCGAGTAAATCGAGAAAATGAGATAGGTCTTCAGGTGTCAGAAATCGTACCGGCGGTTTCATCGTTAGGATTTCCTGCCAAGATACCGATTTCCCAGCATGCGTGGCCTTCAGGGTCTGAGCGATTTCATCCGCTAACTCTCCTGTGTCCGCTCGCGTACCAAAAGCCGCGACCGGGCCTAGGCCAATGCCAGCTTTAGGGACGATCCATCCATTTCCGTAGCTCCACTGCCAAGTGCGCACAGTGCCCTTCAGGCTGGTCGTCGAGCCTGAGCTCGTTGGGATCTGCAGCTCCAAAATGTAGAATTCATTGCGCGCGTGATCCATGTATTCTGCGTACAATCTCGCCGAGAAGCTGCCAGCAGAAAATATAGTAGGTGCAGAATTGCTTCCCGGAGCATAATAAATTCTCGGCATATGCTTATGTCCATGTATGACTAGCCATGGCCCGTTTCGCATTGCGGTAAGGTCGTTTACCAATTTATCCCCATTCTCCATTTGGGAATAGTCTTCAATCTTGATGAGATCGTTCTTATAAGGATGATGGTGGCAGACAAGTATATTGGCCTGCGCCTTTCCGTCCGCTTCGAGGTCTCTGATCAGTCGCTGCAGCGTGCGGTCGCTAACTCTCCCGTGATTGTATTCCGGTTCTTTCGGATCCTTCGCATATCCATGATATGCCGCGCTATTCAGAAGTACAAATCGAACATTCTCATGGTGAACAATAGTGAAATTTTTTGCCCAGTATTCTAGCCACTGCTGATAGTCTTCTACAGGAAAGGGAGGATCTAAGGCTTGAATTTGGCCTCTAGCATCGTAATTGGTGAACGCAAACCGACTATCCAAGTCGTGATTTCCCGCAGTGCCCAATGCAACTTTGGCACCGAGCAAGTCTTTCAATTTGTTGACTTCGCGCCAAGCATATTGCTGCCCCTCTGGGCTCGCCTTGTCTCCCATGTCCCCGCAGCATAAAATGACGTCTGCGGTCAGGCTGAATTGCTCTTTCAGTTCGGCAAGGCCAGCAAACGGATTCTGTCTAGGGTCACTTTGGTCGTCGGCCAAGTCGATCCAAGATGGGGCGGCCCCTGCTCCTGCCGTGGTCTTATTGAAGGCATGGAGGTCAGTTAAAACGGCGATTTTTATCGTCTTGCTCATTGCTTCGCTTCAAAGTTCGTTGCGATAAACTCGCGATGTTTGCGTCGAGATGAGCGAAAGCCGCCGACGTTTCTTGTCACATCAAGGTGACCAATGTTCCAGCGGGTGAGCTCCGATATCAAATTGAGGTCTCCAGCATAGCTCACTAGGAAGTAGCCGCCGCCTTCATCAATCCAGCGCAAAGTATCCAGAAATCGTCCCCAGTCAAAAGTCGCGAAACTGTGTTCGTGATACTCTCGAAATACGCGTTCTTCATTTCTAGCATAAGGCGGATCGAGATAGAAAAGGGTTTTTCTTCGAACGCTTCGACGAATTACGCTTTCGAAGTCATCGCATTCTAATCTGGCATTCTGGATCCAGGCTGAAGCCGAGTTGAGGTCATATCGGCTTAATGGATTGCCAACCTTGTCACCGCCCCAGGGAACATTGAAGTCGCCCTTTGAATTGACACGATAAATTCCATTGAAACAATGCCTGTTTAGATAAAGAAAGCGGGCGGCACGTTCTAGTGATGGTTCGGCGGCGTTGTATTCGTCGCGGACGCGGTAATACGTTTCAGGCGTGCGCTCGAACGACATGTATATCTCATGCAAGACATCAGGGTCGCTACGAAGGAACGAGTAAAACTCAATGAGCTGCGGATTAATGTCACCCAACGTGACGGATTTGCACGATACCGCGAATGCAAGGCAGGCCGATCCGGCGAATGGCTCTACGTATCTACTGAAGCTGTCGGGAAGCAACTCTTTGAGTGCTGGCACACTTTTGCGCTTACTGCCCGCCCACCGTAGCGGCGCCCGGGCCGGCAGCATTAGCTGAGAATCTCGTTCCTTCCCCATCGGATTTTCTTACAGGCTGCTGGGTAAGACGCAACCAGTCTGATCCAGGCCTCTGGCAAAATTCTAGCTTCCTCGGCATGGTCCATATCGCCACAGCCAGATACTGGCTCAAATTTGTCCACGCCGCCTAGCCAGCAGCGATCAGTCCACATTCGGTCATCCGCGGCCATCGTCGGCCCCGTATTCACTGACCAAGAATGACCCAGTTTCAGCGAAACCGGTCCTCCCATGCAGGGCGCCCTCCGGCTCTTTCACTTCTTTTTGGGGGGCTTGCTAGATTTGCTAGGTTTGAGGGACGGTGTGTTACCTGGTGTGGTTTTGTTGTCACGGCGACGCTGATCGGGTTTCCCTGTTGATTTTGCTATCGGCTTGGGTCCTGGCTTAAGTGCCATGGGCGCTGTCCTTTTCTTGTTTAAACCAAACCTGCGCGGAACTTTGTGCCTATGTTTTAGGGAGAGGAATTATTATGCAATAATCTGCACGATTTAAGAATGAAGTCAAGGCTGAATGCCTTTCCCAGTCGGGCAGCAATCACTGCTTCAGCCAAACTTGAAGCTCGCGAGAACCGGTAGCCAGTTCGCGACTTTTGTCGCGGCCACGTTTATAGATGACCCCGTTTTGCGCGGCGCTGGTTAGCGACCCGCGACCTTGAGCGGTCGCGTTAGCTGGTGGCTGCTTTCTTGGTTTCAGGTTAGGAACCTCACAACCTGTAAGCAGCACACCAAGAGCCGTTCAGGCGGCGGACTTCGCTGTGTCCGCTATTTTGGGGTCGGGGCCCAAAAAACAGGCAGTCCGCAATCGGCCCAGTTGCTGCAGATCTGGAGATGTTTAAGTAGCAGGTCGGTGATGCGCTCGATCCAGCCGATCGGCTATGAGTTCAGAGTGCCAGAAAGCGCCGGGATATCGAACCCAGACTTCTGTACTGAAACGCGCGAGTTGCGCGAGGCCGCCTATGCTGGGAATGCGGCTAATCGTTTTAGGAACATGTCTCATATTGGTTCTGATTTATGTTTCTTCGCCGTCACAAATAGGATAAATTGTCTGGAAAGCTGACAAAGGCGGGGGCTTATTGTGATAACGCGGCTTATGGTTCTGTGCGGCCTCGCGGTCGGATGCCTCGCCACCGAGGCGGTATACGCAGCCCCCCTCTGTGACGCCGGAGAGATTCCGCAGCCCAATGTCAAACTTGGCCCCCTGTCGGTCGACCGCTGCTATGTGCCCTATGACGCGGCTGAAAAGGCGGCGTTCAAGGAGATTTCTTCTTACTATGGCCGGGTGGAGATGGACGCGAGCGCGGGCGTCAATATGGAGCTGGACAAGAGTTTCGGCGCGACTCTCGGGACTCTCTTCGGCGTCAAAGACAAGTTCACGGCGGTTGTGACGGTCGCGGTCTACGCACGGATCGCCGACGAGGAAGTTCTCGTCTACGAAATGCCAATCTACACAATAACGCGGGACAAGAACCAGAAGACTCTATTGTCCGCCGACATACTCGGCGGGACCGGAATTGCGGTGTCGCCCACGTTCGCGCTCGACAGCTCCAATGCGCAGGTGCGAACCAAGCTCAAAGTAGCCCTCGTCAATTCAAGAAAGCTCGACGCACTTCCCATTATCAAGGAAGGCGTCGACCTTGCCGCCAAAATGGGTGGTCCGACGAGCCTCGTCACCGCCGTCGGCGAGCCTGCCCTTCTCGCGGTCGCGTCGCGCATCCAGTCGACTTACGAGGTGGCGCTCTCCGACGAGGAGAGCGGCAATCTCGATACGATCCTGAAGTTCGACCGCAGAAACGGGAACAAGGCCGTCCGATACCAAGTACAATTTCCTGTACCGCGCGGACAAGCCTCGAGCGTCGATATCACACTTACCCTCTCGACGACCGAGTCGCTCATCACCGACGCGCCGCCGCGCAAGGATGCGGCCAACGTGGAATGGCCTAATGTAGCGGGACTCGACGGCACCAGATACGCCGACCGGATCAAACTCTCTACCCGCACCGGCCCGGGGCTGGCGCTGACGACGCTATCCACGGCGCTCGATCAGCAGGGCGTTCCGCAAAAGCTGGAAGAGCTCAGCGTCGTCGGGAACCCTAGCGAGCAGCTGTCGCGGCAGGACGCGGTGAACAAAAGCTGCCGCGCCCTGCAGTCCGCGCTGCAAAAAGGACCGTACCGGCTAAACGATGCCGATGCTCAGCTGATACTCTTTAACGAATTGCAGCTTGGTGGCGTCTTCGATCGATATGACGCGAGCAGTCTGCCTTGTACGCGCGACTTGGTGAAGCCATGGAAGGCGCGATATAATCTCAGCCCCAGTTCGCCGACACCCGTCCGTTCCATCCCCTGGAAGGCGAAAGAGGCGCGGCTCTACCGCATGGCGAAAAGCTGGGACATGGCGACCGCCGATGTCCGTACATTCGCCTTGGGTGAGGATTTTGCCGATGCGAACGTTCCGGTTGTGGCTCCGCTCGATTTCATTCCGAACGTCCCTGTTGGCGAAGGCCCACCCGGCTTCCAGACCTTCAGCGTGGGCGTGCAGTTCCTTGCGGAGCGCAAGAAAAGCTGTTTCGGAAATTTCAAACCAAGCGCGGAAAATCAGCCTTGGGCGACGGCTTTTGCGCAATTTGAAAACGACCCGGTAGTCTATCTCCTCACGTTGCGTTTCGACAATCGATCGGAGTTTCTCGCCGTCGCTGGTCCACGCGTGTCAGCGATCGAGATACGGCCCGCCTCAGCATCGGACCGGGACGACTTCAATCAGTCGGGAAAATGTATCTAGACGGAGCCGATTTTTAATGCGGAGGTGCGGTCGTGCAAGCATGGACAAAGCATAGCCCCTTGACGCTGGCCCTCGCGGGACTGTTACTGCCCGGGTTTGCTTCCGCCGCTGACGACAGCGCCACACTCTATCGGTATCGACCGCTCGGCGCGGCGTCGCCGATATGGCGCGATGGTGCGGGTGGACCGATCAGCCGATTCCAAAAGGCGTTGCGTGCCGCGCTGATTGTGGAGCAAGTGCCCGAGAAGGAGCTGCCGGGTATCGACGGCAGCTTCGGACCGGTAACCCAGCGAGCGCTCGCGCGGCTGCTTAATAGCCCGCGCTTCGCAGACCTCAAGCCGGTGCGCGGCGATGTTCGCATCAGCGCGGCCTTGTGGCAGCGACTCTTGCCCGGTGTCGCTCTGCCGACCGTCGAAGAGCGCATCGAGACGCTGGTTCTAACTTACGAGGCAACCCCTTATGAAGGCGAGGCACAATGGAATTTCTGCCAGAACAGCCTGTCCTCGCAGCGGCGCACCAATCTGCGGTGTGTATCCAATGACCCGACATCCTATTTGACGTGGGGGCCGCGCGGCGCGACAGCCGGCGGAGGGCGGGAAATCCAAGGTATTCTGATCGCTGTCGATAGCCAAGCTCCGCAGCACATCGACGAGGCCTTTGCGGAAGAGGCCACGGCGGTGCGACGGTTCCTGGAATTGGGCGAAAGGCGCGCGGCACCGGCGGCGCTCGATACCGAAATTTATCTCTGCGGGATTTGGCTGGACGCCGCGCGCGCGGCAAAATGGTCGAGCGGATTTGCGCGCCTCGGCACCATACCGTTGGTGCGCTCGACTTATGTTGGGCTCTACCGATCGGGGAACTTCGACGGCGCAAAGATGCAAGCATTTACAAAGCTCTATGCTTTGCTCGGTCGCACGCCGACGGAGGTCGATCTCGCCTTCTTTACGGACCGCGCAACCCACACCGGCGGCGTCTTTGCCAAAGATAAAAGGACGAACTCGAGCGATGCGATCGCGGCGGTCGCGCTCGCCGTTCGGCAATCGGTAGACGACGTCGCGGCGGCCAAGCCTTGGGAGGTTCGGCGGGCCCTATCGCGCATCCTGGCCACTACGAACCAGCAAGCGGACCGCAACGGCCGCGACGTCGTATTTTTCGTCGATGGGGCAGGGGAGGCAGGACTCACGACCGCGGAACGGCAAAATTGGATGAGGCGAGGTCCCCGCCACGCCGTCGATGTCGGGATCGGTGACGATCGCGCTGTGGAATGGTCGGGGACCACGCAGCAAGTTTTTCCGACCCGCATGCCCGGGAATGCGTCGCTGACGAGCGCTGAGCGGTACGGTTGCCCGCTATGGGTCCTGAACTGGATCAATCCGAATACCGGGCCGCGGCGGCCAGCGATTGCCTCCGCTCTGCCCGCGTTCCCCGAAAGGGAGCCGTGATGGGGGTTTTTCGGGAGCTTGCGGCGTCTCTCGGCGCGCGGCATGAGCGCCCGCGTGCAGCTCCGCCGGATCGGCAACCATCGTGACCGACGCTCTGATACCAGCACAGGGCGCCTCGCCGTGGAAGCGAATGGTTACCATACTGGCTGCAAGTAGCCTGATAGCCGGCCTCAGCAGCGCTACCTTTTCGCAGCAAATTGTCTCATCCCCCTCGCGCGCGGCGATCGTCGCCGACGTCCAGACGGCGGTTCGGGGTGCGTCCCGCGATCTCGACATCCTCGTCGATCCCGATCTGACCCTGGCGATTGCTGCCGACGCCCAACTCTTTGTGGGAAATTTCTGCTTTGACCAGGCGGGGGGCTCACCAAAGAACATCTGCGACGCAAGTTTTAGCGACCCGGCTATTTTGAAGGGGGTCGTGAGCGATTATCTCCACGATCTCAGCAGTCGTCCCGCAACTGTGGAGACTGTCTCTTCGCGGCTAGCGAGGCTTTTGGGCTCGGAGATCGAAGGCACGGGCTGGCCGGGAGTGGTCGCCAATGACATCGGGACGGTCGCGTTGGCCGAGACGCTGCGGGGTTCCGACATTGCCGTTGCCACCGCTACGGGTTTCCAACGAATCGGGCCGAGCCGCCGCCTATTGCTGCTTCGGCCGGGGCGCGTTTCGCTGATCGCGACGTTTGAAGACGGACGAACGATCCGAAGCTCGATGACCATCTCCGCCTTAAAGGTGGTCGCGTGGGAAGGTCAGGCTTCGCAGGATAACTCGACCCTGGGAAGCATTGGCGTGCCGCCTGATATCTATTGCGAGCAAACAGCGACAAGCGAGAAGCCGCCGCCGCTCACCCCCTTCAATTGGGGGCGCGCCAGCTTCGCGGAACCAGCTGCGACCCGCGCGGCGCATCGAGCTCCAGCAGCATTCCAGAGCGCGCTCGACATCGCCGTGGTCGATGGCACGGGCGACTGCGGCCCCGAATGCCTGAACGGCATCGCCATTGCTTTCGCGCGTGCGGTTGCGGCGTGGCGCGCCGGCTGCCAAACCTGCGATCCCGGCGCGCTTGCGGTCGTGCGTGTAGGAAAGCGGGTCTGGATCGATCGCCAGGCGGTCTTCGCGCTTCGAAAATTTATAGCGAGCAGAGACAGCCTAGCCCAGTTCGAAATGCGGGGCCTGTTTGCCTCGCCGAGCCTCCTCGTGCCCGGCCGCGTTATCGCGCCATATGATCAGGTCGACAATGACGCGGATCTTGTCGAGGCGCTTTGCCGCATCGACGACCAAGCCATACCTTGGGTTAAGGCTTCGCAGGGCTTCCTTTGCCCCGGTGCGCTGATTGAGGCGATGCCCCTCCGGCCGAAACTCTCAATTCTCGGGGAACTGACCGAGTGCGGCGCCGGCGCGATCGCGTGCGGAAGGCCGGGCGGCGATGTGCAGATCACGACGGCGTCCTATTCGTTTCAGGTTCCCACCCCCGCGGGAAGCGTCCGGCTTGGCAGTTCGACGTCGCTGTTCGATATCCGTCCCGTGCTCTTGCACGAAGTCGGGCACTGGTTCGGTCTGCCGCATCCGTCGGAAGTCGGAGTCGAGGTCGAAGACGTCATGGCGGGCGTGTTTCAGCCGGGCCGCGAATGCGTTTCGGCGGCCAGCCTGACCATGTTGAGCAATGCCGCAGACAACCGGTGGCCCTATCGCGCCCAAGCAAAGCAGGGCCTTCTCGCACCATCATCGCTGCGCCAATAGCCAAAGGAAGGAAACGCGAAATGCGAATGACAGTTACGATTGCCGCGCTGCTGATCGGCGCCGCGCCGACAACGCCGGCAGCAGCCCAGGAATATGCCGATTTCAATTCGCAAATCGTGAAGCAGGTCGACTGGCTTGCCGCGAACAGGGCTGGCCTCGGCTACGACCTTGGCAGCCGCTATACCGAGGACCTGACCTATGGGTCGCACAAGTTCAAGGCGACCGGTGGCGGAAAGACGATGTGCGTTGCGGCGGTGTTCGAGATTGTCGTCCGCGCCTTGAACGCGTCGAGGGGCGCCGATGGAAAACCCCTGAGCGAGCGGTTGATGGATGGAAGGCAGCTCGGTGGCGGCTCCGCACTGAGTCCCTTGCCCTATATTTTCCAGTTTAAGTCGAGCAGTGTCATACCCGAATACAAGCGTAAGTTTTCCGGCGGGATTGGCGACGCACTTGTCCTATTCGGGATGGGAAAATATATGACGTTTGACAATGCGAAGGCGGGGGACTTCATCTACTTTAATCGCACCAATGGGGGCGGACATGCAGCGATCTTCATGGCCTATCTGGATGGCGGCGGCGCGGTGACAACCGTGCCGGCGAGAGCCACCGGGTTCCGCTATTTTTCCGCGCAGAATGGCGGGACGAAGGGCATGGGATACCGCGATGCGTTTTTCGGCGCTTGTCCGGCCGTGAAGACGAAATATGTGAAGGATTGTGGTGTGATCCGCAGCGCGGACCGCGGCCTCTTCTCTGTCAGTCGGATGCACGACCCCAAGGACTGGTATACCTCCTACAGCGCAATTCGCGTCGATCGCTATTTCAAGGGCGACAAGATCGACGCGATCTACGCTGACGAGGCGGCGTTTCGCAAACGTGGTAGGGACGAACTGGCGGCCGCCGAAGCGCAGGCGAAGCAAAGTGCCCAGCAGCATAAATTCCCTTTGATTGTTCCGGCGATCGCGGCCGAAGCCGACGCCGCAGGATATAAACTTCAAGCGATTGGCTTCGAGGAAGAGTTCGGGCCCAATTTTTCAGAATCAGAGGGGTAGGGCTGTCGGCTTTTGACCCGGAATCATAATCTGGTCCCGCTGACTCGAGGACCGAACCGTCCATGCGGGTTGAGGTCTATGAGCCCCAAAAAGCGGCTACCGAAGGATCAGACACACCAGCCGACGGCATGGGGGGAAGCCCCGCCTGGGCGGACGGATGTTTTGCACCTCATTTCAGACCTCCGACCCAGTTGAAGTTGACCGCAATCGACCCGGTTGACCGGCCCCCACCGAGTGGTCCGATCGGATTGTTAGAGCATTGACGCCTCCATCGCCAGTGTTGGCCGTAGGTGGAGCGAAGCGGAACCGGAGGGCGACACTGGCGACGACGTGCTCGCGGCACTGGCCGAGCTGTTCGTCACGCGTGGGCCGCCGGCGCATATACGATCGGACAATGGCCCGGAGTTTATCGCAACGGCGGTGCAGCAATGGCTCGCCCAGATCGGCGTGAAGACGCTCTACATCACGCCGGGAAGCCCGTGGGAGAATGGCTATTGCGAAAGCTTCAACGGGTCGCTGCGCGATGAACTGCTCAACGGCGAAATCTTCTACTCGCTCGCCGAGGCCCGGATCCTGATCGAGGCGTGGCGGCGTCATTACAACACTGTCCGGCCGCACAGCTCGCTGGGATATCGACCACCGGCGCCAGAGGCCGTTCCATCGCCAGTGTCGCCCTCCGGTTCCGCTTCGCTCCACCTACGGCCAACACTGGCGATGGAGGCGTCAATGCTCTAACAATCCGATCGGACCACTCGGTGGGGGCCGGTCACGTCCTCGCCATGGGTGGCCACATAATGATTGGCGCAGGCCCACAGCTCCCAATCGGTCAGCAGGCGCGGGGGCGCTGGTTCAGCCAGCACGTCTGGAGCAGCGCTGCTGGAGTCAGGCCCCCGCCGCATCACCGCATCAGTCGATCATCTTATGCTTGGCCGCATCAAAATCCGCTGCCTTTTCGGGCTTCACGCCGTCGGCGATTTCCTTCTCAGTGAGGAACCGGATCGCAACGCCGGTCGCGCTGGTGCGGCCCCAGCTGAACGCCGAGATTTTGCTGTCGCCATAGGCAGCCATAACAATGGCATCGGCGCCGGCCTTCTCGCCGCGTTCCCAGAGCTCGGTGTAGATTTTCTTCTGCGAGGGCTCCTTGCTGAAAATCGTTGCTTTGCGCACGCCCGCCTCGACCCCGGCGACAATGACATAGGGCTTGTCCTCGATATCATAGGGGAAGACCGGCACGCCCAGATCTTCGTTCATAACGGGATAAACGTGCTCTTTGTCCTTGGCCGCGAGCGGCGCCGACACCAGAATTGCAGCGGCCATCGCGGCGGCCAAAGTCGTTCCAAATTTCATAGATTCCCCCAATGCTTGCTTCTCCTGTAGCAGGAACATTGTTGGGGTGATTCGGTCAAGCGGCCGCAAAGATAAATGGGTGGGGGGATGATTTGACACAGATGATAAGCGCGCTGGCGCTGGTTGCCGTTGCTATGCAGGGGGTGCCTACCGCGCCTGCTGCCCCCGCACTTGCTGTTGAACAGCAAGCGGCTGATCCCGTCCAGCCTGGGGCAACGCTCGCGGCACCTCCGGTCTCTGCCGCTGCGTCCATCATCTTGCCGCGCGATACGCCCATTCACTTGATGACGCTGACCGAGGTGACCACCAAGACCGACACTATTGGCCACCGTTTCAAGCTGCGCGTCAATCAGCCGGTCGTCATCGGCGGCGCAACCGTCATCCCGGTGGGCGCGCTCGCCTGGGGTGAGGTCACGACCGCCGATTCAAGCGGCAATCTGGGCAAGGCCGGCAGCCTCACCGCGCGGCTGCTCTATGTCGAATATGCGGGCCAGAAGATCCCGATCAGTGGCGACACCTCGGCCAAGGGCCGCACTGGCACCGCTGAGACCGTCGTGGGCGTGCTGAGCCTTGGGCTGCTTGGCCTCTTTGCCAAGGGCAATAATGCCAAGATCAAGGCAGGCGAGAAGATAACCGCCTTTGTGACCGACGACTTCACGCTGGCGGCACCCGCCCCATGACCGCACTGTTGCTGGTCATCGCTGCTATCGCATCTAGCAACCAAGCCGAGCCGGAGGCGGCAGTCGCGTCGCCACCGCCTGCCGTGGCCGAGACCTCCCCAGCGGCTGCACCCGCGTCGACAAAACCTCAGATCCCCGATGGCACGCTCGTGCTGCTAACTCTCTCTGAGACGCTCTCGTCGAAGCGTCATGTCAAAGGCGATTTGTTCCGGCTCGCGCTCAGTGAGGATTTGATCGTGAATGGTACGGTGGTTTTGCCCAAGGGCACGCCGGTTGTTGGGGAAATCACCCGCGCCGAGACCAAAGCTGCGTTTGGGGTGTCGGGCAAGCTTGAGGCGCGGGCACTTTATGCCGAACTGCCGGGCGGAACTTTGCGACTAAGTGGGCGCATTGGCAGCCGCGGCGAAGGCGGCACGACCGAGACCGCGCTCGCGTTCGTGGCGATCGGTACGATCGCCTTTGTGGTCACCGGCAAGAGCGCGGAGATACCTGCTGGCACCGAGCTCGTCGCGCGGATTGGATCGCGATAGGTATTGCTTGATGCCGGCTCCATAAGCGGCCGATGAAATGCTTTCCTACACCGAAACTCGATGCCATGCTTTGATCATGCACAATCGAGATCCCCAATCGCGCGACTGGGCGCTGGCTATCGAGTTTTGGTTCGCGAGCCTATTGGTTTGCGGGGCGTTTGTTGCTGGGGCTCGGCAGGCTGTCCATCATATATTTTAGCATTATACATTCATCCATAAGCGCAGCCTCGCCGCCGAGTTCGGTTCTTGAAAAGAGGATATCTGCGTATCCCAATTAGTGTCGCGGCCACTAAGTTATAAGAATTGCGAGCGCTGCATCTTTTTTCGTTGTCCGTCGCAATAAACTGCTTCACCTTCCGTTAAATTGTAACATTTCAGACATCTAGTGTCAGTTGTTGCACAGGCAGTGAAGGGGCGGTTTATGCGAAAGCTTATGGCGGTTCTAATTGCGCTTGTGCTGGCACTGCCCCTTTCGCCTTCTTCGTTGGCGCAGACACCGGTTCTTCAGCCGCCGCCGCCTGAACAGGCCGGCCTTTGGGAAACGCCTACGTGGCAAGGCCCACCTGCCTATGCGGGCAGTGCAGAGATCGCCTGCGACATCCAACGGTCAGAATTTAACCCCAACGCCACGCCATTGCCGACGACATACGTCGACTACAACGATATGGCGTGCAACTGGATTCCCAAACAATTTGGCGGCCCGGAAAATAGCAACACGATCCTTCCTTCCCTCGTTCGGTTAGTTTGTCCATCGGGGTATCTCACTGTCCAGCAACGCTGCGTTTACCCGGCGGAGGAACGACCAGAGTGTAACGGCGAGTGCGGTGCGACGCCGCTGTCATCGCCGCCAACCCCGACGATCGGGAACCCCATCAGTGTCACGAGCGGATACAAGGTCTTGGCCGAGACCGATTATGTGACCGCCGACGGCCTGCTTGGTGTCGATCGCAATTATGTCAGCAAGCCCAATAGCTCTTGGAAAACGCTCCTGCCCGGCTTTCTGGAGATGAAGGGTGATTTCCGCGAGGTTGTGACCTTTCATAGCCAAACCGGTGGGCAGGACGATTTTTGGACTGTCAATCGCGATGCAACCACCTGGACTTGGACCATTCCCAATTTCTTTGGCGATATATTGAGCCCGACGCGGCGCAAGCTGTCGATGGTTACCACACCTACGGTTGATCGCTATGCGTTCTTCAATGACACAGCCGTCACCGCCGCGACCCCTCCCGAAATGCGGCTCGATATGGCCAATGGCGAATATATACTGTTCCGGCGCGCCAATGTGCCGGGCCTGCTTGCGGGCACTCGCTTGTTGGTCCCGGTCGAGCACGGCAAGCCCGGCGGCTACACGCAGTGGTTCGACTATAATGACGACGGCCCAAACCCCTATCGGGTGCGCGACAGCCTGAACCGCGAACTTGTGCTGACCTGGCAGAATGCACCCGGCAATACGACGGTGCAGGATTGGGAGCAGCCCAAGGTCATCAGCCGCGTTGCCCTGCCCGATGGCACCCGGCTCGACTATGTCTACGACAAGGCTGAATCGTCGTATGTCGCGCCGCCGCCGCAATGGGCTGTGACGCTCAATCTTGATATTCGCGAGTATAACTCGGTAACCTCCTCCCAGATCCTGGCTCCGTCGGAGATCATGCTCAAACGCTCAGGGCGCGCTAATCGCCTACGCTCCGTGACCCGCACCGATGCAAATGGTGTGCTGCTCTGGAAGCGCAGCTATGATTATGAGCAGTCCGACAATCCAAACGCCATAACCCGCATCCGGGACCAAAATGGGGCTACACTCGCCACCTACAGCTACGCCGCCCATGGCAAGCTCGCCGCCTCGGCGTTGGCGGGCGGGGTCAACGGCTACACCTTCGAGCATTTGCAGCATTATGTGAATGGCCAGCTCGATATTCGCAACGAGACGCGCAAGGCGACCGGGCCGCTTGGTCGCACTGACGTTTATTCACTCCATCGCCGTGAGAATGCCGGAAAAATCGAGCCATGGGCCATTATGCGGATCGATGGCGAAGCAACGGCCACGACCCCCGCTGACAGCAAGACTTTTCAATATTATGGGCCTTGGGGCATTCGTTTGCTGATGACCCAATCGGTCGATGCCCTCGGCCGAATCACCAACTATGGCGTTGATGTCGCAAATGCCCGGCCCACGTCGGTTGCCGAGGCGGTTAGCACTCCGCAGGCGCGCAGCACCACCTTGCAATGGCACCCAACCCTCGACCTTCCGACACGGGTCGAACGTGATGGCCTACGCGTCGATATCACCTACACGGCTGATGCGATGGTTGCGTCGCAAACGCTGACCGACCTGACCACCCACAGCGCGCCCTATTCGACCAACGGCCAGACGCGCACCACCACTTACAGCTGGGGTCCGAACGCCCGCCTGCTGTCGGTCAACGGTCCGCGCGCACCTGACGCGCAGGGTAAGGACGACATTGTCACCTTTGCCTATGACACGGCGGGCAAGGTGACGAGCATGACCAACGGTCTCGGCCATGTCACCAGCTTCGCTGCCTATGACGCCAATGGGCGCCCGGGCAGCATGACCGATCCCAATGGCGTCGTCACCCAGTTCACTTATGACCTGCTCGGCCGCACCACCAGCGTGCGCGTCAAGCATCCCACAACGGCGTCGCAGGATGCGGTGACCAGCTTCACCTATGACGTCGAAGGGCGCGTCAAGACGATCACTGCGCCCGCAAGCACCGCGCTGACCATGAACTATGATCTCGCC
>NZ_JBXPUZ010000009.1:0-21288 GCF_057220455.1 Sphingopyxis sp. sgz302558 | reverse complement strand
TCTGGCGTCGTCTGGAAGCGTTCCCTACCGCCTTCACCTTCTTCCATCAGGCAATACCGCAATCCTCCCTGCGATTGGACGGTCAAATCGCTACCCTGCAACGCCGTCCGGGCGAGCGCAGCGATATAGGCTTCGAACAGATCGTTCATGGCGAACAGCAAAGTGATGCCCTGACCTGATTTTGCGTCGTGATCGGTGCGTTGCCAATCGCGCTTCAAAAACAACTTCGCAAGCCCGTAGAGCGTCTCCCAACGGCGATTGGTTCGGTCGATGCGCACTTGTTTCCAAGGCAAGGTGTTTACCGGAATATCGCTCACTTCCGCCAATAGAAACCGAAGCTCATCAAGACGGCGCTGCGTTTCCAGCGCGCGGGCATGGCGGCGCAACATCAGGACGCAAGCCTTCATGATGCGCAGCAACGGAGTATCCGGAATCAGTGAATCAAACCGGCAAGCTAACCGGTCTGGTCGCACAGAATGGTGCGTGAACTGGCGAATGACTTCCAGACGTCCGCGCAGCGCGATCAGATCTTCTTCCTGCGCCATGTAGGCGCGGGGAAGACCGCGCCTTGCTTCAGCCAGCAGGCGGTCTGCAAACAACCGGATCAGGATATCGAGAAGTGTTTCCTTTTGACGCGCCATCGCCAAGGCCTGCCCGTCTCCGAGTTTTAGGCCGAGCGCGACATCAAGCATAGAGATAAGGCGCGTGCGGATTGTCTCGTCGCCTTCTTCTGCCGCGGAATCGATTTTCGGCAATATCTCCAGACTACAACCGGGGGCGGCGATTACGCCGACTACCTGCTGTGTCCACATCTCGCTGTAACGATCCACAAGGATATTCGTCCCGGAGCGATTGGCCAACGAGTGTGACCGCGCAGCCCGGAGCAAGGCATTTGTCTGGTTTCGGGTGAAGGTCTTTTCCGGACTTTGACCAGTCCCATTGTGGACGCCAATGCGCCCCCACTCGTGGACGGTAAGATGCGTCATGGATGGAACCGGGCAATCAGGCGCTCGGCATGACCGGCCATGCTTTGCGGAAACGTTTCCAACCATTCACGCCAAGAGTAGGCTGTGAAACGCACAGTTGATCCCGCTACCGTGTCAGCAAATCTGGCAATCTCAGACCGATGATCGGCAAACGCTTTGGTCGGAATTGCGCGGCCTTTCGTTGGTTCGGCAAAGAGGTAAAGCAGGACTGGCGACTTTCCCCGCCGCTTTGCCTCTGCCACTAAACCATAGCCGTGCTTCACCAGTTGTGCCGCATCGAGATGGCGAAAGGCCGCTGGGTCCGCCAGCAACAAGTCGCGCATCGCGCACCACGGCACCATGCCCTTTTCCCAATCATACGATGAGTATTTGGGCGACAGCTTTGCAAGTTTGAAATCGCGGAACGGTTCGAAACGCTTCGATTCAACCCCAATCAGGTGACTCGCAGTTTCGACGGCTGCGTCTAGCCAAGGATGGCGGCCACCCGACCACGGAAAGCGCATCTGCCGCTCGACATCGACGGTCAATGCGGGCCAATCGAGATCATGCAGACATGGAAATGGCGGCAGCGCGCCGGGGTTTTCGAGGAAGAGGCCAAAGCCGTTGACTGCCAAGGCCGAGCTGCTTTCAGGGCTGCCAAACTTTCCGGATGCCAGCTCTTGCCCAGCCGCCGCTCCCAGAGCGGCAGCAATCCGGTCAACGGAAATGCCGGGAAGGAGATAGCTGGAAAGCTCCTCAATCACTCGTCAAGTTCCTCCGGCGCGTTTGCCACCTTGCCAAGCAACCGGTCAAAGGCATCCGGCTTGAACGGAGAAAGCACCGACCAGCTCGATACCCGATCCCCCTCAATGCCTGGCGGAGGATCGAGTTTGTCTTCGCGAATGAAACCATCGCCGAGTACCGCATGAATACGGCTCCAGTCCTCAAAGAAATATTCCTGCAACAGTGGTATTACCTTGTCCCGCATGGCTGCATCGACCTCTGCGGCAGTTTTGCAGTCGATAAAAAAGGCGTGCCCGATGCGGTGGTCACGGTCGATCAGATATTCGATACGCTGATTGACGGTGGTCACGGCGCGGACAAGATCGATCCCAGTGCGATTACTAGCCTCGCCTAGCATACCAGCATCCGGTGCCATTTCCCGGAAATTGAACCGCCGCCGCAGCGCCGTGTCGAGCAGAGCAATGGAGCGGTCTGCGGTGTTCATCGTGCCGATAATGTGGAGATTGGCAGGGACCGAGAAGCTTTCGCCGGAATATGGTAGCGTCACCGCCAATGCATTGGCCATTCCCTTGCGTTTGTCCGGCTCGATTAGAGTTATCAGTTCGCCGAACACCTTGGAGATGTTTGCCCGGTTGATTTCGTCGATGATAAGAACGTGCTCTTCATCGCTGTCAGCCGCGATACTCGCCATTTTGCGTAACACGCCCGGCGTGGGAATTAGTTCAAATCCAACACCAGACTTCATTGCCTTCGGCCGCAGCCCTTCGACAAAATCTTCATAGCCATAATTCTGGTGGAAGGTCGCAAAGCCGATCTGGCCGAGGGCAACGAGCCGGTCATATTCGGCGCGAAGGTCTGCGCGCCGTTCGACGTCAGTCAGGATGGGGTCAGCTTCGTCAAGGCCGAGCGCCAATCGCACGGCCTCAGCCATTGTGCGATAGGTCTTGCCGGTTCCCGGCGGCCCATAAAGGATCAGGTTTACTGGATTGCGCTTGCGGGGGTCGGGAGCGTCATCGGCTTCCGGCGCAGGTGCGGCGGCAATGTCCTTCCACTTGGAGAGGTTGGCCAAGAACCAGTCGTAATCCTGATCAGCGCCTTCAAAGGCGAACGCGATCAGGCGGCGCGCCATTTCCTTGTTCGGATAGACTTCCCAAATCGTCGGCTGGTAAGTGTAGTGATACCACTCGCGCTGCTCGAAACCCTCTTCCCAATCAACACGAATGCGCGCGCCGTCGCCAACGTTTTCCGCAATCGTCCCAATGGCTTTGATAGCCATGCAAGACACGGCGCGTTCGCGGTTGTCGAATGGTAGATTATACCACCGGACATAGGTCGATTTGATGGCGATGCGCTGACCGGGCTGCATTCGAAGAACCTTTTCTTGGTCCCACTGCTGAGGCGCGTCGATTTCCCAAATGCCGTCGCGGATGAAACGGTCGAGTTGGTCTTGCTTCCTTCCGAACGCCGCACCGACAAACCAGAAGGGGCCTTCACTGGAGTCTGAGATCATCACGCTCGCACCTGCTTGGGTCAGCGCAAAGCGATAAGTCATATTATTGCCTCGCCCGCTTTCTGGTCCTGCTATGATTTCCGGTTCGTGCAGTCCGGTCATGTCCCGCAGCTTTTTCCCTACGATAGCCGAACATACGTTCGGCATCTGATTGGAAAGCCCGAGCTCTTTGTGAACATCGCCTGCCCGTATGGTAACGGTCGCATCGTTGCGCCGTTTTGCTGGTTCGATATGATTGGCGATCAGATGTTTGCGGATGCGATCAGCCTGCACCTCATCGCCACCTGGACGTCGCCGACTTTCAATCTCATAGCCCAATCGAACAAATTCCGAGTGGATAGGACCGCCTTCCGCATCGCCGAAGGTGTCGCGCTGACCCTTCACGGTAATGTCTGGGTTGCCGGGAATTGAGCTATATGCAACGAGAAAGATTGCCTTTGCCGGATAGCGTGCCTCTTCGCCGGGTCGGAAAACAACATAGTCGAAATTGGTCGCAAACGCATATTTCTGCATGAAATCACTGGCGCTCAGTTCATACGCCTTCATTGCCGCTTCAACGGATTCTCGCGTTAGATCGAGCGTGTCATCGCCATCGGCTGGTTCATTGACAGCACCGTAGTTCGGGTCGCGGCCTTCGAGAAAATAGCCATATTGTTTCAGGGCAGCGATCATGTTTGAAAGCTGTCCACTCGGTTCGCCTGCCTGTGGAACCACCGATCTTACGACCGAAAGATCGGCAGATTTATCGCTTTTCAGTTCGGACAATCGAGCGATCAGCGATTCCCAAACGCCCTCCTCAAAGACCTTTTCCAGCGTGGGTTGCTCGAAACCCAACCCTTTCAAGCCACGCTCTGCACGCAAACTGCGGCGAACGCGATTGTCCTTGGCCTTCTTCGTAAGCGGGTTTCCCTTCCAAAGCCGTTTGCCCAACCATTCTCGAAATTCAGCCTCGCGCATTCTTGTCCTTCCCCGTCACTCTTGGACGCTATTTTCGCCGGGCTTGCCGTCCACCCGAGGCACGGGGAGATAGTCGCGATGCGATTTGATGAGTCAATTACTTAGCAATGCAGACGAGAGAGCTGACGCCAGCGAACTACGATCGTCCCCTGACACAATAGCTGTCTCTACGAAATTGATGTTAGAACGCTTTTGAACTCCCTCCGGAACGAGTAGTATCGACCGGGGTAGAGGATGATCGGCCAACCATAAACTCCGAAAATCGTGCAAATAGGAAAACATTTTGTAGATGCTATCACTTATGTAGCGTTCGCTGGCGGTGCGTTTCACTTCCAAAATCACCACACGACGGCTCCCCTGTTCATCTTCCAATATTACAGTTACATCTGGTCGGCGTGATCCTCCCGTAACACCATAATGGCTTCCGACTACCAGCTTGTAACGGCTTTCGCCTTTCAGTGCGACCGCAGGACTTTGGTCGAAGAGAACGGTCAAGCGGCCATTCTTGGCCTCAAAGGCAGCAACATGGCTTCGACCCGCCGCGACTAGCCCGTATTCAACGGGTTCGCCAAACCCCAGCTCTTGTGAAATTACGTCAAGGGTCAGCGTCAACGCGTAGAGTTCAAACAGGTCGTCATCGTCAACCGGTTCCAGCCAACCCACTGCCAATAGCATCAGAATCGCATACCACCGCGCATCGGGCGCATTCTCGCTTAACCTAGCCCGCGACCGGGCCAGTTTAGCCGCCGCCCGGTATTCAGGTCGTCGATGCCTCTCGGCAGCGAGCAGCATGGCAGGCGTCAACGCAAGCGGGCGACCGAGTTGTGAAAACCAATGATGAGCTAACGCTTCTTCGCAACGGGTCAAAACCATAGCGAGCGACGGATGCAGGCCCGCCGTGGAGGAGCTTCGCTGAAGCTTATGGATGGTCTCGACCAAATTTCCTACAAGCCAACGCAAAAGCGCATTTTCCGGAAGATCGAACGACCTGTAAGCTGTGCGCGAATAAAAAAGTCCGGGCCGCAATGTGTGGGTTGCCCGGCCAAGCACCGTTCGATCCCACCTTGGATTGCCTTTCAAGCCCGGCCCGACGATCTCATCGCGCCGCTCCATTTCATTGGAAAGCTGGTCCAATACAGCAAGCAAGTCACGTTGGATAAATTCGAGATACGGTCCATCGAGCAGATCGACCATATCAGCTAAAAGTATGACATCTGCTTCCGCGCGAAGTTTGTGAAGAAAGCTCTCGAGATCGGCCAAGTCTAACGAATCTGACTTTGCACCTCTAACCGAGGCACCCAAACTTGCGAGATGCCGATAGGGATGATCCGGCGCACAAATAAAGTCGCGCCACGTCGTCCGTAAGTCACTCACACCCCGACGCCGGTCCAAACGCCAAGATGCCGCTCAAATCCGTCAATGTCGTCATAATAACGTGCCAACAACGTGGAAATGTCTGAGTGCTTGTCGGGTCGGCCTTGGAATTGAGGAATTAGGTACAAATCAATACAAGACCGGACGATCTCTTCGACACTACGGGACGAATCCATTTCTGCTTCCGCCACGCCATGTCGTATCATGGCGAGAGGGATGCCCGGTCCCATCGGCAGCCCTATCGCACCGAGGCCGACTGTGCGATCCACAAAAAGTGCGCGCACACACACTTGTAAGTGACTCAGTTTGTTAGCCTGCACGGGATCGAGTTCACCAAATGTGCGGTCGATCACGTTGCCGTAGTGTTCTGCACTGGGGATATCGAGAGGTACAAACGCAAAGCGGCGGACAAATGCCAAGGACAGGCGCTTCAAACTTGCCTTGTCGCTATCGTTCATCGCACCAATGATTCGCCACCAATCCGGTACAGCAATCGCAGTAATATCCTCCTCTACAATGCCAAAGGAAAATTGAAGACGTATGCGGTGAAAACCTGCATCCGACCTTCGCCGATATGGCAAAGTAACTGACTTGCCTGTCAACAACGTAAACAGTTCGCCGAACGCCTTATCGATATCAGCCCGATTGATTTCGTCGATGATGAGGCAACGTTGCCGTTCGATTGCATCCACCACCGCGCCCGGCAAAAAATCCAGCCGGTCAGCCGAGCTGTTTGAATCATCAGGTGTGGGGAAATAGCCGCCTATCGTTTCGAACGTCGTCCATTGATCAGTTGCGGGAACAGTCCAAGATGGGAAACCAGCAGCGCGGCAGACCGCTTCAGCTAAAGTAGTTTTTCCAGTTCCGGGTGGCCCCGTAAAGATGACGTGCATCCCGGAACGCAATGCCGCAATTGCGCGCCTCGCTGGTTCCTCGACTCCTTCCAATCCACTAGATTTTGCAAGCATTGCTGCATCTACGTCCCACGAACCTGGAGACGCCGCCGAATGAATCACGCCACCCGAACTCGGTGTCATCTCAGAGTTATCTGCAACTGCCTTGGGCGCTGGCGAATGCTTCGCAAGTATGTCGATTAGAACTTCGTCGTCTATCATTTCGTCTGATAATTCGAGCGTGCCCACTCCTGAAAGATCATCGCGGGTGAACACTCCGCCCGCCGAAATCAAGCCGTCACGATCAAGCGAAAGCTCATCAATCAACCGCTGGACCACTTCGTCTATCGTCTGAAATTCAGCCTTACGAAGCATCCACGCCGCTAGCGCGGGCAAGGAAATTGGGTCATCACCAATTTTTCCTGCCACACCAGAAGCGACTTCACCGACATAACTCGGTTTTAGATACCACCGTTTGTTGTCACCCTTGGGCTGGGCGAAAACCGAGGACCGATCCTTTCGTTGACGTTGCAGGCTGCTGCCCGCATAGGATGCGTCATGCCAACGTGGCTTACCGCCGTCATTACCGAAGGGTATATAAAACGGCTTATCCTCGCTTCCGCCTACCGGTTTAAAGAAGGCATCGAGCAACTCATTTTCTTGCCGAGCGCCGAATGTGATGGCGGAATTTTCATCGTCTGTCGTCGGCACACCGATGCGAAGCATAGAAAGCAGGCTGACCAAGGATTGGTGAGCATGTTCCCCAAGGTAGACAATAGCCTTTTCGACCTGTTGCTCTGAAAAATAGGGCATACCGGTCAGCCGGCTACCGTTTCCAAAGCCGCCAAGGGTTTGCCCCTTTTCCGAGCGCCGTGTAGTTTCAATATATCTGCTTTGCCAACGGCGTTATCTACGACGACCACATCTCGAACAGGCCCAACAACAACTCCGGTTTTCCCAAACATTACGTCGGGATAAATTGCTTCGGCTACAGCGCGTGCAAGCAACGGCGGAACAGCATTGCCGATCTGTTGTCGTATTTGTGCGGCAGAACCCGAAAACAAAAATCGGTCTGGAAACGACTGTAGGCGGGCCGCTTCACGCAAAGTCAGAGTCCGGGCCTGCGTCGGATGCAAGAAAGCGCCTGTAGTTGCCTCATTGAATTTTGTCGTAATTGTATAAGCTGGCTGATCGCCCCTCAAACGCTTCAAAATCGTTGTCGCATCATAAGAACGGATCTTTGCAAACCTAGGAGGCAACACATCCATCGACAAATTACGCCAATTCTGACCCGGCTCCAAAGTCTGCGCAGCAACCCGATCAAGCGCGGAAAGGTCAGCAGAAGCGTGCTGACACACCAGTTCCGAGCCTGTTCTCATGCGTTGCTGATAGTCAGAGAGTGGAGGGATTTGATACGGTGCGCGGTCAATTTCTCCGCCCTCAGCTACAATCGGTAGGTCTGCACAGGCCTCGTCGAAAGTGACATGAGGCAAAGCCGCGTCGCTTCGACCGTGTCCGATACGCGATAAATGCGCGAATGGCAGGGCGTACCCCTTCCACAAATCTGGATCGCCATGCGTTGCAGCAGGAAACGAAATATCCTGCTTCGTCCTATTCCCGACGAAAACCAAGCGGCGGCGCAATTGTGGAACCCCGTAGTCGGCAGCGAGAAGGATCATCGGGACTAACTTATAGCCGATTTCGGCGAACGCTTCGACTATATCCAGAGCAACTTTTCCGCTCTCGTAAAGCAAAAGTCCCGGAACATTCTCGAAAACAATCCAACTCGGTTGAAGTCGCTCCACGATCTCTATGTAATTTATGAAAAGTCTGTTTCGCGGGTCTGCTTCATCACGTCCGGAGCCCTTGCTAAGCCCTCCCGATGTGCTGAAACCTTGGCAAGACGGCCCACCTACAACAACATCAACACCCTTGAATTGCCGTTCCAAGTCATCCAAATCCGGCGACCGTAAATCAGCCAACACTCCCTGTGCGTTTGAAAAATTAGCTTCAAATGTTCGGATCGCGTGAATCGAATTGTCAATCCCACCCAACACTCTGTAGCCTGCCTGCGCGAACCCTTCTGCAAGGCCGCCCGCGCCGCAAAAGAGGTCAAGCACGGTCGGTTTAGCAAGCGCCTCTTGATCGGCGTCTCCTCTGGCCATGTTACCCCTTTCTCCGTTTTTTGACGCTCCGAATACAGCATTGCCTTTGAAAGCCAATCCGATTCTTTCTGTGTTCTTTATTTGTTCCCGTGTCAATCCGTCGTCGAGACCCTTTGCGTTTATAGGGCGCTGCCCTTCGGGCGACCCGCTCTATTCGCTTGCGCGCACCGGGCCTGTGTCCCGGCCCATTCGGGTGACGATCAGGAGCGTTTGATGTTGAGCGGGAGGGGTTGAGGCCGCGCTCTTTCCCGCGCTTTGCGCTCCTGAGGGCGCGGTGCCTTTGGCTGACCCGCGTGGCACTCTCGCCTCTTTCCTTGCCGGACGGGCGACGGGCGCGCTTTCGCTGGGGGCTGGCGGCGCTGCCCCGTTGGGCCAACAGCCTTGCCCCCGCTTCGCTTGCCGCCACACCGACCGTCTGCGTCACGCCGCCCGCGAGGGTGCCGTTGTTGGCCGCGTTGCGGTTTGGTCGGCTGATCGCCTCTGTTCATGTTTGGTCTGGAACACCAAGGGCTTTGCCCTCTCGTTCCCGAAACCGGAAATAGACACCCCCGTGTTGCGGGCTTTGCCCGCTGGCCCGCGCCAGGGCATCGATTCCGGTTTTCCCTCCCCCTCCCATCCTCGCCGGAAGGCAGGCCGCATGTCGCATGTCGAATGCGGCTTTGCCGAAAAGGAATTGGGATCATGGATGATGTGCTGTTGCAATACCGTGCCTGTGGAGCAGAAACGCGCGAGGACTATTTGCGCGAGGTGGCGAATGAGAATGGCTTGCGCTTTGAATGCGTGAAGCGGCTGGCCGAGCGTTTGGGTGAGCGCGAGGATTTCAGGCTGTTACGCCATATCTGCGAGGAACGCGCAGGAGGCTTGCAGTGAACGGCGTTGCGGTCGAGGGCCGCGAACGCGCCGCGCAGATTGCCTGCCTCAATGATCGGGCGCGGCAGGCAATGGGGCTTGCCTGCGTTGCAGTGGCGACCGAGGGCTTTCGGGCCTTGCCGGTCGCGGATCAATCGCGGGTGCGCGAATTGGTCGAGACGTTTGACGCGTTCACGCCGGATAACGATCCCTATGGCGAGCGGGACTTTGGCGCGATCTATCAGGATTGCGCCGGTCGCTGGACGACCGCGCGACCGGCCAAGCCGGTTGAGACGGTCTTCTGGAAGATCGACGCCTATGACCGCGACCTGCGCTTTGGCAGCAATGACCCGGCCAATCCGGCGGTGACGCGCCGGGTGCTCACCATCATGCTTGCCAGCGAATATTGAGGGAGGGCGGAGCCATGGCCAAGCGTAAGGGTGTTGCGCGGCTCGAAGGAGCCGATCCGGCCCAGATTGTCATGCCCGGCGTCAGGCCCGTCAGTCTTGGCGAGCGGTTGAACTGGCAGGCCCAGCTGCCCATGCAGCCGCGCCGCGCCCAGAAGCCGCTCGATATCGGCTTCTGGGACCCGATGCGGGATCAGTTGGAGATGTTTTGAGCCAGAGTCAGGCTCTATCGCGAGAACCCGACAACGAGACGGTTGGACACGTCAATGGCAGGGAGTGCTCTTCATTGTCTAAGCTGTCGTGTCAGGAGAGGATCGACCGCAGGACAAGGCCAAACAAAGCCAAAGCCAGCACGCTCGCTGCCCAGATGCCGATGAACCACCCAAGTTGTTTGGCGCGGCGCATCAGTGATACCCATCCGTCCCAACCTTGCCCCGGAACACCCAATAGGCCCAGATTGTGTAGGCAAGGATCACCGGCACCAACAGGCCCGCACCCACCAGCATGAAGAGTTGGCTGCGATAGGGTGCGGCGGCGTCCCAAATGGTGAGGCGGGCCGGGATCACATTGGGCCAGATCGAAATGCCAAGGCCGACGAGGCAAAGTCCGAACAGGGCCAGCGCATAAAGGAAGGGCTGCACGTCCTTCTGGCGGGACAGGCTGCGATAGAACAGGAAGGTGACGATCGCGGTCGCCAGCGGAATTTGCGCGGTCGCCAAGACCCCGGGATAGCTCAGCCAGCGGGTGTGATATTGCGGCTCCAGCGTCAGGGTCATCGCACTGACAAGACCGATCATCAGGAGAAGCGCGATGCCCAGACGTCCGGCGTAGGTCACCGCTTGCCGCTGCAAGCCGCCTTCCGTCTTCCAGATGAGCCAGCACGCGCCCAGCAGGCTGTAACCCACCATCAGTCCAATCCCGCACAGCACGGAAAAGGGCGAGAGCCATTCCCACCAGCCCCCGGCATAGGCACGGCCATTGATGGTGATGCCTTGCAGCAGCGCGCCAAGCGTGATGCCTTGCGCGAAGGTCGCGACGCTTGACCCAAGCGTAAAGGCACGGTCCCACAGTTCGCGGTGCGCCGGGTCGCGCCAGCGGAACTCGAATGCGACGCCGCGTAGCACAAGGCCGAGCATCATTGCGGTGAGCGGCGCATAAAGGGCAGGCAGGATAATTGCATAAGCCAGCGGGAAGGCTGCGAGCAGACCGCCGCCGCCCAGCACCAGCCAGGTCTCATTCCCATCCCATACCGGCGCGATGCTGTTCATCGCGGTGTCACGGTCAGGCCCGACCTTGAAGAACGGGAACAGGATGCCGATGCCCAGATCGAAACCATCCATGATGACATAGGCGACAATCGCAAAGCCGATAATTCCGGCCCAGATGACGGTGAGGTCAAACATCAGACGGCTCCCTCGATAACGGCAGGCGCGGGCGTCACACCCGCCGAGCGGATCGGCGCGCCGTCGAGTGCGGCCTCATGCGCCTCAGGCGGCTTCTTGATCAGCTTGAGCAGATAGCCGATGCCCGCGCCGAACACCGCGAAATACACCAGTACGAACGCCAGCAGCGACAGGGCGACGGCGGGCGCATCCAGCGGCGAGGCGCTTTCGCTCGTCCGCAGCAGGCCATAGATGGTGAAGGGCTGCCGCCCCACTTCGGTCGTCACCCATCCCGCCAGCACCGCGATGAAGCCCGATGGCCCCATTGCGACCGCCGCGCGGTGCATCCAGCTCCAATCGTAAAGTCCCTTCCGCATCCGCGCGATCAGGCTCCACAGGCCGAGGCCCAGCATTGCGAAGCCGATGCCAACCATGATGCGGAATGACCAGAACACGATGGCCACTGGAGGCTCGTCCGTATCGGGCACGGTATCGAGGCCCTTCATCGGTGCATTCAGATCGTGCTTGAGGATCAGCGACGATGCCTTGGGTATCTCCACAGCATAATCGACGCGCTTTTCTTTGCTGTTGGGAATGCCGAACACGATCAGCGGCGCGCCTTCGGGGTGGCTGTCAAAATGGCCTTCCATCGCCATGACTTTGACCGGCTGATGTTCCAGCGTGTTGAGGCCATGCATGTCGCCCGCGAAAATCTGGATCGGCGCGACAATCGCCGCCATCCACATCGCCATCGAAAACATCTTGCGCGCGCCGGTATTGGCCTTGTCCTTCAGCAAATGCCACGCGCCAACCGCGCCAACCGCAAAGGCGGTGGTCAGATAGGCCGCGATGACAGTGTGGACGAGCCGGTAGGGGAAGCTGGGGTTAAAGATAATCGCCCACCAGCTAGGCCCCGGCACGAACTGGCCGTTGGCGGCAATCTCATGGCCCACCGGCGTTTGCATCCAGCTGTTGACCGAGAGAATCCAGAAGGCCGAAATGAAGGTGCCCAGCGCCACCGCGCATGTGGCAGTGAAATGCAATTTGCGCCCGACCTTGTTGATTCCGAACAGCATCACACCAAGAAAACCGGCTTCAAGGAAGAAGGCGGTCAGCACTTCATAGGCCATCAGCGGGCCGATGACTGGCCCCGCCTTGTCCGAAAACACCGACCAGTTGGTTCCGAACTGGTAAGACATGACGATGCCCGACACGACACCCATCGCGAACACGACGGCAAAGATCTTCAGCCAATAGCGGTAGAGATTGGCATAGACGCCCTTCCCGGTTTTGAGCCACAGCCCTTCCAGCACAGCCAGAAAGCTCGCCAGTCCGATGGAGAAGGCTGGGAACAGAAAATGGAAGCTGACGGTAAACGCAAATTGCGCGCGGGCGAGGATGATCGCCCATTCCTGTTCAATCATGGTTTTTGCCTATTCTGACGGTCATGCGGGCCACGCCGCTGTTGCCGGTCCGCGTGTTGCGGGCGATGAGCCAAAGCTCTGCCTTGCCTGTGCTCGCTGGAGTGATGTCCGCACTGAATTGGCCGGGTGATGCTGAAAAACGGAGCGGAAATCGTTCCGCAAGCCTGCCCTTGCGTCGCAATTCTGCGGTTACTTCATAGTCGGCGGCATCCCAAAGGCCACCGGGCGTGATCGGACAACCGCACATCAGCGCCACTTTTGCGGTCAGCAGCGTAACGCGGCCTGCCGTCATAGCGCCCGCCATTTCAGTTTGGATCGCAAGGCCCGGCAATTCGACCGTCCAGCCGTCGCCCGTCGCAGCAGAAACGCCGGGGATCAGCCAGCGTTCCGAAGCGACACGCTGGATCGTCAGGGGACGACCCAGAGGCCCACGCAATTCCACCCGCACCAGCGTTGGTTTGTCGATGTCGAGTGTCGTGGAGAAATGCGCCGCATCCGTTGTTGCCCGCGATGGCGAGCGGCCCGTTGCCTGCATGATTTTGCCGGTATCACCTGTTCCGCCTGCGGTTTTTCCCTTGGCCAGCATTTTGCCGGTTTCGGCATCGCGCAAGACGACCTCGACACCGCCCATTGAATCGCCGACAAATTTGGCATCTTGACTGATAGCAAGGATTTTGACTGGTGTTGGTTCAGCAAAGGCTGGCGTGGCCACGGTCAGCAGTGCGGGAAGAAGTGCGGCGTGTTTCATGATCGGACCTTTCCATCCAGCGCATAAGCACCCGGTCCCCGCGCCCAGAAAAACAGTAGCGCGCCAAGAATTGCGATATTTTTGAAGAGCGGGCCGACGTGCGCGCTATCCGGCACCACATGGACGGCTATCGTTACCGGGACAAGCGTCACGAACAGGACCAGCGCCGACGCTCGCGTCATCCAACCCAATGCCAATGTGACCCCTGCGACCACGAAGGCCAGCCCAGAAAGCCACAGCAGAACCGAAGGATCGCCAATCCTGTTGACCGTGCTGGCCCAGGGCGATTCCTCCATCCTCTCAAGCATGACCTTGTGCTGGCCAAAATGCCCCAGCCCGCCGACGATGAAGATCAGGCTGGTCAGCAAGCGAAAGAGCGGCTCGATGATCGTCGCCGTGCGTTCGCCGGGTGTGATCCATTGTTCGATACGACCGAGCATAGCCATCCCCTTCAAATCAAACCTCTTGCCAGCCACAGGTCGCCGCCGCTTGTGGGCGCGTCTTCCTCGTCTGCAAGTGCAATGAGTGCAGCAAAGGCTTCGTTTTGCGAAAGCCAGACTTTTCCGGTGAGATCATGGAGCAGGTGCGATTTTTCGAGTGCATCCATCACCGGGCCTTTGACTTCGGAGAGGTGCAGTTTGACCCCGCTATCGGAGAGGCGGTGGTTGATCGCTTCAAGGCTTTCGAGCGCGGAGGCGTCGATGGCGTTGACGGCGGATGCCATCAGCACCAGATGGCGCAGCTTGGGATGCTCCGCCACTTCCTCGAGCACGAATTCCTCCAGCCAACGGGCGTTCAAATAGGTCAGGCTCTCATCGATACGGATTGTCAGAATGCGCGGGTCGGTGAAAACCTTGTGGCGCTTCACGTTGCGGAAATGCTCGGTTGCCGGCACGCGCCCGACAATCGCCGCATGGGGCCGCGATGCCCGCCAAAGGAACAAGGCGAGGCTGAGACCGACGCCTGCGATCACCCCCGGCTCCACGCCTGCCAGCAGCGTGACAAGGATGGTCGCGGCCATCGCGGCGAAATCGGGCTTGGAATAGTGCCAGACATGCTTGAGCGGCTTGAAATCAACAAGGCTCAGAACTGCAACAATGATCGTTGCGGCCAGTGTCGCAATGGGGAGCGAGGCGAGGAAGGGCGTGAGGAAAAGCGCGGCAATCGCAATCCCGACAGCCGTGAACGCGCCCGCCGCCGGGGTTTCCGCACCCGCGTCGAAATTGACCACGGAGCGCGCGAAGCCCCCCGTCACCGGATAACCGCCGGTGAAACTTGCAGCGACATTGGCCGCGCCCAGCCCGATCAGTTCCTGATTGGGGTCAATCCGCTGGCGCTTTTTGGCTGCCAGAGTTTGTGCCACCGAGACGCTTTCGACAAAGCCGATCACCGAAAGCAGCAACGCGGGAACTGCCAGTCGCTGCCAAAGCGCCGGATCGAACAACGGCATGGTGAACGGCGGCAGGCTTTGCGGGATTTGCCCAACAACCTTGACCCCCGCCGCTTCGAGATCGAGCAGCACTACCGCGAGCGTTGATACGGCAACCGCCGCAATCGGACCTGCCTTGGCTGTCAGATCGGCAACGCGCGGCTTGAGGCCGAGGTTGATAAGCAGCGGCTTCAGACCTTTACGGACCCAGAACAGGAATGCCGTGGCGATCACACCAATCACCAAAGTCGGGATATTGGTCTTGCTGACATTTTCGGCGAGTGTGCGGACCAATTCGGGCATGGCCTCACCGCTGGCCTTGATACCGAGGATCGATTTGAGCTGGCTCGTGGCGATGATGAGGCCCGAGGCCGTGATGAACCCCGATACTACGGGATGCGAGAGCAGGTTGGCTAGGAACCCCAGTCGCAATACGCCCATGACAATCAGCAAAGCACCAGACATGAAGGCCAGCACCAGCGCAGCGGCAATGAACTGAGCGCTGCCTGGCGGCGCGATGTTGCTCGCAGCCGTCAGCGTCATCAGCGAAATGACCGCGACGGGGCCGACGGCGAGCGCGCGGCTGGTGCCGAACAGGGCATAGGCGACGATCGGCAGGATCGAAGCGTAGAGGCCGATTTCCGGCGGCAGACCCGCGAGCATGGCATAGGCCAGACTTTGCGGGATCAGCATGATCGTAACGATGGCGGCGGCGACCAGATCGTTGGTCAGCACTGTGCTGTTATAGCCGCGCCCCCATTCGAGGATGGGCAGGTAGCGCCCCAGAGACATGGCTCAGGCTCCGATCATGTGCGGTTTGACCATCCATTCGCGGCCCTTGAGCATCCCATGCCAGTAGATCGGCGGCAGGATAGTGTCTTTCAGCAGCCATGACAGCCGCGACGGGCGGGTGCCGTCGATCAACCAGTTGGGGAAGCTTGGCAACAATTTGCCGCCATAGCCGAATTCAGCGAGCACGATCTTGCCCGCTTCCACCGTCAGCGGGCAGGAGCCATAGCCATCATAATCAGCAACCGGTTGCTTGCCTTCGAGCGCGGCAAGGACGTTGACCGCGACGACCGGAGCCTGCTTGCGCGCGGCGGCCATGGTCTTCGCATTGGATGTGGAGCAGGCATCGCCGAGCGCGAAGACGTTGGGATAGCGCGGATGCTGGAGCGTTGCCTCGCTGACTTCAATAAAGCCTGAAGCTGCCGCAATCGGACTGGACCGTACAAAATCAGGCGCGATCTGCGGCGGAACAACATGGATCATGTCGAAGCGCTCTTCGACCCGCGACACGACATCGCCGCGCTTTTGCTCGAAAGTCGCAACCTTGGCTGCACCATCAATGGCAACGAGCTTCGATTCCAGATTGAGGTGCGCGCCATAACGCTCGACATAGTCCATCAGCGCTGGAACATAGGCGGCGACGCCAAACAACACCGCACCCGCCGTGTGGAACTGGACGTCGATATCCTTCAATACTCCAGCTTTCTCCCAGCGACTGCATGAGAGATACATGGATTTTTGCGGCGCACCTGCGCATTTGATCGGCATGGGCGGCTGTGTGAACAGCGCTCGCCCGCCTTTGAATTCCTTGACTAGTCGGTTGGTGTAAGGGGCCAGATCGAAGCCGTAGTTTGAAGTGACGGCGTTCTTGCCGAGCGTTTCGGGCAGGCCGGGGATCGCTTCCCAATCGAGCTTGATACCCGGACAGGCGACCAGTACGCGGTAACGGACTTCGCCGCCATCGCAGAGGATGACCTTGTTATCTTCAGGTGCAAAGCCCGATGCCGAGGCGCGTAGCCAAGTCGCCTTGTCCGGCATCACCGATGCTTCGCTGCGCTGGGTAAAATCCCGGTCGAACACGCCCGCGCCAACCATTGTCCAGCCGGGCTGATAGTAATGGGCTTCGGACGGTTCGATGATGGCAATATCGAGCTTTGGATTGCGCTTGAGCAAGCTTGCTGCGGTTGCGATCCCGGCGCTGCCTCCTCCAACAATCACCACATCGTGGACATGGGCTTGGGCAGGTTTGTCCGCCTTGGCCTGCGCCATTTCATAAAGCTTGGTCGAACGCGCGCCCGACCGGCAATAGGCAAACACGGGCGCAGGCAGGCGCGCCAACGCCTTGACCATCGCATCGACATCAGCGGCGGTGACCGCTCCCGATATTGCCGGAACATGGGCGAATTCCAGCCCATGCTTGCGCGCCTCAGCCTTGATGATCGCAGCAGAAGGCTGGCCCTGTTCTTCGCCATCGGGTCGGTTGCAGATGATCGAACGGAAGCCCAATCTGGCCAGTTCCGCCAAATCTGAAAGGTCGATCTGCGGCGAAACGCTCATGCGCTCGCTCAATTGGGTGATGTCCATTATGTCTCCTCAGGCCCGGAACTTTGCCCGGTGTCAGCAATTATCGGGTTGTGATGCGGTGCGCGCCCATGCCCACCAGCATGGCCGCGACGAAGATGCCCGCGCTGGCGGGCGCAATGGCGAGGTCGGCAACCGCCGGGCCGGGACATAGTCCACCAATTCCCCAACCGGCTCCGAACAGCACCGCACCTGCCACCAGCTTGCGGTCGAGCAAAGTGGTGCCGGGCAGATCGAAGCTCTCGCAGGCCAGCGGCTGCGGCATGCGTTTCTGGATGATCCAGGCAATCGCCATCGGGATCATCGCCCCGCCCATCACAAACGCGAGCGTCGGGTCCCAATTGCCGAACAGGTCAAGGAATGCCTGCACCCGCGCAGGATCGCCCATGCCCGACAGAGCAAGGCCCGCACCGAACAGCAAACCGGACAGCAGAGCGAGCGAGGCTGTTTTCATGTGCGCTTGCCGCAGGTCGAAATGCCGAGCGCGCGATAAAGCGGGCAGAAGCTGACGAGGCTGGTCAGCAGGAAAACCACAGCAACCACCGCCAGCACTGTGCCGAGTGTGCCTGCGATCACGCCGGTCCACCACAGATAGCCAATGACGAGTGCCACGATTGTGCGCAGCGCTCGGTCCAGCGTTCCCATGTTTTTGGTCATCGTCATTCTCCTTCAGTCAGACGTTGAGGAAGCCAAGGGCGCGCATCGCCGCCACAGTGGCAAAGCCGGACGCCATGAAAATCGCTGTGGCGGCAATCGAACGCCGTGAGAGCCGCGACATGCCGCAAACACCGTGCCCGCTGGTGCAGCCCGATCCGAGCCGTGTGCCGAAACCTACCAGCAATCCGGCGACCACGAGTTGAACCGTCGAGGCTGGAAAATGCGTTTCAACGCCGCCCGTCATGACGGCAACAGTCAGCGCGCCCAAAGGCAGTCCAAGCACAAACGCTATCGCCAGACTGCGCGGAGCGCCGGTATCGGCAATGCCTGTCGCGCGCGCGGTTAACCCGCTGACCCCGGCGATCCGGCCCAGCCCGAGCAGCATGATTGCCGCCGCCAGCCCGATCAGCAATCCGCCGATCAACCCTTCCAGCGGTATCGCGTGAGGAAACCCGGCCAAAGAGATGGAGCGCGTCATACCGCGTTGACCGGGATTTTGAGGTAAGTCACACCATTATCGTCGGCAGGCGGCATGTGCCCGGCGCGCATGTTGACCTGTACGGACGGCAGGATCAGGCGCGGCATGGCGAGCGTCTTGTCGCGCGCCTCGCGCATGGCAACAAACGCGTCCTCGCTCATGCCGTCATGGATGTGAATATTGGACTTTCGTTCGGACTCGACGGTCGATTCCCAGACATATTCGGTGCGCCCTTCGGGCAGATAGTCGTGACACATGAATAGCCGGGTTTCCGCAGGCAGGGAGAGGAGCCGCATGGCTGACTGGTAGAGCCTGCGCGCATCGCCGCCCGGAAAGTCAGCGCGCGCGGTGCCATAGTCTGGCATGAACATCGTATCGCCAACAAACACGGCATCGCCAATGACATACGCGATACAAGCGGGTGTGTGGCCGGGAACGTGCAGCACCGTGACATCGAGCTTGCCGATCTGGAAGTGATCGCCATCCTTCCACAGCGTATCAAAATCAGAACCATCGCGCTTAAATTCAGGCCCAGCGTTAAACAGTCCGCCGAACGTGTCCTGCACGGTGACGATATGCTCGCCAATCGCGATCTTTCCACCCAGCTTTTGCTGGAGATAGGGGGCTGCTGAGAGATGATCGGCATGTGCATGGGTTTCCAGGTGCCAATCAACGCAAAGCTCCTTCGCCCCGACATAAGCGATAACCGCGTCTGCCGAAGAGAAGGAGGTGCGACCCGATGCGGGATCATAGTCCAGCACGCTGTCGATAATCGCAGCGTGGCGGCTTTCGGGATCATGGACGACATAAGTGACGGTGAAAGTCGCTTCGTCGAAAAAGGCTTTGATCTGGGGCACGCCCGATTGGGCATGGGCGATTTGGGTGCTTGCGGCCTGAAGAGCTGAGTCGGTCACGGAAAACCTCATAAATTCATATTTACATGAACTATGTAATCATGTATGTAAGTTGCGTCAAGAGGGAAGCTGTGCAACCGGAGCAACGCATGACAATGACGGAATCAATACCGGCTTCGCCAAGGCCGTTGCGACTTGGCGACGCGGCACCCAATTTCACCGCGCGCACGACGATGGGCGAAAAATCGCTCGCCGATTATCGCGGCAAATGGCTGATCCTGTTTTCGCATCCGGCTGATTTCACGCCAGTCTGCACGACCGAATTCGTCGCTCTGGCGAAAGCAGCGGATCGCTTCGACGCGCTGGACTGCGTGCTATTGGGCCTCTCGGTTGACAGCCTTTACGCGCATATCGCTTGGGCCAAGGCAATCGAGCAGGCCTTTGGCATCAATGTTCCCTTCCCGATTGTCGAAGACCCAAGCATGGCCATCGGCAAGGCCTACGGCATGATTGACGAACTTGCGCAGGACAGCTCGGCCATCCGCTGCACCTATTTCATCGACCCGGATGGAAAGGTCCGCGCGATCACCAGCTACCCGCACAATGTCGGGCGCTCGGTCGAAGAAATGCTGCGGATGGTCGCGGCACTACAAATCGCTGCGAAGGACAATGTGTTGACGCCCGAAGGCTGGCAACCGGGCGATGCGACCATGAACCCGCCCGCTGCCGACATTGCACTAACCACCACCGCTTCTGACTGGTTCTGCCAGAAGGCGGCAGCGGAATGACCGCACTCTACCGCGACCGCGCGGCTGCCGATGCCGCCGTTGAAAAGCTGAAAGCCTATGCACAGCCGCAGCGCCTCATGATCCTGTCCTGCCTGTTCGAAGGGGAACGCACCGTCAGCGAAATTGATGCGGCGACCAAAATCGGCCAGCCTGCGCTCAGCCAGCAGCTCGCCGAACTCCGCCGCGCCGATATGGTCAAAACCCGGCGCGTTTCAAAGCAGGTCTATTACGATCTGGCGAGCGATGCCGTCCGCCTATGCGTTCGCAGCATGGAGGCGATATTCGGGGGGGCACCAGAAATGATGGAGTCGGTCCAAATGGCGTTGCAAACCAAGCTGCCTTTAGAAGCAAATGCTCAGCCGGTTGCCGGTGCAGCGGCATTTGCAAGGGTCGGCTAAGCGGCGTTAAAGATTGATGGTGCAGCCGTAGTGCAAACAAATCAGGCGGAAATCGACACTATCGACATTCGGCGGAGATGTTCAGCTTCGCGCGCTTGTTAATGGCTATAGGTTGCATGGTCTTTCCCTCAACCTCAGACCTGCCTTGAATTGAACGGACGCCTGCCCGCTTTTCGTCACCCTTGTGCGCGCAAGCAAAAAACCGGCGCTTCACGCCTACGGTTTCCAAGAATGGAGCCTCCGTCTTTTGGCTTGCGCGCGGGCGGCGCGCGGCCCTGTCATGTCCGTCAGGACAGGCCCTGACACAATCAGGAGAAAAGCCATGCAGAATATCGCAGAATTTCACATCATCGGGCGCATCGGGAAGATCGACGCTGCCAAAGACGTCACCCATATCTCGGTTGCCGCCAACTACAACCGCCGCGACGGCGACGGATGGAAGGCAGACCCGCACTGGAACCGCATTACCCTGTTCGGAAAGCTGTGCGACCGGCTGGCCAAAGCCGAGAAAGGCGACCTTGTGCGCATCACCGGACGCGTTCGTCAGGCAAGCTACGATGCTGACGGCGCAACCCGCTACGGTGTGGACATGATTGCCGATGGCTTTGCCGTTCTTGCCAAAGCCAATGGCAAGCCAGCAGACGAGAAGGCAAATGGCTGATCAAACGAGCAGCGGCGGGGTTTCCCCGCCGCTGGTGCTGGCCAATCCTCCTTGAACCGGCTACACAGTTTGCGTTTAGGATCACCATTTGACGAACCAGAATCACGCCAGAATCTGCGAAAAAGCATCCAAGCGAAGCAATTTGGGGGCCTTTATGGGGGCTTTCAGATTCCTCACATTGAATCAACTTTGCGGAAATCCATAGAAATTTCAGCCCGGTTCGATTCCGGCTCGG
>NZ_JBXPUZ010000008.1:0-31850 GCF_057220455.1 Sphingopyxis sp. sgz302558 | reverse complement strand
GCAAGGCGACCGGGAATGGGCGAGATCATGAGCCAAGTTCCTTTGACCAGTTGATGGCATTGACGAAGATTCCGAGCGGGTTCTTGCGCAGGGCATCGGGCGTGCGCGGGGTCTGGACAGTGATCGTCAGGATCGCGGTCCAGCGACTGGTCTCGGCCAGGCTGCCATCGCGGTAGCGCCGTTCGACCCAGGCAACGCGGAAGCTGGTCGGCGAGGCGCGGATGACGCTGGTGACATCGATCCCGACCTGTTCGCGGCCTACAGCCGCGAAGGGATCGTTGGTCCGGGCATAATCGTTGAGCACCAATGCGCCGCGATCGGTGACAAAATCATAGGCGCGCAGCCAGTTCTGGCGGACGATGATCGGATCGTCGGGAATGCTGCGCACCTGCTCGATGAATCGCGCCAGGTGGAATGCGATCTGCGGGTCGCTCGGGTCAAAGTCGCTGACCGCAGGGGCGACGGTCTGGGCTTCGCCAAGCTTGTCGACCTGCACCACCCAGGGAATGATCGAGCCCTGCGAACCCTGCCAGACGATCCCCGCAGTGAGACAGGCGGACAGACCAAGCGCGCCGAAAAAGGCATAGCGCCAGCTTCGCGCCTGCACCCGCGCCGAGCCGATGCGCTCGTCCCAGACTTGGGCGGCACGCTGGTAGGGCGTTTCCGGTTCGGGGGTCTTGCCGTAGCGGATCGAAGGGCGTCGGAACATGTGTGTCAGTCCTTTTCTGAAGTGTCGACCGAGGCGCCGCCGCCGTGGCTGTCGCCCGATTTGAGCGTGTGCGCGGCGATACTCGCGCCGTGTGAGATCGCCTGCCGGTCCTTCATCGCCTTGGCCCAGGCGGGCTGGCCCTGCTCGGCAGCTGGAGGCGGCGATGGCGGCGGCGTGTTAGGTCCGGGTGTGATGCTGCCGCCGGTCTTGGTGATGGCGTCGCGGCTGCCTTCGCGGAAGGATTGCTTCACGCCGTCACCGGCCTTGCGCAGCGGCGATGTTGCAGCGCTGGCAGCATATTCGCCGACGGCACGCGCGCCGCCTGCGACCGCTGCGCCGCCCGACTTGCCTGCAGAGCCGAGAGCGTAGGCCATGGTCGCGCCGCCTGCAGCGCGCGACGTGCCTTGCGCGACATTGGAGGCAGCACTGGCCACCGCGCCGCCCGCCAGTTTTGCTCCGGCAACGGCACCGGCGGCAGCGCCGCCCGCGAGCAGCGCGGTGCCGGCTGCGGCGCCTGCGCCAAGCTGCGGCCCGCCCGAGACGATGCCATTAGCGATCCCGGGGCCAAAAATGCCGAGGCCGAGCAGCGCCAAGCTTGCCAGCACGATCGACAGCGCGTCTTCAATCGTGGGTTCGCCCGCGATAGCGGTAGTGAACTCGGAAAAGATGGTCGAGCCGATGCCAACGATCACCGCAAGCACCAGCACCTTGATGCCCGACGAGACGACATGGCCAAGCACGCGCTCGGCCATGAAGGCGGTCTTGCCGAACAGCCCGAACGGGATCAGCACGAAGCCGCAGAGCGTTGCCAGCTTGAACTCGATGAGGGTGATGAACAGCTGGATCGACAGGATGAAGAAGGCGATGATGACGATCGCCCAAGCGACCAGCAGGATCACGATCTGCAGGAAATTCTCGAAGAAGCTGACAAAGCCGAGCAGTTCGGAGATCGACTCCAGCAAAGGATAGGCGGCATCGAGCCCCACTTGCGCGACCCGGCCCGGCTGCAGCAGTTCGGCCGCTGTAAACCCGGTGCCACTGGCCTTGAGGCCAAGCCCGGCGAAACTTTCGAACACGATGCGCGCGAGGCTGTTCCAGTTGCCGATGATGTAGGCAAAGATGCCGACAAAGAGCGTCTTCTTGACCAGGCGGGCAAGAATGTCGCCCTGCTCGCCCCATGACCAGAACAGCGCTGCCAGTGTGACATCAATGACGATGAGCGTGGTTGCGATGAAGGCGACCTCGCCGCCCAAAAGGCCGAACCCGCTGTCGATGTAGCGCGAGAAGATGTCGAGGAAGCGGTCGACGACGGCGGTGCCACCCATGTTAGCGATCCCCCGTCATATCGAGGGCGGCATCCCCGCTGTTGTCAGTCACAGGGGGCACGACCGCCGCATCACGCTCGGCCTGCCCCAGGAACCGGCGGCGTTCGGCTGCCCAGGCTGCGGTGCAGATATCGACCGATGCCGCCTCAAGGCCGAGCGCTGCGCAATAGGCGAGGGTGGCCTTTGCATCGTCTCCGGCTTCATGTGCCGCAGCGATGACATCGCGTGGCGGCGGCGCAGGCTCTTCGCGCAGTTCGAGCACGGCCATGGTGATGGCAATGGCGACGAAGGCGCCGGCCCCAATCCGCGCAAAGAGCTTGCTGTCCATCGCCTCAGTTCCCGAACAGCCGGGCATTGCCCGGGACATAGGGCCGGCGATCGCCGAGGAAGCGGCGAAGCTGTTCGCGGGCCTGCGCCTTGGCGGCCGCTTGTGCAGCGGCGTCGAGCGATTGTGCCCGCGCGAGCGAGGCGACCGTAGCGGTCAGGTCCACGAGCTGCTGCGCCTGCACCGCCAGCAGCTGATTGCCAGCCTGCGCGGCCTGAAGCGCGCCGGTTGCCGACTGGCTTGAGCCAACGAGGCTGTCGATGGCGCCGCGCGTGCCGTCGATATTGCCGACCACGCCGGCCTGAACCCGTAGGGCATCCTCGAAGGCGCCGAGGCTGTTCTGCCACCGGGCTTCGGCGCCCTGGACCAGCATGCGCTGCGGCCCCGTCATCGCGCCCGCGCGATAGTTGTTCTGGAACTCGCGTTCGATCTGACGAACATCATAAGCCACGCGCTGCGCCTGTCCGAGCAAGGCCTGGGTCTGCCGGATCTGCGCTTGCAGCGGTTCGAGCACGGTCAGTGGCAGCGATTGCAGGTTGCGCGCTTCGTTGACGAGCGAGGTCGCCTGGTTCTGGAGCTGCCGGATCTGGTTGTTGATCTGCTCGAGCGTGCGCGCGGCGGTCAGGATGTTCTGGGCATAGTTGCGCGGGTCGAACACCACGCCGCCAATCTGTGCCCTGGCAGCGGTCGGCAGCATGGCGCCGACGCTGACCGAGAGAACCGCGGCACTGGCAGCAAGCATCGAGACGAATTTACGGGCTTTCATGGGCACTACTCCTGGGATTGGTCCGACCGCGGACCGGGCTTGAGAAGGGGCGAGGGGGCGGGCAGCAGCTCGGCTGCCCAGGCGAGGCCGCGATGGCGCAGCCAGCGCGCAGCAAAGTCAGCGCAGCCGTGCACGCCCGTGATCGCATCGATCGCGAGCTGGTCGGCCTTTGATGAGGTGGCGGTGAAGGCGAGCGCGACCTCGCCAAGGCCAAGTTCGAACAATCGGTTGCCGCGCGCCGACTGGCAGTAATAATCGCGCTTGGGCGCCGCCCGCGCGATGATCTCAATCTGCCGGTCGTTGAGGCCAAAGCGGCGATAGATTGCCAATATCTGCGGCTCAATCGCGCGTTCGTTGGGGAGGAAGATGCGGGTAGGGCAGCTCTCGATGATGGCAGGAGCGATCGCCGAGCTTTCGATGTCGGCGAGGCTCTGGGTTGCAAACACCACGCTCGCATTCTTCTTGCGCAGCGTTTTGAGCCATTCGCGCAGTTGTGCGGCAAAGGCGGGGCTGTCGAGGACAAGCCAGCCCTCGTCGATGATGATCATTGTCGGCGAGCCGTCGAGCCGGCCTTCGATGCGGTGGAACAGGTAGGAGAGCACGGCAGGGGCTGCGGCCGAGCCGGTCAGCCCTTCGGTCTCGAAGGCCTGAAAGCTGGCTTCCCCCAGATGTTCGCTCTCGGCATCAAGCAGCCGTCCGAACGGCCCGCCAATGCAATAGGGTGTCAGGGCCTGTTTCAATGCTTGTGACTGCAGGAGCACAGCGAGCCCGGTAAGCGTGCGCTCGGCAATCGGAGCGGTGGCGAGGGAAGTCAGCGCCGACCAGAGATGCTCCTTGGTCGCGGGATCGATAGTCACGCCTTCGGCAGTGAGGATCGCCTGAAGCCATTCGGCCGCCCAGTTGCGCTCTGCCGGTTCGTCGATCCGCGCCAGCGGTTGCAAGAGCACCGTGCCATTGCTGTCCTCAGCCAGGCCGGAACCCGTCAACGAGTTGCCGAGGTCCTGCCAGTCCCCACCGCAGGCCAGCGCCGCTGCACGGATCGATCCGCCGAAGTCGAAGGCAAAGACCTGGGCGCGATCATAACGCTGAAGCTGCAGCGCCATCAGCGCGAGTAGCACCGACTTGCCTGCCCCGGTCGGCCCGACGATCAGCGTATGCCCGACATCGCCGACATGAAGCGAAAACCGGAACGGGGTCGAGCCTTCGGTCCGCGCATAGAATAATGGGGCGGCGTTGAAGTGTTCGTCCCGTTCCGGCCCGGCCCACACAGCCGACAGGGGGATCATGTGGGCGAGGTTGAGCGTGGAGATCGGCGGTGTCCGGACATTGGCGTAGACATGGCCGGGAAGCGATCCGAGCCAGGCCTCTACCGCGTTCATGCCTTCGACGATCACGGTGAAGTCGCGGCCCTGGATGACCTTCTCGACCAGACGCAGCTTCTCCGCTGCCAGCGCCGGATCCTCGTCCCAGACGGTGACGGTGGCGGTGACATAGGCTTGGCCGACAAAATCCGATCCGAGCTCCTGCAGCGCAGCATCGGCATCGGCGGCCTTGTTCGAGGCATCGCTGTCGAGCAGCGTCGAAGCCTCGTTGGTCATCACCTCCTTGAGGATGCTTGCGACCGACTTGCGCTTGGCGAACCATTGCCGCCGGATCTTGGCGGTCAGTTTGGTGGCATCGGTCTTGTCGAGCATCACTGCGCGGGTCGACCAGCGATAGGCGAAGGCGAGCCGGTTGAGCTCGTCGAGCAGACCCGGGAAGGTGCTGCTGGGAAAGCCGACCACGGTCAGCGTGCGCAGATGCGCGCGACCGAGGCGCGGCTCGAGCCCGCCGGTCAGCGGCTCATCGGCCAGCAGCGCGTCCAGATGCATCGGGATCTCGGGAACGCGGACGCGGTGACTGCGGGTGGAGACGCAGCTGTGCAGGTAGGTCAGCGTCTCGCCGTCGTCGAGCCACGCCACCTCGGGGACAAAGCCATCGATTAGACGCAGCAGGCGCTCGGTGCGGTCGACGAAGAGGTCGAGCAGCTCCTTGGGATTGATGCCCTTTTCGGCCTTGCCCTCATAGAGCCAGCTTTCGGCGCGGGCGGCGTCTTCGGCGGGCGGCATCCACAAGAGGCTCAGGAAATAGCGGCTCTCGAAATGTGCGCCTTCGTCGGCAAACTGCGCGGCGCGTTCGCGTTCGACCAGTGCCGAGGCCGGATCGGGAAAGTCGCTGTCGGGATAGTCCGGCGCCGGGCGGCGCACCGCCTCAACGAAAATGGCCCAGCCTGAACCCAGTCGCCGCAGCGCGCTGTTGAGGCGCGCGGTCGTGGCGATCAGCTCGGCAGGCGTCGCGCTGTCGAGATCGGGACCGCGAAAGCGGGCCGAGCGCTGGAAGCTGCCGTCCTTGTTGAGCACGACGCCGGGCGCCACCAGCGCGGCCCAGGGCAGGAAGTCGGCAAGCCATTCGGCCTTGTTCCGATATTCGCGAAGCGAGAGCATGGGCTCAGACCCTCAGGAAAGTGGGGAAGCGCAGATGGCGCCGCGCGACATCGACGAATTGCGGATCGCGCCGCGCCGCCCAGACCGAGACCAGTTGGCCCAGCGCAAAGATCACCACGCCGGCGATCCACAGGCGCAGGCCAAGCCCGATCGCGGCGGCCAGCGTCGCATTGGCGATCGCCAGCCCACGCGGCGCGCCGCCGAGCAGGATATGCTCGGTCAGCGCGCGGTGAACCGGAACGACAAAGCCGGGCACGGCTTCGGGTGATCCAGTCTTCATCACACCAGCGCCCCGCCGCCGAACGAGAAGAACGACAGGAAGAAGGACGAGGCGGCAAAGGCGATCGATAGGCCGAACACGATCTGGATCATCCGGCGTGCGCCGCCCGAGGTGTCGCCGAAGGCCAGTGCCAGGCCGGTGGCGATGATGATCATGACCGCCACGATCTTGGCGACCGGGCCCTGGATCGATTCGAGGATCGACTGGAGCGGCGCTTCCCAAGGCATCGACGAGCCTGCCCCATGAGCAGGCCCCGCGATGGAAAGAGCAACAAGGCCGCCGAGCACGGCAGCGGAGAGGCGGGCACGGGCGCGCGACAAGGTCTGGATCACAATGAAACTCCTGTGGCTGGGGCTGTGATGGGAAGGATGGTGTAATCGCCATTGGCATCGAGGCCGGTGACCTCGGCGAGTTCGGCGAGCCGCCTTCCGGTCCCGTCCCGGACAAGGATGGCAATGACATCAATGGTCTCGGCGATCAGCGCGCGCGGCACGGTGACGACGCTTTCCTGGATCAGCTGCTCCATGCGGCGCAGGACCCCAAGCGCGGATCCAGCATGGATCGTGCCGACGCCTCCGGGATGGCCGGTGCCCCAGGCCTTTAGCAGGTCGAGCGCTTCGGCCCCGCGCACCTCGCCGATCGGGATGCGGTCGGGCCGCAGGCGCAGGGCAGAGCGGACCAGGTCGGAGAGCGTGACCACACCGTCCTTGGTGCGCAGCGAGACGAGGTTTGGCGCGGCGCATTGCAGTTCGCGGGTGTCCTCGATCAGGACCACGCGGTCGTCGGTCTTGGCGACTTCGGCCAAGAGCGCGTTGGTGAGGGTGGTCTTGCCGGTCGACGTGCCGCCGGCGACGAGAATGTTCTTTCGGCCCGCGACGGCGCGAACCAGCGCGTCGGCCTGCCATGCAGACATGATCTGCGCCGCGACATAATCTGCGAGCGTGAACACCGCGACGGCGGGCTTGCGGATCGCGAAACTCGGTGCAGCCACCACCGGCGGCAAAAGGCCCTCGAAACGCTCGCCCGTATCGGGGAGCTCGGCCGAAACGCGCGGCGCCTTGGCGTGAACCTCGACTCCGACATGATGCGCCACCAAGCGGATGATCCGCTCGCCGTCAGCAGCGCACATCCCGCTCCCCGTATCGGCGATCCCGGCTCCGAGCCGGTCGATCCACAGCCGTCCATCGGGATTGAGCATGACCTCGATGACCGAGGCATCTTCAAGCCAGACGGCGATCTCTGGCCCGAGCGCAGTGCGCAGCATACGCGCTCCGCGCGACGATGCTTGCGACGGGATGGGGATGACGCTCATGAATTGCCTCGTGTCGGCGAGGCAACCGATCATCGGCTGCGCTCGTGAGGCAGATCAAAGAGACATTGGAATGCTTATATGCAACAGCTTGTTGCAGTCATGGTAGCCTAGCGAAAAGGCAGAAATCGTGGCGCAGATGGATGATGGTCCCTACGACTCGGCCGCGTCCAGCGCATCGATCGCGACGCCCGTGCGAGCAAGGATTTTTGCCGACTAGAGCTGCTCTTTCAGGCATGGCCGCCAGCGTGCTCAGATCTATCGACCGGAATGTCTTCCAACGGTTTTAGTCGGCGATGTGCGCCTACAGCAACCCCTCCTTTGAAGGGTCGCTCACACCTAATTCACGCTATAATTCAGTTAATTGATTGATGCTGTTAGTTACAATGGCGGCGTTCAAAGAATGGGTTAGCTGAGCCGGGCAGTCGCTTCAGCGGAGAAGGCGATCCGGTACAATCGGACCAAATCTGGAGGGTTCTGAGACGTTCGTCGGGCATTCCGAAGCCGCAGTTAAATCGCATGCTTGCATCCTTGGAGGGCGGACGAGACTCGATGCCCCGGCACATTCCTGTGCCCCCTTGATGTAGAGAGCCAGGTTGGCTCCAAAGGGAGGTCCCAATGGCCGAAAACGTCCCCATGACCGGATGCACCCGCGATCAATGGCCGATGGCAGTCAGGTCCATCATCTTCAGCACGATGCGCTGATCGGCGCAGGCGTTGAGTACTATCGGTTGCTGCTGACACAACTTACCATCTGCTCAGCGTGAACCAATCAGCCGCATTCCGCTCAAATCGGTCGTTGAGGCTCCCGACCGGAAGCTCGAAAACTGCCCTTCGTCCATCAATCCGGGCATTACGTTGGCGGGAATGAGGCCTATTGTCCCGCTACAGTCAGAACTGATACGTCTCGAAACTCCGCCGTGGCCGGTAGTGTGTTCCGGTCCAACCGCCCGGCGAGCTCGACGGATCGCGGCGCCCAAAGATTGCAATGGAGCCGCATTGGCAGGTGAGGGATGGGAGTTGGATCCCAACTTCGGCGCTCGTGTACTGTCACGCCATCTACCGACCACAGGATCCGGTCCGGCAACCAGTCGACGGTATAAGTGTGGAAGTCTTCCGATGCATCGAAGCCGAGGTCGATCAGGCACGGCGAGCCGCGATAACCGAAGCCGATCGCAGCACCTTCATCTCCGGGGTTGAAGTAAACGTTTACAAGCATCTGACGCGGATTCTTTCCCGTCAGCTCGATGTCGATCTCTTGCCGCGGCGTATCGCGGTGAAGGAAGAAGCCTGTGACAAGACCAGCCCCGGCAGCCGCTTTAATCTTGGCTTGAAAACGCCCGTGTTGAAACGCTTGGCCTGACGCGATTGCGCCTGACTGGAGGGGCCTGACACCTTTGGCTGCGGCGACAGATAGGACAAGCCGTTTGCCTTGAGGTGCTTCTACAACGCCATTGCGCGCGAAAACAGCCATGTTGCCCGGAAAGGTTTCGATCAAGGTGACAAGTTCGGGCGAACAAGACCGGCCCGAACTTATCACCTCAATCGGCCCGGCTTCGTTCGGCGCATCGACGCACCGCGGTTGCCAATGTGCTCTCGTTGGCAGTACCCATGGCGAGTCGTCCATCGGCACGGTGACTTTCGCCTCGATTGGTCCAATGGACCGAGGAAGAGCGGCTCGAGCATCACAGAACATGCCAGTGCCCGACGGCGTACCAATGGGATACGTGTCGGACGGTTTTGTGAGATCCAAGAGTTCGCAAATGGGATCCCAAAGCGGCACAGACGGTTCTACGACGGCGGTGCGGCCGGGCGGAAGCTTCTCCATCAACGAGCCCTCATGACCGACTGCTCCGGCCTCGATTATGAATCTCACATCTGGACGCTCGATTAATGCTTGGAGCGCGTCCTGAGCGAGCGGCGGGTCAACCACGGCATCAAATATCTCTCCAACCGCAAAAAGATCAGAGGCAGAGAGTTTTGACTCGCCATATGTGAAGGCCCTCGTCCGGAGTCCTAGCATCGACAGCGCCATGGCAAGACCCTCGCTCTCACCAATAGTCCATGCGACTGTAAAGCCGTTTGGCGACCGCTCCGGTCGCGCCGGAGGTGCGCCGGCATCGATCGTCCCAGCGCGGGCGAGAAAGGGAAGGACTGAGTAAGCATTGTCCGAAGGACCATCTTGTCGTTGCAATATCGCCGGACGCGTGAGAGCGAGTGCGCCTAGCTCTGCAAAACGATAATTCATCCAAAGGTCGACTGGGCCGACGACAGGCATCGCCCGGAGCAGCGCCGCAGCACCATCACGTGACAAAACATAGCCAGACAAATACCAGAGCCCGCGGACGGGCCTAAATAGCGAGCCACATACGTCAGTCCTTATGGCCATCCCGCCGGCGTCGTTGTACGAGAGGTAGAGGAGGTGTGGTCCCGTGGTGTCTTCGCTCCGGCGTAGTGCTGCCCGCCAGCCCCGCTCAATGGCATCCGCTGCGCCGCGACGAAACCAGACGTCGTCCTCGAGCACTAGAACGTGTTGGTGCGGCCCGCGGGCGATCTTTTTCCAAGCCTCAATGTGGGATCGCGCTACAGCGACTTCCTGACGCGTCATCCGGATTGGGTGATCAACGCCAAAGCACTCCGCGAGCCTAGGATCCGGCTGCACGAAGAGCTGATCGCCCATACGATACACCGGGTCTACATCCGACGTAGCCGCCACCGCCCGTCCGTCCCGCGCGTCGACCGCGGGGAGACGCTCCAAGATCGTGGACAGCGGAGCGCCGTCTCCGGTTTTGAAACGCCCCACTTCCTGGAGCAGCCTTTGCCACCGTCCCGGTTGCCGGTCGAGGTTGATGGCAAGGATTGAACCGATCTTGTCATCGCCCGGGCCGAACGCATCGATCCTGCCGCCTGGCAATGACCACGCGAGACGTCGCGCAGACCGAAATACGAGCTGCCGAAGAGGAGCCGAAGCCTCCTGAAGATTCATGTCACTCGCATCCGAACGCTATGCTTGGCCCACGTCCATATTGCGCCAATTCCTGTAGTCGCCGCGGTAGGAAAGATCCCAGCGGGTCTCGGCGATGGCATCCCAATTGCGGATGAAGCGAAAGTCCGGGAGGCGGCCGGAGGTCTCGAGTTCCCAGGCATGAGCGGCGAGCGTCGCTGTTAGGTTACCCGGCCCCGTGGTGGATTGTATCTCCAAGTTCGAGCTGCCGCTGAGCAGCAATTTGGTCGCGCGCGCCAATGCCCGTGCGAGAATCGGGTGACCGGGAGCGGCTGCCAGCGGGTCGTTGTTAACATAAAAGATGCGGCTGTTCGACGGCAGATCCCTCCGCCATACGTCTCCGTCCTGCGCCATCGACTGCGCCTCCAAGTCGTAACAAAGAGGTTGGAGCTTCAGAATGCCGTCGGCGACGAGCTCCTCGACGTCATTTCCGATGAGCACATCGTCTGCGTCGACATAGAGACCACCCTCTCGGAGAATGAAGCACATCCGCAGATAGTCACTCCGCATGGCAGGATGTCGGCAACGATCGAACGCGTTTGCCTCACGGCACGTATAATGCTTTCGGATGTAGGTTGCCGCTGACACATCATCGAAAGTGAACAGTTTGAAGCCGTCGCTCCGCAGCCGGTTCCAACTGTCGAGGCAGGTTCGCACATCGTCTGGGAGGTCGTCCGGATCGTGCCAGTAGCGCACCACTGTGCGCGGGATCGGTGTCACCATGTATGTGGCTACCTCTTCATGCTCAGCTTGGCGCATGAGAAGCCGCCGAATGAAGTCGGATCGCAAGCCGTCGTCGTCCTCGAAACCGGGTGGGAAGGCCTCTTCAGGTCGATAAGGAGAACCGAGTTTGCCGTTGCCTTCCGCGACGTCGCAAGGCCGCTTACGACATTGGCTACGCTTCTTCACGTGCGCTCTCGAGGGTTCGGCGTGCATCCGCCTGGTTGACATAAGCTTGGTATCGTTCGGAAGACTTTAGAAGATAGATGCGACCTTGAACAACGAAACCATCGAGTGCGTGCTCGACGGCGTATGCGTCGAGATCGGCGATATTGTTGATGAAGCCCTTGCCTTTGAAGTTAAGCGAAGTGTTGCACAGAACGCCGTAGCCGGTGCGCTTCTTGAAAGCGACGAGCAGATCGTGCAGCGGGGCGTTCGATTCCGCAGTGACGGTCTGAAGGCGTGCGGTGCGGTTGACGTGGGTCACGGCCGCGAGAGCGCTCGTAGTCGCGCGGAATGTGAACAGCATGTAGGGACTATTCCCTGCGCAGCCGAACCAGTGTGCCGCATCTTGGCGAAGGCACACTGGTGCGATAGGTCGGAACTGCTCCCGCTGCTTGATCTCATTCAACCTTACCCGCGTCGCGTCGGCAAAGGGCGCGGCAAGAATCGAGCGGTTTCCGAGTGCCCTTGGGCCTATTTCCCATCGCCCATTCACCCATCCAAGGATGAGATCATTGGCGAGCAGGTCTGCGACAAGGTTGGGATCTGCCGCGAACACTTCATAGCGACTTAGATCGAACGCCAAGTCCGTCTGGAAGTCGAGACCTGCGTACACATCCCATTCGATTGTCGCGTTGCCCGTGAAATAGAACTGGGCGTCGATCGCGGTGCCAATGGCTGATCCGGAATCATTGGCCACGGGCGGAACGATCACTGTTTCGAAAAGGCCGGTTTCGACCCACTTCGTGTTCCAGTCGCAGTTGAGCCCGCACCCTCCGGCAATGACCAAAGGAAGATTCTTACGTAAGTTGGCGCGGGCAAAGGCGTGAAATGCCTCAAAGATACGGTCGCTGTAGATGCCAGCGAAGTCACGGAAATCGGGATGTTCCACACCAACATTGAGGTACGGGCAGGTCGTCAGCCCATCGTACATGTCCAATCGCACATCGGGAGATGAAAGAAGGAACTCGATCAAGCTCTCCTCAGCTGACGTTGCCTCAGTCCGTGTGGAGAATGACGCAAGCGCCATGAGCTTTCCGGCGTCCGAAAGTCTGGAGAACGGTGCGTCCTTAGGGAAGGTGGGATCGGCCAGCCCGTAGATCGAGGAATAGCGATTCCCCGGTTGACTCATGACATCTCTAAGTAGGGTGATATTTGCTTTACGATCAATCTCGTAGAAAGCGCCGATCGCTCCCTCCCACACCAGCGCATAGCATGGGGTGCCCTTAGGCAGGCCCGACATACCGTACGCGCAAAACAGGTGTGAACGTTCATGGGACGAGGAGAAGTGCCGCACGACTTGGCCGAACATGCGGCGGTCTTTGAGCAAGATACCTGAGGGGTCGGTCCCACGATAGCCGACGTGCTGCGCCAATGCCGGAGAGTGAGCCTCACGGGGCCACCACCCTCCTACGCAAACAACGTCTGGTATCTCGTCGATCAGGCCGAACGCAGCGAGCAGGTCTTGTGGAGACGTTGGCATGTACCGCCAGTTCGAGTCTTTCTCCGCCTCCACAGAGAATATGAGCCGACCATCCCTTACATAGGCGACCGAGCCGTCGTGGCCTGGATTGTAAGAAAGGATCCTCATGGCCAACGCGGACTCCCGAGACCAAGCGGCTTCAGTTCACCTACCTGCATCATTTTGATCGCCACCACCCATGCCCGAATCAAAATGACGCAGCCACTGCCGCTATCAACATCTTCTTCATGCAACCCTCCCAATCAGGAACAACGAAAATTCACGGATGAATTCAGAAAAGTCAATCATTTGCGAAGCTTCATTTGGCGGGGCATGTCATCTGCCACGAAATAGCTACACGTCGGGCGTCCGGGCCAACCGGCCGAGTACGGCAGACGACTTGCCATCGCTAAAGCCTTTGCGCCCATCACGGGTGGCTCCTCTGCCCGCCACATGGCGTGCTGCTATCCCAGAAACGGGTTTCGATCGGCCAAAGCTTACGTGGGCGCTTGCCCAGAAGAGCTTCCCGATCAGGATGGCCCGGGAAGAACCGGAGCCCGGTTCTTCGCTCGATTTCCCTGATCGTAACAAGGTTGGGCCGGTGATCGTAGACATGGCCGGCCTGGCTCGCCCTGTTGCAATTGACCCATGTCTGTGTCGGCACAGGTTTTCCGTCAGCACCAAGCGCATTCGGCTGCTCGAAGACAAAGGCCAGCGTGTCGATGCCCGATGGGCTTTCGTGGATGAGGATCTTGAAGAATGCATCTGGAATCTCGACCTTCAGCTCACCTGGGTCGCCGATTGTGAGCTTTGGTGTGGCAGGATCGAAGATCGGTCCGGCGATCACCCAGATGCTGCGATACTTGTTCGAGGCGGCGGCGGAGTAGTTCTCGAGATGCAGCCAAGGCCCCTGGTTTAGGTCTGCTGCCTGCGGAGAGGCATTCCAGAAGACATGGGTGTTGCAGCCTGCCTCGGGGCTGATGCGCTGGGCATGGTCGCTCATCGCGAGATGTCCGCGGTTCCACACTGTCCCAGCCCCGCTGTAGCTGTCGTCGAGACGGCGATTGGTGACACCCTGTTTCGCCTCGACAAGCGGTACCAGCCCGGGGGAGGCATACCACTTGTTCGGGCGGTCAATTGAGACGGGTGGTTCGTCGAAATTGCCGTTACGCCCTGGAGCGAGGCCTCGCAGCTCATACACAACGTATTCGGGATTGAGGCGCAGATCGGGCTGTCCGTCGCCGTCGTCGTCGTCAGCATCGTCGAACACAGCCGAAAAGGCGGTGAACTGATCCGACAGCTCGCTTGCGGCCGGAGCGACGCGCTGGTGATCATGGTAGGTCGAGACGAATTGCGGATATGGCGAATTCGTCGTCCCGCGACATACGAACCGCTGCGCCAAAACGGGCGCCGCAGAAAGGGCCAGTGCTAATCCCAAGCTCGCTAGCAGCAATTTCATCGCTCTGGTCCCTTCGATATCCCGGCATGACGTTGCGCGGAGTGGTGGGGAAAGTCTCTCAAATTTTCACATGGCTTCAATCGGATGCTGGGTAGTAGCCCGCCGCGCCGCCATGCCCCCGAAGGTTTTCCGGCCGATAGGGAGCCCGCTGGTCATATTGAGGCACTGACGCTGCGGCGAAGCGGACAAGGACGCTCTCATGCAGGGCAGCATCGGGCTTGATCTGCCTCGACTCTGCAGACCAACCGAACCGCGCCCATTTCGGCCAGAAGCGTGGCCAGAGCTCCAGGCTGGCCCTGACCTCGTCATGCTGGATGCCGAGCGGATCGGGGAAGGTCTGCACGAAGCGCTCATCGATCAGTGGAGGGGTCGGGATCGATTTCAGCTCATCGACCATCCACCGCAAGGCGATGTCGGAGAGGCGGGATTCGTCTTCCGGATAGCTCCCGCCGATGTCGGAGTGATTGCCTGCGAACCATTCCTGCTTCAGCCACTTGAGGGGCCCCCGATCCTGCTCGGCATTATCGCCGCTGTTCCCCCAGCCTACCCGAGGGAAGCGCTCTCGGTTTTCGTCGATCGAGAGCGCGTGCCTGGCGTAGCCGACGCTGCTGTCGAGGAAGCGATCGTAATGCTTGAGGTTCCAGGCAGCGAAGTGCCAGCTCATCTTTCCCCCCTGCGGCGGGTTCTCAATGAACTTGAACTGCTTCTTTGCCGACCAGACCCAGCTTCCTGCGAAGAATGTCGCGGGGATTGATGCGAGGATTTGCCACGGCAGGCCCAGATCGCTCGTCCAAGCGGCAAGTCCCAAAAAGCCGCTGAGGACCGCCAGAACGAAGAGCACCCGCTTGACGATCACCGTGCCGAGAGCTGCGACCGTGTCGAACACGCCGATAAATGTCGGGGCGACATTGCCCTGGGACTCGCCATTGGCACCCCGGCCTTCGCTACCGTATTTCAACCTGAAGCGCCGTGCTAGCTCCTCGCGCTCCGGTTCATACCTTCCGCGATCCCGGCCAGAGCCATGCTCATAGACGTGGTATACCGCTTCTTCGGCGATTTTGCGCAGGGCGACGCCACCTGTCGGAAGCGGCTTTCCGTCTTTGCCATGACGCGGAATCCCGCACAGGTTCATCACGTTGGCAACGCACCGAGCGGTGTAGGCCCCTCGGCTGAAGCCAAACAGGAAGATCCGGTCGCCATCTTCGTAGTGACGCAGGATGGCCTCATAGCAATCGATGATGTTCTCGCTGATGCCGGTGCCAAACGCGGCGGCAAGGATGTTCCGAACCCTGCCTCCGAGTTCCCCTGACCCCAGACCGGGATCATAATAGGCCACCTGATCGGCAGGATCGAAGCCGGTCTGGGTGCCGGGGCGCATGGCACGGTACATCTTGTAGATGTTGGAGAGTCGCTGGTCAGGCAGCACGCCGCCATACTGCCCGGTCCCATCCGAGAAGATGATGATGTTCTTCCCTGAAGCACTGTCAGTCTGCATCACACCACCTCCTCAATAACTGCCGACACCTTCGCGTCGCCCTATGCCGCGAGACGATGCTCGCCATAGTGCACTGAATTCTCGTGCGTTTCAAAGAAGAGAACTTGATCGGCAGGAAGCCGGATCAACTGCCGGGGCTGGAGCAGGATGCGCTCGCCGGCCCGAACCATGGCGAGGTGACTGTCCGTCGGCCGGTTCGCCTTTTCCAGAAGGCGCGTGGTGTCGATCACATCGGCGTCGATCGCGAGCAGCTGCCCGTCAACGTCGACGATGTGCTTCATTCCAAGGTCCCAGTAAGCCATTTGCGATGCTCCTTCTTCCGATGAGAGGAGTATCGCAGGCCAACACGTCAAAACCTGTCATGTCCAAGTTCATTGAGAAGGCACAGGACATTCACCAAGGCCATGTCTTCGACGGTCCGGCACGGTGTCTCGAGGAGCAGGGGGCTCGCCATGACGATGGCTGCCGCCTGCGCGCGGGAGACCGCGACATTGATCCGGTTAAGCGAGAAGAGGAAGGCGAGGTCGCGTGGCATCTCCTCGCCGCTGGACGTCGTCATCGATACGAGGCAGATTGGCGCCTCTTGACCCTGGAACTTGTCGACCGTGCCGACGCGGATGTCAGGTGGCAATGCCACTCTGAGGGCGTTGACCTGCGCATTGTAGGGGGCGACGACAAGAATATCGTCGTGGGTGACCACGCGTTGCTTGCCTTTCCGGTCCCGGTATACCGAACCCACCATCGCCTCGATTTGCCCGCGAATGGCTGCGATTTCCTCGGGTGAGACCTGCGATCGTCCGGTGTGTTGAATTGGTTCGAGGCGTGCGCCCAGAAGGCTTGTGCCCTTTGGGGAGACAAGGGTCTGTGCCGCTGCAGCTTCATCACTCTCGAGCCGTCCTTCATAGACGGCTTCCGAAATGAACCGGCAGATCCCGGGATGCATGCGGCGGCTTTCAGGAAGGAAGATGCCGCGCTCACGCGGAATGACGCGGTGACCATTGATGAGGTAATCGAGACAGGAGAGCCCGCTCTCGCCGGGATGGCTTCCCTGAAGCGGCTGCGGAAGCTGCATCGGGTCGCCGACGAGGACGATGTTATGCGCGCAGCGGCCCATCGCGAGAATGTTGGCCAGGGAGACTTGTCCGGCCTCATCGACGAAGAGGTAGTCGAATGCAGGCGCGTCATAGCGCGCGAAATGCCAGGCGGTGGAACCGACGACGTGCGCGGACCTGATCTCGGGCGCATCGTTGTCGGTGACGGCAACGATCGCAGGATGGTCGTCAGCATCCTCGGCATCGGAGACCTTCTGTACGATCGAACAGGTGAGCGCTTGGTCTTCCGCCCTTTCCGCGACCGCTTTGAGAAGATTCCCGATTGCCTTGTGACTGTTTGAGGCGACAGCGACACGCTTTCCCGACTGCACGAGGTCGGCAATCGACAGGCCGCTGACATAGGTCTTTCCCGTCCCGGGTGGGCCCTGGATGCCGAGGGTCGTCCTGTCCATGGCTGCGATCGCGCAGCTCGTAGCATCTGGAAGGTCATCATATTCTCGGACGATCCCGTCCGGCCTCGGCCCATTGCTAAACACGGGAAAGGCCCGGGTGAGAAGATGCTCAAGGGCCGGAACGCGTCCCGTGTTGGCGATCATCTCTTCGATGACGGCCATCAGTGAGTTGCGAAGTACATCGTTCCGGATTGGCTTGGGCGGGAGTAGATCGAGCCTGTCGGGGAGGGGACCCTTCGCGTGCGAGCGGCGCAGAACCAGCGTGCGCTCGTCATGATTGATCGATTGAAGCTGCACGTCTTCCGGCATAGCAGCGGGCTTGATGCAGGGGGCTTTGCCCGTCCGAAGCTTGGTCTCCTGCTCCGGAAAGCGGTACGTCCGTTCCGAGGATCTGGTGGTCACCTGAACCGGGGCATCTATCGCCTCAAGCCCCTGGAGACAGTCCAGGTCGTCGAGCAGTTCCTCGCTTTCCTGGGCGAGCCGGTCGAAGATGGCCCAATAGGCAGGCTTGTCTTCCCGCTTGTGGAACTGGCTCAGGTCAAGCAGCAAGGTGGCGACCTGATCGCCAAGCCGCACACGCACGGGCTCGAGGCGCTGGCGAAGGGCCTCCAGTTCAGAATCCTCCGCCTCGACGTTTGAAAGCGTGCCGCCGGCCGGTGCTTCTGCCAAGGTCGGCCATGGCATGCCCGCCGGCCGCACATCTCGGACCAACCAGTCCCGCAGCAGCTGCGTCGAGATACAATCTGTCCGGTTATAATCATGGATCTCATCGAGGAGCCGCTGCTCCCCGGTCTGCCGCCATTGTTCATAGAAAACGACGCTTGCCCCCGCCGTCGCGACGTCTGCGGCGCGCTTTTCCATGTAGAAGGCCTCGAGATCCTTGATCGAATAGCCCTTCTCGGACGCGATAATGCCGCCACCGACGACCTTGAACAGGTCGACGAACCTGCGCTCGCGCTGCAACTGATCCATCGCTGCCTCGCCCGTGCGATGCGCCGCGGTCAGGCGCCGAAGCGCTGCGATCTCGTAGTTGGCATAGTGATAGATATGGGCCTTCGGGTATTGCCGCATGCGTTCGACTAGGAAGGCGAGAAGGTCGCGCATCGCCCGCCCTTCTTCCTCGCGATCATGCGCCCAAAAGGCTCGGAATTGCCATTCGCCGTCATCCATGAACCAGACGCCATGGAGATATTCGAGGCCTCCGGGAAAGTATGGGTCGCCTTCGATGTCGTAAAACACGTCGCCGTCCGCCGGTTCAGGCAAAAGACCGAAGCCCTTGCCCGGCTCCGGTTCGCGCAACTCGAAGGACGGGCCTGCGCCCGCGCGCCGGGCCGTCTGGAGTCTGGCTTGCGTCACCAGCTTGCGCTGCGTTTCGGCGGCCATTTTCGGGACACGTTCAGCCCTCTCGGCAAGCGCCGCCATGGTGGTAACCCCGGCTGCCTCGAGTTTCTGGCGCTGGATGCGGGTTATGCCTGCGACAAGGGCCAGGCTGTCGTCCTGCTCCCACTGAGCATTGCAATGATCGCTCCACCGGCAAAGGCCACAGGCGGCGTTGGGCTCGGCGCGGGTCGCAGTGCGTTCGGCGACAAACCCTTCAAGCATCGAGCGCGCATGCCGTGCATAGGCAGAGACATCGGCCAGACGAACCGTGTATCGGCTGCCGTCGCCAAGCTGAAGATGCGCCTCCTTCGGCGCCAGCCCCTGCACCTTCGCGAGGAGATCGCTGTAAAGACACAGCTGCAGCACATGCTTGGGGTCTGGCTTGCGCTTCAGCTTGGTATCGACAACTTCATAAGACCAGGAGCCTAGCGCGGAGGGTCGATCAACCCGCTCCAGAAAGTCGGTGTAGCCGCCCCACGCACCATCAAGCAGCGCCCCCTGGAAGATTATATCGGCGCCCTGCGCCATGGCTGCGTGGGTCAGCGCGACTGATTGTTCGAGGGACAGCCCATTCTTGGGGACCTCGGTGATCGTCCGACCTTCTGCACGAAGCTGTTCCAGAAAGGCCAGTTCATGTTTATCGCCCTGCTGTTGCAGGAGCATTGCTTCAGCGCTGTCGTCCTTGGGACTGATGTCCCCTTGCTCAATCAGTCGCAGATCAAGAAACGTCGCATGGCGACACCCCTTGAAGCGCATCAGGTCCGAGGCCGAGAAGCGGAAATTTCCTTCGATAAATCGCATGCATAGCTCCTTACCATAAGCTATGCCCGTTCAGCATGACAAAACCTGTCATGGAGATTCTCGATGTCATTTGCCAAAGCGCAGGAGCTGTTGAAACTCGCGATGATGGCGACGCGCCGCAGCGGCGTGTCGCTCGACGAGATCATGGAAGAATTCGGCTGTGTCTATCGCACCGCGCAGAGAATGACCGAGGCGCTTGAGGCGGCATTTCCGCAGACGGAAACCTCTGAGGGGGATGATCGGAAAAAGCGTTGGCGGATGCCCTCTCGCCATGTCGCAGCGCTCCTGTCACCTTCGCCAGAAGAGCTGGCCGCACTATCAAACGGGATCGCGCAACTCGAACAGGCCGGTATGCTGCACGAAGCAGCCCTTGCGAAAAGCCTCGACCGTAAGGTGAGGGCACTTGTCCCGCCGGAGAAGGGCACCCGCCTTGCAGTCGATGAGGAAGCCCTGCTCGAGGCTCTGGGCCACGCGGCTCGTCCCGGGCCAAAACCGGTTGCCAATCGAGACGTCGATATGGCGATCTATGAAGCGCTGAAGGGGCCATTTCTGCTCCGCTTTCCTTATCGAAAGCGTGGCCAAGCCAAGCCGATCGAGCGCATCGTCGCGCCCCACGGTCTCTTGCTGGGTGTTCGCCGCTACCTTGTCGCGAGAGACGTCGCAAAGCCGCCATCCGCACCGCTGCAACACTTCCGCGTTGAGGAAATCGAGGCGGCCGAGGTGCTGGAGGAATCCTTCGAGTTCGATCACGGTTTCGATATCCGCTGTCATGCCGAAAAGGGCTTCGGCTCTTTCGAGAATGCGGCTGAGTATGGCGATGTCGTCTGGCGCTTTTCGCCGGAGGCGGTGGCACATGCCCGCCGCTTTGTTTTTCACCCGACCCAAACTGTCGAGGATGAGCCGGACGGTTCTCTGCTGGTACGGTTCAAGGCGTCCGGACTGCTCGAGATGTGCTGGCATCTCTATGCCTGGGGCGCCGCAGTCGAGGTTCTCCAACCCGAGCGACTGCGCGATATGGTGCACCAAAGCCGCCGGAGCTTTGGCGCTTTCCCTTGATCACTTCTTGGTGCTTCGGGTTGGAGGATTTCGGCGAGCGAGCGTCTACGAATTGCTTGGGGCAGAAGGCCTATGGTTTGTCGCGCTTCATCTTCAGCAACAACTGCTCACGTTCCAAGCGCGCGATCTGCTTGGTTCGTTGATTGTCGCGATCCTGCCTTGATCCGCCGCCAAGCTCAGCGATTGCCGATGCTGTAGGGGCGATCAGAGCCTTGTGGTGATCTTCGCGAATGCGGTCATGGCGTCGCAGATTCCCCAGGTGAACTACCAAAGACCACAACAGATACATGTTGTCCCGCAGCGAGCCGACCAAATCGTTCACCGCGCTGGGGGTTTCCTCGAGTCGCAACTCCGTAATCAGCCCGACCCGAAACATCTTGATGATCTTCGGCTCCAAACCCTCTTCGAGATCGGGCTCGATCAATTGCTTACGCAGCTTTTCCGTGCCCATAGTGGTGGCAATCAGACGGATTGTCGCGTGTGGTAGGGAAAGCAGCATTTGCTTGAGCAGTGCTGCATCGCTCATCCCTTTGGGAGCCTGAAGCTCATAGAGGATGCCGTTCACACGTATCTTGCGTTCGGCGGCCAAACGAGGAGCGAACCGGATGTTGTCGAGCATGATCGTCGCCCAGCTGCGCCAGATGTGCCCAAGGTGCTCCCGCTTCTTCGCATCTGCCATGTGCTCGAAATTTCGGACAAGGCCCGAGTAAAGCATGAGCGAGAACGTCAGCGCCTCATGGATCTCGGTGATCTTGGGACGGTAAACCTCCTGCCGGTTCTCCTCATCGGCTATGATGTCCAGATCAAACTCTTCATCTTTTTCTTCCTGAGTGAGGGGTGGCTGCACGATCCGGGCCGCAGCATCCTCCATACTCTCACCCTTATCGTCCTTGGGGAGAGCAAAATTATCGAAAAAGCCCAGATCAATCGGCTGAAGATGCTTTGTCGCCTTTTCGAAGATCTCAAGGTGACGGTCTCGGACCAGATCGATCAGGGCGGGGTCGTTCCTCGTCTTGCCCGCATAGTAGAGCAGCTCGTTGACGAAGGTGAGGTAACGATCCTCGTGCATGACCCAGTCCTTGAAGTCTGGATCAACGGTCATCCGGTAGGCGATGAAATACTCCATCACGCCGCGGTAACGAAATGCCACGCGGTTATCGGAACGCCGCTCGAAGATCTTCGCGCACAGGAATTCGTCCATGAGCTCATCAAGCGGAGGGGCATCCAGACCCATCTCGTCGAGGCATTTCTTCATTGCGCCTCGCGCATCGTCGCGGGTCGGCACATACTGGTTCTCGCGCGCCATCCAGGCCGCGACATAGGACAGCAGATTAGCCTTGTTGTTGAAGTCGAAGGTAGCGCGGTAGCTCTGATTTTCGGCGGCTTTCTCGAGTGTCGTTTCGACGAACTGCTCCATCAGAACCGCCCGGTTGACCGGGGCAAACTTCCCGTTTGACCCGAAAATCTCCAGGAGGATCGTCCCGTTTGCCGCCGTGAAAGGCAGGTTGATTTCACGGAATTGATCCTGCAAGCGGTCGAGCCAGCCTTCCACATCGTCGCAGTGTTCAAATTTCTTGATCAACTGGCGCATGTTCCGGCGCTTGAGTTCCTGCAGCTCGATGAAATCGAAGCGCACAGGCATCTCCGGGTTGATCTTGGCGCCCATTCTGTAGACCGCGTCCCAGTTGCTCGTGAATACATACCGGGCTTTGGGGTAGGTCCTTACGAATTCCCGAAGAAGCCCCATGCGCTTCTTGTCGTCGAAATGGACGTCATCAATCATTACGCAGATGTGGCCCAGCTTGAGAAGGCTCTCAGCATCATGGCCGTCGGGAAGGGGGGCGGCCGCACCCCGAACCAGACCAAGCACCTTATTCACGTTTTGAGCGATCTGCGTAAAATCGATGATGACGGGCAGGCGCGGAAAATCGATGTTGTCGACACTGCGAACCATGTGGTGGCGCAACTCGCGCAAAAGACTGGTGCGACCATATTCGGGCCGAGCATAGACGATAGCATTCCGGACGCTGGTCACGAGATCCTGAAACGAGACCGGCATCTCGACTTCCGCCGGAGCATCGGTGGTTTTGGCTTCGATGATCGAGGTCTTCATCATCGGCGGCTCGATGAACCGCTGATGCAGTTCCGCATCACCGCCAGGAGCTGCATCGTCCTCGTCCAGCCGTGCTTTGAAATCGCCGCATAGGTGTGCCCGGAATTTTTCGAGATCAACCGGCGCGGCGATCTTGCGGAAATGCTGACGGGCCTCGTTGTCCTTATACCACTTGCCGCCCTCCTGGATGTCCGTGCCCTCGTCGAACTCGTTACGATCCTTGTAGTAGGAACGGAAGAGCAGCTCAGTGTGACCGGTCGCCCTATCAATGGTGATAAGAGAGTAGCCGTTGTAGTATTCAGTCCGGGTGGTGAAGATTGCCCCTGCCTGATCGGTAAAAACCTCCCCACGCAGGCCCGACACGTTCCTTGGCTTGGGGTCATGCATGTGACCGAAGAGGTGATAGTGTGCATGCTGCGCTATCTGATTCTCGAGATAGCGTGACGTGGCTTCGCTGAGCGAAGACAAGGGATGGTGCGTTGTGAAAATGCGAAGCGAATGCGGCGTCAATGCCTTCACCGCTTCGATTATCGCATACTCCGGCACCGCCAGATTGCGTTCATCACGCTCGAACTTGTTGCTGCCGCCAGTGGACAAGACGGCTGTGTTGAAGGTGACGATATCGATGTTGAGCGAGTCAACCCGATCAACGCGTACGAACGCGTTATCGACCTTGCGGCAGTGCTTGACGTCATCGCCTCGCAGATAGGCCTCAAGGTCATTGAAAGCTGCAAATTTCTCCTTGGTGAGGTCATCATACTCGTCAACATCGAAACGACGATTGAGGCGGGCCATTTCATCGCTTTGACCCAAGTCACTCCGCCAAGCCTGGTGCGTTTCGACTGCGGCTTCTGTGACCTTCCGAGAAAGATCGTGGTTTCCAGGGGTAAGGAAAATGCGGTCGTCGCTCGTGCCCGTGGCTTTGGACACTCGTGAGATAAAAAAGTCGTAGGCCTCATCATGGGGGTCCTCGCCCGCAGCCTGGACGAGATCCCCGGTGAAAAGGATTAGGTCTGGCTTGCGATGCCCGATGCAGAGCTTTTTCAAGTCTTCTATCAGCGCGTCTACGACAATTCCCTGCTCCCTCGCCTTGCGATTGGCGTAGTGAAAATCGCTGAGGTGGAGGATGGTGATGAGATCGGGGTCAGACATGCCATAAGCGTATGGAACATGCGGTGAACGTGCAACGGTATTTGAGCTAAAATCCACTTGATTCGTAACGCCCTCAACCATTCCGCTAGAAAGGCAGTGTAGCGGGGCCCTACGTCGGAGACGTGGCCAAAAGGACGGTGATCTTGAGGTCAGTTGTGCAAAAATACCATTCGGCCAATCTCAAAGGGCCGCAAAGGCTGAATGAGATTGAGGGCTTCATTGAAGCCCAATTGAACTAGTCCCCGCTCGGTCTCGCACGCCAAAAAAACATTGCGGTATTCGCGATGCTGCACCTGAACCTTTAGGCGGTTTCTGTCGCTGTGCAGGCGGCCATCCTCGCCATCATCCTTAATCTCCACCAAAGCGATACCGTCACGGGTCGTCCGACCCTTGATGCCAACGACGAAGTCCCGGAAAAACCGGGTTCCGGTCTGTAGTATCATCCGCGTAGCCTAGATTTCGTTCTCAGGATTTCGAAGCCACCACAGCACCGTGCCTGATGTGTCGGCGTCGAGCATCTCAGCAAAGGCGCGCTCAGGCCTGTTCATCTTGCTCGGGAACACTCCATGCGAACCCTTCCGCGCTTCGGGTAAGTCCGGGTAATCGAAGATCGTCTCAGGGATTGGGATGGAGGCATCCAGTTTTGCCCGCTTGCCTTGCTCCATCTTGATTGCAGACATGAGAGCGTCCGGTTCGCGCATCACCGCTCGCTGAATGGTTCGCCTCAAATCCTGATCGGTAAACAGGTATCCGCCCTCTTCGGCTCGGGCGCGTAGCGACGAAATCAGCGCTCGCTCGAGGTGGCGTGGATCGATGGAGTCGTTCAATTGGAATGGCGCACATCCTGACCCATCCGACCGGCGACCTCGCTGCGATGGGTTTCCCGGAAGATTGGCAAGAGAAGCCATTATGGCGATGATCGATCTCGTCGGTTAGCCCGACCGTCTGAACACGATCATTCAACTGCTATGAAGCCGCTTCGCCCCGCCGGATCGTCCGATACACGGTCGGCCGCGAGACCTTAAACAGCTTGCCGAGGTCGCCGATCGAGTATTCTCCGGTGGCGTGCATCTTGAGGAGTTCGCGCTGCTGGTGGTCGGACAGCTTCGGCGGCTTGCCGCGAAGCTTGCCCTTGTCGCGGGCGATCTTCATGCCCTCGCGGGTGCGCAGGCGGATGAGGTCGCTCTCGAATTCGGCGAAGGTGGCGAGGATGTTGAAGAACATCCGGCCCATCGGGTCGTTGGGGTCGTAGACCTGCTTTCCCAGCGCGAGGCTCACACCGCGCTTCTCCAGTTTATCGGCGATCGCGCGGGCGTCGGGCACCGAACGGGCGAGGCGATCAAGCTTCGGCACCACCAGCGTCTCGCCGGCGCGGACCGCGGCGAGTGCCTGGGCGAGGCCGGGTCGATCGCGGTTGCGACCGGTCAGGCCGTGGTCGGTGTAGATGCGGTCTTCGGGCACGCCGAGCTCGATCAGCGCGCGCCGCTGGGCGGTGAGGTCCTGCTTGTCGGTCGAGCAGCGGGCATATCCGATGAGAGTGTTGGTCATTTGTAACGGATGAGGCCCCTCTATGAGAAAATAACACGTACCACCTTAATGAGAAAGCAGGCAAGCCGTAATTGCGGAGGGCAGGGGGGTCTGACCTCTGCTCCCTCAAAAGTGTCCGGTGAGCGATCCCTTTCGGACAAGCAGCAGCAAGCCGACGCTAGCCGGTGCTAGAATGTAGGGCAGCCTTTTGGGACAGTTTAGCGGGAGACTGAAAAGCAACCATATTGGCAATTGATCCTGCACTCTACGGTCGAAAATCGCCCAATCGGGCACGGCCCTCCAACCTTCGCGCGAGTGCCTCGACAAACCCCTGATACCGCTCTTTGCCCTGCGCTTGCGCTGCGGCAAGGCCACTGTCTGGCAGGGGCGGATTGGCAGTTAGCCAGAACCGCACGAACAATGCCAACGCCTCGGTGGTGATCTCGGTTTGCTGATCGAGCTGTCCAAGCCGCCGGTCGATGCGGTCGAGGCGGCGGCTGAGCGCTGCTTCGAGCTGCTCAGGATTGTCTGGTGACATGAATGACCTGAGAGCTGCCTCCACCACATCGGGCTGACCGACGCGCCTGCGCATTGCGAATACAGCAAGCTGGTCGATCACATCGGGTGGCAGCCGAAACGTGCGCTTCAGCTTCATAGTTCGATCCCGTCGCCGAGGTCGAGCGAGGCCTGACGCGCGCTGCGCTCCATCGTGCGCCGGAGGCGCTCGCTGGTAGCGGCGGATTGGTCAGCGTCTGCGCTGTCAGCTTCTGCAAAATTGAATTCCGCAGCAGCAGACTTGGGCCGCGCAACCACTTCGACATGCTGAGGCAGGTCAGGCTCGCGCCGCAAGCCGCCATTGGCAGGATCGATCCTGCGACCGCCGTCTTCGGATGATTTGGGGTCTGGTTCGATCGGGGGCTGGGCGCTCCAGTCATCAGTGGCGCGCGCCTCTGCATGTTGGCTGCACCTCTCGGGCACGGGTAACACTCGAGATTGCAGCCTCCGGTCGGCATAGTAGCGTGCCTTCTTGGCCTTGATCGGCGGCGCCCCTGACAGGAGCACAACCTCGTCGGTCTGCGGCAGTTGCAGAATCTCACCGGGCGTGAGGAGTGCGCGGGCGGTTTCAGAGCGCGAGATCATCAGGTGGCCAAGCCAGGGTGACAGCCGGTGCCCGGCATAATTCTTCATCGAGCGCTGCTCAGTGGTTGTGCCCAGCGCTTCGGAGACCCGCTTGGCTGTCCGTTCATCGTTGGTCGCAAAGGCAACGCGAACATGGCAATTGTCGAGGATGGCGTTGTTCTGCCCGTAGGCGCGCTCGATCTGGTTCAGGGACTGGGCGATCAGGAAGGCTTTGAGGCCGTAGCCCGCCATGAAGGCGAGGGCGCTCTCGAAGAAATCGAGCCGGCCCAGGGCAGGGAACTCATCAAGCATGAGCAGCACGCGCTGACGCTTGGTAGCAGGATCGAATTCTTCGGTGAGGCGGCGGCCGATCTGATTGAGGATCAGGCGGATCAGCGGCTTGGTGCGGCTGATGTCGGACGGCGGCACGACCAGATAGAGCGAGGTCGGTCGGCCGCTGACGATATCGGCAATGCGCCAATCCGAGCGACTTGTGACCTTGGCGATAACCGGATCGCGATAGAGGCCCAGAAAGGACATTGCGGTCGACAGCACGCCCGATCTCTCGTTGTCAGACTTGTTGAGCAGTTCGCGCGCAGCGCTGGCAACGACCGGGTGTGGGCCCGCTTCGCCCAGATGCGGGGTGTCCATCATCGCATAGAGCGTGTTCTCAATGGTCTCGTCGGGATTGGAGAGGAAAGCCGCAACCCCAGCGAGAGATTTGTCGGCGCCGGCGTAAAGCACGTGAAGGATTGCGCCGACCAGCAGCGCGTGGCTGGTCTTTTCCCAGTGATTGCGCTTCTCGAGACTGCCTTCGGGGTCGACCAGAATATCGGCGATGTTCTGCACATCGCGCACCTCGTTGAGGCCGCGGCGCACTTCGAGCAGCGGGTTGTAAGCGGACGATTCAAGACTGGTGGGATCGAAACGCAGGGTGCGGCTGAACGTGCTGCGAAAACCGGCAGTGACATCCCAGTTCTCGCCCTTGATGTCGTGGACAATCGCCGAGCCCGGCCAGGTCAGCAGGGTCGGGATCACCAGGCCGACGCCTTTGCCAGAGCGTGTCGGAGCAAAACACAGGACATGTTCAGCCCCGTCGTGTCGAAGATAGTTGTTCTGGAACTGTCCGAGCACAACCCCGGTGTCGGCCAATAATCCGGCTTTGCGGATGTCATCGCGGGTCGCCCACCGGGCAGTGCCATAGGTGTTGGCGTTGCGGTTCTCGCGGCCGCGCCAGACGGACATAGCGATGGCAACGACGATTGCGACGAACCCGCCCGAGGTGGCGATCATCCCCCCGGTATCGAAAATCTTTGGAGCGTAGGCGTCGAACGAGAACCACCACCAGAACAGGTCATAGGGGCGGTAGACTGGGTGGCCGAACAAGTGGAACCAAGGCACGCCGAGCTCTGGCTGGAAGCCAAGCACCGAGGCTGTCCATTGGGTTGCGGACCAGACGCTCGCAACAATGATGATCAACACCGCGAGGATTTGACCCCACAGGATTTTGGCAGCCGACATGGCGCAACTCCGCTTCGTTCACGCGTAGGTCGGTGAGCTTTGGAGAAGTTGGCAAGCGGGGAGTTGGGGTGTGCAGGCCTTGGCGTAAAAACGGGAACGTTGGCGCAGATCGTTAGATCGCCTCCCAAGTATAATCGGGCGTACCCGACCAGGTCAGCCGAACCATCGCGCCTTGCACCACCGATTGCACGACATTCGGCCAGAGCGCAGCGATGCAGGTTCCGCCTGCGTGGCGGACCGAGGGGTAGATGATGCCGTTGTGGCCCTCGACGCGTGCCTGTGCGGCAAGGATATTGCCAGCGGCATAACCGGTCGCGGGGTCGGAATCGAGCGCGGGATGATCCGCGGCGTCGCGCAGGTCGACGAACACGCCTGCCATGCTCGCGAGCATTTCGCCATATTCAACGACCGCGTTGAAGTCACCTGCGTCAGCGAGTGCCTTGGTCAGGTGGTGCCCGACTTCGGCAATACAGGTTTCAACCGCCAGCGCCGCATACCAGGCACCTCGGTCTGCAGGGCTAAAGCGCATCGGCTCACGCGGTTTGGCATAGGCGAAGCTGGCGTTGATGAAACGGGCATGGGGGACGCCGTGAACCAGTTCTTCGGGGCTGAGCGCACCGAGCCCGCGCTCCTCGGCAACCAAACGCCCGCTGGTCGCGCCTTCGATCTCGGCGAGCAGCGCCAACTCGTCGGGATCGTCGGCCAACGGTGCGAGCACGGCTTCGCGCAGCCGCGCGCTCGCGACCAGCCTGATGGTGCGCGGGAAGGCCTCACGCACCAGCGGTAGCGCAAACTGCGGTTCAGAGCCCGCCACGCAGCGCGTCGATATACTGCCGGGTCTCAAGCATACGAGGGATGCCTCCTTCGATCATCGCCTCGACCGGCGACTTTGCGCCGAACACTGGCGCCCGGTTGGGCAGACGCGGCCAGCGGTCGGCCATTCCGTCTGCGAACAGCAGATGCAGTCCCTTGAACACGCCGATTAGCGCCGAGGCGCGGGTCAGCTGGTCCTGGCTCAGGGTGCCGTCCCATTTGCCAGCCTTGATCCGGTCCCACGTGCTCTCGGACACGCCAAGCAGCGCGGCGCCTTCGGCATTGCTGCCACCCCAGGCATCGACGAGCCGCAACACGGCCTTGACGGCCGCGCCGGTCAGTCGCTTGCGGTCGCCGTCGCCCGAGAAGGTCTGCAGGCCTGCTGCTGCCGGGGCCGCTTGATGGGTGAGTGCTGTGCTTGCCATGGCCGTTTCTCCTGACGCGAATATACGCATCACATGGTGCGATTGTCAAGATTGGGGATAATGACGGTCGCCCCCGTCATATCTCGATCGAACGGCTTCGGCCCAGTGTCCATTCGATGCCACCACCAGGCCGAGGCTGGCCGCTCACATATTGCCCAAGATGCCGATCGAGTTGCTTTGACCAGGGGACAAGCGAAAACCCAAGGCCATCATCGATCATCGCAAACCGGCCCGACGCGAGTTGGATGCGCTGGCGATAAACGCCAGACACCTCACCGGATGATCGGCTTTGGCGGTGGGGCAGGTCGTGCTCACGCGAAAGTGCGGCACCGGCGTCGGCAAGGTCGCGCTCGCGCAAAGTGCCAAGCAGATTGCGGGACAGGGCGAAGCGGTCACTGCGGCGCTGAGCCAAGCCCTCGCCTTCCAGATATTCGAGTCGGCGCGTTTTCGCTGCCTCGACTTCGCTGCCGAACCCCGAACTGAGCGCCAACGGGTCTGAAGCGATCAATTGCTTGTCGAGCCAAGTGGCTCCGCGGCTGCGCTCCTGAGTGGCAAGATCGAGATCAGAATGGGTCAGCAGCGAGGATTGCTCGTGACCGCGCCGGTCAGTCCAGACGCGGAGCTCGACGATTGCCCCCGGTGCGGCATCACCCGTCATGTCGATGTCGGAGAATTTGCAATGATGGACCCGGCCATCCACGCCATCGACGACGGCATAGGCCTGACCTGTCAATTCATTGTGCAGGCCACGCTCGACCAGTCGCCCGATGACAGGCTCGCTTGCCCTTTCATTATGAAGGGCAAATCGACCCGCTTCCGCGGCAAGGCCGTGCCCGGTCATGGCGCGGTGCATCGTCTTGATGATATCACCTCTGGTGCCAAGCTCCCGCAAGGTCGGCTCGAGTGCTGGCTTTATCCGCCAGCAGCCAGGAGCAATCTTCTCTGCCAGTCCCATGCGTTCGAGTTTTGTGGCGCGGCCGATGAGATGCTGGTTGGCCGGGTTGGCGATCCGCTGCGGATCGGGGCGCAGGTCGACTACGCCGCCGAGGCCGTCACCAAGCGTTTGCAGCTGGCGATCAAGACCGGTCCAGCGATCGACCTGCACCTCGCGGGCCAAGCTTCGATCAATGTCCTGCTGGGTCCGTGCGCCCAGTTCCATGGTCACCAGCTGCGCGGCGCGAGCCCGCATGCCCTCGCTGATGTAGCTGCGGTCGATAACTAGGTCGCGGCCATCGTCGGCCTTGCCGCGTACCAGAATGTGGATGTGGGGATTGTCGGTGTTCCAATGGTCAACGGCGACCCAGTCGAGACCTGTGCCAAGATCCTTTTCCATCTGGGTCAGCAGGTTTCGGGTAAAGCTCCGCACATCGGCCAGTTCAGCCGTGTCTTCGGGCGAAACAATGAAGCGGAAATGGTGGCGGTCATCGGCGCAGCGCTCGGCGAAGGCTCCGCCGTCGACGGTCTCGTCGCCGCTACCGAACAGCGCCGCATCCTTCCCGTCGCGGGTCACGCCATCGCGTTTGAGATAGGTCAGGTGCTGTGCCAGCGGCGCGGCAGTGAAGCGAGCCCCGCGATGCCGCACGATCCTCGCCTTGACGATCACACGTCGCTGACTTGCGCGGGAGCTTGCCTGCAGGCTTGCGATGCGGCCTCGGGCAAGGCGACCTGTGCTACGCCGCGATGCGGAACCACCCGCCCGGCCGCCGCGGCCTGACCGGTTGGCAAGTGCCCGCAGTTGGGCTTTGAGTGTGCGCGCTTTGCTTTGGCCGGAACTGCGATCTCGAATGCGCCCGGGCCTGATTTCCAGATCGTCATCACTCATGAGGTCAAGCGATGCGATACAGCGGCTGGCTCATCGAACGGCGGAATTGCGGCAGTTATCGAGACTGGAGCCAGCCATGGGGCAGGGCGGCTGGCTGTCAAAATCCCGCGATTCTGCGGCCCCACACCCCGGCGGCGGGCTCCGCTTTCATCTTGCCATCCTCCTGACCCATCCGTTCCTGCAACCCTGCTTCCGCACAATTTTGCGCTAGTCCACGCCATGACGCGCCAGATAGGGAGGNACACCCCGGCGGCGGGCTCCGCTTTCATCTTGCCATCCTCCTGACCCATCCGTTCCTGCAACCCTGCTTCCGCACAATTTTGCGCTAGTCCACGCCATGACGCGCCAGATAGGGAGGGGGGCAGTCACTGGTCGCGGTTCCCCGAGACGGGGATGAACAAGCCGCCGTGCGGACGCAGCGAAGCAGGTGGCGCAGCCGCTGTTTCTTCGCCGATGTCTGCGCTGGGCGCTGCCTTAGTTGCGGAAGTTCGCGCCGCGAACAGCCCGCTCTGCGTCCACGCAATGCGCACTTGTTGCACAGGCGACATGCTGGCGACGACAGTGGCCGTGCTGTCCGATTGCAGCATCGGTGCGATTTTTGCGACATAGGTGCGGGTTTCTGCAGGAAGCGGGCGGCCGCGATCGCGCCACTCCTGATAGCGCCCAGGGCCTGCATTATACGCGGCGAGCATGCCATAGGCGCCGTAACTGTCATACATTTCGCGAAGATAGCTGGTCCCAGCCAAGATGTTGTCGCGCGGGTCGAACGGGTCGCTGCCGAGACGGAGACGGGCGCGCTGGCGCGCCCAGGTTCCGGGCATGAGCTGCATCAGCCCCATCGCTCCGGCCGACGATACCGCGCCGATCCGGCCATCGCTCTCGGCCCGCATGACCACATAGATCCATTGCTCCGGGATGCCGAAACGCAGCGAAGCCTCAGCAACGTTCGCGGCAATGTCGACGGTGCGCGGCGCTGCCGGGTCGGCAGCGTCCTGCCCAAGGGCAGGCGCGGCTCCGAACATAGCGAGCGCAGCCAAAGCGGCGAAGCTGAGGCAGCG
>NZ_JBXPUZ010000007.1:0-37400 GCF_057220455.1 Sphingopyxis sp. sgz302558 | reverse complement strand
TGGCTTGCCGCTTTCCACCATCAGCAGTGCCGCGCGGGCATGGGCGACCAACCGCAGCAACACGGGGTCCGGCTCGCCGCAAACATTCTCGCCGGGCGCAAGCGCAAGCCGCACATCACTTCCGCGCCGGACCAGTCGGGCTGGGATTGTAAGCTGACGGGCCTCAAACTTGTCGAATGACAAAGTGACGGTCTCTTCGCCAAGTTGCACCTTGAGCCCGAGGTCGAGCAATATGCCTCGCTGCTCGGCCACGGCATCCAGCGGCAATGTATCGGCAAGTGCATTGCGCCATCCAATATCTGTCACCACCGCATCAGCTGAGCTATCCTCGACAACGCCATGCTCGCGAAGCGATGCAGCCACTGCCTCAATTACAATGCGCTCTATCTCTCCGGCTGGAACACGCCAGATGCCTTGCCTATCANTCGACAACGCCATGCTCGCGAAGCGATGCAGCCACTGCCTCAATTACAATGCGCTCTATCTCTCCGGCTGGAACACGCCAGATGCCTTGCCTATCATCACCTGGATTAAGCTGGCTGACATAATAGCGATACTGTCGACCATCGCGACGGGTGTGCGTTGGTGTCATCGCGCGCCCGTCTGGGTCGGTCACCATTCCAACCAGCAGGCTCGGGTTGCGGGCCTTGCGTCCCAGCTTGTGGTCGCGGCCATTGGCGCGCGCAATCGCCTGCGCCTGCTCCCACAGTTGCTCATCAACAATCGCATCATGCTCGCCCTCGTAGAGCGCATCGCGGTGGCGCACCTTGCCGATGTAAACCGGATTCTTGAGCAGCAGCGCTAATGGCCCCTTGGTGAACGATATGCCGCCACGCTGGCTGCCATCCTTGTAATGGCGCAATTTGGTGCGGATGCCGCGCTGGTGCAGCTCATCAACAAGTGCTGCAATCGACTTCAGCTCAGCATAGCGCTCGAAGATGAAGCGGACGGTCGCCGCCTCATTGGGTTCGATGAGCAGCTTGCGGTCTTCGAGCCAATAGCCAATCGGCACCGGTCCGCCCATCCACATGCCTTTGCGCTTCGATGCCGCCACCTTGTCGCGGATGCGCTCGCCGGTGACCTCACGCTCGAACTGCGCAAAGCTCAGCAGCACATTGAGCGTCAGCCGTCCCATGCTGGTGGTGGTGTTAAACGCTTGGGTGACGCTGACGAACGAGGCCCCTGCCCTATCCAAGATGTCCACTATCTTGGCAAAGTCGGTGAGTGCGCGGGTCAGCCGGTCGACCTTGTAGACGACGATGACATCGACCTTGCCCGCTACAACGTCTGCCAGCAGCTGTTTGAGCGCGGGCCGCTCCATCGTCCCGCCTGACCAGCCACCGTCATCATAGTGCTCAGGCACCAGCTCCCAGCCTTCATGGGTCTGGCTCATGATATAGGCGTTGCACGCTTCGCGCTGCGCATCGAGGCTGTTGAACGCTTGCTCAAGCCCTTCCTCGGTTGATTTGCGCGTATAGACCGCGCAACGCTTGCGCTCAGCCACCGAAGCCGCTCTTCCGTTTGCGCAGACCGAAGAAGCGTGGGCCCGACCAATGCGCGCCGGTAATCGTCCGGGCAATCTGGCTGAGACTCTCGTAGCGGCGTCCGTCATGTTCGAAGCCCTCGTCGAGCACTAGCACATGATAGGTCTTGCCCTGCCACGAGCGGACCAACCTTGCGCCGGTCTTGATGGTGAGGTCACGTGGGCTGCCAACCTCGCCGGTCTTCTCAAGTTGAGATAGGCATTTGTCGATGGCGCGGCGCGTTGCCACCGTTAGACCGCCATGCACCCGCGCCTGTATCCGCCACGCGATACCGCGGCGTAACAGGTCGGGGCCGATATCGGGCGCAAGCGCGCGATATTGCTCGCGCCATACGGCGCGTAGCTCGGCAGATGGCATAGTTTCCAATGCCGCCAGCTGCAGGCAGAGCGCGGTCACGATGCCACCTCCGCAACATCAGCAACGGCAATACGATAGGCGACTGCACCATGACTGCGCTGTTCCTTGACCAGCGCCTTCCCCTGTTTGCGCAGGCCCGTCAGAAACGCTCGGCAGCTGTGTGGCTGCCAGTTGGTCGCACTGGCAATCTCGGTCAGCGTTGCGCCTTTGGTGCGCGCCAGCAGCTTGGTGACGATGGCTGACTTTGTGGGCTGCGCTTTGGTGGTGCGGGGTGCTGCGGTGGTTGCCGTCGCTTCGGCGGTCGTTTTTACATCAGTTGTCATTTTGGGTCTCCGTGGGACGCTCTGGCACCATGCCGCGTCCCACTGACTCAAGCCTCGGGAACCCGCGCTCCGAGGCTTGCCGCGCGCTTCGCGCGGCCGTCACACCAACGCTTCGTTGCGGAGCGAAGTCCAGTCGATATTGCGGGTTAGTCGCCCTGCGAGCGCATGATGGCGCCAGCTGCGGCCGCCAAGGCTGCGAGGTCTCCAGCGACCTGCGCCAATCCCTCAATTTTTGCGTTGATCTCGGTGTGGGATTGCCGTCAGCTGTGGCAAGACACAAGTGCCGGGCACTCGTCTTCCATGAGACAGCCAGCCCGGACAAGGAGCGCTGAGGCCAGTTTGCCAGCTTCTTATTTGTCCACGTCCGTCATGTGCGGCACACATGCTTGGCGTCCCCGCGATGTCCATATGCAGCTTGGCTCAAATGCAAATTAGGCGCGTCAGCTGGGACTATGGTTCGCGAAATTCATCGAATGCGATAGCGTCTGCTTTGCGCCTTAAGTTCGGCCATTCGGTTCCCAATTCGCTTGCACGCAAAAGCGGTCATAAATCATGTGGCACGTGATAGCAGCTGATGCGCGCTCCCTCAGCGGCGCGCGAACCAAATCCTAAGGCGCCGATCATTAAGAGAGGGTTTTGGGCAGTCTGCAGAATAACGAGCCATGCCGAGGCCGCCGATTATGGCAGCCTTATCTTTGGTATCCGCGACGAGCGGTTGGCTTGATGGACTGTGCCGGCAGTTTGAGATCTAAGTGCGGCGGGAGCTTCTTATTTCTGTCATCGGAGCACAAAGTGTTGGTCTTAGGCTCAACCTATCAGGGAAATATACGACAGTTTCAAATGAGAGGATCCGTAAACACTGTCAAATTGACGGTTCTCTAACTCATATATTGTCTCGACAATTATCCTGCGCAAACTACGCATTTCATTCTCCTAGCTCCCCTTAACAAAACGTTGCCACATGGGTACGAGATGCTATGCTCTGTACAAAACTAAGGCGTCAAATATTAAAGGGGGGCAGTTCTCGGAATGGCAAAAACCAAGGTTTTCGTAAGCTATGATCACTCGGAAGACGTGTTGTATAAGCGCCTTCTTCAGGCTTGGGATGCGAATGCGAACTTCGACTTCGAGTTCGACAGCCGTGGCCCAAATGTTCCGATCAACAGCGATGATGCAACGGTGATCAAGGCATCACTAACGAAACTGCTAAAATCCGCCACGCACCTGTTAGTTATCGTGGGCGAGAAGAGCAGCGCAAGCGCTTGGATGGCATGGGAAGTCGCTCGTGCGAAACAGCCCGACATCAGGCTCAAGCTAGCCGCAGTCAAGTTGAACAAATCCAATGTCACGCCAGCAGGTCTGCTGAACGTTGGCACTTCTTGGGCGACCAGCTTCGAACGTGATCGGATCATCGATGCCCTCAACGGCGCGAAAGTAGGATACTGAGTTTCAATGGAGGGTACACGCCGCGCTGACCGCGAATTGCCGGTCAGATTGCCCCGAATACTATTATTGCAAGTTAAGCTGTGGTGACCGTATGACAGATTCTCGCCCCATTTGCTTCGTCGTCATGGGCTTCGGTAAAAAGACCGACTTTGAATCCGGGCGAACGATTGACTTAGACGCGACGTACGAAGCAATTATCGAGCCAGCTGCGACCAAGCATAATCTGCGGTGTATTAGGGCGGACGAGATCATGCATTCCGGCGTCATCGACACGCCAATGTACGAAATGCTGCTTCGGTCGGATCTAGTCATCGCTGACATTTCGACTGGAAACGTCAACGCAGTGTACGAACTCGGAGTGCGACATGCGCTTCGGCCAAACTGCACTATCATTATGAAGGAACGCGGCGGAAGGTTGTATTTCGACCTGAATCACGTGAACACCTTCGAATATGATCACCTCGGAGAAGATATCGGAACGCGTGAAGCTCGACGCGCGACTCGTGATCTCGCGAACCTGATCGAAGAAGTTATGGGGTCGGGCAAAACTGACAGCCCCGTCTACACCTACCTTCCGCGGCTCATGCAGCCCAGACTCAGTGACGAACAATTCTCAGACCTGGTCACCGAAACCGAGGCCGCGCAGGAAAAGCTTTCGGAACTTATGCGGAAGGGAGAGGCGGCGATGAAAGCCAGCGATCCCGAAGGCGCGGTCGAAGCATTCCAGGCTGCGGCTCGCTTAAAAGGGTCGGATCCCTTCATCATTCAGCAGCTGGGCCTGGCAACGTATAAGGCGAAGAAGCCTTCGCCCTTGGAGGCATTAATTGCCGCATTGCGGATCATGGATCAGCTGAACCCCGATACGTCTAACGACCCGGAAACTCTTGGGATCACCGGCGCTATTCGCAAGCGGCTCTGGCATCTGACAAAAGATCGCGCGCAGCTTGACGCTGCAATTCGCTATTATGGCACGGGGTTCGAAGTCCGGCGGGACTACTACAACGGCGAAAACCTAGCACTTTGCTACGAGTTCCGGCAGGGGCTCCAGGCTGAACAGAACGAAGCGTTGTATGACCGTATGAGCGCACGGAAGGTGCGGACGGTACTCTTTGACAGGCTATCACTGCTAATCGAAACACCCTCTTTCGATGAGCGGTCAGATCGGCGCTGGGTGTTGGCAACGCTCGCGAACTGCGCATATGCCTTGGATAGAAAACAAGAGGGAGATCTGTTCGAGAGCCGGTTTATGGCGGAACAGCCGGCGGGATGGGAGATCGAGACTTACGAAGAGTCCAAAGCCCACGTCTTGGGCGCCTCGCAGCCCGACGCTGTAATAGCCGACATCCCGTCGCCAGGGGAGCTATAGTCCCCATGCTTAGTGAAACGTAAAAGCCGGTGATATGAAGTTGCCCGCTCTACATGCCGTGGCTGACGACGCTTCCAACCGTCAGCAGTCAGTTTACTTCGGTCTGGTGCTGACAGAATATACGGCGCTCATTGCGGTCGCCGTTTTAAGCGTCAACGTGATTCCAGAACGGCGCTACATCATAGCGTACGGTGTGCCTGAATTTGTTCCCAATTTGTGCGTGTTGTGTTCGAGATTTTGCAGTGCCTGCTTTTGATGGATATGGCCCACAATCCCGCAGGAAACCTAGCCGATCTGGCGCCTGAGGGAAAGCGAAAGCGTCGAGCGCAAATTGTGGATGTTCCACGCTACGGAAGCAAATAGCCATTTTGGAAGCTCGGCCTCGGGATGGCCCGAGGTCCCAATATCGCGGTCGGGAATTAACTTTGGAATGCCGAACGAGCACGCGCAAACCCCGCCCTGGCAGATGTCCAGAACGGGGTTCATTCAGGGTTTCGATGTGGGCAGCGCTGCTAATTCACGCGCCGCTTCTTGGGTTTGTCCTTGCTGGCTTCCTTGGCTTTGGCGAGGAAATCGACCTGCTCGGCGATGATCTCACAGCCATAACGAGTCTGGCCTTCACTGTCGGTCCAGCGGGAGTAGTGGATCCGACCGGTGACCATGACCATAGCGCCCTTGGTGACGTGCTCGGCGACGCATTTGCCAACGCCGTTGAAGCAAGTGATACGGTGCCATTCAGTCTCGGCTTGACGGGTACCCCAAGCGCCTGCGCTCAATGCCCTATCGGCATGCCGCCACTCCGCTTGGGGCGCGGCGAAAGCCAGATCAGGGCCGCGGCGATCAGCAGGATTGCCGAGGTCGTCCAGAATACATGGAGCACGGCGAGGGTGGTGGCTTCAAGCTCGGCCATATTGCCCAGCATTTGAAGCGCCGCTTCGGGTGAGAAGCCCAGTCCGGCAATCGCGCCGCCTTCAGCGTCCGGTTGCAGAACGCCCGCTATGTCGTTGCGCGCGGCGCGCTGGGTGTCGCCCCAGTAGGTCAGTGAAACCGAAGTGGCGAATGCCGTCGCAATCGTGCGCATGAAACTTTGCAAGCCTGCGGCAGACGCAACCTCATGCTCATCGACGGTATTGAGCGTAAGGTTGATGATCGGCAGCATGAACAATGTCATGCCAAGGCCTTGCAGGAATTGGGGCGCGCTAAGCGTCCAGAAATCGCTGTCGGTGGCCCAGAATGTCCGGGTCAACCCGATCAGTGCCAGCCAGACAATGCCCGCCGAAACCAGCAGACGGGGGTCGAACCGCGGCATTAGTATCACGACGATAGGAGCCGTCAGCAATCCGGCGATGGCGGTAAATGACGACGAATAGCCAGCTTGGGTCGCAGTGAAGCCAAGCCACGCCTGTTGCCATTGGGGGACAATGACAAAGCTGGCGAAATAGGCTCCAAAGCTGATGGCGAGGACAGCAAGAGCAACGCTTAGCCCCCGGTGCCGCAGAACACGCAGATCGACGACCGGATGGTCTTCGGTAAGTTCCCAGACGACGAAGATCAGGAATGCGATAGCCGACGTGATGGCGAGCACGACGATCAGCGGGTCGCCAAACCAATCGCGGTTGCGGCCAATATCGAGGATGATTTGCAGGCAACCGACCCAGACCACCAGCAGCACGAGGCCGATATAGTCGATCGGCAACACCTTGCGTTCGGTTTCGATCGGGCGAAGAAGGGCCGCACTGCCGAAAATGGCAAAAACAGCGACTGGCACGTTGATGAGAAATATCCAGTGCCATGACCAGTTGTCGGTCAGCCACCCCCCGATGATCGGGCCGAGTGCAGGCCCCAGCAACAAGGTCATCGCCCACATGCCCATGGCAATATTCTGCTGCTCGGGCGGGAACACGCGCAAAAGCAGGGTTTGCGACATGGGCATCAGAAAGGCCCCGAAAATGCCCTGTCCGATGCGGCACATAACGAGCATTTCGATTGAAACCGAAAGCCCGCAGAGCATCGAGAATAAGCCGAACCCCAACATGCTGAACAGGAAGGTGCGAACCGAGCCGAACCGGAACGCGATCCACGCCGTCAGCGGCACGCAGATCGCCTCGGCAATCGCATAGGAGGTGATGACCCACGCGCCTTGTTCGAGCGTGATGCCGAGGCTGCCTGCAATATGGGGGATCGAGACATTGGCAATCGTCAGGTCGAGGATCACCATGAAGTTTGCAAAGGCCAGGGTCAGGCCCGCGATCAGTCGCAGCGAGGGCGGGATGCCCGTCGAAGCCGTCGCGGTGCCATCGGCCATAGTCAGTCGCCCGACACGTCGATTTCGACTTCCATCGAAAGCCCGACCCGCAGCGGGTGGCGTTTCAGCTCGGCAGGATCGAGTTCGATCCGCACCGGCAGGCGCTGGACGACCTTGATCCAGTTGCCGGTTGCATTCTGGGCCGGGATCACGGCCATCGACGCGCCAGTCCCGCCCGAAAAACCGACCACCTTGCCGCGATAGGTCACGCTCGAACCATAGAGGTCAGCCGTCAGCTCGGCAGGCATGCCGATCCGCACCCGCCGCAACTGGTTTTCCTTGAAGTTGGCTTCGACATAGACATTGGCCAGCGGGACAACCGCCATGACAATTTGGCCGGGATTGAGCCGCTGCCCGATCTGGACCTGAAGCTTGCTGACGACACCGTCGATGGGCGCGCGGATTTCGGTGCGGTCGAGATCGAGCTGTGCCGCGTCGCGCCGCGCCATCGCGGCAAGTACGGCGGGATCGGTATTCTCGCTCAGCCCGCTTACCAGCGCGGTGTTCGCGGCAAGCTGGCCTTGTGCCGCGCGCCGCGACGAACTGGCCTCATCGATCGCGCCGCGCGCTGCATCGAGTGCAGCGAGGGTGGTGGCAAAAGCCTTGCGCGCTTGGGTGAGTTCCTCGCCCGAAACCGCCCCGCTAGCGGCGACGTTTTCTCGGCGTTGCAGGTCGATCCGGGCCTTGTCATGCTCGGCCTGCGCCGTGCGATAGCGTGCCTGGGCTTGGGTAAGGCCTGCGCCTGAGCTGTCCACCTGTGCCGCCAAGGCAGAATTGTTGGCGACCGTCTGGCGGAACCGCCGACGCGCTGCGGCCAAATCGGCTTCTGCCTGAGCCAGCGCAATCTTTGCGTCGGCCTGATCGAGCCGGACTAGCACGTCTCCCGCCTTGACCTGCTGGGTGTCGCGCACCAGCACTTCGGTTGCCGACCCCGCAACCAGCGGCGTGACCTGCGCTGTCTGCGCGTTGACATAGGCATTGTCCGTGCTCACGAAATTGCGGGCGACCAGCACATACCAGACCCCCCAGGCAAGTCCGATCATTGCGAGGATGACGGCAAGGCGCACAAGCCATCGCTTCCGCGCCGCCTTGCGCGATTGGGTGAGCGCCGGATCGACGGCGGGGGTTTCGGGCGAAGTGTCGGTCATGGGTTGGTCGGTTCCGGTGAAGGTTGAGCGTCGGCAACAAATCCGCCGCCGAGCGCGCGGATCAGGGCAAGCGTCGCGCCGCGCTCGAAGGTTTCCAGCCCGATCACGGCGAGCCGCAGTTCGTGAACACTCTTTTCGCTGGTCAGAACATCCAGCCGGCTGGCCAATCCTGCCGTGTAGCGATTGCGCACCAGAGTCAGCGCATCTTCGCTCGCGTTCAGGGCTGACCGGGCTGCCGCAAGGCGCTTATCCGCCGACTCGCGCTGCGTCACCGCGTCGGCGACTTGCTGGAACGCGGAAATGACCGTCTGGTTGTAGCTCGCAACAGCCTCATCATAGTCGGCACCGGCGCGGCCATATTGCGCCCGAAGCGCGCCGCCCTGAAAGATCGGCAGGCTGATCGCCGGGCCGACGGTCCCGAACTGCGAGCGGGACTCGATCAGGTTGCCGAGGCCAAGCGCCTGCAGGCCGATCAAGGCGCTCAGATTGACCGATGGAAAGAATCCGGCGCGCGCCACCTTGATGCGGCTAGCCGCAGCCTCGACCCGCTCGCGGGCAGCCACAATATCCGGACGCCTGCCCAGCAGGTCCGTTGTCAGCCCTGGCGGAAGGCTCAATGGGGTTGAAGGCGAAAGGGGCGGCCTGGTGACGGCAATGCCACGATCCGGCCCGGCTCCTACCAGTGCGGCCAACTGGTTTCGGCGCAGACCAATGCTTTCATCGACCGCAGCCAAATCCTGCTCGGCACCAGCCAGCTCTGCTTCGGCACGGCGCACACTTATCCGATTGTCGAGGCCGTTGCGCTCACGCTCGGCAACAAGGGCCAGCGTGGCGCGGCGATTGGCCAGCACGGCGTCGGCATTGTCGCGTTCGCGATAGTGCCTGCCGAGTTCGGCATAGGCAGCGGTGATCGCAATCGAGAGCACCAGCCGCGCCTGGGCGGCATCGACCACCGCTGCGCGCGCGTCAGAAGTCGCGGCGGCATGGGCGGCGCGGTTGCGGCCCCAAAGGTCAAGGTCGAAGCCGAATGATAGCGAAGCCTGGCCATAGTCCCGCCAGCTATCGGGGAGGAATTGCGCAGGAATGCCGGTGTTGCCGCTCTGGCGGCGCAATCCGCCTTCCGCCCCGCCCGTGACGGTCGGGAGCCGCGACGCGCCCACGCGCTGTGCCTCTGCTTCCGCGCGCCTGATCCTGGCCAGGGCAATCGCCACTTGCGGCGAGTTGGCGAGACCTTCCTCGATCAGCAAAGTCAGCTGCGGATCGCCCGCAAGCCGCCACCACTGGTCTGGCAACCAACCTGTATTGCCGCGAGGAGCGAGCGTCTGCGTAGCGTCGATGGTCTCGGCAGTCAGAATGGCGGGCCTGTCCCCGCGTTCCGGGATTGATGCGCACGCCGACAGCGCAAGCGCTGCGCCAACAACCGGGAATAGCCTCAGGTCAGCTAACATAGGCCCCCCTGCCACTCGCGAGCAGTCGCTGCGCAGAATCCTCGATTCTGGTTTCCGCGACGCTCAACTGCTTGCCCAGTTTGACCACACTGCCAATCGCGCGCAGCGGCCCGGAGGTTGCAGGACGGTGAAAATCGACGCGAAGGTCGGCGGTCGCCCGCGCGGTGCCGCCCAGCGCGTTGACGGTGTAAAGTCCGGTCAGGTCGATCAATGCCGACAAGATGCCGCCATGCGCCGACCCGATCATCGGGTTGGAGACGATCTCGTCCCGCCACGGCATTTCGAGGATCAGTTTGCGCTCGGTCAGATCGACAATATCGAGGCCGAGCCAGCGGTGAAACGGCGCGATGTGGAGCATCTTGCGCAGTTCAGCGAGTTCGGGCCGTTCGGTGCCGCTGCTCATCGTGCGTCGCTCGCGGCATGAGTGCGGACCAGGAAATCGACGATCGCGGTTCCGAAGACGTCGTTCTGGTCGCCGACCACCATGTGCGTGGCATCGGCAATGTCGCTGTAGGCCGCATGCGGGACCAGGTTGCGGAAATGCGCCACGGCTTCCGGCGAGACGAGATCGCTCGAACCGCCCCTGACCAGATGCACCGGCAGCGAGAGGTTCATCGCGGCTTTGCTGAGTTCGCTCCGCCCGTGATCGCCCAGATCGCCGTTCTGCGCGTGGCGACGCATGATTCCGTCGATAAAGGCCGGATCCCAGTGCCAGTAATAGCGCCCGTCGGGCTTTTGGCGGAGGTAGTGGGCAAGGCCCGCCGATGCCTTGCGGCTTGGGCGATGCGGCAAATATTCGGAAATGATGCGCGCGGCTTCGTCCGGGGAGGCAAAGCCCTCGCGCGCATGGGCGGCCATGAAGCCGACAACCCGGGCAACGCCGGTTGCTTCCATCTGCGGGGTAATGTCGACGAGCGTAAGCGAGGCAAATCCGCCCGGCGCAAGCTGCCCTTCGGAGACAATCCCGGCGAGACCGCCCAGCGACGCGCCGATCAGCGCGGGCTTGCGGTCCAGCCCGGCGGCTATGGCGACAAGGTCGCTGGCGAAGTCGGCAATGTCATAGGCCCCGTCGCTGGCCCAATCGCTGTCGCCATGTCCGCGCAGATCGATGGCGATGGCGCGGAAGCCATGACCGGCGAGCAGGGTCGAAATCTTCTTCCAGGCCCGCCGGGTCTGCCCGCCGCCGTGCGCGAGAATGACCGGCATTCCATCGCCTGCGCCTTCGATGGTGGCGGCAATGGCATGGCCGGACTGTCCGGCCAGCTTGATAGACTCAATGCACATTCAGTCTTCTTACTGTAAGATGTCTTACAGTAAAGTCTTTTCAATCGACCGATCGGCGACTATGGCACTTGCCCTATGCCAATGGAAATCGACCAAGACAGCTACGTCACTGAAACCGACGAGATCGTTTTTCTCGTCGAGGAAGTCCCGCGCAAGCTGCGCAAGCTGTTCGATGCATCAACCGCCAAATTCGGCCTTTCCCGCACCCAATGGCGCGCGCTTGCCTACATCTTTCGCTCGCCGGGACTGACCCAGACCGAACTCGCCAAATGCCTCGAACTTGAACGCGCCAGCGTCGGGCATGTGATAGATCAGTTGGAAAAGGCCGAGTATGTCGAGCGGCGCTCGGTCGAGGGCAACCGCCGCGTCTGGACACTACATCTGCTGCCACGGGCAATCGAGATTTTGCCCTCGTTGCGGTCGGAGGCAGATGCCATCTACGCCCGTTTGCTGTCGGGAATTTCCAAAGCCGAGTTTGCCGCAGTCAAGACGTTGCTTGCAACGATGTCGAGGAATCTTGAGGATTAACTGAGGCGCGCCCTGGGCGATTTGGGAAGCGCACTGCGCGGTTGCGCATCCAGCCTGATTTCGGTCGGCGCAACTATGCAGCGTGGCTCGCGATCTGAACTGCTCGTGCAATCCGAAGGACGTGTTCGGACGCGGAGCTTGAAGGCAGTACGCGATTCAGCCGCGAATCTAACTAACCACCCAGTGCTCCGACTGGCTGCTTTTCGCTTAGCTCATATTGCTTTCTGCCGTTCCAGATTGTCCGACGAAGCTGCCTAAGAGATAGCGTCCAATCCCTTGCGCTGAACAATCGAAAGCAACCTCAACGCTGGGCCTCCAGGCCGCTTCTTCCCCCGTTCCCAATCGGACACGAGGTTCTTCGACACATTGAGATAGCGCGCGAACACCGGCTGCGAAACGTGCTCAGCCTCACGGATCGCCTTGATTTCATCGGGTTGCAGCGGTGTCGCCGGAACAAGGCACGCTTCATCAAATTCGCGCAGCGTGCGCTTGTCGATCGCACCACCTACGTGGAGCCCTTCGATCATCTCGTGGACGGCGGCGAGCGCCTCGCTCTTATAGGTCCTGGGCATCGTCATTCACCTCGAACAGTCTTTCTTCGCGTACTTCGGCATCGATTTGCGCCTGCGTTAGCGCGAGCACGATCTTCGCGGCCTTCTTGTAAACCTTCAGCTCGTTCGCGCTGAGGTTGGCCTTGTCGCTCTTGGCAAAGCCAAAGGCGAATATGGCCCGCTCCTCGTGGCGGAAGAAGACCAGCGTGCGGTATCCGCCGGACTTGCCTCCGCCTTCACGCGCGACGCGCTGCTTGATCAGGCCGCCGCCAAGATCGGCATCGATCAGGCCGCGATTGGCCTGCTCGGTGGCCGCAACAAGTGTCGCATCGCTGATCCCTTCCCGGCTTGCGAACTTCGCGAACCAGCGGTTCTTGTAGATTCGGGTTCGCGGCTTACCGGTCTTGATTCGCCACTCCGATATCACACATAGTATTATGATTCAATGAACGATCCTCGCCCATCGCTTCAGCGATCAGAGCACCGATCCGTTCAGCCGCTTCCAATACTGGCCCGTCGTCGAGGTGTGCGTAGCGCGACGTGGTTTGCAGCCGGGAGTGGCCCAGTAGCTTGCCGATCATCGGCAGGGTTTCGGATCGCGCTGCGGCATGGCTGGCAAAGCTGTGGCGAAGATCGTGCAAGCGTACGCCCGGCAAATTGGCTTCGGCCCTCACCTCCGCCCAGAATCCGTGCATTTCCGCAACAGGCCGCCGAGTCTGCTTGTTCCAGAACACCCGGTCTGAACTGCCGCGCCGTTCGAGTGATGCAAGCAGCATCTGCGCCTCATCGCCCAGCCAGACGGTGCGCGGACCGGTCTTGCTGTCGTGCAGGAGCAGCCGCCCGCCCCTCACCTCGCTCCAGGTCAGGTCCTTGATCTCTGAGACACGGCATCCAGTCAGCAGAAGCAGATGGACGATTGTGCTATGGAGCGGGTGGGTACGAAGCCTGCGCCGCAGGACTTCGCCCAGACGGGCGATTTCCTGATTGGACAGGAAGCGCTCGCATTTGCGGCGCTTGTTTGGCCGAATGTAAGTGCACGGATTGCTGCCTTCGGGGCGCATCCCCCAGCGCTCGGCATGGTTGAACATCGATCGCAGGATCTCGAAACAGCGATTGCCCGATCCCGGCCCGCCGTTGACCGAGACCTTGTTGAACCAGTTCAGCACGTGCGACTGCTCGATTTCGTCGATAAACATGCCGGAAAAGGCATGGTCGAGATGAAGCCGGCGATAGCAATCGTGGGTGCAGCACGTGCTCGGCTTCCACTTGGCCGCAGCCTGCTTCCAGTAGATCGCCAGGAAGTCGTCATAGGTCGGGACCTTGCGAACCTCCTTGCGCCTGGTCGCCGGGTCCTCCCCGACCTGTGCGCGCAGCAAAATGCGCCGCGCGCAATTGAGCGCCTGGCTCTTGCTGAGGACATTGGCATTGCCCAGCGTGATCGTCCGCGTCACGCCGTTCATCCGCGACTGGACGATGTAGGTGCTGCGCCCCGAGCCATAATAGCGGATGCCAAAGCCCGGCAGCTTCTCCGACCATTCCACCCGGCGTGCTTTGCCGGTCGGGCGTCTGCCCGGATCGAAGCGGCGCAGGGTCGCGAGCTCATCCGCAATGATGCGAGCGAGGGAGACCCGGGTCATGCCGCGAGCCCCAAGTGCCGGGCGAGCGAACCCGAGATGCGTTTGGCGGCGTCGGCAATCGCTTCGTCCGCGAGGTGCGCATAGCGCTCGGTGGTTTCGGCAAGTGCGTGGCCGAGGAGCTTGCCGATCACGACAAGCGAAATCCCATCGGCAATGGCGATCGATGCGAAGCTGTGGCGCAGGTCGTGAAGCCGGACATCGGGCAAGGCCGCGTGCCGTCTGATTTCATGCCAGATCGGGCTTAGCGCGATCGGCTTGTCCCCGCGCAGCGAGGAAAAGACCAATCCGGTATCCGCCTTGTTCGGCATGGCATCGAGAACCGCCTGCGCTTGCCGGTTGAGATAGACGATCTTTGCACCGGTCTTGCTGTCGGGCAGCATGAGGCGCGGCGGCTGCACCCATTCCCAGCGAAGCCCAACCACTTCGCCGTGGCGCGCGCCGGTGTAGATCAGCAGGCGGATCGCCTGGACCGCGATCGGGTTGCTTTCCTCGAAGTTGCGCAAGCTCCCAGCGAGCCGATTGAACTCGCGGGCGCTCAGAAATCTATCGACTAGCTTGCGCTTGTACCGCGGCGTTCCCCGGCACGGGTTCGAGCCGCGCGGGCGCATGCCCAATTGCTCGGCATAGCCCATCATCACCGACATGATCGGGATCGTCCGGTTGAACGCGCCCGAGCGATCTGCCCAGCTATCGCGCCAGCGCAGCACATCGGCCTTGCGGATCGCATCGACCCGCAGGTGGCCGAAGATGTCGGTCAGGTCCTTGAAGATGCGGGCGCGATTGCCCTTGCGGGTCGAGGGCTTCCAATGCCGCGAATAGTCCGCCCAGAAGCGCAGCGCGAAATCACGAAACAGCGTCGCACCTGGATTATCCCGCCTCGCCTTCTGCGACACCGGCAGCCCATCGAGCATGACCTTGGCAAGCTGTGCGCGCGCCAGAGTGCGCGCCTCCTCCGCGCGAACCTCCGGCGGGCGGCCGAGCGTGATCCGCATCTGTTTGCCGCGCTGGCGAAACTGGACGAACCAGCTGCGCGATCCGCCGGCAAAGACCCTCAGGCCGAAGCCCGGCAGCTCGGTGTCCCACCAGAAGAACTCTCTGCCCCTGATCTTGCGCCGGGCGATGTTGCCGTCGAGCCTGACTTTCTCGCTGGTTCGATTGCTTTGGTAGTGCCGAGTCGTCTTGAGAATTTCGACCGGATTTGGCGTTACCACAGGGCCATTCGTTGACATCGATCTTGCTCCTTCATAGAAGGAACTAATTCACGGCAATCCAATGGTTTATTTTCTATTGCTGCGACAAGGTCGCGTACGGTGTGCTGTTGGGATTGGCGCTAACTACACTCGTCGTCCGTTCGATCCTGAAGCCGGAACGGCGCCGGTATCAAGCGCGGGCGCTGGCGGAGTCAGTAAAGACGACTGCTTGGAAGTTTGCTATGGCCGCCAAACCCTTTCAGCATGACGCGGAGGATGCGAGCCGCTTGCGCCAAATGCTGCGGGACCTGCTCGAAGCAAATCGCAGTGTCGGCTCGCAATTCGACGGCAGAATCTTGGGCGGCGATCAGATCACTGCGGAGATGGGGGCGATTCGCATGCTGCCGCGATCGGAGCGGCTGGACGTTTACATGCGTGATCGCGTTGAAGATCAGCTCGACTGGTATGTTCGCAATTCTAGGACCAACGCAAGCTCAGGCCGGAGGTTTGCAATCGCTCTTGGCGCATTATACGTTATCGCGTTTTTGATCTTCTTGATCCGGCTCGACCAGCCTCAGTGGATTTATGCTCATCCTGATCCGCTTATTCTCTTAGGCGCCTCTGTTCTCGGGTGGATGCAAATTAAGCGATTCAACGAATTGGGTGCTTCCTACGGGCTCACCGCCTTGGAGATCGGGATTTTGAAGTCGCGTGCTCCCGAAATTGTAGACGATGCGGTGCTGTCGGCCTTCATTGATGACGCCGAGGAGGCATTCTCGCGCGAACATACGCAGTGGCTCGCCAGGCGGTCAGCCTTGCGCGACCGTTTTCATTGATAGGCGGGCAGTGGAACCCATCGTCATCGCTGGTGGCTGCTACTGGGAAGCGTGCGAAGCGCCGGATTGGCGGGCGCTGTACGGCTCAGGTGGACGGGCAGCTGAAGCTCTGATTGGCCGTGCCCCTGTCATGCTTCACACTTATTACCCGAAAGCTCGGGAAGCCGACCTCTATCAGCTCATCGCATCGGGCATCGATGTCAGAGCAGCCAATTGCACGAGCGCGCTCGCCTTTGCGTATTTCCACCCGTTGTCCGACCCAGTACTCGCGCCTCGAAGGGCTGACATTCTGCGCGAGCCTTCTCTCGAGGCTGCGGGTGACGCCGTTCTGCGGTTTGGCTTCGTTGAAGGCGATGCAATCGTGCACGGCCGCCGGGTAGTCTACGACCCCCAGAGCGCCGGAGAGTTTGATCCCTTTGGCCGAAACGGCTCCTCGGCCCATGAGCTTGCAATCGTACTTAACGCGCACGAACTGCGCACCATTTCCGGAACCCACGATCTCGAAGCGGCTGCTAATGCCCTCCTCAAATCTGGCGCCGAGGTCGTGGTCATAAAATGTGGTGTCCAAGGGGCTTTGGTGCACTCTAAGGGCCGTTCATCCGCCTGGGTGCCTGCGTATTGGTCGGACTCAGTCTTCAAGATTGGCACTGGGGACGTCTTTAGCGCCGCATTCACGTACTCATGGGCGCATCTTGGGCAAGAACCTGTCAAGGCTGCGCATGATGCTTCCCGAAGCGTATCGCAGTATGCAGGAAATCGTCGGTTGCCTCTCACGCCGACCAAGGACGAGGCACCTTCGCGGGCAGTATGCGCAGGCCGCAGCGGGCGGGTCCATCTAATCGGCTCGAAGGCGCGGCTCGCCGATCGCTGGCTGTACGAAGAGGCGGCTTGGCACCTTCAGCAGCTGGGAGCTCACGTCAGCCGATTGGAGGAACCTTTGGGCGATAACATCACTGTAGGCGCTTTTTTAGTCTTGGCCGATCAGCTCCCACCGATCACTTTTGCCAAGGTTGCGGGCAGCATGGATGCTTCCAAGGCGGTCATATTGAGTGAGACAAACGCGGCGTATCCTGAAAGTTTGCTCCGAACGCAGGATTTCACCACCGCGCTCTACTGGGCCTGCTGGATAAGCTCGACCGATCCCGGCGCGGACGCAGGCGATCACACTGCGTTTAACGCACAGCGGCTCGGTTAAGATAGCGCGGGGGCGAAGCGGTTGGTGGATATCTGCATCATTTATGCGCGCGATGACGCTTCAGCCATCCCGCCTGCGCTGGAAACCGTCCTGAAGCCTGAGTGGACCGTTTGGTGGGACCGACATCTCGTCTCGGGCGACTACCGGGCAGGGATTGAGACGGAGCTAAGCTCTTGCGAGGTTCTGATTCCGGTGTGGTCGCCTGCGGCAACCTTAAACGCACACATTCACGACGAATTGGCGATCGCACGCAAAGCCGGAGTCGCTATCCTGCCCGTGCGAATCCACGAGGCGGAGGCGCCAATGGGCTACGGAAGCCTTCAGACAACTGAGATATTCGGCTGGGCCGGCGAAAGCGACCGTTCGGAAATCGCGGTCCTTCTGGACCGCATTCGCGGCGCGATCGAAAAGCGGCGACCAGACGAACGCCCCCAGCGTCTCACAATGAACCGCCCAGTGGAATTGCCGACCTTCTTCTTCTCGGTTTCTTCCCACGAGACCCGGCTTGCTCCCGCTGCTGCGCTCCGAACACTCGACCTGTTCGGAGCGGAGACTATCCTCGTTTCAGCCTACGACACCGGTCCGGGCGCGCCCAAGAGTTTGATCAAAACTCTTGAACGACGCCGCAGACACGGGGCTACCATTCTGCTCGATTCCGGCAATTACGAGAAGGCGCGACGCGACGATGGGACTTGGAACTTTAAAGCTTTCAAGGCCGCTTTGGATGTCACGCCCCACGATCTCGCATTTGCATTCGACAAGCTTGGGCCGCGCGGCAACGCTGATCAGATCGCACAGGCCACGATCTCTGCGGCAAAGCGCTCGGCTCGGCTGACCGCGGCCCCAATCATACCCATCGTGCACTTGCCGCAGCTGCCCGACGACGACTTTGAAACCGAGATGGCCGGCCCGATCATGCGTTTAGTGGCGAAGTCCCTCGCGCCGCAGATGATTGCCATTCCGGAGCGCGAGCTGGGATCCGGGATCTTCGAGCGCACGCGGACAATGGTAGCTATCCGTAGAGCTCTCAAGGGTCTAGGATGGTACCAGCCGGTCCATATTCTCGGAGCAGGAAATCCCATAAGCCTCGCACTCCTGTCTGCTGCCGGCGCAGACAGTTTCGATGGCCTCGAGTGGTGCAGGTATGCATTCGACGCCGAACATTCCCAATTGCATCACTTCCAACTTTTTGAGCTCTTCAAGTATCAAGCGGAGGTCGCTAGCTCGCCGGTCACTGCTTCGGCGGCGCTCGATCCAGCAGTCAGCTATACCACGAAGGCCGTGATGCATAACCTCGACTTCTACCAAACTTGGCTCAAGAAACTTCGATCTGCGCTGAAGGACGAGAAGGCTCTGGTCGCTTTTCTCGCGCATCTCCTGCCAAAGGGAGCGATAGTTCAAGCGCGAGATGCGCTTCCCGAGGTGTTGTGATGGCCATGCCTACATTGGAGCGGATTCGCTATGCCGTCGGCGTAGTGGGCGTAGAGATCGACCGTCAGATGAGTACGGACGCTCCACACCTCTGGACCGAAGGCGAGCTGTGGACGGAGCTCGCCTGCTGTATGCTGAGCAGCCAAGTTCCCTACGGAACGGCCCAAGCTGCGGCGGTACGATTGGAAGCCAGCGGCTTGTTCTTGGAAGAAGGAGTTGAGCCGCAGGATTTGGAGGTCGCGCTATCCGACCTGTTGAGGAGGCCGCTCAACGTCGATGGCGTCTCTCGGCGATACCGCTTTCCTGACAGTCGCGCGCGCCAGTTGACCGCGACCATCATTAAAGTGCGGCGCGAGGCGAGAGGGCTTGGGGATCTGCTCGAGCGCTTCGTCGACGTTGAGAACGCCCGTCAATGGTTCGTTACCAATGCCAATGGGTTAGGACCGAAACAGGCGAGCATGTTTCTTCGCAATATTGGGGCGAGTTATGACCTGGCGGTGCTGGATCGTCATGTTATCAACTACATGATGATGATGGGTCTGACCGCGGACCCAAAACCGATGCGCAGAATGGCGGACTATCGACGGGACGAGATCGTTTTACGGGATCACGCCGCAGATTTTGGCTTGCCGGTCGGGTTTCTCGACTGGGCCGTTTGGGTCGTAATGCGTGTCGCAAGCCCCAAAGTGATCAAGGAGCAGGCAGAATGAGCGTTGTCACACTCGTTTCAGGAGGTCTCGACTCACTGCTTGTGGCATGTCTCGCAAAGGAGGAGGGGCTGACGCAGCATCCGCTCTTTATCGACTACGGTCAGCGCGCGCGAGAAAAGGAGTATGCTGCCTGTCTGCAAGGGATGGCACGGCTGGAACTTCCGATGCCCGTAACAGCAGAGCTTGCCGGATTTGGCCAACTCATCCGATCCGGCCTCACGGATTCAAGTCAGCGCGTGTACGAAGACGCATACACGCCCGGCCGGAACCTCTTATTCTTACTGACCGGCGCGGCTTATGCCGCTCAGATTGGCGCCGACGCCGTGTCCATCGGACTACTCCACGAGGACACAAGCATATTTCCTGATCAAACCGAAAGCTTTCTCAAATCTGCCGAGACGACCCTCGCGATGGCAGTAGCCAGACCTGTCCGTGTCCTCGCGCCGCTTGCGGCGTTTCACAAGCGCGACGTGGTGCGACTAGCTGCAGAAAAGGGACTCGCCGGCTCCTATTCATGCCATTTGGGAGAAGCCGACCCTTGCGGCGCTTGTATCGCCTGTCGTGAGTTTATTTTTGAAGGAGAGAGCTGATGGGCGGCAGCGGCGGGGGTGGCTACAGTCGCCTAGGAGACGTCAAAGGACTGGAGCAGAAGGCGAAGGAAGCACTGCAGGGGGGGCGCAGAAATGTCTTCATAAGCTTCTCAATGAAGGACATCGACGAGGTAAACCTTGTCCGCGCGCACGCCAAAAATGAAAACAGCGACATTGAATTTAACGACCGTTCGGTACGTGAGCCGTACAATAGCGAAAGGGCCGAATACATCCGCGCCCGGCTAAAGGAGCGCATCAACCAATCTTCGACAACAGTTGTCTATGTGTCGGAGAATACCGCGAAGAGTAGTTGGGTGGAATGGGAGGTCAAGACAAGCCTCGAACTTGGTAAGCGCGTAATCGCGATGTATAAGGGTGACAGTCCCCCAGCGAATGCACCATCCTGGATCAAGGATTCAAACATTGCGAAGGTGGCTTGGAAGGATTTGGCCGGAGAGCTGTCCTGATAGAGCCGCCGAAATTCTTTGCGTTGCTCACCTTAGATGACAGATACAATCGAAGACATTCATTAGTGCGTTAGTAAGGCGTGTAGGAGGGGGAGTTCGGATTTTACAGCTGAAAGACGGCCGCTAACGCGTCGATTAACTTCCGAGATAATCACCTTCCGGTTGATAAGTCATCGCTATCGGGGGGCGAGATATGATATTTGACCCGATCTGAAACGGATATGCAGCTCCTTTTTGAACCGCGTTATTTGGTTTCAGCTTTAGTATGGCAAAGCCTGGGAGATAACGCGTGTCCCTTACCAGCGATCGCTCCCAGCTCGCCCGGCTGAACGGCGAGATCGCTGCGCTCCGAGGCAAAGAGGCGGACGAGATAAAGAAAGTGGCCGAAGCCACACGGCGTATGAACAACGCGCTGGACTCCGCTCGGCGCACTAGCTCGGCTGCGATGGCAAAAATGCACACGAGCGCGGCCGAGCGCGAAAACCGCATCCTCCAAGCGGCGCAAAAGAATCAGGCTCGTTTTTCGTCCCAGGCGGCGGCAAAGACGCTGGAAGCGAACCGGCTACAGCAGCGCATTGCCCGGGACGAGGAAAGCGAAAGGAAGCGCGCTCAATCTGCCGGCGAGCGCAAGCAGCGTGACGATAAGGCGCGGCAAACGCGAGCTGAGGCGGTCGCCGAGACAAATTCTCAGGCCATGCAAAAGCGGATCGAAGATCTTGAAGCCCAGGTGTCGCAGTTCGTCGAAGCCGAGGCGTCCAGGGCGACGTCTTTTCGGCCTATCGCGCCCGAGGGTCAAAGCGAGGCGTATGATGTCTTCATCTCGCACGCTTGGGAGGACAAGGACGACTTCGTTCGCGACCTCGCAAAGAAAGCTCGGGAGGCAGGCCTTCGCGTCTGGTATGACGAGCAAAATATCAAATGGGGCGACAGTCTGCGGCAGTCGATCGACGATGGCCTACGCGGCTCATATTTCGGCATAGCCGTCCTATCGCCAAGCTTTTTTGCGAAACAGTGGACGGCTTATGAGCTCGATGCCCTGGTCGAACGCACCCTAAGTGGCACAGGGCGGCTGCTTCCCATCTGGCATCGAGTGACGAAGGACGACGTCGCACGGGAGATCCCGTCGCTCGCTAATCGCGTAGCGCTCAATACGGCGCTGCTATCGACCGACGACATTGTGCGCGAGTTGCTCAATTTACGGGATATATACCGCGCAAAATCTTAGCCCGGTTGAGAACGACCAGACAGAGCATTCAAAAGGAAAGCCCGGCGATTGCGTCGGGCCTTTCTATAGCTGGATCACACAGGTATATAGGTCCCCAAGCCTGCACCTCGTGAACGTCCGCTTCGCTGAGATTCAGAAGAAAGGCGGGCCGACTGCAAGCGGCCCAAGCACGGAAAACGCTTACCACGAAATAATCTAGCCTATACATCGAGTTGCATGAATAGCATGCAATTGGGATCGTTTTTTTGCCTGAGCGCCACTAGTTGTTGATTGAGTGCGCCTCACCAATGTGTTTCTCTCTATGAGGTTCGTTGACTCGGGGAGGGAGCAACTAAGATGCGATTCGTAACTTTTCTATGCAGCATCATTCTGGTCGTACAATGTCCCGTTTACGCTAAGCCGGCCACGCCGAAGCGGCAGTCTGCATCTTTGTTGCTCCCTATAGCGCCGGGCCAATTTGGGGAGGCCGCGAGGGCGACGTTTGAGGTCAAAGGCAAATTCTTCGTGCCTCCAATCACAGCCGCCGACGCCGATACCCTCAATCGAATTAACATACTTTGCGATCATCCGTTCAACTACGAAACCCGCGGCAGGGGCGAAGGAGCCTTTATCGCGCTTTTTGGCGCGCTCCTAAAACCCTTGTTCGGTATGGTCTTTCACAAAGCTGACCAAGCGCTCGACGCTAAGATAGAAGCCTATAAGGCTGAATGGTCTACTGGGATGACGGCTAGCCTTTTCGTCACCGACGCGAATGGGGTCGTAATGCCTCGCTATCGGTGTCTGCGTGTGGTCCGAGTCAGCGAAGATGGCGATGCGACGGAGGATATCGCAAAAGTAGATTTCGACGCATTACTTCTCGTCCACTGGCTACCCAGGAACCAGGCTTGGCAGCTTTTGCCCCTGAGCGTTTTTACAGACGATCCAGCTGCGCGCGGTACCAAAGTGAAATATGCGATGTCCATGGCCGGAAGCGCGATTGGGGTCAATGAAGGGCGCGGATCAACCGATATTTTACCTGAGAGCATTATTCTCAAAGGCGGTTATGACATCGAGAACGATGCGATGCCGACACAAGGTAAGCCCAAGACAAGCTATCCGGTACCTGTCTGTGAACTTCTGGAATCGAAATTCGCGATCGATGTAGTATTCTACAACGAGCCATCGATCCGGAAGTGCGACATTGAGCTCGTCAGCAAGGCTTCAGATGGGCTTGTTTCAAACTACACCGCTTTAGCGATAGCCGGTCAACTCCCAAACGGGAAATCCGCCGAAGGCGGTGCGGTCAATGTTTCGGTCAAGGTAGCTGAAGTCGGTGAAGGAACAAGGCTCGGGCGGCTAAAGGACTGGAAGACCTTCATCGGAAAGGCAGGCAACGAAATCAGCGGTGCGCTCACGACTGCAATCACCGACCTTCTAGATGGCGATGAATAGGCGTGGGCGCGGGCGCCTTCCCTGGGAGAGCGTTCCTACCGACCGCCTGCGAGTTGGATATCGGCGCGGTGGTCGCTCAGCCTTACTTTTGTCACCCGAATCGGCAGCCAAACCATATGTGCTTCCCGACCCCGGCCCCCCTCCTAGTGACCCCCAGCTTACCTTTCCGCACATCCAGAGCCTACCAAATGACGGTTCGGGGATAGGCCGCCGCGAATTTGTTCCGGTAGATCAGCGGCTGAAGTTTCCGTATGCGAGCATTTGCCGCATCACGAGCCGCGCCGTTCGTGGGACAGGATTTCTGACCCCCGATGGCCGGATAATGACGGCCGCGCACGTCATCCACGGGGCTTTGTTTCGGACAATTACTTTTCCCGGCAAACCATCGTTTGATGTGGCAGGCGAGCGAATGCGGGTGCATCAGAGCTATCGCACGGAAGGTGATCTCTACGATGTCGGTGTGATCGAGGTCGATCCGGAGTCGTTGAAGGGTGTAGATCCGGTCGATATTCGGACCCCAAATAGCCAGCTTATGGCTCTTTTGAGCTGCGAAGTAGCCGGATATCCGATCGATTTCGCCGACTTGGTACGCTATCCTAAGCATAGCAGTCGCCTTCCGGACACGCGCGACGAAGTGGCACTGATCGACGGCTTCGTCAAACATCGCCTCGATACCTCGCCAGGGCAGAGTGGCGCCCCCATTCTCGCTCGCTATCTCAATGGCTCAGGGGGGTGGTTCGCAATCGGGGTCCATTGTTATGGCGAAGGCAATCTTCAACTGGGCTGGCTCAATCGTGGCGTCCCACTGCCGGGCCTTAGTGATGTTGATGGTTCGATCAGACGGAGGTGAAAGGTCGTTCGAACTTAATACCGATTGATTTTTTCCTTCGACTGCACTTCTACCACTGTAACCCTAGCCCTCGATACAGCAGAAGAGTGCTTGGCATTGCATGTCACCGACTATTTGTAGTGTTTGTTATTTCATTTCCGCAGGAAGGAATGTGGCCCAACCAATAGGCCATTGGGCGGCCACGGAATTGGACGAAACACTTGCTAGCACTGGCATTTGGCCAAGCTGATCTCGAAGGACGGTCCGACTGCAAAATCACTTCGGCTAACTAAGTCATGTCTATTGCTGGAGTACAAAGACGGCGGTCAACACCCTACACAAACCTCTCAGGTATAACCTGAGCATAGTGTCGGATCATGTCTTGGGATTTGAAGCACAAACAACCTGAATGATGTAACGACCTTACTGAAATGTCCGCATTTATCTGCTGATTGCCTGCACACCGCTTCGTGATTCAAAGTAGTAAGCAAAACGCCTGCTCTAAAGCTATATTTTCAGTGTGCGAATTAGCCTGTTCGCAAGACGTGTCCTTCCGCAAGAAGTTGGGCAATTATATACTTGACAAAGCAGCCCATGCAGCCCATTAGGATTGCATGACAAACATAACCGCCCCGCACTTTCACGATGAAACCAAAGCCCGCGAGCACCTAGAGGCTATCCGCTGGCCCGAAGGTCCGTTCTGCCCCCATTGTGGTTCGCTCAACGCTACCCGCCTTGAGGGCAAGAAGCATCGCGCCGGTCTGGTCCAGTGCAACGATTGCCGCGAGCAATTCACCGTCACCGTTGGCACCGTGTTTGAGCGTTCAAAGGTTCCCTTGCACAAGTGGCTGCTTTGCAATCATCTGCTTTGCGCGTCCAAGAAGGGCATGAGCGCCAAGCAGATCGAACGTATGCTGGGCGTCACTTACAAAACCGCTTGGTTTATGTGCCACCGCATCCGCGAGGCCATGAAAACCGATGGCACCGATGGCCCGCTTGGCGGTCCCGATGCCGTTGTCGAAGCCGACGAAACCTATGTTGGCGGCAAGGCGAAAAACCGTGTTACCCGCAAGCCCGCTCCCAAGAAGGCCGTTGTCGCTCTTGTCGAGCGCGATGGTAACGTCCGCTCGTTCCATGTCGCCAACGTCAACGCCAAGCACCTGCGCGGGCTTATCGTTACCAATGTGGACCGCCGTTCGCACCTCATGACGGACGAGAGCGTCGTCTATACCAGCGTTGGCCGTGAGTTTAACGGTCACTCGGTCGTCAATCACAGCGCCAAGGAATATGTCACCACCGGCGGCTTCAAGCACAGCAACACCGCCGAAAACTTCTTCTCGATTTTCAAGCGCGGCGTCATTGGCACCTATCACCACATGAGCGAAGCACACCTTGCCCGCAACACTGGCGAGTTTGACTTTCGCTATAACACCCGCGCCATGACGGACGGGGAACGCGCTACCGCCGCTCTGTCGCGTATCGGCGGCAAGCGCCTGACCTATCAGCGGACTGACAAACTCGCCGCCTGATTGGTATGAGGCGCCGCGCCAGATTGGCGAGTGTCGAAAGCGTTGGACGAAGCCTTAGATGTTCACGCGCCGTTCCCCACGAACAGAACGGCAACATCTGGACTTTTTCGATTTTATGTGCTACAGAAAACAGTTGGGGCGGCCCTACCAAGACCGCCCCGATTCGAGTTCGGCATTTACCCTAGGAAAGGCCGCCGGACCCAAACTGTTTGAAAGTGATGTCACTCTCTGTTGACAACGTGAGATGCCACATTTTTAGCCAATTTGCAAGGCCTTTCCGCAATGACGGAGGCCTATCATGGCTTATGAATACGCAGTAAGTTTTGAGATTAAATCGGATACCACCTATTCGGAACGGTATCAGAGTTTCATTGACGAGATTCGCAAAACGCCAGGCGAGCCGTACGTGTGGTCAGAAACAACATCGTTCGTTTTGCTGAAATCACACGAAAAGATCGACGATCTCGAACATCGGCTCTACTATAATTCCAAGCTCAATTCAGCCAAAGATAAGCTGCTAGTGATCGATCATCACAGCGGCGTGGCTGTTGCGCGAGGGCCGTTCGAATATCCCGCAACGCTAAAAAGTCACTTTAAGACCTGCGTCGTGAAATAACGCTGGTGGACTTGGACCGGAACGCGCAACCATCTGGCAAGGGCCATAACGGCCCTGAGCCTAATCTCGCGCGCTCTGGTCCTTTTTCCCGCGCCGCTTCGCATCGCCATCGTTTGAATTCCTTTTTGCCTTGTGCGGCGTCGGTGGCGTTGCCAGCATCCGGCGTAGCACCTCTAACTCTTTTTGATCGGTGTCAGTCATGTCGTTCAATCCGCTTCAATCGGCCTACATTTCGCCACTTACCGACGTCCAACACGCCCAGCTTGGACGAATTGCTGTTCTATGGGGGTATGCAGACTTTTTGCTAGATTTTCTACTGCAAGACGCGATCGGGCTGACCCGCGCTCAGCATGAGGCCCTAGTCAGAGACAAGTCATTTGGAGCGAAGCTTGACGAACTCAAAAAGCACCTAGAAAACCTGCCATCACAAGAGGCCGAAGACGCGGCCAGTTTCTTTGCCAAGGCCCTCAACGACACAAAGCAAAAACGAAATCAGGCTTTTCACGGCGCGTGGGGCTGGCGCTGGGCGCAAGACAAAAATGAGCCTGAAGTATGTGCGCGGCACCACATTACACCACACAACCCCGCCCGCGCGGATGACCTATCAAAACTCGAAGCAGACCTTTGCACAGCAACTGCGCTTGGGTATGCGGCCTTGGCTAAGGCTCGCGGACTCCCGACCCTTAAGGGGTCAGTGCGCTTCCTGCATGGCGCTGGGAGCGACCCGCCAAAAGAATTCGAGCAATGGACAGCACAACATCCTCTGACCGATGATAATTTGGATCGTAGCTGGTTAGCAGGGCAACTGCCGCGTCTAATTGACCCTCTGAAATAATTACCGGCCTGTCACGCTCTTGATGCTCTACAGCGGCATTCTGCTTTCTCAAGTATATAATTGCCAGAAGTTGGCGCAATCGAAGGCGCGAGGAACCATTCACGTGACTATACAGCGGCTGGCCCTGCACCGACAATGTCAAGAACCGAGCTAGCAAATTTCTCGAAATCGGTGCCGAGTATTAGCGACTTGTAGCTCAGCAGCATGTCAGGAATTGTGAGATTAGGTTCAAGAAGAACCGGTACCAAATGCCTTGGCCGATCGTCGAGGGCGGACTGGGTTCGAAAGGCTCGTAATTCGGCCAGTTGCCACTGGCCGAACTCCCGGCCGACCAGCACGAGCATGTGCTGAGCGCGATTGATCTGGTCGAGACTACCCAGCGATTGACCTCGCTCACCGACCACGAAGTCCGAACTAACGCAGCTTATTCCGTTTTGAGCCAGAATAACCTTCAGCTGATTTGCTATTTTCAAATCATTGTAAGCATAGCTCAAGTACACATTTTCTACGCCATCGCGCTGGCGCACCTCGCGGCGCTGAAGGGTGTTGACATAGAGATCTCGGCTCTCTGCGAGAACCTCGGTGGCAGCAAGATCTTGGGCGAGGAGCGCTGCAATCGTTTCGATACTGTAGCTGATCGAGTCGGGGGAAAATCCGCCGTCGGCTTCCTGCAAAACCGCCAAGCCTTCGCCGAAAGTCCAGAAGGGCACATGGGGGATAGTGGTTAGGTCGATGATCTTGCGATGATCGACGTTCTGGACTAGCCAGGAAGAATAGTGTTGTTGGAGCCGTGCGTAGAAACGCTCACGCCATTTTTGCGATATCGAGTATTCAACGCGCCCTTCGAAGCGCGACACGACCGGCAGGAGACGAAGCGGCCCGCGGTCGATCGGCAAGGCTTTGCGCGCGAACTGCGCCCTTTCGGCGACCCGAGCACAGCCCTCAAGACTTTGTCCGTTTGCGGTGAACATGAAGACGAGGATGTCGGGGAGCTGGGCAGTTACGATGCCGCCGAAGTCCGTTATCCCAGTCCGGCTATCGATCAGTATAAAATCATAATTGTCGCGCATTTCAGCGATCATGGCCTCGAATACATCTCCAAGCCGATTCTCGTACATCGCATCCCAGTCCAGCGACTGGGCGCGCCGAGAATACTCCTCGTCCTGTCTGCCTGCGGGCATGAGGTCGATCTCAATGCCGTCAGACAGATTTGCATTGCGAACGTAAGGTTTCCACGCGAGCGCGTCGCCTGTTGTGTTCCACTCGCAAAGCATATCAACAAGGCCGCGTCGATCCTCCCGCACAATATCGAAATAATGATCTAGTCCCGGCGCTTCGATATCCCAGTCAACGCACAGCACGCGGAAATTCCATCGTGCGAGTAAGGCTGCCACATTTGCGAGCGCGAAGCTTCGCCCGACGCCGCCCTTGTAGGAATAGAAGGTGATAACCTTACCACTCATAATTACAGCCTCGGCAGTCCGAATGACGGCGGGTCCGAAGGCGCCGGCATGTTGACAGGCCAATCGCGATCCCAGTCGGGCACCGCGGCGATCAACGCCGCTAGTTCAGTCGCGAAATCTCGCATTTGGCGATGAAATTCAACATATTCGACAGTCTTGCCGAACTCGGGAGTGGGGAAAGACCATTGGCTCATGTCGCGCCACTGCGTTGTTCGGGCCTCAATCGGAAAAGTCTGTCCGTCGGCGGACACGACCGGCACAATAAGGCCCTGTGGACGTTCGACGGTAGCCAGCCCCAATATTTGCTCGCGCGCACGCATGCTATGCCATTCGGCCATGCACCAATCGGATCGAAAATAGGGCGGGCACCAAACCGCGACAAGAATCTTGCTTCGCAAGAGGGCGCGCCTAACATTTGCGGGCCAATTGACTCCTATTGTCTGATCTTGGTCGAAATATACCCGTGGCACATCGGCCATTTCCTGTTCGAGAAAGCCAACCAACGCGTCACGGAAATGATTGCGCACCCAGTCACCGCTATACCCTCGGCGCGGATAGCTCAGAAAGACGTCATATTCGTAGCTCATCCGCCCCTCCCCCACAGTGTTGTTTAAACAGTAACACAGCGTAAGCGCAATGGCTGGTGTCGCTCACCGGTGTGTTGCCAAAACCGATGCGATTCGGGCACATTTCACACCTAATTCTTCGCTTACGCGACTCTTGCTGAGTCGCGCGGCGGCTTTTAATTGCTCGAATGTCATGAGCGTTCACCAAATTCACGTCTTCATCAGTCACTCATGGCGCTACTCGCATCACTACGATACGCTGGCCTACTGGATTTTTGAAAAACGCTGGCGTTTCGGTCAGGCATCTATCGACTTCCGCAACTATTCAGTGCCCAGTAGCGATCCAATTATGGGCTGGCGCAGCGCCAAGAATTTGCGCGACGCCATCTACAATCAGATAAGCCGCAGTCATGTTATCGTCATGCCAACGGGCATGTATGCGACCCATAGTGAATGGATCGCGAGGGAAATCGATGGGGCGATAGACTATAGCAAACCAATCCTGGCTGTCGATCTGCGCGGCGCGCTACGCACATCAAGCATTGTTGCCTCGGCTTCGCAGCGGTGCGTGGGATGGAGTTCGAAGTCGGTCGTACAGGGAATTTGGGACCTATACTATCTCGGGTAGAGCGGCGTAGCGGACGCGGAAACCATACGTGGCCAAAGGGGATGAAAAGTTTTGATCAAAGTCTTTCTTTCTCACCAAGCTGCCGACGCCACAATGGCATTGCAAATCAAGCAGCGGCTGGCCATCCGCCATGGTATCGAGGCTTATCTCGACGTGATCGATCCCTATATTGGACGCCGCGGCGAGGATCTCGCAACACATATCCAGCGAGAGATGGGCAAATGCACCCAACTACTCGCCGTAGTATCACCGACGACGAATAGCTCGCAATGGGTGCCATGGGAAATCGGCGTTGCCACCGAGAAGGATTTTCCGCTAGCGACATTCTCAGCGGGTACGGCTTTGCCCCCCGAATTTCTGCGCAAATGGCCCTATTTGCGTAGCGAGGCTGATCTTGATCATTATGCGGTGGCGTCGAAGCAGGCGAGCCAGAGCTTTAGCACACTTCGTAAATCGGTAATTGCGGAAAGCGTTGCCCGCACGCGCTCAACCGAGGAATTCTTTGCGACCTTGCGGAAGAAGCTCGGTCAATAATCAGATGTCGATCAATGGGTCGAACCCGAAGCCAGGGAAAACCAAAGATGACGAACAAAGTAGTTTTCATAGCATTTGCAATTGAGGACGAGCGCCAACGCGACCTTCTCAAGGGGCAGTCCCTTAATACACGCACCGGCTTCGAATACATCGATATGTCACTACGCGACGCATATGCGTCCGATTGGAAAGCCAAAGTGCGTACGCGGATCAAGCGATCGGATGGAGTCATTGCGCTCATCAGCAACAATTCGCTTAATTCCAGCGGGCAGAAATGGGAAATCGAGTGCGCGCGCGAGGAAGGCAAGCCAATCCTAGCACTCTGGGTTTATTCTAACGACCAAACACGGGTACCTGGGTTGGTGCCAGTACGATGGACTTGGGACGCAGTCACGGGCTTCATCAACTCACTTTGAGGAACTCTATATGCGCAAGGCACTCGTCATCGGAATCGACTATTATGAGCATCTCTCGCCGCTCTTCGGCTGCGTAAATGATGCCCATTCTGTCAAGGCGGCGCTCGAACGCCACAGCGACGGCACTAAGAATTTCGATGTCAAGATACTCACCGGCACCGGGCCGAGCGACATTATCGAACGCGGAGAAATAAAGGATGCGGTCGCCGAGCTCTTTGCTGCCGACGGTGCAATCGCACTTTTCTACTTCGCCGGGCATGGGCATATCGAGGCGACCGGTGGCTATTTATGCGGGGGCGACACCAAGCGCGGCGACGATGGACTGTCAATCGGTGAAATCATGATGCTCGCTAATGGTTCACGCGCGCAGAACAAGCTCGTTTTGCTCGACAGTTGCCATTCAGGTGTTGCGGGCGTCGATACCGCTAGCCAGTTCGCCGAACTGAGTGATGGTATGACCATCTTAACCGCTTCAACCGACGAGCAATATGCGAGCGAGGTAGACGGAGCTGGCGTTTTCACGACACTTCTTGTAGATGCGCTTGGCGGGGCAGCGGCCAACCTAATGGGCGATATCACGCCCGGCAGCATTTACGCCCATATCGATCAGTCGCTAGGCGAATGGGAACAGCGGCCGATCTTCCGCACCAACGTCAAGCGCTTTGTGTCGTTACGAAAGGTGCAGGCCCCGCTCCAGCTCGCCGACCTCCGTCGCCTTACCGAGTTTTTCCCCTATGCCGGCAGTGAATTCAAACTGGACCCGAGCTACGAGCCTGAGCGCCCCGCTCAGGCAGACCCGGAAATTCCGGCGCCTGTCGATGAGCATACCCAGAAATTCGCGATTTTGCAGAAGCTGAACCGAGTCGGGTTAGTCATCCCGCTCGATGCTCCACACATGTATCATGCGGCGATGAATTCAAAGTCTTGCAAACTCACTGTGCTCGGCGAACATTATCGCCGGCTCGTCGAACGCGAGCGCATTTAGGGCTCGCGCATGGTTATCTTTCAGTCGCGCGAAATGGCGTACTCATGTTGGCCATCTGCAGGAAACCGTCAATCTGCTATGCGCCGTAAGCTTGGACCTTTAGAAGTCCTTTCGGAATCGCCTAATGACGGTGATATTAATGAGAGTACCTACAGTGACCTTTCTCTCGAAATGTTGTCGGCCATACGCCAGACAGTGCAGAGAGTTGATCATTTCTTATCAGAATTAATACAAATTACCAAATATTGATATTCTAAACGTCTAGTCATTGCTTGTCAAACAATGTTATATATTTCAGCTTATTGACGTCATTATTAAACAATTAGAATCGGATAGTTATTCAATATATTTGACCAAGTGAATGATGTTTTAGAGTTTACTCTAAAAACTGACTCTGACGCGGGAAGAGAATTGTGAGCCAGATAGCATCTGCACCGGAGACTGAGTTCGAATACAGGGCCGTGGTCGTAGCTCTGCTGCACGCGGCAAAGCTTTACCACATCGCGGCAGACCGTGTGATGGATTTAGACCTAGCCAAGTTACTCTTCGAAGCTGCAGAAGCACGCGAAGCTCTGGCCGGCATAGTTGCGGCGCGTGCAATGTTAGCGATCGACGATAGCAGCGAGGTCAATGTAGGACTCGAGGACCCGGCACGGGCGGCAGCTAGCGGGTTTGGTCCACTGCGCCGTATGATCGAACGCGCCGAGACGCAGATTGCCGAAGTGATAAAGGATCTCTCACCTGGCACCCTTACCAGGGAAGAATTAGCCGACGCGCGCAGTCTTTTGAGCGGCCTGATTGCCGAACTCACCTTGAGAGCCAGCATCGACGCTGTGTCGGGCATCGATCCTGCATTACCTCCAAGTCCCACTCCGAAAGTGCAGCGGGAAAAGAACATCTACCGCGTCGGATTTGCGACCACCCGGCTGCCGGCGATGAAGGGTAAGGCCATTACGGACTTTACCGGTCAGCGCGGCGAGGAAGTACATTACGGGTACTGCGACGTGACGATCCCAGAGCACCACCGCATCGGCACCACGGGATCGCCGTGGTGGCGACGCATATTCACCGGCGAAGACCGGCTGCATTATGATCTGCCGGAGATCACTGATGCAGCAAACCTGTGGGCGTGGATGCGAGAGCGTATTGGTGGCGAGGGTGCAAATGACGCACTGGTTTTCATCCACGGCTACAACACCTCATTCCGTGCCGCTGCGCTCCAGACTGCACAGATCGGCGCAGACCTTGGCTTCACAGGCGCGATGAGTTTCTTCAGCTGGCCCTCGCGCGGGCGTCTGCTTGGCTATCTGACGGACGGCACTACGATCGAGGCGAGCGAAGCAGCAATCGCGAAATATCTGATCGACGTGGCGGAACAGTCGAACGCGCGGCAGGTACACGTGATCGCTCATTCGATGGGCAATCGCGGGCTGCTCAGCGCGATGACGCGCATCCTCGGTGAGGCCGGTACGCGGACAGTCAAGCGGTTCGGCCAGATCATCCTCGCCGCACCCGATGTCGATGGCCAGACCTTCCGCCAGCTTGCCCACGCCTATAATGCCCTTGCCGAGCGCACGACAATCTATGTCTCCTCCGCCGATCTGGCGGTGCGCGCTTCACGGCTGGTCAACGGCGCCGATCGGATCGGCTTCACCCCGCCGGTGCAAGTGATCCCGCCGATCGACACGATCAGCGTCGAGAAGGTCGACATGACGCTGCTCGGCCATGGCTATGTCGCCAGCAGCGACGAGGTGCTCGCCGACATGCACGAATTGCTCGAGGACGGCTCGCCGCCCGACCGGCGGTTCCGCCTGCGTGCGGCAATGACGCCGCAGCAGGCGCGCTACTGGACGTTCAAGGCATAAGCGGGCGCAGCTTGTCACGGGTTAGTCAGAGTTGAAACAGTGCCACGGGGACGAACCTGGGGGAAAACTGAGGGAGAGGGACGCATGCGCAAGCAGGATCGTCGTTACATCATCATCGAGGCGGTAGGCGAAATGCCCAACAGGGCATGGCATCGCGGCGCTGAAAGCGCGCCGCTGCCGACCGCGCGCAGCGGCCCGCCCGCGCGAACCTTCAAGCGGCTTGGGGTCGATGCCGCGGCGGTCGCAGCTGCCAAGCACCTGCCGGTCAAGCTCGAAATTCAGGAACAGTCCCTGAGCGATGCGCAGGTCGCCGAAGCACGCCAGTCCGCCACGCCCCGCAGGCCGCGCCTGGTCCTCGAGACCATGCCGATGCAGCTGATCCGGCCCGCCGGCGACGTGGCGCTGGCCGCTACTGCGGCAGCCGATGGCAACAGTTGGGGGATCGCCGCGACCGGGGCAGACGTATCGGCGCGTGACGGATCGGGCGTGCGGGTGGCAGTGCTCGACACTGGAATCGATCTCGCGCATCCTGCCTTCGCCGGGATCGGGGACCGCATTGAGGTCAGAGACTTCACCGACCCGAATGGTGCCGGGCATGACATCAACGGCCACGGCACCCACTGCGCCGGCACGATCTTTGGACAGGATGTCGGCGGGCGCCGCATCGGCATCGCCCGCGGGATAGAGAAAGCGCTGATCGCCAAGGTACTCGCCGACAACGGCGAGAGCGACACTAAAGGACTGTTCGACGCGATCAACTGGGCCGCGCAGCAGCAGGCGCATGTGATCTCAATGTCGCTCGGCTTCGACTATCCCGGCATGGTTAAGCGCCTTATCGAATGGTATGATTTCGCTCCCGACGCGGCCGCCTCCCAGGCGCTGGTCGCGTTTGCGCAGAACCTACGCGCCTTCGATGCGCTGATCGACTTCCTCGGGGCCCAGGCTCCGTTCGGGCGCGACGCGCTGGTGGTGGCGGCATCGGGCAACGAATCCCGCCATGCCGAAGCCCAGCCCGCGGCGATCTCGGCCGGCTTGCCGAGCGCGTCCGACGGCGTCGAGGCGATCGGCGCCCTAGGCCGCCACGGAACGGGTTTCAGCCTTGCGCCGTTTTCCAACATCAATGTCGATCTTTGCGCGCCGGGTGTCGACATCCTCTCCGCGAAGGCAGGCAGCGTCGATCTGAGCACGATGAGCGGCACCAGCATGGCCTGTCCGCACGTCGCGGGCGTCGCGGTGCTGTGGTGGCAGCAGTTGAAGCTGCTCGATCCCAAGCCGAGCGCGCAAAAGGTGCGCGAGCGGCTCTACTTGTCGGCCACCACTAACGGTCTGCCACAGCCCGCTAGCCAGACAGAATTCGGCCGCGGAAGGGTGATAGCGCCATGAGCGTGTTCCGCTTGACTATGCTCCCCGCCAACGAGGGCGACTGCCTGCTGCTCGACTATGGCGAAGATGAAGACCACCTGCGCCACGTGCTGATCGACGGCGGCAGGCGAGCCACCTGGCCGCATCTCGAAGCGGCGTTGCAAGCGGTTGCTACGCGCGGCGAGGCGATCGATCTGATGGTCCTGAGCCACATCGATTCCGACCATCTCGACGGGCTGATTGCAATGGCCGAACAGGGCTCGCCACTGGTGCCCAAAGCGGTTTGGTATAACGGCTTTGCCCAGCTCGAACGACTCACTCCTCTGGGCGGCTTCGCGCCGATGGGGTTCAAGGGGGCCGACGAGTACAGCCTATTGCTCGAAAAACTGGGCTGGGAGGTTAACGAGGAATTCAGCGGTGGGCCCGTGATGATCGAGGCGCGGACGGAGCCCTTCACTTTCGCCGGGCTGACCCTCACCCTGATCTCGCCCGATCGCGGAAAGCTGGAGGAGCTGCGGCACGAGTGGGAGAAGTGGCGCGAGGGGCAGGACGACGGCGGCACCAACCCCCGCCCCTCTCTCGCCGAGGCTGAGCTGGCCCGTGTGGCACCTCTAGCTAAGCGGCCGATGCCTGCGGTGCTCGATGTTGAGGCGCTCGCCGCTCCGGGCGGCCAAGACAGTAGCGAGGCCAATGGCTCGTCGATCGCGATGATCGCCGAGTATGCCAGTAAGCGTATGATACTCGCCGCCGATGCCCATGCCGACCTGATCGAGGCAGGATTGGCCAGGGCTGCGGACGACGGTGGGCGGGCGCGGATCGACCTTTTCAAGCTGTCACATCACGGCAGCCGCGGAAACCTGACTAAGGCGCTTCTCGCCCGGCTCGATTGCCGACGCTTCGCGATCTCGACCAACGCTGCACGCTTCGGCCACCCCGATCCGGAATGCATTGCTCGGCTACTGCGCTTCGGACCCAATGAGGCCAAGACGCTCTATTTCAACTACGCCACCGAGCGCACAATGCCATGGGACGACCAGGCGCTTAAGGACAAGTGGAACTATGCCTGCGTTTTCCCAGCCGAAACGCCTGGACAACTAACGATCGACATCTGACCGCCGCGCGCGCCGGGCAGGTTTGAATATGACCTTGGGAAGGCGTTACAATTGCACAAATCGAATCCAACGGAGAAGCGATGAAGCATGCGCTTCCCTTTGCTGCAATCGGCCGCCACGCTGCGTATTCACCCGGCGCACGAACAATACGGAGCCTGCGACCATGATCTCCGCGAGCGCCATCAACGAGCGGGGGCCGCTCAATAGTCGCGGTCATCTCGAGCAGACTGATGATCGTTCTACATTCTCCTACTCGCAGCCGACGCCATCATTGTCCCGGTCGAGATGCGGCGCATAACCGGGATCACCGCGTCGAACGGGCGCAGCACCGGCGGCGCGGGCAGCCGCGCAATTGGGATAATGGACCGAGCCGCCGAATGCCCGCTGCGGTCGCTCAGCGGGCGGCGCACTACCGCCTGGCGCGCGATGGCAATGGCGGCCACCATTCTTGCGGCCATTGTGACAGCCATCAGCAGCGAGTCCGCCGAAATGCGCGTTAGCCATCGCCGACAAGACTGCGCTCAGGCCAATTGCAGCAATGATTCCAAGAATGCGCATCACTTGTCCCTGCTGCACTCTGCCGAACAGAGCTCAGAAAGCCGGAAAAACCCAAATAAATAGTGCATAGGCCACATTGCCTAGCAGCCAGGCGATAAAGATGAAGGAGAGCGGCCCCAGCAGCCGCGCTTTGGCACAATTGCTCAGTTGCATTTGTGCCCCCGCCAGTATCGCTCCCAGATGAGGGCATAGCCATCGCGGACCATGGCACAAGACAAGTCCCCCGAGCGCGGCGACACACACCAAGCGGCTGTTCGCCCGCCGCCCGCGCCGCCATCCGAGGTGCAGCGCATCTCCGCTCCGCGTACGAGCAGATGCCCCTCGTTTGACTGGCCTGTAACGGTCCCGATCAGCCCGGCAAGATGGTCGCGCGCCTCGACGGCGCCTGCGCTTGGGCAGGGCTGGCCCACATTGCATGATCCGTCGATCTCGCGCGCGGCAATGCCGGCCAAGCGAATGCGCGGCCCCTCAGCGCACCAGATCGGACCATCGCCGTCCCAGACGCGGGTGGGTGTGCAGGTGAATTCGCTGCCGGCCGGGACCGCGCTCAAAGCGAGAAGCAATGCGATCACTGATTCTGCTCCGAAATCGTAATGAGTCAGCTTTGGCGCTACAGTGCGTTATCACAAAAGACAGACATGAAGCCAAATTCAATGCGCCTGCCCCTTCCCTTCCCCAAGCAGCGCGTGGATGCGCCGAAGGATCGCGAGGAAGTTATTGGCGCCATCAAGGTCATCGCCAGCTAGCAGCGCATCGACACGCAAAGCCGCAAAAATGGGGGCGTCCTCGCCGTGAGTGGCCACATAATGGTTGGCGCAAGCCCACAGCTCCCAATCGGTCAGCACGCGCGGTGACGCTGGTTCAGCCAGCGCGTCGGGCGCTGCGCTGTTGGTGTCAGGCCCCCGCCGCGTCACCGCATCAGTCGATCATCTTATGCTTGGTCGCATCAAAATCCGCCGCCTTTTCGGGTTTCACGCCGTCGGCGATTTCCTTCTCGGTGAGGAACCGGATCGCAACGCCAGTCGCGCTGGTGCGGCCCCAGCTGAACGCCGAGATTTTGCTGTCGCCATAGGCAGCCATAACAATGGCA
>NZ_JBXPUZ010000006.1:0-66150 GCF_057220455.1 Sphingopyxis sp. sgz302558 | reverse complement strand
ACGCCATCGTAATCCCGACATCTGATTACGTGGCGATTACGTGGACGAGCGTCAGATCATGCCGAATCAGTCAATCACACTGCGAACAATCCAGTCGGTCACACCGGACCCACATCGCGACATTTACGTGTGGGACCCCCGGCTAAAGGGCTTCGGACTTCGCATCACCCCAAGGGGAGCACAGTCCTTTGTGTTCCAGTACCGGGTCGACGGCGGGCCTGCCCGACGCAAGACAATTGGGCCCGTCGGAAGCCCCTGGACGCCTGCGACAGCGCGCAAGGAAGCCGAGCGGCTGCTGGTCCAGGTCTATCAAGGTATCGATCCGGTCGAAGCCAAGCGCGAAGCGAAGCGGAAAAAGGAAACGCTGAACTTTAGGACCTACAGCGAAAGGTTCGTCGAGCTTTATCTCAAGCCGAACTGGCGGGGGACGTGGGGCTCTGCGCAATGCACGATCAACAACGTGTTTATTCCGCGCTGGGGCAACCGCCCCGTCCATGAGATCACCCGCGCTGATATCGTTAAGGTGCTGGACGAGTATTCCGATCGCCCGGCGCGGCGCAAGGAGATCCACTCGCTCCTGCGCAAATTGTTCAACTGGGCAACTGACCGGCAGGATATCGAAGTCTCCCCGCTGGCCGGGATGAAAGCACCAAAGGCCGTCCCGTCGCGCCGCCGTGTGCTGAGTGACGAGGAGGTTGTCGCCTTGTGGAGGGCGACCGAGAATTCCGGATGGCCATGGGGACCCTTTGTCCGGATGCTGATCCTGACGATGCAGCGGCGTCAGGAAGTTGCCGAAATGGACTGGTCCGAAATCGACCTTGATGCGCGTCGATGGACCTTGCCGGCCGACCGGGCGAAGAATGATCAGGAACACGTCATACCGTTGACGAGCCTGGCGTTGGCCGAGCTGAAGCTGCTGGGTCCGAAGCGGAAGGGCCTTGTGTTCACCACGACAGGGACCACCCCCGTTTCAGGCTTCTTCAAGGGACGGGCGGCGCTCCACAAGGACATGATCGCTTACCTGAAGGCCAAGCAGATCGAGGAGGGTGGAGATCCGGGGGACGTCGATGTTCCAAACTGGCGGCTGCACGATATCCGTCGAACTGGGGCAACCCATCTCCAGTCGCTGAGAGTCCCGGTCGAGGTCACAGAGNGGGTGGAGATCCGGGGGACGTCGATGTTCCAAACTGGCGGCTGCACGATATCCGTCGAACTGGGGCAACCCATCTCCAGTCGCTGAGAGTCCCGGTCGAGGTCACAGAGAGCGTGCTCAACCATATCAGCGGAACAAGGGCAGGGGTCGCGGGGATCTACAACCGCTACAAATATGACGATGAGAAGCGCACTGCTCTGGATGCCTGGGACGCGAAATTGCGCGCGCTCCTATCGACATAGGCCAATGAGACGCAGGTTCTGATTCCAGACCATGGCTTGCTGCGTTTCTCGGCCAGCGACGAACGCAGCGGAGCAGCGCGAGGTACCTCAAAAGCGGCACCGCAAACACCGTTGACAAACGTCAACATACAGAAGATATGGAGGTCCGGGTAATAGCTAGGCCAAGCCATCCGAACAAGGAGATTGAAGCGGCTGTTGCCCATGCGGAAACGCTGGGCTGGCGGGTCATTCCGATCAGTGGCCACGCCTGGGGGCGGCTCTACTGCGCTTGGGCTGACCAGGACGGTTGCATGGTCTCGGTGTGGAGCACGCCGCATAATGCGGAGAACCATGCCAAGGCTATACGACGGGTTGTGGCGCGGTGCCCGCACGGACAAGCGGAGTGAGTGAGATGAAGACGCATGAGTTCACGATTGTCGCCTCCGGTCTCGATCCTGAGATGGACGGCTATGAAGACCGTTTCTTCGAGGCCGGTTGCGACGATGCGACGCTATCGTTCCAGAAGGGCGTTATCATCGCCGAATTCGCCCGTGAAGCCGTGTCGTTTTCCAAAGCCGTTTCAACCGCTTACGAGGAAATTCTCAAAACAGGCGCCAAGATTGAACGGGTCGAACCTGATTATCTGGTGAGCCTAAGTGATATCGCGGAACGCTCGGGGCTCACCCGGCAGGCAATCTCGCTGTACACCAAGGCGGAACGCGGCTCAGGCTTCCCCAATCCCGTCGCTCGTGTCACCTCGAACAGCCCGCTATGGGACTGGCTCGAGGTTACCGAATGGCTCTACGCCCTTTCGAAAATCGACCGCGAAGCGGTGGTCGAGGCGCGGGTTGTCAAGGAGGCCAATCGCTTTCTTGAGTTGCATGTCGGGGAGTCTCATGACTTCGTCCAGCTGCTTAGGATGCTGGAAGCTGCCTGATCTTGGGCAGACTCATCTCGGTTGATTGGACAGTCTGGGTGCTAATTTAACTATCGGCGTCACATGCAAGAATTCGCCTTGAGAACATGAACCATCGCCGCGCGGCAGAGCCCGAACAGGTGCCGTATGCCTGCAGCGCTTGCACGCGCAGCTTATCGACCGACTCCAAATCGATCGAAATGGACCCGTGGGTTGCGGGGAACGCATTTGCATAGGAAGGTCGCGTAGTGGCTGGTTGACAGCGATCAGATACAATCCACTACGCGGCAAGTGCGTCGATGCCGTGTTGGTAGGAGGTCAATTATCCTTCGTGATGGCGGTAACTGTTCCAGCGCGGCCGTCCCATTGGAGATCAAACGAAACAGCATCGCCAACATCGATGCCTGCAAGTTTGTCAGCTTCTACCGCGAAGCCCATTTCCATTGCAGGCCATTCCAGTGCGGCAATCGGGCCATGATTCAGTGTGACCCTGCCTTCGGCTGCGTCGATCGCGGTGACGGTCCCGGTTCCACTTGCCATCACCGGTTCAGCAGGCATCGCCATTTTTCCCATCGGACCGGCCGACGCATCCGCTTTGGGGGCGGCGGCGTTATTGTCACAACCCGCGATGGCAACGGACAAGGTCACAAGGATTGCAATTGATACTAACGTCTTCATTTCAAATCTCCTTGGTGTTTAATCTGGGTGCGCCGGCGCATCAGCAAATACGCAGCGGGAATGATCAGCATCGAAAGTAGGGGCGCAGTCAGCATCCCGCCTACCATCGGCGCTGCGATGCGGCTCATGACTTCCGATCCGGTTCCAGTGCCGGTCAGGATGGGGAACAACCCCGCGAGAATTACTGCGACAGTCATCGCCTTCGGTCGAATGCGCAGCAGCGCGCCTTCGCGGACTGCGGCTTCAACATCGTCAGGGGCATGGTCCACCAAGGCGTGTTTGAGGTAGATCAGCATGACAACACCGAACTCAGCCGCGACTCCAGCGAGCGCGATAAAGCCGACCCCGGTAGCAACCGATTGGCTGTACCCCAGCAGATAGAGCAGCCACACTCCGCCGGTCAGCGCGAACGGCAGTGTGGCCATGATCAATGCAGCTTCGTCCCAGCGACGGAACGTCGCATAGAGCAGCGCAAAAATGATCAGTAAGGTTGCGGGTACCACGATCTGCAATCGCTGCGCTGCGCGCTCAAGAAACTCGAATTGACCAGTATAGGCGACGCTGATCCCGGGCGGCAGTTCGACCCTCTCAGAAACCGCTTGCTGCAAATCGCCGACAATATCGGTCAGGGCGCGGTCGCGGCCATCGATATAGACCCATGTTGCAGGACGGCCATTCTCGCTTCTGAGCATCGGCGGCCCGGCGGTGACACGAACATCGGCGACCGTGCCAAGGGTGATTTGCGCCCGCGATGGGGTCAATATCGGAAGATTGACAAGCTCATCTACACTGTCCCGGATTTCTCGGGGATAGCGCACACTGATCGGATAGCGCGCCAGTCCCTCGACAGTCTGACCGATGACTTCGCCGCCGATCGCGCCAGAGACCATGGCCTGAACATCGGCAATGTTCATACCGTAGCGCGCGGCAGCGGTGCGATTGATATCAACGTCGATATAACGGCCACCGGTCAGCCGCTCGGCCAATGCCGAGCTGATCCCCGGCACATCCTTCGCCACCGTTTCAATTTCGCGTGCCACGCGGTCGATCTCGTCGAGGTTCGCGCCCGAGACCTTGATGCCAATCGGGCTCTTGATCCCGGTTGCCAGCATGTCAATCCGATTGCGAATGGGCGGTATCCAGAAATTGGCGAGGCCAGGAACCCGAACCGTTCGGTCAAGCTCCTCGATCAGCTTCTCCTGCGTCATACCCGGACGCCATTCGCTCTCGGGCTTGAACCGGATTGTCGTCTCGAACATTTCGAGCGGAGCAGGGTCGGTTGCCGTATCCGCGCGCCCGGCCTTGCCGAACACGCTATCGACTTCTGGCACGGTCTTGATCAGCCGATCGGTCTGCTGAAGGAGCATTGCGGCTTTTGCGGTTGAGATACCGGGTAGCGCCGACGGCATATAGAGCAGATCGCCCTCGTTCATCTGCGGCATGAACTCGCCGCCGGTCTGGCTGATTGGCCACAGGCTAGAGGCAAAGATGAGGCCAGCGATGACCAGAGCCTGCTTTGGTCTGGCCAGCACCCAATCTAGCGCGGGGCGGTAGATGCGCGTGAGGAAGCGGTTGATCGGGTTGGCATCTTCGGCGGGGATCTTGCCCCGGATCAGCCAGCCCATCAGCACCGGCACCAATGTGATTGAGAGTAAGGCAGCTGCGGCCATCGCATAGGTCTTGGTGAAGGCCAGCGGTGCAAATAGCCGCCCTTCCTGGCCCTGCAACGAGAAGATCGGGATGAACGAGAAGGTGATGATGAGCAGGCTCAGGAACAGTGCCGGGCCGACCTCGGCTGCTGCATCGGTGATGACACGCCAGCGCTCAGCGCCTTTGAGCTCTTGATCGGGGTTATCATGTGCCCAGCGTTCGAGATGCTTGTGCGCATTTTCGATCATGACCACCGCCGCATCAACCATTGCACCGATAGCGATAGCGATCCCGCCCAACGACAGGATGTTGGCGTTAAGGCCCTGCACGCGCATAACGATGAAGGCGATCAGGATGCCCAATGGCAACGTCAGGATCGCTACCATCGCCGAACGGGCGTGCCAAAGAAACAGGACGCAGACGAGCGCAACAATCGCAAATTCTTCGAGCAGCTTGAAGCTCAGATTTTCGACCGCACTGTCGATCAGGCCCGAGCGGTCATAGGTCGTAACAATCTCGACCCCTTGGGGAAGGCTAGACTTCAATTCGGTCAGCTTGGCACGCACGCCCTCGATGACTTCTCGGGCATTTTTGCCCTGGCGCATGACGATGACGCCGCCCGCGACTTCGCCTTCGCCGTTGAGTTCGGCAATCCCGCGCCGCATATCGGGGCCAATTTGGATAGTCGCCACGTCGCCGATGGTGACGGGAATGCCGCCTGCAGCGCTGCGCACCGGAACGGCACGAAAATCATCGAGCGTCTCAAGATAGCCCGTCGCCCGTACGACATACTCAGCCTCGGCCAGTTCAACCACGGCTCCGCCGGTTTCCTGATTGGCGCGCGTGAGCGCTTCGCTAACGTCTGTCGCGGTCACGCTGTAAGAGGCGAGCTTCTGCGGATCGACGATGACCTGATATTGCCGGACCATCCCGCCGATGCTGGCAACCTCGGCAACGCCGGGAACGGCCTTGAGTTCAAAGCGCAGAAACCAGTCCTGAATGCTGCGGAGCTGCGCCAGATCGTGTCGTCCGGTCCGGTCGACCAGCGCATATTCGTAGATCCAGCCCACGCCGGTTGCATCGGGGCCGAGCGAGGCGTTGGCACCCGCCGGCAAGCGGCCTTGCACCTCGCTCAGATATTCCAGCACCCGGCTGCGCGCCCAGTAGAGATCGGTTCCATCTTCGAACAGGACATAGACAAAGCTGTCGCCCACGAAGGAATATCCGCGCACGGCGCGCGCGCCCGGAACCGATAGCATCGTCGTCGTGATCGGATAGGTAACCTGGTTCTCGACGATCTGCGGCGCTTGACCGGGATAGGTCGTGCGAATGATCACCTGCACGTCCGAAAGATCGGGCAAAGCATCGACCGGCGTCGTGCGCATTGCGCCGATGCCGATGACAGCCAGCACAAGCGCTGCCATGACGATCAGGCCCCGCGCTTTGACCGACCAGCGGATGATCGCCGCGATCATTGGGCACCTTCAAGCGGACGGATCGCGATACCAGTCAGACTGGCTTCGGAATCCAGCAGGAATTGCCCCGAGGCAACCACCCTCTCTCCGATGCTCAAGCCTCGGATTATCTCCGTCTGGCCGCCGCCTTCGCGGCCCGCCTGCACCTCGGCGGGGTGATAGCGGCCATCACCTTTAGCCAGCATCACAATCGTGCGCGTCCCGGTACGAATAACAGCTTCGCTTGGCACCAGCAGCGCTGGCGGTCCATTGCCCCCCAAATCTACCTGCGCAAACATGCCGGGACGCAGCCGCCCGCCGCGATTGTTGAGTTCGATACGTGCCGTCACTGTGCGGCTGTCTATTTGTGCGGTCGGCAGGACGGCAATAATCCGCCCGGCAAAGCTCTCGCCGGGAAATGCGGGGAGTATCGCGGTGACGCGCTGGCCGACGCGGAGTCCACCCGATTGCGCCTCGGGGACCGCGGCGTTGAGCCACACGGTGCCAAGGCCGGTCACTTGCGCGAGCGTTTGGCCTTGGCTGAGCGTCACGCCGACGCGCGCGTCGAGCGTCTGAATTACGCCCGAGATCGGCGAGGTGATGGTCATTGTGCCATCGGTGCGACCCGTCCGCTCAACATTGGCGATCAAGCGATCAGACATGCCCAGTAGCCGCAGCCTTTGTCGCGCCGCCGATGTAAGTTCTGGTTGGTCGAGGCGCCTGACGCTCAAAAACTCGGTCTGCGCGCTCCCCCAATCGGGCAATTGGACATCGGCAATTGGCGCACCCGCGCGCACCACGTCGCCAGGTGCGCGGGCATAGACGCGGGTAACGAAGCCGTCGGAGCGCGCCTGAATGACTGCCACGTCCCGTTCGTTGAATTCAATGGTGCCGGTCACGCTAAGCGTGTCAGCCAGACTGTCCATCTTCGCTTCGGCGACGCGGATGCCGAGATTTTGCATGGCCGAAGGGTCGATGCTCACACCTGACGCTTCGCCTGCACCACCTGCGCCGTCATCCGCACATTTCGGTTCCAGTTGCATGTCCATGAACGGCGATTTGCCGGGTTGATCGAACTTCTGCTGGGGAAACATCGGGTCATAATAATAGAGAACTTCGCAGCCATCCTTGCCCGCCGCACCGGAAGTTGGGCTCTCGCTGCCGCGCTGCCCAAGATAATATCCGCCGGCCCCGGCGATCAGCGCAGTTGCCATGATCCCGGCGCGCCAACGCGCTGCCCGCTGTGTAGCATCCGTCATGGCTGCTCTCCCGAATAAGTGATGATAATTCGCACTGCATCGCGGGCGACGGCGGCTTCACGGTCGAGCAAGTCAACTTCCGCCTCGGCAACGCTGAGTGTCGCGAGCAAGGCCGTCCCCAGATCGACAGTGCCGGCACCGTAGCTGTCAAAGTCCAGCCATGCGCGTCGTCGCGCCAGGGGCACCAGGGTGTCGCGTGCATTGACGAGCAATGCATGATGCATGGCATGTTCAGCCAGATCGGCTTCAAGCGCGGCCAGAGCGTCGCGCTCGCCAGCCAAGCGTTCAAGCCGGGCACGTTCCAGCTCAAGTGTCCGCGCCGCAATTATGGGATCCTGACGCCTGCGAGCAAAGAGGGGGAGGTCGATTGAAATGCCGACCGAGACCAGATCGCCGAAGCGCGGTTCGCGTCTGCCATACATCGCGCTCACCCGCCAATCCGGTCGCTTTGCAGCCTGGGCTATCCGGACATCCGCATCCATCGCCGTCGTCTGCGCGTCGAGCGCTCGAAGGCTCGGCAAATCATCCAGCTGCGCAAGCAATGTCTGGCGATCGATGTTGACACTGGGAGGGTCGCCGACGACCGAAACGTCCGGATCGCCGGTATATCGTCCGAGCCGGGCACGTGCCTGTGCAATCTCGGCTACCAGCGCGCTGCGCCGGTCGCTGACCTGCGCACGCAGTTGCTCAGGTTCAAGAGCTTGCGAGGGGCGCGCGCTGCCCGAGGCAAGACGAGCCGTTACAGTCGCTTGGAGATCAGCAAGGCTCTCATCGAGCAGCGTCAGTTGTTGCAGGCGGCGCGCGGCATAATAGAGATCGATCCAGGCAAGCGCGGTTTCCAGCCTGACTCTGCGAGTCTCTAGCGCGACATCAGCTTCGGCGATGCCGATATCTGCCCCGGCGCGGGTGGCTCGTGCACGACGCGTCGCCGGATTGATGAACTCTTGGGTCACGCCAACCGTCGTCATGGTGAAATCGTCGCGGTTGAAGCGTCCGGCGTCCGGTCCGGTGACCGGGAAGTCTCGGATACCGAGCTCGAGTGTCGGGTCCGGCAGGCGATCGGCGGCAATGGCTGCCGACTGCGCTGCTTCCACGCCCGCATTGCGCGCCAAAACGCTCGGAGCTTCGCGACGCGCGCGGTCGAGTGCCGCGTCAAAAGTCAGAGGCTCGGCCGCAAGTTGCGCGGGCAGCACGAGCAATACCAGACATGGGAATGTAAGTCGCATGAGAACCCTCCAAGCGTAGCAATTGCAAGGATGCTCCCTGCTGGCGTCATAACACCAGCAGGGAGACCAGGCCTCAGCCCCGTGAGTGGTCGGGCGTTTCCGCGCATTTTTGCCGAGTGACCGCTTCGCGCATCATCGCGCAGTCGCAATTGGCCATAGTAGGTGCGTCTTTAACCCATACGCGGACTTGTGACGGCAGGTTTGACTTGTTCGGACCGGAGACCGGACGATGTTGCCATTCCCAGTGGCCGGGTCCACGTTCATGTGCGGATGCGGTCGAAGCAGAAGTGATTGCTGCAACAGCGGCAGCGATAGTGAGCAAAGTTTTCATGTTGAGTGTCCTTGGTTGAATCAATTATGCGTCCGTCGCGGCATCGAAGCCGCCGGACACAGGTCTGTTCATCCAAGGATAGTAGGGGGGTCCGGGATTGGTGCTTCGGCGCGCCCATCCAAAACCGCGCTAGGCGAACAATCATGCACCGCCGCAGCGCCGAAGAATGCGCTGTCGGCAAACGGTAGCGAGCCGAGACCAACTAGTGGTGCACAGCCCGCCATCGCAAAACAGCCAGCTTTCATATCCTTGCAGGGCGGACCGTCGTCATGAGATTGCGTTTCGGCATCCATGCAATCGGGCATCCCCACCATGGCGTCGGGCATATCGATCACAATAGTCTGGTCGTGCTGCATTTCCGCGCAGGGCGGTGACGCGTAAGCCACGCCTTGCCATAGCAGCCCACACAAGGCTCCCAGCAGCAAGAGATGGCGAAATAAGGTTTTCATCTAAGCCTTGAAAGTGGACTGATCGGCGACTTCTGTCAATTCGCTGATACCGATGAAAGGGTTACACTGAAGCAAATCGTGGTGCGTTAATGTCTCAGGCGAGCTGGTGTGCGCCTAGCAAGTTGAGATTTTGTAAGTCTTGGCTCCATGATGCGCTGTTGGGCATATCCACCGGGTTTGGCGAGTTTTAGGCTGATCGTCCTGGACCCATCAAAATCAGTCCTGCTCCGGCAAGGCAAATCGCGGCGCCAATGATATCCCAGCGGTCGGGCCGTGCGCCTTCGACGCTCAAAAGCCATATCAGCGATGCGGCGATGTAGACACCCCCATAGGCTGCGTATGCTCGGCCGGCGACAGGAGTATCGACCAGCGTCAGCAACCAGGCGAATATGGCGAGCGACACCATGCCCGGCACAACCCACCAGACAGATTTGTCGAGCCGCAGCCACGCCCAAAACGAGAAGCAACCGGCGATTTCTGCCAGTGCGGCCAAGGCATAGATAAGTGCGGTTTGCAGGGTTGGCATGGTCATGAATTGATCCGTGGAGGTAGCGAGCATGTTCAGACCATCGCTGAGTGTCGCAGTATCGTCAACGCCGCCTGCCGCACACATGAACGTGAGGTCTAAGCAGCGTCGCCGGTGGAGCGATCGTCCATCACTTCGTGGGCACAGTGCGCGGGGCCAGGATTTCGATGATCTTGCATTCGGCCACCGTCCCGTGACGGCAGGATCCGATGATCCGACCAAGCTCGCCGCGCAGCGCGGTCAGATCGGTAACCTTGCGATCGATTTCAGTGAGGTGGACACGCGCTATGCCGTCAACTGCATCGCAGGATTGGGCCTTGTCATCCGACAGCGTGAGCAGTTCGCGCACGGCTTCGAGCGTGAAACCGAGATCGCGGGCGCGGCGGATGAACGACAGGCGCGCCAGATGATCATTGCCATAGGCACGGTAATTGGCACTTGTCCGGGCGGGTGGCGGCAACAGCCCGATCTTTTCATAATAGCGCACCGTCTCAACCTTCGTCGCCGTGGCGCTCGCGAGTTCGCCAATTTTCACTGCCACTCCTTCGGGCTTGACCCTGTAGTTGCTACAGGGTGTAGATAGAATGCCGACTCGCGGATTGTCGAGAAGGCAAAAAGATGGCTGATGATTGCTGCAAGGCCGCGTGCGGAACGACGGCAACTCTGAACGACCCGCGCTGGCGCAGGGCCTTGTGGATCGCGCTCGGCGTGAACGCCGGCATGTTCGCGGTGGAAATGGCGGCAGGGGCCGCTGCTGACAGCCGTGCGTTGCAGGCGGACGCACTCGATTTTCTGGGCGATGCCACCAATTATGCGATCAGCCTGCTGGTCGCCGGGATGGCGCTGGCATGGCGCGCGCGGGCGGCGCTGGCCAAGGGGCTCGCCCTCATTGGTCTGGGTGGTTGGGTCATGATCACAGCCGTTCTGGCGGCGCTCGGCGGAGCTGCACCCGAGCCTGAACTGATGGGAGTCATCGGCGCGCTCGCGCTGGCGGCCAACACCGGTGTCGCCATCATGCTCTACCGTTTTCGCACTGGAGACGCGAACATGCGCTCGGTCTGGATATGCTCGCGCAATGACGCGATCGGCAATATCGCCGTCATGGCAGCCGCACTTGGCGTGTTCGGCACCGGGACAGCCTGGCCCGACCTCATTGTTGCAGCGATTCTGGCGCTGCTCGGGATCAGCGGCGGTATCCAGATTGTCGGGCAGGCACGGCGTGAGCTTGGGAGCGTTGTGGCATGAAGGTTTCCCGTTCGACCCATATCGCGCTTCGGCCAGAGACGGTCTGGGCGGAAGTTCAGACTGCGGCCTTGCTGCAGCACGTTGCTTGGCCGCTGATGCGTTTCATCCCAGCCGACGGTATGGAGCTCAACAGATTTCAGCCCGGCGGGCGCTACCAGGTCAAGCTTCGGCTGTTTGGTATCATTCCCTTCGGGACGCAGTGGATCGTCACGTCCTTGCATGACGCTGACGACAGCGAATGGCCAAAGCGACTTCGTGATGATGGGCATAGTGCCCTCATTGCCAAGTGGGATCATTGGATCACCGTCGCGCCGGATCCGAACGGGGGAACGCGCTACAGCGACGAGGTCGAAGTTTCGGCCGGAGCCCAGACCCCGCTCATCTGGGCCTTTGCGCAAATCTTCTATTGGCACCGGCAGCGACGCTGGCGGGGGCTTTCCAAGAGCCTTGCTGCGCGGCGGGTGATCTCGGCAGAAATGGCGGCATACCGTTCAGCGGTAGAAGCGGGCGATAATGATCGTTCCTGGCACCTTCTGGAGCGGGTGCATATTGTTTCGCAGCCTTTTCTGGGTCCGCATCTCACCAGTCATGGTGCAATGCTTGGGTTTGCCATCCGACGGCGCGATTGGAGCGAAGCGCTGGGCCAGATGGTCCGGATCATTCTGGCCCCGCTCGGTTCGCTGACGGGCCGGTTGCCGGTGGGTAACACCGGGCGATCGACAGTGAGCGCGTTTGCGCCGATGCCGATCCCTTCCGATTTGGCCGAAGCAATGCGCCATCAGGACATGATCTCATGACAATCCACCAATCAGATTGCTTGATTAACCCTTCCAAGCTAGTGCGCTCGTGATGGTGCGCGCACTTCTTCTGGTCTGGCTGGCGATTGGACTGGCGTTTGGCGGCATTGAATCGCCGTCGATGGCGCATGATGCCTTGCCTTCCGGAGCCGTCATTGCGGCGGCCGACGTCGTCGGTCACGCCGAAGAGAAGCATCGTGATCATGCGCCCGACGACGAAAATGCTCCGTGCCATGCGATGGCCCATCATCATTGCAGTGTCGGTCTCGATTCCGACTCTTCGGTAACGTTCGATGAGATTGCAACTGCCCGCCTTGCGGTTCGTCCGTTCGACAGCGCAATCCTGAGCTCTTTGGCGCAAGCGCCGCCGCTTCAACCGCCTTCAGCCTGAACTTGTACCACCGCAGCGTGAGGAGCCCCGCGCTCTCACGCCGGTTGTCGTCAAGTTCAGGAGCTCTTCATGCCAATATCCTTGCGCGCCGCCCTTATGGCTGCGGCGCTGGTCACTGCCTTTCCAGCCATGGCCGAACCCATCACGCTCGAGACTGCGATCGAGCGTGCCATTGCAAGTCAACCGCGCCTGGCAGCAGCTGAGGCGCGTGTCGACGCTGCCGAAGCGCGCACGCGTCAGGCCAATGTCGGTCCCAATCCGCAAGTCAGCCTTGAGGTCGAGGATTTCGCCGGAAGCGGTCCCTTCCGGGGCTTGGACAGCACACAAACCACGCTGGCGCTTAGCCAGCAGCTCGAGATCGGGGGCAAGCGAAGCGCCAGGCGGTCGGTTGCCGCAAGCGAGCGTGACTTGTCGGCGCTGGCCCTGCTGCGCGAACGTATCGATCTGGTGCGCGACGTTGAACTGGCTTTTGCCGAGTTGGCAGCGGCGACGGATCAGGCAAAGCTAGCGCGCGACAATGCTGCGCAAGCGTCATCGCTTGCCAACACGGCGCGCATTCTGGTCGAAGCGGGCCGCGATCCGCCGCTCCGGCAATTGCGCGCCGAAGCGGCACTCGCCGAAGCGCGCGCGGCCGAGGTTCAGACATTCAGCCTCATGCTTGCTGCGCGTCGAAACCTTGCGGTGCTGGTTGGGTCAGATGATGCGGAACTGACGGCCGCAGTGGGCGCGCCGCAGCAACTTCGACCAACAAACGATCCTGCCTTTATCGGCATCGACGAGCGGCTTGCCGAGGCGGAACGCCGCGTTGCTGCAGCGCGGGTGACGCTGGCGCAGTCGGCCGCTGTTCCTGATGTCACGGTGAGCGGCGGGCTGCGGCGTTTCAATGACGGGCGCGATACTGCCCTTGTTGCGGGCGTATCGCTGCCAATTCCGATCCGTGACCGCAATCGCGGCGGGATCGAGGCGGCGCGAGCGGACGAGACCGCAGCCGAATTTCAGGCAGAACGGGTCCGGGCCGAAGCGCGGCGTGAACGGGCGCAGGCACAAATGCTGGTCGAAGCTGCCGAGACGCGGCTGACCGCGCTTGAAGGGCCCGGCCTTGCCCAAGCCGAAGAGGCGGTGAGGCTGGCGCAGATCGGTTACAATGCCGGGCGCTTCTCGCTGCTCGAATTGCTCGACGCCCAAGGCGCGCTGACCACGGCGCGCCGTTCCATCATCGATGCCCGGCTCGACCGGGCCCGCGCGATCGCCGCGCTCAACCGCGCCACCGCGCAGTGAAAGACATTATCATGGATATGACTAATAATTCAAAACGCTCGCTTGCCATAGCTGCAGCAGCCGCAGTGGTGCTGACCGGGGGAGGCGTCTTGCTTGGCCGCACAATGCTCGCTCCGGACACGACGCCTGCCGCGGCAGTACCGACCGAAGAGGCCGAAGAGCAAGGCCATGTCGAAGGCCAAATCCTGATGGAGGAATCTCGCGCCAAAGCCGCTGGTATCGTCACCGAGGCCTTGCAATCGGGCGGACTTGGTGCGGAGATACTGGCGCAAGGCGTCGTTGCCTCGACGCCAGAAGGCGAAGCGGTGCTAACCGCACGTGCCGATGGAGCTGTGGTTCGCATCAACCGCCAACTGGGCGACTTCGTGCGTGCCGGTGAAGCAGTGGCGGTCATGGAGAGCCGCGATGCTGCGTCGATTGCCGCAGAACGCAGTTCGGCGTCGGCCAATCTCGCGCTGGCGCGCTCGAACTACGCGCGTGAGAAAATGCTGTTCGACGCCAAGGTTTCCGCGCGGCAAGATCTTGAGGGCGCGCAAGCGGTGCTTGCCGCAGCCGAAGCAGAGGCGCGGCGGTCACAGTCGGCGGCGTCCGCCGCAAAAGTGTCAGGCGATGGTCGCACCTTGGGTGTCGTAAGCCTGATTTCAGGGCGTGTGACCAGGGCAGATGCCAAACTGGGTTCTTATGTGCTGGCAGGGACCGAGCTGTTCCGCGTTTCCGATCCGAACCGCATCCAGATCAACGCATCGGTGCTGGCTGCTGACGCGCGGCGCATCAAGCCCGGTGATACCGCCGTCATCGAACTTCTTGGCGGTGAAACTGTGACCGCTGTGGTCCGCTCGGCGACACCAAGTCTGGACCCGGACAGCAAGACAGCGACCATCGTTCTGACCCCACAAGGCATCGGCGGGCTGACGGCCGGTCAAGGTCTTCGTGCTCGTATCAAACCGCGCGGCGGTGGCGACAATGCCCTGATCGCAATCCCCGAAGAGGCGGTGCAAACCGTCGAGGGCAAGGAAGTCGTGTTCGTAAAAACCGACAAAGGCTTTCAGGCAACGCCCGTCGGAACTGGCAAGCGCGGTGGTGGCCGGATCGAGATCGTTGACGGGTTGAAGCCCGGCGATGTGATCGCGACCAAGGGCGCGTTCCTTCTCAAAGCCGAACTCGGCAAAGGCGAGGCGGAGCATTGATATGATTGAGAAAATCCTTGACGCGTCCATACGCTTCCGTTGGGCAGTCGTCGTCATCACCTTGCTTGTCGCAGCATTCGGCGTCTCACAATTGCTGAAACTGCCAATTGATGCAGTACCCGACATCACGAACAAACAAGTGCAGATCAACACGGTCGCACCGGAGCTGGGTCCGCTTGATATCGAGCGTCTCGTTACTTTCCCGGTCGAAACCGCGATGGCGGGGATACCTGGCCTTGAAACGTCGCGGTCGATTTCACGCAACGGTTTCAGCCAAGTCACTGTCGTATTCGAAGAGCACACTGACCTTTATTTTGCGCGTCAACAAGTCGCCGAGCGCCTTACTCAGGCTAAGGATAGCCTGCCCGAAGGTGCGGAACCGCAAATGGGCCCGGTAACCACCGGGCTCGGTGAGGTCTTGATGTATGTTGTAGAATATGAACGTAGCGGCACCAAAGCGAATCCAAAAGTCGCTGGCAAATCGGGCTTCCAGCCTGATGGCAGCTATCTGACCCCTCAAGGGCAAATGCTGAGCGACGATGTGTCGAAGCTTGCCTATCTACGCACAGTACAGGACTGGGTCATCAAGCCACAGCTGCGTTCGGTCCAAGGCGTAGCGGGGATCGACAGTATCGGCGGGTATGAAAAACAATTTGTGGTCGAACCCGATCCGGCAAAGCTTGCAACCTACAGCATCTCCTTTTCCGAACTTGCACAGGCACTGGAAAAGGCAAATATCTCGGTCGGTGCAAATTTTGTTGAACGCGGCGGCGAGGCATATCTGGTCAAGGCCGACGGGCGGATTCGAACGCTTGATGAGATCGGCCGCGCCACGGTAGCCACCCGCGGCGGCAATCCTGTGGCAGTGCGCGATGTCGCCACTGTCCGCACCGGAGGAGATCTGCGCACCGGTGCCGCGTCGGAAAACGGCAACGAGGTGGTAGTCGGCACCGCGCTGATGATTGCGGGCGGTAACAGCCGGATTGTTGCTGATGCAGTAGCACAGCGGCTCGACGAGATTGCCAAAACGATGCCGCCTGGGGTCAAAATCAAGACGGTGCTTGATCGGTCCAAGTTGGTCAACGAGACCATCTGGACGGTGGAAAAGAACCTGCTGGAAGGTGCGTTGCTGGTTATCGCGGTGCTGTTCTGGCTATTGGGAAATATCCGGGCGGCGATCATCGCGACGCTCGTTATTCCATTGTCGTTCCTGATGATGGCAATGGGCATGAACGCGACGGGTACATCTGGCAACTTGATGAGCTTGGGGGCGCTCGATTTTGGCCTGATTGTCGATGGCTCGATCATCATCATCGAAAACTGCCTGCGACGATTGGCGGAGCGACAACATCATGAAGGGCGTTTGTTGAAATTGCCCGAACGTCTGCATGAAGTGTTCGAGGCATCGCGCGAGATGGTCCAGCCCACCATTTATGGGCAGGCCATTATCTTCCTCGTCTTCGCGCCTTTGCTGACCTTCACAGGAGTAGAGGGCAAGATGTTCTCGCCGATGGCAACAACGGTCATGCTTGCGCTGGCCGGTGCGTTCGTTTTGTCGCTGACCTTCGTCCCGGCAATGGTGGCACTGCTTATTCGGGGCAAGGTCGACGAAAAGGAGGTCAAGGCCATCGCTTTTGTTCGCGGACGCTACGAGCCTTTGCTCGACAGGGCGATTGCACGGCCATGGCCTTGGATTGGCGCAGGTCTGGCGTCGCTAGTGCTGGCGGGTCTTGCGTTCACCATGCTTGGCCGGGAGTTTATTCCTCAGCTCGATGAAGGCGATGTTGCAATGCAGGCGATCCGCATTCCGTCGACTTCGCTCAACCAGTCGCTGGCACTACAGCGCAATATCGAACGCGCTATCGTGACGCTCCCGGAGGTAGCGTACATGTATTCTAAGACTGGGACGGCTGAGGTCGCGACCGATCCGATGCCGCCGAATATCTCGGACTCGTTCATCATTCTGAAGCCGAAAGACCAGTGGCCAGACGGCATCGACAGCAAGGACCAAGTGATCGAACGCATCGAAGCCAAGGTAAAGCCCTTGGTTGGCAGTGCGTTCGAGATCAGCCAGCCAATCGAGTTGCGTTTCAACGAACTGATCGCAGGTGTTCGCGGCGATATTGCGATCAAGATTTACGGTAATGATCTCGATGCAGCTACTGCGGTAGGAACACAGGTAGCGGCTGTGCTGAATACTGTGCCAGGGGCAGCCGACGTCAAGGTCGAGCAGACAGAGGGTTTTCCGCAACTCGATGTCAAATTCGACCGTGACGCCATTGCCCGCTACGGCCTGACGTTGCAGGACGTCACCGACACCGTCGCTGCGGCCCTTGGTGGCAGAGAAGCGGGGCTCGTTTTTGAAGGCGATCAGCGCTACGACATTGTCGTTCGAATGCCGAACATGAGCCGCAACGATCTCGACGCTGTCGGCGCCTTGCCCGTCATGCTTCCGCAAGAGGGGGCGTCCGTTCCCTTAAATGCCGTGGCGAGTTTCTCGTTGTCGGAAGGAATCAATCAGATCAGCCGTGAGAACGGCCAGCGACGCGTTGTCGTTCAGGCCAATGTCCGCGGCAACGATCTGGGGTCTTTCGTCAACGAGGCCCAGTCGAAGATAGCTTCGCAGGTCCAGCTACCGCCGGGCAGTTCAATCGAATGGGGCGGGCAATATGAAAATCTGCAAGCTGCAAGCCAACGGCTTTCGATCATTATCCCAGCGGCTCTGTTGACTATTTTTGCGATTCTGGCGTTCGCGCTTGGAGGCGTAAGGCAAGCAACAACGATTTTCTCGGCTGTTCCAATGGCGTTGGCTGGAGGATTGCTGGCGTTGTTCCTGACGGGCTTGACCTTCTCAATTTCGGCGGCGGTCGGTTTGATGGCGGTTTCGGGCGTTGCTGTTCTGAACGGACTGGTGATGATGACCACAATCAACGAGTTGATTGAGAGTGGGCGGCCGCTGGCTATTGCGATAAAAGAAGGTGCCATCAAGCGGCTGCGTCCGGTAATCATGACGGCGACAGTTGCCTCACTTGGCTTTGTCCCGATGGCGCTCGCCACCGGCAAAGGCGCAGAAGTGCAGAAGCCGCTGGCGGTCGTAGTCATTGGCGGTTTGATTACGTCGACCATCCTCACATTGTTTGTGCTGCCTGCCATCAGCAAGCTGCTGTTGAAAGGGAAACACAAGCATCACGAGGCTGGCGAGTATAGCGACATCGATCAATTTGGCAGTGAGCTGCCCGCAAAATGATGAGGAAAGGAAGAATACTCCAGTTGGCTTTGATAGTCGCCGGGGCGCTCGCCGTCCCGGCTACAGCCGCCACAGCCGATGCTCCTCTCGTGCCCGGTGTCTGGAGCCTGGGCGAGACCAAAAATTGCGAAGCCCCTCCTGCATGGGCTTTTCTTGCAGCCGGCTGTTATTCCGAGGTTATGCTCCCGGATAAAGGTCCGTTCGTGACCGGCCTTTCGAAAACCGGGGCCACCGCCCTCGGCTACACGCAAAAGCCATATGCCTTTTTCTGACATGATGAAGGCGAACGAGATAAAACGGCTTAAAGTGGGAATCCGAATGCCCGACAAATTGATCATCAAAAACTACCGGGGTGGTCAGCGTGTTTTTCATCGATGCCCCGAAGGCGCGCTAGAATCTGCCACAGAACAAGCCAAACGCTGAAATGATTGCGACCACCAAGCAGTGGTTCGGCCAACAGAATGCACGCAAGACGCTGTTTGAAAGCGAAAGTCTGCAAATAAGCGTACTGACCTGTTTATGTGCAGCAACAGCCGATGCCGTTGCTTGGCTGTATACGCTCCGACAGCGAGATGAGCCGAATGGGGATCGTTGCCGCATTGATTTTAAGCTTAGCTGCACGCTTCGCATCGCGTCCTTTATGACGTCTGCGGCAATCATGTTTCTTCGCGTGCTTTTCCTCATCGCCGAGCCCGCCAATTGGCTTGAACCTAATCTCGTCTGGCGTGTGGGTCAGCCTGCCTTTGGTAGGCGCGGTCGGCTGTATGTTTCCCACCGTATCGTGAGGATGATGCAATGAAAGCCTGGAAACTGGCGATTCCTGTCCTCTTGCTTTTTGTCGGCTCGGCGACTTGCTCTGAAAGCAATCCGCCAAACTCGCCAACTGAGCAGCAGATCCATTCGTTCGATGGCGCTGCGGCGTCCGGGGAAATTGCATGGCATCCCTTTCAATGTTCTGACGGGGAACCGCTGCTCGTCAGTTACAAGGACGATGGATTGCAGATTGATTTGCGGACCGCCCTCGGCGAAACCCCGATGACGCTGACAGCGCCAGCCCAAGGCCTGCCCTATGTCGGCGAAACGGCGACGGTGATCTTCAACGGTTCGGAACTCATCATCGAAGGAGGCGACGGCCCAAGCCGAACTTGTGCGCGCAAGGGCGTCAGATGAGCGGTCCCAAGTTCCGATACCTCGCGTGCAGCAGGAGGGCGTTGCTCAGCACAATGTGGACCATGCAACTGCGACAGCCTTTGCTATTGGGGAAGCGTTGCCAACGGCGGATCAGGCCTGAATACGGATCGCTGCTTCCATCAGTCTTGGACACTGGACAATCGCAGCAGCCTTGGGAGCCGGGGAAACTGGAATGCTGAAAGCGACCACCACCGAACAAAATAATTGTGATGAGGCGAGGGGTAACCGAACCGCCCCGCAGTTGCTGCCGAGCGCCAGGCTTTCGATGTTGCGCAAGGCACGCGTTCTCAGCTTGGGACTGATGGCACTGCTTTACCTCATCACGGAAGGGATGTTCGTTGAGACGCCCGAGAAACTCGCCACCCTGCTTATCAGCTGGATGTTTTTCGGCGGCTTCCTGGCCCTGCTGACCCTTGAGGAGATATTGGGATGATCCCGGACAAAGACGACAATGGTGAGCAGGAACGCCGGACACTTTGGATCGTCCTGCTGCTGAACGCAGCGATCGCTGCGGGCTTCTTCGTTTCGGGTTTCTTCGCGGACTCGAGCGCGCTGATCGCCAACGGCGCCGACAACCTGTCCGATACGGCTGTGTATGCGCTGAGCCTCGTAGCGCTCACCCGCGGCCAGACATGGAAAACGCGCGCGGCAATGGCGTCGGGCGTCATGCTTCTGATCTTTGCGGGCGGTATTCTGATCGATGTCGGACGGCGTTATGTGCAAGGCAGCGAGCCCATCGGACCGACCATGATGGTCATGTCCGCGATCGCTGGCGCCGTGAATTACCTCTGCCTGCGGCTGCTTCAGCGTCTCAAGGATCCGGACGTCAACCTTAGGGCCGCCGCCACCTTCAGCTTCAACGACTTCATTTCCAATGGCGGCATCCTGATCGCCGGCATGCTTGTGTTCTGGTTGGGCACTAACTGGCCGGACCTGCTGGTCGGCCTCGCCACCGCCCTCATCGCTATTATGGGCGGCGTCGAAATCCTGCGCGACGCACGCACCGAAACCAAGGGAAGCGAAAGGGGGTCGTCATGAACGACAAGCTCGAACTCGATATTCCAGTGCTGTTGCCGGACCTGCCTGATGCAGCCGATGCCTGCCTGGACCGTCTGCTGTCGACCCTGTCCGTGCGCGAAGGCGTAGAGCGGGCGCATGTGATATGCCTTGACGGCGACACGCCGGCGGCGCTGTGCATCCATTTCGACCCTGCCAAGCTACCACTGCCGCGCTTGCGCAAAATGGTGCGCGCCGCAGGCGCCGAGATCACCGAACGCTTCGGCCATTCGATCTGGCAGGTTACCGGTATTGATCACGAGCGCCGGGCGCGCACGGTAAGCGATGCGCTGTGCGCTTTGCCCGGCGTCATCCAGGCAAGCGCCAGCACCAGTGGCTCGGTTCGGGTCGAGTACGATCGCCGCGAGACCACCGAAGAGGAGGTCCTCGCTGCGCTCTGCAAATTGAAGGTCGGCGTACGCAATCGGGTGGCTGCCGACGACCATGCCGGCCATAACCACGGTCCCGTAGGGCACGACGTGACCGACGAGAAGCATGGCCCCGGCGATGGCCACGACCATAGCCACCCGGAGTTTCTTGGTCCGAATACCGAGCTGATCTTTGCGCTCGCCTGCGGCGTGCTGCTGGGGATCGGCTTTGCGATCGAAAGGTTGGTTGCCAGCGCACCAGAATGGATGCCAACCGCCTGCTACATCGCGGCCTATTTCTTTGGCGGATTTTTTACGGTGCGAGAGGCGATCGACAACCTCAGGATGAGGAAGTTCGAGATCGATACGCTGATGTTGGTCGCTGCCGCCGGCGCCGGTGCGCTGGGTGCATGGGCCGAAGGTGCGCTGCTACTGTTCCTTTTCAGCCTCGGCCACGCGCTTGAGCATTATGCAATGGGCCGCGCCAAGAAGGCGATCGAGGCGCTGGCGAAGCTCGCGCCAGAAACCGCGACCGTGCGACGCGACGGGCAGACCAGCGAGATCCCGGTCGAGCAGATGGTCGTCGGTGACATTGCCATCGTCCGCCCGAACGAGCGCCTGCCTGCTGACGGCTTCGTTATCAAGGGTACGAGTGCAATCAACCAGGCTCCGGTGACGGGCGAAAGTATCCCGGTCGACAAGGTGCCGGTCGCAGACGCCGCAGCTGCACGAGCCAAGCTCGATTCAATAGATGCGGAAAGCCGGGTCTTTGCCGGTACGATCAACGGCGGCGGCGCGATCGAGATCGAAGTGACGCGCCGTTCCAGTGAAAGCGCCCTCGCTAGGGTCGTGAAGATGGTAAGCGAAGCGGAGACGCAAAAGTCGCCAACACAGCGCTTTACCGACCGGTTCGAGCGGATCTTTGTACCTATTGTCCTGATCCTGTCTGTGCTCCTGCTTTTCGCTTGGGTAGTCGTAGACGAGCCGTTCCGCGACAGCTTTTATCGCGCGATGGCGGTGCTGGTGGCGGCAAGCCCATGCGCGCTCGCCATCGCAACGCCGAGTGCGGTCCTGTCCGGCGTCGCGCGCGCAGCACGCGGAGGCGTGTTGATAAAGGGCGGTGCAGCCTTGGAAAACCTCGGCTCCGTGAAGGCAATCGCCTTCGACAAGACAGGCACGCTAACCGAGGGGCGTCCGCGTATTACCGATATCGTTCCCATCGATGGGACCGACGAAGATGAGCTTCTGGCACTGGCCGTCGCCGTTGAGGCGCTGAGTGATCATCCGCTGGCCCAAGCCATCGTTAAAGACGGAGGCGAACGCTTGAACGGCCGCACTTTGCCTACTGCCAGCGATCTAAAGAGCCTGATTGGTCGTGGCGTCTTTGCGAGCGTGGATGGCGAAACGGTGTTGATCGGCAAGGCGGAGATGTTCGGGAATGATGGCATTCCGGCGCTGGGGCAGGGCGCGCAGGACGCGATCGCGAAGTTGCGTGAGAACGGCCGCACGACAATGGCGGTCCGCAAAGGGGATCGCGACCTAGGTGCGATCGGCCTGATGGACACTCCTCGCGAAGCTGCCAAGACCGCGCTGCGTCGGTTGCACAAGATGGGCGTGTCGCGGATGATAATGATCTCCGGCGATCACCAGAAGGTAGCCGAAGCGATCGCCGCCGAAGTCGGTATCGACGAGGCATGGGGCGATCTCATGCCGGAAGACAAGGTCGCGGCAATCAAGAAGCTTGCCGGCGAAGACATGGTCGCGATGGTGGGCGACGGCGTCAACGATGCGCCGGCGATGGCGAGCGCGACGGTCGGCATCGCGATGGGAGCGGCGGGTTCGGACGTGGCGCTGGAGACAGCCGACGTGGCCCTGATGGCCGACGATCTGGCACACCTACCATTCGCGGTTGGCCTTAGCCGACACACCCGCGGAATCATCCGGCAGAACGTCTTCGTCAGCCTCGGTGTCGTCGCCTTCCTCGTGCCTGCCACCATTCTCGGCCTCGGCATTGGGCCAGCAGTGGCGGTTCATGAGGGATCGACGCTGCTCGTCGTGATCAATGCGCTCAGGCTGCTGGGTTACCGTGACCCGGCAGGCAGCGCATCCTTCGCAACTAGATTCTAATTTCTTGCACGACCTCGCGCCCATGGTTAGAGGATGTTGGGGTCTGTGAGTAAACCTCTTCGCGTCAAGCGCCTCTTTGCCTTGCTGTGTTTGGCGTTAGCACTCGTGTATGCGGGCAGCTCCACCTCGCAGTTGGCAAACTCACTTCAGCATTCTGAAGTTCAGGCTTCGGCACATGAACATTCGATGCTGAGTGATGTGCTCGTCATGGAGGCTGGTCACCACGCAGACGATGATCCCGCTGATTCAGCAGATGATCAAGAACGGCGCGAAATGGTAGGTGGGCATCATCATCATGGCGATGCAGGCCCTAGCCTTTTGGCGACGCAATCGAATGAACTTCCCAGCATAAAGTTATTTGGAAACTTGCGCGGCCCCGCTGGAGATCACCTCGTTGACGGCATTGCCGTTCCGGGTCCAGAGCGGCCTCCCATGGTGTTGAAACTGGCCGCCTGAGTTCCCGCGCCTTGAGCAGGCGTGGGACGTTCCCATGCTTGCGATCAAGGTTTTCTCGCCATGTTTTCCCCGATACGTGCGTGCAAAGGCACGCGCGCTACCAGCAAAGCTCTGCTTTTGCCGGCAGCACTCGCCGCTTTGGTGGCATCACCTGCATTTGGTCAGGACTTGACGCTGGAAGAGGCCATTCGGCGTGCGCTAGCCGCTGCGCCGCAGAATGCTTCAGTTGTTGCCCAGGTCGATGCATTGACCGCGAACCGGGCGGCGGCTGACTTGCCTCCAAGGCCCAGTCTGGAGATTGCGACCGAAAACTTCGGTCCGCCGTCCGACAGTCTCTACGACCAGTTCCAGATCACCGGAACATACAGCCAGCAGATCGAACGCGGCGGCAAGCGTCAGGCGAGGGTCACTCTTGCCGACAGTCAGATTGATGTTGCCCGAGCGCAGGCAGTTGTCCGACGGCTTGAGATCATTTCCGACGTTCAGCTTGCCTTTGTTAAGGTGCAGGCCGCTGAGGCCGCCATCGGCGTCGCGCGGGAGCGCCTGGCAATTGCGCAAAGCGTTGCAGCCGAGGTTGATGGCCGTGTCGCATCGGCGCGCGATCCAATCTTCGCTGGAACCCGGGCGCGGGCCAGCGTTGCCGAGGCCGAGGTGGACCTGGAACTTGCCATTCATGCGCGCGACGCTGCATTGGTCCGATTGTCCCAATGGTGGGGCGGCAGTGCTGACAGGCTGATCGTCCCGATAGGCAGGTTTCTGGATCTCGCCCCCGTTGCCGGGCCAAATGAACCATCGCCACTGATCACTGCAATCTATCAGGCAAGAGGTGCACAGGCTGACGCAGCCATCGCCGTTCGACAGGCTGATTCCATTCGCGATCTCACCCTCAGTGGCGGGCCGCGCTTTATCGGTACGGGCGATGTTGGCTTTGTCTTTGGAGTATCGGTGCCGCTCGGGGGAAGAAGGCTTGCGGAGGCGCGTGTGGCCGAAGCTCAGGCTGAACGACAGCGCGTGGATACCGAAAGAGAGGTTGAAATGTTCAACCTTCGGCGCGCAATCACGCTTGCTGCCCAACGGGTCGAAGAAGCGCGTCAAGAGGCTGAGGCTGTTCAGACACAGGTGCTTCCCCTCGCAGAAAAAGCCTTGAGCGAAGTTCGTGTCGGCTATCAGCGTGGCTTCTTCAGCTTTGCCGATTTGGCCGCTGCGCAAACCGCCTCCGTCGATGCTGCCATGCGCACTGTCGACGCTGCACGCGAATATCATGAAGCAAAGGTTGAACTGGACCGCCTGACCGGTCGCTTCAGCAATCTGGCCGAGGAGGCATCACAATGAGACTTTTCCAACTGACGATTGCGGCGCTGCTCCTCTTCCCGCTGACGGCCTGCGGTGATGCCCCGGCTGAAAGCAGCGAGGCGGCCGAAGGCACTGCTCCAGAGGAATATGAACGCGGTCCGCATAATGGGCGGATGATGCGTGATGGTGATTTTGCGCTGGAGGTGACCATATTCGAAGACGGTGTGCCGCCGGAGTACCGCGTTTATGCCTATCGCGGCGACAAGCCGGTTGCGCCGCGCGATGTTGACCTGACCATCCAGCTCAAACGGCTCGACGGGGAGGTCAACACCTTCAAGTTTGCGGCCGAACAGGATTTCCTGCGGGGCGACGGCGTGGTGATCGAACCACACAGCTTTGACGTTACCGTCGCCGCACGTGAAGGCGGCCGCCGCCATCGCTGGGAATACGCCTCATACGAGGGCCGTGTGACCTTCCCCAAGGAGGCCGCCGAAGCCGCTGGAATCACAATCGAACGCGTTGGCCCGGCCAGCCTGTCCGAAACGATCGAAATCATCGGCTATGTTGAACTGGAGCCTTCCGCCACGTCCAACGTGGGTGCAAAATTTCCGGGCCGGGTGGTCAGTGCCGGGCCAAATGTGGGGGATTCCGTCCGGGCGGGACAAGTGCTTGCGCGGGTCGAAAGCGCCGAGAGCATGCAGATTTATGCGATCACCGCGCCGGTCAGCGGCGTGATTGTGGAGCGGCGCACCAATGTCGGTGATGTTGCCGGAAGTGATCCGATCTATGTAATCGCCGACCCCAACCGGACCCGGGCGGTGTTCCCCATTTTCCCGCGCGATATGGAACGGGTGCGCGCAGGGCAGCAAATCCAGCTTGGCCTGCTCGAAGGTGATCGGTCGGCGACATCGCGCTTGGGCAGTTTCTTGCCCGGCGCTGATCCGGCCACCGGGGCGCTCCTGGCACGCGCAAGCCTGCCCAATCGCGACGGGTTCTGGCGACCCGGAATGCGGGTACGCGGGGTGGTGACGATCCAGAGCAGGCAAGTGCCGCTGGCGGTGCGCACCGAAGCATTGCAGGCGTTCCGCGACTTCACCGTCGTTTTTGCGCAGGTGGGCAACACTTACGAAGTCCGGATGCTCGAACTGGGCGCGCGCGGGCCGGAATGGACCGAAGTGTTGGGCGGGATCAAGCCGGGGCAGGCCTATGTCACCAAGGGCAGCTACGTCATCAAGGCCGACATCGAAAAAGCCGGCGCAAGCCACGATCACTGAGGAGCGACATCATGCTTGAGAATATCATCAGGCTGTCGATCCGGCAGCGATGGACGGTTATTGTTGTGGCGCTGCTGATTGCAGGGCTGGGCATCTACAATTTCGGGCGGCTCAAGATCGACGCCGTGCCCGACATCACGAATGTACAGGTACAGGTCAACACCGCGGCGCCGGGCTTCTCGCCTTTGGAGGCGGAACAGCGCATCACCTTGCCGATCGAAACGGCTCTTGCCGGTCTACCGGGCCTCGACTACACGCGTTCCGTTTCGCGCGCTGGCCTCAGCCAGGTCACCGTGGTGTTCGATGACGGGACCGACATCTATTTCGCGCGGCAATTGGTCAATGAACGCCTGCAAGGGGTGGCCGGAAATCTGCCTCCCGGAATGGAGCCCGCGCTTGGTCCGATTGCAACCGGGCTGGGCGAAATCTTCATGTACACGCTCGAGTCCAAACCGGGCGCGCGCAAGGACGATGGAACCCCCTACACGGCGGAAGATTTGCGCACCCTGCATGACTGGGTGGTGCGGCCGCAATTGCGCAACGTTCCCGGCGTAACCGAAGTCAACTCGGTTGGCGGTTATCGCCGCCAATATGTGATTGCGCCGATCCCCGCTCGGCTCTCGGGCTTCGGTCTGACTGTGGCCGATCTGTCGAAGGCGCTGGAAAGCAACAATGCCAGCGTGGGTGCGGGCTATGTCGAGCGGTCGGGCGCGCAATCGGTGATCCGGGTGCCGGGTAATGCGACCGGCGAAGCGGACCTGTCGGGCATTATCGTGGCATATCGCGCTGGCACACCTGTACGGATCGCCGATGTCGCCGATGTCTCCATCGGTTCGGAGATCCGACAGGGCGCGGCCACCAAGGACGGGCGCGAGGTGGTGCTAGGCACGATCTATATGCTGGTCGGCGAAAACCCGCGCAATGTGAGCGTGGCAGTGGCCGAGCAACTGAAGGTCGTGAACCAGTCTCTTCCCGCAGGAGTGTCTGCGGTCACCGTCTACGACCGCTCAGTGCTGGTGGAAGCCACGATCGGGACGGTCGAAAAGAACCTTGCCGAAGGCGCGATGCTGGTGATCGTGGTGCTGTTTGCCCTGCTGGGCAATATCCGCGCGGCTCTTATCACGGCAGCGGTCATTCCGATCACCTTCCTGATGACGATTACGGGCATGGTCGAAGGCGGCTTGTCGGGTAATCTGATGAGCCTTGGTGCGCTCGATTTCGGGCTGATTGTCGACGGCGCGGTCATCATCGTGGAAAATTGCCTGCGCCGCTTTGGTGAGGCCCAACATAGTCTAGGCCGTCTGCTTAATCGCGAGGAACGGTTCAGCCTTGCCGCCAGCGCTTCGGCGGAAGTCGTCAGGCCCAGCCTGTTCGGAATCGCCATCATCACCATCGTTTACCTGCCGATCTTTGCGTTGACCGGGGTGGAGGGCAAGACGTTCCATCCAATGGCGATCACTGTAGTGCTCGCTCTGACAGCAGCAGCGCTGCTGTCGCTCACGCTCGTGCCCGCCGCCGTGGCAACGTTTGTCACCGGCAAAGTTGAGGAGAAGGAAAGCCGCGTAATGCGCGGTGCCAACCGGGCTTATGCTCCGCTGCTCGATTGGGCCTTGCGCGCCCGCGTCACGGTGCTGGTACTCGCAGGCGCTCTTGTGGTGCTGAGCGGGGTGGCAGCAACAAGGCTGGGCTCGGAATTTATCCCTAACCTCGATGAAGGAGACATCGCGCTGCACGCCCTGCGGATTCCGGGCACCAGCCTGACGCAGGCAGTGCAGATGCAGGCCGCACTGGAAAACCGCATCAAGCAGTTCCCGGAAGTCAATCTGGTTTTCGCCAAAATCGGGACTGCCGACGTGGCAACCGATGCAGTTCCGCCCAGCGTGGCCGACACTTTCATCATCATGAAGCCGCGCGACGAATGGCCCGACCCGCGCAAGCCCAAAGCACAATTGGTTGCCGAAATGAACGAGGCAATCCAGCGCAACGTGCCGGGTTCGCGGTATGAATTTATCCAGCCCATCCAGATGCGGTTCAACGAACTGATCGCAGGCGTTCGGTCCGATGTTGCGATCAAGATCGTAGGCGATGATCTTGACGAATTGTCAGCAGCGGCCGACCGCGTGGTTGGCATTGTTTCGAGCATCGATGGCGCGGAAGATGTGCAGGCGGAACAGGTAACCGGCTTGCCGTTTGTTGAAATTGTCCCTGACCGGGCGCGCCTCAGCCAGTTGGGCCTCAATGTCAGCGCGGTGCAGGAAGTGGTGGCCGCAGCGACTGCGGGTGCCAACGCGGGTCAGATTTTCGAAGGCGACCGACGGTTCGATATCGTCGTGCGCCTGTCCGAAGACCTGCGGCAGGATCGCACGGTGCTGGAACGCCTGCCGATCCCGCTGCCCGGTGGCGGTATCGCGGGTGGGGCGGTGCAGACTGTGCCGCTATCCGAAGTCGCAACGATCACCGACATCACCGGGCCTAACCAGATTAGCCGCGAAAATGGCAAACGGCGCGCGGTTGTCACGGTCAATGTGCGTGAGCGCGATCTGGGGTCGTTCATTGCCGAAGTCCAGCAGGTGGTGGCGCGCGATGCCGAGCTGCCTGAGGGTTATTGGATTGGATATGGCGGAACCTTCGAACAGCTCGAATCCGCGACCCAGCGGCTTCAGATCGTGGTTCCGATCACCCTGCTGCTCATCCTGGGTCTGCTGTTTGCGCTGTTTGGTTCCCTGCGCGATGCGGCCATCGTGTTCTCCGGCGTGCCGCTGGCGCTCACGGGCGGCGTGGCAGCGTTGCTGCTGCGCGGCATACCCTTCTCGATCTCCGCAGGAGTGGGCTTTATCGCACTTTCGGGCGTGGCGGTACTCAATGGCGTGGTGATGCTCAGCTTCATCAAGCAGTTGCGCGAGGAGGGCCGCAGCCTTGAAGATGCGATCCGTGAAGGGGCGCTGACGCGGTTACGGCCCGTGCTGATGACCGCGCTCGTGGCGTCACTTGGCTTTGTGCCGATGGCGCTGAATGTGGGGATCGGCTCGGAAGTGCAGCGGCCGCTGGCCAGCGTGGTGATTGGCGGCATTGTCTCGTCAACCATCCTGACCTTGGTGGTGCTGCCTGCACTTTACGCTTTGGTCCATACAAAAAGGACCGGTGAAGCTGACAATCCAAAGCCAGCTTGGCGGGATCGTTTCCGCCGCCGTGCCGCCGTTGAATAATCAGGATAACGCGTCATGATCGCTCAATTATTGCCAACCTCTCCAGCCTTGCGACGCTGGATCATACTTTCCTTTGTGGCCCTAGCCACGCTGCTGCTCGTGTCGGTGGATGCCTATGCCCACAATGTCGCCGAAGGGGACAAAGGCTATATCCAGGAAAGCAGCGGGGTGTTGTTCTTTCCGTTCTTGTATCTCGGGGCCAAGCACATGGTCACCGGGTACGATCACCTGCTGTTCCTGTTTGGGGTGATTTTCTTCCTTTATCGGATGAAGGACGTCGGTATTTATGTGACCCTGTTCGCGATCGGCCACTCCACCACGCTGCTATTTGGCGTGCTGACCGGGATCAGCGCCAACGCCTATCTGATCGACGCGATTATCGGTCTGTCGGTGGTCTACAAGGCGCTCGACAACCTCGGTGCCTACCAGCGCTGGTTCGGTGTTCAGCCCAACACGCAGGCTGCGACCCTGGTGTTCGGGTTTTTCCACGGGTTTGGCCTTGCCACCAAGATCATCGAGTTTGAAATTGCGCAAGATGGCCTCATCCCCAATCTGATCGCGTTCAATGTCGGGGTCGAGATTGGCCAGTTGCTGGCGCTTGGCGCGATCCTGATTGTGATGGGATATTGGCGCCGCACCGCCAGCTTCATGCGCCATGCCTTTGCCGCTAACACCCTGCTGATGACTGCCGGCTTCGTGCTGGTCGGCTACCAAGTGGCCGGTTTCGCGTCCAGCTGATCCCTATTGTCGAGGAGCCCTCTCATGTTCAATTCCCAACGTCCGCGTCTTGAAGACCTACCCACAACCGGCCAACTGCTGAAGGCAAGTGGCTTTGCCATCATCACCGCTGGCGTCATTCTGACCACCATCGTGCTGCCGTCCGAATATGCAATCGACCCCACTGGCGTGGGCCGCACGCTCGGCCTGACCCAGATGGGTGAGATCAAGGCGCAGTTGGCCCGAGAGGCGGCGGACGACGCTGCTGCCGCTGCCTCAGCGACAGCTTCTCCTGCCCTCCCGGCTGCGCAGGGTGCGGGTCCATTGACGGCATCGGACGCGCCCACTGCCGCAGCGCGGTCCGAAACCATGCAGGTTACACTGGCGCCGGGCGAGGGGGCAGAGATCAAGGCGGCAATGCAGAAAGGCGCCCGCATTGCTTTCAAGTGGTCCGTTGCTGGCGGCCATGTCAATTTCGATACCCATGCGGATGCTCCGGGGATCGCCTATCATGGCTATGAAAAGGGTCAGCAATCGACTGGTCAACAGGGTGAGTTGGTCGCTGCGTTTGATGGTAAGCACGGCTGGTTCTGGCGCAATCGTTCGCAAGGGACCGTGACCGTCACCCTGCGCGTCGACGGTGCATTCAGCGAATTGCTTCGAGTGGTCTGAGCCCATCCGTATTGTTTTCATTACCATGTCATTGCCGCAATTGTGACGTGCTTTGACGGAAAACTCCCAACAAGATGCTTTGAGCCAAGATCGGGGCCGTTGTGGTAGGAGTCCTTGAACCGCGTTCTACCATTGCATTTGATAGTCAGTTGCATTAGCGAGAATGCATCTTCTGAGAAAGGTCTGTCATGATGCTTCCGCTGACCCGCATTGCCCTCTTCGTCAGTTGCTCGACGACTGCTTTTCCCGCTTACGCCGAAACAATCGAAAATGGCGGGACCGTCGCCGTAACGGCAATGCCAGGCACGGCCCAACCGGCAACCGAAATCGTGGTTGTGGGCGAAGCCGAGGATGCTGACGCCATCGCCGGCTCTTTCGGTAAGGTGACCGAGGAGGATTTGCGTCGCAGCCGCGTCCTCAACGTCAATGATGCGCTGCGCATGGTGCCCGGCGTCTTCGCGCGTGATGAGGAAGGCGCCGGGATGCGCGCCAACATTGGCATTCGCGGTCTCAGCCCGATTCGCTCGACCAAGGTGCTGCTGCTGGAAGACGGTATACCGCTCGGCTATGCGCCTTATGGCGACAACGCCGCCTATTATCACCCGCCGATCCAGCGGTTCACCGGGGTCGAGGTGCTTAAAGGCGCTGCACAAGTGCGCTTCGGCCCGCAGACCATCGGCGGGGTGGTCAACTACATCACCCCGGAAGTGCCCGATAGTCTAGTCGCTAATGGCACGATTGCTGCGGGCAACCGCGACATGCTGATGCTGGACGGCATGATCGGCGGGCGGCTGCTCGGCGGCGGGGTGGTTCTCCATATCAACCGCAATGAAACCGCAGGCAATCGCGACAATCAAGCGCTGCGCTTCACCGACATCTTCCTCAAGGGCGCGTGGGAGCTGGGCGAAAGCCATGGGTTAACCATCAAGCTGTCGCGTTTTCGCGAAGATAGCCAGGTCACCTATTCCGGCCTTACTCGCGCCGAATTCGCCGCCGACCCGCGCGGCAACATCTTTGCTAATGATGACTTCCAGACCGAACGGTTGAACGCGACCGTGGCCCACCGCTGGGATCTTGCTGAAAACTTGACGCTGCGCACCACCGGCTATTACCACTATTTCACACGCGACTGGTGGCGGCAGTCCTCGAACAGCGGCCAGCGCCCCAATGACGCGAGCGATCCGGCGTGCGGCGGTCTGGCCAACCTCAACAGCACCTGCGGAAATGAAGGGCGCTTGCGCGACTACGATACTTACGGGGTCGAATCGCGCCTCAGGATCGATCACGCCCTGCTCGGCTTCGGCGGTGAGACCGAAATCGGCGTGCGTTACCACGAAGAACGCCAGGCTCGTCGGCAGTGGAACGGCGACACCCCCGACGCGCGCACCCCCGGCACCGGGGTCAGCGCCGGTGTGCGCGAGAACAATGAGCGCGATACCACCGCCTTTTCCGCCTTCATTCAGTCGCGCTTTGAGCTGGGCCGATTGTCGCTGACCCCTGGCGTGCGCGCGGAGTTCATCGATTTCACGCGCCGCAATCTGCCCATCGACCTGCTCGTGGGCGGGCGCCCGAGCGGCGCGGTCACCACGCCGACCGGCGGCAGCAGCGGCCTTGACAAGGTGCTGCCCGGCGTGGGCGCAACATTCGCCGTTAGCGACGCCATCACCTTGTATGGCGGGGTGCATCGCGGCTTTGCCCCGCCGCGGGTCGAGGACATCATCACTGCGGCGGGCGGATCGGTCGACCTCGATCCCGAATTGAGTTGGAACTACGAAATCGGCCTGCGCGGCGAAATCGTACGCGGGATCAGTGCCGATGCGACCGCCTTCATCATGGATTTCGAAAACCAAATCGTGGCGCAGTCCGTCGCGGGCGGGATCGGCACGACGCTGACTTCGGCCGGGCGGACGATTCATCGGGGCGGCGAACTAGCGCTCAATGGTTCGTCGCGCAATGCGGGGTGGACGGGCAGCGACACCGATGTGTTTGCACGGCTTGCCGTAACCTGGGTCGCCGATGCGCAGTACAACAGCACCCGCATCGCCACCGCCCCTTGCTTCGATGGCGCGACCACCGGCACACTGGTCGCCGCTGGATCGGGCGCGGTGCCTTGCGGGGTCGCGCGCAACGTCGATGGCAACCGCCTGCCCTATTCGCCCGAGTGGCTCGTATCCGGGGCTGTCGGGGTTGAGCACAAGGGTTTCACGGGGCAGGTGGAAATGGTCAGCCAGTCATCGATCTTTGCCGATGACGTGAACCTGATCCCGGTCACGCCCGATGGCCAGCGCGGGCTGATCGAGGGCTGGACGCAGGTCAATGTTGCCGCATCCTATGGTCCTCCGGGGGGGAGATGGCAGGTGTTCACCACCGCGCGCAACTTATTCAACCGGCTGTATGTAGTTGACCGAGCGCGTGGCGTCCTGCCGGGCCAGCCTTTCACCATCCAAGTCGGCCTGACCCTGCGGTATTGATCGCCGCATACCAAGAAATTGTGGGTGGGTCGCCGCTGCACTGCTTTAGGTGCGGGACGCGTATAGCAACGTCTCACACGGCAAGAAGACGCGTATGACCTCCGCTTTTCGAGCTGTGTACGTAATGGCTTTAGGCGCAGCAGGCTTCCCCGTGATCGCCGTTTCCTCCCTTGCGGCGCTCACTTTCACGGTGGCGCTGTCGGCAATATTCAAACCGAAAACCGGCTGTATAGGTTGATAATCAATTCCTGTCGACGAGCTGAATAGGCTTTGGGTTCCATAAAAGAGCCTTCCATGCAGACTTATGCGCAGTTGTCGATCAGTGCCGCGCGTAGACTTTCTGACCGGCAGGGCCGAAGGAATACACGACAAAAGGCTGGGCGTTTTGGCCCGGCACTTCCATCCCCGGCGAGCCGAGCGGCATCCCGCCGACCGCGAGACCAGCCACGCCCTTGGTCTTGGCCACAAGCAGTCGTTTCATATCCTCGACCGGCACATGTCCCTCAAAGGCTATACCGTCGATGATGGCGGTATGACAGGACCAAAGCATTGGCGATATGCCCAGCCTCTTTTGCAGAACAGCACGGTTCGGATCATCCACTACCTTTATGGGTCGACCAAGTGCTTCCGTTACCTGTGATGCCCATTTCATGCAGCAGCCGCACCCGGGGTCGCGGTGGATGACTGCCGAAGCGGATGCCATCACAGGGGTCCCTGCAAGTGCCAGAGCAAGAATAATATTTCGCATTGCAAAATCTTTCGCTATGAGAGCGCACAAGCGGTTTCTAGCCACCAATGCGCCTTTTGGCCTATCTTTTCTTCTTAGCATCCATTTCCCGATCGGCAGGATCATCTGACGCAATTTCGGCCGAATCGCTGCAACAGGCCATTTTAGCCAGATCGTCCTCACTATAACAGCAACTCGGTTTCTCAAAAGCGGTTGCTGGCTCCGCTGCGGAAGTGGCCGTAGACGTAGCCAGCGCAAATATACCAGCCACATAATTGGTTTTCATGCTCATACTTTGATATCAGATTAAAAGGTTGATGCACTTGCGTCTCGCGGACTAGAGCGTTTGAAATCTAAATTCTTGAAGGGCATGGCGGCATTTAACCAGTAGCAGCTGAACACCGCACAACGGTCCTATGCGCTTCGGCCATGCTCAATCCGATCTATGTAGCTATCTGTGCACGTTCGGCGTCGTGCAGCGAAATGGTTCGCGTGGCCGCCTGTGATGGGTTTGATGGGAGGGGAAGGGGATGGCGAGAAGGGGACGGGAGGATTGAAGTTAGGCTGTCTGCACCGCTTATCGTTGGTTCATCAATTCAAGGAGCCGTCGAATGTTCAATTCACAGCGCCCGCAACTTTCTGACCTGCCGACCACCAGCCAACTGTTGAAGGCAACCGCTTTCTCCATCGTCACCGCTGGATTCATCCTCATCACTGTGGTGCTGCCGTCCGAATATGCGATTGATCCCACTGGCGCGGGCCGCGCGCTTGGGCTCACCCAGATGGGTGAGATCAAGGCGCAGCTAGCCCCAGAAGCTGCGATTGACGCAGGTGCTATCGCCTCAGCTAGTGTAGCGGCCGCTGCAACGCTGCGGGCAGTACAGGCCAATACTCCGGCGCTCGCCGGATCCAATACCATTCAGGTCACGCTGGCACCGGGCGAACGGGCAGAAATCAAGGCGGTCATGCAGAAAGATGCCCGCATTGCCTTCAACTGGTCAGTCGATGGCGGCCATGTCAATTTCGATACCCATGCTGATGCGCCGGGGATTTCCTATCATGGCTATGAAAAGGGTCAGCAAACGACCGGCCACCAGGGTGAACTCGTCGCCGCCTTTGATGGCAAGCACGGTTGGTTCTGGCGCAATCGTTCCGCTGGAACCGTGACCGTTACCTTGCGGGTCGATGGTGCCTTCTGCGAATTGAAGCGGGTCGTGTGAGCCCACCATGCTGACAGTCTTGGCCAACCGCACCTATCGGCACCTGTTTCTGGCGCAGGTGATTGCGCTCATTGGCACCGGGCTGGCAACAGTGGCGCTGGGGCTGTTGGCCTTCGACATTGCGGGCGCGGATAGCGGCGCTGTGCTGGGCACGGCGATGGCGATCAAGATGGTCGCTTACATCGGCGTCGCGCCGGTGGTGGGTGCCTTTGCATCACGCCTGCCCCGGCGAGGGTTTCTGGTAGCGATGGATGTCGTACGCGGGCTGGCGGCGCTGGCCTTGCCGTTTGTTGACCAGATCTGGCAAATCTATGTGCTGATCTTCGTTCTGCAAGCCGCATCGGCAGGCTTCACCCCGACCTTTCAGGCGACCATTCCCGACATCCTTCCCGACGAGAAGGACTATACAAGCGCCCTCTCGCTATCACGGATGGCCTATGATCTGGAGAGCCTGCTCAGCCCGATCCTTGCTGCCGTTTTGCTGACGGTGATCAACTTTCACTGGCTGTTTGGCGGAACGTCGATCGGCTTTGCCATTTCTGCGCTGTTAGTTCTGTCCGTCGTCCTGCCGCGTTCAACTGCTGCGCCGCCAAGCGGAGGGATATACGACAAGACCACGCGCGGTATCCGCATCTATCTCAAGACACCGCGATTGCGCGGATTGCTGGCAATCACTCTGGCTGCAGCCGCTGCCAGTGCGATGGTAATCGTCAATACGCCCGTGCTGGTGCAAGCTGCCCTCGGCCTCGGTCAGCGCGAAGTGGCATTGATGCTGGCGGCGTTTGGCGGCGGATCCATGCTCAGCGCGCTGATCTTGCCGCGTTTGCTTGACCGGATCTCCGATCGCGGGGTGATGCTGGCCGGCGCGATGGTGCTGGTCACTGTGTTGGGGGCGTTGGCAGCATCATGGGGCGCGCATGGGCGGCCAGCCTTTTGGGGCTTGATGTTGGCCGGGTGGGTTTTGCTCGGCATCGGCTATTCCGCCACGGTCACACCCGGCGGCAGGTTGCTGCGACGATCTTCTGCTAGTGAGGACCGACCGGCGTTGTTCGCCGCGCAATTTGCACTGAGTCACGTATGCTGGCTAATCGCCTATCCGCTTGCCGGACAGGTTGGAGCGCTGGTGGGCTTCGGCGCGGCGTTTGCGGTTTGCGCTGCACTGGCGGCATTCGGCTTGGGGATTTCCATATTGATCTGGCCATCGGGAGATCCGGCAGCGGTCAGTCACACTCATGACGACCTGCCTCCCGACCACCCTCATCTCTTGGAAGACCATACCGAGGGGGAAGCTCGTCACACGTACGTCATTGACGATCTTCATCCGGGTTGGCGAATCCGTTAAGGTCACAACCATGCATTCTGCGGGAGACCGTAAGGGATGTGCTGACAGTTTCAACTTCGGGGCAGATCACGAGGATACTACATCGCCGCCGTTGCAAGGCTACCTAGCCTAACTGAGAATCTGACTCAGGAAAAGCTTCGCCCTTTCCTGCTGAGGGTTTGAGAAAAAGGTCTGCGGAGGCGCCTCTTCGATGATCTCACCTTGATCCATGAAGATCACCCGGTCGGCGGCCTGACGCGCAAACCCCATTTCATGGGTCACGACGATCATGGTCATGCCATCCCCAGCAAGTTCGAGCATGACATCGAGAACTTCTTTGACCATTTCGGGATCAAGTGCCGAAGTTGGTTCATCAAACAGCATGACGCTGGGTTCCATGCATAGGGCCCGCGCAATAGCGACGCGCTGCTGCTGGCCACCGGATAATTGGCCCGGCCGCTTGTTGGCCTGATCAGGAATTTTAACCCGTTCCAGCAGCGCCATTGCCTTCGCTTCCGCTTCGGCGCGCGGCAATTTCCGCACCCATGTCGGTCCAAGGATACAATTTTCCAGAATAGAGAGATGCGGGAAGAGATTGAAACTTTGGAATACCATTCCGACCTGCGCGCGGATCGCCTGGAGCTGCTTGAGCTCTGGACCGACCTCCACATCATTTACGATAACCTGTCCGGCATCATGCTGCTCCAGGTGGTTTATGCATCGGATGAGGGTGGACTTGCCCGAGCCCGATGGCCCGCAGATCACGATACGCTCGCCGCGGGCGACTTCCAGATCAACGCTTCGCAGGGCCGCGAAGTCCCCGTAACTCTTGCAAACCCCTCTCATGACGATCGCCGGCGCAGCACCGGTGTGATGCTGAGGTGGAGAAGCGTGGACAGTGTCATTAATCATTGGGCAGACCCCTTGGATCGGCGTTCGAGACTGTCGGAAAAGCGACTGAAACCGAAGCAGAGAACAAAATAGATGCCCGCGATAAAGAGATAGACTTCGACCGATGGCGAGCGCCAGTCAGGGTCGGCCAGTGCTGCCTTACCTGAACTTATCAGATCGAACAGTCCGACGACCAGAACGAGGCTGGTGTTCTTGATCATCACGATAACTGTGTTGGTGAGCGCCGGGATGACCAGCGAAATCGCTTGCGGCAGGATAACGAAGATGCGGCTTTGCCAATAGCCGAGGCCAATTGCGTCCGCAGCCTCATACTGTCCACGCGGGAGTGCCTGAAGCCCCCCTCTTACCACCTCGGCCATGTAGGCAGAGGCAAACAAGACGAGTGCGATCAAAGCGCGCCAAAACTTGTCTGGCAAGAACGCTTCTGGGACCAGCAGCGGCAACATAATTGAGGCAACAAAAAGAATGCTCAGAAGCGGCAGCGCTCGCGTCATCTCGATAAACATAGTTGCCAGTAACCGAATCACAGGAAGGTCCGATCGCCGCGCCAAGGCCAGCAGGATCCCGCTCGGGAAGCCGAGCCCGATTGCGACGACTGTGAGAATGAGGGTGACCGGCAACCCGCCCCATTTGTCCGAGGTCACCTCAGCGAGGCCGAACACACCGCCTCCAAGCAGGACCCAGCAGCCTGCAAGTGCCGCGACCCAACATGCAGCCAGCGAGGGATACCAGGCGGAAGGCCGTACCGAATGGATGAGCAAGCCGAGCAGAAGCAAACACACGATGAGCGGGCGCCAGCGTTCGTCATAGGGATAGATGCCGAACAGGATCTGGCTGTTCTTGGCTATAATGAAGCTCCAGCACGCACCGGCCGCCGTCTCGCACGTTTCTGGAACCGCCGGGAAGAAGGCGGCATTGATGATGGCCCATCGCGCAATGAATGGCAGGGTTGCCGCCATTAGTAAGGTAAAGGCTATTGTCAGACCAAGATTGAGCGGGCTGCCAAACAGGCTGCGCCAAAGTCTGACGCCGCGTCCTCTGCCGGAGGTTGCTGCTGCGAGCATAGTCACACTTTCTCGAACGAACGATTGATCTGGTTCATTACCCAAGAAATGGAGAGGTTGATCGCCAGATAGACCAGGATAATTATTACCGTTCCTTCGATAGCTTTGCTGGTTCGGTTGATCATCGTCCCTGCAGTTACCATGAAATCTGCATAACCGATCGCAATCACGAGCGTCGAGTTCTTGACGATGTTCACGTATTGGCTGTTCATCGGCGGGATGATGACGCGAAACATCTGCGGGATAATGACGAGCCGCAGGGCTTGGCCGCGCGTCAGGCCTAGCGCGTACGCGGCCTCCCACTGGCCGCGCGTGATTGACTGCAAACCGGTGCGCACAATTTCTGCGACAAATCCCGATGTGTAAATTGTCAGACCGACGATGAGAGTGAAGAATTCCGGGCTCACCACAAAGCCGCCGACGATATCTGGGCCATCGGCTTCCGGCATAGCCAATTGGAGGCCGGAGCTTAGCACCGCTGCCAGAATGATGATGAGAGCGGCGATCGATATACCGGTGATCGCTTGCCATGGGGGTCTGGTCCCAGTGCGCTTTTGCCGTTCACCTGCGAGATGACCGGCAAGAACAAAGCCGCCAAGACCGCCGAGCAGAGCGAAGAAAAGCCATATGCCTTGCCCGCCTAGATCGAGTATCGGAATCGCAATGCCGCGAAGCGAAAGATAAGTGCCTCCGCCGAGGCTGACAGCGGAATTGACTGGGAGGACCTGACCTAGCAGGTTGTACAGAAACAGCAGCAGCAGGATTGGCGGCGAATTGCGCGAGAACTCGACCCAGCTGCGCGCAAAGCCGACCGACAAAGGGTTCTCGCTGATCCGAAGAATGCCAAGGGCTCCACCCAATATGGTGGAAAGCACAGCCACCAACATCGACGCGACCAGTGTGTTGCCAACCCCGACAACAAGCGCGTAAATGTTGCTGTCTTCTGGATTGTAGGGCAGCCAGGTTTCGGACAGCGTAAAGCCTGCCCGGTCCCACAAGAAAGTGAGGCCTAGGGTGATACCTCTGTTTTCAAGGTTGGCAATCGTGGTCGCGCTTACCAGCGCCAACGTCCCCAAAACAAGACAGAGCGCTATGGCTTGGTAAATCAGATTGCGCGTAGCACGGGTCATGCTCGGGCTCCAGTCAAGCCGGTTGACCACGTCATTCCCAAGGCAACGGGAACATCAGGCCACCGTCAGTGTAGAGCTTGTTATAGCCCCGGTCTGCCTTGATTGGTGTTGCTTCGCCTAAGTTGCGATCCCATATCTCGCCGTAGTTACCGACTTGCTTGATGACTTGGTAAGCCCAATCCGGCTCCAGCCCCATGGAGCGCCCGAAGCTGGGATCGCTCCCGAGAACCCGGCGAATGGCGCTGTCACCCGTTTTGGCGACCTCATCGACGTTGGCTTGCGTGATACCGTTATGCTCTGCCCAGATCAGCACATTGACAGTCCAGCGCGCCACATCAAACATGCGATCATCGCCGCGCTGGATTGCGACGCCGTTGGGTTCGACCGCAGTACCAGCCCGCATCATGCTGTGTTCGCTTGGATTCGGCGCCACGGTTGCGATCTGGCTCTGGGCGGCGAGGCCGTCAGTGACATAGGCATCGCAGCGGCCCGCAAAGTAAGTGTCGCGCGCGGTGATAGTGGAGTCGAAATAAACTCGCTTCATCTTGACGTTGTTGGTTTCCTCGAGCTCGTCAAGTGCTCCCTCTACGAGACTGCCGCCACCCTGCATGCAGACGGTCCGGCCATCAAGTTTGGTCGGCGTATCAATCCCATCGGACTTTCGAGAGATGATCACATCGCCGTCGTAAAGGGTATTGGCCACAAAGCGGATCGCCATGTCGCGTGAGAAGGTAAGGGTCGAGGTGCGCGACAGGACGTCGATTTCGCCCGTTTGCACAGCCGGGAGGCGCTGCGCGGCATTGAGCGGAACAAACTTCACCTTTTGGGCATCGCCGAGAATCGCTGCCGCCATGGCCCGGCAGACATCGCTGTCAAATCCGCGCCACACACCTTTTTCATCCGGTCGGGAAAGGCCGGGCACCCCCTGGCTTCCCGAACAATTGAGCGTGCCGCGTTCCTTGATCTTGTCGACGAGGCTCTCTGGCTTGCCCCCATCGGTCGAGCAGCCGGCAAGGCTCGATGCAAGAAGCAGTGCAATAGCAGCCGATCTAACATTACTGGCGATCATCATTTCCCCCCGATCGAATTGGCAGCGGCAATGGCTGGCTGCGCTGAAGCAAGAATGTCGAAGCCTTTCGACAGGCTGGCGATAAGGTCGTCCGGGTGCTCCAGACCGATGCTAAACCGAACCAGCGGACCATCATGTGGAACCGGTGTGGCTGTCCGAAGAGGTACGGCATCGAGCACCGCGACAACACTCTTGGTTCCGCCCCAGCTGGCGCCGATTGCAAATTGATCCATCGCCTCGATCGCCTGCGCCAGATGCGGACGGGTCCACGGTTCGAGAAAAAGCGTGATCAGGCCAGTGGAGCCGGAAAAGTCACGCAACCATTCGGTATGCCCCGGATTATGGACTAGAGCCGGATGACGCACCTCGCGCACGCCGGGCTGGGCAATCACGAAATCGAGCAGCGAGAGAGTTGTGCGTTCGATTCTGTCTAATCGCACTGCCATCGTTTCGAGGCCGCGCAGAGCGAGACTGGCTTCGTCGGCAGATACACCTTGTCCAAGCATCCGCGCGTGATCTTTGAGCAACCGGAACGTCGTCTCGTCGCGCAACGCGATCGACCCCATCACCAGATCCGAATGACCGGAGATATACTTCGACACCGCACAGACCGAGATGTCGACACCGAGATCGAGCGGCTTGCAACGCAGCGGCGTGGCATAGGTGTTATCGGCCGCTGTAGGGATACCACGTTTCCTGCATGCGGCGGCGATGCCCGGGATATCCTGTACCTCCAGCGTCATCGAACCGGGCGATTCCAGCCAAACCAAGGAGATGTCTTTGTCCAGGTACTCAGATACTCGCTCTCCAATCTGGGGGTCATAGTATACCGGCGTCACGCCATAACGTGACAGCAGATTGTCGGCGAAGGGACGAACGGTTTCATAAACATTGTCAGAAAAAAGCACGCGAGAGCCGGCTCGTGATAGCGCCAACGTAACAAGCGTGATGGCTGCAAAGCCCGAGGACACAACCATCGCACGATCGGCACCCTCAATATTGGCGATCGCCTTTTCGAGGGCACGGCTAGTGGGCGTTCCGTACAATCCGTAGGAATATCCGTCATATAGCTGCGACCTTCGCGCCTGATAGGCTGCGACGCTATCGAACACGATTGTCGACGCGCGGTGGACGGGCACTGACAAGCTTGAGAATTTTCCTTCAGGCATGCCCACTTTCAGGCATTTTGTGTCGTCCTTCATTCCCGTCTCCTCGCCAAGCACGCTATGCGGTCACTTTGCTCATTTCAAATCCCTCTATTGCGCATCATTATGCGTTCTTGTTATAGTTCAGTATGAACCTTAGCCTGATCGAAGCCTTCAATGCGGTGATGCGAACTGGTTCGACCACCCGCGGAGCCGAGCTGCTGGGAGTGTCGCAGCCGGCAATCAGCCGTTCCCTAAAACGACTGGAGGATGTGACCCGGCTCAAGCTGTTTGAACGTCAAGGTCCACGCCTTATCCCCACAGCGGAAGCTGAAATCTTCTATCAGGAGATTGTCGACACATATGTCGGGTTGGATCGTCTAAAGCAGGCTGTGGCGCGAATCCGTTCGGTCGGAACCGGTTCGCTTCGGATAGCCACGTCGGCCGCGCTCGGGCTTTCGTTGATCCCGCGTGTGATCAAGCTGTTTATTGACCGAAATCCAGGTGTGACCGTAACCTTCGAAATCGCCAATTCGAGCATGGTGCGAAATCTCGTCGCTAGCGGCACCTACGACGTCGGATTGTGCGCGGATGAAATCGACATCACCAATGTTGTAACGGAGCCGTTCCTGACAACCCGGGGCATCTGTGTCATGCCGAACGATCACCCGCTGGCAAAGCTCGAAACGATCACTCCAGCCGATCTGGACGGCGTGCCGCTCGTTTCGCTTTCGCCAGACGATACCGCGCGCAGGCAGCTCGACGCAGCCCTGCGCCTGGTTGGAGCACAACCTAAGGTTGTTGTCGAAACGCAATTTGGCGCTACCGTCTGCCAATTGGTGGCGGAAGGTGCTGGAGTCGGCCTCACCAACGCAGTCTCATTTGTTGCGAGCCAATTCGAAACCCAAGGGTTGATCGCCAGGCCGTTTGAACCCGCGATCGCCTTTCGGGCACTGATGATATTGCCGCCGCACCGTGGAAGGTCGCGATTGCTTGAAGACTTGCTTGGCACTCTGATGGTCGAACGCGACAATCTTCAACGCGCATGCGAAACCCGCTTCGGGTCCGTCATCGACTGAACCTAAGCGTGCAGCATGAATTGCGCGCTCACCTCGACGGCCACGCCAAACGGGAGGCTGGAAACGCCCACCGCAGCGCGGGCGTGGCGTCCGCGCTCCCCGAGGATAGTCGCAATAAGATCCGAGGCGCCATTAACGACCGTGGAATGCTCAGTGAAGCCGGGTGCAGACTGGACGAAACCGGACAACTGCACACAGCCCTCCAGACGGTCCAGATCACCTTCAATGGCCTCATTGAGGATCGCGAGGATCGAAACCGCGCATTGCTGTGCTGCTGCGACACCGCGGTCGATCGATGTGCCATTTCCCAGTGTGCCAATGATCAAACCATCATCCGTCCGCGGCAGCTGGCCGGAAACGGTGATGAGTGGTCCTCTGCGTGTGAAGGGCACGTAATTGGCCACCGCAGGGGCAACACTCGGCATCTTTATCCCTAGTGCTGCTAGACGTTGTTCAATCGAACCTGTCACCTTGTTACTTCTTTGATTATGTACCGCCGACGCTGCCGCAAAGCAGGCATCGGCGATACAATTGTTGATACTGCGTCAGAAGTTCACGTTGGCGCGCACGTACCAGAAGCCACCGCTGAAACCGAACGGCGAGAACTGCGGATAAATGATCCCGTTATTCTGCTGCCCGATGCGCTGGTCGCGATCCGGATAGGCATCGAGCAGGTTGTTGGCCCCGACCGCGAGGTTGATGTTGTCGGTCACATTGTATGCAACCTCGAGGTCGACGAGCACTTCAGCCCCAAATGTCTGATCGAACGCGTTGGGGGTTGGGGCGGCGTTGGGGACCGCGTCGGTCCATCGGCCGAAATAACTTCCACGCAGAAGCGCGGAGAACGCACCCGATTCAAGTGTACTCGTAATGCTTCCGCGCCATTTCGGATTGAAGCTGTTGATCTCGATGCGGCGCTCGCGATCGACGGCGCGGGCATCTCGGACATTGGCTACTTCATTCCTAGTGTAGTTAAGCGAAGCGTTGATCCCCAAGAGCGTACCCCCACCGAGGCGCCAGTCCTTGGAGAACACGAAGTCGACGCCCTCGGTACGTGAATCGAAGAAGTTTCCGAAGAAACGGACGGTCTGCACATCGCCAGGATCAATGCCCTGAGCGGCCATGGCCAGACGATCGGCTGCAGTGATAGGGATGCGTGATGTGAGCGCGATGCGATCATCGACCCTGATGTTGAAATAGTCGGCCGTCAGCACCCATCCGCCTGGGATGTCGAACACCAGGCCTGCAGCGATATTTTCCGACTTTTCGCGATCAAGCGGCTGGGCACCATAGAATTGCGAGATCGGGTCGGACGGCGGGCGGGTTGTGGTCAGTAGCAGCCCGCCCGTCACAAGATCGATATTTGTGGCAACGTCCGAGATGTTCGATTGCCCCGGCGTCGGAGCTCTGAAGCCGGTGCTGTACGAGGCGCGGATCGCAACCCAATCGGTGAGATCGTAGCGCCCCGAGATTTTCCAGTTGAAAGTGCTACCGAAATCCGAGAAGTCCTCGAAGCGGCCGGCGACACCAAGGTTGAGCCCCTCAGTCAGGTCGCCTTCGACGTCGACATAGCCGGCCCAGTTGGATCGAGACCAAGTGCCCGCCGATGACGGGGCATAGCCGGGGAAACCGGACGAGCCCACCGCCAGACCGATCGGCTGATTGCCATTGTCTGGATCGAGAACTCGGGCGAACGGGCCGGCTTCCCAAGAGGCGACTTCGCCAGCCGTGATTTCGAAGGCTTCGCGCCGATACTCGGCGCCGAAGGCGACGTTCAGCGGGTCGGCCAGCCCGATCTCGAGCGGATAGACGAAATCGGCATGGAACTGCGTTTCGCGTTGGGTCACTTTCCCTGCGTTGAAGCTGGTCGGTGATTGCGGCCCCAGCGACGGATTGACAGTGTTCGAAAGTTCGTAGCGAACCCGGTTCTGGGCGAGGATCGCACTCAAGTCATATTGAAGATCGCCAAAGTCGCCGCGAACCCCGCCCGCGATGCTGAGATCTTCGATGTCTGTCCCGAAGATCGGTGTGAAGCCGCCGGGAAACTGAGAGGCAAAGCTGAACCTCGCGCCGCCGGGCGTATTGGTCAGAGGGACGCTGCGGAAGATATCCGTTCGGGTCACCGGGTTGCGATAGAAGAACTCGGTGTCGCCCGCGCTCCACGCATAGTTTCCGAACAGATAAACCGTGGCGTTGTCGGATGCGGGCACCTCGGCGTTGAGAAGGAAGCGCGCCGCTTCCGTGTTCACGTTACCCCAGCGCTGGGCTGGCACTGGCACGGCGGTATTGCCCGCGTTAATCAGAGCCTGTGCATCCGGTCGCTGGGTTCCGCGCGATGTCGGCTTTGCCCGGACATATTCACCGCTCAGGTTGATAAAGCCTTCAGCAACCGGAAACCCCGCATTCGCGGCGAGCGTCACATCCTCGCCGTCACCTTCGTAAAACTGCCCGTAACGTGCGGTCATCGAAAAACCATCCGAGCTGTCCTTGAGCTGGAAGTTGATCACACCCGCGATGGCGTCTGACCCATATTGCGCAGCGGCCCCGTCGCGCAGAACCTCAATGCTTTTGATGGCGATGGTCGGAATGCTTGAGAGGTCAGAACCTTGCGCTCCCGCTGCAAGCGGCTGATTGGTGATCTGGACCAGCGCCGAGCGATGGCGTCGCTTGTTGTTAAGCAGGACGAGCGTCTGGTCTGGCGGCAGACCGCGCAGGCTGAACGGGCGAATGAAGGCCGAGCCATCCTGCGCGACGAATTGCTGAACGTTGAGGGAAGGAACCGCGGTACGCAGAGCGTCATTGAGGTTGGACGAACCTTGCCTGTTGAGGACGTCAGCTGAGATAATATCGACCGGACGGGCGGATTCGAGGTAGGTCACCCCTTCGCGACGGGTCCCGGTAACAATGATCCCCTGCTCTGATTTCTCCGCTTCCTGCTCTTCAGGATCGGATTGGTCCTGGGCAATCGCAGTCGCCGGGGCCATTAGGGCAGTCAAAAGGGTGGCAAGCGAAGCTGTTCTTAATGCACTTTTACGCACTCCCGTCGCAACTTTTACCATACCCCGTTTCCTTTGATAGCGATTGCACCAACATTTGGCAGCAGACGAACATTGCCCGATCCCAAGTTGTCGAAGACAAAGGCTAACAGCAAATACGTATTTTTCGATTTATCATGCAAAAATGATATAATGAACTCGATGGCTGCGAGGGTACTGCCTTTTCGCGGCTAGTTCGGATGGCTCTAATTTCCTGAATCCGGCCATTTACAGAGCATGTGTCGCCGGCGAGGTTCGCAAGACTGTGCAAGTCAGAACGTGATCCAACTCTCTCACAAACTCGTTTGTTTTCTTGCTCACGTCGGCTCCACCAGCTCAGAAGCTGGGGCTTTCGACAAACGCGAGGCGGCTCAAAATTAGGGTTGCGTTGCGATAACCTAGAGACACAGGCAGGATTTTGAACATAGCGGCTGTGCTGCCGCTCGCGGCTTTAGCCGAAGCGTTCAAGCCGTCCCACGTCTTCGGGCCTATCATCTTGGCTTATGGTCCGAAAGGGAATGGCGTGCGGCCTGTGATCAAAGTTGTCTTCGTCCCCATAATGCTACTGGGGTTCAATGGTGTGGCGGTCTGGATCGTCAACTCGGAAAATGCTTGGCTCTGGCTGCTGCCGCTCCTGCTTGCTGCTATTGCCACCTCGTTTTTGGCGGAACGCTATATCCCATACGAGAATGCCTGGAACAGGGACCAAGGCGACGCTGGACGTGACATGATTTATGCAATTGCCTACGAGGGCAGCGTTTACCTATCGGTGGCGCTCATCCCGATACTAACGCTACTTATGCCCTCTAGCGACCTATGGCCGAGTGGATGGCCACTGTGGGGTCAGCTCCTTTTTGCGATAATCATTGCAGACTTCGGGATCACGCTTTGCCATTATGCCAGCCACCGGGTCGAATGGCTCTGGCGGTTCCATGCGCCGCACCACTCGGTCATCCGCATGTATGGCCTCAATGGGCTCATCAAACATCCCGTTCACCAGACTCTCGAGACCGTCGCGGGAACCACACCCCTCCTGCTAATTGGCATGCCAGTCGAGATCGGCTTGCTGCTGGGCTTCGCGATCACCGTGCAGCTGCTGCTCCAGCACTCGAACGCCGACATGCAGATTGGGCCGCTTAGATACGTACTCGCTCTCGCGCCCCTGCATCGGTTTCACCACCAAAAGTGGGCCGGCATTGGAGACGTCAACTTTGGTCTCTTTACTAACCTCTGGGACCACATGCTCGGCACTGCTGTCTATGAACCTGACAAGCATTTCACCAGCGATGATCTCGGCATCGGCAAACAGCCTCACTACCCGGTCGGTTATATTGGCCAACTGGCTGCGCCGTTCCGAACACAGCCGAAACAATACGGCGTAGCCGCCGCGCCTGCGGAATGACCGGGGTTGTTCGGGATCAGCGGGCTGGGCTTGGCTCGCCGCAGGGTCGGGCGCCAATTTCTCAAAATCAAGGCGGAGCGTCATCTCCAGTTGTTCGCCTTGCCTGTGTGGCCGATAGACCGGCAGCTGCTGAAAGTTTGGCTCGGGCCTTCTGGAGCGACCCCTTTCTCGAATACTTCTACCCGGATGAAAACGTCCGCACACACCGCATTGAGAGGTTCTTCCAAATTCTTTGGGGACTGAGCGCACCACTGGGGCACGTTGCGGTCACCGACAGCTGCGAGGCGGTGGCGCTGTGGCGTCCGCCATATCGCTGGCGTGTCAAGCGGCGCACCATCGCTGCAAACCTTCCTCATATGCTAAGGGTCTATGGTACGGCCACAGGGCGCGTAATTCGCTGTCTTGAAGCGATGGAAAAGCACCATCCGCGCCGTCCGCACTGGTATCTTGCGACAGTGGGTACCGACCCGGCACACCAAGGGCGTGGGCTTGCAGGTCGCCTTATTCGTTCCAACCTTGATCGGTGTGATGCAGCGGGCGAGCCTGCATACCTTGAGGCCGCAAGCGAGAGCCTGATTGGCTTCTATGGCGCAATGGGCTTTCAGCTTTTGGACGAGGTGAAGGTGCCGGGTGGTCCGAAATTCTACCCGATGTGGCGCGAACCAGCCTGAGGGAGCGCGACTGGAGAGGTTATCGGCCAACCAGAGCTTGACTTGCCGTAACTCCAAATGTCGATTTAATCGTTCGTGCAAAATGCGCTGCATCGGAAAATCCAGCAGTGTGGGCGGCTGTCGTCACATCTTGACCTTCCATAAGGTATGCCGATGCAAGGCGAAGCCTGCGCCACAAAACGTAACGTCTAAAGGTGAGCCCCATCTGGTCGGCGAACAAGTGCCGGAACCGATCTGGTGAAAGCCGCGCCTGAGAAGCAGCTATCTGCAAAGGCACAGGGCCGTAGGCAAGCGCGCCCTCAATGAATTCGAGTGCTGCGGATAATCTTGCGTCGATTGCTTCCAACAAGGGGGCCGGTGTTGAGAGCCAGATTGCCCAGAACCGAAGACCCTCGGTTGAACTTACAATTGCAAGCGACGTTGCTGACCCGACAGGGCGCAAATGCTCGATAGCATCAGGTTCCATTCGTTTACCGGGCTCGATATAGATAAGCTTCGCCTTGTGGCCCGGCACGACCCTGTGCGGTGTTAGAGGGTCGACGAGCACACATTCCGCTTCGACATAACGGCCGTGTTCATCGAACACTCGAACCGGACTGTCCGAAACGATTGCTTGGGCTGCAAAGTGGCGGTGGAGCACCCCATCACCGATGTCGCCTTCCCAAAGGGCCCAGCGGTCACCCAAAGAAAGTTGCCCCTGCCATACGGGGGCGACGGGCTCGGGAATTTTTTTCATTTCGGCAATTTAGATCCAGGTCCTGTTATCGGGGTAGCAGATTACACCCCTAAACGATCTGTCCGTTTTTAGAACCTCTGCCGCAATTACCGCGGCAGAATAGCCGGGTGCAGGCCGCACCTCTGGGATGGTTTGAACCGCGCCTGGCAGACAGAACTGCGATTAAATTGAAAGCACGGTTTTTGTATAACCTGCGTAGTTTCCGAGGATTTCGCTGCTCTGTAAAAAGAGATTAATTGAAAATGAGAAAATCAAAATTTCGCGCGGCGCCGCAGATTTGTTCTGCCTCAAAGTTATACCTGATCTGGTGATTTTGTCGCTGCAACCTCGAATGGTCCGCTAACATTTCACTAAGGAAATTCATCATGAAGCATGCAATATTTACCTTCATACTCGCCGCTGGTTTGACCGTTTCGGCCGCGTCAGCGCAATCTTCCGCAACGCCGGCAATCGTCCCGTCGGGCCACGGCGGAATGATGCAGGGTGGCATGATGCAAAGCGACATGGCGCAAGAGTCTGAGGCTATGCAGGCACACCATCAAAAGATGGAGGAGATGCGTGCCCTGATGGAGAGAGCGCATGCAGCAACTAATCCCGCCGAGCGTCAGCGGTTGATGGCAGAGCATCACCAAATGATGCAGGCACAAATGGCTACCATGATGAAAGGCGACAACGCCGCGATGATGCAGGCCTGCCATGAGCGCATGATGATGATGCACGAGATGATGACGCAGATGATGGCCGAGAACAAAATGATGTCGCACAAATAGGAGCGGCGGCACTGTCAGAGAAAATGCACTGGCTCGCGGAACGACGTGAACGGATAGGGTATGTTCGGGCGACACATACTGAAGAGGTCAACCAGCAAGGTCGTGAGTTAGGTTTTCGGACCGCTGCTTGAGCCGGCGACGGGATTGTGGATGGGCAATGTAGCCGAGGATAGGGCAGTCACTGACTGGCACTTCGACGGGACAATCGGCCACGAGCTGGGCAAGAGCCTTTTTGATTGTTCGGAGCTGCGATAGCTTGACTGACAGACTGCGGATCTTCTTTTCTGTCAGATCGACAACGTCGGCAGCAGATTTGGCCTGGGAGTGCTGCAACGATAGTAGCAACGCGCTCTCGCTTAATGTAAACCCGAGCAACTGCGCAGTCTTGATAAAGTTGACCCGTGCGACATCATCGCGCCCATAGATACGATATCCGCTCGCGGTCCGGTTGGGTTCGGGCAAGAGACCAGAACGTTCATAATAGCGAATGGTATCGCGCCGCACGGCACGAGCTGAAGCCAGCCCCCCGATGGTATAACCTTGCATAGCGCGGCTCCTTCCAGATAGGCTGGCATATTCCCAAACCCGCAAGCATCGTCGCTTAGGGTCCAGGCCGTGCGTCCATCATGGGCTCGAAAGGGGTAATTGCTGGCCTGCTTTGCCCCGCCCGTTGCTCATTTGTGGCTGAGCTCGACGATGTCGTGCTCCTTGAGCTTTCCGTCAGTCACCTGCGTGCGAGCGAAATGATCATCGATGATCTCGGTGATCTTGACTTCGCCAACCTTTACCCGCTTGTAACTTGTCTGCTCGGATCTGTGCGCATGCCGGTACTCAACCCGGTAAACATCGAGAACCTGACCCGTCTGCGCACCGTCAGCCTCGCCGATGCAGATCACAGGGCCCGTTTCCTCCATCGCGACGACGTGTCCGCGCATGAAGAAGCTATGGCCCATTCCCTGGGCGATGGACGGCGAAGCAGTGATCAGCGCCGCGCCGAACAGCAGGGGTGCAAAAATTTTCTTCATATCACGTTGCTCCTTTCAAGAAGGCCGCCGCCGCTGTCGCAGCTAGCGATCAAGTTGTTAATCCTGAGCGTAAAATCAGGACTTTAGCCAAACATACGTCGAGACGAGAAGGCGAATGCTCCATATCCGATCGCAGCAGCGAACAGGTTTATGCACCTTGGACCACGGTCATAGGTCAAGGGAAATCTGGATCATTGATCTCAGTCAAAATGCGATCAGAAAAACTGGCAATCGACCATTGACCTGGGACCGTAGTCCGGAGCGTAGAACAGCGAACGACCTAACCAAGGTCTCAACCGGTTCCACTATTGTCTCACCGTCTCATGGCAGATGTCGATCTCGCGCTCTGCCAGCAGGTCCTCGATATTCCGCAACAAGAGCGGGAAGCTGACATACATCATAACTACCAGCCGAATGATCTCCGGCGAGGAGCTGAAGTACTTGACGGGCTGGTGGGCTTCTTGGGTCTAGGCAATGCACCTCTCTAGCCTATCGCGCCCGTTCCGCTAGCCGGTGCATTTGTTCTGACAGTGCCGTTTTTCCTTTGGCATGTCGCGGGTTAAGGTCGTGGCTGGCGCCTTGAAAACCAAAGCGTTATCAGTGGAATAACGATCCACATCAGGACGGGGACTAGGCCAATATTCGTGCCGGGCACTAATGGCATGAGTTCACTATAGCGCCAGCCCCAAGCCCATTGCGTCGGCACGCTGGTCGCGATTCCTTCGATTAAGACCGTAATCCCAAGGCCGCACATGAGATAGATGCCGATCATGCCGGAGGTTGGGCGGTGCATCCAGTGCCTGTCTCGGTTCAATATCGAGACCACTGTATAGGCCAGCACCAAAATCGCGGCATCGCCAAATGTGGCTCGCGTGCAGCCCAACGTGCTTTCCCAGGAGGTTGCCGACCCGACATCGAAGAAGGGCATTTGCAGCATTTCCCAGATGAACGATGTGAAGAACCCAAACGTGGCAACATGGACCTCGGGCTGTTTATCAAATCTCATTGCGCCGCCATTTTCATTCTTTGCCAATTCCGCCAACCCGAGGCGCCCAAGCGTTCCGGCGACAACCACCGGATAGGCTGATCGAACTCTTCCAATCGTCTCCATCATCGTGGTGGGAGCGTGCGTCGCCAGCCTTTTTGCCCGGCCACTTACAGGCTCGCGGTCCGCAATCTTAGCGCATTGAGCACCACCGAGATTGACGATGCGCTCATCGCGAATGCTGCGAACATCGGGCTGATCAGAATGCCGAACAATGGATAGAGCAGGCCCGCGGCCACCGGCACGCCCGCCGCATTATATATGAGCGCGAAGAACAGGTTTTGCCGGATATTGCTCATGGTGGCGTGCGACAGACGCCTAGCGCGGACGATGCCGTCGAGATTGCCTCTGACAAGTGTAATGCCCGCGCTCTCGATCGCTACGTCAGCGCCTGTGCCCATGGCGATGCCGACATCGGCCTGGGCGAGCGCAGGCGCATCGTTCACCCCGTCTCCGGCCATTGCGACCTTGTGGCCCTGCTCCTGCAATTCGCGAATGATGCGGGCCTTATCCTGCGGCAGGACATCGGCGCGGATCTCGTCGATGCCCAGCTTTGCGGCGACGGCTTTTGCGGTGCGCTCGTTGTCGCCGGTCGCCATGATGATCCGGAAACCGAGTTCATGAAGTGCCTTGATCGCAGCAGGGGTCGTCTCCTTCACGGGATCTGCCACGCTGACCAAGCCGGCAATTGCGCCATCAACGACAACGAACATCACCGTTTCGCCTTCGTCCCGTCGCGCATCTGCTGCTGGCAGCAATTCGGTTGCATCAATTCCATGGTCAGTCACGAGCTTGAGATTGCCCAGCATAACCTTCTTGCCATCGACAACGCCGACCACCCCTTTGCCGGTGATTGCCTCGAAGTCGCTAGCTTCGGCGAGAGTGATGCCGCGTTCCTGCGCGCCTTTCACAATTGCCTCGGCGAGTGGATGCTCGGATCCGCGTTCCAGCGTTGCGGCGAGGTGCAACACCTCGCCTTCATCATGTCCCGGCTGCGGCAATACCGCGACCAGTCGCGGCTTGCCTTCGGTCAGCGTGCCGGTCTTGTCGACCATGAGCGTGTCGACCTTTTCGAACCGTTCGAGCGCTTCGGCATTCTTGATCAGGACGCCCGCCTGCGCGCCGCGGCCGGTCGCTGTCATGATCGACATTGGCGTCGCCAGGCCGAGCGCGCAGGGGCAGGCAATGATCAGCACGGCAACGGCCGCGATGAGCGCATAGGACAAAGCGGGTGGGGGGCCCCAGATTGCCCATCCTATAAAGGACAGGATTGCGACACCGATAACCACTGGCACGAACCAGCCTGCGACCTTGTCGGCATATTTCTGGATCGGTGCGCGCGAACGCTGGGCGTTGGCAACCATCTCGACGATCTGCGCCAATGTCGTATCAGCACCAACGCGGCGGGCCTCGATGATCAGGCTGCCGGTACCATTGATCGTCGCACCGGTTACATCATCGCCTGCCACTTTTTCGACCGGCATCGGCTCGCCCGAGATCATGCTTTCGTCGATTGACGAATGCCCTTCAGCAACCGTCCCGTCCACCGGAACCTTGTCGCCGGGCCGGACTCGCAGTCGGTCGCCAACCCGGACGTCTTCGAGCGGTATTTCCTCCTCGGTGCCATCATCGCGTACCACGCGTGCGGTTTTTGTGGCGAGATCGAGCAGGGCACGAATGGCCTTACCGGTTCCTTCGCGCGCGCGCAGTTCCATCACCTGTCCTAACAGAACGAGCGTGATAATGACCGCCGCCGCTTCGAAATAGGCGCCGACCTGTCCCTGTGCGTTGCGAAATCCTGCCGGGAAGATCCCGGGTGCCAGAAGCGCCGCCACGCTGAATAGCCACGCGGCAGCGACGCCGATCGAAATCAGCGAGAACATGTTGAGGTTCAAATTACGGAACGAGTTCCAGCCCCGCACCAGAAACGGCCAGCCGCACCAAAGCACGACAGGTGTGCCGAGCGCGAATTCGATCCACAGCGTCGCGCGTTCGCCTAAAAGCTCGCGGACCCCGCCAAGCCCCACTAAAGGCCCCATGGTCAAAACCAGCAGCGGCACAGTCAAGACAGCGCCGACCCACATGCGATGCGTGAAATCGACCAGTTCCGGGTTGGGGCCATCCTCTGTCAGGGTTGCCGTTTCGGGCTCCAGCCCCATGCCGCAGATCGGGCATGATCCCATCTCGGTTTGTCGCACCTGCGGATGCATCGGGCAGGTGTAGACCGTGCCGGTGAATTCCTCCGGCACTTGATCGTAGCGGCCATCGCTTGGTCGGTGCTCCTTCTGTTCATGCGGCGCGTGGCCTTCGGCCGGCGTTCCGCTTTCAATGCCGTCGTCCAATACCAGATGCATTCCGCATTTTGGGCAGTCGCCCGGCTCGTCCTGCCGTACTTCAGGATGCATGGGGCAAATATAGCCGCTCATGACGTCTCTCCGCGCCCGAAGAAGCGATGGAGGGGAACGATCAATATCGCGATATACCAGCCATAGAGAAAGCTACCGACGGCGCCTGCGATGAAGCCCGGCCATGTCAGCCACTCAAACCCAGGCAGCAGCGGAGCCCATGCTTCAAGCATGTGAAAGCGGCCGGGCATCAGCAGGCCGAACGCAATACAAAGAAGAAAGCTGAGCAGAATGAAAACGCTGAGCGTCCATCCCCATCGGATAATCTGGCGACTGATAGTCGGGTTTTGCATGTCCATCTCCCTTGATGCAGCTTGTGTCTGAGTGCGACCACAGGGCTGCTCCTGCGGGGACGAGCACAGGCGCTGCCGTGTCAGTCCATGCGAAACCGATCTGCGCGGGCTACCAGATCGGTGATGTGATCGGCGGCATGAACGGTCAGCGGATGCTGCGTATGACCTGGCCGAGGAGTAATGAGGGCGGCCATATCGCGGGCCATCAGGCGCTGCTGTTCTGATCCCTCGGCCAGGACAGCGATCATCAGGTTTTCAAGCGCAATGACCCGAATACGCAGATGGACTAGCTCGGTGTTGGTCAGTTCATGACTTGCGGCCACCACGTCTGGTCCGAGAGCCGCGATTGCCCCACCTTCATTGTCCCACCGCGAAAGCGCAAGCCGCCAGATCTCTGCTTCTGTCGGCTGCGGTGGGGGCAGGGGCATCATCGTCACACCTTCTCGAACAGTTTGACCAATTCAGTGAAATTGGCGCTTTGATCGGCTCCATTGCCAGACGCGATAGCCTCGGAAACCCGGCACGCGCCATAATCGTACAGGATTGAGGCACCAACCCCAGCATTCGGCGGCCCGCCTAGGCCGCCGAATGCCTGATCCAGGATCAGCCGGGCTGGGCGAGGATCCTTACACAGCGCTCATGGCTCAGGTTCATCGGGTTCATCCCTCTGCCCTTCATTTCACCATGATCATGAGGACTCTTTAGCCCCATATGCTCCTCCATCTTCGCGCAGCTCGCGCGTTCCTCGGCGGTCGCCATGCGCGAACCGGTAGTAGCGCACCCAGCTAGCAATACCGGAAAAGCTAGTGACAATAAAATCATAGTTTTCATGGTGAAGGCTCCTTTTCTACTGATGTCCGTTTCAAGAAAAACATCATCGCTTAATCGGAACGACTTTGAGGGCTATACGCCATATTTACATTGATACACATCAAGATGTGACGATAGGTTTGGAAAATACCTACCTCACACAGCAGTCGCCGACCCATTCAAGGCCTGATTGCGAATGCGTTCCAGCGATCGGTAGCCAATCCCTCTGCAATGCTTGCGGCATGGGTTCGACCTCAATGCAATCCGTACCGCGATGGCTGAGATTTTAGGCGTGAACGGCGTTCATGACCTGCATCTGTGGTCGGTGGCTTGTGACGTTGCCAGCCTGACAGAGCACGTTGCGATTGGTGGCGGGGAGGATGCGGAACCGGTGCGGCGCGCCATAACAGATCTGCTGCAAGCGCACTTCGCGATCCCTCACGTCACTGTCCAGGCCGAGTCCGTACCGTGTGATGACGAGACGGCGTTGCATCGATGAATTTGCGATCTCAACTCTAAGTCATCATCCACACTGCCATCGCGATCATCATTAGATTTTCCGTCAATGAGACGAAGCCCAGCGGCACATTGCTGTCACCGCCGACGCAGGCGCATTTGAGTTCGCGCCGGTCGATATAGACTGCTTTGAACACCGAGATCGCCCCGATCGTGCCGATAAACAGTGCCACAGGTATCGAAAGCCAATGCAATTGGCCCGAGATCATCAGCACACCGGCAAGCCCCTCGGCGAATGGATAGATGGTCGCATAAGGCACCCAGCGCTTTGCCAGCAGGTCGTAATTGAGGAACATCGTCGCGAACTTGTCGACATTCTGGAGTTTGAGCAGTGCCAACACGCACATGCTGAAGGCAACAAACCACTCCGCAACGCGAATGCTAAGGGCCGTACCATCGACTGCGATGCCAGCTGCCATCGCCATCGCTGCGGTCATGGCGAAGAGCGCGATTATCGGGCGGTAGCTGGTCGCATTGGGATCGGGGACCTTGATCCCGAAAAATCGCCGCAGGTCATCATGCCCACCGATCCGCTCGCCATCGATGAAGGTCTGAGGAGTTGTAGCAACGCCGTGCTCGGCCTTGAACGCGTCAGTCTGTTCGCGCGTGGTAAGGTGTCGATCATCGACCTTGTAGCCGCGCGTTTCGAGCAGATGCTTGGATTTAAGGCCATAGGGGCAGGTGTGGTTGGGCATGACCATGCGGTGGAGCACCGCGGTTTTGGCGGGTGAGGGCATTGGTGATTTCCTTTGAATCGCTGCAATGCAGCCCATATAGGTTCCGTACCACGGTACGGGATCAAGGGTGAAAATGAAAATCGGTGAATTTGCCCGTGCAGGCGGGGTCAATGTCGAGACGATCCGCTATTACCAGCGACGCGGATTGCTGGCGCAGCCTGTGCGTCATGAGGGGCCACGCCGTTACACGCGCAGCGACCTCGGCCGTTTGCAATCGATCCGTTCAGCGCAGACCGCCGGGTTCACACTGGACGAGATTGCTACGCTGCTCGCTCTGGATGCTGGCGACCGGACAGCTGCGCAGGATCTGGCGCGCGTTCGGATCGCGGCGCTTGATGCCAAAATCGCCACCTTGCAAACCATGCGGGGAGCCCTCGTCAGGCTCGCCGATGACTGCGCGTCGGAGCAATCCGGACCCTGTCCCATAATCAATGCTTTCAGCTTTGAGCAGGAAAATGAAGGAGAGAAGAAGGCAACATGAGGGGTTTTTGCCGCGCCCGCGTATATCATGCGGAAGGAGCTTCATGATGGATCTCGACGAAAATCTCGCCCGATTGGCCAGACTTCCTGTGCCGGACCTTTCCGGCATTGATGGTGGGAGGCTGGCTTTGCGCGCGCAAGGCGAGGTCAGGCAGACTCGGGCGATGCTCGGCTTAGGGCTCGTGGTGTCGCTTGGGATGGGGGTCATGGGCGGGCTACGGGTGCCGGAGCGCGCTGAAGTGCCCCTTGCGGCCTTCGGACCTTCGGCTTCGCTTACTCCTCTGATTGCACTGGGTCAGGAATGAACCTTCGTCGAATTGCCTTGGCTGCGGGGTTGATCATTGCGCTTGCGCTGGTCGGGGTGTGGCTCGGACGGATGCTTCAACCTGCACCGCATCATGGGGGGGCAGAACTCCACGCCTTGATCCATGGCGAGCTCGACCTGGACCCGGCGCAGGAACGTGAATTGACCTCCCTAGAGCGTCAATTTGCTGCACGGCGCCAGGCGCTTGAAGACCGGCTCAGGCGCAGCAACATGCTGCTTGGCAAAGCCATTGCTGCGGAACATGAATACGGCCCACGCGTTTCTGCAGCCGTGGAAGATACGCATGATGCGATGGGGGATCTCCAGAAGGCGACGCTCGAGCATGTCTTTGCGATGCGCGCCATTCTCCGCCCCGATCAACAAACGCGGTTCGATGCGGTGGTCAGTAAGAGCCTCGCTGCTCAGCCGCAGTGACCCCTGACAATCTGGATGCGGCGCTCATACGCGGAGCACGGGCTGGCGATAGCGGCGCGCAACGTGCACTGGTCGAACGCTACCGTGAGACCGTATACCGGCTTGCGCGAACAGCGACGGGCGATTCCGAGGAAGCCTTCGACATCGCGCAGGAGGCGTTCGTCGCCGCGTTTGGCGCGCTGAGCCGCTACGACCCCGAGCGATCGTTCAAGGCTTGGATCAGCGCCATCACGCTCAACAAATGCCGAGACTGGGCCCGTCGCCGAGCTGTCCGGCGGTTTATCGGCCTGCCGATGCCGGAACAGGCCGCGGACTGGATTGCTGATGATGCGCCCTCAGCCGAAGCACTAGCCGCAGATCGCGCTGAGCTCGCTGCGGCCGCCCGCGCGATCGCCAAGCTACCGGCTAGCCTAAAAGATGTGTTGATCCTGTGCACGGTTGAAGGGCTGAGCCAGCAGGAGGCCGCAATGACGCTGGGCATCAGCCTCAAGGCAGTCGAGACGCGGCTTTACCGTGCGCGTCAAAAATTATTGGATATTTTGAGGGATAGCTCAGACGCGCGCGTATAGAAGTGTATGAACAGTCCTCACCTCACTCGACGTCACCTCATCGCCGCACTTGGCGCGGCATCTGCTTTCGCCACTACGCCGGCTTGGGCACAGGGACACAGCGTGCACCGCGGCGGCACCCACGGGAAAGGTGGGCCACGCATCCCTGCTGGTTTTGGCGAACTGAGCGGCGACGTGATCGACCTTACCGTGGGGAGCGGTCATCGCATTATCGAAGGCCGCCGCGGTCCCGGCATCGCGGTGAACGGAAGTGTTCCTGGCCCTCTAATTCGCCTGCGCGAGGGGCAGAATGTGCGCTTTAATGTGACCAACAACCTCGGCGAGGACACCTCGATCCACTGGCATGGCCTTTTGTTGCCGTTCCAGATGGACGGGGTACCAGGCATCAGCTTTCCTGGGATCAAGCCGGGCCAGACCTTCACTTACGAGTTTCCCGTGCGTCAGGCGGGCACCTATTGGTATCATAGCCACTCAGGACTGCAGGAGCAGTCCGGGCATTATGGCCCGCTGATTATCGATCCTGCAGGCGCGGAACCGGTCCAGTATGACCGCGACTATATTCTGCTGGTGAGCGACTTCACCGTGCTCGACCCGCATTTCATCATGCAGCGGCTGCGCACCGGCGAAGGCTATTTCAATCGGCAGCAAACCAGCTGGACCGACGATTACGACTTGTCATCAGAAGATCGGCGGATGTGGGCCGAAATGCGGATGATGCCGACGGACATCATGGATATCGGCGCGCCGACCTACACGTTCCTCGCCAATGGCCGCGGACCGACCGAGGGGTTGGAATATCTGTTCCGAGCCGGAGAACGTGTGCGGCTGCGCATCATCAATGGATCGGCGCAGAGCTTCTTCAATGTCCGCATCCCCGGCCTGCCGATGACCATCATCGCCGCCGATGGCCAGAATGTGCGCCCGGTCGAAGTCGACGAGTTCCAGATCGGCACTGCCGAAATCTACGACGTCATTATTACACCAGGCAGCGACGAGGCCTATGCCGTGGTGGCAGAGTCCATGGACCGCTCCGGGATGGCGTTGGCGATGCTGGCAAGCCGTCCCGGTGCGCGCGCAACCGTGCCAGCGCTGCGCGATCCGCCGCTGCTGACCATGGGTGACATGGGGATGGATCACGGCTCGGGCGGCATGGACCATGGCGCGATGGACCAGGTCGCGCCCGCCGATGCTGCCGCAGCGGGCGGTACAGCCGGCGCGGCTATGGACGCGACGGATCATGTAGCGATGGGCCATGGCCAATCAGCGGCTCCAGCAGAATCCGCCGATGGCGGTATGGCAGGTATGGCGATGGGCGGCATGAGTATGGATGGTATGAATATGCGTGACACCACGCTGCTGCCGCCTGACGTTGCGATCGGTCCGGGGATCGACATGGTGTCGATGGCGCCGATCGATAAAATGGGCGATCCGGGGCTTGGCCTGCGTGATGTGCCGCACCGGGTGCTCAATTACCGGATGCTGACTGCGCTCGAACCCAATCGTGACACCCGCGAGCCGTCGCGGCTTCTTGAGCTCCACCTCACTGGCAATATGGAGCGCTACATGTGGTCGTTCGACGGGCGGATGTATTCCGCCGTCAGCGATGTGCCGATCCGTTTTGCGTGGAACGAGCGGGTGCGGGTGAAGCTGGTCAACAATACGATGATGGCGCACCCCATCCATTTGCACGGCATGTTCTTCGAACTGGTCAACGGTGAAAGTGCCGCGCATCAGCCCCGCAAGAATGTCGTGATTGTGCAACCTGGTGCTAGCGCGCAATTTGATCTGACCGCTAATGAGCCGGGCGACTGGGCATTCCACTGCCACCTTATGTATCACATGCATGGCGGGATGATGCAGACCGTGACCGTGGTCGGTCCGGGTGGTGGCGCGTGAGCGTGCGGCCGGTCTTTTATGCGGCATTGCTAGGCAGCGCGGTGATTGCTACGCCAGCAGCGGCACGGCATCAGGGCCATGCAATGCCAATGCCTGCCCCGGCACCTGCGCCGAGCCCTACTCCTGGGCCGACGACTCCTCCCGCCGATCCCCACGCCGGGCACATCATGCCCGCTGCGCCGATAACGCCAGCGCCTGCACCTACTGATCCGCATGCCGGTCACACGATGCCTGCAACACCGACAGCTCCGCCGGTTGACCCTCATGCCGGGCATGCCATGCCAGCGATGCCCGCATCTGATCCAGCAGATCCGATGGCGGATATGGATCATAGCACCATGGATCACGGCATGATGGACGACGCTGCGTCGGCATCGCCTGGACCTGACATGGAAACCCCGCCGCCACCTGAGGCTGGAAGCGGTCCACCGCGCGCCGCTGATGCCATTTGGGGTGCCGACGCGATGCGAGCGTCGCGCGAGGATCTGCAACGAACCCACGGCGATTTCCCGGTCTTCTGGTTTCAGGGCGACCGGTTCGAAACACAAGTGCGCGACGGCGCAGACGGCTACCTGTGGGACTTGCAAGGTTATTATGGCGGGCCGACGAGCCGGTTCTGGTTCAAGAGCGAGGGCGAAGGCACGTTCGGCGAAAAAGTCGAAGATGCCGAGGTTCAGGCACTCTACGCACGTGCCATTGCTCCCTTTTGGGATCTGCAGGCGGGTGTGCGGCAAGACCTCGGCGGACCTGACACCACGCATGCAGTGATCGGCGTGCAAGGGCTTTCGCCCTACCAGTTCGAAGTCGATGCCGCATTATTCCTGTCCCAGCGCGGCGATCTGACCGCGCGGATCGAGGGCGAGGTTGACCAGCGCATCACGCAGCGTCTGATCCTGCAACCGCGCGCCGAAGTGAATCTGTCTGCACAAGACATTCCGCTCTTGGGCGTTGGAGCCGGGATCGACACGATCGAGGCTGGTTTCCGGCTGCGCTATGAATTCGTCCGCGAGTTTGCCCCCTATATCGGCATTGAACAAAGCTGGAGGGTCGGTGGCAGCGCCGACTACGCCCGCGCGCGCGGCGAGGATCCCAGCGTCACCAACTTTCTCGTCGGCATCCGTTTCTGGTTTTAAAGTAAAGGAATATCCCATGAAATTTGCTTCTGTTCTTGCCGCAATCGCAATGGTTGCCGCTCCGCTTGCAGCTCCGTCCGTTGCGCTTGCTCACACCAAGGTCGTCGCATCAACACCGGCGGAGGGAACGACTGTTGGCAGCGCGCGCATGGTCACGCTGACATTCAGTGAAGCACTGCTTCCGCCCACGGCGGCGGCAAGCATCGTCATGACCGCGATGCCGGGCATGGCAAACCACGGCGAAATGGCCATCCGCAACTTCACCACTGCCTGGGCCAACGGCAATAAGACCATGACGCTCAACCTGAAAAAGCCGCTGGCCAAAGGTACCTATGAGGTTCGCTGGCAAGCTGCGGGGGCTGACGGCCATCGCATGACAGGTAAAGTCAGCTTCATCATCGGCTGATATGGAAATGGGTGAGCTAACCGAACAGGTTCTGCGGTTTGCGCATTATGCGTTGCTGCTCGGCCTGTTCGGTTGGACGGCATTTCGATTGGTGAGCCTTCGCCGACTGGATTGGGTGTCGAAAGATGAGGGGAAGGTTGCTCTCATTTTCGTGGCGATTTGTGCGCCATTGGTGTCGTTCGCGCTGATGCTGGTGTCGATCGCAGCGATGATGGGCGCTCCGATTGCTTCGCTCGACTGGCCTATGATCGAGGTGATGATCGTTGGCACTGATATGGGCATGGCGTTTCTGATACGTCTTGCGTTGCTGCTTATCGGCCTTGGCGCGCTGCTGGCAAGCCGAGCAGGTAGGCCAACTTCTTTGATCGCGGCCATGTCCTTCGCTGGCGCATTGCTGACGCTCAGCTGGAGCGGCCATGCGGCTGCGACTGAAGGCGGATTGGGCTTGTTCCACCGCATGAACAATGGCGTTCATCTGCTGGCGACCAGCCTGTGGCTGGGTGCCATTAGCTGGTTCCTGTTCCTTACACTTAAAGCGCATCGGCAGCGCGATCTCATCCCTGCCTTTTCGCTCCTTCGCGTGATGTACGCGTTCGCGCCGCTTGGCGTCGGCCTGGTCGCCGCTGCTGCACTGACGGGCATGATCAACGCGCAGTTGATTTTTGGACTGGAAAACGGCGCGGCGGTTTTGACCACACCTTATGGCGTCTTGCTGGTCGCCAAAGTCACGTTGGTTGGCATTATGCTGGCGTTCGGCGCGCGCAACGCCTCGATCGGACGACGAGGGGTTCTGGACCAATGCCGCGAGAGTTCTGAGCCCTTAGTCGCTTTGTCGCGACTTCGCAGAAGCCTGGCAGGCGAGTTGATGTTGGCGGTCGGCGTGATCTGTCTGGTCGCAGTGCTGGGCATGATGTCTCCGATGATGATGTAACCAAGAAACTGATCGAGAGAGGAAGAGGCTATGATCGAGGGTAAAATGATACAGCTGGCAGCGCGACGTGCTGCGTATCTCGTTGGCATTTCAGCGATCGGACTAAGTCTGACGGCCGCGCATCCGGGGCCGCATGACGCGCCGCGAACGCCCACTTCGGCAAATCCGGGAGCGCCGGTCGATGCGGCAACACCGGTCGGCACCGTTATGGCCTTCCACGCAGCACTTGCCAGCGGCGATACGGACGCCGCGCTGACACACCTGGCTGAAGACGTTATGATTTTCGAATCTGGCGGCGTTGAGAATAGCCGCGCCGAATATGCGAGCCATCATCTGGAGGCCGACGCCGCCTTCAGCGCCGCGGTGCCTCGAACCCTGATCAGCCGGACGCATGGAATGGAAGGTGATACGGCCTGGGTCATGAGTGTCGAAACGGTGACCGGAACGTACCGCACGCGTGCGATCAACAGCAGGTCAGTCGAGACGATGATGCTCCGGCAGGTGAATGGGCAATGGCGTATCGTGCACATTCACTGGTCGTCGGCCGACCTATCCTGAACTGATCTTCGCTTCAGATCTGGCAGGAAGTATGAGGTCTCAACCAAGATGATCCATCGTTGAACAATACGTGCGAAGACCAAAAATACGCGCCTCAAGCAGCCGCCATCTCGCTCGCTCGTCCTTGAAGACATTGGAAAAATTTGGATGATCCTGACAAATGGTGATAATGCGGCCGGGGAGAAGATGATAAAGGTCGCGTAGCCTATGATCGAAGTGCGTCAGCTCAGATTTGCCGTCGCTACAGCCGATGCCCAGAATTTTTCACGCGCCGCCGAAGCAATGCGCATCAAGCAGTCGACGTTGAGCAGACGAATAGCCGCCTTGGAGGCGCGCCTCGGGATCAAGCTCTTTGAACGCAGCACGCGCGGCGCAATACCGACCGAGCAAGGCAAGGCGTTCCTAAGTGTTGCCCGGCGCATTCTTACCGACATCGACAATCTTCAGACGACAGCCCGTGCTGTCAGCTATGGCGAGGAAGGCAGGATCGCAGTCGGGTTTTCTGCGTCCCTGATGGCCGGCAACATGCGTGCGACCATTGGCGAATACATGCGGCGTCACCCCGACATTCAGTTTGACGGGATCGAGGCCGATCCCGAGCGCATGCTCAGCGATCTGAAGGCCCGGATCATTGACGTCGCGCTGATGCCGTCGGACGCGCACGACGCCGGCATCTCGCGGCGCTCGGCATGGTCGGAGCGGTTGCTTGTCGCATTGCCGAAAGACCATCAACTGGCCAAGTCAGACCGGCTTCACTGGAGCGATTTGCGCCGCCAGGTCTTTGTATTGCCCAGCCAGGGCGTGGGCCCTGCGATGGCACGTATTCTAAAGCGTCGATTGTCGGATCAGGGCTATCGTGCGCACCTGATCATGCAGGACACGAGCCTCGAGAGTGTCCTGAGCACGGTCCCGTTCGGCCGGTATATCACGCTTGCCACCGAGGCCTCTATCGGTGTGCAATGGCCGGAACTGACCTTTTTGGAGATTATCGACCAAGGCGGCCATGCGCGGCTCGACTATGCCTTCTACTGGCGGGAGGATAACGACAATCCCGCGCTGAAGCGGTTCTTCGAATTGGTCAGCGAACGCTACCCGACCTGACCCGAGCGTCGCAATCTGGCGAAGGACCGGTCGGTCGCGATGAAGCGCTCGATCATTGGCGGGATGAGCCGCTCGGGTGTTGGAGCATCTTTGGTATCGCCGCCGTTGATCGCCATGCCATAGGCAAGCAACTCGCGGTGGAGGCGGGACGAGAGCTCGACCGTTATTTTGACCGGCTTTTCGTCGGCCAGATCGGACAATTTCAATCGGGTCATCACCCGCCTCCCAAGATCAGGTCACGCGTCACCAGCACGCGCACGGGAAACCCCGGACGGATCGTCAGCGTCGGCCGCACGTCGAGCTCGCGGCTGACCACCTGTTCGCCCGCGCGGCCGATGCTGTCCTGAGAGCCGCGGCGCAGCGCGCGGGTAAGATTGTCGTCATTGCCAGCGCCAAGCTCGCCGCCAACACCCAGCAAGGTCGAGACCAGCGCCGCGCGCAGAACGCCGCCCCAGTGAAAGTCCACCCCGTCCTGCAGCCCGGCAAAGCCGGACGGGTCGCCGCCGGGTTGGCGTTCGAGCACAATCGACCGGCCATCGGGCAGGATCAGGCGGTTCCATGCGAGTTGGACCCGGCGCTGGCCGAAGGACACGTCGGCATTATAGTCGCCGATCAGTCGTGACCCCTGGGGGATAAGCAGATTGCGCCCCGTGACGCTGTCATAGACAGGTTCGGTGACCTGCGCGGTGACCTGACCAGGAAGATCGGAGCGGATCCCAGTGATCAATGCCGCAGGGATGATGCTGCCTGCCTGCAGGACATGTGTTCCTGCGGGCGGCTCGATCCGGCTCGCAGATACCGTCCGGCGCTCGGCGGGGCGGTCGGAAAAGGCGGGACGCTGAGCCTCTGCTGCAAGCTGCGGCACTGTGGCCGCACCGCTTGAGTCAGCAACTTCCGATCCGTCGCCGACAGCAGCTGCCCCCGCACCGCCACCAAAGAACAGGCCGCTTTCGCGCGCCGCGCTGCGTTCCTGCAGCAAGCGCTGTCGCTCCGTCTCGGCTGCCGTTTGCGCAGGCGTTGGCGCAGGGCCAGTGGGCGGCGCAGCGCCTATTGGCGGAAGCTCGGCAACATCCCCGCGCTGTTGTGCCGCCAGGATCGGCGCGCCGAGATCACCGGGCAGGGGCGGGCCCAGCTTGGGGACATCACCATAGTCGCGAGGGGCATCGGCCAATGCATCGGGCCGCGCCGCGCCTTCGGTGTTGAGCAGCTCCTCGCGCTCGGCCTGGCTCGCGGGCTGCAGGGCATAGATCAGCGCACCGCCGACAAGGGCAAAGCCGCAAGCCGACGCGATGCCGATGGCCTTGCGCGACAGCCGCATGACGCGCGGCGGATCGCCGCGCAGCTTGACCGCCTCTTCTGGCGTTGGAGCAGCTTCGTCGCTCATGACGGCGTCCTCCGGCGTTCCTTGCGGATCTCGACGCGCTGCTGCGAGCGGCGGTCGCCAAGGCGCAGCTCGGCGCGTTCGAGCAGCCGGTCGACGATCATGAAGCGGCCTGACACGCGGTAGTTGAGGAGCTCAGCCTGATTGCCTTCGCCAAGCCCGAACAGCGGCGGCATCTGACCTTGCGCAACGCTTTCGGGAAATTCGATAAAGGTCTGCCGCCCGTCATCGAACACGCGCACCGGTCGCCAAGAGGGCCGATCACCCGAGAGGCGATAGGCAAAATTGAGCGCCTCGACCGGAATATTGGCAGCAATTGGTGCCGCGCGCGTCTCGGCTTCCTGCGCCTGCTGCAAGGCGATCAGCTCGTCCTGCGGATAGGCCCAGGAGACCGACGCCATGTAGACCGACGGATTGGCGCGCAGCTCGATATGATAGGTGCGCCGGTCGGTATTGATGACAAGGTTGGTGGTGATGTCCGAGCGGACAGGCTTTACCAGAATGTGGACCCGCGCAGTGGCTCCGCGTCCGCTCACCGTGTCACCGATCAGCCAGCGCACGGTATCACCAGCAGCGACAGGTCCGGCTCCAACCAACTGCTCGCCTTCCTGCAGCGCAATGTCGGTCACCTGTCCCGGCGCGGCATAGACCTGATAGAGCGCTCCAGGCGCCCAGGCGTAGTTCTGGATCGCGTTGATGAACTGCTCGCCCTCGGGCTGCACGCGCGCGGCGGCGTTTGCCGCTCCCACCCGATCCCGGGGCAAGGATGGGGGAGAGCGGCGCGCGGCGCGGGAGGGGGCTCGCCGCGGTTCGGATTGCATCTGAATTGTCGCAGTGGTCCCCGCATCGACGACCACTGGCGCCGGCTCTAAGGCGACCACTTGAGCTGAAGCCGGACAGGCGGTTGTTCCAAACAGGATGGGCAAGAGGGTCACCGCAAGGCGACCGGGAATGGGCGAGATCATGAGCCAAGTTCCTTTGACCAGTTGATGGCATTGACGAAGA
>NZ_JBXPUZ010000005.1:0-74684 GCF_057220455.1 Sphingopyxis sp. sgz302558 | reverse complement strand
GGCGTCTCTATCCATCAAAAGCGCAACGCAACTGGAATCCGGCTTTTCGGCCCTTTGAGATATCTGGCACAAATTACCTAGAATCAATGCTCTGAGACGGTCTCTGGCCCGCGGAGGCCCAATTGCGCTTGCGCTAAACGCCGGACAAAGCGCGACAATACCGCGCAAGCGGTCACGAACTAAGATATTGGTATCAAAAGAAAAAGTGCGTGGTGCCGCTTACAGGACTCGAACCTGTGACCCCATCATTACGAATGATGTGCTCTACCAACTGAGCTAAAGCGGCTTGGGCTGGGCCGTTAGCAAGCAGGAGGCACGAAAACAAGCGTTGATGCTCGGGCCGCCTGCCTCTTCTTTCCGCATATCGTTTACGCGCCATTTACCACTGTGGGTCCATTTAGGGTGCCGAACTTGCTCGTTTGGGGACTTTGATGATGGACAGCATGCGCGGATTGCTCTCCGGCAGCGGCGAACAGATGGATGGGGCGATCGAAGCGCCCCCCGCCATTGGCACCGATGAACGCCGGATGCAGGTGCGGGCCTATAATTTCTGGGCCAGCATGCTGGGAGACCGCGCCTATCCGTCGGTCGAAGACCTGGATATCGACAATCTGGACGATTTCGGTCCGCATGCCGTTCTGCTCGATTTCACGGCCGGGATCGAAGACCCCGCGATCGTTTTTCTCGGCGACCGGCTGCGCGCCGAAACCGACCATGCTGACGATGCGCACTATATCAGTCAGGTGCCAAGCCGCTCGGTTTTGAGCCGCCTGACTGACCATTATCTGCAGATCATCGCCAACCGCGCACCTATCGGGTTCGAGGCCGAATTCGTGAACGAACGCGGTGCGACCATCATGTATCGCGGAATTTTGCTGCCCTTCTCGTCCGATGACGACTCCATCGATTTTATCATGGGTGTGATCAACTGGAAGGAAGTGGTGGTTCCCCCGCAGTCCGACGAGTTGGTGCTGGAGGTCGAGGCCGCCCTGCGTGCGCCGCAGCCGCAGCAGCTCAGCGCGCCTGTCCCGGTGTGGGCCGACGGTCCCGACAGCGAGCATCTCGATAACGAACCCGAGGATGATGGTGCCGAGCCAGGCTTTAAGGCGCTCGCCAGCGCCGCGCCTTATGCGTCGGCGACGGCCGTGCCCCCGGTTGCCCCGGTCATGGTGGAGGAAGCCGTGGCCGATGAACCGGTCGAGCTGGGTGACGATGCCGGCTTAGCCGACTGGTTGGCGCTGGCCCGCGAAACAGCCGCCACCGCGCAATCGGCCGACAATCGCAGCCGCAATGCGCTCTATGCCGCGATTGGCCGTGCGTGGGATTTCGCTATTGCTGCCGAAGCGCAGCCGGATGATTTTGCCGAACTGCTCGCCGATGCGGGCCTGAAGGCTCAGGAACGCGCGCCGATGACGCCGGTCGTCAAACTGGTGTTCGGCGCGCGCTATGACAAGACGCGACTTGCCGAATATGCCTGTGTTTTGGGCCATGCCAAAGACAGCGGAATCGGGCGCGGCGCCTTGCCCGCTTATCTCGAATCTTATTCGGGCGGCCTTAAGGCGCTGCTGCGCGACGAACGTGCGCGCAAGCGTCCCGAACGGGTGAAACCCGAGCGCGCCGATCCGGTGGCTCAGCTGGAATCGCTCCGCGCCTTGCCGCCCGCCATCATGCTCCCCATCGCCGGCGAACAGGAATTTGTCGTGCTGGTGGCGCGCCGCGTCGATGCCGACCACGTCGGTTTGGTTGCATCCGTTGATGCCGACAATCCGGCGTGGACCAAGCTGCTCGCCAAGGCGCAGCCGCTGGGCTGATCGCATTCATGATCAATTGTCCGTTGACCTCGCATGCTGCGGGACGACGCAGCAATGATCAGCGATATTTTTCCTTGGTCCCGGTCGCAAGGGGTTGAGCCAATGCGCGCGTGGGCGCATAGGCAGGGCTACCAGACATGGCAGGGTCAGCTCGGGCGGCTCCCGGGCGCCTAAACGCCGGGGACGCAGGACTTTATGGCTACGAATACGGATCGTGGGACGGCCGAATCTGCTACGGATTCGACGGACTTGGGGGCTGCGTCGCTACCGCCCGCCATCGTTGAATGTTTGACCACAGCGCTGGGCGAAGGTGCGCTCCCCGGCGAGGGCGACGGTTTTTCGGCCGCCGCCCGCGCCGAGGCTGGTCGGTTCATGGCGCGCGCGGCCTTGCACCGCGCACCTGACCGCGTGAACGTTCTGCTCGAGCCGATGCCTGGTGATGCGGGTGGTGGCCGCCGTATGCGGCTGGCGCTCGTCAATGACGACATGCCTTTTCTGGTTGATTCGGCCTCGGTGCTGATCGCCGCCGAAGGTCTGGCAGTCGAACGCATTCTGCACCCCGTGCTGACCGTGCGCCGCGACCGCTATGGACAGCTCACCGACGTCAGCCTTGAACGCGAAAGCGGCGAAAAGCGCGAATCGATGATCTATGTCGAGCTCGAGCGCGGTGATGCGCGCGTGCGGCGGCAATTGGTCGCGGCGCTTGAGGCGGGGCTTGCCGATGTCCGCGCCGCGGTGCGCGACTGGCCCGCCATGCAGGCGGCGATGCGTGCTGACGCCGACACGCTGCACGATGGCGAGGCTGCGGCGCTGCTGCGCTGGTTTGTCGACGGTTCGATGACGCAGCTGGGCCATGTCCACTGTGACCGCGCAGGCAAAGCGGCCAATGCGGTCGGCATTTGCGCCAGCAGCCACGAACCCTTGTTGTCACAGGCTGCGCTCGACGCTGCCTTTGCGTGGTTCGACGGCGGCGGGCGGGTGCCGCTGCTCGTCAAATCCAACCGGATGTCGACGGTCCACCGCCGGGTTCTGCTCGACCTTGTCATTCTGCCGCTACGCGACGGCGGCAAGCTCACGGGCCTGTCGCTGCACGCCGGGTTGTGGACCAGCGCCGCCTTGTCCAGCCCGCCTGCCAAGGTGCCGGTGCTGCGGACCCAGCTGGCCCATTTGAACGACAAATTCGGCTTTGACCCCTCGGGCCATGCGGGCAAGGCGCTGGTCCATGCGCTGACCGCACTGCCGCACGACCTGCTGATTGCTTTCGATCCAGCCGCGCTCGAACGGTTGGTGCTGACCGCCATGTCCATTACCGATCGGCCGCGGCCCAAGCTGGTGACGGCGGTCGACGCGCTCCAGCGGCATTTGTTTGCCTTTGTCTGGCTGCCGCGCGACGAGGTATCGACGGGGCGCCGGATCGCCATTGAGGCGATGCTGATCGAAGCTGCGCGGGCCAAGCTGCTGGGCTGGACGATAGCGGTTGAGGACGGCGGCGCCGCGTTGCTGCGCTATACGCTTGACCTGCGTGGCGGCGGGGTGGTGCCCGACACCGATGCCCTCGACGAACGGCTGAAGCAAATGGTGCGCGGCTGGGTGCCCGAGGTTGAGGCCGCGCTGGCCGCGCGCGGTGAGGAAGGGCGTGCGGCGGTGCTGGCGCAGCGTTTCGGCGCCCGCTTTCCTGCCAACTACCGCAATCTTTATTCGCCCGAAGAAGCGGCACGCGACATAATGCGGATGCGCGATCTGAACGCAGACGCGCCGCGCGCCGTTCGCCTGGCGGTCAAGCCAAGCGACGGGGACCAACAGCTACGCCTCAAGGTTTACAGCCAAAGCGGTCCGTTGGCGTTGTCCGACGTGGTGCCCGTGCTGGAAAATTTTGGCTTTACGGTGCTCGAAGAAGTGCCGACGGTGCTTGCGGGCGAGAGCGGCGATCCGCACGGCCAGCACATCCACGATTTCCTGCTGTCGGTTCCCGCTGCGGTGGCCACCAATGCTGTCGTTGCCCGCGCCGATATTCTCGAGAAGGCCGTCGAGGCAGTGCTCGATGGCAAAGCCGAAAACGACGCCTTTAACCAGCTCCTGATTGCCATGGAGATCGAGCCGCGCGCTATCGTGTGGTTGCGCGCCTGGTTCCGCTATCTCCGCCAAACCGGCCTGTCCTATGGCATGGACACAGTGGTCGCCGCGCTGCGCGGTGCGCCCACCATTACGCTGGGACTGATCGCTCGGTTTGTTGCGCTGCACGATCCGGCGGCGCACGATGATGCAGCAGCAACCGAAGCGCAGACGGCGATGGATGCTGCCTTTGCGCAGGTCAGCGCGATCGATGACGACCGTATCCTGCGCCTGTTCGGTGCGGTGATCGATGCGACGCTGCGAACCAATGCCTTTGCTCCTGCGGCCAAGGAAGCGTTGGCGTTTAAGCTGGACAGCGCTGCGGTTCCCGGCTTGCCCAAGCCGCTGCCCTGGCGCGAGATTTTCGTTTATTCGCCGCGCGTCGAAGGTATCCACCTGCGCGCCGGACCAGTCGCGCGCGGCGGTCTGCGCTGGTCGGATCGGCGCGATGATTTCCGCACTGAAATTCTGGGCCTGATGAAGGCGCAGCGGGTCAAGAACGCCGTCATTGTGCCGACCGGCGCCAAGGGTGGTTTCTATCCCAAAGCGCTGCCCGATATGGCCGTGGACCGCGATGCCTGGTTTGCCGAGGGCACCGAATGCTACCGGATCTTCATCCGCTCGTTGTTGTCGGTCACGGACAATCTGGTGGCCGGCAAGGTCAGGCATCCGGCCAAGGTCCATATCCGTGACGGCGATGATCCCTATTTTGTGGTTGCCGCAGACAAGGGGACGGCGACCTTTTCCGACGTCGCCAATGCGCTCGCCATGGAGCGCGACTTCTGGCTGGGTGACGCCTTTGCGAGCGGCGGATCCAAGGGCTATGACCATAAGGCGATGGGTATCACCGCCAAGGGTGCGTGGGTGTCCGTACAGCGCCATTTTGCTGAAATCGGCGTCGATGTGCAGACCGAAACGATCCGCGTGGCGGGTTGCGGCGACATGTCAGGCGACGTGTTCGGCAATGGGATGCTGCTGTCGAAAGCCATCAAGCTGGTCGCCGCATTTGACCACCGTCATATCTTTCTGGATCCCGATCCCGATCCGGCGAAGAGCTGGGCTGAGCGACAGCGCATGTTCAATCTGCCGCGCTCCAGCTGGGCCGACTATGAAGCCACGCTGATTTCCAAGGGCGGCGGCATTTTTCCGCGCAGCCAGAAAAGCATCCCCCTGACGCCCGAGGTGCAGGCGATGCTGGGCCTAACGCAGGCGGAAGCCGATCCGGCCACGATCATTTCCGCCATATTGCGTGCCGAAGTGGACCTCATCTGGTTCGGTGGCATCGGCACCTATGTAAAGGCGGCGGTGCAGAACAATGCGGAGGTGGGTGATCCTGCCAACGACCGGCTGCGCGTCAATGCCGAGGAGCTGCGTTGCAAGGCCATTGGCGAGGGGGCCAATCTGGGCGTGACGCAGGCCGCGCGCATTGCCTTTGCCGCGCGCGGCGGGCGGGTGAACACCGATTTCATCGACAACAGCGCGGGCGTCGACTGTTCCGACAATGAGGTGAACATCAAGATCGCGCTCAACCGTGAAATGGCCGAGGGGCGGCTTGCGCAAGACGACCGTGATGCGCTGTTGCTCGCCATGACCGACGACGTTGGCGCACTGGTGCTAGAGGATAACCGGCTGCAGGCGCTGGCGCTATCGATCGCTGAACAGGGCGGCGTGGCGGCCGTGCCCTCGACGTTACGGCTTATTGAAGGTTTTGAAAGCGCGGGACGCCTTGACCGCCAGGTCGAAGGGCTGGCGGCCAATGACGAGCTGCAGCGCCGCGCGCAGGATGGGCATGGGCTGTATCGCCCCGAACTGGCGGTGCTGCTGTCGACGGCGAAACTTGCTTTGCAGGATGCTATCGAAGACAGCGTGTTGGGCGACGATGCGGCGCTGGCAACCGATCTGGCTGCAGCATTTCCGCCCGCCATGCGGACAAAGTTTGGCGAAGCGATAGCGCAGCACCAGCTCCGCCGTGAAATCATCGCGACCAAGCTCGCCAACCGCATTGTCAACCGGCTGGGCATGATCCACCCGTTCGAGCTGATGGAGGAAGAGGGCTGCGCGCCTGCCAACATGGCATCCGCCTTTGCCGTGGCCGAACGCCTGTTTGACATGCCCGTGCTGTGGCACGCGCTCGACACGGCCGAGGTCAGCGAAGCCACACGCCTGTCGCTATTCGCGCAAACGGCCGCTGCGATGACGTCGCAAATGGCGGACATTCTGCGCGTCGCTGCACCCGGCAGCTCGCCTGCAGCAACCGTCGAGCGACTGAAGGGCGGGGTCAGCAAGCTGATCGGAAGTGTCGATGCTCTGCTGGGCGACACAGTGCGCCAGCAATGGGACCAGCTCGCCGCACGCCTTGCCGACGCGGGTGCAACCCCCGAACTTTCCACCGCCGTCGTCCGCCTGTTCAAGACCGATGGCGTTGTCGGCCTTGCCGATCTGGCGCACCGCCAGGGGGCGGACGTGATCGATGCGACGCATGCCTTTACCCGCCTGGGTGAAGCATTAGGCCTGGATTGGGCACAAACGCTCGCCGCGCGCATGTCGCCCGCTGACCCGTGGGAGCGTTTGCTGGTCAACAGTCTGGCTCGCGATTTCCAGCAGATGCGTCTCGATTTCCTGGCAAAGCTTGATGCCAAGGCGCTGGGCGCAGCGGTGGACGCATGGCTCGATTCGCAAGCTGGGCGTATCGCACAATTCCGGGCAACGGTTGATCGCGCGCGTACCATCGCCAACCCAAATGGCGCGATGTTGTCGCATCTGGCCGGGCAGGCGCGGAATTTGTTGTTGCGCTAAATGCCCTTCCAGCCGCGCATTGCGATTTTGGTGCCGCCGCACGACCATCCCGAGGTGTGGCAGACGGGCTATGCGCGCAAAGCGCTGGCGCTTGCAGCGGCGGGGCTGGCGGTTGAACAACGGCTGTGGACAGACCCCGGCGATCTCGGCGGGTTCGACCTCGTCACCCCGCTTTTTGCTTGGGGGTATCAGCGCGACGTGACGCGCTGGTTCGGGTTGCTTGATCGGCTGGAGGCACAGCAGCTGCCGGTCGTCAATCCGGTCCGGCTGGTGCGCTGGAACAGCGACAAATCCTATCTGGGTGAACTTTTGGCACAGGGCGTGGCGGTGGTGCCGACCGTTTTTGTGGACGCGTTGGACGATGGAAGTTTTGCGTCGGCGTGCGATGCGCTCGGCGCGAGCGATGTTGTGATTAAGCCGGCGATTTCGGCCGGTGCCGATGCGACGCACCGTTTGCTGCGCGGGGATCGGCTGCCCCCCGATGCGATGGGGCAGCGCCGCCTGGTCCAGCCGCTGATGCCGGGCATTGTCCGCGACGGTGAATTTTCGCTGTTCCTGTTCGATGGCGAGGTCAGCCATGCCATCGTCAAGCGACCGGCGCTGGGCGATTTTCGTGTGCAAGAGCAGTTCGGCGGCCGCGAATTTGCCTGGGCAGCGACAACAGAAGCAAAGGCCCTTGCGGCGGCGGCGCTGGCCGCTTGCCCGGTGCAACCGACCTATGCGCGCGTCGATATGGTCGGCGATGTGGACGGCAAGCTCCACATCATGGAACTGGAACTGATCGAACCGTCGCTGTTCCTGCACTTTGCACCCGACAAGGGCGCTGCCTTTGCTGCCGCATTCAGCCGCGCTGCAACCACAGCCATTGGCGGATAGCGCTGGTCAAATTGGGCGGGTTCGCCGCCGCCATGCGTTCTACATCGATATTGGCGACCAATGCGTTGACCGGCAGGCCGGCGTCCAGCGCCGCCGCTTCCAGGGCATCCCAGAAAATCGGCTCCAGGCTGATCGACGTTGGATGCCCGGCGATAGTGACACTGCGTTTGACGGGGGGGTGGAGCGGTGGCGGCATTGCGGTGGCCTAGCGCGAAGTCGGTGCGTCCCGATACGATTTATTTGGGGTGGTCGCCATCATGGCAGCAGCTTAAACCAAACGGGACGCCGGACGCAGAAATGGACGAAAATATGTCATCAGCCGTCTCCAGTTTGACGGAAAAGGAAAAGCAGGCGCTGCGCTTGCTCGTCAACGGCTATGACGCCAAATCGATGGCACGGCAGCTGGGGCTTTCGGTCCATACCGTCAACGAACGGCTGCGCGAGGCGCGGCGCAAGATGGCGGTGTCGAGCAGCCGGGAAGCGGCGCGCAAGCTGCGCGAATTGGAAGGGACGTCCCCCGAATTTCTTGCCCCCAAGTCTTTTGGGGATGCGCCGGGCTCCGACACAGCGCCACAAGCAGCTCCACCAGCCCAACGACGCCCCGTGCGCCATCCTGTGGGCTGGATTGCAGGAGCCATTTTCATGACCTTAAGTCTTGCCCTCATCGCCCTTTCCGCGCTGTCAGGTGCGGTGGACGAACCCAGATCCGCGGCGACGACGACAACCAGCCCCGCCGCCGAAACCGATGCCGTGCGTGCCGCGCGGGCGTGGCTCGCGCTGGTCGATGCCGCCGATTGGCAGCGTAGCTGGGATGCCACCAGCCGCACTTTTCAGTCGCTCAATACGGCTGGTCGCTGGGCCGAGGTGGCGGCATCGATACAAACGCCGCTCGGCGCCAACATCGCCCACGAACTGGTCAGCGAGGATTTTGTCCCTGCACCGCCGTCGGGATATCAGCTGATCAAATTCAAATCACGCTACGCCAATAAACCCGAAACGACGCTGACCCTGACGCTCGAGAAGGAAAATGAACGGTGGAAAGTGTCGGGCGTCATGCTCGATTGAACATGGCGCACCAGGCAGCAGCGGCGACGGCAAAGCCGCCGCCGTGACGTCAGACGGGTTCGGCGGCCTTGCGGACCGCCGCCCCGCTGGCCGAGCCGGTGGCTGCCTTCGGCACCGGCACCTGAGGCGGCGTTCGCTGCGCGACCGCTTGCCTGACGTGCCTGCCACCATCAATACATGTGTTGGCCGCCGTTGATGCTCAGCGTCGATCCGGTCACAAAGCCGCCTTCCTCGCTGACCAGGAACGCCACGCCGCGTGCAATTTCGCTTGCTTGGCCCAGCCGCCCCACTGGAATTTTGGCGACGATTTTTTCCAGCACTTGTGGCGGCACGGCGGCGACCATGTCGGTGTCGATATAACCCGGCGCAATGGCATTCACCGTCACGCCCTTTTTCGCGCCTTCCTGTGCCAGCGCCTTCGTAAAGCCGTGAATGCCCGATTTCGCGGCGGCGTAGTTGACCTGGCCATATTGACCGGCCTGGCCATTGATCGATCCGATATTGACGATGCGTCCCCAGCCGCGCTCGACCATGCCGGGGAAGCAGGCTTTGGCCATGTTGAAACAGCCGCCGAGGTTGATGCGCATCACATCATTCCAGTCGTCATAGCTCATCTTGGCCAATGTGCCGTCGCGCGTGATACCCGCGTTGTTGACGACAATATCAACAGGACCCACTTCGGCCGCAACGCGTGCGCAACCTTCCAGGCACGCGGCATGGTCGCCCACATCCCATTTATAGGTTTTGATACCGGTTGCGGCGGTGAATTCTGCCGCCTTGGCATCGTTGCCGGCATAGTTGGCAACGACCGTGATCCCCATATCGCGCAGCGCGAGACTGATGGCCTCTCCGATCCCCCGGCTGCCGCCGGTGACGATTGCTATACGTGCCATATTCTGCTCTCCCGTTTTAGGCTTTTTGCTTGCCTATCGGGCGGGCAGGATGCTCGCAAGTTGACGGGGGCGTCAACTGCGCGTCGCTTATGCAATTTATGCCGAACGGGCTCTTTGCATCGAAATCACGCTGCGCGCCGCGCCGCTTCTGCGTAAATCGCGGCGACGGCTTGATGCACCCACAGCGGAGCTTCGGGATCATGGCAGGTCAGCGGGAGCGTCCGCTTTTCCACCACATTGCCGCGCTCGATCAACGCCATCCACTCAATCGCGCCCAAGCCCGCCATGACAGCAGCGCAATCCTGCGCAGAGAAGGGGCCCTGATGGGCAAATTCGCGCACCACGGCGATGATTTCCTGTGCCTGCTCGCGCGCTGCGCCGTTGATAGTGCGCGCCAGCTGGATCGCCGATTGCCGCTGCGATGCGGCGCGCGCGGCGGCCTCGGGGTCGGCGGCGCTGTCTTCGAAACGCGGCACGGGCAGCAACCGGTCTTCGGGCCACGGCCCCTGCATTGCCACTTCCAGCGCGTCAACGACGGCAACCAGTGCGTCCCAATTCTGGGGATGGTTGGCCGGTTCGGCCAGATCCAGCGCTACCGGGCGTGGCGGCAACGGGGTGGTTTCCGGGGGGGCGACGCTGGCTTCGGTGCTATCGGCCGCCAAGTCGACAGTTTCAACATCATGGTCGGCCAGCATCGCGTCAACTGACTCCGGTTCGAACGCGGTAACTTCGACGGCGTGTGTTCCGGCATCGTGCGCAAATGTTTCCGGCGTCGGGTCCGCAGCTTCGGGAGTAGGAACAGCTTCAACGTCGGTTTCTACTTCGGCTTCCACTTCTGTGGCGACAACCTCGCCAAAATCATCGCCTTCGTCCGACCGGGCACCGATGCGCGACAGACGGCTTGATGTCACCGGTTCGGCGATGGCTGCTTCGGCCATTTTGTGAGCTTCTTTGGTGGCTTTCGCGGCAGCAGCACGGTCGCGTGCGACCTGAACCAGGTCCTTGGGGCTTTTGGCCTTGCCGCTCATGACGAGCTTGATGACCACGGCCCCCAAAAAGCCAAGGGCGACCAAGATGATGATTGCGGTCCAAGCCGCCGGATTCAATTGCGCTAAGATGTCAAACATAGGTTCCGGCCATGAAAAAGCTGAGGAGACCGGTGCCTAAGCGCAGAAGGTTGACGTCAGGTTAGCCAACCCGAAAGTTCTGACCGCACGAGCGCCTCCAGCATGTCCATTCCGGGCGCACTGTCATTGAGGCAGGGGAGGTAGGCGAAATCCTGACCGCCATGCTCGACGAAGGTATCGCGTCCCTGCAGGGCCAGCTCTTCCAATGTTTCGAGGCAATCGGCGCTGAACCCCGGTGCGAAAATGGCAATGCGCTTGACGCCCTCACGCGCCAGCCGTTCGAGCGTGGCATCGGTCGCCGGTTCCAGCCATTTGGCATTGCCGAAGCGCGACTGGAACGACACAGCAATCTCGCGTCCCATCGCCTCGGCCAGCAACCGCGCGGTTTTTACGCACTGGCAGTGATAGGGATCGCCCAGCAGCAAGGTGCGCTCGGGCATGCCGTGAAAACTGGCGAGCAGCACGTCGGGGACAAAATCGAGCGCGGCCAGCCCCGCCTCGACCGAAGCTTTCAGTGCGGCAATATAGGCGGGATGATCGTGGTAGGGGGGAAGGCTGCGCAATGTCGGTTGCCAGCGCAGCGTTGCCAGATGGTCGCCCACGGCATCAGTCACGGTTGCGGTGGTCGCACCGCAATATTGGGGATAAAGCGGGGCGATCAATATGCGCTGGCATCCGGCGGCAATCATGGCGTCCAGTGTTGCCGCAATGGCAGGCTCGCCATAACGCATGGCATAACGGACGATAGCTGCGTCGCCCAGCCGCGCCTGCAGCGCTGCCGTTTGCCGCTTCGTAATGGCAGCGAGCGGCGAGCCGTCCTCGCTCCACACCTCGGCATAGGCCTGCGCCGATTTCTGCGGACGGGTATTCAGGATGATACCGCGCAGGATCGGCTGCCACAGGATGGGCGAGATTTCGACCACGCGCCGGTCCGACAGAAATTGTTTCAGATAGCGCCGCACGGCGGGCACGGTCGGCGCATCGGGAGTGCCCAGATTGACCAGCAGCACGCCAATGCGCGGGGTGATGACGGGTGGGTGGGCGGCGGGTTTGCCGGTCATGCGCGTCCCTCCTGCGACAGCGGCAGGCGGCGGATGCGGCGGCCCGTCGCTGCAGCCAGGGCGTTGGCAATGGCTGGCGCGACTACGGGCACGGCGAGCTCGCCGATGCCACCCGGCTCGCGGTCGCTGTCGATCAGCTCGACGGTGATTTCGGGGCAATGCGACAGGCGCGGCAGGCCGAGTTGGCCCAGCTTGCGCGCTTCGGCCAGCCCCCCGGCATAGTCCGTCGTCGCCCCGACGGCCGCCGCAAGACCGAAAATCAGGCCGCCTTCGATTTGCTGGCGCGCAATGGCGGGATTGACGATGCGCCCACAGTCCGCTGCCGCAACCAGCTGGGTCACACGTAGCCCGTTTGGTCCAAAAGTCGCTGTGGCCATCAGGGCGATATGGCTGCCGCGCATGCTGTGGCACGCCAGCCCCTGCGCTGCTTCGGCGACGCCGCCCTCCCACCCGCCGATGGTAGTGACGCTGATGAGGCAGCGGGCGACTTCGGGCGCGCCCGATAACATGCCCATGCGATAGGATAGCGGATCGGTGTCGGCACGCTTGGCCAGCTCGTCGACAAAGCTTTCGATGAAAAAACAGGTATAGCTGTCGGCGTTGCCACGCCATTGGCCGACCGGCAGGCCGATGTCGGCGGGGTAATGATCAACGCTGACGTGCGGGATGGCATAGGGCGGCATGGCGCCGTCAACTGCCCCGGCATCGCTGCGCCCGGCTGCCGCACGTTGTGCCGCATACGGACGCGCATTGTCGACCAGCCGGGCGCGCAGCTCGTGGGTGGCGGACGGGGCCGCAATCTTGACCGCAAGCGCATCGATGCCGCCCGCACTGTTCAGACTGGCCGCCAGATGGGCTGCGGCAGGCGGGCGCGGCAGGTCGCGAATAATTTCCTCGGCGCGCGACCAGGACAATTGCACCGGCTTATTGATCGTTTGGGCGATGACTGCGGCCTGCACGGCGGCGCTGTGGTCAAAGGCGACGCCGAAACTGCCCCCCGCAGGCATGGGGAACAGGGTAATATTGGCCGCGTCGCGTCCGGTCGCGGCGGCGATGGCGGCGCGACATTGCGCCGGGGCCTGCGTTGCGGCCCAGACGCGCAGTCGGTTGCCATCAGGCGCGGCGGTGGCGCTGCGGGTCTCGATAGGGGCATGCAACGCCGGGGCGACCCGAAAACTGCTGCCCAGCACCGGCCGCCCGGCAAAGGCAGTGCCGACGTCGCCGCGTTTGGCCACCCGCCAGCCGTCGCTTTTCAGCGCATTGTCGAGCGCCGTGTCGATACCCTGGGTTGATACCGGTTTGCCCGCCGTCTCAAACACTGGAGCAAAGCGGTCGAGCGCGCGGTTTGCCGCCCACCAATTGCGCCCCACCACGGCCAGCCAGCGTTCGGTTTGCACATAATGGAGCACGTCGGGACTTTTCAGTCCGGCCGCTTTGTTGATGGATTTCAGCCTCGTGTCGCCAACCGGTCCCTGCCGGATCGCAGCATAAACCATACCGGGCAGGCGGATGTCGCCTGCATAATTCATGCTGCCATCGACTTTGGCGGGGGCGTCGAGACGGGTCAGTTCCTGCCCGTATAGCGGGTCGGCGGCGCCGGCGCGATATTGTGGTTCGGCCGGCGGCGTCATGGCGGCAGCCTCGCTTGCCAGTTCGCCAAACCGCAGCCGCTGCTGCCCGAGCGTGACAAAGCCGCCCTCGGTGTCACAGGCTTCCCAGTCCGCATCCCAGCGCGCGGCAGCCGCCATCATCAGCATCGCGCGCGCCTGCGCTGCCGCGGCGCGGCAAGGCCCTTCGAACATCTGCACCGAAGAGGAACCACCGGTCAGCATCATCGCATCGCGGGTCGCAAATTCGCGCCGCGTCCAGGCACGCACATCAGCAACGGCCTCGGGCAGGCCGGCGCGTGGTGTGACGGTTTCGCTGTCGCGGTCAACGAGCCAGATATTGGCATAGTTCGGGCTGATCGGGGCTGGTTCAACCGCAATGGTGCGCCAGTCCGCTCCCAGTTCGTCGGCCATAATCTGGGGCAGCAAGGTGGTCACGCCCTGGCCCATTTCGCATTGGGGCACGATCATCACGACCCGCCCGTCACTGGCGATTTTCAGGAAAGCGTTGAAAACGCTTTCGTCGGGTGCGGCAGCGACATTGACGGGGTAAGTGCGCGGCCACAGCGCCCATGCCAGCGCCAATCCCCCCGCAGCGCCAGTGCCAACCAGCAATGAGCGGCGGCTGATGTGCGGCAGACGCCGCCGCTGTGCGGGAAAATTGTCGCGAAACCGGTTCATGCGCCGCCGCTGATAGGGGCGGTGCGCCAGTCAGGCAAAGGCTTTTGCGCAGCTTAGCGCAGCAAGCCCAGCCGCGGGATTTCAATTTTGGGGCAGCGGTCCATCACCACGACCAGCCCGGCAGCCTCGGCGCGCGCGGCTGCGGCCGGGTTAATGACGCCCAGTTGCAACCATACCGCCTTGGCGCCGTGCGCGATGGCGTCGTCAACCGCCTCGCCTGCCGCTTCGCTGTTGCGGAACACGTCGACAATTTCGGCGGGCGGGCGGATTTCGGACAGGCTTGCGACCACGGGTGCACCATGGATGGTGCCGCCCGCATGGCCGGGGTTGACCGCGATGACATCATGGCCTTGCGCCACTAGAAACCCGAGTACGCCGTTCGAATCGCGCGCCGGATTGGGCGATGCGCCCACCACCGCAATGCGGCGCGGCTGGGCGAGCAGCGCGCGGATTTCGCCTTCGTCGTTGATGGGCATATCAGTCGCTTCCTTTGCGTGCATCGAGCCATACGCCGATGCGCTGGGCAATGTTCAGGAACGGCTGCGCCAACGTGCCGCCCGTCGCCGCTGGAGGTTCGCCGCCATCGCTGGCGGTGCGAATGCCGATGTCGAGCGGAACCCGGCCCAGAAAGTCGAGCCCCATGACGCCGGCCGCCGCCTCGGCCCCGCCGCTGCCAAAGGGGTCGGAAAATTCGCCGCAGTGCGGACAAAGATAGCCCGCCATATTCTCGACCATGCCGATGATCGGCACATCCATCTGCTCGAACAGGCCGATGGCGCGCGTTGCGTCCATCAGCGCCAGATCCTGCGGCGTCGAGACGATAATTGCGCCAGCAGGTTTGTGCTTTTGCAGCATCGAAAGCTGGACGTCGCCGGTGCCGGGCGGCAGGTCGATGACCAGCAGTTCGGTGTCGCCCCAGCTAGCATCGATCAGTTGTTCCAGCGCGCGCCCGGCCATGGGCCCGCGCCAGGCGATGGCTTGGCCCGGTGCGGCAATCTGGCCGGTTGAGAGCAGGGGGACGTTAAAGCGGTTCGGCACCGGCGCCAGTTTGGACCCGCGCGCCTCGGGCTTGATGCCCTCTATGCCCAGCAGGCGCGGCTGCGACGGACCATAAATATCGGCATCGACCAGCCCCACTTTGCGCCCCTGCCGCGCCAACGCGATGGCGATATTGGCCGACAGCGTCGATTTGCCAACGCCGCCCTTGCCGCTGCCCACGGCGATGATGGTCATCGCCTGTCTGGCACGTGTCATGGCGATGCGCACCTCTGCGACGCCCGGTTCGGCCAGCAGTGCGGCACGAACGGTCCCCTCAAGCGCCGTCGCCGCTTCGGTATCCAACCCGGTTACGTCCAGTACCAGCGCGAGCGGCCCGCCCGGTTGCAACAGCCGCAGTCCTGCTGCGCGTCCGTCCGAAATCTCGGCCGCACGCGCGGCCAAAACGTCCATTTCCGGGGCAATTTCGTTGCTCATACCCCGGCAAATAGGGCGATGCGGGCGCTTTGCCAGTGCATAATTTTTCGCCCCCCTGTTTTTCGGCAAAGCTGCCCCTATAAATGGGGTATGGCAAAGCAGATTGACGCAGGGCAACCATCGCAGCCGATTGGCGGATGGCGCAGGTTTTTGAACGGTATCAGCGCGATGGCGAACAGCCCTTGGGGCAGTTCGGGCGGTGATAAGGACGACAAGGGTGGCAAGGATGGCAAGGGCGATGGCCCGCGCAATCCTTGGCTGACCCCCATCGAAGGTCGTGGATCCAGCGACCGCAAGCCGCGTGGCCCTTCCGCGCTCGACGAGCTGCTGAAGCGCGGTCGCGGCTCCGGCGGGGGGTCAGGCGGCGGTTTCGGCGGCAGCTTGCCGCCGCTGCCTTCGGCCAAGCTGTGGAGCTGGGGTGTCGTCGCCTTTCTCGTGCTGTGGGTGCTTTTTTCGTCTTTCCACATCGTTCCGCCTGAAAAGGAGGGCGTGGTGACGCGGCTGGGTAGCTATTCCCGCACTGTCGCCCCAGGAATCAGCCTGACCTTGCCCGCTCCGATCGAGCGCATCCAGATGGAGGATGTGCAACAGATCCGGACGATGGACATTGGCTCGCCCAACGCGGCGGACGAGAATTTCGTGCTGACGCGCGACCAGAGCATTGTCGATATTGCCTATGCGGTGCGCTGGTCGATCCGTGACCCCGAACTGTTTATCTTCCAGCTCGCCGATCCCGAAGGCACGATCCGTGAAGTTGCCGAAAGCGCGATGCGCGCGACGGTTGCCAACTTCAACCTGGTGCAGGCCATCGGTCCGGGGCGTGTCGAGATTGAAACCCAGGTTCAGGCGCGCATGCAGGAATTGCTCGACGAATATCGCGCCGGGGTGCGTATTCAGGGCATCGCGATCCGGCAGGCCGATCCGCCGCAAGCCGTTGATGAGGCCTTCAAGGAAGTAACCGCCGCGCAGCAGCAGCGCGAGGCGGCGATCAACCTGGCGCGTGCCTATGAACAGCAGGTGCTGGAGCGCGCGCGCGGCGAAACCGCGCAATTCGACCAGATTTATGCGCAATATAAGCTGGCACCGGGCGTGACCCGCGACCGGCTATATTTTGAAACGATGGAATATGTGCTCGCCGACGTTGACAAGACGATTGTCGAGCCGCGCGGCGTGAACACCTATTTGCCGCTTCCTGAATTGCAACGCCGCGCGGTGCCCGCGCCGGCCCCGAAGGAGGGCCAGTGATGCTCGACAGTCTGATGCAACGGCCGCTGCGCCTTTTGTTCGTCGTGATTGCGGCGTTGGTGCTACTCACCTCGACATTGGCGATTGTGCCTGAGGACAAGCAGGCGTTGGTGCTGCGCTTCGGCGTCATTACCGGCCAGAAAAATGTCTATGATCCCAAGGAGGATTTTGGCCGTTCGGGCGCCGGTCCGCTGCTGCGCATGCCATTCGCCGAATCGGTGGTGTTCATCGACAAGAAGATTTTGGGCGTGAACATGGAACGGCAGCAGGTGTTGTCGACCGACCAGCAACGGCTGCAGGTCGATGCGTTTGCGCGGTATCGCATCACCAATCCGGTGCGCATGTACACCGCCATCCGGACCGAAGAGCGGCTGACGGAACAGCTCAAGACCATATTGGGTTCATCGCTACGCAACGAGCTCGGCAAGCGCACCTTTGCGACGCTGCTGTCGGCCGAGCGCGGTGCGGTGATGGACAATATCCAGACCGCGCTGAACCGCGAGGCCAATAAATATGGGGCCGAAGTGATTGATGTGCGCATCAAGCGCGCCGATCTGCCCGATGGCCCGACGCTCGAGGCTGCTTACGAACGGATGCGCACTGCGCGCCAGCAGGAGGCGATCACCATCCGTGCTGGCGGCGAGCGTGAGGCACAGGTCATTCGCGGCAACGCCGATGGCGAGGCCGCGCGCATCTATGCCGCCAGTTTTGGAAAAGACCCGGAATTTTATAATTTCTATCGGGCGATGCAAAGCTATCGCCAAACCTTCCGCGGCAAGGACAGTCAGGGGGCTACCAATATGATTTTGTCGCCCGACAATGAATATCTGCGCCGTTTCCAGGGCAACTGACGGGCGCTCTGGGTCGTTCGACGAACGGACGACAGGGGCGGACCGGCGACGGGGTCATTCAATTGGCGTTAAGGCGCGGCTTCGCACCTAGCGACGGTATTTCGCCAGCATTTCTGGCATCAGAGAGGAAGATGAACGTGCGCTACGTGTATGGAATCACCACCGCATTGCTGCTTGGCGGCACGGCGATTGCCGTGACCACGGCTCCGCTGGGCGCGCAGGTTGCGCAGAATGAAAAATCGCAGATGGAACGCGTCGTTCCGCGCTCGGGCGCGCCGGCCAGCTTTGCTGATCTGGTTGAACAGCTCCAGCCCGCCGTGGTCAACATCTCGACCCGGCAGGAAGTGACGCTGGGCGAACGCATCAACCCGCTCGCCGGAACGCGCGAGCCCGTCACCCAGCAGCAGCAGGGCGGTGGCAGCGGTTTTCTGATTTCGGCTGATGGCTATATCGTCACCAACAATCACGTGGTGTCGGGCGGACCGCGCGGCGAAGCGGTCGATACCGTGACGGTTATCATGACCGACCGGCGCGAATTCACTGCGCGCATCGTGGGCCGCGATGCCGCGTCCGATCTCGCGTTGCTGAAGATCGAAGCCAATAACCTGCCTTTCGTGCGTTTTGCCGAAGGGGCGGCCCCGCGCGTGGGCGATTGGGTGGTGGCGATCGGCAATCCGCTCGGCCTTGGCTCGACGGTGACGGCCGGCATTATTTCGGCGGTGCAGCGCAACATCGGCCAGGGCGGCGCCTATGACCGCTATATCCAGACCGACACGGCCATCAATCGCGGCAATTCGGGCGGGCCGTTGTTTGATTTGAACGGCAATGTCGTCGGCATCAACAACATGCTCATCTCGCCGGTCGGCGCGAATATCGGCGTCAATTTCGCCATTCCCGCCGACGCCGCCATTCCGGTCATCGAGGCGCTGCGCAGCGGCGCGCGGCCCGAGCGCGGCTATCTGGGCATCGGCATCGCGCCAGTCGATGAAGATCTGGCTGCGGCACTGGGCATTGCCAAAGACCGCGGTGAATTCGTCCAGCGCGTCGAGCCGGGCGAAGGCGGCGACAAGGCGGGGCTGCGCCGTGGTGACGTGGTGACCAAAGTCAATGGCCGCGAAATACGCCCCGACCAGACGCTGTCGTTCATCGTTGCCAATACCAAACCGGGCACGCGCATCCCGCTGGAAGTGATCCGCGATGGCAAGACAATCACCCTCAACGCCATTGTCGGCACGCGTCCGCCCGAAGAACAATTGGCGCAGGGCGGCGATTTCGACCCTGAGGCGCAGGAAGAAATGCCTGCCAACCCAAGCGCTGGCGCCAACCAGTCAGTGCAAAATGCGCTGGGCGTCGCCGTTCAGCCGCTGACGCCGGAAATTGCGCGGGCCTGCGGTGTCGATACCAGCACCAAGGGCTTGGTGGTCGGCGCGGTGTCCGGCACCAGCGATATCGCGCGGCGCGGGGTGCGGCGGTGCGACATCATCCTGACCGCCAACCGCACGCCGGTGACCACGATCGAGGCGCTGGCCAAGGCGATCAGCGATGCGAAGGCCGCCAATCGCGAAGCGCTGCTACTTGAAGTGCTGCGCCGCGGCGGCCCGTCGACCTTCCTGCCGGTGCGGTTGCAGAAATAGGACCAGCGTCAGGGCATGGGTGCAGCACTATCAGGGGCTGCACCCTTGTCGCCAGCGGCTACAGATTGCCCCGATAGCGCCTACTGCCCCCGATTACGGTTCCGCTGCACAGCGTAATGTCGAAATCGCCGCTTTGCCGCGTTTCGATTTTGGCGATCATCGCGCGCTGAACCAGCCGCGAGCGGTGGATCTGCTCAAAGCCGTGGGCGCCAAGTTCGGCGAATATGTCGGCGAGCGTTCGCCGCGCAATGTGCGTGCCGAATGCGCCGTGCAATTCTACATAATTTCCGGCTGCGGCGACCCACTCAATCTCGTCGGCATTTAACCAGAAAGCGCGATTGCCGTCGCGTACCTCGACCCGCTTGGCCGCTGCCGGGACGACTTCGACAACCGTTGGCTGCCTGACCATTCGTTCGAACAGCAAATAGGCCAGCACCACCATGGCATAGGTGACGACATCCTTGCGATATTCATAGATAAGCTCTGCGCCCAGCGCGCCGGGAACGCGATATTGTGCGCCGACCATGTAATAGGCCAGCGTGCGCAGACCCCACATAGCCGCGCTGTGCGTTGCCGACACCAATATGGTCGCGGCCAGATGCAATGCCGCGCGGGCGATCGCGCTGGAGGCCTGGCACGCAATCCGCCGGGTCAGCCACAGGATTAGCGGCAGCAGCGCCAACCAGGCGGTCAGGCTGGTCGCTTCCCATACCCACAGTTGCCATGGGACGACGGGTTGGCCCAAGTCCCGTCGGTCATCGATCAAACTGGTGGCATTGACAATCATCTGCACAGTGCCGAATCCGGCCAGCGTGGCAGCAGTCAGCCATGTCGGATGCCGCCATCCACCTTGTCCCACACCACTCGCACCCGATGGGCCACCGCTCATCACTGTCGCCTTTTCCCCCGCCCCAGCCGTGCCGCCGTCTGTCACTCGATCGGCGACAGCGGACGCGACCTCGATCATTTCTGGCCCCATCAGTAATGGCAAAGGATCGGCAACATGCAAGCGACCAACATTACCACCAGCCGCCAATATGGCCTCGACTGGCTGCGGATCGGGGCCTTTGCCCTATTGATCCTTTACCATGTCGGCATGTTCTTCGTGCCGTGGGGCTGGCACGTTAAAACGTCTGATCCGCTCGCTTGGCTGCAATGGCCGATGATGGCGGTGAACCCGTGGCGGCTGTCGCTGCTGTTCCTGATTTCAGGCGTGGTGTCGCGCGCGTTGTTGGCAAAACTTGCGCGTCCGGGCGCCTTTTCGGCAAGCCGCTCGTCGAGGTTGTTGATACCCTTGGCCGCTGGCATGGCCATTTTTGTTGCCCCCCAGCCGTGGGCAGAACTCAGCGATCAGGGACGCTATAGCGCAAGCTTCGTTCATTTCTGGCTGAACGACTATTTTGAGTTTGGCGCGAGCCGGGGCCTCGTCTTGCCGACGTGGAACCATCTGTGGTTCGTCGCTTATCTCTGGGTTTATTCGATCGTGCTGGCGGTGGCGGCGTCGTTGCCGCTAACCATGCGCGCCCGGATCCAGGCGGGCTTTGACCGCCTCTTTGCCGGGTGGCGGCTGTTTGCCCTGCCAATCCTTTGGTTTTTTCTGTCGCGCGTGCTGCTCTATCCCGAATTTGGCGAAACACATGCACTTACCGACGATCCTTATGCCCACGCCGTTTACGGCTTCGCCTTTTTCTTTGGGGTCGGCTTGGCGCGCGCGAACTTGGCCTGGGGCGCCATCGCGCGCAACTGGCCGCTCGCGCTTGCTGCCGCGCTGATCGGCTGTGGCCTCAACCTCTACCTCCACGCGGCAGGCGGCGATGGCGAAGCAGTACGGCTGGCCGCGGCGGCGAGCCGGTCGCTTCTCGCTTGGACGGCAATACTGGGTTTGCTCGGCATGGCGCGGCAATATCTCAACCATGATGGCCCGGCGCGGCGCTATCTGACCGAAGCGATTTTCCCATATTATATCGTCCACCAGACGATCATCGTCCTTCTCGGCTATGGGCTGAAGGGCTTGGCCTTGGGCCCACTCGCCGAATTTGCCATCATATTGCCCACCACCATCATCGGTTGCGCCCTCACCTATGAAGCGGCGCGCCGCGTCAATTGGCTCCGCCCGATATTGGGGCTGAAGCGCACCGGACCCAAGGCCGAATCGATGCTTGTGTCGGCATGATGTTCTTCCTATGTTCTATTCCCGAATCGCAAGCAGGAGCAATATCATGATCGGCTATGTCACCCTTGGAACCAACGACCTTGCGCGTGCCGCGACCTTTTACGACGCGCTGTGCGCCGAGTTGGGCGTCGGGCGGATGATGGAATTTGACGGCTTCATCGCCTGGGGTGTGCCCGGCGGCGGCGCGGGGATCGGCATCACCAAGCCCTTTGACGGCAATGCCGCGAGCGTCGGCAACGGTGTGATGGTTGCGCTGGAGGCGAAGGACAAGGACCAGATCCAACGCCTCTATGACATTGCCCTCGCGCACGGCGGCACCGACGAGGGCGGGCCCGGCCCGCGCGGCGACGGCGGTTTTTACGCGGCCTATTTCCGCGACCCCGACGGCAACAAGCTCAATGCTTTCATCATGGGTTGAGCGCCTGTTGGAGTTAGGCGCAATCGCGAGTGAAGTTGCGCAGTTTTCCGGGCCTTTCCTCCCCATCCGCAGAATGGGGAGGGGGCCCACCCAAAGGGTCGTGAAGGGGTAATCTGGCCGGTTCAATTCACCCCTCCACCATCGCTGCGCGATGGTCCCTCTTCCCATCCGCTCAATGGGGAGGATGGGCTCTAAACGGACTGCCCTTGCTTGATTTCCTCCCCCCGCCCGATAGGGATGGCGGTGAGGCTGGCGGGGAGAGAATGGCGTGAGCGACGTGACTGAACTTTACATCGGCCTTGGCGGCGGCGGCGCAGCGGATGGGCCGCGCCAGGCGCTTGTGCTCAAACGTGCCAACCGCCACGGGCTGATCGCGGGCGCGACTGGCACGGGCAAGACGGTGACGCTGCAGGGCCTTGCCGAAAGCTTCTCCGCCGTCGGCGTCCCGGTGTTTGTTGCCGACGTGAAGGGCGATCTGTCGGGCCTCGCTATGGCGGGCAGTCCGCTGGGCAAACTTCACGAGATATTCGCCAAACGCGCCGCCGAAATCGGCCAGAGCGATTGGGCCTATGCCGATAATCCTGTAATTTTCTGGGATTTGTTCGGGCAGCAGGGCCACCCCATCCGCACCACCATTTCCGAAATGGGCCCGCTGCTGCTCGCGCGGCTGATGGGTCTTAACGAGGTGCAGGAAGGTGTGCTGGCCATTGCCTTCCGCGTTGCTGACGAACAGGGAATGCTGCTGCTCGACATGGGCGATTTGCAGGCGATGCTCAGCTGGTGCGCCGAGAATGCCGATGATCTCACCACGAAATATGGCAATGTATCAAAGGCGACCGTCGGCACGATCCAGCGCCAATTGCTGACCCTCGAAAGTCAGGGCGGCGACCATTTCTTCGGCGAACCCGCGCTCGACATCATGGACATGATCCGGCTCGACGAAAAAGGGCGCGGTTACATCAACATCCTCGCCGCCGACAAATTGATGGCTAGCCCGAAACTCTATGCGACCTTCCTCCTCTGGCTGCTCGCTGAAATGTTCGAGACGTTGCCTGAGGTCGGCGATCCCGACAAACCCAAGCTCGTTTTCTTCTTTGACGAGGCGCATTTGTTGTTCGACGATGCGCCGGCGGCGCTGCAGGACAAGATTGAACAGGTGGTCCGCCTGATCCGGTCGAAGGGTGTCGGCGTTTATTTCGTCACGCAAAACCCGATCGATATTCCCGAGGCCGTCGCGGGGCAGTTGGGGAACCGGGTGCAGCACGCGCTGCGCGCCTTCACCCCGCGCGACCAGAAAGCGGTGAAGGCCGCCGCCGACACGTTCCGCCCCAACCCCAAGGTTGATGTCGCGCGCGAAATCACCGAACTGCGCGTCGGTGAGGCGCTGGTGTCGGTGCTGATGGCCGATGGTGCGCCGTCGCCGGTCGAGCGCACCTTGATCCGCGCGCCGGGCTCGCGCGTGGCGCCGCTCGAGGCCAAGGAACGCGCGATCATCCAGTCGATCTCGCCGCTGGCGGGCAAGTATGACGAGGCCGTGGATCGCGAAAGTGCAGAAGAGTTGATAGCGGCCAAGCGCGAGCAAGCCGTGGCCGCCGCCGCGGAGGCGAAAGCGCAGGCCGAGGCCGACAAGCAGGCCGCTATCGCCGCCAAGGAAGAAGCCAAACGCAAAGCGGCTGAAGAAAAGGAACGGCTGCGGGCGGAGGCGGCCGCACGGCGCGAAGCAGAAAAGCCGGGCCTCGCCGAACAAATGGCCAAATCGGCGGCACGTTCTGCCGCCACTAGCATCGGCCGCCAAATCGCCGGGCGGGCGGGTGGCCAGTTACTGCGTGGATTGTTGGGTAGCCTGTTCAAATAAAGGCGCCGATTGGGGGAGGAACATATGGCTCAGCAGGTGCTGCCCGCCGAGATTGCGCACGCCGTGATTAATCCTGCCGCCTATGGCGATTGGGACGATTTGCACGCCAAGCTAACGTGGGCACGTCAGCATGCGCCTTTGGCCGTGGCGGAAAACCCCGACCATGACCCATTCTGGCTGGTCACGCGCCACGCCGATGTGATGGCGGTAAGCCGCGATCCGGCGCGCTTTGCCAGCGGCGAGCGCCCGACAGTGCTGACCGACCGCGCGGGCGAGGCACTGGCGCGCGCGGCGACACCCGGAAACGACGGGCACCTGATCCGCTCGCTGGTGCAGATGGATGCGCCCGACCATATGAAATACCGGCTGCTGACGCAGAGCTGGTTTATGCCCAAGAACCTGCGCGACGTCGAAGCGCGCATCCGCGAAATCGCGCGCGAAACCGTGGAGCACATGCTGTCGTTCGACGGGACATGCGATTTTGCCCGCGACGTTGCGGCGGAATATCCGCTGCGCGTGATCATGAATATTTTGGGCGTCCCGCGCGAGGATGAGCCGCGCATGCTGATGCTGACGCAGCAATTGTTCGGGCCAACCGACCCTGAGCTGAACCGCAGCCGCGAGGCCATTACCTCGGCCGAGCAGGCGATTGCGATGCTGAACTATGTCATCGCCGATTTTGAGAGCTATTTCGGCGCGCTGACCGCCGACCGCCGCGCCAATCCGCGCGATGATATTGCCACGGTGTTGGCCAATGCCGAGGTGAACGGCGCGCAAATTCCCGACCGCGAGCTGTCGGGCTATTATATGATCATTGCCACAGCGGGGCATGATACCACCAGCGCCTCGACCGCTGGAGCCATGATGGAGCTCGCAAAGTCGCCCGCCCTGTTCGGACAGGTGCGCGCCGCCGAGGCCGACAAGGCCGGACTGATCGAGGAAGCAATACGCTGGTCGGTGCCAGTGCAGCATTTTATGCGCAGCGCGCGCGAGGATGCGGAGATTGGCGGTCAAACCATTCGCGCGGGCGATTGGCTGATGCTCAATTATGTGTCGGCGAACCGCGACGAAGCGGTGTTCACCGATCCTTTTGCCTTTAATCCCTACCGCAACCCCAATCCGCAGATCAGTTTTGGGCATGGGGCACATGTCTGCCTGGGTCAGCACCTGGCGCGGATGGAGATGCGGATCCTGATGGAAGAATTGCTGCCGCGCCTGTCCTCCATCGAACTAGCGGGCGAACCAGCGCGCGTGGAATCGGTGTTTGTCGGCGGGCTCAAACGCCTGCCTATCCGCTTCGCCAAAGCCTGACTTTGGCGAAGCGGCGGAAGGGATGCATCAGAAGGCGAACCGCGCGACAATCTGGAACACCGGACCGGCGGTTTCCGATTCCAGTTCATATTCGTCGAAATCGCGTGTGGTCTGGTCGCCGATGGTCGTGAACTTGTTGAACACTTCGTCCTTCGCTCCGTCGAGCAGGTTCGAGCCCACCGCGCGAATGGTGAAATTGTCGCCAATCCGCTTCTCGACAAAGATTTCAAGGTCAGCGCCATAGCTGGTGAAGATTTCCTCGCCCACGATGCGGTCGAACGCCCGGCCCTGCTTGCGGTAGGTCGCACCGAATGCCGCGTCCCAGCTCTTCACATCCTGGATGAAACCCACGTTGTAGACATATTTCGACTGGCCGTTGAAGCGGCGGTCGCCGAACCCGTCGGTGATCTCGCTGTCGAGATAGCTGAAATTGCCAAAGATGCCGGTGTCGGGCAGGCCGATGAAGCCAAGGTCAGTAGAAACGTCGAATTCGATGCCATAGACTTTGCCGTCGCCGACATTCTGTGGCTGGAGCACAAAGGTGCCGGGGCCTTCGGAGCCTTCGACTAAGGTATTGGTGAGCTCGATCAGGTTGCTGACGTCGCGGTAAAAGACATTGACACCAACAATGCCCGAACCAATGCGGTGTTCATAGCCGATGTCGCCGCCCCATGCGGTTTCGGGTTCCAGCTGGGGGTTGCCAAGCAGGTCGTTGTCGCCCAGTTCTGCCTCGAGCACGGCAGGCGAGATGAAGTTAAGCTCGGGGCGGCGCAACGTGCGCGCGACCGAGGCCGTGATGCGGCCATTGTTGCCAACGTTGAGCTTCAGTGACGCCGACGGCAGCCATTCCTCATAATCATTGGTCTGGCGCTGGTCCGCCGCGGCGACCGTGAAGTCATCAATCGTGACGCTGGTTGTTTCATAGCGCACGCCAATTTCCCAGCGCAGCGCGCCGGTTTCGCCTTCGATCAGCGCGAAGCCGTCGATGCGCTCTTCCTCGATGCGGTTGTCGCTGCCGGGATTGGCGACCAGTGGATCGGGGGTCGTTGCGAAATCGGTCGGATCGCCAACGAACTGGTTCCAGTTATGGACCGAAGTCGTGAGGTTGAAACGGTTGCGGTCCTCGCCGATGAAGGTGTCGCGGTCCTTGTCTTGATAGAACCCCCCCACGACGAATTTGATATCGTCGCCGACCGGGAATTCATGATCGATGCCTGCGCTGAGCTCGGTATCGGTCAGGTCCGCACGAATAACATCGCCGGTGAAGCGCGGTGTTGTCCGGTCGAAATCAATCTCATACTCGGTCTCATTCTGCTCATCGTCGAAGCTCGCGAAGGCAGCTTTGATCGAGGTTTTGCCCAGCGACCATTCGTGCGACAGCTTGCCGAGGATGCTATAGCTGTCCTGCTTGATGCGGTTCACGTTGGCGTTGTCGGTCAGCAGGTTGCCAGGATCGATCGGATTGCGCACCGAACCATTGATCGCGGTCGGATCGTCATATTCGAAGCTGCGCTCGGTTTCGGTGCGGTCGGTGTGGACGTAAAAGGCGCTGAGCGTCAGGTCGGTCGCGGCGCCGCGGATCTCATAGCTGAAGTTCGCCGAATAATCCTTGCCGTCGCGCACGTCGCTTTGGTCTTCGCGATTGTCGAAGTCGTCGGTTGCGAAGTTGGGGTTGTTTTCGGGCGAATCGCCATAACGCAGAGAGAATTTCTTCTTGGGGTTGTGGCGGCCCTGGAAGTTGAGGCCCACAAGCAGACGGCCGGGACCAACTTGGGCTCCGAACACACCGCCGAGGCTGGGTTCGACTTCCTTGTCATCGAAATAGAGGCCGCCGGCGCGCAGATAACCGCCGTCGATCTGATAGCCATCGCGCAGCTTGATGTTGAGCGTGCCGGCCACGGCGTCACCAGTGCGGCGAGCTGAAGAAGAGCGAACGATTTCGACGCGCTCGATCAATTCAGCCGGGATGCGGTCCAGAAAAAAGCTGCGGTCCGCGTTAGCGCCAGGCACCTTTTCGCCGTTGATGAGGATTTGGGTATAGCCGGGCGGCAGGCCGCGCAGCCGTGCGCCATCGCTTTCGATGACGTCAGCCAGAAACGTCACCGACGGCACACGCTTCAGTGCGTCCCCGGCGGTCAGGGGCTCGAAACGCTGGAAATAGTCAGTGTCATAGACAAGGATAGGTTCGGCGGCGTCATCCTCACGGTAGCGATAGCCGATCGAGCCAGTGACCACGATTTCACGGGCGGACTGGACGTCTTCATCCTGCGGCTCGGCAGCCGACGTGTCCTGCGCCATGGCAGCGGTAGGAAGCAAAATGACAACAGAGGTGCCGAGCATCAGCCGGCGCGCGATGCGAGTTTTCATGTGAGTGTGCCCCTTAGCGACTCCGGACATTTCCAGAGAATTGTGTGCGCCGCTATGCGGGCCGGGCGACAGCAAGATGATGCAATGGCGTCTAGAAGGTGACTGTTGAAGGACAAAAAAATGACATTTGCGGCGCACGCGCGGCGCTGGCACAGCGGCCACCAAAGGGGTCCCTTATGAACAAATTGCTTTTTCCAGTGCTGCTTGGCTCAACATTGCTGATTGCGGCGTGCGCGCCGCGTGAAGTGCCGGTCGAGGTGCGGATTGCCAATGCGCTGCCAGCCGACAATGTCACCGCCGCAGCCGAAACCGACCCCGTAGGCACGGCGGCCGCCGATGCTGCCGACGATCCGGCAATTTGGCGCAACACCGCCAATCCCGCTGCCAGCCTGATTGTCGGAACCGACAAGAAGGCGGGGCTGCATGTCTACACGCTGGACGGGAAATCGCGGTTTTTTGCCAACGCGGGGCTGGTCAACAATGTTGATCTGATCGAAACTTCCGCCGGAATTTTCGTGATTGCTAGCGACCGCAATGATCCGCGCAATTCGCGGCTCGCCCTGTTTGGACTGGATCCCAAGGCCACGACACTGACGCCGCTGGGCAAGGTATCGAGTGGGCCGGGCGAGGCTTATGGTGTCTGCATCGACTATATGAAGAGTACTTCCAACAAGGTGATGGTCTTTGCCGCGATTAAGGACGGTTCCATTCGGCAGATTGCCATTGACCTGTCGAATGGCGCGCCTGCTGCGACAATAGTCCGCACGATGAAGGTGAATACGCAGATCGAGGGCTGTGTCGTCGACCCTGCTAGCCGCAGCCTGTTCGTGGGCGAAGAGGATGTTGGTATCTGGCGGTTCGCCGCTGACGCGGGGGCGCCGACAACCGGTACTTTGGTGGTGCCCGCCGATGGCAAGCAATTGGTCGCCGACGTCGAGGGGCTGGCGCTGGTCGAGGTCGGCGGGCGCTCGCTGCTGATCGCGTCGAGCCAGGGTGACAATGCCTATGTCGTGTTTGGAGTGCCGGCTGATTCGGCAGCGGCTTTGCCAATGCTGGGGCGTTTCCGGATCGCGGCGGGCAAATTTGGTGCGACGGAAGAAACCGATGGCATCGAGTTAATGCTCGGTGATTTCGGCGCGGACTATCCCGAGGGGCTATTCGTCGCGCAGGACGGCGACAATGCCCCCGCGGCGCAGAACTTTAAGCTGGTCGGATGGCGCGAAATCCGGCTGGCACTCGGCCTCTAACTCTAATCGGAAACGCGTGCTTGCGCGTTTGACCAGTTGCGGGCATCGGCCCTCGGCATGCCTTCGACGACCCGACTCTTTTCCGACAATGCCGCTACCGTTCACCCGAAGGTGATGGAGGCGCTGGCGCGTGCCAACCAGGTCGATACGGCCTATGACGGCGATGGACTGTCGCAAGCACTGGACGCTGCGTTTTCCGACCTGTTTGAAACCGCGTGCGAGGTGGTGTGGGTGGCGACCGGCACCGCCGCCAACAGCATCGCGCTCGCCCATTTTGTGAGGCCATGGCAGGCGATTGTCTGTCACGACGAGGCGCATATCGAGGTCGATGAATGCGGCGCGCCGGGCTTTTACAGTGGCGGTGCCAAGCTGATTTTGGTGGCAGGAGCTGGCGCGAAGATGGCGCCGGCGGCGCTGGAGGCGCGGCTTTCGTCGATCCGGAACGATGTGCATCAGGTCCAGCCAGCGGCGGTCAGCATCACCAACGCATCCGAATATGGCTTAAGCTGGCGACCCGAGGAGGTTGCCGAGGTCGCGGCGATCGCCAAGGCACGCGGATTGAAGGTGCACATGGATGGTGCGCGCTTTGCCAACGCCATCGACCATGTCGGCTGCGCGCCTGCCGATGTGACCTGGCGTGCCGGCGTTGATGCGCTGTCGTTTGGTTTTACCAAAAATGGCGCGATGATGGCTGAGGCGCTGGTGTTTTTCGGCGGCAGCGGCGGTGCCGGCGTGCGCGAACTGAAAAAGCGCGGCGGCCATTTGCTCAGCAAGGGGCGTTTCGTTGCGGCGCAGATATTGGCGATGCTGAAAGATGATCTGTGGCTGACCAACGCGCGCGCAGCCAATGCCGGGGCTGCGGCACTGGCGGCGGCGTGCGGCCAGCGTTTGCTCCACCCAGTCGAGGCGAATGAGCTGTTTGTGCGGCTGACGGCGGACGAAGCGTCGCGACTGCGCGGCGCGGGTTTTGATTTTTACGATTGGGGTGAGGGGCAGGCGCGGCTGGTGGTCAGCTGGGATCAGGACGTTGCCGATCTGGAACGGCTTGCGGCGGCAATTACGGCGCTGTGACCACATCCGCTCCAACCCTGCTCACGCCGCGCGTGCTGATCCCATTCGTACTGGTGACGATGATCTGGGGATCGACCTGGATCGTTATCCGCGACCAGCTGGGCAGCGTGCCGCCGAGCTGGTCGGTCACCTATCGCTTCGCCATTGCTGCCGCTGCGATGTTCCTGATCGTAGCCATCCGCCGCGAGCCAATGCTGCTTCGCGGGCGTGTGTGGGGATTTGCCGCGTTGCTGGGGTTGGCGCAGTTCGGCTTCAATTTCAATTTTGTCTACCGCGCCGAAGCGTTCATCACCTCAGGGCTGGTGGCGGTTCTGTTTGCTCTGCTCATCGTACCCAACACGCTGATGGGCCGCCTGTTTCTTGGCACGCCGATCGAGCGACGTTTTCTGGTGGGCGGTGGCATAGCGATTGTTGGCATCGCCATGATGATTGCACACGAGGTGGACGCCGCCAATCGCGGCGCCGCAGCCGTCATCGCCGGAACAATGTTGACGCTGGCCGGGGTGATGAGCGCATCGGCTTCGAATGTTATGCAGGGCAGCCAGCTGGCCAAGGCCCAATCAATGTTCGTAATGGTCGCCTGGGCGATGCTGTTTGGCGCGCTCGCCGATGCTGGTTTTGCCTACGCCACCGTCGGGCCTCCGGTGTGGGACAACCGCCCCGAATATCTGGCTGGATTGTTGTGGCTGGGCGTGGTGGGCAGTGCGATAACCTTCCCGCTTTACTTTGGGATTATCCGCGCGGTCGGCCCCGGACCAGCGGCTTGGTCGAGCGTGCTGATCCCCATCATTGCCATGGGATTTTCGACCGTTATCGAGGGATATATGTGGGCACCCTTATCGGTTGCTGGCGGGTTGGTGGCGCTCGCTGGGATGGTTGTGGCGCTGCGCCGATAGGTCGGACGCTAAATGGTTGCACCGTTGGTCGCGGCCAGAGAATCGTTCGTCGCAAAGCCGCGATCGTTCAGTGGCGGGCCAGCGCTGGTGCGGTAAGGCAGATTTATGCCCAAATTGGACCGACCGCCCCGCTCCCTGATCCTGATGGCGGCGCTCGCCGTGTCGGCTTGCGCCGGGACGGTGGTGCCGGCTTCCGTCCCACCGCCGACGCGCACGACGCCCACAGCGACACGGCCAACACCCGCGCCTGCGCCATTGCCGCGCGAAGGCCGCGCGCCGATGCCGCTGCCCGCGTCGCTCGACCCCGGATTTGCGCGGCCCCCGCCAGGGCTGAGCGACACGATTTTCCAGCTTTGGAAGGCCTTTCCCGGCAAGACAGGTATTGCCGTGGCGCGCATCGACGGCGACTGGCAGCTGGCATGGCGCGAAAATGACCTTTTCCCACAACAGAGTGTGTCGAAGCTGTGGGTGGCGCTCTCTGTGCTGGATGCTATCGATCGCGGCGAGGCCAAGCTGACCGACCGGGTACGCATAACTCGCGATGACCTGACGCTGTTCAGCCAGCCCATCGCGGCACGCGTGCTGGCAGAGGGCAGTATCAGCCCCACCGTTGCTGAACTACTCGAGCAAGCGGTCAATCGCAGCGACAATACTGCCAATGACAGCCTGCAGCGGCACATCGGCGGGCCGCAAAAGGTGCGCGATTTTATCGCGCGCAAAAAGCTCGGCGCGATTCGTTTTGGCCCTGGCGAGCGGTTGTTACAGGCACAGATCGCGGGCCTGACGTGGGAGCAATCGATGTCGTTGAACCGGGGGTTCGAAGCGGCGCGCGCCAAATTACCGCCCGAGGTGCGTAAGGCGGCGATGGATCGTTACCTCGCCGACCCAATCGACGGGATGAGCCCTGGCGCGGCAGCACGGGCGCTGACGCGGTTGGCGCGCGGTGAGCTGTTGTCGTCCGAATCAACCAAATATGCGTTGGACCTGCTCGAGCGCACGCGCACCGGCCCCAACCGGTTGCGTGCCGGATTGCCGCCGGGCTGGCGATGGGGCAACAAGACCGGCACAGGACAAAATTTGCCGCCAATCACCGCAGGCTATAATGATATCGGCATCGCCACCGCACCCGACGGAACGCGTTATGCTATCGTTGTATTGCTGGCCGACACAACGGCGTCGATCCCCGCGCGGATGCAGTTGATGCAAGCAGTGTCGCGCGCAGTGGCCGAGGGACATGGGAGGTGAGTATGCGGACTTTGGTGTTGGCGGCGGTGACGGGTGCGCTGCTCGCGGGATGTGCCACTCCCGAAACGCGGCTGCGCAACGGGCTGGTCGAGGCGGGGCTGTCCAGGCCGCTGGCGACCTGCATGGCTGAACGCATGGTCGACCGGCTGTCGCTGGTGCAATTGCGGCGACTTTCGGCGCTTGGCAGCCTGGGAGACAAGCCGCTGCGCGAGCTGACGCCCGAGCAGTTTTTCCGCAAGGTGCGTGCGCTGAAGGATCCTGAGATTCTGGGCGTGACCACCAGTTCGGCAGCAATCTGCGCCTTTAGCTAAGCATAGCTGTCGACCGTTTCGAACAGCGCGGCAATTGCACGCTGGTCAGTTTCACCAATTTCGGGGCGCCAGACGTCGAAGATGAGGACGACACGGTCTGCATCGGCGTGATTCCAGGCGGCGTGTTCGATACTGTCATCGAAGATCAGCAATTTGCCTTGCTCCCACTGTCGCGCTTCGCCGCCGACTTCGAGCGCGCCTGCTCCGGGGACGATGAGCGGCAAATGACAGATCAGCCTGGCATTGATTTCGCCGTGATGCGGGTCGATGTGCGCGCCTGGTTGCAACAGCGAGAACATCACCGTCGGCGACCGGACCGAAATCCTGCAAAGCGGCACTTGATCCATCGCGGCGAGCGTCGCGGGAAAACGGTCCGCAAGGTCCGGCCGGATGCGCCCGTTATCGATGAGGTGCAAGGCCGACCATGCCGGGTCATCGTCGAGCGCATTGCGTTTGGCCGGGCGCTGCGTTTGGTGGGTCAAATAGGGCTGGAACAGGCCGGGGTCGGCGAGCGCTGCCGCCAGTTCCGCGCGAATGGCCGGGGTCGCCGCCTCGACCGATTCAGTCCAGGCAAATTCATCGCGCTCATAAAAGCGACGTTGCGGTAGGTCAGGGTAGAAATAGCTGGCCGGGCGCTGCAGATTTAGTTCCACCTGCGCCTTGCCGCGCATTATCGCGAGCGACCTCGCGAAGCTAGGCGAGGTCGCGGCGAGATCGATGCCGCGCTGCGCCAATCCTGCGTCGAGGGCCGCGGAAAATTCGCTCTCAAGCGCCGCGATCTGGTTGTCGACTTCTCTGCCAAGCTGGGTCAGCGTGATCGGCGGCGCCGCGACGGCAGCGATTGCTTTGGCTGACGCCCGGAAAAAGGCGGCCGCGCCGCGCCGGTCGCCAGCGGCCAGCAGCACCTCGCCTTTCCAGGCGAGCGCGCGCGGCTGTTGTGGATCTCCGAGCAAGAGGGCATCAGCGGCATGTTCGAGCGCACCCTTGTCGCCGGTCATCCGTGCAGCGCTGCCCAGCAGCATCCACAGCTGTGGATGGTCGATGCCAGCGGCTAATACTGGGGCAAGGTGGCGGCGTGCGCCCGCGCCGTCGCCTGCCTGAAGCGCGGCGGCGGCTGCGCGCATTGCGGTGATGGCGCTTTCCTGTGTTAGTGGAGCGCTAGCCATGACGGTAATCCGCGGTGATTGTGCCGCAAGCGCGCAGTTCTTCCTCATGCGCTGCCTCGCGCCATCCTTCAGCAAGCGCCTGTCGTTCCCACTCGCGCATGGCCGGGTGATCGAGCATAGTTTCCACCCAGCGCTGTCCTGCCGCGCCGACATCAAGTCCATAAGTGCGCGCGCGGAAGGCCACCGGCGCGTAGAAGGCATCGGCGGCCGAAAAGGCATCGCCTGCGAGCCAAGGCCCGCCGAAGCGGTCGAGCCCCTCGGCCCACAATTCGGCGAGACGCGCGACATTCGCGGCGAGCGCTGGTGACATTGGCTTGGGGCTCACACGCACGCCAACATTCATCGTGCAATCATTGCGTAGCGACGCAAAGCCGCCGTGCATTTCGCACACCGCGCTCTGGGCCCAGCCGCGCGCGGCGGGGTGGGTCGGCCATACGCCTTCGTGCCGGTCTGCGAGGTAAAGCGCGATGGCGAGCGAATCCCAGATGGTGCGCGGGTCATCGGCAGGCGCATCGTCGATCAGCACCGGCACTTGCCCAGTCGGCGAAAAGGCGCGGAAGTCGTCATAGTTGTTCGGCTTGGTGAAGGGTTCGATACGATCGTCGAAGTCAATATCGAGGGCCGCCATCAGCAGCCAGGGGCGCAGCGACCAGCTGGAATAGTTGCGATTGGCGGTGATGAGGGTGTAAGCCATAGCCATCGCTTAAAGCCGCTTGGCCGCGCGTCAAGCCGCCGTGCCCGGGAGACGCCCTATGCTGACCGCCGTCCTTGCGTTGCTTCTGCAAAGTACGCCTGCTGTGGTCACCGAGTGCGATCGGCTGGCGGCGCACCCCAGCGACCCTGACCGGATTTCCGCCGGTGTGCCCGAAAGCAAGGTTGATACCGCAGCGGCGATTCCTGCCTGTCAGGCGGCGGTGGCGGCGGACCCCACCAATGGCCGCCTAAACTATCAGTTGGCGCGCGCACTGGGCTATGCCGGGCGAGGCAAGGAGGCAGCGCCTTATCGCGAGGCGGCGGTCAAGGCCGAGTATCCGCAGGCGCTGTTCGTGGTCGGTTACATACATTTGTTGGGCCTGAACGATGCGCCCAAGGATGCGTGCAAGGCGGGCGAACTGATCCGCCGGTCCGCGCTGAAGGGGCGGCATGCGGGGTTAGTCGGTTTCCCGCATTGGTCGCTTCAGGGTGCGTTCAGGGGCTGCGCGGTAGTCCAGGACAAAGCGGAGATGCGCCGCTTTCTGGAGGCCGCCAAACCGATGTCGCGCGGTGATTACTATCAAACGATATTGATTGAATCACTGGAAGCGCGACTGGCCACTGCGCCCTGAAGGATCAGGTCGGCGATGGCGCGCCGCTCGGTAAAGGCACGTCAGCAAGATTGAGCCAGCGGCTTTCCGGGACTTGATGATAGCGGTCGAGAACGGCGAAGGGGATGCGGAAGGGGACGCCCCAATTGCTGTTCCACATGGCGACGACGCCGGTGCGCGTGGCGGGGTCGAAGATCATCGTCGCGCGGTATCCCGCGACTGCGCCCGAGTGGCCCGCCAGCGTGCGGCCATTATAGGAAAAGGTCCGCCAGCCGAGGCCATAATGGGCATTGGACAGCGCCTGCCGCAGCGCGCCGCCATAGGGGCGTGCGGTGGCAACGCGCGGCTGCATCGCGGATTGCAATACGGGTGCCGGGAGCACGTCGGGGCGCAGGCCCATGGAAGCGCGCATCCAGGTCGCGAAATCGACGATGTTGCTGTCGATCCCTGCAGCGGCAGGGACGCGCCAGTAGGCTTCGCGCACGGGTACCACTGCACTGCCATTGTGCGGGCGCGCCCAGTCGCGCGCGCCGGTCAACTGCGCCATGCCCAAGCCGGCACTGGTCATGCCGAGCGGGCGGAACAAGCGCGCTGTCATGGCTTTGTCGAAACTGGTGCCCGCGGCCTGGGCGATGATTTCGCTGGCGGTGTCGAAAGCGATATTCTGGTACGTATAACAGGTGCCTGGCGAGCATTGCAGCGGCGCAGAGGCGAGGCTGGCGCGCAGCACAGCGGGATTCTGTCCATCCTCCAGCTTCTCGTCATAGGCATGTTCGGTCAGGCCGGTTTGCTGGCTCAGGATTTGCGCAAGGGTCAACCGTGCTTCTGCCCCGCCGGGCAGCCGCAGCGAGGTGCGCCAGCTGGCAACCGGTCGCGCAAGATCAACCGTTCCGTCCGCTGCAAGCTTGGTCGCAAGCATGCCGGTCGCAGTCTTGCTGACCGATGCCCAGCGGAACAGGGTTTCGGGCGTCACCGGCGCGCCGGTCGAGCGGTCTGCCGCGCCATAGGTGCCAACAAAGCTGAGTCGGCCATCTTCGACGACCGCCACCGCCAATCCCGCCATTTCGGGGCGCAGCGACAGCGCGGCAAGGTCGCGGTCGAGCGCGCGATAATCGATGCGCCCGTGCCATTCTGCGGGCTTGTCGGGCACGTCATAGCGAGCAGGCGAAGCCAGCGACACCGTCGCCAGTGGCCGGCGGTCCGCTGCGGCCTGCCACGCCGTAAATCCTGCGCCGGTCAGCAGCAAGGCTATGATCCAGCGCCGCCGCATCGGCTCTAAAGCGCGGTTTGGTAATGCGCGCTGGTTTTGGCCGCGACTTCGTCGGACGTAACCCCGGGTGCCAGCTCAATTAGCTTGAACGGGCTGGCGTGATCGCTGCGCTTGAAAACAGCGAGGTCGGTTATGATCATATCGACAACATTGCGTCCGGTGAGCGGCAGCGTGCAGGCAGGGATGAACTTGGGGTCACCGTTTTTACTGGTATGTTCCATCACGACGATGATCTTTTTTACCCCTGCGACCAGGTCCATCGCACCGCCCATGCCCTTGATCATCTTGCCTGGGATCATCCAGTTGGCGATGTCACCATTTTCGGCGACTTCCATCGCGCCCAACACAGTAAGGTCGATGTGGCCACCGCGGATCATCGCAAAGCTGTCGGACGAACTGAAATAGACGCTGCTGGGCAGCTCGCTGATGGTCTGTTTGCCCGCGTTGATAAGGTCAGGGTCCTCCTCTCCTTCGAGCGGGAATGGGCCTATGCCGAGCATCCCATTTTCCGACTGGAGCGTGACTTCCATGCCCGCCGGGATGTGATTGGCGACCAATGTCGGGATACCGATACCGAGGTTGACGTAGTAGCCGTCCTGCAGCTCCTGCGCGGCGCGCGCGGCCATTTCGTCGCGGGTCCAACCCCTGGTAAGGCCATCATGGGTGGTCATGGGGGGCTTCCTTCATCGTCTTTGGCACTATTGAACATCAGCGGCGCGGGCATCAAGAACCAGCCTTCACCCCAATTGCTGTCAATTGGCAAGCTTGCATCGGCACTGCGCAGATAGTCATACGCTTCGTCAGCATCCCCGCGTTTGTCACCGGCGACCGCCAGCACGCAAGCGTCGCGCGCAACATCGCGGCGAAGCAGCTGTTTGCGCGATGCACCGCCGTCAACTGTTAGCAATCGGTCCTGCCCTTCGGTGTCCAATCCCGTCGAGGCGAGCAGCGTCGTTACCTCGGCCCGCATGGCGGCAGGATAATCGGTGACCCAGACGATGCCTACCTCGGCGCGGCGCAGTTCTGCTAAGGCTTCGGGCCAACCAGCGGCGGCCACCAGCCTTAAATCCGGCAGCTTCACTAGCTCGAAGTTGGCCATGTCCAAATCGATGATCACAACGGGCGGCCGCCGCTCGCAGCCTACAGCGACAGGGTTCAGCACCGTTTGCCGGTCATCCAGCACCAGCGAGTTGATTGGCGCGCCTTCGCGCCACAATGCCGCGCGGCGGCGGACATGGTCGATCAAAAGGCTGAAAACGGGCGACGTCGATGCCGGGCCAGTGCTCGGGACGGGCGGCAGCGGCGGCGCAGCTTCGGCGACCGGCGCGAAAGCTGAAGCTTCGCGCTGATCGCGGCGTTGGCTCTCGCTCCCGGCGATTGCCGCGCCCGCGACAACAGGCACGGCAGCCGCGACGCAGCCCGATAACGGCATAGCCAGCATGGCGCCTAGCAGCGCGGTCGCGCCGCCATGCATGGTTCAGGCGCTTTCGCGCGTCCGCACAGTGCGGAACTCGATTTTCTTGTCATAAGGCGCACCGACGATCATGCGCTTTATATAGATGCCGGGTAAGTGGATGGCATCGGGGTCGAGGCTGCCGACGGGCACGATTTCCTCGACCTCGGCGACACAGATCTTTGCTGCAGTCGCCATCGGCTGGTTGAAATTGCGCGCGGTCTTCCTGAAGATGAGGTTGCCGCTTTCGTCGGCCTTCCACCCCTTGATGATGGCAAGGTCGGCGAAGATACCCCGTTCCAGGATATAATCCTCGCCATTGAACTGCTTGACCTCTTTGCCCTCTGCGACCTGTGTCCCGACGCCGGTCTTGGTGTAGAAACCTGGGATGCCCGCGCCGCCCGCGCGGCAGCGTTCGGCTAGCGTGCCTTGCGGGCAGAATTCGACTTCAAGCTCGCCAGCCAGATACTGGCGCTCAAATTCCTTATTCTCGCCGACATAGGAGGAGATCATCTTCTTTACCTGCCGTGTGCGTAACAGCTTGCCCAGCCCTTCGCCGTCGATGCCGGCGTTGTTGCTGGCGATGGTCAGGTCCTTCACGCCGCTGTCGCGGATGGCGTCGATCAGCCGCTCGGGAATACCGCACAGACCAAAGCCGCCTGCGCACAAATGCATGCCGTCAAAGAGCAGGCCGTCGAGAGCAGCTGCGGCGTCGGGGTAAAGTTTTTTCATCGCGCTGTCGCTCCGCCGAACCAAAGGTGCTAAAGGTACAGGAATGGCAGCCGGATAGAAAGCCGCTGTCATAGCGTCAACCGGCAGTCTTTGACCAAAGTCAATGCCATGACCGCCTTGCCGTTCCAATATCGCATGAGCGTGATGGAGGGTGAAGATGATTAAGTCGATTTTGGTTCATGCCGAAGGCGGAGCCGGCGGGGCGCGGCAGATTGATGCAGCGCTAGATATAGCGCGAAAACATGATGCGCATTTGACGGCGATGCTCAACTTGCCGACGCATCGCTATTTGTCGACCGATCCCTTCGGCGGTACTTATCTGATGGCCGAAGCCTTGGCACAGGCTCGCGCCGAATTGGAAAATCAGCAGGCGTTGCTGGCTGCGCGATTAGAGCGGGACGATGTGCCTTGGGATGTACTCGCCACCGAAGGCGATTTGGTGGCGGCACTGGCTGCCGCTGGAGCATTGAGCGACCTGATCATCGTCGAACGGCACTGCGCTGGGCCGGGCAAGGTCGATCCATACCCCAATCTCGCGGGCGATCTGGCGCTGGCGGTGCGCTTGCCGGTACTTGCGTTGCCAGCCGACGGCCCCTTGCTGAATTCGAACAGCCCGGCCATTATCGCTTGGAATGGCAGCACCGAAGCTGCGGCAGCGCTGCGTATGGCCGTGCCTTTGCTTCATGACCGGCCAGTCACCTTGCTTCACATTGACGAGGCGGATGGCTTGTTCGCCGACAATCAGGCGCTGTCCTATCTGTCGCGCCACGGCATTCATGCCGTTGCCCAGTCGGAGCGGCGCGGGGTTGAAACGATTGAAGAGACCATTTTGCGCATCGCTCAAAGCCTGGGCGCGGGGCTTTTGGTAATGGGTGCCTTTGGACATAGTCGGCTGCGGCAAACCTTGTTCGGTGGGGTAACAAAATTCATGCTGCGCGAAGCGCGGGTGCCCCTACTGCTGGGGCATTAACGGATCGCCACCGGATTGACGATGGCCTGCACCGTACCCTTGATGCGCGGCTGGCCGAGGACGAACAGAAATTCAGTCGCGCCGTCGGCGGCAAGCGCAGCCGTATCGACATTTTCGAGGATGTGAACGCCGTGCTTCACTAGCAAGGTCTGGTGGACGATGAAGGGGACGGCTGGGTCTTCAAACGGGATGGCTTCCAAAGCGCTGCTGTCGGCGCCGACCATGACGACGCCCAGCGAGGCCAGATACTCGGCGCCTTCGCGGCCCAATCCCGGCTGAGTGGCGATGAACCTGGCAGGATCGGTTTTGGCGGTAGCGAGCCAGCCGGTGTGGAACAACACCACATCGCCCTTGCCGATGGTGACGCCTGCCGCTTTTGCCGCTGCGTCAATGTCGGCGCGGTTGAAAGCAGTGCCCGGGGGCAGGGGATTTTGTTTCAACTGCTTGGTCATGTCGAGCAAGACACCGCGCGTCGCAGTGGGCAAAATCGCTTCGGTTCCGAATTTGGTGACGCCGTCGGGGCGATAGAAATCGCGGGCGTGAACGCCGTTGTAATGGACGCGGTCGATGCCGATGTGGCCAAAACCGTCGAGCTGGGTGCCAATCCCGACGAAAGACATGATGACGTCGTCGTGGCCAGTCACCTTGTTGGCTCCCATCGGCATTCCGCCGCCGTCGTCAATGCCCATCACCGCGACAGAAGTGGAACGACCGGGCCAAGCAGGTGTGTCGGGGCCTGTGACGATACCCAACGCATAAACTTTGCCGTGCTTAACGAGCTGCGCCGCCTTTACCGTGGCCTCGGCCGACAGATTGTTCATCGCACCATTTGTGTCACCGGCGCCGTATTTTGATGATGACGTTTCCTGAGCAGCGAGCGGCGATGCCAGCAGGGCCAGCAGCAGCGATGCTTTGCGTGTCATGATATCCCTCCCCGAGTCCCTTGCGCACGCTAGCGCAAATGATTCGGTCTGCCGAATCAGGCGGAGAGAAAATCGAGGGTCAGCGCCGCGCCAAGGTCGGCCAACGCCTGATCGCCGCTGGTCACCTTGATGGCGTGCATACCAAGTTCGGCAGCCGGCTTGCAGTTGATACCGAGGTCGTCAAGGTAGACGCATGCCGAAGGGTCCGTGCTCAGCAGCTCGCACATCATAAGATAGATGCGCGGGTCGGGCTTGCGGACGCCGACTTTGCTTGATTCGATAACATGGTCAAAGCGTGAGAGGATAGCGGCGATGGCGCGTGCTTTCTCGGCGCTTGCGGCCATACCGGTGCCGTGCCCGCCGCGTACATTGTTGGTGATGCAGCCGAGCCCCAGCCCCGCAGCCTTGATGGTGTCGAGTGCGGCGACCATGGCTGGGCGGATGTCGCCCGACAGGCAGGCGATTACCGCGCTGCCCTCTAGCCAGTGGCCCATGCTCGCGGCTTCTTCGGCGAATAGGCTGTCGAAAGCCGCGGCGTCGATTTCGGCGCGCTCAAAACGCGCCCAAGCATTATTGTCCGGATTGGCGGCGTTGACGCTGCGGATGAAATCGCGCGGCAAGCCGCGTTCGCTTTCAAGCCGGTTGAACGCCTCGAACGGCGACGAGGTGATAACTCCGCCGAAATCGAAGATCACGTGGGTGAACTTTGGGGTGAGGCGGCTCATGGGGTGATCAGCATCCCTTTGCCCGGGTCCGCCTTGCCCGATAGCATTTCCTGATAGGCAGCAAGTGCGGCGGCGCTGCCGCTGCGATGGTCAGGGGTGGCGAGGGTCGGCGCGATGGTCATAAAGACAAGCCAAGCGTCGGCAATGCGCCGCTGGAATTCTGTGCTGCCCCAGTCGGCAATGCGTTTCTGGCTGCGGCCGGGAGCGAAAAAGCCCTGGCGTGGTGGGCCTGCAAGCGCAGCCTGGCCTGAGCTGGCGTCCCAATGCGACTTGCCGACGATGACCGAGGCCTTGAGCGCGTCGCCGAAATGGGCGTGGACGGCGGCGGTGACCGCGTCATTGCCTGCCATATCCACCAGCACGCTGGGGACGGTAGAGTCGAGCGCTGCGATATCGTCATATGCCATGACGGCATCATAAATGCCTCGAGCAGCGAGCGATGCTGCGTTGGCGGCGCTGGTGAGGCCGACCGTGGCGGCGTGCGGAGCGCTGCGCTGACCCTGTGCAAAGCCGAGGCCGATCGCGGTCTTGCTCGACGCGCTGGCAATCAAGATTTGCGCGGCGCCATAGTCACCCTCCTCCTCAAGCTGGTCGGCGATCAGCCAGCCAGTCAGGAAGAGCGGGCGGAAAATGGGCCACAGGTCGCGATGCTCGGCCCGGTAATCGGTCTGTGCGGTCAAGCGGGCATAGCTATTGTAAATCGGTGGCAGGGTGGTCCGGTGCGGGGTGACATCGGTAAAGCCATGTGGCCCGACCCTCGCAGGCGTCAGCACAGCGTGGCTTGCCATGGGGTAGTAGCCGTAAAATTCGTCACCTACCGCGATGCCTTCGGCGTTGCTGGCGGTGACCGTGGCGAATCCCCAGACGGGGAGGTAACCGGGACCGCCGCTCTCGCTGAAGAAATCCCAATAGCCCTGGTCATTACCGAATAGCCCTATCGGTTTGCCGAACGCGGCATAGGTGATATTGTTGGCGGTCATCGCATAGCTGGTGATCGCAACCTCGATCTGACCATTTCCAAGTGCGGTGAGGGCAAGCGGAGCGACTTCGGCGCGGCGAATGTTGTCACGGTCGATCGCGATAATCCAGCCGACGGTGGTCATATTCTCTCCCCTATCAACCAACGGACGATCAAACGACGCCTGTCCCGAACAACGAGCCGATGGCAGCAGTCACGGCCATGGCAAAGGCTCCCCAGAATGTCACGCGAATGACCGCGCGCGGTACTGGCGCACCGCCGGCAGCCGCTCCAAGTCCGCCTAGCAACGCAAGAAACAGCAATGACGTAATCGTAAGCGCTAGCGTAAGGGCAGATGCGGGGGCCATGGCTGCGACGGCAAGGGGCAGGGCAGCGCCGCCGGCGAAAGCAGCAGCAGATGCGACAGCGGCCTGCACTGGCCGCGCCGAACTGGTTTCGGCCAAGCCCAATTCATCGCGCAAATGCGTCTTCAGCGCATCGGTCCGCGTCAGTTCTTCTGCGACTTGTACTGCCAGCGGACGGGCGAGTCCTCTGGCCATGTAAATCTGGATCAATTCCTCGCGTTCCACGTCCGGCTGGGTCGCCAGTTCGCGGGCTTCACGGTCACGGTCGGCCGCTTCAGCATCCGTTTGCGAACTGACGGATACATATTCCCCCGCTGCCATCGACATGGCACCCGCGACGAGGCCTGCGATGCCGGTAACAATCAGAGCAGCGCGGTCTTGCCCTGCGCTGGCGACGCCGACCAGCAGGCTGGCCGTCGAGACAATGCCGTCGTTTGCCCCCAAGACCGCCGCGCGCAGCCAGCCAATGCTCTCGATCCGGTGCGATTCGTCGTGCGGAGTCATGAGTGCGCCGCTTCAGTCAGTGATTCAGCGTCAGGCCTGGGCGCGCCCAACGCGTCTTTACGAGCCGCCCGCTGCCCGACAGGGTGATGTATGCGTCACACATATCCGCCCCGCCAAAAGCGATGTTGGTGGTGAAGATATCGTCGGTCGCGACAAATTCGACCAGCGCGCCATCCGCGCTGACGACCGAAATGCCACATTCGCCGATAGTCGCGACGGCAATATTGCCCGATGCTTCCATCGCCAGACTATCGAAAAATTTATAGCCTGCCGGGCGATAGAGCGGGATGCCGGGACCGCCGGGGCCGGCGGTGGCATCCACTTTGCCTGGAGCGACGATGTTGAACGTCATCAGGCGGCAAGTGTAGGTTTCGGCGGCGTAGAGCCGGGTGCCGTCGGGGGACAAGCCAATCCCGTTGGGGTTGTTCGATGGGAAAATGACTTCCTCGATAAAGCTGCCGTCCGCTTTGGCATAAAAGATGCCGACAATGTCGTGGCAGCGTTTTTTGTAATCGACCTTGCCATGATCGGTGAACCAGAAGCCGCCGTGCGCATCGAAAACGATGTCATTCGGCCCGCGCAAGGTGACGCCATGGTCGCCGCTTTGGTATAGAATTTCGACAGCGCCGGTTTCGAGGTCGATGCGTTCGATGCGCCCGCCCGAATAATCGTCGGCGATGCCGTGCGGGGCGAGATAGCCGTTCGCCTCGACATAGTTGAACCCGCCATTGTTGCAGCAATAAAGCTTGCCGTCGGGCCCGAGCGCCAGACCGTTGGGGCCGCCGCCGGGGGTGGCAATTACTTCCTTGCGCCCTCCCGGCCAGCAGCGGGTGATGCGCCCAGCAGCGATTTCGGTGACGATGACGCTGCCGTCGGGCATGACCACGGGTGCTTCGGGGAAACGCAAGCCGTCGGCGATGAGCTCGAAGTCGGCCAAATCCATTCTCCCTCTTGATGTCTCGACTTCGCTCGACATGAGCGGGTCTTGGTTTATTGACAGACTATGCCCGTCCGCTCGCTGTTCGCCACCCCCTTTTATGACAATCAGATTGGCGACGCCGCGTTGCTCGCTGAATTGGCGGCGAGCTGCCGGATGCTGGCCAAGGACGATCGCGCGGGGCGCGCGTGGAGCAAGGCCAAGGGCTATCGCGGTTATACCAGTTATGCCAGCCTCAATGATTTGCCGCAGCGCGACCCCGCCTTTGCCGATTTGAAGCGGTTGCTGGACCACGAGGCCAAGGTGTTCGCGCGCGCCGCGCATTTCGATCTGGACCGTGCGCCGAAGCTCGACAGCCTGTGGGTCAATGTGATGAATCCGGGAGCGACGCACAGCGGGCATATCCACCCGCACAGCATTATCTCGGGCACATTCTATGTCGTGGTGCCGCCGGGATCAGGCGCGCTGAAGCTGGAGGACCCGCGCCTGCCGATGCTGATGGCCGCGCCGCTGCGCAGCGACGACGCCCCGCCCGAGGTGCAGCCCTTTTTCTATGCCGAGCCGGAAGAAGGGACGGTCTTTCTGTGGGAAAGCTGGCTGCGCCACGAGGTGATGCAGCACACGGGCAAAGACGAGCGGATCAGCATCAGTTTCAATTATCGATAAGGGTAAACATGTGGCCGGACCTATTGTTTGCCTTTGCTGTGAGAACCCAACTATCGCATAGATAGGTGGGTACGAGATTTGTCCGATATGTGGCTGGGAAGATGATCCCGCGCAGCGGCGTGACACCTCGCTTGCTGGCGGCGCAAATCGCGAAAGCCTTTGGGAAGCGAAAAAGATTTGGCAGCAGCAAAATCAGTAGTGGAAGCGGCACGCCAATATCTCGAGTAGTTGACCTTCTCCCGATCCACTCACCCGATAGATAAGGCGATGTTCGCCAGTAATCCGTCGCGACCACCAGCCCGAAAGCTGCTGCCGCAGGGGTTCAGGCTTGCCTATACCCGAGAAGGGATGCCGACAGCATTCAGCGATCAATGCATTAATGCGGATGAGAATTTTGGGGTCTTGCTTTTGCCAGCCGACATAGTCGTCCCATGCAGCCGATCGAAAGGCAACGATCACGGGTGAATGAGATCGCGCACTACGCCCAGTCCGGCGTCAAGCTCTTTGATACCATCCAGCAGGTGCTTGGCATTGGCCGGGGTCGACAGCAGATGCATGGTTTCTTCGATCGATGCCCATTCGCTCTCGGAAATCAGCACCGCACCTTCGCCGCGCTGGCGCGTGATTGCAATGGGCGCGCGGTCGGCAACGACTTGATCGATTACAGACTTCAGATTGTCGCGTGCTTCGGAATAACTAATAGCTTTCATCTCACTTCATTGTCCGACTTCTTGGACAATGTCAAGATTCGTCGCGCTCCAGATACACAAAATCGCGGCCCAGAGCGGCAAGGCCGGCGCCGCCGTCGATGAAGATGGTCTGGCCGGTCGTGGCGGTGGCACCTGTCAGATAGAGTACGGCGTCTGCAACATCCGTTGGCGTCGGCAAGCGTCCCAGCGGCATACGCGCGGCGAGGCGGTCGGCCTGGCCGGGAGTGTAGTCGTCGGTCACAATGGTCAGCCCCGGCGCAACGGCGTTGACGCGCGCGCGGGGTCCGAAGGCGGCGGCGAGCGTACGGGTCGCCTGAAAGAGCGCGCCCTTGCCGAGACTGTAGGCGAGTTGGTCGGGGACCGGATTGGCGACGCGCTGGTCTACGATGTTGACGATAGCGGGCTGCGAATTTTCAGGCGACGCGCCAACGAGCGCCTGTGCGAGCAACACTGGCGCGTGGAAATTGACCGCGGTCATGCGGGCCAAATCGGCGGCGGTCAGCGCTTCCCATCCGCCCTCGGCAAACAGCGCGGCATTGTTGACCAGCAAATCGGGGGTGCGGCCGAAATGGCCGATGACGCGGGGAACGAGGCCCGCGACTTCCTCGGCGTCTGCCAAATCGGCGCGGAAGCGGTGCCATTTGGTGCCATGTTGCGCGAGCGCCGCCGCCAGAACAGGGTCAGGATCGCGCGCGTGGTGCTTGTGCAGCGCCAGTGCATAGCCCGCCGCCGCCAGCCGCGCTGCGATGGCCGCGCCCAGCCGGTGCATGCCGCCGGTGACGAGTGCAAGCGGCGGTATCGGGTTCACTTGCGCGTCCGCCGCATGGTTATGCCGATGGCTTCATCGGCCTCGGCGATCGCGAGCTTGATGATTTTGACTTCGACCTCCTGAACTTTGCCGTCCTGCAGGAAAATGGTGTCGATGATATGGTCCGCAACGCTTTCGATCAGCACGAAGTGCGTGTCTTTGGGCAATGCGTCTGTGGCCGCGAATTTGAGGTCCATATAGCTTTTGGAGGCACTGAGCGGTGTGGTGGGCGCATAATGGTCTGCCATGGCGAGCCGCGCCCGCAGGCTGATGCGCAGCGGCTGCGGCAAATGCGTTTCCTCGCTGTAGACGCCGGTCAGCACGTCTACCTTCAACCCTTCGACTTCCAGCCACAATTGGTCGGCCACGATGCTTTCATCTCTCTGCTGCAACGGTTAAGGCGCCGCCGCATAATGGAAGGCAGGGCATTGGTCGAGATATTCCCGCTGGCACAGCTAGCAAACGCAGAGGTTGAAGCGATTTTGGACGCGGCGTTTGGTACCGACCGGCAAGGGCGCACCGCATATCGGCTGCGCGCAGGCATGGCGGCGATCCCAGAGCTCAGCTTTGGCGTGGCCATGGATGGCGAGACTGCGGGTACGGTGCAATGCTGGCCGGTGGCGCATTTGGGCGATAATGGTCGCGTCACGCCGCTGGTCATGGTCGGCCCAGTTGCGGTACTACCTCAATTTCAGCAGCTCGGGTTGGGGCGCGCGTTGATGGACGCGGTCATGGCGGCTGTTCCAACGCAAGCCGATGGAGCGCTGATGATGATTGGCGATCCTGAATATTATGGACGCTTCTTTGGTTTTTCGGCGGATGGTACGGGTGCCTGGCGGTTGCCAGGGCCGGTAGAGGCGCGGCGCTTGCTGGCGAGCCCTGTGGACGGGCATGAAGTTCCGGGTGGCGCGGGGACAATTGGACCGCGCGCCTAGCTTGCGCCGCTCGCCATTTGCCCTAATTCAGGCACGATGAACGCCAATGCCCTAGATTTCCCTGCCCAGTTTGGTGCTCTATCACTGGTTGAGGCAGCAGGACTCATTGCTGCGCAACGCCGGCCGCCGCTCGAACGCTGGGACCCGCCCGACCGCGGTGATAGTCGGATGGAAATCCGCGCCGATGGTAGCTGGTGGCACGATGGTAGCGAGATAAAGCGGCCCGCGCTGGTACGGCTGTTCGCCAGCATTTTGCGGCGTGATGTCGATGGCAGTTACTGGCTGGTGACGCCGCATGAGAAGCAACGGATTGCGGTGGCCGACCTGCCCTTTCGCGCGGTCGAAATGTTGAGCGATGGCTGCGGGCGCGACCGGGTGCTGCTGTTCCGGTTGGACAATGGCGATCTGGTGCGGGCGGGAGCAGATCATCCATTAAAGTTGGCGACAGACAAAGGTGAACCGCGCCCAGCACTGCATGTGCGCGGGTCCATCGGTTACGGACTGGAAGCGCGACTCACCCGCAGCCTTTATTATGAGCTGGTCGAGCTGGCGATTGCTGACGCAGTCGACCCGCCTGCTATCTGGTCGGACGGTGCGCGGTTCGAGTTTGCCGCATGACTCTGGCGGATCGACTGACGGCTGCACTGGCCGCACTGGACGGCGACATTCATGATGATGATCGGCCGACCGAGCGCGGCAGTTTGCGCGATGCAGCAGTGCTGATTGCCATTACCGACCGCCCTGAGCCGGGCGTTATTTTGACGCAGCGACCACAATGGCTGCGCAGTCACGCCGGGCAGGTCGCGTTTCCGGGTGGCAAGATCGAGGAGGAAGACAGCGACGCTGTCGCCGCCGCGCTGCGCGAGGCGCGCGAGGAAATCGGGCTCGATCCGCGCGACGTTACGGTGGCCGGAATTGGTGACCCCTATCATGCCGGCAGCGGGTTTCGTATTACGCCTGTGGTGGGTGTGATCCCCCCCGACCTGCCGTTCGATCCCGATCCCAACGAGGTTGAAGCGTGGTTTGAGGTGCCGTTCGATCATCTGTTCAACCCCGCCAATTTCAGTTTCCATCAGGCGCATTGGCAGGGGCGGTTGCGCGGTTATTATGACATGATGTGGGGCGAGCGGCGCATCTGGGGCGTGACGGCGGGGATCATCGTCAATCTGGCGCAGCGGCTGCCGGCCGGGTGGCGGTCGTGATGACGCTACCTGACGCTGAATGGCGGCGCTGGCCCGAACTGGCCCGCGTGGTCGACGCTTTGTCCGCTGATGGTGGTGCCGTACGCTATGTCGGCGGCGCGGTGCGCGACACCATGTTGGGATTGCCGGTCGCCGATGTCGATCTGGCAACGCCGCTGCGCCCCGATACGGTGATCGCTCTGTTGGAAACGGCGGGCATTAAGGCAGTGCCGACCGGAATTGCCCACGGCACGGTCACAGCGGTTAGCGGCGGTCGACCGTTCGAGGTGACGAGCCTGCGCCGTGATGTCGCCACCGACGGTCGGCGCGCGACAGTCGCCTTTGCCGATGATTGGCGCGAGGATGCCGCGCGGCGCGATTTCACCATCAACGCGCTTTATGCCGACCCGGCGACTGGGAACATTGACGACTGGTTCGGCGGGCTCGATGATTTGAAGTCCGGGACAGTCCGCTTCATTGGCGATGCCGTGCGGCGGATCGCCGAGGATCACCTGCGCATCCTACGTTACTATCGCTTTGTGGCACGGTTCGGGCATGGCGCACCTGACGCTGCTAGTCATGCCGCAGTGATCGCTGCGCGCCATAGCTTGCGCACGCTGTCGCGTGAACGGGTGGCAGATGAACTGCTGAAAACATTGAGCCTGCCTTTGCCGCTTGCAGTGGTCGAGCAAATGGCGGCAGACGGTGTGCTTGCCGAAATATTGCCTGAAGCCGATTTCGCCGGGTTGGAACGGCTGGCCCGGCTGCTCGACAATGAAGCGCTGGTTGCCGCCCCGGCAAAGGCGTTGCGGCGGCTGGCTGCTTTGCTTCCATCCGCTGCAGCCGCGGACGCCGCTAGCGCGCGTCTGCGCCTTTCCAAGCGCCAACGCGAGTATCTGGTGACTATGACCGACGGCAGCAAAGATGCACTGAAAATGCCCGTGCGCGCGCTCGCCTATCGCATTGGCGTGGACGCCGCGAAAGACCGTTGGCTGTTGGCGAGCGCGCCGGAACAGCTTGCGCCCGCATTGGACGCGCTGGCGACATGGTCGGTCCCGCATTTCCCGGTCAAAGGAAGCATCCTGATTGCGCGTGGATTGGAAACCGGGCCGAAAGTGGCGCGGACACTGCGACAAATTGAGGCGCAGTGGATTGCGGCGGGATTTCCGAACGGGGAGGCGCTCGACGCGCTGGTCGATCAGGCGCTGCGCGATGCGGCCCAATAGTTGAGGGCGTCGGCGGCGGCCATGGGCCGGGCGAAATAATAGCCCTGTCCATAGTTGCAGCCGATGGCTTTCAGTTTCGCGGCTTGCTCAGCGGTTTCGACACCTTCTGCCGTGGTCTGCATCTCCAGCGCTTCGGCAAGACTCTGGATTGTGCGGACGATCGCCGCTTTGTCTTTGTCGTCGGTCATCCTGTCAACAAAGCTGCGGTCGATTTTGAGCACGTCGAGCGGTAGTTCCTGCAAGTATGCAAGGTTCGAATAGCCAGTGCCGAAATCGTCCATGGCAATGCGGGTGCCCAGCGATTTGAGTTCACGCAGTACTGACAGCGCAACGTCTGGATCGCCGATGATGGCACTTTCCGTTAGCTCGATCATCAGCCGGTCAGCATTGACCCTGTTTGCTGTCAGAGCATGGCGGACAATTCCTGCAACGTCATCGCGCGACAACTGGATCGCCGAGACATTGACCGCAATATAGGCCGACACGGCACAGCCGCCACTGGACCGGTCCCAGTCAGCCAGCGTGCGCGCGGCGGCGTGGATGGCCCATTGACCCAAAGGAACGATCAACCCTGAATCTTCAGCGACGGGAATGAACTCGGCTGGGGAGATCATCTGGCCATCGTCGCGCTGCCAGCGGGCGAGTGCTTCGAATCCGGCAACGCGGCCAGTGGCAAGTTCGATGAGCGGCTGGAAGGCCAGTTGTAGACCATCGGCTTCGATTGCGTTGCGAAGCGCGGTTTCCAGGCTGAAACGGTTGTTGGCGAGCGAGGCCGTCTCTGGTTCGTAAATTTCGATCCGGTCCGTCTGCTTCGCCCGCTTTAGCGCGATCTGAGCATGGCGTAGCAAGTCTGCGACATCCACCTCGCTGACTGGCTGGATGGCGCAGCCCACCGCGCAATCGATGCTGACCTTCAAATCGCCGATGCGGAACGGGTGGTCAAAGGCGCCGCGCACGCGGCGCGCAATTTCGCGCACGTCAATTTTGCCCGCGCCAATGCGCGAGGCGATTGCGAATTCGTCGCCGCCGGTGCGCGCCAAAATGTCGTCGGAGCGCAGGCTGGATTGGAGACGGCGCGCTACGGTGATCAGCAATTCGTCGCCCGCCATCGGGCCGATGTGTTCGTTGATTCTGCTGAAGCGCGACAGATCAAGCAGCATCAGTGCAAAGTCACCGCTGGCCGTAGCCCCATGGCTGCGTGCCTCAAGCGCGTCTTCAAGACCCGCGCGGTTGGGCAGGCCGGTCAGGCTGTCTGACAATAGTTCGCGGCGCAAATTGCGTTCGGTCTGCAATTCCTGAGTCCGGTCAACCAGCGTGAGCAGGAAAAGCCCGTCGCCCATTGGCGCAAGGGTGGCGCGATATTCGCGGCTGGCGACACCGGTGCCGACGGTGCAAGGGGTATCGCCGGCCGGGGCGCACCCATCGGCCAATGCGGCAATGGCCCGCGCGAGTTCAACCGGCGGCGTCAGGCCCGCATTCGAAATGCCCAGCTGTTCAAAGCGACGATTGCTGGCATGGAGTTGAAACTGGCCGCGCGGCACGGGGCGAATGAGTGCTGCAGCAATCGGCAGCGCGGACAGCCAGGCCTGCGTGTCCGACGCCGCAGCGGGCGCCGCGTCGGATAATGCCGGTGCTGATATGCGAGGTTGCGACCTTCCCATTAGCTGCGGGGTAGGGGAAAGTCGTGAAGAAGCAATTTACGTGCGGGAAACGCTTATGCGCAAATTTACCAATCAGAAACGATTATCGCGTGGGAAGCCGATGGGAGGCATACGGCCCGCGGCGCCGCGCGCGACGCGCCAAGGGGTCATGTCGGCTTCGGTACGCGTGCGTCCGGTTTCGCCGCCCATAGCCCAGCTAAGGCCGTCGGCCAGAGTAAAGCTGGTGGCATCAGACAGACCGCCGTCGCGGTAGCGTTGCAGCATGACGCCCTGACCGCGAGCCATCACCGGCACTTCACTTATCGGAAAGACCACCAATTTGCGGTTCTCGCCGATGACAGCGATGCTGTCGTGCGGCGGTTCCAGCGGACGAATGACAGCGAGGCGCGATTTGGGGCGCAGGTTGACGACCCCGCGTCCTTTCCGGGTTTCGGCGATAACATCTTGCGCCGTGACAATGAAACCATGTCCACTGGATTGGGCGACCAGCAGTTTGAGGTCTGGTGAAGCTGGTATGAGCGCGGCAATTGAGGATTCATTGTCGATGTCGAGCATCAGGCGGACGGGTTCGCCAAAGCCGCGCCCGCCGGGGAGCTTGTCGGCACCAAGCGTGTAGAACCGGCCGTCGCTGGCGGCGAGGAGGAGTTTGTCGGTGGTCTGAGCGTGGACCGCGAAGGCGAGCTCGTCGCCTTCCTTGAACTTGAATTCGCCCCACTGGTCCGCGGCGACATGGCCGCGCTGCGCACGGATCCAGCCGCGTTTCGACAGTATGACGGTGACCGGTTCTTTTTCGATCATTGCGTCCAGCGGGATGTCGCGGGCCGGTGCGGCTTCGGCAACCGTCGTGCGGCGTGCGCCGAGGGCCGTTCCTAGACCGTAAACCGCCTGGAGCTTTTCAAGGTCCTTGCGTAGGCGGGTGCGCTGGCGCTGCGGGCTTTCAACCAGTTTGACGAGCTCTTCTCGTTCAGCGGTGAGGTCGGCCTGCTCGCGCTTCAGCTCCATTTCTTCAAGCTTGCGCAGCGAGCGCAGGCGCATATTGAGGATGGCTTCGGCCTGCCGGTCGGTGAGTGCAAATTCGGCGATCATCACTGGCTTGGGTTCATCCTCGGTGCGGATGATTTCGATGATGCGGTCGAGGTTGAGGAAGGCGATGAGGTAGCCCGCGACCAGTTCGAGACGGTCGTCGATCTTCGCAATGCGATGCCGGGCGCGGCGGACCAGGACAATGATCTGGTGCCCCAGCCATTCGCTGAGCAGCTCGTGGAGGCCCATGACGCGCGGTGTCCGGTCGGCGTCAAGGACATTGAGGTTTAGCGCGAAGCGGCTTTCGAGATCGGTGAGGCGGTAGAGGCTCTCCTTGAGCACCTCTGGGTCGACATTGCGGCTTTTGGGTTCGAGGACAATCCGCACGACGGCGTCGGATTCGTCGCGGACGTCTTCCAAAATCGGCAATTTCTTGTCGGCTATGAGCTGGGCGATCTGCTCGATCAACTTGCCCTTGGCAACGCCATAGGGAATTTCGCTGACAACCAGCTGCCAGGTGCCGCCGGGCAGCTTTTCGATACCGCTGTCTTCCCAAGCGCCCGTTGCGTCCTTGCCGGTGGAGAAGCGCGCGCGGACGCGGAAGCCGCCGCGGCCGGTTTCGTATGCCGCACGGATCGCATCGCGGCTGTCCACCACCAGCCCGCCGGTAGGAAAGTCCGGTCCTTGAACATGGTCAAGCAGTTGGGCGAGCGAGGCCTTTGGGTCATCGAGCAGCACCAGCGCCGAGCCGATTACTTCGGCGGCGTTGTGCGGCGGAATGTTGGTCGCCATGCCGACCGCGATCCCCGTCGCCCCGTTGGCGAGCAAGTTGGGGAAGAGGCCGGGCATGATCTCAGGCTCTTCGTCTTCGCCATTATAGGTCGGGCGGAAATCGACTGTGCCTTCGTCGAGTCCTGCCATCAGGTCGATGGCGACGCGCGTTAGTCGCGCTTCGGTGTAGCGATAGGCGGCCGCGTTATCGCCGTCGATGTTACCGAAATTGCCCTGCCCGTCGACGAGCGGATAGCGCAGCGAAAAATCCTGCGCGAGGCGGACCATCGCGTCGTACACAGCAGTGTCACCATGCGGATGGAATTTGCCGATGACATCGCCAACGACGCGCGCCGATTTCTTATAACCTTGGCTGGGGTCGAGCCGCATGTTGCGCATCGCCCAGAGCAGGCGGCGGTGCACGGGTTTAAGCCCGTCGCGCAAATCAGGCAGCGAGCGCGCCGTGATCGTCGACAGCGCATAGACGAGGTAGCGTTCGGACAGCGCGCTGTCGAACGGGGTCGGAATGGGTTCGGGAAGGTCGCCGGGCGGCGGCTTGTCAGTCATGGTCGCGCGCCGATAGCAAGGGCGATGCCGCTTGGCAAAGCTTGTTGCGCCCGTTAGCTCTGCGCGCAGGGAGAGAGAGTTGACCGATTTTGCCGATGACCAGCCGGGGCTGCTGGCACGCTTTGTGCGCTGGGTGCTTACGCGCCCCTATCGCTGGGGAAAGTGGACCGTGGTCGGGACCGTGCCCGAGCCGCGCAAGTTTGTGTTGATCGCCGCGCCGCACACCAGCAATTGGGATTTTCCCAATTTTCTAGGGTTAACTAGCGACCTGGGCATCCGCCCATATTTCATGGGCAAATTGTCGCTCTTCCGCTGGCCGATGGCAGGGTTCATGCGGCAGATGGGCGGCATTCCGATCGACCGCAAATCCTCGCAAAATTATGTGCAGGCGATGGTGGACGAGTTCACCCGCCGCAAGGAGTTTATCCTGACGGTCGCGCCCGAGGGGACGCGGGGTAAGGTGAAGCGGTGGAAGACGGGCTTTTACCAAATTGCGCTCGCTGCCAAAGTGCCGATGGTAGTTGGTATGATGGATTATGGGCGAAAGACCGGCGGGCTGGGGCCGATGATCTGGCCCACAGGCGATTTTCGCGCCGATATGGAAAAGGTGCTGGCGGTGTACCGCAGTTGCATTCCTAAAATCCCTGAGCGCGCGGTGACGTCGATTGAGGAGATTGTCGGCAGCGAGGAAGATCGGCGGAGCGATTTGGCAGCATGATTACTGACGTCCTGATCCTGCTCGCTATCAACCTTGTCGGCCTGCTCGCGGTGATCATGCTGCTCTGGCGCTATGCCTGTGCAATCCGCGATGCGAGTTTTATCGATGCTTTCTGGGCATTCGGCATGGTGCTGCTGGCGTGGGGGACAGCGTTGCAGGTCAGCGATTACGGCCAGCGCGGCGCGCTGATATTGGGGCTCACGACATTGTGGGGATTGCGGCTGAGCTGGCATTTGTGGGCCCGCTGGCGCGCGCATGGCGAGGACCCGCGCTACAAGAAAATCATCGGCGGCCCGATGGAAAAGAACGGCTGGAGCTGGGAACGCACGGCGTTGCAGGTGGTGTTCCTGCTGCAAATGCCATTGCTGTTCATCACATGTCTGCCAGCGCAGTTGGGGATTTTCGCGTCAGCACAGGATGGCGGGCTGCCGCTGGGCTTTCTTGCGATTCTGGGCGCGCTGGTGGCGCTGATCGGGATTGTTTTCGAGACGGTGGGCGATGCGCAGCTCAAAGCCTTTCGTGCCGATCCGGCAAATAAGGGACGGGTGCTGGATACGGGCCTATGGCGCTATACGCGGCATCCCAATTATTTCGGCGATGCCGCGACCTGGTGGGGTATCTGGATGATTGCTGCCGATGCGGGGCTGTGGGTGGCGCTGGCGGGGTTGATCGGGCCGGTGTTTTTGACCTTCACGCTGACCCGCTGGTCGGGGAAGGCGCTGTTGGAAAAGGGGCTGAAGCGGTCGCGGCCCGATTATCTGGATTATATCGAGCGGACGTCGGGGTTTTTTCCGTGGCCGCCGAAGCGGGGTTGAAGGGCTGTGCAACTGTTCTCCTGCGAAAGCCGGAGTCAAGGGCGGTACAGGCCGTGATGTCCATCCTGAACTCCTGCTTTCGTCGGAGAACAGGAATTGTTCGTGGCGATTGATGGCGGCCTCGATGCCGATACGCCGTCCCCTGCCGATGTGTCGGCGCTGGGCGATGCGCCAAGGATTCGCGCGATCCTGACGCAGGCGGCGCGCGAGGGGCGCAGCGTGAGCTATTCCGAATTGCTGGGCGAACTGGGGTTCCGCTTCACCCGGCCCAAGATGCGCGCGATTTGCCGGACGCTGATGCGGGTCGACGAATTGTGTGCAGCGGATGGCGAACCCGACCTCGCCGTGCTGGTAGTGCGCGAGAGCGACCGGCTGCCGGGGCAGGGGTGGTGGGTCGGCGGGACTGCGCTATTGCTGGGCTATGACGGGCCGTGGGAGGGGGCGCAGGCGGCGCGGTTTATCAGGGAGCAGCAGGAGGGGGTGTTTGCGTTTTGGGAAGGTCGGTGACGAGTTAGTCCCACCAAAAGGTCCAGCTTTTTTGCATGACCATTGTGCCCGCAAGAGCAGCAATGGTGTCAGTTCCTTGATCAACGGAGTCGGGGCAATATCGGTATATGTCCTTAGCAACCTGCAACGCAGTGGCTCGATCTGGTGGCGGACTCTCAACCCACAGCTCTATGGTATCACGGTTGATCCCAACCAGTTCGGCACCAAAGCGCTCGTTCCATTCTTTAAGCGCTGCCACATGATATTCAGGCGGCGGGCAAGCATTCCAACCTCCCCATCGCAAGTGAGCTGGCACTTCCCAGCTATTGGAGGCCGGTACCTTTAGGATGTGAACCTGATCGAACACGCGTCCGGACAACAGATCATAGGCGGCAATGAATTCGGGTGATAACAGGTTTTGACCAACATCAGCTGGCCATTTGCCTACTGGAGCTGTCAAATCTTCTTCAGTGTAGGCCCCCTCCCATCGGCGAAGACCTTCAGGAAAACTTATACTCTCGCTGGATGTTAAAATTTCAGACAGAGTTCTGGTTGGAGGCGTGATGGCCGCCATTCTGGCCTTTGCCGCCGCGTCTCCGTTAGCGAAAAGATCGATATTATCCAGGCTATATTGCTCGGCCAAAGCGTCGAGGCTTTCGTCGTTACCGATGACGACGGGCACCGTATCGGTCGATTGACGCATTTTAGCCCATGCCGTTCCTGTTTCTGCACCCTTTACCGTGACGTATTCAAAAGGAAACGCGGCTCGCATTTTCTGCAGCAAATCCGCGACCCTTTCAGGATGACCTTCGGGAAGATTGCTTGGGTCGGATTGCATTGCGACACCCTTAAACGAAAACCATGCGGATGCAGATATTGCTGCTCCAAGTCCCAACAATATGTGCCGCCGCTGCATCGGTCCCTCGCTACTTCACCAACCCAATCTCTCTCAGACGCTGCTGCAAGTAATCATCCGCCGTTATCGGTACCGGGTAGCGATCGGGGTGGTCGGCATCGACGCAGCCGGGCAGCGTCTCAATCAGATAGTCCGAACGGAAGTGAAGGAAGAAGGGCATCGAATAGCGCGCGACGCTTGCCCGGCCCGCGTCGGGGTTGCGGACGCGGTGGGTGGTCGAGGGGAGTTTGTGGTTGGTCAGGCGTTGCAGCATGTCGCCGACATTGACCGCGAGCGCGCCCGGCGGCGGGGCAACGGGGAGCCAGCTGCCATCTTTATCGAGGATTTCGAGGCCGGCCTCTTCAGCGCCGAGCAGCAGCGTGATGGTGTTGATGTCTTCATGGGCTTCGGCGCGGATGCCCTTTGCCGGGCCAGTGACGGGCGGATAGTGGAGTAGGCGCATCACGCTGTTGCCGTCCTGAATGGTCGTGTCGAACCAGTCGGGGGCGAGGCCCAAATAGCGGGCGATACCGCTCAGCAGCCGTGCGCCGAGGCGGTCGAATTCGGCGTAGAGGGTTTCGAAGGTGCTGCGAAAGCTGTCGACTTCAGACGGCCAGACGTTGTTGGGTTGTTGCGCGGCGAGCACATGGCCCTGCGGCAGATCGCGACCGACGTGCCAGAACTCCTTGAGGTCAACCTCCGTGGCACCTTTGGCAATTTCGGTGCCGAACGGGGTATAGCCGCGCGCGCCGCCGATGCCGGGGATTTGATATTTGCGTTTGACCTGCTCGGGCAGCGCGAAAAATTCCGCCGATTTCCGCCAGGCGGCGTGGATGAGGCCCATATCGATGTCATGATCGCACACCATCGCAAAGCCGAAGCGTTCGAAGGAGGCGCCGAAGGCGGCGGCGAAATCCGCGTCGCTTTGGTTAAGCGAGATCATGGGGACTTGGGCGGGGTCGGTGGGCGCGGCGGCGAGGGCTGATGTGGTCATGCCGTCCATCTAGTCCTTTGCGGCTGCCACGAAAAGACCCCGCTTTCGCACGCGCGCTTCGCCCGCTATGCCGCGCGGTATGAGCAAGCAATATTGGCTGATGAAGTCCGAACCCGATGTGTACAGCTGGGACGATCTGGTGCGCGACGGCACCGGCATCTGGGACGGGGTGCGCAACCATACGGCCAAGCTGAACCTGAAGGCGATGCGCGTGGGTGACGAGGCGCTGTTCTACCACAGCAACATCGGCAAAGCGTGCGTGGGGGTGATGACGATTACCGAGACTGCCTGGCCCGACCCGACGGCGGACGAGGGGTCGCCCTGGGTGGTGGTGCGGGTCGCGCCGCTGCGTCCGTTGCCGCGCGAGGTGACGCTGGCGGACATCAAGGCTGAACCGAAGCTGGCGGACATGGATCTGATCCGGCTGGGGCGTCTGTCGGTCGGGCGAGTGAAGCCGACGGAGTGGAAACTGTTGCTGAAGATGGCAGGCGAATAGCGACTACTTGTGCGGATTCGCCGCTCGCCATTCGGCAGGGGTGAGGAAATTGCCTTGCCATAGGCCTCGCTTTTGCGCGCGGGCCAGTTCCTGTTCGACCAGATAATCCTCGCCGGTGGCAAGCGCCCAGCCGCCGCGCACCAATTGGTCCGCCAAATCGCGTCCATCGGCCAGCGTGCACCGCGCCAATTCGCGGCCGAAGCGGTCCTTGCCCTCGCTGCGACAGGAGATGGTAGCGCTGCGTGGGGCCAGCGTGGTCAGGGCATCGCGCGCATGGCTGCCACACCGCCATGGCTGGCCGCTCGCATCCTGACAGTCCTGCACCAGTTCCGGCGCGTCGATTCCGAGCAGGCGAATCTGGCGCACTTCGCCATTGATCCGAATCGCGAAGCTGTCGCCGTCGCTGGCGAAAACCATGCGGCCTTCTTGCAAGGGTGGGCGCTGAACCAGCCAGAGTGCCGCCAAGATTGCGAACAGGATTAGCGTCCAGCGAAGGGCGCGCAGGCGCGTGAGCCAAATGTGGCGGGCGTAGCGGGGTTCGGGCACGATATGCCGGTGCCGCAGCGCAGGATGCGGCACAAGCCACAACAATAATAGTCCAAATCGGATGTTGTTTTTGCTTTGTTCGACTGATAATGACCAGAACAGGAACAAAATGACGCCAAAACCGGACTCATCAGCCGTGGCGTTCAATCAGGCATGGCGGCATTCCGGTGCCGAACAGCGCAGGAGGTGCGTCCAATGTATCGGCCCATTTCACAAATTGTCGGTGATGGAGACGCGGCGGCCTTCGCGGTTGACGCGCATCTGGAGCCGCCAGTGGCCTTGCTTGTTGGTGATGGCGCAGAGCTGGATTGCGGCGAGTTGCCGCTGCGTGTTGCTGGCCGAGTGGCGCTGGGATCAGTCAGGGATCGCCTTGAGCAGCAGGGCAGGCTGGACTTGATCTGGGTGAGGCTGGATGCGCCGCTGGCCCAGAAGGCGGCAACAGTTTTGCGCTCAGGTGTGGCAGCGCTGGGCGCGGCACTGGTGGTCGAAGCGCAGGGCGATGCACTCGATTCGGCCTATGCCGCCTTCGCCGATGATCCCACGGCGCAGTTTTTGTCATCACCCACGCCGGTGGAGCGGGCAATGGCGATTGCGATTGCCGGTGCAGCGCGCCGTCCCCACGTTGCCGACCGCGCGCGCGACGATGCGCTAGAGCGCATCGACCGGTTGCAGGACGAGGTGGCCCGGATCAGCGCACTGCTCGGCGCGCTGGCCGACCGACCTTTTGGCTATTCGCAGCTTGCTGAGGGTTTTTCGCCCCACCGTCCAATGAGCGGTCCAGTCAGCTTTTCGCCGGTGATGCGCGATACGACCCGGCATTATCGCTCCGAAGCAGATCTGGCGCCGCATACGCGCCCTCAGCCGGGCGAGGGGCCCTCTGCCCCGGTGCGGCGGTTGCTGCGCCAGCGGCGAATGCGCGAGCAATTCTTCCCGGCTGACCTGTTTGCCGATCCGGCATGGGATATGCTGCTTGACCTTTACGCCGCACGATTGGAGGGACGGTCGGTTGCGGTGTCGAGTTTGTGCATCGCCGCTGCTGTGCCTGCGACCACGGCGCTGCGCTGGATCAAGACAATGACCGATACTGGCCTGTTCGAACGGCACGCCGACCCGCGCGACGGGCGCCGGATTTTCATTGGCCTGTCGGACAAGTCGACGCAGGCGATGGAGCGTTATTTCGCGTCACTAGATGGCGTCCGCTAGGGCGGGTTTCGATGCTGCCGCAATGTAGGTTATGGGGCGGCATGCGAATCGAAGGCGACTATCAAAAAGACGGCTATGCGACCATCCGGGGTTTGATCCCGCCGGAGGTAGCGATGAACCTGTTCAAACAGATTGATCTCGATCTGAAGGCGGCAGGCAAATCGTTTCAGACCTTTGCCCAGGCGCAGCCATTGTCGAAGCAGGCGACCATCGATATTTCGGGCCATTTTTATCGCCCGCTGACCACATTTCTATGGGGGCTAACGCCGGTGATGTGTCAGCTGACGGGCGCGGATCTGCTGCCCAGCTATGATTATTTCCGCATCTATCATCAGGACGATGTGTGCAGGGTGCATTCGGACCGTCCATCGTGCGAGCACAGCGTGTCGTTGACGCTGGTGTATGGGGACGACAAGCCGTGGCCGCTGGAAGTCGGGTCGCGCCGCGTGACCGCCGAAGGACCGTGTTTCGACGATTGGGGCGATGAGCCGTACGCGGCAGTGGCGATGGAGCCGGGCGATGCGGTGCTGTATCGCGGCATGGATCTGCGCCATGGTCGGACCTTGCCCAATCCCAACCGCTGGTCGGCGCACCTGTTCCTGTTCTGGGTCGAACGCGGCGGACAATTTGCCCAACATGCCTTTGACGAGGAACGGCTGCGGTCGGAATTGCGGCGCGTCAGTAAGCTGGATGTGTGATGGTCACGTAGACCATCGGGGGGCAGACCGAACTTTGTCGCAGAGGTATCTTGTTCTACCGACATTGTCCGCAATCTCGTGAATTCTGGCACGAAGAAACAACGGTTCCAACCCAAACGACGCCCCAATTTGTGCCAAATAATCTAACGCCAGACAGCTACATGATCGACGTCATTGCCTCGCCGCAGAAAGTCTGGGCTCTAAACTGCGAATAGTCGCGGCGATTAAAGACCGAGGTCGGATAGGCCCGGATGATCATCAGGCCTCCGGCCAAGCTGCCAACGAAACTTGCGCTCATCCTCGCGGATCGGATGCTCGTTGATGCTGGCATGCCGGCGATGCATCAATCCGTTGGCAGCGAATTCCCAATTCTCGTTGCCATAAGCACGAAACCAATTGCCGCTGTCGTCGTGATATTCATAGGCATAGCGGACGGCGATACGATTGCCGCTGAAGGCCCACAGTTCCTTTATTAGACGGTAGTCAAGCTCTTTGGACCATTTGCGCTCGAGAAAGGCCTGCACCTCGGCACGGCCACGCGGAAATTCCGCACGGTTCCGCCAGATCGTGTCTTCGGTATATGCCAGCGCGACTTTGGCCGCGTCGCGGCTGTTCCAGCCGTCTTCGGCAAGGCGGACCTTCTGGCGCGCGGTTTCTTCCGTGAATGGCGGCAGCGGCGGACGGGACATGGCAAACACCTTAACAGTTGAATGAAAAATTGGACCGGGCGGAGCGGAATTGCGCAGGACCCCGCCCGGTCCAACACAGGATCGCGACCGGGGTAAGCAGCGACCCTGCCCGTTATCAGCGGGAGGTTGGAAACAGCTGATAACAAACAGGCTTTAGGCTCCCCACGACCCTCCAAGAACACCAATTTCAGGCAAAAGATTATTACGGTTGACGGAACAAAGCCAGTTCGCGTTCGAGCGCCGCTATTTTCGCATCGCGTACGGCAAGCGCTTCCCGCAAATCTTCGGCATAAATCATTTGCGGGATATGCTGCGGGCAATTGGCGTCCCAGGCTTCTACCTCGAAAACAATCGCTTGCTCCGCGCGAGCGCGGTAACCTTCGGGCATCAGGCTGGTCGTGAGAATATCATCATTGTCGATGACCTTTGCCTTGCCCCAGATTTTCACGCGTTGGCGGTGGGCGTAATCCATGAGGAAAATGAAGGCGCGAGGGTTTTCGCTGAGGTTGCCTGTGGAAATGTATTGGCGGTTCCCCCGGTAGTCGGCAAACGCCAAAACGTGCTCGGACATGACCCGCAAAAAGCCCGGCGGGCCACCCCGATGCTGGACATAGGGTTGTCCCTCAGCGCTGGCGGTGGCGAGGTAAAAGCTACGCACATCGGCAATGAACGAAGCAAGATTGCGGTCAATGCTGTTGCCCATCTCCATACGTTCATAAATTTGGCGGGATCGCTTCCGAACCTGCGCAGCTTTCACGGCGGGCGTGAAGGCGATGTCGACCGGACGGCTGCTCATACGAGCGGCACCTGAGGTGTCGACAGCCAAGCCGGATCGGGTGCAGGAATCCGCATGAGGTGACGAACATGATCGGCATTGGCTTGGCTGGTCAAGTTGCCGAGTAGGCGTAGCGCGACCTCTATCGCCGTTCCTGGCCCGGTCGAGCTGATTAGGTGACCGTCCTCTATCACGGCCTGATCGACAAAAATGGCTCCATGCGCCTCTAGCTGCGCTTTGCGTTTGCCGCCGACCTGATGATAGGTGGTACTGCGACGCCCGTGCAAAACCCCTGCCGCGCCCAGCGCAATCGAAGCAACGCAGACCGACGCGACGGGCTTGTCGCAACCGCTGAAATGCCGAATGATTTCCAGAAACGGCTCGGACAAGGCATCGTTGTAAAATCCAGCGCCGTCGAAACCGCCGGGAACGGCGAGCGCGTCGAAATCGTCGAGGTTGAGGTCCACAACCAGCGCGTGCGGGATGACTGAGAAACCGAAAGTCGCCTTGAGCGGTGAGGCAAGACCGGCGGACACCAGCTCGACGGGCTCATTGCCGTCAATTGCGGCCCAGCCGAATACATCGGTGAAGCCCGCTGCCTCCAGCGGCTCGAACCCGTCGGCGAGCAGCAACAAAACTCTTTTGGTCATGAGATCTCCCCTTGGTGATCAGATGTCTAGGATCAGCCGGTCGCCGCCCCCGGCCTCTGCTGCGGCTGGGACTGCGCAGCAGATGAGGGCATGGTCATGGGCAACCTTCGCTTGCGGCGGCTCGGCATAGGTTACCTTGCCAGCCAGGATGCGCGTGGCACAGGTGCCGCAACTGCCCGTTCGGCAGCTGAAGTCGGGCGCCAGCCCCCGCGCTTCGGCCAAGTCAAGCAGTGAACCTGAATCCGGTTCCCAACGGGCCTCTTTGCCCGATTTCATAAAGGCGACCGGCACTGGCTTGGTCGCTGGTGGAGCAAGCGGCGGCGATTCTGTGGCTGTGCGGCGCTTAAGCGAGGCCGGTCCAAATGCCTCGGCATGAATGCGTTCGTCGAGCGTGCCAAGATCGCGCAGCTGGTCATAGATTGTCTGCATGAAGGGCGGCGGGCCGCACATGTAGAAATCATAGGCATCGAATGGCAGCACCGCCCGGAACAGATCCAGCCCGATGAGGCCCTGTGCGTCGAAGTCGCGGCCCGGTTCGGCCTCTGTTACGTCAGCGAGCACGCGCACCACCCGCACGGCGCCCTGAGCCTGTTGCACCAGTGCGGCTATCTCTGCGTCGAACGCGCGTTCGGCCAATGTATTGGCGGCAAAAAACAAAAAGGTCGGGCGAACGCGTCGTTTGCGCAACCCCTCGAAGACAATCGAGCGTAACATTGCAAGCATTGGGGTGATGCCCACCCCCGCCGCCAGCAGCACAGCCGGGCGCTGCTCCAGCGGATCAATCACAAAGCTTCCTGCAGGGGCGCGAGCTTCGATGATATCGCCAACCGCAAGGCGATCGTGCAGAAATTGCGATACCAGCCCCTGCCGCTTGACGCTGATGCGATAATGGCCGTCCGATGGCGCGGCCGACAGGGTGTAGGTGCGTTGTACTGGCTGGCCAGCGGGATCAGGCCGGACCCTGATCGGCAGATGCTGGCCGGCTTGATGGACAAGCAGCCCCTTACCGTCGGCAGGTTCGAGATGAAAGGACCGGATGACGCTGCTTTCATCAACAATCCGCGTAATTCTGAACGGACGCCAGCTGCTGCGCACCTGCTCGGCGGCTAAACGGCTGGCCGCTTGCTCCCAATCACCGGTCATTAGGCTGTTGGGCGACCAGCCACTTTTCTGAAATCGGAACCGTAACGGCAGCGCGTTCCGACGCAGGATAATCTTGCGGGGGTGAAAAACCCAGAGCCGTTCGGCACCCTGGAAAGCAGAAATCTCGTCCGAGACGAGGACCACTTCAGCATCGCCAGTGAGCTGCAGCAGGTCACCAGTTTCAAAATCGGGAAAAGCCAGACCAGCCTTTGGATTGAGCAGGAAATTGCCCAGCGTGTTGAAATGGAGATTGCCCGCAAAATCGGGGATGGTCAGCGATCCATCCGAATTTATGCGAACAAATCCCGGCTTTCCCCCGCGGTGGGAGGCGTCGACATGGCGGCCTGCTGCATCGTCCAGATAGGAGGATACGAAAAAGGTGTCCGCGCCCTCGATCATGGCGCGCACACATTCATCTTCAATTCCGCACACCTCGGGTTGCGGCAGGCCGCTGAAGTTATCGGGTTCGCGCACAAAGGCGAAATCACGCAACTGAATATATTGCGGGCAGTTGCCGAAGCTATGCTCAACCTGCACCGCAAACCCGCCACCGGCCTGCTTACACCAAATGCCATTCATCCGGTTGCGCCGCCGCGTGTGCAGCTCAATCCCCAGCAAGCCAACGGCGCTGCCATCGACAATGTGACGTGTTGCCGGATCCTGGGGGTTCATAGGCGAAGTAAACGCCAGAAGCGTGGGATCCGGGCTTGTCATAAAACCTGGCAGCCCGGCGACCAGGGTGACCCAGGCATCGCCCACCTGGTCGACCGAGCCAAGCACGGCGAACGGGAGCTGTTGGAAGAAGTCGCGGTGCTGGTCGGTCATGAAATCGCGAATGACCCGGCGACCGAAAATCTCCATGCGCTCGGCGACGCCGACCGACTTTTGCAGCGCAACTTCGCCAGGGTGAAACGGAGAAGGGGATTGAGTCTCTGGCGGCGGCATCATCGCATATTCTCTCCTGGTTGGGGCCGACCCTTGGCCGACCCCGTGAGGCAATGATCAGGCGTTCAAACCGACAGCAGTCTCGCCAAATGCGACGAAGCCGTCCAGCCCCTCGACCCGCGCAAGCCAGGCGTTTACATTGGCATAATCGGCTAGGTCGACGTTGCCCTCGGGCGCCCGTGCGATGTAGCTGTAGAGCGCGACATCGGCGATGGTCGGACGATCGGCTGCAATCCAATCGCGTCCGTCCAGCTCGGCCTCAATCAATTTGAGAATGGAATGCGCGCGGGCGATGACCTCGTCGGCATTGAAGCCAGCGTTGAAGATAGTAATCAGCCGAGCGGCAGCCGGGCCAAATGCGATGTGACCAGCCGCAACCGACAGCCAGCGCTGTACCTTTGCCGCCCCAGCGGCGTCTTCGGGCAGCCAGTCAGTGCGGCCGAACTTCTTGGCAGCATAAACGAGGATCGCGTTGGAATCCCCGATTATCGTGCCTTCGTCATCAAGCACCGGCACTTGGCCAAAACGGTCCATTGCCAGATACTCGGGTGACTTGTGCTGGCCTTTGGCTAGGTCGACTTCGACGATTTCGACATCAGCGCCGATCAGTGAGAGGAATAGTCTTGCGCGGTGCGCGTGGCCGGAAATCGGGTGGAAAAAGAGTTTCATCATGGGCTCCTGCGTAGATGGACGCCGTCAAATTCGGCAGGAGCGCAATGTCTCAGTTCGTAATATGAAAGAACTGGCATCTTGGTGAAGTCAGCGTTTCACATTGCGGAATTATTCGCTTGTATCAAGGCCTGCAGATGTTAGAAAATTGTCGGGGAATAGAGTGAAAGGGGCGACCTGATGGACCGTTTCCATGCCATGCGGGTATTCGTCAAAATCGCGGACACGGGCGGTTTTGCAGAGGCAGCGCGGCAGATGCACCTCAGTCCACCTGCCGTGACCCGGGCCGTTGTTGCGCTCGAGGAAGTCATTGGTGCTAGACTCCTGACAAGGACCACCCGTTCGGTGAAATTGACGGATGCGGGCCGAAGATATGTGGAAGATTGTCGGCAGATACTGACAGCCGTTGAAGAAGCGGAGGCGTCTGCCGCAGGTTCCTATGCACGGCCAACCGGCATGCTTACGGTAACCGCTTCTGTGCTGTTCGGACAGATTTATATTATGCCCATCATCACGGAGTTCTTGGATGAGTTCCCGGATGTCACCGGTCGTATGTTGTTCCTTGATCGGGTAACCAATTTGGTGGACGAAGGCATTGATGTCGCCATTCGTATCGGCCAGCTGCCTGATTCCAGTTATAGCGCCACCAGGGTGGGATCAGTGCGCCGCGTGATCTGTGGGGCCCCAGACTATTTTGAACGCAATGGGGTGCCGCTGGTTCCGACAGACCTGAGCAATCATCGCGTCATTGCTGCTTCAAGCGCAGGGGCATCGCTGGAGTGGCGATTTGGTTCCGATAGAAAATCAGCCATACAGGTACGGCCGAATCTATATTGCAATTCGAATGAATCGGCCATCGGTGCTGCTCGCTCGGGTTGGGGATTGACGCGTGTCCTATCCTATCAAATCGGGCCCGACCTGCTGGCAGGCAATTTGCAGATCGTTCTTGAGGATTTTGAGGAAGGCCCGTTGCCTATTCATGTTGTCCATCCGGAAGGGCGCAATGCTTCCGCAAAGGTGCGGGCCTTTGTCGATTTTGCAACCGCAAGGTTGCGCGCAAATAGACTGATCAATTAGCATTGCATCGCTTAGCGGAATAATATCTTCCGTTGATGGTCGATTATCATCTGGTTCGTGCGGGCCTATCTCCAGTCCGACCCCGCAATACGGGGTGCAGACTGGAGAATAAAGATGAAAGCCCTCGTTTATCTTGCAGCGATTGGGATCACCGTCGCTGCAGCGTCCGCCCCCGCGCAGGCCGAAACCTACAACGGACCTTATATCGGTGTACAGGCAGGCTGGGACCGCGGCGAAATCAGCGACAGCATCAATTCGCAACCCATTGTCGCGGAAGCGAGCAGGGATTCGCTCCTGCTGGGCGGTTACGCCGGCTACAATCACAAGGTTGCTGACAAGTTCGTCATCGGCGCGGAGGCTGGCTTCAGCGGCACTGTAGATGACCGCGCCAGAGCGGTATCGGGCGGTGGAGCGCTGACCATTGATCCGCGCTACAGCTTCGATCTGACTGCGCGGGCAGGCTACATCGTCTCTGAAAAAGCGCTCGTCTACGTTCGTGGCGGCTATGCCAGCCAGCGGGTGCGCACCTCTATCGTAACACCGGCAGGCCTGATCCGTGACAGCAATAGCCTCGACGGCTGGCTGGTAGGTGGAGGCGTTGAATATGCCATCACGGACCGCGTCTCCGCACGCGCCGAATATCGCTACAGCGACTTCGGCAACAACGGTGGTCAATATGATCGCCACCAGACCCTGGTCGGTCTCAGCTTCAACTTCTGACGGCCCGGCGGCCAACTTCTGAAAATGAAACTGCTGCAGTGATCTGCGCCGGTCCCGCCGGCCAGACGCTGCGGCATCGGCGAGGACACCAAGATGTCAAAGATCGGACATTCTCTACCGGGCGCGCCAATATCGGACCGATTGTTCAATTGGCAGTTCACCGTCAACGCTGCCTTTGCAGGCGGCTCGATGACAGCCGCTGTGCTGAACTTGGTTGTCGTCGTTGCCTTCGGCCTCGCCCGCAGATTGTTCCTGCGCGAGCGAGCTTCCGCATGGCAGGATGCTAACCATGCCTGAAGAATTTCGGGAACGTGCGCGTGCGCAACTGAAGCTGGCCCTTTTGGGAGATTGCGGTTGCGGCAAGACGCTCAGCAATCTTGAGCTTGCAGCGCGGTCATCTGGCATGACCGGCGCGGAGATCGACGCGGCCTTAGATGGGCGCAGCTTTGCAATGAAGACAACTGTGGTGCTCGCATTCGCCTGCGCCCTGAAATCGGGTGAGGCTGAACTGATCAGGCAGACACGTAAGCGCGCGCTTCGCCTTGGGTTGAAGGCTACGGAACTTGCAGCAGTCGAAGAGGAGGCGAAGGCGATTATGGCTTCGGCCGCCCAATGAACCAGCTTTTGGCTTGTCTCTTCGGCATAAGTCCTGCGCGGAGCCTTAACTCAGAATCGCAGAACAGACTGTATGAAGTGCCGGACCAAACCGATCGGGACGTGATCGGTGAATTTCTGCGCGGAGGCTTTGCCGACGTCGACCCCGGAGTGTTGATGCGGATCATATAAATTCTTGTGCGGAGCGATGACCAATGATTGAGCTGTTCACTGCCAATACGCCGAACGGTATCAAAATACCCTTGGCCTTGGAGGAATTCGGGAAGCCCTATGTTTTACGAAGGGTCAATCTGGGTTCGCAAGAGCTAAAGACTGAGTCATTCTTGAAACTCAATCCCAATGCCAAGATTCCCGCAATCCGGCATGTAGTGCCTGACATGGAGGAGGTAACTCTATTCGAATCAGGGGCTATTCTTTTGTACTTGGCCGCGACATTTGACGGCTTGAACGGCCATTCACCGCAAGCCATGGCGCAAACTCTGAGTTGGCTGTTCCTGCAGGTGGCAGGCTTGGGTCCGATGATGGGAAATGCAGGGCACTTCCGATCCCTTAAGTCGCCGGACCCCTATGCGTTGGCCAGGTTCAAAGGGGAAGCGTCGCGATATATGGAGCTCCTCGAAGTGCGGCTGTCCGAGCAACAGTGGCTGAATGGCGAAAGCTATTCGATAGCCGACATCGCCCATTTTTGCTGGGCACGGTGTGCAGATTACGCCGGCCTCAATCTTGCTGACTTTCCCGCCACAAGGGTATGGATAGATCGAATTGAGGCTCGGCCTGCGACGAAAACTGCACTCGCAAAGCTTGCATGATTTAGAAGCCGTTTGGCGCGGTCCTTCAGAACCGACCTGGGACAGCGCGGCGGCGCGCAACCAGATGATAGCGGGAAAATGACCGGAAGGCGGAGGCCTTGGCGAGCGAAGGACGCGACAGCATCGGCCCACCGAAAGACCGTGACGCCAAGGGCGACAAGTGGCCGCCAGAACTTGCGGCAGTGCTTCACCTTCACCCAGCCACGCCATTCGTGCTAGAGACTTCACACCGCTTCCAGCAACAAAACTGTGCCTTGGCCGCCATCGGCACAGATCGAAACCAGCGCGCGGGTTCCAGGCGAGTGCCTGGTGAGCTGATAGGCCGTCTGACTGATGATCCGTGCGCCGGTCGCTGCAAAGGGATGGCCGAGTGCAAGGCTGCCGCCCCAGAGGTTGAGCCGCTCGCGCGGGAAGGTGCCGAGATTAGCAATGCCCGGAGCGTGTTTGGCCCGCTTTGCGGGGTCGGATGCGACTGCGATATTGGCGAGCACCTGTGCCGCGAAAGCCTCGTGGATTTCCCAGACCGCAATGTCCTCAAACGTCAGTCCGTGGCGTGCGAGCAAGCGCGGGATCGCATAGGCAGGCGCCATCAGCATCCCGTCAACCGCAAAATCTAAAGCGCCAAGTTCGAAATCGACCAACTTTACGGCCGCGACTGCGCTCCCCAGCCGTGCAAGGCCAGCCTGCGAAGCAACCCACAAGCCTGCGGCGCCGTCGGTGAGAGGCGAAGCGTTGCCCGCCGTAATCGTGCCCTCGGTCGGATCGAATACAGGCTTCAGCGCGGCTAGTGCCTGAAGCGAACTCTCGGTGCGGACCAGCCCATCACGCCCCGCGCCGCCATGAGGGATTACCTGCGGACTAAAGACACCGCGGGTCCATGCGTCGGTCGCATTGCGGTGGCTGGCGAGTGCCAGCGCGTCCTGTTCCTCCCGGGCAATGCCGAGGAATTTAGCGGTTTCTTCCATATGATCGCCCATCGATCGGCCTGAAATGCGGTTGGCCCAGCCCTTTTTGGGCAGCGCGAAGTCCGAGATGCCGAGTTCCCCGAAGGCCTGCATCGCCGCGGCAGGGTCGCTTGCCGCGAGCGCCGCGAGCCGTGCTGAGACTCTCTCGTCCAGCGCAATCGGGGAGCGGCTCATTTGTTCGACTCCGCCGACCAGCGCCAGTTCAAGTCCGCCGCGCGCCACGATTCCCGAGACCTGGATCGCTCCCATCATGCTGGTCGAGCAGGCAAGCTGGGTCGAATAGGCGGGGATTGTGGGATCTAGGCCGGCATCTAGCGCCGCCTCGCGGGCAATATTGGAGAGCGTAAGGCTGGGGATGACCTGCCCCCATACCACAAGATCGGGGCGCGCCTGTTCAGCCATCCATTGCATCACAGGGACAGACAGCGTCAGCGGGGTTTCGTTGGCAAAGCCGGTTCCGGCCTTGAGGAAGGGGGTTCGGACACCAGCGATAAGGAAGACATCGTTCATTGCAGCTTCTCCAGCCATTGACCGCTGACGGCGGCGCGTTCCCACAAACTATGCCAGGAGATCGAATGCGGAATAACCGAGAACAGCAATCCAGTGTTTCTCGCTTCGCAAGAATGGTGCGCGCCGCCAATCGGTGGTTCCCGATCCAGCGCAATACCGCAACTTCATGGTCGGTCAGACGCCGGCGAGGTGCAACGCGCCTCCAGCAAGGCACCAAAGAAAATGCGCCAGTTCGCGGAATCTGACCAGCTTGGCCTCATGGCTGTCACCTTCATCGGTGCAGCGCGATCAGGTGGCGCGCGCCGGTGTATCACCACTCTGCCTCTCGCGTTTGTTGCTGCCGACAGACCAAAAAACCCAAGCTGGTCCGCCATCATGCCTTCTGCTTACTGCAGAGGCGAATGGTCAGATCAACGCATCAAAGGCGAGCGTTTCTCGGGGCGTCTATCTTTTGCGTTCGGCGTCGCTTCGAAGGTTCAGCGGATTCATCAAGAGTAAGCATATTTCTATCAGCTGATGAGATGGTCATTTTCTTCTAATGAAAGTTATGAAATAATTCTCTGAATGACGGCAATAATTGTAATCCAAAGAAATAATGAAGAAACGCAAATTACAAAAAAACTAGCTCTAAAGGAGATTTTACTTTGAGAAATATTTCTATGCTTTTCGCCCCTTATGAGTGAAATGCTTCTTTTCCGGTCAATGTTATATAGGCTGACCGCCGTACTCTCGATCGCTGCAGGGTGGTATGTAAAGCCGCGATCCTCATTGATTGGCGGCTTAAAGCGCTGTTGCTGCCAGTCTACAACTGCCTGTTGAATGCGCTCTCTCGATGAGGAGACAAAGTTCCAAAATATGATCCGGTCGCCGATCGGTTCGCCTCCAAAGATAATTATGGTGGATCCTGCACGCGCGATAATTGCAGCGTCTTTGCCTTTCTCAAACACAACCATCTGACCGGGATGGACGCGCCTACCAGCGATCTCCAACAGGCCTGATACCAAATAGGCGGCACGTTCTGAGTATTCTGCGGGGACTAAGCGATGGGTACCTTCCGCGATTGTCCATCGAGCGCAGAACTGAGGCGAATATGTTTGGCTCGGCGCCGTTAATCCTTCGATTGATCCTGCAATGACATGGCCAGCAAGACCCTGCTCGGTCCAGCGCGGAAGAACAGCTTCGGGATAATGGGAAAATGAAGGGGGGGCTTGCTCCGCTTCTTGCGGGAGAGCTGCCCATATCTGAAATCCATGGATACGCGCACCCGTGGCACGGGCAAGTTCAAAGCGTTCGGAATGGGTTATTCCGCGTCCCGCAATCATCCAGTTGACTTCGCCTGGCCGAATCGCCTGTTCGGAGCCGAGGCTGTCTCGGTGTGTCAGGGCGCCATCGAAAAGATAGGTGAGTGAGGCGAGGCCGATATGTGGATGTGGTGGTACGTCGCAGGAAATCGGGAAGCCAGGAACCAAATCGACCGGGCCAATATGGTCGAGCAAAATATATGGGCCGACCATCTGCAGGTCGCTAGATGGGAGTATTCGCTGCGTCTCGAGGCCATCGACGAGACGATGGTGACGCCGCTTGATGATCTGCTGGATCATGGGTTTGGCTTTACCGCAAGAAATCTGATCACCCTCTGCCGGCGGTACGACCCAGCGAGCGCGATGATGTCCGGCCTGCCCTGATTGTTACTGACCTTCTGAACTTCAACTTCACGCGCGAATTTGACGCCGTCGCCGTGGCAGGATTGGAGAGCGCATTTTGCATGCTCGCGGGTCCTGGCTGCCGGGCGGCTTACGCCGACTCTTTGCGCCAGATGCGGTGCCGGCAGCCCGTATCTGATGCAGTGCTGCTTCAATCGCTCCGAAAAGCCAGGGAGGTTGAACACCAACGAATCAGACGTGCCAAACGTCGCCGGTCGGCTCAACGGATGTGTGCAACTGCGCCTCGACCATGCATGATCTGCGTTAAGCGTGATCTCGAACGCTCCGCCGACGCAACTCTGGCAGCTCCTAGTGGCCTCGACCATGATCGAACCCTCGCTTGCGATTTCGAGAGCAATAATTCGTCCGTCCTTGGCGCAGGCACCAAGCGTCACCAGCCTACGGGCTGACCGAATGACGTCGGTGACTAAATTCACCCCAATGTTTTCCTATGCCGGCGCCTTTGAGACTGAATCAAATAAAATGAAATAAAGCAAGGAGACATCGAACATTATTTTCCATTTATAAATATCAAAACGTCAGTCAATCGTGAATCCGATGACCATATAATATTTAAGCAAGCAGACACTAATATGTAAACATATAGAAGATAGTAAAACAATATGTCCAAAATCAATTATAATGACCGATTATACGCTTCTGATGGGTAGATAGATTAATTTTATTCCGGGAAATATATCAATTTTTCGTCACAAGGGGTCCCATAGGTTGAGCTATTGTCCAATTCGGAGCTTGTCTCTATTCTAACAAGAATTGCGAATGCGGGTAATTAGAAAGAATGAAATTGTAAATTTCACTTTAGAGAACAATAGATTGATGGTAATATCCCCTTTTTCTTCTATTATCAAGAAGTAGTCTAAAGCGGTTGCGTTGGTCGCTCATCGGCCGTTAGAGCGGGAGCGGCTTTGGTTTGGGGCGTGAGCTACTCCTTAACTCGCAGCTCCGAGTTCCTTCGAGGATATGTTTCCTCGCACGAGGTCTTCGATTCGCTCTTGGGTGTGCGTGCCTAGATGCAAATGTCTCAGATCCATGGCGACAATCTTGGCAGCTTTTTGCAGCGGATCGGGCATCTGTTCCTTTCTTTCTCCTCGACAAGTCCGCCAGACGCCGCGGCTTACCACGAGAATGCCGACACATTTTCCAGCATTCATCCTTTTAATCTATTGAATTTATTTGCTTTTACAAAATTTAAAAGATGTTTTCTTTGAATAACTGAATGGAAATACGAGACCGATTTATTAGTTGAAATATTTAATAGGTCCATTTTTGATGGCGAGTGTATTAATTGTCGAAGATGAGCAGGCTGTGGCTGAAGATCTGGCAAGGATGCTGGAGAGCCTTGGCCACGAAGTCGTCGCTTGCGTGAGCAATTTTAGCGATGCGATTGCTGCCGTCCTCGAATATTCGCCCGACCTTGCTATTCTCAACCTTCATTTGAAAGAATCGCGGGACGGTGCAGCGCTCGCCATGGAATTGCGGGAGGAACACGACGTGGCGATCGCTTTCCTAACCAGCGATGTGAGCCGCGATTTGGTCGCGCGGGTGGCGTCGGTGCGGCCAAACGGCTTCTTGCAGAAGCCCTTCGATGCCGACACGGTCAACGCGCTTATCGTTACTGCGCTGGCAAATTTCAGTGGCTCGCGTGGTCTCGATCTGGGTTGTTGCGCTCTCTCATCCGTACAGGCCCTCACCGAACACGAACGAAACGCACTGTTGGCCTATATAGAGCGCAATCTCGACAAGCCGATCCGGACATCCAGCTTGGCTGCTGTCGTCAAAAAAGCGGAGCGCACTTTCAGTCGCCTGTTCAAGTTATCGTTCAAGATTTCCCCGCAGCGCTATATCTCTGAATTGCGAATTGCAGAGGCGAAGAGACTGCTTCGCAATACGGAGTGGACCCTAGCGGATATCGCACTGGCAGTTGGGTTTTCCAGCCAGTCAAACTTTACGGCGGCCTTTACGAAGGTCCAGGGGATATCGCCGTCGCAATATCGGAAACTCGCCAAATAAACCTAGCGTTGCGCATGACAGCTTCTTTTGCAACTTGGCTTGCCCGATCGTCCCATAAGGGTACCCAGTGAGATTAGCCCAGCGGATCTGAGCAGGCACGCAATTTCCAGACCGTGGCGCTCCAAGGTTGGGCCCTTGTGGATGGCCTGATGCGTAGCCGTTAATGAGCCGTTGAATTCTCGGCAGCTGTGCCGTCTGCCGCTGCTCCAGCCTCACGTGCGTTGTTTTGGCGGCGACGCATGGCAAGATGGTCGTCCGGGCATGGAATGTCCTTTCGACATACTCGCACCGGCAGAAACTCTGGAGTCTGCAAAGCTATAGCCGACTGGTATTGATCAGACGCCATCCTCTCCAATTTCCCGGGCTCGGGTATGGTTGCGACTTCAATCCCTCGATTAAGGAAAACTGACGAAAATTGGACCGGTGGCAACATGATTCTATGAAGGATGGTTAATGTGGCCGGTACATAGGTCAGCGCGTAATTGCCGCCCGCGCTCAGCGAGCCTTGCATGATTACATAGCTACCAACACTGCTGGTCGTCGTGGCCGCGGTGGCCAGCGCCCCGGTCAGCCCATCGCTATTGACGAGGCCCGCGCCACCGACCTGATAGGTCAGCACCGGATTAGCCTCGCCGTAAATCCGGCTCAGCGGGTCCGCCGTAATGGTCAGGCCGCGTGGCGTGATCGCCAGCTGGTTGCCGACATAGGTCAGCGCGTAATTGCTGCCGGCGCTCAGCGAGCCTTGCGTAATGTCGTAACCACCAACATTGCTGGCGGTCGTGGCGGCAGTCGCCAGCGCCCCGGTCAGCCGATCGCCATTGACGAGGCCCAGACCGCCAACCTGGTAGGTCAGCGCAGGGTTCGCATCGCCGTAGACGCGGCTCAGCGGATCGGCAGTGATGGTCAGGCCGCGCGAAGTGACCGTCAGGCCGCCGGCATTTTTGGCATAGCTGATCATGTAATTGCCAAGACCTGTGCCAACCGCGTTGGATGCCAGCAGGTCATAGCGACCGACCGCGCTCGCCGCATCAGCCGCGCTCGACAACGTCACCGCGCCGACCGTATCCCCATTGACCAGGCCCACGCCGGTCGCTGAACCACTCAGTGGATTGGCATCGCCATAAGTCCGGCCCAGTGAATCAGCGGTGACCGTCAGGCCGCGCGGCGTAACCACCAGCTGACTGCCGACATAGGTCAGCGCATAGTTGCCGCCCGCGCTTAGCGAGCCTTGCGTGATGTCATAGCTGCCGACATTGCTGATCGTGGTAGCAGAATTGGCCAGCAACCCGGTTAGTCCATCGCCATTGACCAGGCCCAAACCACCAACCTGATAGGTCAGATCAGGGTTCGCATCGCCGTAAATCCGGCTCAGCGGGTCAGCGGTAATCGTCAACCCGCGTGGTGTCACCGCCAACTGCGCGCCGGTGTAGCTCAAGGCATAGTTGTCGCCGGCGGTCAGCGTCCCCTGCATGATCGCATAGCTGCCGACATTGCTGGTCGTCGTGGCGGAAATTGCCAACAGACCGCTCAGCGTATCGCCATTGACGAGCC
>NZ_JBXPUZ010000004.1:0-93717 GCF_057220455.1 Sphingopyxis sp. sgz302558 | reverse complement strand
TTGCGCATGGCCACTGATGCAGACGAAACCCTACGGCGGGAGATCGCGGGTCTTCTGGCTGGCGGCCTTGAAACCGAAGTCTTCCCCAGAGCCGAAGACTCCGCGCAGGTCAACGCGATCGTGTCCCGCCTGCAATCGGAAGGCAAGGACCTTGCTTCCAAACTTGTGATTGCCGGGTTTACAGATCACACCATCACGGCTGATGAACTGGAACAGCCCTGCGAAACCTGCATGTATTACCTTATCAAGCGCCGTTTCTGTGATCTGCCTGAACTTATGCTGCCGGTTGAACCCGAGTGGTCGTGCCGCCTGTGGCGAATTTAGACGCACCTGCCACTGCGATCATTGGCTGCGGCAATATCAATCGCGGTGATGACGGGGCTGGTCCGGCCGTCATCGCCCGGCTTGCTGCTGAAGATTTGCCGTCTGATGTAGCGCTGCTGGATGCCGGCACTGATGGGATGGCAGTGATGTACCGTGCGCGCGGGGCGCAGCAGCTTATCGTGATCGATGCAAGGGAGCCCGAAGGCAAGCCGGGGGCTATCTACGAGGTTCCCGGCGATGTGCTGGCGGCAGAACCGGTCCATGGCGTGGGTCTTCACGCGTTCCGTTGGGACAACGCCCTGTTTGTGGGACGCAAGATCTTTGGCGATGACTTCCCTTCTGATGTGCAAGTCTATCTGATCGAAGCGCAGACGCTGGACTATGCCACCGAGCTTTCCGGGCCGGTAGTTGCAGCGGTCGAGAAGGTGGCGGCCAAGATCGCGGCGCGGCTCGTCATCGCCCCCGAGGCTTAAGTCATGGAGCAGACCATCTCGGTCGCGCGCGGGACGATCCGGTTTCCCGCAGGCCTGGTCGCTACCTATTTCTCGGGCATCGATGCAGTTGCGGTGCTGATCGATGGCGCGACCTTGCGGATTTTGCCGGTGTTTCACGCGGCGGCCGGAGGAGCGCTGTTGAAACAACGCAATGCTCAGGGTGATCGGGTAGTTGGCGCTTTCGATGTGTTCGAGGCGCACGGCCTGGCCGACTTCGAGGCGCAGGACGTCCCCGTAAGGTGGTCAAGCGGAGATGCGGCGCTTCTTGCGGACCTCCCCGTAACTGATAACTAAGTTTACATAACGAAAAACTGGTAGACAATTTACCCGGCGCTCGTTTTAAGGGCTGCAGGCCCGAATCCGATCAAGGGGAGGCCGGGGAGAGTCGGGATGGTTGCGCTCAGTCGCACAGAGGATCAGCTGGCGGCCGCCTTGAAGGTGGTGGAGGAAAGTGACGCTTCGGTTATCGAGAAAGCCGAAATGCTCATGGAAATTGCCATGGGTCTGCAACAGCGGCCGAAGGAAGCCGACGACCTGCTGGCAGCCATCGAACTCTATGAACAGGCAATCCATCAGTGCGGAGACCAGGATGCACTGCTGACTGCCCGGATTCGTGCGCGAATGGCCACGGCGCTCATGGCAATTCCTTCCGAAATTGCCGCACCGATCGAACAGGCTCGTGACTTGCTGAAACAGGCAACACCGGTCCTGGCGGAGGGAGGCAGCGGCGAAGAGGTGGCTGAAGCGGAAATGAACCTTGGCCTCGCCCTGCAGACTCTTGCAGGCGCAGGCATGGCACGAATTACAGATGCAATATCCGCCTATCAGCGATCGCTGCGGACGTTCAACAAGCTGCGTCATCCACGCGAATATGCCATTCTGAACAACAATCTGGCGACCGCCTTCCTCTCCGTTCCGATTACGAGCGAAAGCGGCAAGATCAGCGAAGCGCTGGCGGTGCAATCATTTGAAGAAGGACTTTCGGCGGTCAATCTGATCGATCAGCCGATGGAATATGCAATGCTGCAGAACAATCTGGGCAATGCGCTGCAATATGCATCATCGAGCCACCGGGTCGAGAACGGTTTCCGTGCGCTGGAGGCCTATGACGAGGCGTTGAAGGTGCGCCAGCGGGACAACACTCCGCTTGAATATGCCAACACCATAGCGAACAAGGCCAATTGCCTTTGCAACCTCCCTGACGATCCGGAAGACGGAGAAGCAGGCAATCCACGCAACATCGCGCAGGCGATCAAGCTGCTGCGCGAAGCGCGCGAAATATTTGCCGCTTCCGGAGCGCAGGACCGGGCCGAGAGCGCGGCGCAAACGATCATCGAACTTGAAATGGCAGTGCGCGGCGAACCCTCGCGCGCCAACGGCGGATTTTAGAGAACAATGGAGGTGAATTTGCTCGTAATTTTACTGCTGGCCCTAGTGGCCGGAATAGCAGGGGCTCTTGTCGGCGGCGCGCTCTCGGGCCTGAAGATTGGCGGGGCTGCGCTGGGCAAGCAACTGGCAGCCCAACTGGGCGGGCTATACGGCCTGCTCGCCGGAGTTCCCGGTGTAGTCATGGGACTCGCCGTGCTGTTTTTCATGCAATCGGCCTGAGGGAGACTACCATGTTTGATATGGTTTTCAGTTCAACCAAGTTGTTTTTTCAGGGCAAGCTGTTCCAGGATACGGCCCTCGCCATCCGTCTACTTGTGACCGGGGCTGCCGCAGCTACCGTTGCAACTGTATTGGTTGGCATGGTTGCACCACTATGGGGAGCGGCGATTGCCGGGGGCCTGGTGGGCGGCTTGCTTCAGCCTTACCTCTACCGGAACATCAAGTACGCCTGATCCGATGTCAGAGGCGGATCCCCAGCGGCCCGAGCCAACGCTTTCCCGCCTGCTGGGGGATCTGACCGCGCTGGAAGCGCTGGCAGAGAACTGGGAAGAAGGTGCACGCAATGGTGCGCAGGCACGGGCAGCGGCGCTTGACGCGCTCAATGCCGAAGCCTTCCGTCGCCTGATCCGGTCGCTGCGTGAGCTGCCCGGCGCAGCCGAGGCTTTGCGTCAGGCGGCGGCGGACGAGGTGGTCTATTGCGTGCTCCGCCGCCATGGCATCCTCAAGGCCAGCCTGTTCGAGCGGGTCGATGCCGCGCTTGCCACGGTGCGCCCGACGCTGGCCGGCCATGGCGGCGATGCCGAACTGGTCGAAGTATCTGGCGACAAGGCAGTGGTCCGTTTTCTGGGGGCCTGTGATGGATGTCCCGCTTCGGCGCTGACTTTCTATGCCGGGGTAAAGAAAGCGATCACTGAGCAAGTGCCCGAAATCCGCGAAGTCAAACAGGCCAAGGGGCTGGGTGGCGGCGGCGGTGACACGGTGCATTTCACCTCTCCCTTCGCCGCGCATGAGCATGAAGGCTGGCTCCACGCGCTGCAACTGACTGAATTGCCCGACGGGACGACTTCTGTCCTGGAGCTGGAAGGGCGTTCGCTGCTTCTTTCGCGCTTCGGGGACAAGGTTACCTGTTTCGAGAACGCCTGTGCGCATCTTGGCATGCCGATGGACCAGGCGGAAATTACCGATGGCTTCATCACCTGTCCGCACCATGGTTTCCGTTATGCGCTCGAAAGCGGTGAATGCCTGACGGCACCGGAAGTGCAATTGCAACCTCATGCCGTACGCGTCCGAGGGGACGCCATCGAACTGAGGCTGACGCGATGAAAGTATCGCTCGCGCCCTCCTTCCGTCCGGTCAAAGCCGAAGGGACGCAAATCGCGGGGGCACCGCTGCTGGAAGAAGGCGGGCCGCGCGTTGTGCTCGGGTGGTCGCCCGGCGACATTGCAACGCCGCTGTCTCCCGCCGCTGCAAGCCTGTTCGGGCCGCGCGGTGTCTGCCTGCATCCTGATGGAACATTGTGGGTCGCGGATACCGGGCATCATCGGCTGCTGGGATGGCGAAAAATTCCACAATCGGACAATGAGCCTGCCGACATTCTGATCGGCCAGCCGAGTTTCTCACGCGAAGGCCGCAACGCCAAGGGGCCTCCCGGTCCTGCTACGCTCAATGTGCCAACTGGCCTGTGCTCATGGCGCGGCGGATTAGCCGTGGCTGATGCCTGGAACCACCGCGTGCTGATCTGGCGCGAAGTGCCAACAGGCAATGGCCAGCCAGCCGATCTGGTGCTGGGTCAGGAGGATAGTGAATCCGTTCTGGCCAATCGCGGCGCTGACCGTCCAACCTCGGCCAGCCTGCACTGGCCCTATGGCGTGGCCGAAGTGGCCGGCAGACTGGTCGTATGCGACAGCGGCAACCGCCGCCTGCTGGTTTGGAGCGATCCTTCAGAAACCGGCCAGCCAGCCGATCTGGTGCTGGGCCAGCACGACTTCTCTACGCGCGACGAGAACGCGGGCGGCGAAGTCACGGCGATGTCGATGCGGTGGCCGCATGGAGCCTGCTGGTGGAATGGCCATCTCGCGCTGGCAGATAGCGGCAACAATCGTGTAATGCTGTGGCGCGGATTTCCAGAGCACAATGGCGCGCCTTGCGACGCAATCCTGGGACAGCGGGACGCCGCGCATTGCGATCACAATATGTCCTCCTACTATCCCAGCGCGGCCAGTGTGAACATGCCCTATGCGACGGTTGAAGCCGGTGGCCAGCTGATTGTGGCCGATACCGCGAACTCGCGTCTGCTCGGCTGGGCAGACAGCGCCACCGGCATTGCGGCGAACCGGCTTTGTGGTCAGCCGGACTTCGCCAGCAAAGGCGACAATCGCTGGGGCATGCCCGAACGAGACAGCCTGTGCTGGCCCTATGGCCTGTCAGCGCTGGGTGATCTGGTGGCGGTTGCCGATAGCGGCAACAATCGCGTCCTTTTGTGGAATCTGGCGCGGTGACCGGCGAACGCCTTCTGGTACGCGGCCAGGTGCAGGGCGTAGGCTTCCGGCCCACTGTATGGCGGGTTGCACGCGAGCTTGAGCTAACCGGTGATGTGCGCAACACCAGCAGCGGGGTTGAAATTCGCCTTTGGGGCGAAGCGGTGTCGCGCTTTGAAAGCGAACTGCGCGCGGCTCTGCCTGCATTGGCGCGGATTGATGCGATAGAACGCGTGGCAATTGATGCTGTGCGGCCCGAGAGCTTCGTTATCGGTGCATCGGAAGGTGATGGCATGCGCGGGGCTGTAACGCCCGATGCGGCAATCTGCTCCGCCTGCCTTGAAGAAGTGCGCGACCCTTTCGAGCGTCGCTATCGCTACCCCTTTACCAATTGTACCGAATGCGGGCCGCGTTTCTCGATTATCGAGACCGGCCCCTATGATCGTGCCCGCACGACCATGAGGGGTTTCGCGATGTGCCCGGAATGCGGAGAGCAATATTCCGATCCGACAGACCGGCGCTTCCATGCCCAACCTATCGCGTGCCATGTTTGCGGACCACGCGCATGGATCGAGCGCCTTGGCCCCGGTACTGTTAATCACGAAGCCTTTTCGATGATGGACGACGTGGATGCCGCAGGCGGCATGCTGATGAACGGGCATATCGTCGCCATCAAGGGGCTTGGCGGCTTTCATCTCGCCTGTGATGCCACCCGCGCGGAGGTGGTGGCCGATCTGCGTATGCGCAAACGGCGCAGGGGCAAGGCCTTTGCCCTGATGGCGCGCGATCTGGACGTTATCTGCCGTTATGCCGAATTCTCGGAACAGGAAGCCGAACTGCTGGCATCGCCTGAAGCGCCGATCGTGTTGCTGCGCGCATCGGGGGAACCGCTGCCCGAAGCGGTTGCGCCGGGGCTGGACCGTATCGGCTTCATGCTGCCGCACACCCCGCTACATCACCTGCTGTTGCGGCGGATGAAGCGCCCGGTGGTGATGACTTCAGGCAATCTCTCAGGCCGCCCGCAATGCACGACTAACGAGCAGGCCCGCGCCGAACTGGAAGGCATTGCCGAATTCGCGCTGATGCACGACCGGCACATTGCCAACCGGATCGACGACAGCGTTGCGCGGGTCGATCTGGGCCGGGTCCGGCTGCTGCGCCGCGCACGCGGCTATGCCCCCAGAGCTATCGACCTGCCCACCGGCTTTCCGCGTGACATTTCAATACTGGCCATGGGCGCGGAGCTCAAGAACAGCTTCTGTCTGGTGCGCGATGGCGAAGCTGTGCTGAGCCAGCACATGGGCGATCTGGAAGATGCGGCCACCGAAGATGATGTGCGCCGCAACCTCGATCTTTATACCCAGCTCTACGACCATCAGCCAGCGGCAATCGCGGTGGACGCGCATCCTGAATATCTTTCGACCAAGCATGGGCGCGAAATCGCGGATGGACGACCGGTGATCGCGGTACAGCATCACCACGCCCATATCGCCGCCTGTCTGGCAGAAAACGGCCGCTCGCTCGATGCCGCCCCTGTACTGGGAATCGCGCTTGACGGTCTGGGTCTGGGTGATGACGGCACGATCTGGGGCGGTGAGTTCCTGATCTGCGATTATCGCGGATACCGTCGTGCCGGGATGCTCAAGCCGGTCGCACTACCGGGTGGGACTGCGGCGATCCGCGAACCCTGGCGCAATGCCTATGCCCATTTGATGGCGCAGATGGGCTGGGCCGAATTCGCGATGAATTTCGCTGACCTGCCATTGTTTGCCCGCCTTTCCGCCATGCCGCGATCCACGATCGATGCGATGATCGCCAGCGGCACCAATAGCCCACTTTCTTCCTCATGCGGGCGGTTGTTCGATGCCGCTGCGGCGATCTGCGGTCTCGCCTGGGATCGGCAGGAATATGAAGGGCAGGCAGCCATGTTGCTGGAAGCAGCAATCGATCCGGCGGCGCTGAATGAGCCGGACGATCTGGCCTATCCTTTTTCCATTCCGTTGCTGGGCGGGCGTGGGCTTCCCTATGTTGAACCGCTCGCCGTGTGGCGGGCGATGCTGGGTGACCTGCTGCTGAATACGCCTGTTGGGGTGATGTCCGCGCGGTTCCATCGCGGCCTCGCACGGTCTGTTGTGGCCATGGCGCAGCGCCTGACCGCAGACGATGGCCCTGATACTGTGGCCCTGTCTGGCGGCTGTTTCCAGAACGCCACGCTGTTCCGCCTGGTCCATGAAGGATTGGAACAACTGGGGCTCAACGTCCTCAGCCACTCGAGAGTGCCCGCCAATGATGGCGGTCTGGCTTTGGGGCAGGCCGCTGTGGCCATGGCCCATTTGCACGAAGCGACCGCGGAAACCGAAAATGGGAGAGAAGTATGTGCTTAGGTATTCCGGGACAGATCGTGGAGATCACCGATGCCGGGCGCAAGCTGGGCGTGGCCAATGTCTCGGGCGTGCGGCGCCCGGTCAACCTCGCCTGCGTTATTGGCGAAGGCAGTGTCGAAGACCTGATCGGCACATGGGTGCTGATCCATGTCGGATTTGCCATGAGCAAGATTGACGAGGATCAGGCGGCCGAAACACTGCGCATCCTGACCGAGCTGGGAGAGGCGCAGCAGGAACTTGCAGCCATGCGCGACGGCGATCGCGCGTTGGGAGACGCGCAGTGGTGACCACTGGCCCTGCCTTGAATGCGCTTTATCCGCATATGCGCAGACGTGGCGAACAGCTCCGTGCCTCGGCGCAAAGCCTGCGCCATTCGGTTGAGAGCAAGGCTCGGGACCACACTGAGGTGTTCGGCAAGTTTTTTGCAGAACAGGCAGACGAGCTGGTCGCCGCCGCGACCACGCTGGCCGCAAGCTATCGCCAGGGCGGGCGCCTGCTGGCCATGGGCAATGGCGGATCGAGCTGTGATGCCGCGCATGTCGCGGTGGAGTTTCTCCATCCAGTGACCGCCGGAAGGCCGGCGCTGGGTGCGATCAACCTCGCGGCCGATGTCGCGATGCTGACGGCAGTCGGTAATGATGTCGGACAGGACCATGTGTTCGTGCGTCCGCTGATTGCCCACGGGCGGCACGGTGATTGCCTGATCGGCTTTTCGACCAGCGGCAATTCCGCAAACCTCATCCGGGCTTTTGCCAAGGCACGGGAGATGGGCATTGCCACGATCGGCCTGGCGGGTGGTGACGGGGGCGAGATGGCCCGCGCCGGACTGGATCATCTGCTGGTGGTCCCAACAGGCTCGATCCACCGGGTGCAGGAATGCCACCTCGCGGCCTATCACATCCTCTGGGACCTGACCCACACGCTGCTAGCCAATGACCGGGCCGCACCGCTGGAGGCAGGCGCATGAAGTATGTCGACGAATTCCGCGATCCGGTTCGCGCCGGTGTCCTGCTCAAGGAAATCGAGGCCCTGACTGCACAGATCATGGCCGGGCGCGATCGCCCAGTCGTCATCATGGAAGTGTGCGGCGGCCACACGCATTCGATCTTCCGATACGGCATCGAGAAGATGCTTCCGCCGGAAATCGAGTTTGCCCATGGGCCGGGCTGTCCGGTTTGCGTGTTGCCGATGGGCCGGGTCGATGATTGCGTGGAACTGGCTATGAAGCCGGAGGTGATCTTCACTACGTTTGGCGATGCCATGCGCGTGCCGGGATCGCGGCTCAGCCTGCTAGGCGCAAAGGCCGAAGGGGCCGATGTGCGGATGGTCTATTCACCACTCGATGCCCTCGCGCTGGCCCGTGCGAACCCGGACCGCGAAGTGGTTTTCTTCGGCCTCGGCTTCGAGACGACGATGCCCTCCACAGCCCTGACAATCCTGCAGGCCCAGGCAGAAGGGATCGGCAATTTCTCGCTGTTCTGCAACCACATCACCATCATCCCCACGATCAAGGCGATCCTCGATTCACCCGATATGGGGATCGATGGCTTTCTCGGGCCGGGCCATGTCTCGATGGTCATCGGCACTGATCCCTATGACTTCATCGCACGCGACTATCACCGTCCGCTGGTGGTCGCCGGCTTCGAACCGCTCGACGTATTGCATTCGGTTTGGATGGTGCTTCGGCAAATGGCCGAAGGCCGGGCGGAGATCGAAAACCAGTATGCCCGGATTGTGCCACGCTATGGCAATGAAGCTTCGCTGGCTGCGGTTACGGAAGTATTCGAACTGCGGGAATTCTTCGAATGGCGCGGGCTGGGCTCGATCGACCATTCTGGCGTCCAGATTCGCGAGGCCTATGCGGCCTGGGATGCTGAGCGAAAATTTGCCGTTGCATCGCCTAGCATTCCGGATCCCAAGGCTTGCCAGTGCGGCGAAGTGCTGAAAGGCGCGATCAAGCCATGGCAGTGCAAGCTGTTCGGTCGGTCGTGCACACCGGAAACACCGATGGGTGCCCTGATGGTTTCGTCTGAAGGAGCATGTGCCGCCTATTATCAGTATGGCGGGATCGATGCGGTGCCGGAGCCAGCGCAATGAACGCTGTAACTCCCACTGGCAACGGACGGCTGCGAGCGGAGCGGGTCACGCTGGCGCATGGCGGTGGCGGCAAGGCCATGCGGGATCTGATCGAGGATGTGTTTACCTCGGTTTTCGAACCCGACGGGTTGGAAGACCAGGCGCGGTTGAGCCACGAAATGTTGGCCGTGGAGGGTGCCCGGCTGGCCTTCACCACGGACAGTTTCGTAGTGCAGCCGCTCGAGTTCCCCGGTGGCGATATCGGCAAGATTGCGGTTTGCGGCACAGTTAACGACCTTACCGTCGGCGGCGCGCAACCGCTGTGGCTGTCGGCGGCCTTTATCATTGAGGAAGGCACCGAAGTCGCCTTGCTACGCCGCGTGGCAGCGGCCATGCGTAGGGCGGCCGACCAGGCCGGTGTGCGGATCGTGACCGGCGATACCAAGGTGGTTGAGCGCGGTGCCGCCGATACGCTGTTCGTCACCACTTCCGGAGTGGGAGTCATCCCTGCGGGACGCGAACTTGCCGCGGAGAAAGTTCGCGCGGGCGATGTCGCGCTGGTCAACGGCGTACTGGGTGATCATGGCGCCGCCATTCTGGCCGCGCGCGGAGACATGGTTTTCGAGGCGGATATTCGTTCGGATTGCCGCCCGCTCAATCACCTGATGGAAGCGGTGATCGAAGCCGCACCGGGTGTGCGCTGTGCGCGGGATGCCACCAGAGGAGGCCTGGCCAGCGCACTCAACGAAATATCGCAAGCCTCGGCCATCGGGATCGAGATCGACGAGGCCAGATTGCCAATGAGGGCCGAGGTCAAGGGCGTGTGCGAACTGCTCGGGCTTGATCCACTCTATCTCGCCAATGAAGGGGCGCTGGTGCTGTTCGTTCCAGAGGAGCAGGCGGAAGCTGCGCTGGCAGCCATGCGCTCAACCGAGGCAGGGCGCGATGCAGCCATTATCGGGCGCGCGGCAGAGATGCGCAGCCCGCGCGTGGTCATGCATAGCCTGTTCGGCGGAAGCCGGATCGTCGACATGCTGGTCGGCGAGCAACTGCCGCGTATCTGCTGAGGGAGAAGACCTGCCATGCAACTCTCGTTGATCGCCCTGGGTTTCCTTGCCGGAATGGGCCATGCGCTCGAACCCGATCACCTCGCCGCAGTCGGTGCCATGGCCACGGGACGGAATTCGCGCCGGTCGATGGTGCTGCGGGGTGCTGCGTGGGGGCTAGGGCATACGCTCACCCTGCTCGCGATCTGTTCTGCAGTGATCCTGCTGGGCATGGCATTGACAGGCCGTACGGCAGCCCTTCTGGAGAGCGCCGTTGGCTTCATGCTGATTCTGCTGGGGGGCGATGTACTTTGGCGGATGCGCAAGGCACGGGTGCATTTCCATCTGCACGATCATTCCGATGGCGAACGTCATTTTCATGCTCACAGCCATCTTGGCGAACGGGCGCCCCATGATGCGAGCCGCCACGAACACTCTCACCCCCACAAATTTCCCTTGAAAGCGCTGGCTGTCGGGCTGGTGCATGGCGCGGCAGGATCGGCTGCCCTGCTTACCCTGGCAGTCGCTTCGGTTGGTGATCCTCTGCTGGCGGTTATCTATGTCCTGCTGTTCGGAGTTGGCTCAATTGCAGGAATGGCTGCGCTCAGCTTTGTCGCCTCCTGGCCGCTTGGCTATGCAGAGCGTGTTGCCTTGCGACTTCATCGAGCGCTGAATCTGTCGTTGGCTGTGCTGGCACTTGGCCTGGGATTGCACACGATCTACGCCAACCTGCCTGGCGTGTTGGGGGCGGCCTGATGCACGAGCTGTCTCTTGCCCGGAATATTGTCGCCATTGTTGGTGATCACGCGCAGGGTCGGCGGGTGTCGCGTGTTCGCCTGGCAGTCGGCCCCTATGCCTGCGTAGAGCGCGAGGCGATCCGATTTTCATTCGAGGTGGCGAGCGAAGGTACGCTGCTCGAGAAGGCTGCACTCGAATTTCTGGAAGGCGAGACCGACCAGTTCATCATCAAGGATTTCGATATGGAGGAAATGGCCTGATGTGCGGCACCTGCGGATGCACCGATCCTGACAACGAGATCGCGATGATCGACCCGGAAACCGGAAAGCGAGTGCTGCTTCGCGGCGGCGATGACCATTCCCACGATCATGACCACACCCACGATCACAATCATTCACACGATCATGATCATTCACACGGGCACCATCATCACCATCATCATGATCACGGGCATGACCATCACCACCACGGTGAACAAGCGGCGCGTGTATCGCTGGAAACCGCCGTGCTTGACCGGAATGATCGCCAGGCGGCTCGCAACCGGGGCTGGTTCGAAGGGCGCGGTGTTGTCGCGCTCAATCTCGTCAGTTCGCCTGGGGCTGGCAAGACGACCTTGCTCGAAACCACGATCCGGGCGCTGGAAGGAAGTCTGCCGATTGCCGTTATCGAAGGTGATCAACAGACGGCCAATGATGCCACGCGCATTCGCGAAGCGGGGGCCCGTGCAATCCAGATCAACACAGGGGCCGGCTGTCACCTCGAAGCCGATATGGTTGCCCGCGCTGTTGAAGAACTCGCACCGAAATCCGGCTCGTTGCTGCTGATCGAGAATGTCGGCAATCTTGTTTGTCCGGCGATGTTCGATCTGGGTGAGCGGATGAAGGTCGCCGTTATCTCCACCCCGGAGGGCGAGGACAAGCCACTCAAATATCCGCACATGTTCCGCGCAGCAGAGGTGGTGCTGATCAACAAGATCGACCTCGCCCCGCATGTTGGATTCGACGAGGCCGCATGCCGCTCAAACATCTCCTCAGTAAACCCCAATGCGCGCGTCTTGCTGGTTTCCGCCCGCACCGGTGAAGGGATGGACGCGTGGTACGATTTTCTGCGAGCAATGGCGTCAGCAGCCGCGGATGGCGGGTGCCTCATTTAGGCGGGACTGCCCACGGGACTAAGATCGTCATCTTGCCCTATCGAGGAATGGCGGCTTTCTTTAGTTTTAGAGCCCAGACCGGACGGTCCGAAACCGGCCCTGTTTCACCCATGATCCGCCGCGTGAATCTATGTCCGGTTTCAACGGTTGGTTCTGAGACCGGGAACGACGGCTCTGTTGGCGGCAGCAGCCTGCCAAACCCTAACCGCAGCTATTGCAATTGGCATCCCGGAACCGGATTTTCCGGACACAAGCCAAAAGCGGTCACATTAACATAGCTTTGAATTATATTGTGATAGACCCTCGAAAATTCCAGCCTTGGCGAAGGTTGAAATGTCCTCAAAGGCAAGAAGGCGATCATTCCTAACGTGGCGAACACGATTGGGCTGTATGGGGATGCTGGCTTTGATTGCCGGACTTACCGGCATCTGGGTTGTTGGTTCGGCAATGACTGGCGCGACCAACGCGTCGGTTGAACCTGCCCCCGCGCCCGCCACCGAAATCCGGTTGACGACATCGGATCAGGTCGAGATCGCTGCGAGTTACTGGAAGGCTGACGATTCCACCGCCCCGGCCATTCTCTTGTTGCACGGCAACGGCGGCAATCGGCGAGATATGCTCGATATGGCAACGTGGTTGGCAGGCGAAGGCTATTCCGTGCTGTCCATCGATATGCGCGGACATGGCCAATCCAGTCCACAAAGCAAAAGTTTCGGCTATCTTGAAGCCCGTGATGCCCATGCCGCACTCGCGTGGCTCAGGCAGCAGCACCCCGCGAGCAAGCTGGGGGCAATCGGTTTCTCTCTGGGCGGTGCGGCCAGCGTTCTTGGCGACAGAGGCCCTCTCGACGTCGACGCTCTTGTGATGATGTCGGTCTACCCTGACATTCGCACGGCCATTTTCAATCGCATCGAAGCCGCCGTCGGGACCCTGCCGGCAGTGGCAATCGAACCGATGCTGAGCTATCAGTCCATTCCACGCTATGGAGTTGGACCGGATAAATTGTCTCCCCTCGCAGCCATGAACAAGGTTCGCGTTCCGGTCATGGTGGTTGGGGGAGAGCTCGACGCATACACTCCTCCCGCTGAGATTGAAGCCATGTACCGGGCAGCACCGCCAGGAAGCGAGTGGTGGATACTGGAGGGCTTGGGACACGATGAAGTGGTTCGCGCTAATGACCCTGCGTTTCGTAAGAAGCTCGAGACCTATCTTGTTCGCAGTCTAGCACGATGAAGCGCGAGATGGTTGGGCTGGGTCCGCCCCTAGGGCGAAGGCACTGGGCATTGCGTAAGTCCTGATGACTCGTCCTCGCCGCGGGATGCACTGCATCACCTACGTACGGCCATGCCAATCGACGAGGTTGGCCCGGTGCGCGTAAGTCGGCTCTTGTCGAAAACCGACGTTTTGGCGATGCGGGGAGGAATAACGGCTTCGTCCCCAAGATCGGTTGTTGGTGCCGATGTTGTAGTTTGATGAACGAACGGAGGGTTTCAGGGGGCAGGTAATTGCCATTGAATGTCGGTTATGTTGGCGATGTCAGGCAGCTGTTGCGAGTTTCTCGACCTTTATATCCTGCTCGTGCTTGCGAGCCTGGGCCAGTTCATAGGTCGTCTGCATCCGCAACAGCGTGTCGGCCTTGATGCCAAAGGCCTTCTCAAACCGGATAGCCATATCGGCAGACAGGTTCGAATTGCCATTCAGCAAGGTGCTCAATGCCTGCCTCGATACACCAAAATGCTCGGCCAAAGCCGTCACGCTGACCTGCGCGGGCTCCACGATTTCCGTCTTCAGCCAGTCCCCCACGTGGACCGCGAGCGACGGGTGCATCTTAAGCGCCATGATAATCCTCCAGATCCATATCGATCAGCGCGCCTTCGTCATTCAAACCGAAGGTCATCCGCCAGTTTCTCGTAACCGTCATCGACCAGATCCCCTTCCGATCGCCTGTCAGCTCATGCAATCCGAAGTTCGGAGGCACCGACAGCTCCTCGAAGCTTTCCGCAGCGTCGATGAAGGCGAGCATCTTGCGCAGTCGCCCCGCATCTCCAACCAGGCCTTTGGCGTTACCCGTCTCGAAGAAGCGGCGCAGGCCCTTGTGCCTGATGCTCTCTATTTCCATCATGCGGGCTTAGCCCGGTGCCGCAGGACTGTCAAGTGTCGCGCGACACATGTCAAAGGTGAGAGGCGATGGGTCTATACTCGCGCTGGCCATTCCGGCCATCGGAGAACCATCATGGGACATTCAGACCTCGACCCCGCTATTCATGATCGGAGCCCCTGGAACGCTGGGGAAAAAGTTGGTCCGAACATGCCTGTCTTGTCGACGAGTGATGTTCCCGCTGGTCAACGCATAGAGCAAGGCTGCACTTTCACATCTCCATCTCGAAGTCGTCGCCGATGTCGGGCTCCTCGCGTTCCACCTCATTCTCCCGCTGGGGCTCACGTTCCTTTTCAGGAGCGGGAAATTCCCTCGCCATCGCCTTTTCGAACAGTTCGGCCGGGCTTGGCGCATCGCGGACCGGGTTCTCCAGCAACTCGCCTGTTTTAGGGTCGAACGCCTCCCCGTCAGCGTCACTCAGTTCGGGCGCGAGATCCATCGCGTGCGGGACACTGCCGCGGTGGCCCTCGATGCTGTCTCGAAGCGCGGCCTTGTCGTCGGTCACAAGAGTAAGCTCCTCTCGCGCCCGCGTCTCCAGAACATAGTGGAGGCTTTCGCTGTTGAGGAGCCGGTCACCGCTCGACATCACCGCGATAGCGCGATCGACCGTGATCCCCTGAGCACGGTGCATGTTGAGCACCGCCGCATGACCAATGTGCTCCCGCGCCGGATCGTCCGGGCCAAGAGCATATTGCCGCTCGCCATTCGCCAGGTGAAGCGTCTCTCCTTCGATCGCAGTCACCACTGCCCGCGTCCCGTTGACGACACCGAGATCCTTGTCGGGCGTGGTGAACATCAGCCGGTCCCCTTCCCTCACCTCCGTCCGCCCGGGTACAGCCAGGCTGACACCTGAGCCAGATGGAGGAAGCCCGCGCGGATCGAGCCAATATTCTTCGCCTCCCGACGTCAGCTGCACAAGATTGTCTTCAGGCGAGACGATGCCGATCTTGTACGAACCGCGATTGAGGCCCGCCTGATCCCGATACACCTCCAGCCTCATGCCTTCGGCCCAACTGCGGATGTTGCGCAATTCCTCCCGCGTGAGGTTCAGCCGGTCCAGCGTTTCGATGGAAAGCACCTGCGAGCCGAGTTCGCCGCGCGCTAGCAAGCCGTCGCGGACATGGTCGAGCACGGCTTCCCGCAGCACATGCCCCGATGTCAGCAACGCCGTCCGGTCCCGTTCATGTGGCGACAGGGACAGGTACAAGGCGGCCGCCGCTGCAGCCGGGTCTGCCCGTTCGATAACGCGCTCGCCCAGCACATCGAAGGTCTTGCCGAGATCCCCTTTCCGCGCATGTTCTACTGCTTCGCGTAGCGCAGGATCGAGCTGACGGCGATTTTCGGTCAAGGTCTCGGTCGGCACGCCGTGCTGTTGCATCAGGCTGAATGCGCGTCCTGCCTGGACCGGGTCGATCTGCCTTTCGTCCCCTACAAAGGCAAGCTTCAGCGCGCCTGCCTTGTCGGCCAGCTCGATCAACAGTGCTGCCTCGCGGGTCGAGACCATGGACGCCTCCTCGACGATGACGAGGCGGTCCTCAAAAAGCGCCCTTCCCCGCTCGCCTGGCGACATGCGCCCCGCCCTGTCGGCATGCGCGACCAGCACCGAGGCAAGCGTATGCGCATCGAGGCCGCTTTCGCGCATTTCGGCGACGAGCGAGGCCTGCGACGTAAGGAACAAGGGCGCGCGACCAACTTGTGCCGTGATCGCGGCCGCAAAGCTGAACAGGGTCGACTTGCCGGTACCTGCATCGCCCTGAATGACCTGAATAGCATTATTACCGGATACCAGAGCCAGGATCGCGCCCTTCTGCTCGTCACTAAGCGCGAAACCGCGCTGCTGTTCCAGTGCGACAATCGCCTCTGTTGCCATGGTCCTATCGAGAAGCGCCACGCCGTTTCCAGCTCCTTCTCGAGCTGCCCGGATGATTGTTTGTTCGGTCTTGAGGAGATCTCGGGTGGTCAGCCGGTCGGCATGCTCGGTACCGGAACGGCCCCCAATCAGCACGCCTTCCCCAACCAGCGTATCGACCCGCCTTTCGATCTCACGAACGGTAGCCCCTTTTTCCGCGAACCCGAGCGCCGCCTTGAGGACATCCATCCGCTCAAAACTGGCCGACCGCTCGGCCAGATGCCGCACTCCAGCAGCTGTCGAGTAGGCAGCAGCCAGGTTGGCTCCAGTCCGTTGCCCGGAAGCGCCGACCATCAACGGTTCGGGCCGGGGTCCTAAGGCGCGGGTGATGCGCTCGATAAGCGCCTCACCCCATTCGCGCACGGCTGCGAGGATGGAGCGAGGTTGCGTCCGTTCCATGGCCTCCTTGATGACATCGGCAATCTCTGCACGAAACGGACCCTCCTTCTCCGCCCACTTCTGTCGGGCTGCATCACCAGAGCCGTGTTGCTTGGCATCGCGGGTGCGAACAGCGATGGCCTCCATCGCCTTCGGCGAGGTTACGCCGAGTTCGTCCGCCTTTGCCTGGATGTGGGCCCTGCGTTCGCTGAATGCCTCAATGGCCGCGCGCGAAATGCCGGCAATTTCGAACGATCCGTGCTTGCCTGTGATGCGCGTTTCGTATCCCAGTTGCGCCAGATTTGCCCTCAACTGGGCGTGATAAGCCGCCCCGATCACCGGTGCGTGCTGCCACAGTTTCACATTGTGCAATGCCCGCCATTCACCGTCCGCGCGCTGCGTCATATTGGCGACTGCGACGTGACTGTGCAGCTGCGGATCAAGGCTGCGGCTGAGGTCATGGTGGAAGCTTGCATGGACAAGATTGCCAGTCGCAATCTGCTCCGCGCCGCCCCTTCCCGCGCGGGCGAGAGCGAATCGTTCCTCCGCCCAGTTCATGGTGTCGCGAACCGCGTTTCGATGCGCCTCAATGACGCGCTCGTCGCCGCCGACAAGTGCTACAAGGGAAACCGATTTCGGCGCGCTGAAAGTGAGATCGGTACCCATGTTGCGCGCCCCGTCGGCTCCGCGTGCAAGCACATCGCCATTGGGCAAGATGCCGTCCACGACCCGCGCGAATGTCCCTGCCTCGACGGCACCCGCAAGACCAAGCGTGCCAGCGCCTTTGCCGCCCCATTCGGAGGGGCCTTCGTCCTGCGTATAGTAGTTATCCTGGGCGTAATATTCGGCGCTGGAGATCGCGGCGGGTGAGACGGTCATTGCGCTGAATTCGCCGCGCTTATTGCGGCCGGATCATAGGTCAGCCGGCAGCTCGCAGGCTCGCTGGCGCGCGCCAGACGGTCGACACATGCGCTGAAGTTCCGAGTGAATTCTTCGCTCGATCCTAACAGGATTCTGGTCTGCAAAAGCGGGCGCCGAACGACCTCGTATTCAGAAGACAACTTGATCCCGGCGGGCAGCGCCGAGCTTTCGCCCACCAGTCGCGTCGCGACCCAGCGCGAAGGCGCGGTATCCGCAAACAGGAATGCCAAGGCAGCAAGGGTCAAAAAGCAGCCCAACGCACCCGCTCCAACCATCCAGCGGTCGCGCAATTTGCCGCGTTGCAATTGACCGATCGCTGCCCGCGTAACACGATGCTCCGCGCCCTGATCGACGGCGCTTTCAAGCTTGGAAAAACGCGCATTCTGACGTGTCTCGAAGTCAGCGATCAGCTGCTTCAGAAGGTCGCGCAAATGGGCCGTGCCGCCAGTATTCGTGATCGTGGTTTTGAGGCCGTCGAACTCCTTCTTGAGCTGCCTCGGAATCGCCTGCGCGGTGGTGTTCAGCAGATGATTGAACTGACCGATGAAGCGGTCGAGCTCGCCGAAAAAATTATCGATCCGGTCGAGCGTGCGATCAGCCTTCAATCCCACCGCCCGCTCCGCGCGTCCGATGTTGGTTTTCAGCTCTTTTCGGACCGCCGCTTCGATCCATTCGGAAGCCGAAATTCCGCGCATTTTTGCCGCGCGCTCGATGTCATTTCGCAGGTCAGCGGACAGCCTTGGCCGGAAGTCGATTGTGCTCATTTGCCGGTCCTCGATTTGGCTTCGACAAGCATGCGTTCGGCCAGTTCGAACGACGCCTTCTGGACGTCGTGAAGCGACGTGCTTTTTGCCACCTTCGCAACGAGCTTGAGGACCTGCTCCTGGTTCGCGCGGACCTTGATCAACTGGTCCAGCAGTATCTCGTCGAATGGTTCAAGCTCTCCATGAAGTGCGCGCAGCAGTGTCTGCGAGACCCAGGCGCTACGCGACTCTCCGACGACAGATGCTTGGTGCTCGATTTTCGCCAATTGCTCGGTGGTGAGATAAATCGTGATCGGTACTTTTGCCATCCAGTCCTCCTTTCAGGAGCGTAATGGAAAGGCAAAGCGTCACAAGCAAAATACGCAGAGGGGGCGAGACTAGTCTCATGTTTTTATTGGTCTTTTTGCTCTGTGGACCACCTTGGACCACGCGGACCTGCACAGAGCAATGCGTGGTCCAGATGCGTAAATAGCTGTAATAGCCCAATTTTCCCCGCACCGGCGGGTGCATCGGGTGTGCATAAAATTAGGGACTTAGGCCCTGTGCTAGGTTCAGTGCCATAGGGGGATCACTGGCCCAGCTGGTCTTCCGGGGGGAATGTGCCGGCGAGCCGGACTCGCGAACTGACCACAGACGTTTGGCCTGCCTCTGTGGACCGCTGTGTCACGTCATTGGCACCACGTTCGATCAAGGTGGGCGTCCAATTTGGGCATGCTTCGAGATGAAGTATCGCGAGAGCAGCAAGCAAAAAAATGCCTCGAACAGACCCTGCGATTGGTGCATCTTCGCATGGTCTTTCAAGGCTTGGAGGAATGCGCAATGGTGTCGAAACTTGAACGCGAACGATCTGCCCTGGCAGCAGCGGAAAAGGAGCTGGAGGAGCGCCGGCAGAAGCTTGCAGAGCTTGAGCGTGAGGAAGCAGAACGAGAGCTGAATCGGCTCATCAAAAAGGTCGGTCAGGATACGGCGATTGCCCTTCTGGAGCTAGCCGTCAAAGTGAAGCCAAAGGTAGCGATTTCTGCTCTCGAAAAGCTCGGCGGGTGAGGCCTGATTTTTGCCGAGTTGGGCGGCGGTGACCACCGCCCTGTCTCGTCAGAATTCATCGGCCATTTTGCCTGTAGCGGTGTAGACGATCTGATCGATCAGGTGCATCGGCAGCTCGCCATAGTCTCCCTCCTCAATGAGGATGTACCCGTCCCGGGTCTCGACGACATGGACGTCGAAGAATGTGTGGTAGGAGCGCCGCTCAGCTTCGAGCGTTTTTTCATCAAGGGCGATGATGTTGGGATTGATCTGGCGAAGCACTGAAATGTCGTCTTCGTAGCTTTCTGTTGTGTAGCACATGACCTTGCCTCCTGGCGCTCGGCGGCTCGTCCGCCATGCCATGAAACAGCGCCCCGTCAGTGTGCTGGTCACCGGAGCGAAGCGGAGGCTTGACCGCTAATTTTTCGATGGTGCGGAAGCCGGCGCAGCACGGCTTCTCGGTCGGGAAATTAGTGGTTGACCAGTATGCTGGCGGGGTGCTCATGGCGATGGTGGTGGACGTGCCTGCGGCGGGAGGCATGCGTTACCAGCGACTTCGCGAAAGCTATGTGCCGGAATGTGGCTGTTCGGCAGTGCCATGACCAGGCGGCATGAAAAAAGGGCACCGCGGCAACGTGCCGGGCACCCTTTTCCACCTCGATCCTGCAGGAGGCTGGTTGCAGATCGAGCGTTAAACATGGCGACGAGTTCAGCCGGTTCGTGGCTGCTCGTGAACTGCTGTCCGGATAGTCATAAGGTCCATTCGAGCAGTGGATGTTGCTCTCCACAATCGGTGGCGGCGATGAACGCGAGGCTTTCGAAGAGCGGAGTGATTCCTGCCTTGACGAAAGCCGCGTAAGTCCGGTGATCCTCGAGCGCTGTCCCAAGCTTATGCAGGGGCAATTGGCCAGATTCATTTGCATGGCGGCCAAGAGAGGTGAGCACCTTAGCCGCAAGGTCGCTGCTCATGGTGATGTCACCTACTAGAGCGATGTGTTCACTAACGCGCATCGTGATCGGCGCATCGCATTGCTGGTGCTCGATCCGGAGCATTCGCCCAAGAAACTGCGCTTCCTCGACGATCGCGATCATCTCCGGACGATGGTCGAAGCATGATGCGAACTCGGCGATGGCAAGCGCGTTGGCATTGATCTCGAAGTTCAGGGGCGCGGCCAGGAATTCGCCTGGATCTGCATCGATTGTACTGTTGGTGGTGTGCAGTCTGCGCATCAGCGCTGCGAGCTCTGGCGGACGTATCTGAGCCGGTTTCGAATGGAGCCTTGTCTCGATATCCTTGACGCGGAATGTGACGAGCATCTTTGCCTCCTGTCGCTGCTCGTCCCCTCCATCCCCCTTTCCTTTCTCACTCCCCGAGCTTGTGGATGAATGTCGGCAGATGGTTCTGGTTCACCCCAAGGATGGCCGGTCGACCTATTGTCCGGGTGTAGCAGTTGGCGCGGCACCGATGTCCGCAAGATGCAAAGCATCGAGCATGGGCAAGGCGCGCCGAGCCAAGGTACAAGCGCGGCTGATAAACTCAGGGATCGCGATGCTCGCGTCAGCGGGCAAAGGGGGTTCGATGCCCCCAGAGCCCGCCCTTTACGCAAAAGAAGAGCGGAAGGCCCCGGCATAAGCCAGAGCCTTCCGAAAAGCGCTCACGCAAAGTTGCGCGACCGTACCTGCGCCTGATCACTGATGCGGCGGATGTGCAGCGGCACGCCTGCCTGACGGAGGCGCTGTGCAAGGTTCGACTGGATGCCCGATCCTTCCCCAATGATCGCTTCGACCGGGTTCAGTTTGACGATGCTCTCGTTGCGCAGGAACGGAGCGCGGTTGCCGTGGCGTTGGTCGGGAACGAACAGGATCGTGTTGACCCCGTTCTGTTGTGCCCATGCACCCGCCATGGCATCGACGCCCTTGCGCATGCCGGTCGTGCCCAGGACCATGTTGGGGATCCGCGACTTGATGTCGTCGAGGATAGCCCAGATCATCGCGAAATCGTGCCAATCCTTCTGGCCACCTGACACGATCACCAGCGGGCCATCGGGCTGGAATTGCGCTCTGCGATCCTTGGCGCGTGCTGCGAGGAAATCGCGTGCCTGCACTTGGCTTGCGGTAACCCCGTTCTTGCTGACTTGCGATCCCCGTGCGGCCGTGAAGGGGCGACCGGTTTCGACCCGGTAGACGTCCGCTGCATGATCGCGCATCGCCTCGAGCGCTTCGCGGCATCCTTGCAGCGTCTGGCAGAGCTGCTGTGTTTCCTCGAGCTCGACGGCGTAGATTTCCGAAGGATCGAAGTGGCGGGCCATTTCGCCAAGCTTCTTCGCGGCATCGTCCTCGCGACCTTCAGCAAGACGTGCGGTCATGTGGAAGGAGTTGACCATGCCCCAGGCGAGTTGCTGCGCAAATTCCTCCATGCGCGTGTCCTTGAGGACATCGAAGATCGTTCCGATTGCCATCTCCACGGCGCGGCGCGCCATGTCGGGATCCGGCATCTCTGCGGCGATTGGAGCCTCGATGATGTTGAGCTTTGCCAGATCGCTGTGTTCGAGGAACGCCCCGTCGTAGGATTCTGTGATCCCTTCACGTGCATCGGCAAGATTGATGCGTGCCTGAGCCAGATCGGCGAACGAGTTGAAAACAGTCATAAAAGCCTCCGATTTTTGAAATCGTCCCCACATTGGGAACAGCCAAAAACCCATCGGGCCGGACGGACCGTGTCAGGGACGGCGAGCTCGTCTCGCCGCCGCCATGGCGGGCGTGGGGGAACCGATTTTCTGCGTGGTGGCTGGCGCGCAGCGACACAGCCTCCCCGCTGAAAATTGGGGGGACCGCGATCCTTGACTAAGGGGCGGCCGCCGATAAGTTTCGGCAGGTGTTCCTGTGTGTGTGGAAGAGACGTTCCCGCCCTCGAGCAGGTGAGACGAAGGCAGGGCCGGTCAGGCGCTTCAGCGCCACACCGGGCCGCCCCTTCGGCCCTGCGAAGGGGTTACAGCGGGAACTCCCCCCATCTTGAGAGACCGTTTGGCGGGGCTGGTCGCAAGACGACGGACTGTCAGGGATGATGCCGCAAAGCGGGCATCACCGCCACGCGGGCGGTGAAGGCAAGCGCAGCGACAGCCTGAGCCGATCCTTGACCGGACGGAGGATACCGAATGACCCGCCTGCTCGCAGCAGCACGCATTACGGTCGGAAAGCTCCGAGCGCGAACGCCTTCCTGGCAAGGAAAGGCGCGTTCGCGGGTAAGGGGCGCTGCCCTGCCCGCATGGGCGGCACTTAGCGAACGAGCCCATTGTCGGAGCCCGCATTGACGCTATGTTCGGGCCATGGCCGTCTGGCAGTTCGTCATCAACCTCATCCCTGCCTCTGCGGCGCGTATCGCAGGGGTCCACGCAGCACGGATGAGCCGCGGGCAGCTCGAGGAAGTTGTTCTGGCACTGCCCATCGCAAAGGCGGATGCGCTGTTCGCAAAACTCGACATGCTGCTGCCCGAGAAGCCGCGATCGTACACCGGTCTCCGGGTGTGGGGTGACGAACCTGCGGACGACATTCAGGTGAGCTTCGATGACGAATTCATCGAAGAAATCCAGGTCCGCTTCGACGCGGCAGATCTCTCTTTGCCTTTGGTCGGCGGGGTCTGCGACGTCGCGCGGCAACTCGACTGCGTCTTTGCAACGCCGGAGGGTGCGATCATTCAGCCAAGCAGGGAAGCTGTCGTCAGGACGGTTCTGCAATCAGACGCAGCGCATTTCGTGAGAGAGCCACAGGGCTTCATCGAAAAGGCGGTCCGTCTGGATCAGGAGGACCGATAGGGTCCATACCAGTGGCGGGCCACATTAAGTGACGAGCAGGAGCCGTACTTGAAGCAGACCGGCAGCTTCGTGCAGTTTGCCGCGGAAACGACAATAGCCGAGATGGCTGCGGCGGCGGTGTCTATGCACAGTTCGCACAGCAGATTCTGGCAATCTTGATCTCACCTGATGCCTCCTTGGCCAACACCTCGGAAAGAGGGACGGCTTGTTGCGGAAAGACTTGATGAATGCCTCGATGGCACGGCTTGCACACAGCATGTCGATGAGCTTCATCCGTGTATCGCTTATCGCCACGCTCAAAATCATGATGAGTGTCCGCACATCCGTCGCTAAGCGTTATGCTGCAGCGTGCGCAAACGGAATTCTCTTCGCGCGTTTTCTTGCGCCGTTTGCGCTCCGACCCACTGACGTTGGCCATATCTCATCTCCTTTCAAAGGTCTGATAAACGAAGAAGTTTGAAACGTGAAATCGCGCGCGGCAACTCGGCCGCGAGCGGCGGAACCGAGAGCCGGCGGGCCATCAGAAACGCAATGCCCCGGCGCAGCCCGAGCCGCTTGAGAGCGCCGCTCATCAGGCGGCAGCGCGCAAGCGTGGCCAGCGGCCAAATGCGTCAGCGATCGTCACCTGAAGGACCGAGACCTTTCAGGGGCTCGGTGAAGCCTTGGGTGCGCGAAGCCTTCGTGAAGACGGGGCCGCAGCGCACGGGGCGGAATAGAGCGCGATCCCGGCCAGAGGTCGGGAGACGCCACCCACTGTTTATCCTGCGAGGGGGCAACCAAGTTTGAAGCAAGGCCGCTTGCATGACGGTAGCCTCATGCAAGGCGCGCGTACGGAAGATGATACATCAACCACTCCGCTTGCCAGAGCACCATTTCCTAGCCAGAGGTCCGTCGCGCCGCTGCAGCTTCCTCATTTGAGGGGCGCCTTTCGCCAGCATCTATGCGCGCTTTGGCAGCTTCCCAGATGGCTGGTATTTCATCGAAAGCCGCTTCGCCTGCTTCCCAGTAGTATTGGAAGAATGCCTGGATCAGCGGCAGCCGGACCGAGTAGAGGTCATCGGTTGCAAAGCCAATGTCGAAGCGGATGATGGGCGCGAACGGGTAGCTTCGGTTGGTGGGTTCGATCTCGGGGTTAGTGGCGAAGGCGAGCGATTTTTCGATCACCTTTTCTCTCAAGATTTCATAGATCGGCTCAATGCCCTGGTCCCATTCGACGTCTTCGATGGCCTTGGTTAGGCGATCGAGCGTTTCGCTCCGCGAGGCCCATGCCTCATCGGGAAGGGTTCGGATGGCGGCTATGATCGCCTTTTGTTGTGCGTCGAGCACGGTTCGGGAGAAGTCGCGCCATTCGTCCCAGATGGCTTCGTCGTCGTGGACGTGGTTCTGAGCTGAACTGAAATACTCGGTCAGCGCTTGTCGGACGATTTCGGATCGATCGTGCCGCTGGTACTGGGCTGCGTTATCCAGATGCTCCTCGAGCTGTTCGTCGAGATTTACCCTAAAGAGTGCCATGATGTCATACTCCTCAGCTGCAATGTGCGGGATTATTGCGCTTTTTTGCTTCGGCGCAAAGTGTCTTGTTATTCGGTTTGCGGGTCTTTCTGATCAGGCCGATTGCGCAACCCCGCAGCACGCTTGACAACTAATGTTCTTATGATGTTCTGCCGTGGCTATGGGCAGCAAGCGTCTCGATACGGTGGCCGATCTGGTTCGCCATGGCCTCAACGCACAGGTTGAATGTCTCGCATGCCGCCGCGTTGTGATCGTTCCGGCGGCCAAACTGCGAGACCGATGCTTTGCCAAATCCATCCCGATGAAGCTGGAGATCGTCGCGCGGCACTTGCGCTGCAGCTGCGGTCACCGGGGAACCAAGCTGGACGCCACCGGTGTCCAGCTGTCGCCCCCCTGAAAGGGCTCGGGCGACGCCTGCGCGTCGCCCTGCCGGTCAGATAAACTCGACGTTCTCGGCGATGATCTCGCAGCCATAGCGGTCGTTGCCTTCGGCGTCCTGCCAGCGCGAGTAGTGGATGCGGCCCGTCACGGCGAGCTGGTCACCCTTGGCCTTGTGCTGGCGCAGCGGGAGCCCGAGGCCGTTGAAGACGGTGATCTTGTGGAATTCGGCATCCTTGACCGGGTAGCCGGTTTCCGGATCCTTCTGGATCTTGCCGTCGCGGATAACCGGACGTTCGGTCACGAGGATCAGTTCGGTGATGCGGGTGTCGCTGCGGTCGCGGGCAACGGGATCTTTGGCGAGACGGCCGACGAGGTTGACGATGTTCATTGCAAGAGCCTCCTTGGTGCCGACGGCTCGTCCGCCGGTGCCCTTGTCGGGCCTCAGCGGGAGAGCTGGGACACCGCGCGCTTCAGCGCCCGGGGAACCTCGGAAATCGAGGTGGTGCGGGCAGCCCGGCTTGCCGGGCAACACGGCTCGCATTTCTGCAGGTTGGCCCTAAGCTCGACCAGAGAGGCATGGGCACTGGTCGGCAGACGTGCTGTTGGCACAGGAGCTTATCGCACGCCTGGACATCAACTTCGCCGCGTACCGGCTTGTTATTGACGATGATGATCACGGGATAATTCGCCCGCCCTTGCCGATCCCGGTGAGCGAGAGGTCCCTTTGCGGCACTGATCCGGAATACCCGACCTCGGCCACCTCCGGCGCCAATCCACAACGCCGGCGTCACTGGCCTGACGTTGATGCACAATCAGACAAGGCTCCAAGGAGCAGGCTGCCTCGGCGTTCCGGAAATCAATCGCGATCGACGGCAGCGGCGCCCCAGGCTCCGATGGCATCGATGATCTTTGCTGTGAACCGCGGTGGGAGTCGTCCGGCAATGTACCCGGGCTGCTTCATCAGGGGTCTGATGTCGAACCCGGGCCAGGTGAACCGGTTGAATTCCGAAACGACAATCGCGCTACCCGGAACGAGCCCGGCTGTGCGTGCGATCTCATCGGGGATGGGGATGGCGTTCTTGCGCCCCTCGCCCTTGGTCGTGATCGCGGCGACCAGATAGCGCGAGCCGTCCACACCCACGACGACGACGAAGCGTTCCTTGACGCCTTCGTCGCGGCCTCGTCTCTGCTCTTCCTCGAAGAGATAGACGTAACGGAGGATATGGCCTGCGGCGGGGCGGTCAGTCTTCCCAGCGGTCATTGGCGAGTTCGCTGTCCGAAGGCCGAGCATTGGCAAAAGCCTTGCGGTCGGCTTCGGTCATGTCGGACGAAGCGACAGCTTCAATATTCATGTGGCCCGCGATCACGCCGCGCGCCGCCTGTTCAAGATGGCGGAAATATTCGCTATCTGCGATCACATGCCGCTCGCGGCCATGGCTGGTGAGGACGACCGGCTGCTTGGTCGCAAGGTCGAGGAACTCGCCGGTGTTGTTGTGAAACCGGGTCAGGGGAACCCTGGGGTGCTCATTCGCCGCCGCTGGCATGGTGGTATCTCCTCTTGGCCTTAAAATAGCAATTATTGCCAAAATAGCAAGATTTCTGTGGCGACCCCAGCTGCGCTAGCTGTCCACCTCTGTTACCGGCAGCTCCGGCAACAAGGGGACGAGGCCCGCATCAATCGCAAAGTCCAGAGTCCGTGCGAGGCGGCAGGCTCGAGCGATTGACCCGTCTGGAACATCGAGCGCCCTTTCAATGTGCCCAAGGGTTTCGCCAGCGCCCGGCGCACAGACCGCGTGAAGCTTGCCCGGTTCTGCGGTGATGGCAAAGGGCCAGGTCATCGCGACGCCGACAATCCCTTCATCGAGAATGAGCAGAGTATCGCCAGCAGCGATAGTCTCGTCGGTCTGCACGGCGTCGTAGGCATTGCCCGTCGAAGCGAACGCATGGATCCGCCAGGCGCTGAAGGCGAAGCGCTCGCTGTCGGTCAGCATGGCAGGCCCCCTTCAGAAAAGGCGCGCTGCGCCGCTTCCGGAAAGGCTGCGGTGAGGTTGCGGTGGAGCGGCCCGGAGGACGCCGGAAAGAATGCGCCGGTGCTGCTCGGCCGTGTGATCCGCAGCGCGCTTGCGACGGCATCCAAGACGAAACCCGCCAGCTGATCGCTGACCGTCAGCTTGCCGAATTCAGGCGGTGCAAACCCGGCCTGATGCCAGAAGGCGATGCCGGTCTCGAGGGCCTCGAGATAGCTGGCATGGCTGCCATCGTCCTGCTCATTGTCGATGCTCGCCTCGACCGTCCGGTAGGTTCCGAAATCATGAGCGTTAGCCTTGATACGCAGGGTCACGCCCGGAGGCGGAGGCCCAGCCACCGCGATCAGCGCAGCCCTGTAGAGCATGGCTTCTGCGGTATTCACGAGGTCGAAGTTCGGGGTGTGGCCGATCTGCGCGCAGTCTTCGTTCCACGGAGCCCCGCCAAGATCGAGAGTCCAGTTCGTCTGTGCCATTCAAGCCTCCTTTGCTCGAACGGCACCTCCCCCTTCCCTCTCGTTGGCCGAGCTCCTTCAGCAGTTCTGTGGAGCCCGACAGCAGCGGGCAAAAGAAAAGGCCCGCCCGCGACAAATGCGCGGACGGGCCTTCCCGATGTGACCGGCGCGGGTCGCGGCACCGGTCACGGGGGGGCTTGTCCCGGTCAGGCGTCGACGCTCGCGCGCGTCTTGCCCTTGGGTGCGGGAGCGGTGCTCTCGCCCAGACCGTCGCCGGTGGCAGCGGCGCTGTCAACGCTGCGGTCGCTGGCCGGTTCGTCGCCGGTGGCGGTGAGCGGCGGCAGGGCGCCTTCGCTCTCGCTGCCGAAGCCGTCGAGCGAGGCCTTGGGCTTCGAACGGCGCCAGGCGACATTGAAGCTGCCATCGTTCTGCTGGAACATGGCGACCGGGATCGGCGCCGAGAGGCTGGGGTCGTCGATTTGGCCCGACAGGAAGCATTCACCGGTCTCGTTCGACGAGTATTCCCACAGCGCGCCGATCTTGACCCAGCTGCGGCGATCCGCCGAGAGCGCCATGAGGTCGAACTTGGGTGCGCGCTCGTTGCTGGATTCGAAGGCCCGCAGAGCAACCGTTGCGCTGAAGGTCAGGGTGGTGATGCGGCCGATGTGAACGCCTTCTGCGTTGGCCTTGAGGGTGCCGATGTTCATGTCAAATTCTCCTGATGCTGTCCGAACCCCTTGTCCGGAACACCTTCTCCCATCCCCCCTCTCCTCCGGGCCCTTGGCCCGGCCCGTGCGCCAGCCACCGCAGGCGCGCGTAATCCTGTCCAGCCCAGAGGGCTGAGGAGCCTCGATGCATGGTTCTGGAGATGAATCGGCCCTGCTTCGAGCAATGCGCGGTCCGTACCGACCTAAGCTTCGGGCTCGGACCCGTCCTTGATTTGGCTGAGGCGCACCATGAAGGCCTTGGCTTCGAGCTGATTGGGTCCATCGCGGGTGGCGAGGCATGCCATCCTGTCGATCTCGAGCTGTGCGGCAAGACTTGCCTCGATCTGGCAGTAGGGCTCCAGCACGCGGATTGCGTCAACGGCGCGGGGCAGCTCGCCGAAGGCAGTGCCGACCCACACGATTTCGATCTCCTCTCCGTCTTCGTCAGGGGCGCTCAGAACCTGCGCAAAATAGGTCTGCAACGGGCGGTCCCACCCGACAAAGGCGCTTGCCGCCGCAATCCCGTCACGAAGCGGTACTTTGTGTCTGCTCAAGCGCTTTTTACCTCCCCATCAGGTTTTGGAGGGCTGCCGGGTGACGCACCGATATGCCTGTCCCTCACAATGATCAGTAGTCCGCTGGCCGCATCAGCGTGACGACGCGCCGTGTCATCGCTGGATTGGCCGGATCCTCTGACCCGAACGCCAGTTCGGTGTCGTAATAATCGACTTTCATCAGCACCTTGATGCCATCGACATCCATGCTTGCAAAGTCTCGCTCGGGTGAGTCCGGGGCGAAGGTGCAATGGCGCAGAGCGGCCATCAACCGAGCCTGGGCCATCATGCTGTCTGCCACGGTGTCGCCGCCGAGTTCTGCAAGCAGCCCGGAGGTCATGACGATGCGGGCCGTTCGGTCACGGCCTTGGCGTGCGGCATCATTGAGCAGCGCGATCCGCTCGGTGCGCTGCCGAGCGCAAGAGAGGTCGGATGTGTCATGCATTGGAGGTCTCCTCCCGATCAAAGGGGCGATCAGCGGGCAACCGGACGGCATCGCGAGCCTCAGCCGGCAGGCTGACAAGCGGACAGCTGAACATTGATCGCGGTCCCGGGGGCGACGGTAATGGCAACCTGCCGGTCCTTGGGAATGACCCACAGGATGCCGGCGAGCGTGTCGCGGATACGCGCCGCAATGGCCTCGTCCTCGCCGAGCAGCACCCGGGCCGCAAGCTCGCGCGCATCGCGCAAGAAGTGCTCGTGCTGGGTGTCCCAGGAGTCGGCCTCGCTGTCGTCGTTCGCGCAGAAACAGACGTTCTCGATCAGATCGACCAGCGTTTCAGGAGTCAGCGCCGGACCCGGAACATAGGCAATGCGGATCTGGTCGATGCCGCTGTACCAGCCATCCTCGCCGACGACGAAGGCGACATCTGCCGAGATCCGTTCCTCGCGCTGCGTTTCGCTGGCGCGGTGGAAGACACAGAACCGCAGCTCGATCGTCTCGGCACGAACATGGTCATCGAGCGGGGGGAAGCTGCCGTTTTCGGCGATAACGTGGCCCTGCTCCCCCGCTTCAACATAGAAGCGCACGTTGCCGAGCTGATGCAGCGCGTCATACCAGCCATAGCCAGCGTATGCGGGATGGTTCTCGACGAGGTGCGGGCGCAAGGGGTGGTCGCGCAGCGCGCGCTCCAGTCCCTGGGCAATATCGGGCTCAAGATCCGCGACAAGGATCGTGTCCGCACCTGCTGCGACCTCCTCATACTCGACATTGACGTTGTCGCTCTCCGCGATGGCAGCATGCCAGCGGGGCAGACAGGGGTCGGCCTCGGGCAGGGCAACCCCCAGATCGCGCGCTTCCTTCCAGTTCTCGAAGGAAAGCCGGTGCTGGCCTCTGTGCGCCAGCGCGGCATAGATCGTGCGCTTGCACGCTGCCTGCAGCGCCGCAAATGCGGCGTTCTCGACGAATTCCTTGCGCGCCGGGAGCACAAGGGCAAGGCCCGGGGTGGCCCCGATATCGAGCCGGGCATGGTATGTTTTGCCGCCAAGGCTCTCCGAGACGCTGGCAAGCTTGCGGGTGAGCACCATCCCATGGAAATTCGTCGTGGGGTCCTGGTGGTATTCGCGCCCTTCGAACACGCCGATCTGGCTGCCGTTCCACTCGGCGATGTAGATTGCCTTGGCGAGGAAGTCCTCGCGCGGCATTTCCGTGCCATTGAAGAACACCGGCAGCGGGTAGAACTTCGCGACCTCGCGCAGAATCCGCTCGGTGGTCTGCTCGCTCACTCCGGGCATCAGGAAGGTGATGGTCGTCCCGACGGGGCGAGCAAGGGGCTGCACGGCAATGTCCTGCGCGCCGGTCCAGCCATCCGCTGGGACATGGACCGACCATCCGATGTCGGCATCGGTATGACGCGAGCTGATCCGGGTTTCCTTGCCCGCCAGGCTGAAGACACCCATGCCTGCCGGGTCTTCGGCCTCATGGATGTGCTGGCTCCAGCCCGAATCCCCCAGCGCAATCATGGTCTGCGGATGGGCGACTCCGGTTCCATCATCGACAAGGGTCAGGCGCGCTGCGTCCTGATCCGCGCAGCAGGCGATATCGATCCGGGAAGCGCCCGCGCGGCGACTGTTCTGGAGGAGCTCGCCGAGGATATCGCCGATGGTGCCATTGAAGAGGCGCGTGACTTTGGTGATCGTCTTCGGGCTGACGCTGGGTCGAATAACTGTCGGATTCATGACAAGGGGTCCTTCATCGCACTGTTTCGCCCCTCCCCTCCCCCTTCCCTTCAGAACGGCGGATTGATGCCTGGCCGGAACGCGGCCGCCTCGGCCTGCTCTTCAGCCAACGCGCTTGGGTCGCAGGGCGTCAGGCGTCGGGATGATCTCGTGCGCCGTATCACGCAGCGCCGTAACCTCGCCGCGAGCGGCGTAGAGGTCCTTGGCGATGAGCGCGCAGACTTCGGCCTCGCCATAGGTTGGCCGGCCAAGGTGATCGACGCGCTCGACTTGTCGGGCAATCACGCCGACTTTGCCTTCCGGCACCCACTCGGCCCAATCGCCCCAGGCGCTGGTCACGCAGAATTCGCCGATCGCGGCCATATAGGCCTTGCGCGTCCGCAGGATCGCAGAGGAATTCTCCTCTACGGCCTCGCCGGTGAAGGCGCTGAAGCGGTCCGGGTGCCAACATCGGGTAGTATCGCGGGCAAGCTGCAGGAAGCCCGCAGAGCAGAAGCCCTGCCCTTCAAGCTCGCTGGTGAAGGCGAGGATCGGAAGCCCCCAATCGCAATCTTCTTCGTAAGCCCCGCTTTCGATTTGCAGCGCCGCTGGCATGGCGGCCTGTCTCTGATCGGACAGAATGATACCGCCGTGGCTGGCGGTCATAACTGACCATATGCCGGGGGCCAGCTGATCGGCCTGCTGGACTGCGCCCCAGATGGAAGTGGAGGGGCGCGGTGATGGGGCAAAACATGGCATGAGCGAACTCTCCTGTTGCAGGTTCGCTCAGACCCTCCCCCTCTTCTTCAGCTCAGGATCCCGAGAGCGGTCCGGGCAACGATCTCGGGCGTGACGTCTCCAAGAGCGAGGGCCGCCACCGGTCCAAGCTGCGAAAGACGAGTCCGCTCGATTGCCCTGAGGGCGAGATAATCCTCGTCGGACGACTGGAGGATTTGCAGCGCAAAGCGGCACTCCTGCCCGGTGTTGTCGTCGAGAAGGGCGATCAGGAAATCCGGCCTTACGGAGACGTCCGCAAATGGCAGATCGAAGAGGATCTTCTTCACCGCCATCCGGATGTCCCGGCGTCGCAGGATATACTGCGCGTCTTGGAGCGCCCGCAGAACGTCTCGGTCGTGGTCTCGCTCTGTCGGCACGAACTGGTTGCCGCTCAAGACAGGCTGAGCGTAGGCGCGCAGCGCGACATAGCCCTCCTTCCTGCTGTGCTCGCCGACGACGGCGAGCACAAGGAACGGCGGCTCAACTTCGGCGCGGATGATCCCGGTGTGCTGGATGCGGTTTCGGACCGAGATCGTGCCGAGACCGGTGACGATCTCGGTGGAAGTGACCGCATTGGCCTCGAGCAGAAGAAACGCCTGGGGCGCGAATTCATGAGGCCATCTCTCGGCCGCAGAGCGCAGCCGGGCGTGAACCCGCCGCTTTTCGTAATCGATGGCGTTCGTGTAGAGATGGGCCGAGAGCGGAACCCCGGGCGCAATCTCGAGACCTTGCGCAGCCCGGCGCAGGAAACGCATCTCCTGGCTGATCGAGCCCTCCCGTGGCCCTGCTGGCGGAAGTTCGCGCAGCACGTTGGAACCCGCCCGCTCGAGCAGCAGCCACAGCAGTTTGCCGAGGCGCGGGATTGCAACACCACGCGACCGGTCGTCTGGCTCACTGTGGTCCGGTTTCTGGGCGAGTTTCTCCGGCGCCTTCTGGTGCGCGTTGAACAGGCCATCTGGAACATCGAGCGCGTAGAGCGAATCCCTTGCTGTCTCGCGGATGCGCGGCGGTGCCTGGGGCAGGAAAAATGGACACGCCGGCGCATGCATCGGCCTCGAAGTCAGCCGCCGCAGGTAATAGGTTTCCTGAAAGCTCAGGTAGGCCGGGCTCAGCAGCGGCGGCGCGGTGACCTCGCCCAGACAATCGCAGGCGAGCCATTTGTGATTCTCGCGCGCTGTCACGACGAGGGAGACGCAGGCCCGGTGATCGGCCTCGTTGCCATGGCCCGTGTACCAGCGGACCAAGGCTGCCCGCAGACCGTCGCCAATGGCGACGCGCCCGGTGCTACCTGTGGTGTCCTTGGCCACCAACCACATGGTCTGACGCTCTTGACCGCCCCTTTTGTTCACTCTATGTTCGTCACATAGAGGAATTTTGTCTTATGAACAAGGTATTCGATCTCGGCCAATTCGACCTCGATCTGACGCTGCGCGATGCATCGGTAGACCCGCTGGTGACGCCTACGCGGCGCTCGCTCAGCAATGCCTCTATCGGGATAGAAGCGTTCGATGCCTATTATTCGGCGCGCGAACTCTACGAAGCGCTGCAGGGGGTTTTCCTGGGCACACCCGGTGCCAAGAACAAGTTGACGCAGGTGCTTTCGTGCCAGTGCGATGATTATCAGCGGTGTCTCTACTACACGCTGGCGGGGCGCGGCATTGTCCAGATGCTGGATGATCTCGAATGGCTGCTCGATCTCCTGCGCCCTCGCTGCGAAATGTCGGGGAAGCTCCTTCGCTCCGGCGAGAGGCCTGCACCGCAGGTCAATCCCTATGTCGCAAGCGAGCCCGACGGGCCCGTTCCGGCACGCTCGGCCGACTTCGTCGAGGGACCCTCGTGGTATCTCGATCCGTCGCTTGGCGGCCGGATCGAGGACTAGGCAGGCATCAGCTTGCCGGCCTCACCGGCAGAATCAGGGATTGCGCAGGCCAAGCCGGTCGGCGTCATCTACGAGCGTGATGCGCCCTTCCCAGTGCCACAGGACAAGGTTGAGAGCGTCGGCGGGAGCGCCGCGGGCGTAGCTCGGCACGACAATGCCCACATAGCCTTGCGCGATCGCGGCCTCCGCCAGATCTTGCGTCGGGACCGGTTTGCCTGAGAGCATCCAATCGCGCCACGCCGGGTCGGCGAGCTCAGCCGGTGCGATACCGAAAGGCCGCAATGCAGCCGCATCGCGGCCATCGAGCAACGGTCCGATATCGGCCTGATAAGCGACGAGCGTGGTGGGCTGGAGGGTGCCAACCTGATTGGCCTCGCGCAGCGCGGTCTCTGGGGCGAGGGAAGTATAGAGCGCGCTGCGCCCGATGCGATTGAACCGTCCGCCAAACCGGGCCGCCCCCTCCCCTGAGAGGGGTTCGCGGGACCAGACCGGATTGTGGGCGCGGTAGAGCAGCCCGGTGAAGTGCATGAGGCTAGGCGTGAATGCCAGCGTCGACGGCGTCGATATAGGTCAGAACGTCATCGGCCCGGTTGTTCTGCACAAGCTGCATTGCAGTCTGGCCCGAAAAGCCCGGCAGCGGCTCAGAGCGGTACCAGGCATAGGCCAGCAAGGCTGAACCGAACCGCGGTTCGACCTTGTTGAGCACTTCGACCATCTGCCGAAGGCGGCGCTGGGTACGATCGGAGGCAATCCGGTCCTTGCGCTGGATCGCGTCCTTGCCGAGACCCAGCGAGCGCGCCAGTTCGTCGCTGGTGGTGCGCAGCGCATCGACGATTTTGCGCGGAGCAAACGCGCCATTGTCCGCATAGTTCTGAATCGCCATTGCAAAGCTCCATGAATTCTGACGTGACATAGCGTCATTCTGCGCGGCTTTCAAGCTGCCATAGGGCTGGCGCCGAGTTCGTCACAGGACGACAACTTGCAGTTCGATCGCACCGGGTGGGTTTTCTCCCGTCGGCATGGCACAGAAGGGCTGGAGCGTGTTGCCGGTTCTGACCACAGCGTGGCTCTTCCCGGTTTTCGCGCTCATCCGGATGGCGACGCGCTCGGCATTGGCCCGCCCGCAAAGCACACGGCGGCGCGGATCGAGGCTGGCAGAAGTCATGGAAGAGGCCCTCGCTACTGGGCTATCGGGAAGAAGGTCTTGATCCTTCGGGCGGGACGAATGATCTCGAAGCGCCGCTCCATAAGCCGGGAGATACGATAGGCCCCGAAGCCATCGGGTGTCCGCAGCTCGATCTTGTTCCCGCGCTTGCTGACCCGGAACTCGCGGTGTTCGCTGCCGTCGGTAAAGCGCAGCGGTTCGGGAAGCCGCAGGATGTCGCCGTCAGCGACCTTTCGCTCCTTGAGACGCAGCATGGCGTAACACCGGTTCCGCCAGTCCAGGGCATAGGGGTGCGAGGATGAGGTGAGCAGTTCCAGGATGCTTCGCGGGCAATTCGCCTCGACGGGGCCGGATTGCTCATCCATGTCCTTGTACCCGAAGATCAGGCCATCGGCCGCCTTCGGGTTCCAGCGGACCAGGCAGATAACCGCCGTCACGTAGAGCCTCTCGCGATCTTCACCGTAGCGCTCGACGGCTGCATAGTAGGTGCTGCCGGTGAAAACGCTCTTGAGGACCCGGCACCCCCGGAACGGAGCATCTTCGCAGGCCTCCCGTTCGTAGGTCAGCTGATCGTCGAGATAGGCTTTGGGCGTTTCATGCCCTCCCATCCCTGTGCGGTGCATGTAGAGCCAGCCCATGTGCGTGTCCTTCAGATGAGCCCCGGCTGAGCCGGAGGTGCGATTTGCAGTTCGCGGGCGATCCGCGCTGTGAGTGCCGGAATGTCGGCAAGCGCGGTGATCGGAGCCTTGCGCATGACCGCGCCGGGGGGCTTCCAGAACGGGTTCCGCCAGGCGAGACCCGGTTCGCCGAACCGCTCGGGGCTGATGCGGATGTAGACACCGTCTGCTTCGAGCACATGCTCACCGGCGAGGGCCTCCTGCGAGGTGTAGTAGCTGATGCGGTAGGCGGAATGATCGAGCCCGATCCCGGCTGCGATCTGGCGCAGCGCGCGCGTACCCTCGCGCCGGTAGTGTCGCAGTTCTTCAGGACGATAGTCGATCCCGCGCTTGACCAGCGCAATGATCGCAGGTCGGTGCTTGAGCTCGCCGAGGCGCTCGATGCACTGTGCCCGCAAGATCTGGTCGTCGGCCTCGCAGGTTGTCGGCCTTCCGTCGGCAATGCGCTGAAGGTGGCGAGTGAGGAGCAGAACCGCGGGACAGGTGGCGACCTGCCGGCCTGCGAGGCGCACATCATCGACGGCCTCGTTCAATGCTCGCAGCGCGGTCTCGAACGTCGTCAGCCCATCGGGCTCGAGCGCGCGGCGGTAACGATAATCGATGTCGCAGGACATGCGGCTTCCTTTCCATTGCAAGTGCAATGGCCTCCTCCCCCTCCCCTCAATGCAGACTGCGGTGATGTTTCCCTGAGCTTCTCAGGGACAGTGGCTCATAGATCATCGGCCGTAAGAGAGCCCCGGGAGCGACCTGTTCGAGGATTCTCGCAATTGCCGAGACCGCAGCGCCAGCCTCGGTTGTCTGGATGACCAAGGAGCCGCCCTGCCCCGGATCGGACACCAGTGACCAACCGGGTTCTCCTTTGCCGAGGAGGCTCTCCAGGACCGCATGACGGTTCCGCCCGGGGAACAGCGCCCCAACATGGCCGCCGAGCGCTGCGCCAATGTCCGCAGAACCTCCGCTCGCAAGGTCGCTGGCATAGCGGCTCAGCTGCGCAAGCCGCACCGCGTCGTCTGCGGTTGGCTCAAGCGTAAGCCGGAACTGGCGCCTCTTCATGGGCTTCCTCCGCAGGTTCACTCTCATAGCCCGAATAGGCTGCAAGCAGGTTGAAAGCCTGATCGGCCTTGGCGGCAGCCGTGATGATCGCGGTCTTGTCGGATTTCAGGATATCGAGCCAATGGGCGATGTAGCTGGCGTGGCTTTCATGGAGGTCTGCGGGGAGGCCCAGCTCATAGCAGATCCGGGCACTGACCTGCTCCGCGACCAGTTCCTCGAAGGCGTAGGCCTTGTCGCCGAACCGCTTGCCGAATGTGCGCGCGAGCCGCGAGGGGTGCCCGCTCCAATGGCCGAGTGCGTGCGCTTTGGTGGCGACATATCCGTCCTCGGTGCGGAAGGCGCCGCGTTCTGGAAGCTGGATATAGTCTCCGCCCGGAGAGAAGAATGCACGGTCACCGCCATGGCGGATATCAGCAGGTATCGGAGCAAAGAAGGCCTGGATGGCCGCTGCCTTCACGGAGGGTTGCGGCGGTGCTTCGGGGACCGGGCTGGGATAGAAATGCGGCGGCAGGCCTTCGATCTGCGAGGCATTGAAAACGCTGTAGGATCGCATGAACCGGATGGTTTTCGACGTCTCCTCGCCAGTCGCCTGATCTACGTCGGTCTTGCTCGTGCTGTTGAAATAGATGCTCGGCTCGGCCGTCTCACCCTTGCGCACTTGCCCGCCCAGTTCCTGAGCCTGACGATAGGTCATCCAGTAGCGCGAGGCGTAGCCGAAGCAGTCGGCGACAGCCCAGAGATAGAGGCGATTGATCCCGGTGTAGGGCAGTCCGCCTGCACGCAAGGGCGCGCCCCCTGCCCGGGTCTTTTTCCAGGGCCGCCGCCAGGGCATTGTGCCGGCCTCGATCCGTGCAATGATGAGATTGGTAATTTCCTGCGCGACATCGCGCTTTGGTCCGCGGCGCATCGGCATTTCCCTTCGTGGAAGAAGAAGGCCCGGCCACTCGAGTGAGCGACCGGGCCAGGACATCAGGAGGAGGGTGAGGCGTTCAGGCAGCCACTGCCGTGTCTGTGGCGGCGCCTTCGGGTTCCTCTTCGGCATCCGGCAGTGCGACCACCCCCTCGATCGCGTCGATGTCGGCCTTGCCGTCTTCGGAGGCATCAGGATCAGCGCTTTGTGCGCCCTCCGGCATGGCCGCACTGAACTTCATGGCCTCGGGCAGCCAGGCAAGGGCGGCTTCCTTGACCTCCTGCTCGATGATCGCCTTACCGGCGAAGATCGTCTCGCACGTCTTGGCGAGGTCCGCCTTCTTGGACGCCGCATAGCGCGCAGCGAGGTCACTTCCGCCAACCTCGGTCAGCGCGGCGAGGCAGGAAGTCTTGCTCACCCGGTCGAAGAAATTCTCGGCAGTCGGCCGCCACAGAGCCGCAACGTCGACATCGAGCATCGACCCAAGCACGGCATGAACCGGATGATACTCGGATCCATAGCCCTTCTTGGCCTCGAGCGAGAGCGCCACCGCATAGGCAAGCCAGGCCGCCTTGGCGTCATCTTCGAGGTCGCGGAAGGCGATGAAACGGGCCGCAACACTGCCCTGCTCCTGCCATGCCTTGTCGAGACCATCCTCGGCCTCGGCGAGAATGCCCTCGGCCGCTGATTGCGGAACCTCGCCGGTCGCAGGATCGCTCGGCCGTCCCGCCTTGATCGAGGTGCCCTTCCCCTCATAGCTGCAATTGTCTGCAAGCGCGAAGATGGCGAAATCGAGGGCAAGCCCCGGATCGCCGAGCAAGCAGGCCGACAGGATATTGCGGCGCTGAACGGCGAGTTCGTCGAACAGCCTCGCGCTGATCGGCTTCTCGCTTCCGGGTGCGATCGCCTCAGGCCGTGCGGGAGCACCGCTTGCGCGGCTCCCTGAGGTCGGTGCCTGCTCTTCTGCCGTCGCGGTCACATTGCCTTGGTCATCGGTCTCGAACGAAAGCCGCTTCTCGCTGTAGTAATCGGCCTCGAGAACCATCTCGCCGCGGGTGGTAAGCACGAGGAAGCGGCCGACTTCACCGCGCCATTCTTCGGGCAGCTCGCGAACCGGATTGCTGAGGTCGCTGCGTTCGGCATCAAGAGCCTCGTATTCGGCCTCGAGTTTTCCGAAATCGACGTCCTCTTGCTCTTCACCTTCATCGAAGATCGCGTTAATCTCATCGATGCGGGCATCGATCTCGTCGATGCGGGCGCGCGCCGTTTCCCATACGGGCACGGGCGGGAGCCGGACAGCGGAGACGCCCATCTCGCTGCGCGCCTGCCAGGAATTGCTGGCGGCCACCGGGCTGATCCAGGCGAGACCGGTCTCCGAGGTCAGGCGCTCGGCTTCCGCTTCCATCTTTTCGGAGGCGAGCCGGTGCGCGATCTCGATATCGATCCAGCGATCCTCGCCCGCATCGCTGAACAGATCCCGCTCGACCTTGCCGCCGGCAGCCACATAGGCATCTTCGCCGATCAGAAGCGCGATAGGGTCATTACCGCGCATCGAGCCGGTGGCGACCATGCGGCGAATGGCATCGGCGCTGGGGTTGTAGGCATGGCGCATCTGCTCGAAGACGCGCATCTGCACTTCGTGCTGGTCGGTCGCAGCATAGGCCTTGGCGATTTCGAGGGTGATGTCGCCGGCGGCGAGTGCCTCGAAGATCGGCACTGCCAGATTGGCAAGGCGCAGCCGGCCTTCGACGAACCGCTGGGTGAGTCCGAAACGCTTGGCCACGGCCGCGATATCGCTGCCTTCCTTGATGAAGTGCTGGAAGGCGCGGCATTCTTCAGCCGGAGACATGCCCACCCGCTGGAAGTTCTCGGCGAGCGAAGCTTCGCCTGCGGTATCTTCGCTACCCTCGAGCAGCTTGCATTCGACTTCGGCATCCGCAGCCCAAGCACCGCGATCGATGATCATGCCAATGGCGCGCAAGCGGCGGCCACCGGCGATCACCGCATACTGGCCGCGCTTCTTGCTCTTGGTCACCAGCAGGTTCTGCAAGAGCCCGCGGGCCTCGATGTCCGCAGAAAGCTGCGCATCTTCTTGGTCGTTGCGTGTTTTGCGCACGTTCGCATCGCTCAGATAGAGCTTGGAAAAGGGAATCAGCATCTCGGTCACTCCTGATCTGCTCCCGGCCATCACCGGGGCACAGATCCCCTCCCCCTCCCCTTGTTTGCCGGGTTCATGCATCCAAGATCCTGTGCACTTGTCGCACTCGACATGGGTTGAGCGCCTTCGGCGCTGCGTCCCATCACCGCATCAGGAGCGCCGCCAGCACGTCCTTTGCTGCCGTTGTCGGAATGAACACCCGTGTGCGGAATGAAATGATCTCGGTGAAACAGCCGATGCTCTTCAACCAAGGCAGCTGATCGAGAGGGGCGCCAACGATCTCGTAGCGCTGCTCGTTGGCGACCCGCGAGGACTTGATGGTGGCTTCGAACGGTTGCTTGATAGGGATCGTCCGATGCTCGCCGATTGCCTTGAGGATCGCTTGCTCCGAGAGTTCGACACTCGAGGTAATGTCGAACTTCTGCAAAAGGTTTGCGACGTCGAGCTCGTGAACGATGCGGCCGAGCCAGCTGCGTCCCTCCTCATCGACGATCCGCCGCACCTCCAGATATTCGATCGGAAGGCTCGACCATATCGGTAGAAGCAGTCCTGTGGCGAGGTAGACCTTCTCGGTTGTCAGCTTCTCGGCCAGCTCAGCAACTTCGGCACACCAGAGTTGCTCGAAGGTCTCCCGAGGACATTCCGCCCACGCAGACTCGGCAAGATCATCAAGGTGATGGTATTCGCGGCGCAGCGGTCGGTGGAGAATGACGCGGCGGATCAGTTCGCCCCGATCGGTCATGAAATGCCGGGACGGCTCAGCCAGCGCCGCCCTGCCGCTCTTGGTATTGTGCATCAGCACGCACCCGTCGGACAGGTCGAGGCGCTGCTTCACCCTTTCCAGCGTGATTGGCCGGGTACGCGTCCTGAGCGCGAGCTGGAGGAGGTGCGAGGTCGCCCCGGTCCGTACATCCGTCCGCAGCACAATATCTTCGATGACGTCGGCACTTTCGACCTGGATCGTTTCGACGCCCACATCGAGAGAACCGGCCTCACGCGCTGCGGAAACCCGGGCTTCAACGAGCCCGAGAAATTCATCGAAGATTGCGTTCTGCATACCGATCGGCAGGGCAAGAATCCGATTGAGCCACCGCTGGATAGGGGGAAGGTCTTCTTCGAGCACCCCATCCTGGGAGACGATCGTCAATCCACTGCGGCGCTCGAAGTCGGACAAGGTCACGCTCTTGAGCTTCCCGTCTGCCAGAAGGGCGAACCAGCTGGTGAGCGCGGCCTTGGCATAAGGGCTTTCGAGATTGTCCGCTGGATCGAACAGATTCTGACCACCGGTCTGGCGCTGGCCACGCGTCAGTGCGCCAAGGCTGTCGAGACGCCGCGCGATCGTGCTGGTAAAACGCAGCTCACCTTTGCAGTTGGTCGTGACCGGCCTGAATAGGGGGGTGTTCGCCTGATGGGTGCGATGGGTGCGGCCGAGGCCCTGGATGGCCCGGTCAGCGCGCCAGCCCGGCTCTAGAAGGAAATGCACCCGGCGCTTCTGGCAGGCTGCGTCGAGGCTGGCATGGTAGGAACGCCCCGTTCCGCCTGCATCGCTGAAGACGAGAATGGGTTTGCGGCCATCCATGAACTGGTCGGTCTCCGACTGGTTCGTTCGGGGGGAACGGGTCTCGAGGCGCTGGCTACCATCGGCCTGAGAAATGAGGCGCTTTGTGCGCCCGGTGACTTCTGCGACCTTATCCGTCCCGTAGTGTTCGATGATCCCGTCGAGGGCTGGCTTGATTGGCGGCATCGCGCAAAGATGCTCGATCAGCTCGGCGCGCCGGGCGATCGCAGCCTGGTTGTGCACGGGGCGGCCGTCCTCGTCGAACATCGGCGTCGAACGGGTAGCACCGGTGTCGTCGGTGTAGAACGTCATCTGCTGGGTGGGAAAAGCGCGCTCGAGGTATTCGATGACCGCATCAAGCGGGCTGAGATCAAGGTCGAGTTCGGCCCGCTCTTCGGGTGAAAGGCTGTCGAGCCTTCGGTCGAGGATGCTTTCGGCGGTCGAGACCAGCTGAACCACGACCACGTCATCCTGGTCCAGGTGCTTATTGATGGCGCTGATCAGAGTCGGGAGCTTCATCGAAAGCAGCAGCTGGTTGAAGAAGCGCTGCTTGGTGCTTTCGAAGCGACTGCGGGCTGCGGCCTTCGCGCCGCCGTTCAGCGTGCTGCCGTCGATCTCGTCGACCACACCGGTCAGCGCGAGCGCCTCCTCCATGTTCTGGTGAATAATCGCCCAAGCATCCGCATAGGTGTCGTAGACAGCGATCTGCTGGGCCGTCAGGTCGTGCTTGAGGATTTCGTACTCGACCCCGGCAAAGCTCAGCGCCCGTGCCTGGTAAAGCCCAAGGGCCTTAAGGTCGCGCGACACCAGCTCCATCGCAGCGATGCCACCTGCCCTGATCTGGCTGATGAAATCTTCGCGGTTGGCAAACGCCGTTCCTGGTCCCCAAAGGCCGAGCCGAACCGCATAGGCGAGATTGTTGACTTCAGAGGCCCCGGTCGCCGAGGCATAGAGCACGCGGGCCTTGGGCAGATGGTTCTGGAGCATGACGCCGGCGATGCCCTGCTGGGAACCTGATTTGCTCCCGCGGGCGCCCTCGCCTCCTGCCACCCCGCCCATTTCGTGGCTCTCATCAAAGGCGATGACACCTTCGAAATCCGCCCCGGCCCAGTCCAGCAATTGCTTCAGACGGGTCGCATCCTGCCTCTGACTGCGCAGCGTCGGGTACGTGACGAAGAGGATCCCCTCGCGGAACGGCACTGGCTGATCGATTTTCCAGCTGGAGAGCGGTTGAATGTCGGCAGTCATCCCGCCGATCGCGCTCCAATCCCGGCGCGCATCTTCGAGCAGGCTCTCGTTCTTGGATACCCAGATCGCCTTGCGGCGTCCGGCTAGCCAATTGTCTAGAATGCAGGCGGCAATCTGTCGGCCTTTGCCCGCGCCAGTGCCATCACCGAGGAAGTAGCCCTTGCGGTAGCTGTGTCCGTCTTCGGCCAGAGTGAGGACGACACCTTCGTCAGCCGGGACGAACAGGCCCGGCAGATACTGCTGCCAGGCATTGCCGGCATAGATCACCGTCTCGAGCTGCGCTTCCGAAAGCAGGCTTTCTTTGAGGATGCGGCCCTGCAGGCTGGGGCAATACTCCGGCACCGGCGCTGGTATGGAGCCCATGGCCACACTTTCCACCAGCGGGGTCGGGTGCGCCTTTGCACCATCGATGTCGATCCGGCTCGGGCGGTAGGGCAGATAGACACCGGCCTGCTCGCCCAGAGGGCGCGGCGTTGCCAGGCTGCGAAAAACAAGCGGCGATATCGATGGCGCTTCGATTACGCGCGGCTTAGCCGCAGGCGGCTTTGCACTTGTGCGCATCGCCTTGAAAAGCGTGCCGGGCTTGGTCTGCTGCCGTGCGTAAATTGGTGAAGCCTCGAAAGGACCGACTGCCCGCTTCACCACTGCAACCGCCGCGGCAATCTCGGCGACATTCGATCTAGCGAGGATCGCAGGACGGATGTTTCCGGGAACCTTGTCGATCACGTAGAGGCGAACCGGCACGCTGGTCCCCTGCTTGTGGTAGCACCTGGCAAGGCGGCAAGCTGTTTGCACCGTGCAGTTCTCGAATGTCTGGTCATAGATTTTCGAGAGCCTAGCGCTGGTGGTGAACCAGTCCGGCATGATAGCGACAAGTCTGCCGCCAGGAGCCAATCGACCGAGCGCGGCGCGCAGATGGCGGACAGCAGCGAATTGATCGACGCCCCTTCCCTCCGAACGGGAGAACGGGGGGTTCATGAGAATCAGGCTGGGGCGCAGCGAAGGATCCAGCGCGGAAGCCAGCATCGCACCGTCGATCCCGGTAAGCTTGGCATGTTTGAACAGCAGAGCGAGTTTCTCACGGCGTTTGGGATCAAGCTCATTGAGGTGTAGCTGTCTGACTGTCGTCAGGCTGGCCACGAGCGCACCATGTCCCGCACTCGGCTCCAGCACGATGTCGTCTGGCCGGGGCTGCGCAAGGACAGTCGCGAGTGCCGCAAGATCGGCGGGCGTGGAGAACTGTTGAAACCGAATCTGGTCTTCGCTCCTGACCGTATGGGTTGGCAGTTGCTCAACCAGAAGGCTCAGGGCGGTGATGTCGTCTAGGCGCACCGGACGGGATAAGCCTAGCAGATGGCAGGTCATCCCTGCTTCGAGGAGGTCATAAGCATCGCGCTGTGCCCAGCGACCTTCAGCCGAACTTCCACCGTAGAGGCGCTTCATTGCGTCGAAGAGCGACATCTTGGTCAGCGATCCACTGGCAAGCTCCTGCGCGATTTCATCGATGGCCTGATCAAGGCGGGTGTTGAACTGGGTGAAGAGATCGGTCATGCGCTGCTCCTGATGCTGATGCGCATCAGAGCATCCCCCTCCCCTTCTGCCCCGACAGCGTGGGTGCTTGGAATTCCGCTAAAGGCGCAGACCAAGGTCCAGCTAGGAAAAGCGGCCGAGATTTCAGCCTCACGGCAAGAGAGATTCGTAGGCCAAATATGGCCATTAATTTGACCACAGGAAGCATATCGGCCATATATGGCCAATGCTATTCACCCTACAAGATCAGCTGACGCACCTCGGTATGCGGATCAAGGCCCGCCGCCTGGCCCTCGATCTTACCCAGCAAGCGGCAGCTGCCAAAGCAGGCGTGGCCCATAGAACATGGCGGCGGATGGAGACCGAAGGCAGGGCGTCCATCGAAGACCTTGTTCGCGCTGCCATTGCACTGCGCTGCGATGAGGGCATCGTCGCGCTGTTTCCGCACGTTCCGGCGACCAGCATGGATGAACTGCTTGCACAGCAGCGCCAGGCAGCCAAGCGGCAGCGCCAGCGTGCCAGCGGGCGCTCAGGCGGAATTGGGTCATGAAGCTGGCTCCGGGAACGCCTTTGGCGGTTGGACTGCTGACCGACGAGACTGCACCGCCGCGTTCTGTCGGCAGGCTGGCGATGGATGGGGGCCTAGCTCAGCTCGAATGGTCGGCAGAGGTCATCGCTGCGCGCCTTCGGATATCTCCGCTTCACTATCCAGCTGAGCCCGGCCTGCACCCTGCCCGCAGCCGAATGTTCGAGGGCCTCCACGGTTTCCTGTCGGACTGCCTGCCCGACGCCTGGGGCATGCTGCTGTTGAAGCGGCGCCTTCAAAGGATGGGTCACCGGTTCGAAGACCTTGATGCGGTCGACCGGCTCGCCCTCGTGGGCACAAGGGGTCGAGGTGCCCTCGTCTTCCAGCCCGAAACGCTTGGGTTCGAAGCTTCATTTACCATCGACCTTGATGCTCTGGCTGATGAATCCCGCCAGGTTCTGCTCGGCGAGGAGACAGAGCTCGAAGCGCTGCTGGCACGCCTAGGCGGCGGCTCAGGCGGAGCACGGCCGAAAGTTCACGTGGCGATCGACGCGGACGGCAAGCTTTCCGCCGGAGACGAGCTCGCTGCAGCGGGAAGCAAGAACGCGGGTGAGGAATGGATCGTCAAGTTTGCAGCGACCAATGACCCTGCAGATATCGGGCCGTTGGAAGAGGCCTACGCCCGGATGGCCCGCGCCGCAGGCATCGATATGGCGGAGACGCGATTGATCCCGGCGGCGAGCGGTCCGGGTCATTTCGCGACAAGGCGCTTCGATCGACCGGCACCGGGCAAGCGGCTACACATGGTCAGCCTCGGCGGAGCGCTTGAAGCGTCGCCGCATATGCCCAGCGTCGACTACGACGGGTTCCTGAAGGCGACCTTGGCCATCACCCATAGCATGGCAGACGTCGAGCAGGCCTTCCGGCGCATGGTCTTCAACGTGCTTGCGCGAAACCGTGACGACCATGTTCGCCAGCACGCCTACCTGATGGACGACCAAGGGAACTGGCGGCTCGCGCCGGCCTTCGACCTCACCTTCTCGAACGGTCCCGGCGGCGAGCACTACATGGCTGTGTTGGGCGAAGGCCGCACCATAACCCGCGAGCATGTCGAGAAGCTCGCAAAGGTCCATGGGGTTTCGCCGAAGCGCACGGCTTCCATCGTAGACGACGTGCGTGCAGCGCTTTCCGACTGGACGTCATATGCGCGTGACGCGGGGGTCGGGATATCTATGGCTCCGGTGTCAGAGGGTTTAGGTCTGGTGGCGCAAGAGTATGGTTGAGGGTGGCTTGGCTAACCGAAAGCCGACAGTGCCCCGCTGAGGCAGGTTCCGACCCAGACCCGGTCATTCACCACTGGCAGGTTGATGACCCATTCTGTCTTCAAAGCCGTCGTTCGCGGCAGCCGACGCAATTCTCGAGCCGTGCGTCATGATCGCAATACGAAAGTGGCGATTTTACCTGCCCGCCGAGAAGATCCGGTGCACATATGCTTCAGCGCCATCGGTGCGAAGCTCGAAATCGCTATGAATTGCACTAGGACCGAATTCGTCAAAGATGTCGTCGGATTGCGCCAGTTCGAACCCAGCTGGATCGATCCAGCGCACGCGCCCGTCGCGCCGCGCTGGAATAACATTATACCGATGGCGTCGGCCATCAGTGCCGGTTAGTTCCACTAGCTCGGGAAGGTCGTCGAATTTGTCGCGAACTTCTCGTCCTAGGCTTAACTGCCAGCGCAGGAAATGTTGCGGGTCGATCAAGTCTTCTGATGCGACTTCGTCGAGTTCGTCCTCAAGCCACGCTTCGAACTCGCCGCGTCGTGCCGTTGCTGCCTCTCGCGTTTGTGCCATGCCCTGAGACAAGGCAAAGGCCACGAAGGGATCGTGTGTGCCCCAGCGCAACAACTCTCGCGCCCAAAAGCCGAACCACGGCATCCCAGTGGTCTCCTTCCACTCGGCGAGCGTCGGCACGGCGAAAGCGTCGGCCGCCCCCTCGGACCACGCCTGGGCGACGACGGCGCCGATTGCGACGCCAAGCCGGAATTCGAGATTGTCAGCAACGAACCGTTGCCAGCTTCGCAGCGCATCGGCATCGGGTTCAACGCTGTCGGGTTCGTCCATCCACCATCCGAGCACGTCCGCCCAACGATCGAGCAGCGCCTGGTCCGTGTCGGTGCTGCGCACCCGGAAGCCAAAGCCGCGGTCGGCGGCGAGCAGATGGCCGATCGCTTCGAACACATCAACACGCGCCGTCGCCTCGTCCTCGCCAAAGCTATCGGCCCGTTCGATAAGGGCGCGGATCTGCGGCGCGACCGCTTCGAAGCGCCTTCCGACTAGAGGGGTGAAGCCGTATTGATAGAGGCGGCGGCGTTCGGCGGCGTCGGGATAGACGGTTTCGACAATCCCGCGCCCACGCTGGACGAAAGCCTCCTCAAGCCACGCTTCCTGTTCGGCCGCAACCGCGCTGAAGGTGGTGCTCCAGAGTTGCGCCAGATGCTCTTCGGCGCGGGCCGGCGACATCTCCTGTTGCTCGGCTTTGGCGACCTCCTCGATCGCGGTCAGCAAGATGCCGTCAAGTTCGTCGACCGCGTCTGCCAGGCGAGAGCGGCGATCGGCGGCATCTTCACCGGCTTCCTCGCTGATATCTGTCGGCACCGTGCTTTCGAGCCAGTCGAGAAAATCATCGGGATCGATACCAAGGACTCGGATGGCCCGCTCGCGGATCGTCCACAGCAGCAGAGCCAGCGGGCTTTCCACTTCGCCGGCATCGGCTTCTTCGATCAGGAGCGCTTCGCGCATGCGATCGTAGTCGCGCTGCAGCTCGACTCGCTGGCGGCGCTGGACCGGAATCGTGTTCGGCGCCGTCGCCGCCTCGCGCGTCGGGATGGCGACGAGCGTCATGCCTTCAATGCCCTTGGCGGCGCCAGGACGACCCGCGCGACCGGCAAGGTTGCGGATTTCGGACGTAGGCAGAGGGGTCACGACCTGCTGCTCGGCGACCTGATCCCAAGACCGCCGCTTGAGCGATGTCAGGAAGATGAGATCGAAGGGCAAGTTGACGCCTTCGGTCAGAGTCGCCGTCGCGACCGTGATTGGACAAATCCGCCGTTCGATCATCTCGGTCATCAGCCGCCGCAGGCGCTGGGGCATCTGACCGTGGCTCGAGGCAATGCCGCGTTCGAGCAGGAACATCTCGAACGAATCCTCGCCGCAGTAGTCGCGACACGCGGCCCGGGCTTCGTCGAATCGGTCCCGCAGAAAGCCATCGGGCGGCTGAAACTGCGGCGCGTTCGCCCAAGCCGGAAGCAGCAGAGCTTCCTTGAACCAGCGCATGGTCTGCTCGGGCTCCTGCGCCACGGAGATCAGGATCCGCTGATCCTCTTCAACGAGATGGAGCGCGGTCCACAGGACGCTCAGGCAGTTGAAGCGATTGAGGCTGTTGCGCATGCGCGCAGGAAGGTTCGGCATCGCCGGCATCCGTAGCGGCAAATAGACGGGTTGCTCCTGACCGCGGACGTAGAGAGTCCGTCCGTTCATGATATCGAGCAGGATTCGCCCTTGCGCGCCCGGCGCCGTCTCCAGCACGCCGATGACCTGCCGCGTGCTGCGGTAACGCACGCCCACGGCAGTAGCGTCAGCGCGGCCCTCGATCCATTTGGCGACCGGGCCAGCGGCGCCGCCGGCAACGGCGGTAAGCGCGATCCGCACGACATCGGGACGCTGGACGAGCACGCGGGAGACCAGCTGCTCGAGCCGGATGGCGCGATTGCTATGTTCAGAGAAGCTGATGCGGGTGTTCTCGTTGGCTTCGGGGACGACCTGATGGGCTTCATCGACGATAATTAACCGCAGCCGCGCCGCCAGAATTGGTCCGAGATAGCGCATCAGGGCATCGGCCTTCTCGACAGTCGCGATGAGCACGGTTGGCTGGTCGCCGGTCAGCCACGCGTCCGTAATACCCCAATCGGCGCCGCCGTAGAGCGCTGTCACCGTCATGTCGCTGCCGAGCTCTGAACGCAGCTTGGCTTCAACCTCGCCGGCCAGCGCGCGCGAGGGTACGAGATACATGGCGAGCGGCGCGAGCCCATCGGCTTCGCGCAGCAGCAGCTCTCGCACCAAGGCGAGATTTGCGATGAGGGTCTTGCCCGAGCCGGTGGGTGTGCAGAGCGCGAAGGACGATTCCTGCCGGAGGCGCTCGATCCCCTGGAGCTGCGATGTCCAGAGGACGCCGCGACCGCGGCTAAACTGATCGCGCGCGTAGGCGAGTAAGCGGCCTTGCCGTTCGGGGTTGAGGTCGGCAAGCGCGCGCACGGCGCCGTAGATGCTTGCCGCCTTGTAACTCTCGGCCACGTGGTAAAGTAGCGATATGATCAGCGAGGCATCGTCGCTGAGGATACGCATCGCCATCATCTCGAGCGCCTCGAGCTTTTCCATCGCCCGGCCGAGCCGGGCATCGTCTCCCCGACGAAGGCTGTCGGCGACGAGCCCGAGACTGCGGATCAGTTCGACCGTGAAATAGCGGCCGACCCGGTCGATCTCCTCCCGGTCATCGACGGCGGCGAGGAGCCGGCCAGCGGCTGGAACCGTCAGATCGGGATTGGCGCTCCAATAGTGCGCCGAGCGCTGCAGCACGCCATCGAAGTCCGAACGCAGGAAGGCGCCGTATAGCGCAATCCCCTCATGTTCGGCACGAATTTGCGCGAGCAGGCCCGAGGCCATCGCAGGCAGCCCACCGAGTTGGTAGGCGCCGGCGGCGAGAAGCTCGATCGGAACCTCCTGTCGGGTGCCGTCGGCAGCCCGCGCCAGCCATTCCAGAATTTCGCCGGCGCGGCGGTAGCAATCGAGCGCGCGCCGGGACCCGGTGCCCTCGATCTCGCGAAACACGTGGGCGGCGTGAAGCAGGCGCCGGGCGTCCGTGAGTTGTCCATTGGAATCGCGCTCGGTCCACTGGATCGTCTGGACTTGCCAGCTTGTCTGGAGGCAGCGGACAAAGGCCCTCGCTTGCGGCCGCGAAAGTTCGTTCTCGATAGCGAGCTGACGGCGCAGCCCTTCAGCGATTTCAAGCCGCTCGGGATCATATTCAGGCATCGACACGGGCCTGCCAAAGGCTTGAGTAGATCTGCTCAATCAGATCGGCGCCCTCCTCGAGGACCAGCTCAATGACCTGAAGGTCGTGCGGGGCAGTGTATTCCTCGGGACATTTCTCCCAGGGGATCAAGTAGTCACCCTTTTCGCGGCGCCGCCCTCCATTGCCGGAAATCAGGATCAGGTTGGTCCGCGGCAGCGGCGGTCCGTTCAAAGCGATGGCGCGATCAATCGACAGGATGGCGGCGGCATAGTCATCCGGCGCGCGCAGCTCAAGCAGCCGTTGCAATTGGCGCAGGCCGTGCGGGACCGGCGTGTCGCGATTGATCTCGAACCACACGCCCCGGCCGTTGCGCACCCGTTCGCCGTCCTCATCCTCCTCGTCTTCCTCATAGTCGCCGAGCATCAGCGTATCGACCGAGGATTGGGTCAGGCGGTTGCGCCATTTGGCCTCCCCCGCGATCAGCCGGACAACTTTGCCATCGTCGTCGAGCGACAGCCCGATGAAGTCGGAGCCGAAACGTCCAAAGATCTGCCGCTCGCGATCGGCATCACGCGCGAGCGTCCAGAGATAGCTTTCGACGTCGGCATGGAAGCGGAACAGGAAGATCGGCACGGTCCAGATGTGGCCGCCGACGAAATCCTCCTGATAGACCTCGGTCATGAGGCCCGCCATGACCTCGCCGAACAGGCCGTGGCGCGCCGCCGGCGGGAGGCAGTTGGGATAGCAGGAATGTGCGCCAGGGGCACCGGCGTCGGGATGGAGATCGATAGCGATCTGCGCGTGGAAATGTTCGCGGGCATCGAGATGAGCGGATTCGAAATAGGGGCGGAGGCCCTCGACGAGTTCGGGGCTGAGAGCAATCTTCTGCTCGAGCAGCAGATGACCGTAGTTGCCCTCGACGCTCGGATAGGATTTGAGCCACGCCTCCATTGTTGCGAATGGAGGCTCACAAGTGTGCATTCATCCCCCCGGCGTTGGTCGTTCCTCGATAGGTAACGCGAATTGCTTGAAAACAGAAACATTCTAAAGGAACCGATGAATTTACCGCGGCGACTGCTTTCTACCGAACCCGCCATTCGTCGGTAGACCCTTGAATGGCAGTTTTGTCCCAGCTTTCGTCATTCGCCGATGCTGCTGCTCCGACGGTTCATCCGTTCGTTGAAGTCCGCCCAGTCGATGCCCCAGCTTGGAGACCTTCGCAAAATTCGGAGGCCTGGTCTGGCGTAGGTCTTGCTCGCTTGATGCGCAGCATTCTGTCCAGGTGCATCGTTGTCCTCGGCAATGATTAGCGTATGGATCCCCTTCGGAAGATGGAGGAGTGACAAGCGAGCAGCGCCCATGGCCGCCCAGCAGGTCACGCCGGTCAGACTTGTGAAGGCGGCCGCGTCTTCGAAGCCTTCCGCAATTGCCAACACCCCATCAGACAATGTTGGTTGCCATGCCCCCTGCCCGCAGCTCCCCAGCAAGAACTTGCCGCGATGCCGGCCTGATCGAGGGTCCAGGATGATCCTTTGAACCGCTACAAGCCGGCCTCGGTCACGCACGGCCACAAGCAGGGCTTGATGAAACGCAGTGTTTGGTTTTCGGCCAAAAGGGCACCGCGGATGGAACCGGATGTCTGGGATCTCAGGGAGCAGACATCTGCCAACCAGATAGCGCTCTCCGAGGGTCCCATGTAAGTTGATCGCATCATCCCACAGGCGCTGAGCCTGTCGCCTAGAGTCTACACTTCGAGCTGGACGGGGTTCGGTGCCTTGAACTCGATCTGCACTCCGCAAGGCACGCATGATGTCCCTTGGATTGCAGCCGGCAAAGCAATGCACGAGGACCCCGGATAGTCCTTGGCGGATCGATAATGAGGGCGCCCTGTCGTCATGAGCAGGGCATCGGCACATAGCGTAGGAGCCGTGCCATGTGCCGCGCAGAGCTGTGACAAGGTTGATCGTGTCCTGAGTTGGTCGGAGTGCTGTTAGGGCCATGAGCTTCACTCCCCCCTCCCCCCTTCCCTCCCTTTCAGATGCGCGTGTCAGGCAGTCATTCTACCTCGCGGTAACGTACTCCTATTCGTTTGAAGGCACTCTTGCGTCTTTCACGGACCTGCCGGGCGATGATTTCGGCTTGTGCCCTGTCAGGAAAACTCAGGGTTACCCCCTGCCCTTTTGAGCCGATCCTCCCCCAGCGACGTTCAATCGTCGTCCAACCGAACAGGTCGGTTTGGATCCAGAGGTGGTAGGCACGGGCAACATTGCGTGATGGGTCGATGGCCTGCCAATGCCAAGACTGGCTAATGGGTGTTCTCATGCTGGCTTGGTGACAGGGATATCGGCTGTGGGTCCAACCGGAAATTTGAATCACTACACCCGCTGTGATTCACGGAAGCGATTGTATCGAGGGCGCTGGCCCTTCTCCCTTAGAAACATCATTATAAAAACGCCGCTGCTTGCAGCGGAAGGATTCTTGATTCTAGAGATTCAGATTCGAGGCCAATTTTTGGTGTCACTCCAGCACTTTAAGCCGATCTTCCTGACCAGATGGGGGTGTTAGGCTGACCAGATGGGGGCTGAACCCTGACCGAGCGGGGGCATTCACCTGACCTGCTGGGGCCATCCTGACCGCGTGGGGGACGGACCTTCAGCGCGCTGCTTAGTGGCCTAACTTCGCCCGCAAACATCAAAATTGCCCCCTAATCAGCGCTCTGTCCGTAAGCTTGCCGACTCGCGGAATCTCCTAGGATTTTGCCTCCCGTTCACAGACCTTCATTCCTGACCTCTTGGGGGCTCCCAAAGGAATCCCATCCTGACCTGACTTGACGAACGAGGTCAGGTCAGGCAGCAATCAATCCTTCGAAGAATCAAGCTCTGATCGCACTATGGCATGGAAACTGATGACAGCCCAATAGTAGAAGCTTCCGAGGAGAAGCCTGAAGAAGGTTCCCCCGGACGTGCGATGCGCGTTGCTGCTGCATTGAAGGCAAAGGGTGGCGACGAGTTCGCCAAACCGGGCAACATCATTGAGATCAAATTCGTCAAAGGTGAGTCGCTTAGTCTGACGGCATCGCGGCTGTTGGCGCTCATGATCCTGACCGCAGGTGGAGACGCATGGGAAGATCGTCCTCATCGCATTCGCAAAGCCGATATACGCCGAGGCCACAAGGGTAACGAGCGGATCAGCGACATGCTTCAGGAGCTCCATCGCACCCTGTTTGCTGTGGATGATAAATCGTGGCGCGGAAAGAAGGCGACTCTCCTGTTCTCCCTGATCTCTCGGTCTAAAGAGGAAACCGACGAGGATGGCGGAGAGACGGGTTGGATCGAATGGGAGTTCACGCCCGATGCGCGTAAGCTGATCCAGGCTTCTGAGACCTATGCCGTGCTTAACCGGCAAGCGGTATTGGGTTTCCGCTCAAATTATGCGCTCAAGCTTTACGAGCTTGGAGCCCTTCGCCTCCATCGCCGCCAAGCAACCTGGCGAGGAGATATGCAGGCACTGCGTGCAGCGCTCGGGATCCCGCCTGATGTCTACACGGACTTCGCTCAGCTTCGGCGCAAGGTGCTTGAGAAGGCAAAGTCTGAAATTGACCAGCTCGCTCACTTCCGTGTCGAATGGCGTGAAATTCGGCAGGGGCGTACGGTCACCGAGCTTGAGTTCCGGTTTGAACCGAAGGGCGCCCCGGAGGTCTTGGAAACGGTAGATGAACTCGACCGGCATTCGGCGGGACGGCAGGCGAGGCGGACCGGTTCCGTCGAGACCGTAACGACAGGGCAGGGGGAAATAGCATCTACTCCCGGTGCGGCGCCTGCGATCAAGCAGTCAGAGTCCACGTTCCCGTCGTCTGGCTCGATCCGTTTCGGGCACGCCGATTTGCTTGAAGTCGCCCGAAAGCATGGCGGTGGATGGGATGTTGATCTTATCGCGAGCGGTTTCCGCGACCACATGGGCAATCGGTTGGAGAAGCTTCGTGGCGCTAAGCTGATTGCGGCGTGGAAGGGCTTTTGTGAGGGGTGGGTAAACCGGCGTGGGCGGCCCTCATAGGGAAAATTGCACGCGTGCAATTCGCCGCGCCCCCACCGAGTCAGGATGGGGCGCCGCCTCCCCAAATCTAGGCTGACAAGGCAGTTCAACTTTCGAAATTTCCGAAGTTCTTGACCGAAAAGCGCAAGTGGGTGTAGCACACCCTCAATTGCGAAAGGACGGCATGTGTCTAACGGACTTCAGATCGAAGAAGCCGAGCGTTTAGTCTCGGTTGCAACGCTCGCCAGTCGAACATCGTCGGTGCTCGAAAAGCTGCGCGACTCCGCACGAAGCGCTCGGGCAGATGCGCGCCGCGAGCCTACCTTTACGATCGGGAAGGCGGCCGAGCTCGTTGGGCGGACGCCGGCGGCTATCCGTGACGCCGAGAAAGATGGAAGGCTGCCCGAGCCGGCGAGGACAGATAGCAATCGACGCGAGAGGTACACTCTTGCCCAGCTTAACGACATGCGCGGCGTGTTCGGCACCAGGCCGTATCGTGCTCCGACCGATCCGTGTTGCGTGGTTGCGGTTCAGAATTTCAAAGGCGGCGTCGGCAAATCGACGCTGTCTGTTCATCTAGCGCAATATCTCGCGATCAAGGGCTATCGTGTTGCATTGATCGACTGCGACAGCCAGGCCTCTGCGACGACGCTGTTTGGCTATGTGCCAGATCTCGATCTGACAGAGGACGATACCCTCTACCCATTCCTTCGTGAGGGTGAGCGGTCATCGCTCGACTACGCCCTCCGCAAGACACATTTTGATGGCCTTGAATTGATCCCCGCCAACCTTCGCCTGTTCAACTCCGAGTATGAGCTTGCGGCGCGAATGGCCCAGGGGAACGGGGCCCTGCTTGACCGTCTCAAGGAGGGCATCGAGAGCATTTCGGATCGGTTCGATGTCATCGTCATGGATCCTCCCCCGGCCCTCGGAGCAATCTCCCTGTCAGTTTTGCGCGCGGCAAACGCGCTGGTGGTTCCTGTCCCCCCAACCGTAATGGACTTCTCCTCGACCGCGGCATTTCTCTCGATGCTTGATGAAACGATCGAGCAGCTTGCTGATCGGGGGCTTGCCCCGGAACTGACGTTTCTCCGCTTCGTCGCCTCGAAGGTCGATGAGAACAAGTCGATGCAGAAGGAGCTTCTGCAGTTGATGCGGACGCTGTTTGGCCACGCCATGGTTCGAACGCCGCTCAAGGACTCTGCCGAGATCGACAATGCGACTGCGCGGCTGATGACCGTCTATGAACTCGACGGACCTGCTACGAGCTCGGCGGTACGCAATCGCTGCCTTAATTATCTTGATGGCGTGAACTCAGAAATCGAAGTCGACATTCGATCGATGTGGCCAAGCCATCAAAAGCGCCTCCGGCAGGAGGCCTTGGTATGAGCCGCTGGGAAAATTGCACGCGTGCAATTCTGCTAATGGGAGGCTTGCATGAGTAGGAAGAACAGCGGTTTTGCCGCCGACTTGGCAGCCGGGATCGATCTGACCGAGGATTCCGCCGCGCCGCGTCGATCGAGCATCGCGTCGAATGTGCTTACGGGGCGCTCAAACCGTCTAGCCGACCTAGCATCGGGCGCGATTGTTTCGCGCACTCATGAGCTCGTTGACCCGGCAAGATGCCGAATGTGGGCTGGCCACAATCGCGACTACGCGCTCCTCAATGAGGAACGCTGCGCAGACTTGATCGAGAGCATCAAGGCCCAAGGGCGGCAAGAGATCCCGGCTATTGTCCGTCGCCTGTCGGGCGAAGATGGCTATGATTTCGAGGTCATCTGCGGGGCGAGGCGACACTGGTCGGTCAGCTGGCTGCGGACGCACAACTACCCAGACTTCAAGTTCCTCGTCGACGTGCGCGAGATTGGCGATGAGGAGGCTTTCAGGCTCGCAGATCTCGAGAACCGCGCACGGGACGACCTAACCGATTTCGAGCGCGCGAAGGACTATCTCCGGGCATTGTCGGCCTACTACGAGGGTCGTCAGAAGACGATGGCCGAACGGCTCAAAGTGTCCGAAAGCTGGCTCACACGCTATCTCGATCTGGCCCGCCTGCCCGAGGAGTTGACCAGAGCCTTTGCTAATCCGCAGGAGCTCGGAATTCGCAATGCGATCGCACTCAAGGCGCTCATGAAGCCCGAGGACCGGAGGGAGAGGGCCTTCCGGGAAGCAGCGCGGCTTGCCGCAGAACGGGAACGGACGAACCATTCGCCATCTGTCCTCGAGGTGATCAAGGCGCTTTCACTCGCGGCTGATCCCCCCAAGAAGTCAGGAACCCCCAAGAAGTCAGGAAAGGCCGAGACCGTCGCGAATGCGGTTGGCCAGCCTGTACTTCGGATTGAGGGTGCTGATCGCAAGGGTGTCCGCATTACCTTGCTGAACAAGGGTGGTGCGACGCGGCAGGAAGCCGAAGAGGCTATTCGCGCGGTACTAGATCAGCATTGGCCGGTACAATAGCACTATCGGTCTCGCGCAAGCGCACCATGCCTGCCTCCTGCAATGAGGACACCGATTGCGAAGCGGTTCGCTTTGTCACGGCTAGGCATCTGGCAAGCTCCGCTCTGGTAAGGGGACCAAGGCTGACGATCATGCGCCACGCCTGCGGAGCGGTTGAGGAGGCATACAGCCGACCGGCCAGCTGCTTGTCGGCCAAAGTGACAGCCTCTCGCATCACCCGCAAATCGGCCGCGGCATTGTCAGTGGCCGTCTGAAGCGCTGAACGGAGAAGGGCGAGCAGGGGTTCTTCGTGGAATTCGCGGAACAGGGCCCGCGGCATGATGCCGGCAAGCGCCAGCGGGGCCGAGCCCAATCCAAAAAGATGGGGCCTAATGGCCACAGCCAACGAGGCGGCCCAGGCAGCGCCTCGCGGTGCCGAGCGCGTGATTGCGAACCCGCCGACCTGGACCATTTCGCTGCCGCCTTCGAAAAAGTCGAATTCCTCGGTTCGCAGTTCCTCAAGCCACTCGAGCAGGGTGCCCTGAGTATCCCTGCTAGGGAGTAGGGCGTCGAGCCGCGCGAGCGCATTGTCTGCGGGTGTGTAGGCCTCGGTGAAGCCTTCGGTCTGGCATTTGGCTGCCAGCACCTGCCTGGCAGCCTTGGCGAGGGCAGGGGGCGCACGTCGGCCGATCCATGACAGAAATTGCCGCCGCTCCTCCGCGTGCCATGATCGGACAAGTTCGCTCGCGTTCACGCCCGGATTGTGAGCGACTCCCAGATTATCAAAAGGATAGTCGCGAACATGCACGCGCCAAAGGCGCCGCAACGAGGCCAGCGCCAGACACTCGGCGAGCTCCGGCGAGAGGAAAGGGAGGGCGCCTTCGATCCGTGCAAGGGTCAGTTGCCAGGGGGAAGGGGAAAGCGCCATCGGGCAAATAGTATATGAACGACCTAAAAAGTATACCCAGCTTGTACGGTTGATTTGCTGTCCGATAAATGCCCTTCACGGACAATGGCGTATTCTATATAGAGTGCCTCAAATCCGCTGCGACGCCGCCGCTCTTTCAAGGGCAGAATGCCGGAGATGCCAGCGGCACGATCGAGCTTCGAGGAGACGCGCTTTGGCTGACGACATCGGATTCATCGTCGAGACGTCGAACGATGAGGGCCTCGTCCCGCTCGGACAGACAATCCCGCCGCAGCTTGCCGCCGAAATCGAGGCCGCCCGCTCCTACAGAGCGCGTTCCAAGGCTGCGAACACCGTGCGGGCCTATGACAGCGACTGGCGTCAGTTCGAGGAATGGTGCTGGACGCGCGACCTTGAGCCAATGCCGGCGATGCCCGAGGTGGTTGCAACCTGGCTGGCGTCACTGGCTCGGGCGGGGAGGGCGGACAGCACCATCGGACGAAACCTTGCCGCTATCGCGTGGCATCACCGGCAGGCGGGGCACGTGGCTCCACAGCACCGTGATCCCCGCGATGTGATCGCCGATACGCTCGCTGGCATTCGGCGTGAGCAGCGCGCCCGACCGACGCGCAAGAAGAGCGCCATTCTGGCGGCCGATCTGGCGCGGATGATTGCAGCTGCAGAAGGATCGAGTCCGCGGGCGATCCGTGACCGTGCGGTCATGGCGTTAGGCCTCGCAGCGGCGCTTCGGCGCTCTGAGCTGGTCGCCCTGCAGCTCGCCGATCTCGAGCTCGTGCGCGAAGGGCTCAAGCTGACGATAAGGCATTCCAAGACCGACCAAGAGGGGGCAGGGAAGATCATTGCGGTCCCGTCGGGTAAGGTGCTCAAGCCCGGCTCCCGCCTCAACGAATGGCTGAGCGTAAGAGGAGGGGAAGTGGGCCCCCTATTCTACCGGACCGATGCTCAGGGCTTGATGACGAAGGAGCCTATGTCCGATCGCTCGGTAGCGCGCTTGATCCAGCGATATGCGGACAAGGTCGGGCTCGATCCTGCTGCTGTCGGTGCTCACTCGCTTCGATCGGGGTTCCTGACCGAAGCGGCGAGGGCAGGGGCCTCCTTGCCCAAGATGCAGGAGGTCTCGCGGCAGAAGAAGGTCGAGGTGCTCTTAGGCTATGTTCGCGATGCGGCATTGTTTGAAAACCATGCCGGCGAGAGCTTCTTGTGATAGGCAAAGCGGTAACTCGTGGGAAAGCGGAGCCCCTCACCACAGACAGTTTGGGACCTGCCCGCGCGACGGATTCAGCGGCAGGTCAATCGCTAGGCCCTACGTGCAGCGAAGGCTTTAGTGAGCAGGAACTGTAGCCGAAGTGGGGCCGGATGTGGACTAGCAGCCAATAGGACCCGGACCATAAATGGAGGCATCCTCTGATGGAGGTTGCTCGAGCGATTTTCGTTCGTCGACTGCAGGCAGCTTTTATGACTGAACCGCCTGAACCGAAACATATTTCCCGGCTGAGCGGGCGGAAATTGACCACCCACTTCAGTTGACGCGCGACCCACAGCTGTAGTTTATCATGTTCCCAACTTGCAGACTGATTGGCGGGCGTATGCTGCGGAGATTTCGCTCAGCTCCATTGACGGCTAATTTGTTGATTACTCGCTGCTTTTTGTGGAGTGAAAGTGGCTCACGTAATTCTTGTATTTGTGCTTCCAAAGCTCTGTCCTGCCCCGGATGAAATCAGATAGCTTGCCGGCAATGACGAGACGGGCGCAATCTTCACCCTGTGTGAAGTAGCGGACTACGCTACAGACTTGGTGGGCCACATCACGGATGAAGCGGAGAGAAGCTGACCTGTGGAAGAATTCGAAGAGATCGCCGCTCCGCCCGCGCCAAAGACCTTGCCATCCGCATCTCTGCTGCAAGCGGGGCCGCCTATCGAACCCATCTCTCGCCTATGGTTTATACCCCCGACCAATTATATCGGACACTTGGAAGTGTTTGATACAATTGATAAAAATAGGCCGTTTTCGACCTGTGCAGGAACTGCGTAGATTTTTTTTGCGATTTGCCGGGAATGGCAGCAACGCGAAACTGCGGCTTTCTCATTTTTTTGCTCAATTGCCGAACAAGATTAGAACGCCGACAGGTGGATTGAATTGTTCCGATTTCCGGGCAATTTTTGGCGCATCGCGTCTAGGGACGCCTATGCAGGCAGCGAGCTGGGTGCTTGCGAGGCGCTGATGTTCGCAGGACCGGTTTTGGCCTAGGGTTTTGAGCGGCGTTTTAGGTAGGTTCAAAGGCAAGAATGATGGGGCATGGACCATTTTCGCCAGATGCGCACTCGTGAGCAAGCTTAGCTAAGGCTGATTTTGCTGCCTGTAATTCCGCAATTTTCTGATCGAGCGCAACGATCCGCGCTTCGGCCATCGCCCGCGCTGTGGCGCGGTCGTCTGTAGCGTCGAGCGCCAGCAACTTCCCGATCTCATCGAGAGTGAAGCCTGCGGTCTGTGCTTGCCGGACAAAGCGCAGCCGGTAGATGTCATCGGCATCGTATCGCCTGACGCCGCCATTGCGATCCGGCTCCACGAGCAGCCCCCGCCGCTGATAGTAGCGGACTGTCTCAACCCCTACACCACCAGCCTTCGCCAGCTTTCCGATGGTCATCGCATTCATCGCTTGACTCCGTACTATAGTCCGGAACCTTTATAGGATGGGTGACGTTATCCGCCAAGAAGGAACACCCATGACTCAAGCCGCAATGTCAACGCCAGCGAAGGCGAGCGCCGCCGCCAAAACTGCAACGATCTACCGCATGGTGATGCCGAACCATATCTGTCCTTACGGGCTGAAGGCGCTCGATCTCATGAAGCGCAAAGGTTTCACGGTCGAGGATCGCTGGCTCACCACGCGCGAGGAAACCGATGCGTTCAAGGCCAAGCACAATGTCCAGACGACGCCGCAAATCTTCATCGGCGGAGAGCGGATTGGCGGGCATGACGATCTGCGCCGCTATCTCGGTCTGTCGGTCGCTGATCCGAAAGCCACCACTTACCAGCCGGTGATTGCGCTGTTTTCAATTGCCGCACTGATGGCGCTGGCCGCAAGTTTCGCGGTGTATGGTTCGCCCTTCACAATCCGGGCGGGCGAATGGTTCATCGCGTTCAGCATGTGTATCCTTGCGATGCTCAAGCTCCAGAACGTCGACAAGTTCGCGACGATGTTCCTGAATTACGATCTGCTCGCGAAACGCTGGGTGCCGTATTCGCGCATCTATCCGTTCGGCGAAGGATTGGCGGGCGTATTGATGGCGGCGGGCGCTCTCAATTGGCTGTCGATCCCGGTCGCGCTCACGATCGGCACCATCGGCGCGGTCTCGGTGTTCAAAGCGGTCTATATCGACAAGCGCGAACTCAAATGCGCATGCGTCGGTGGCGACAGCAACGTCCCGCTCGGCTTCGTCTCGCTGACCGAAAATGTGATGATGGTCGCGATGGCCATGTGGATGCTTTTCGGTGGACACATGATGAGCTCCACAATGTGAACACTCGGCAGAGGGGTATAATCCCTTCCCAATGCCTCGCGATACGGATGTGCATCTCAAACGCGCAAATATGGGGGCTTATGGCTCGGCCAACGTATAGCTAGACAGGATAATGAGGTAAACATCATGGATATTGAGAACGCACTGGCGCGATTGGCGAAAGCGCCTTTGGATCAGATTGATTTATCGCAAATCGAAGAGGGGGTCATGCGTAGCCTGGCCCAAACTTCAGCGGTCATCAAATCGCAGACGTCGATAAGGGTTGGAGCTATGACGGCGGCTCTGATCGTCGGCGTTGGCCTTGGCGGTGTCGCCGCTGCGGCCAGCCAAAGTCGCGAGACTTTGGTTTCGGGCGCACATTTGGCGCCGTCGGCGTTGCTGGCGCTACCCTCATGAGTCCAGCACGTCGCGCGATCATATTGACGGTGATCTTGGCATTTCTGGCTGGCCTGAGCGGTGCTTTCGTAGGCATGAAGCTGCTCGCTCCAAGAGAAACGCCCGACAATGCGCTCCACGCGATGCTGCATAGCAAATTGAACCTGTCAGCAGCCCAAGACAAAAATATTGCCGCAGAAGAGAGGCGTTTTGCCCTCGTTCGTGGGAGCTTGAGGCCGATGCCCATAGCGCCAATGTAGAATTGGCCAAGGCAATCCAGACCAGCAAGCGCGACGGCCCCGAAGTGCAGATGGCAATCGAACACGTTCATAGGACTTTGGGAAATTACCAGAAGCAAACGGTCAGCCATATTTTTAGAATGCGGGCAGTTCTTACGCCAGAACAGGCGGAAATCTTTGATCGCTCCGTAGTGCAAGCGTTGATGCAAGAAGCCCAGTGACGTCGCCTGAAGCGCTCACTGATCGCGAGATTTGCGAGCGGGCCGCCGCTAACGACGACCAAGCCTTCGCCGTTATCATTAGCCGTTACAAGAGCCCTGTCTTTGCCTTCATCAGGCGTTATATCGGCGCTGACGAGGAAGCGCACGATCTGCTTCAGCAGGTTTTTGTGGCCGCGTGGCAGGGGTTTGGACGGTATGATTTAGACCGGCCTCTTGGGCCGTGGCTCACCACAATCGCACTCAACAAATGTCGCGATCACAGCCGTAAGGTCAGGGTTCGCAGATTTTTTCAGCTCACATGGCCAACCGATGCACCTGATATTCGAGACGCCGCGCCAACAGCCGATACGTTGATAAGCGCCAATCAGGAACTGCATTTGCTCGAAAAAGCGATCGCGCTGTTGCCACGCGGCCTCAAGGAGCCTTTGTTGCTGACCGTTTTTGAAGGCTTCAGCCACGAGCAAGCAGGCGTTCAGTTGGGGTTGAGCGCCAAAGCCATCGAAGGCCGAACACGCCGCGCGCGGCAAGAGCTGGAACGCCAAATCAGCGCGTGGACCGATAATTTTTGAGTGAGGAACTGACTATGAAGCATTTTATTATTTTTGGGTTGGCATCGGCGTCGCTGGCAGGCTGTGGGCCTACGGCACCAGATGCAAACGTAGCAAAAACATCCCAAGCACAAAGCGATGCCGCCGCAAAGCCTGTAACGGATGCGGTGGACGCATTTCATAAGGCACTGGCCGACGGCGATTCCAAGCAAGCACTGGCGCTCTTGGCTGACAATGTTCTGATCTATGAGGGCGGCGGGGCGGAAACGAGCAAAGCTGAATATGCTTCGGACCATCTGGACGCCGACATGGCATTTTTGAAGGGTGTAAAGCAGAGCGTGTCTGCACGCTCCGCACAAGCCAGTGGCGATGTTGCGTGGGTGACGAGCCAGGGTGAAACAACCGGCACCTACAAGGACAAAACCATCGACAGTGCTTCCACTGAAACGATGGTGCTGCGGCGAAGCAACGGGCAATGGAAGATCGTCCATATACACTGGTCGTCTGCCGACAAAAAGCCGAAGGTGCCCGCATCCTGAAAAATGCGCATGTTTTGAGGGTAGTCCCAATTGCGTGCGTATTATCGGTATGATCAGAAAAACCGTTCGATGAACCAGAAGTCGGTTCGCCGCCATTTGGGCGTCGCAGTGGCGACGCTTAGCGCAGTTTTGCTGTCGGTCGCACCATCCCAGGCGCAAGACGCAGCTTCCGTCATATCGCTGCATGAAGCCTTTGAACGAGCAGCCGCGCAACTACCCGAAGCGGCGGCCAGTCCGGCTTTGAAGGCTCAAGCTGACGCCCAAAGTCGTGCCGCGAGCGGGCCGTTTGTTGGACCACCCGTGGCGCGCGGCGATGTCCTGACCCGCTCTGGCGGGACGATTGAGCAAGAAGCCAGCGTTTCAGCCGCCATAAAATGGCCGGGGGAAGCGCGCGCTGGTGTTAATGCCGCGACGCTGAGCGGTGATGCGGCAAATGCCGGGCTAGCGGCTGCCCAACTGGCCTTGGCAGGAGACATTCGCACCGTATATTGGCGGCTCGCCGGTGCAAGACGTGCGGTTGATATAGAGCAACAGCATGTCGCAACGGCACGAACTGAAACCGATCAGGTTGAGCGACTGGTTCAAGCCGGTGTGCAGGCACGGCGCGATCTTTTGGTATCACAAGCAGAGCTTGGCGTAGCATTGGCGAGGCTTTCGGCTGCCGAAACCGATCTTGCGGAAACGACCGCGGCGGTCGAGGCGCTTATCGGCACTGCCCCTACGAGCTTTGCCGATGAAGCCCTGTCATCCGGCACCGATATTGAAAGCCATCCCGCACTCCTTGCTGCCGAAGCCAAAGCGAAGGCTGCCGACGCGAAAGCCGGTTATGCGCGTTACAGCCTGCGACCAAGGGTGGAGGGTAGTATAGGCGTACGCCGCCAGCGAAACGATCCCCGTGGTTCTTATGAAGATGCTTTGCTTGTGGGTATCGCGGTCCCGCTAGGCCGCGATTCGCGTGCCGGTGCTGATGCAGCCGGCGCGCGGGCAGAGGCCTTGTCGGCAGGCGCAGAGGCTGCACGACTTCGCGCGCGGTTATTAGCTGACCAGCGCGCTGCGCTTGTGCGCCTGTCGGTCGCCGAACGCGCGCTCCGTGATGCCGAGGCGCGGCAAGCGGCACTGCGCGAGGCGCTGATGTTGACGCAGCGCGGTCGGGTCGAAGGCGAAATCGGCTACATCGAATATCTGCGAGCGCGGCAGGCGCTGTTCGATGCCGAGCGCGCGCTTGGTGCAGCCGAGGTCGCTAAGTCCGCCGCAATTTCTGATGTCAATCAAACGATGGGTGTGTTGCCATGATATTCCGATCTTTCATGGCGATCATTGCCGCAGCAGTTTTCCTATCCACGCCGTCAACATCATTCGCGCACGGCGATGAGGATCACGGTGCTGCGGCCGTCGCCAGCGCGCCGACGGGTGCGAAGCCCCGCATCGAGGCCCGCACGGCGACCCTTGAACTTGTCGCAGCGGTTGACGGCGACGACATGACAATCTGGATCGACGGCTGGGCCGATAATGCGCCGATCACCAATGCCAATGTGAACGTGACAATTGATGGCAAAAGCCAAGCCGCGAAATCGGCGGGCGACGTATATACTGTGTCCGACGCCAAACTTGAAACCGCTGGCGCGCATCAATTGGCCTTCCTGATCACACGCGCGGGAGCGGTCGAATCGCTGTCCGCCGAACTCATCATACCCGATGCGCAAGTGACAACCGCCAGCGGTGGGTGGGCATATTGGATGGTTGCCGCAGGCATCGCTGTTCTGGCCATCGGCGGCTTGATCTTTTGGCGCTCGCGTAGGGCAGGCGCTGCGGTTGCTGTGGTCGCGCTTGGGCTATTGTTGTTGCAACCACGCCCGATTCAGGCGCACGGCGATGAGGATCACAGCGCAGCGGCCACACCCGCCACGACGGTCACAGGCGGCGGCGATGCGGCGGCCCGGCTTCCAAGTGGCGACGTGTTTGCGCCCAAAGGTGTTCAGCGGATCATTGGTCTGCGCACAATCGTAGCAGCGGATGGCTATACCACCCCGTCTGCCAATTTAACCGGCCAAATTATTACTGATCCGCGTCGCGGCGGGCTGGTTCAAAGTGCCACGGGCGGCCGCGTTAGTGCGGGCGCTTCGGGGATTGCAGTCATTGGGCAATCGGTTCGCGCCGGACAGATATTAGCGATCATTGAGCCACCTTTACAGGCGATAGACCGTGCCTCCTTATCGCGTGAGTTGGGCGATCTCGATCAACAAATCGCACTTGCGGCCAACCGTGCAGCACGGCTTCGCCGACTTGAAGGTGTGGTTCCGCGCCGTGAAATTGAAGAGGCTGCGATTACCCTGCGCGGCCTGCAATCGCGGCGCGCAGGGCTTGGCCAAGCGACATCGGCTCGTGAAGTGCTGCGTGCGCCGATCAGCGGCGTCATTTCGGTAAGCGGGGTCCGCGTCGGCCAAGTGGTCGCTGCTCAAACGACGCTGTTCGAGATTGTCGATCCGTCACGCCTCTATGTGGAAGCCAATCTGTTCGACCGCCGCCCTATAACCACAGGAGCAAGTGCGGTCGGCAAGACGAGCGACGGCGCGACATTCGATCTGGTGTTTGAAGGCGCGGGTCTTGCTGACCGGGGCCGCGCGGCACAAGGGCTGTTCCGCATCGTCGGTGCTCCGCCGCGACTGCGTATCGGCGAAAGCGTTACCCTATCAGCGCCGCTGGGCGAGCCGGTTGCCGGGGTCATTGTTCCCCGCGCTGCCTTGATCAGCGGTGCCAACGGCTTGACCTCGGTGTTCGTCAAGACACGGGCCGAAACATTTGCTTTACGCAATGTGACCACCGCACCAGTGGACGCTGACAATGTGGCGATACTGACGGGCGTCAAAGCGGAAGAGCGCGTGGTAACAATAGGTGCAACTCTACTCGGTCAGGTGCGCTAGGCATGTTTGACGCCATCGTCGCCTTTTCGCTGCGCAACCGGATTCTCGTCCTATTTGCGGCGATCGCGCTTGTTGGGCTCGGCCTGTTATCGGCAAGCCGCTTGCCGGTGGATGTTCTGCCCAACCTCAATCGCCCGGTCGTTACGATCCTGACCGAGTCTCCCGGGCTCGCCCCGCCCGAGGTTGAAACGCTCGTAACGCGCCCGATTGAAACCTCAATGAGTGGCGTTCCCGGTGTTGAGCGTGTGCGTTCGGTATCTGGCATCGGGCTGTCGGTCGTCTATGTCGAGTTCGGCTGGAATGAGGATGTTTACCGCGCGCGCCAGCAAGTCGCCGAACGGCTAACCCTTGTTCGCGAACAAATTCCACCGAACACAGTGCCGCAAATGGGGCCGGTCACGTCCATCATGGGTGAGATCATGCTCGTCGCGATACCCTACGGCAAAGCCAGCCCGATGGAAGCGCGTGAAATTGCAGACTTTCAAGTGCGCCCACGCTTGCTCACAATTCCTGGCGTTGCGCAGGTGATCCCGATTGGCGGCGAAGTTCGGCAATACCGGGTTTCGCCCGATCCGGCAGCGATGGCAGCGCTTGGCATCACACTTGATCAGATTGACGGCGCGGTTCGCGAATTTGGCACCAACAGCGGTGGCGGGTTTGTCGACCAGTTTCAAAAGGAATATCTGATCCGGGGTGTTGCTCGGACAACGCGGATTGACGATTTGCGCGCGCTCGTCGTTGGCGAAAGCGGGGGCAATCCAGTGCGGCTTTCGCAGGTCGCAAGTGCCGATTTTGGTGCAGGCTTCCGGCGGGGGGATGCTGGCTATGGTGGCGCACCAGCAGTGGTTATCGCGGTGCAGAAACAGCCAACTGCTGATACGGTCGCTGTGACAACGCAAGTCGAGGCTGCGCTCAAGGAAATCAGCGCGACACTGCCAAACGGCATTCGCGCTGATAAGGTTCAATTTCGCCAAGCCAATTTTATTGAAACGTCGATTGGCACGCTCCAGCGGGTCTTGATTGAAGCCGCCGTCGTTGTCGCAATCATATTGTTTCTGTTTCTGCTCAACGTCCGCACGACGGCCATATCACTGATGTCGCTGCCAACATCGATCCTGATCACGACGATCATTTTTGAAGCATTCGGGCTTTCAATCAACACGATGACGCTGGGTGGACTTGCCATTGCCATAGGTGAATTGGTCGATGACGCGGTGGTTGACGTTGAGAATGTATATCGGCGATTGCGCGAAAATTCTGCGCTGGCTGAGCCCAAATCACCAATCGGAGTCATCGCTCATGCGACGGGTGAGGTGCGGTCGGGCATCGTCTATGCGACTGCAATCATCATCCTTGTATTCTTACCATTGTTTTTCCTTGGCGGCGTCGAAGGCCGCCTGTTTGCACCGCTTGGGCAAGCCTATATCGTTTCGATCCTCGCGAGCTTTGTCACTGCTGTAACGCTGACGCCAGTGCTTTGCTATTACCTACTGCCGAAGTTTGCGGCGCTCCATGAGACAAGTGAATCCGGGCTCGTTACTCGCCTCAAGAGAGTGAATGCAAAGGCGCTTGAATGGGGATTTGCACGCGTTCGGGGCGTGTTGGTTACCGCCGCGATTGTCAGTGTGCTGGCGATTGGCGGCGCGCTGCTATTGCCGCGTGCTTTCCTGCCGACGTTTAACGAAGGGAGCTTTGTCGTTGGCTATCAGCTTGAGCCAGGCATCTCGCTTGAGGCCTCAAGCCAATTGGCGGCAACTGCTGAAAAACTCCTGCTTCAGATACCACAGGTCGAGAGCGTCAGTCGCAGGACAGGCCGTGCCGAACTCGATGAACATGCCGAGGGCGTTCATTCAAGCGAGATTGATGTCGCGCTCAAGCCCGATGCTGAGGATCGGACTGCGGTTGCCGAGGCAATCCGGAGGAAGCTCGCTGTGCTTCCCGGCTCGGTATCGGTCGGTGCGCCGATTGGTCACCGGATCGATCACCTGCTTTCGGGGGTGCAAGCACAAATCGTTATCAAGATATTTGCTGAGGATCTGGACGGCGCACGCGGCAGTGCCGAGCAGCTTCGCGCGGCGATATCCGCAATTCCCGGCATCGTCGATTTGCGGATCGAAAAGCAGGTCCGCGTGCCGCAGCTTGATTTGCGGATAGATTACGATCGTGCGGGCAGCTACGGCATCACGCCGGCTGCGGTGTCCGATGCGATTGCGACGTTGTCCAATGGCAAGATCGTCAGCCGCGTGATCGACGGGCTAAAACGCTATGATGTTGTGCTGCGGTTGCCCGATGAAACACGCACAACGGCGGCGTTGGCCGATCTGCTCATTGAAACACCTAAAGGCCCGGTTCCTTTACGCAACTTGGCGGAAATCGTAGAGACCGACGGCCCCAATCAAATTCTGCGCGAAGGCGGCAAGCGCCGGATCGTCATATCGGCGAACGCGGCACCGGGCGCGAATTTAGGTAACATCGTCGCAGCCATCGAGGCAGAAACTGCAAAACTCAAGCTGCCTGCGGGCGGGTTTGTTCGCGTCGAAGGGCAGTTCGAGGCGCAGCGCGAAGCATCTTTGACAATCGGCGGTTTGTCGCTCGTGTCGTTCGGCATGATTTTCGTACTGCTCTTTACGCGATACCGCTCGGTCAAATTGGCTCTCATTATCATGGCAGGCGTCCCGATGGCGCTGGTGGGGTCGGTGATTGCACTTGGCCTTGCCGGGTTGCCGCTCTCGGTTGCCAGCATGATCGGATTTGTCACGCTCACCGGGATCGCATCGCGCAACGGCATTTTGAAGGTCAGCCACTATATAAACCTCGTTCTCCACGAAGGCGAAACATGGGGCGATGCGATGATCGTGCGCGGCACGCTGGAACGGCTGACGCCGGTGTTGATGACGGCGCTTGCGGCGGGTCTCGCGCTCACGCCGCTGCTGATCGGCGCGGACGAACCGGGTAAGGAAATCCTTCATCCGGTTGCGGTGACGATCTTTGGCGGGTTGCTGTCGGCGACACTGCTGGATGCCCTGATTACGCCGATCCTGTTTCGCTTGTTTGGCCGCGCTCCGCTCGAAAACATCATCGCCGAAGCCCGTCAATCGGGCAATTTGCAAGCCTATTAAGCCCAGCACAAAGGATATTTCTCCATGAAAAAGACATTGTTCCTGATCGCAGTCTCTGTCCTCGCACTCAGCGGTTGTGGCGAAAAGAAGCATGAGGATGGTCATACCGACGCCGATCACGCCGCAATTGCCGCCAAGGAAGGCGCTGGCGGTGATGAACATGCCGGAATGGAAATGGGAGGAGCCAGCCATCATCACGGTGCCGCAACGCTCAAGGTAGCATTGACTCCTGCTGGCACTTTCACGCCGGGTGAGCCGCAATCGGTGACGCTGACGTTGACCGACATCAAGACCGGGGCACCGATAGGCCCCGATCAACTGGCACTGGCCCACACCAAGAAGCTGCATTTGCTCATCATTGACGAAAGCCTGACCGACTACCAGCATATCCATCCGGTGGCTGGTCCCAAGGCTGGTGATTGGACGTTCAGCTTCACGCCGAAATTTGGTCGGACATACCGTGTATGGACTGATACAACGCGGGCGGACGGTGATCAGGAATACGTGTTTTCCGACATGGCTGCCGGGTCAGAAAAAGCGCCTGCGCCTGACCCAAAGCCGGTTGCAACCGCAGAAATGGGCGGGCTCAAATTCGCACTCTCGTTTGCTGGCCCGGTAAAGGCGGGTCAAGGCGTGATGGGTAGTGTTGCGATTGTCGAGGCGAAATCCGGCAAGCCTTTCACGCAGCTTCAACCGATCATGGGAGCATTCGGTCATGTCGTCGCGTTTTCGCGCGACTGGAGTTCAATCGAACACGTCCACCCGCAAGGCACCGAGCCTAAATCTGACAGCGAGCGTAGCGGGCCTGTTGTCGGCTTTCATATGGAACCCAAAAACAGCGGCGTTATGAAGATTTTCGTTCAGATCATGGCGAATGGCCGCGAGATAATTGTGCCATTCACGGTCAATGTCGGCGCGTGAGGGAGCAAAGGGCCGCAGAGAGCCATTTTTCAGGGTCGTGATGGCCGCGCGACGGCTGTATGATTAAAGGCCGTAACGAAAGACAGTTGCTCAGCGAATTGACCTTTGACGCTTCCAAGTTCAAATTAGGTTTCTGATGAAAACGCTGTTTCGCCATTTTCTGCTGCTGGGGGCCATATTCGGCCTCTTGTGGCAGGGCGTGGCTTATGCGTCGCCGCCTTGTGCGGATATGCAGCACGAACAAAGTGCAGCAACATCGCCAATGGCAGGCATGGCCGATTGCATGGATGCGATGAAGCAATCCCACAATAACACGCCGCCTTGCAAGGATATGAAGGCCGGCTGCTTCGCTATGGTGGGCTGTGCGTCCTTGGCGGCACTTGGCGTGGTTCCAATTACCGTCGCGCCCGCAATTAGCGGCTCTTTTTCTTATACATGGGCAACAAGTCCAGTTCTGAGCGGGCGCAACATAGCCCCGATACCCGACCCTCCCTCGATCCTTGGCTGAACCAACCGGCGTTCGGCGGCTTTGATGCTGTCGTGCGCGCAAAATTGATTCAACCAAGGATATTCAACATGAAAATTTTACTGACACTTGCTGCGACGCTTGCAGCGTTCACCTCTGTATCTGCTGCGTCGGCAGCCGAACGATCGGGCGGCCATTATGAATGGCAAAACCGTCCGGTTTACGGCCCCAACAAGGCCAATCTGCCTTCGCGCGTCCGCGTGTGGGTCAAGGACGCTTCCACCGTCGCTAATTGCGATTGTGCGATGATGCACGACGAGGCGACGAAGGCTGCGTGCATGGACATGCCGGGCCACGCCAAAGGCTGACAATGGATGTCCCTGGCTGGCGCGAAGCGCTGGTCGGGGACGACCTTGTTATCGTTCCGTTTGGGGGGGTGCATGAAATACTTGATCACTTTAATGGCTTTGCTCGTGCTGCCTGCGCAGCTTGCCGCCGAGCCGCTGACATTTGACGCGGCGCTTGAACGCGCAAAGAGCGCCGCGCCGAGTCTGAAAGGGCGTGCTGCCGGTGTGCAAGCCGCGCAATCGGCGGCGATAGCGGCCGACCGGCTGCCTGACCCAACGCTCGATCTTGGTATCCGCGACTTTCCGGTGACCGGGCCGGATGCGGGTAGCTTCAACCGCGATAATTTTACGATGACAACGATTGGCGTCAGCCAGCAATTTATCAATCCCGCCAAACGTCACGCTCGCGCCGCGCGGGCAGGCGCTGACATTGGCATCGCGGAAGCCGAAGTTGAAGTTGAGGCGCGCAATGTCATGCTCGAAACCGCGCTCGCATGGATTGATCTCTATTATGGCGAGCGGCGTCTGGCGCAATTGAAGCTACTCGATGAAAGCTTGGGCAGTCTTCAGGCAACCGTGACAGCACGGTTGGCATCTGGCAGCGCGCGGCCTTCGCAGGCATTCGAGCCTGAACAGTTGCAGGCGCAAGTGAGCGACCGCCGCAGCGCCCTGATGGCTGAGATTGCAAAAGCCCGCGCAAGACTGGCGCGCTTTACCGGCGATCCCGACGTCTCGGTTGCAGGCAACCCGCCAGAGTTCGCAATAAACCGGGCGCAATTACTGGCGAACGTCGGCAGTCTTCCCAGCCTGAGGGCGCTCGATGCGCAAACGGCGGCGATGGATGCCGAAACCCGGCTTGCCCGTGCCGACAAGCAACCCGACTGGAAGGTGACCGCTTCCTACGGACGGCGCGAACCGCGTTTTGGCGATCTCGTCTCGGTCGGCGTCTCGATTGACCTGCCATTATTCGGAGGCAAGCGCCAGAACCCCAAAATTGAGGCGCGCGCGAGCGAGGCCGAACGCGCGCGGTTGGAGCGCATGGCAGGCGAGCGCGAAGTTCTCGCCGCTCTGGAAAGCGACCTGGCCGAACATACGATGCACCAGGCAAGGCTCGAAAATGCGCGCGAGAATTTGGTGCCGCTGGCACGGCGGCGGGCGAAACTCGATTTTGACAGCTACGGCGCCGGCACGGTCGATCTTGGCACTGCGTTGCTGGCGACGCTCAGTGTTGCAGAAGCCGAAGTCGATTTGCTCGACCGCGAAGCCGAGGTCGCGCGCGATGCCGTCCGTATCAACATGATTTATTCAGGAGGGCAGCCATGACGGATGCAACACAGAATGCGGCTCGCTGGCGTGCCGGAATATTGGCTGCGACAATGATTGCAGGCGGCGGCGGATATTATCTCGGGCAAAGCGGTGGGGATAAAGCACCCGCAACCGCTACAAGCGCCGATGGCCGCAAAGTCCTCTATTATTACGACCCGATGTTTCCGCAGCAGAAATTCGACAAGCCCGGCAAATCGCCGTTCATGGATATGCAGCTTGAACCCAAATATGCCGATGGTGGCGGCGGCGCATCCGGCGCTGTGGCAGGAGTCAGCATCGACCCGTCCGCAATGCAGAATCTGGGCATCCGGGTGGTCGAGGCCAAAATGGGCAACTTGGCTGCGACGCTCAACGTCACCGGCAGCGTCGATTTCAACCAGCGCGACGTGGCGATCATTCAGACCCGTTCGGGCGGGTTCGTAAGCCGCGTCTATGCGCGCGCTCCCGGCGATGTCGTGCGTGCCGGTGCGCCAATTGCTGACGTCCAGCTCCCCGAATGGGGCGGCGCGCAGACCGAGTTTTTGAGCGTCAAGCGTCTGGGGCGACCAGACCTGACCGCCGCCGCACGTCAGCGGCTGCGGCTGATGGGCATGTCCAACGGCCTGATTGCGAGTGTCGAGCGAAGCGGCAAGACCAACGGCACGATTACCATCACTTCGCCGATTTCAGGCGCCATCCAGACTCTCGATGCGCGCGCTGGTGTGACGCTGGCGATGGGGCAAACGCTCGCGCAGGTAACAGGGCTTGGCACGGTCTGGCTCAACGCCGCTGTTCCTGAAGCACAGGCTGGCGCGGTGCGGATCGGGCAAAGTGCGAGCGCAACGCTCACCGCTTTTCCGGGCGAGACATTTGGCGGACGGATCATTGCTATCCTGCCAACCGCGCAAGCCGATAGCCGCACCCTCACCGTGCGGATCGAATTGGCCAATCGTGGTGGTCGGTTGCGCCCCGGCATGTTTGCCCAAGTTGCACTTGGCGGCGATACCCGCGCGGCGTTGCTGGTCCCCAGCGAAGCGGTGATCCGCACAGGCACGCGGACGATTGTGATGCTGGCAATGGGTGATGGCCGCTATCATCCCGCAGAAGTGCGCGCGGGCCGCGAAGGCGGCGGGCAGACCGAGATGCTGGAAGGCTTGTCTGCCGGGGAAAAAGTCGTCGCATCGGGGCAATTCCTGCTCGATTCCGAAGCCAGCCTGACCGGCATTGCCGTCCGTTCACTCGGCGGTGGCAAATGATCGAAGCCATCATTCGCTGGTCGGTCAAGGCGCGCGGGCTGGTCGTGGTCGCGGCGCTGGTGCTGACCATCATCGGCATCGGCGCAATCCGCACGACTCCGGTGGATGCCTTGCCCGATCTCTCCGATGTGCAGGTCATCATCCGCACGACCTATCCGGGCCAAGCACCGCAGATTGTCGAGAACCAGGTCACTTACCCGCTAACGACGACGATGCTGTCCGTTCCCGGCGCGCGCGTCGTGCGCGGCTATTCGTTCGTGGGCGACAGTTTCGTCTATGTGCTGTTCGACGATGGCACCGATCTTTATTGGGCGCGCAGCCGGGTGCTGGAATATCTCAGTCAGGTTCAAGGCCGTCTGCCAGCGGGTGCCACTGCTTCACTCGGCCCCGATGCAACTGGCGTCGGCTGGATTTACGAATATGCGCTGGTGGACAAGACCGGGCGGCACGATCTGGCGCAGCTCCGCAGCATTCAGGATTGGTTCCTGCGCTACGAACTCAAATCCGTCCCCGGCGTGGCCGAAGTCGCCAGCATCGGCGGCATGGTCAAACAGTATCAGGTCGTGGTCGATCCGCAGAAGCTCGCCTCTTACGGCGTGACGGCAGGCGACGTCTCGGACGCCCTCAAGCGGGCCAATCAGGAAACCGGCGGTGCGGTCGTCGAAATGGCCGAAGCAGAATATGTCGTGCGCGCCACCGGCTATCTGAAAACGCTCGATGACTTTCGCGCGGTTCCGGTGCGGAGTGCAGCGGGCGGCGTTCCCGTCACCGTGGGCGATGTAGCTACCGTTCAAATTGGCCCCGATATGCGGCGCGGCATTGCCGAACTCAACGGTCAGGGCGAAGTCGCAGGCGGTGTCATCGTCATGCGGCAGGGCAAGAATGCCCGCGAGGTGATCGAAGGCGTCCGCACCAAGCTGGCCGAACTGAAAGCGGGGCTACCCAGGGGTGTCGAGATTGTGACGGCCTATGACCGTTCGGGCCTGATCGACCGTGCGGTCGAAAACCTCACCTCCAAGCTGCTCGAAGAATTTGCGATTGTAGCCCTCGTCTGCGGATTGTTCCTCTGGCACGCACGCTCGGCGTTGGTCGCGATCCTGACGCTGCCGCTCGGTATCCTGATCGCCTTCATCGTCATGCGCGTTCAGGGCCTTAACGCCAATATCCTCTCATTGGGCGGCATCGCCATCGCCATCGGTGCGATGGTCGATGCGGCGGTGGTGATGATCGAGAATGCCCACAAGCATCTCGAACGCTGGGCGCACGATAACCCCGATCTGGAACTGAAAGGCGAAGTGCGTTGGCGGGTCATAACCGATGCTGCCGCAGAGGTCGGCCCGGCGCTGTTCCTCAGCCTGCTCATCATCACTTTTTCGTTCATCCCGATCTTTTCGCTGCAAGGGCAGGAAGGGCGGCTGTTCGCACCGCTCGCTTTCACCAAGACTTATGCGATGGCCGCCGCCGCGCTGCTGTCGATTACCCTGGTGCCGGTGCTAATGGGCTGGCTGATCCGGGGAAAAATCCCCGCCGAAGGCAGCAACCCGATCAATCGTTTCCTTACCCGCATCTACCGTCCCGCGCTCGATTGGGTGTTGGCCAAGCCCAAGCAAGCCTTGCTCATCGCCGGGCTGGTCTTCGCATCGAGCCTGTGGCCGATCAGCCAGAGCGGCGGCGAGTTCATGCCGCAGATGAACGAAGGCGATTTGCTCTACATGCCCTCGGCCCTGCCGGGAATTTCCACGGCCAAGGCGTCGATGCTGCTCCAGCAAACCGACCGCCTCATTAAGACCGTGCCAGAGGTCGAAAGCGTGTTCGGCAAGGCGGGCCGCGCCGATACCGCGACCGACCCGGCTCCGCTCGAAATGTTCGAGACCACTATCCGGTTCAAGCCAAAGAGCGAATGGCGCAGCGGAATGACCCAGGACAAGCTGATCGAAGAACTTGATCGCACAGTCAAAGTCCCCGGCCTCGCCAATTTCTGGATTCCGCCGATCCGCAACCGCATCGACATGCTGGCGACGGGAATCAAAAGCCCGATCGGGGTGAAGGTATCGGGCGCGAATCTCGACGAGATCGACCGCGTGGCGCGCGAAATCGAGGGCGTGGCAAAGACCGTTCCCGGAATCAGCTCCGCGCTCGCCGAACGGCTGACGGGTGGGCGCTATATCGACGTCAGTATCAACCGGGCCGCCGCCGCGCGCTACGGCATGAATGTCGATGATGTGCAGGCCGTGGTGTCAGGCGCGATTGGGGGTGAGGCCATCGGTCAAACGGTTGAAGGGCTGGCGCGCTATCCGATCAACGTCCGCTACCCCCGAGAAATCCGCGACAGTCTGGATGAACTTGTCAACCTGCCGGTGCTGACCCCTTCGCGCGCGCAAATTACGCTGGGAACGGTCGCCGATGTCCGCATCGCCAATGGCCCGCCGATGCTGCGTAGCGAGAATGGCCGCCCTGCCACATGGGTCTATGTCGATGGCCGGGGACGCGCCCTGACCGAAATCGTTGGCGATCTGCAACGCGCCGTTGCTGAAAAGGTCAAACTGCCGCCCGGCATCAGCGTGGCTTACACCGGCCAGTTCGAGTTCCTCGAACGCGCGACGCAGCGGTTGAAAATCGTCGTGCCTGCCACGCTGCTGATAATCTTCGCGCTGCTCTATGCGACGTTCCGACGCTGGGACGAAGCCGCGCTCATCATGGCGACACTGCCGTTCGCGCTGACTGGTGGGGTGTGGCTGCTCTACCTGCTCGGTTACAACCAGTCGGTCGCAACCGGCGTTGGATTTATCGCGCTTGCGGGGGTTGCCGCTGAATTTGGCGTCGTCATGCTGATCTACCTCAAACATGCGCTGGCGGAACACGAACCCGAAGATGTCGAAGCCGCCGTCCGCGAAGGCGCGCTGCTGCGCGTCCGCCCCAAGGCGATGACGGTCGCGGTGATTCTCGCGGGGTTATTTCCAATCCTGATCGGCACCGGCACCGGCTCTGAAGTGATGAGCCGGATTGCTGCACCCATGATCGGCGGGATGCTCACTGCGCCCTTGCTCTCGATGCTCATCATTCCCGCCGCCTATCTGCTGATGCGGCGGCACAACCAAGTTCAACCTAAGGAGACGTGAAATGAAGAAGACAGCTTTGATGGCCGCGATGATTATCTTACCGCTGGGTCTGGCAGCCTGCGAAAAGAAAACCGAGGTGCCCAAAGCGGAGGCATCTGGCGATTCAATGGGCGGTATGACGATGCCCGCTGACGCGAAGATGGGCAAAGGCACCGGAACCGTCACTGCAATCGACGCAGCCGCCGGGAAAATCACGCTCGATCACGAAGCGATCTCCTCTGTCGGTTGGCCCGCCATGAAAATGGGCTTTTCGGCAAAGCCCGATTTGCTAAAGGGCTTAGCAATCGGCGACAAGGTGGATTTCGACCTGACCGTGACCGGCAGCGCCGGGGAAGTGACGGCCATCCGGAAGCGCTGATTTCTAGCGCAGAATCAGGCCGTCGTCCGAAGCAAATGCCTATAATTTGGGAAGCCGCCGGACGACGGTTGAGGATTGGATGATGGCTGTATCGGTCGATGCGAATGGCACGAAGCGATCAACCACAGTTTCAAGTGCTTGCACGTCGCAAGCCACCATTTTCGCCAGAAAGCAGTCTTCGCCGGTAACGTGATCCGCTGAGCGCGAGTGGCGTCTGATTGGGCCGCGTGGCGAGCAGAATTCTCCTTTGGAACTTGAGGAAATCGTATTTGGTATGCGTTGCCCGCCGACGGTGATGTACGCGGTGATCCAGACGCTCGAAAAGCGCGACCGCCCAGTGCGCTTCTTCGAGATCAGAGAGCAATGGGGCCGTTTCCTGCTTGCGAAGCGCTCGGTTGATGTGAACGAGTTGCAGGCAACGCTGCCACGCCGACAGCGTTCGCTCGATGGTGCCTTTGACGAACTTGATGATCTCGACGCCGATCGGCCATAGGCTAACGTTGCCAATATTGGGGCGGCTATTGCACCATGGTAGCGTTCGAGATACTTTGACTGCGCGGTTCCCAAGCCATGCCGAAAGGTGTGGTTATGAAATTCTACCTCAGCGCAGCGCTCATCGCGCTTAGCACCCAAGCGGCAGGCCAAGAGGCCAAGCTTGAAGACTTCTCTAGCAGCACACACTCCGAATTCTCGCTCCTGGTGCCCGGAGTGGCTGTCAAACCCCCGGCTGGGCAGCCGGAGGCCAAGCAGTCCGTTCCCGGGAGTGAAGCGACTGCCTTTGCGGAGGAGACGATCACCCCTGTCAGTTCGACGCCCCCATTGTTCTACATCCCGTCCTGGATGAAACACGGAAGCTCTTCCTTCATTCCCGTGCCGGCGAATGCATCGAGACTCGGGCTAGATCCCGATTGCGTCTCTGGAGGATACTTCCCGCGCTATGACCTGTCCGAGGTGGCACAATCGCGGCGCCGTCTCTATTTCCGCTACGTCGCTGCAGCCGCTTGCGAAGCCGGCGTTCCTGTGCGGCTGTTTGACGCGCTCGTTGCTCATGAAAGCCGCTACCAGCCCTTTGCGCGCAGTCCTGCCGGGGCGATGGGCATGGCACAGCTGATGCCGGGGACCGCAAGCTATCTTGGCGTTTCAGATCCTTGGGACCCTGTCGAAAACCTCCGCGGGGGAGCGCGTTACCTGCGTGAGCAGCTCGATCGCTATGGCTCGTGGCATCTTGGGGTCGGTACACAGAACGGACCCAGATATACGCTAAGGTTTTGCCGTGCCTTCGACGGCGCGCATCTGGCGAAGCGGTCTGAGCGCGGTGGATGGCGCATCGGGATCGGTCCAGAGGTAATCGCCGGTGAGATTGATATGCTGCCAACCGAGCGGTGATAGGTGTTGCAGCAGGTCCGGCGGGACCGGCCGGCCGAGGTTGGCGAGATGCATCCGGGCGGCTTGCAGGTAGGTCGTGTTCCACAGGACGATGGCACCGGCGACGAGGTTCAGCGCGCTCGCCCGATGGCTTTGGGCTTGCAGCGCATGATCGCGGATACGGCCGATGCGATGGAAGAAGATGGCGCGTTTCAGGGCATTTTCCGCTTCTCCCTTGTTGAGTTCGCGGGTGGCGCGGCGACGCTGTTCGGGCTGCTCGATCCAGTCGAGCGTGAACAGGGTACGCTCGACGCGACCGATCTCGCGCAACGCCAGTGCCAGGCCGTTGGCGCGTGGATAGGAGCCGAGCCGTTCCAGCATGATCGAGGCGCTGACGACGCCTGTGCGGATCGAGGTTCCCAGTCGCAGCACGTCGTCCCAGTGTGCCTCGATCAGACCTTCGTCGATGCGGCCCGCGACCAGCGGCGCAATATCGGGGCCGGGTTCGATGCCGTTAAACAGGTGCAAACGGCGTGCGGCGATATTCGGGATACGCGGCGCGAACCGGAACCCAAGCAGATGACATAGCGCGAACACATGGTCGGAGACGCCCCCGCCATCGACGTGATGCTCTTCGATGTGCAGATCGGCGCCGTGGTGGAGCAGCCCGTCGAGCACCTGTGCCGCCTCGCTCGCCGAAGCGGAGATAACTGTGGAATGGAACGGCGCGTAGCGATCCGAGACGTGGCTGTAAAAGGAGACAGCCGGCTCTGTCCCCTTGTGCGGATTGACTGCGCCGGTTGCCTGGGCGCGGCGGTCGAGCGGAAAGTTCTGACCGTCTGAGCTGGACGAGGTGCCGGACCCGAACAGCGCGGCCAGCGGCGCGGTGTGTTGGGCGTCGACAAGCCGGGCGAGCGCGCGACCGTAGGTTTCCTCGCGCAGATGCCACGAGGCGAGCCAACCGAGTTGGCGCTGGGTCACGAGATTGCAGGCTTCCGCCATGCGCGTATGGCCCAGATTGGTGGCATCGGCGAGCACCGCCGTGAGGATCGCACGTGGTTCATCCGCGGCACGGCCACTTTGCAGATGCGTGAAGCACTGGCTGAACCCGGTCCATCGATCGACTTCGGCAAGAAGGTCGGTGATGCGGATCGCGGGCAGATGCGCATAGAGCGGCGCAAGGGCGGTATCGGATTCCTCGGGAGTAATCGCCTTCAAGGGCGAAATCCGCAGCCTGCCCAAGCTGAGCTGCACGTCTTCCAGCGCGTCCGTCTCCGCCTTTCGCTCGACCTCGGCCAATCGACGGGCGAGGCGGGCGCGTCGTTCGGCCAGCCAGATATCGGCCGTATCCGGTGCCGGTATCGGCAAGGGGCCGGCCGCGCGCATGTTGGCGAATACGGGGGCAGGAATGAGTTGCTGCTCGACAGCACGATAGCGTCGGCTTCCCTCGACCCACATGTCGCCGGCGCGAAGCCGGTCGCGAAGCTCGACCAGCACGCACAATTCATAGATCCTGCGATCGGGAATGCCGGTGCCGATCGCCCGACGCCAAGCTTGCCGGATGAAGCCGACTGGCGTGCCTGCAGGCAATTTGCGCAGATGACCAAAATGAAGGTCGCGCATGATCGCGACCGCTCGCGCGAGCGCATGGCAGGCTGGCACCGCCCCGAATGTGAACGAGGCGATGAACGAGGGACCGACCTGTCGGAGGACGGGGTAATTGGTCGCGGCGACCGCGACGGGATCGACCGAATCGGGGCGGATCAGCTTGCGGGCTTCATCGACCTCGCGGCCGAGATCATTCCATCCGATCGCTGCCTCGACCGCAGCGCCGATATCGCCACCTGATATCTTGGCGGCGAGCAAGGCAGCGCCGAGTTGGGCAAGCAGCCGGATTTTGCCGTTGATGGTGCGCCGGTTGCGCTTGAGTGTCGTGTCCGCGCTGTTCTGTTCGCGCCGGAACATCTGCCCAAGCAGGCGATCGAACATCAGCACCGCATCGTCGGTGAGGGTAACGATGGTTTCGAGGATGGTCGCCACCAATGTGGCGCGACGCCGCGTCGCTTGCAGCGTCCGAACATGTTGCGCGGTCAGCCGCACGCCTTCCTGGCACAGGCGTCGGAGGCGCTCGGGATGGACGCCTACGGCGATATCCGGATCGATCCCGATGGCCCGAAGCAGTGTCAGTCGCTCGATGATGGCGGCGAATGTCTTTCGGCCGGGCTTGCCGGGTGACTGCCGCACCCAGGCCAGATCGCTCAAGTTCGTGCCTGTGTGGGGCAGGAGAAGCGCATCGAGCAGCCGGCGCTGTCGAGCATCGAGTCCTCGGGTCAGATGCTCGGCGACATGGCGTTCGGCATCGAGCAACGCCTGTGCGACCATCCGCTCGACCGAACTGATGCCCGGCACAATGATGCGCCGTCGCCGGCACTCATCCAGCATCACGCGCGCCAGCCTAGCCCCGCTGGTCGTCGTCAGCGCGATCGGCAGGAGCCATTCCTGCAACGTCGTTCGCAGCGGCCGACTGAGCGGCATGAAGCCGAATGCATCGCGCAGTGCATCGAGCTGTTCGTACCGGGTCGGGCCGCGCGTCGCGTAGTCGGCCAGCACCTCGGGTCCGACCTGCAATTGCTCTGCGACGAACGCGAGCGGCGTATCAGGGATCAGTTCACCGGGTCGCAGGAAACGGCCAGGATAGCGCAGCGCGCAAAGCTGGATCGCGAAACCCAGCCGGTTATGCGGTCGCCTCCGGCGGACGATGATGGCCAAGTCGTCCCGGCTCAATGTCCAGTGCTGGACGAGCAGGGTTTCGTCGTCGGGAAGCGCGAGCAACGCCGCGCGTTGCTCGTCCGACAGGACGGCGCGACGCGGCATCGGCTTAGACCTTGGCCGGTGCGGTCCAGCCGATCCGGGCAAGCGTGCCGAGAAGGGTCGAACGCGGCACCTTGAAGGTCCGGCAGACGGACGCCTTGCTGGCCCCGCCATCCAGCGCGGCGGTGATCCGCTCGAGCGTTTCGGCGTCGATCATCGGCGGGCGGCCACCTTGGCGTCCCCGGCGTTTGGCAGCAGCCAGTCCCGCCATCACCCGTTCGCGCGTGAGCGCACGCTCATATTGTGCCAATGCACCGAACAGCGAGAACAGCAATTCGCCGTGCGGCGTGGTCGTATCCATCTGCTCGGTCAGCGACCGGAACGCGATGCCGCGCGCCTTCAGATCGGTGACGATCGTCAGCAGGTGCGGCAGCGAGCGTCCGAGCCGGTCGAGCTTCCACACGATCAGTGTGTCGCCCGCGTTCAGATAGTCGAGGCAGGCTTTCAGGCCTGGTCGGTCGTCGCGCGCGCCGGATGCCTTGTCGGTATGGAGATGCCGATGATCGACCCCGGTTGCGACGAGCGCGTCCCGCTGGAGATCGACCGTTTGGCGGTCATCGGTCGTTGACACCCGCATATATCCGACCAGCATGTACGACAAACCCTCGAAAGCATGTTTTCGAACACCCTATCAAAGCGACAGGGTTTGTCGATCGTTATGGGCTGAGGCGGGTATGGTTCGGCAAAAGCGCAGGTCCGGAGCGTCGCCTATCACCTGTTTGCCGTCACGCGTCTGCTGTCCGTATGGACGCAAGTAGAAGGCACGCTGATGCCGCAAGAAGCACCAGGTCCTTCAACAGGAACTGTCCGGTTCCGGCCGAAATCGCCGGGAACCCGCCAGCGGTCGGCTCGGCGACGCCAGGCGTGCTCAGGAAAAACGTCAGTGTCACGGCATAAGTCAGGCATGACATCGCCGCGCCGAGAGCGGAGGCCGTCTTGTTGAAAGCACCGATAATCAGCGCAGCGGCCGTCGCGAGCTCGACGGTGCCTATAAAATAGCTTCCACCCTGCACCCCAAAAACGGCCGGAATCCAGCTCATGATCGGACTGTTCTTCATCAATGGCGCGATGCCCATCGCTTCATAGCTCGTGAATTTCATGCAACCGAACCAGAGAAAGATGACCACCAGCGCCCAGCGCAGCAACGCGAGAGACCCGCGAGAGCCGGTCGTCTTTTCAGCTATGTGTAATGTCGAAAACATGGTGCCTCGCTTTCATCATGGCGCATGACCTGCCTTCATGCTTAGACAGGCGTGATATATGCGCTGCGCATACACTATACGCCGTCAATGAATGAGGCAACCCTTTGAACGTACTCTCGGACCGGCTCGTCAATCTGTTCGGCGCCCTCGCAGTGGGCATCACCGATCGAATTAAGAAGGCGGCATTCGACCCGACGATACCCGGCGGTGGCGAAACCACCGCGGCGATCGTCGTCATCGGTCACGCGACCGGTCTTTCGATCGACGAATTAGGACGGGTGCTAGGCTTGTCCCACGCGGGGACGGTGCGGCTTGTCGATCGATTGGTTGCAGCCGGGTTCGCCGTTCGATCCAAAGCGCTACGGGACCGTCGTGCAGTAGCGCTGATGCTCACTGAGGCAGGCGAGACTCGCCTATCTGCGATCCTGCAACGAAGAAACGAGACTTTATCCGAAATCCTTAGCCATGTCTCGAATGCTGACCGCCTCGTGCTGGAACGTATTGCCGAGACAATACTTGCGCAGATGTCTGACGACGCTGTCTCGGCGCTGACGATATGCCGGCTCTGCGACGAGAGGCGATGCTACAACTGTCCGATGGATGCCTTTGGAATGCTGGAGTCGTCGACGCATAGAGTCGACCCATAAGTGCGCGCAGAGACGCTTAGCGTATATCTGTGCCCGTTCTATGTCCTGACCCCATATTGCCGGAAGCGGTCCGCGTGGATGCGGCCAGCCACGTCCGGGGAGATGCCGATCTTCCGCACTTGCCGCAGGCGGTCGAGAATCTGGCGGATATGATCGGGCCTTGCCGCGATGGGAATGGTCTTGAGCGAAGCGAGCTGGCTCATGCCCCCGGCGTCGTCAAAGAGCTGGTCGAGGGCGTGGACCTGTTCAGCGCTGAGATCGTCGATCAGGGCATAGGCGGCTTGCTTGCGGGCACGCGCGCGCCCCGCGCTGCTGGCACGCTCGATGGTGGAGATGGACGGCAGCAGAATCCGGGCCTCACGAAGGGCGGTGACAACACCGGTCGCTATCGTCATCCCCTTGTCGGTCGCCCATGCCGTTTTCGTGGCCGCTTCGATCATGAACGGAATATCGGCACGCGTCGGCCCTCGCAGTCCCAAGCGCGCGGCTAGCTCGCGAGCATGGTCCGTCATGGTCTGGTCCCTCGCCGCATAGTCAGCCAGATCCGTGACGCGCAGGCCAAGCTGTTCTGCGACGAAGGCGGCGAGATCATGGGGCATCGCTCCCCTGTTCTGTATCAACTGCGCCAGTGTGATGCCCGGGTGGCGCAAGAGCGCGAGTTGCAGCGCGACGCCCAACTGGTTCCGTCGTTCCCGTCGCGCGCCGATGATCTCGATGTCCGCAGGCTCGAAGGTGTAGAGCCGAGCCAAGTGGTCGCGATCGGTCGGGATGGCAAGGATCTGATTGCGCTCGCTCTCGGTCAGGAGTTGATGCTTGCGCTTCGTCATGCCGATTCCCGTCCACAAAAGGTCAACTGCGCCTATGGACAGCCATGAGTAAAGAGACATAGTATGTGGACGGCTATGGGCGGGGTGAAGCGGTCGCCCTTCAGAGCGTCCACAGAACGACCGTTTGGGAGACACGATAGATGGGCGGCATTCTGGGCTACGCCCGCGTCAGCACCGGCGATCAGGATGTGGCGGGCCAGACCATGCGACTGGAGAATGCCGGCGCCATCAAGGTGTTCACCGATGTAATATCGGGAAAAAGCATGGAGCGGCCTGGACTGGCCGAACTGATCGCCTATGCCCGCAAGGGTGACACGCTCGCCGTGGTCCGCCTCGATCGGCTTGGGCGTTCGCTGACTGAACTGCTCGCCACAGTCGAAACTTTGCGCAGCCAAGGCATCGCCCTCCTGAGTCTTGAGGAAAAAATCGACACCTCGTCGGCCGCCGGCGAACTCATCTTCCATGTGTTCGGAGCTATCGCCCATTTCGAGCGGCGGCTAATCTCTGAGCGGACCCGCGATGGGATCGCCGCTGCACGCGCCAAGGGCAAGCAGCCTGGCCGTCAGCCGCTCGACATGTCCAAGGTGGATGCGGCCATCAAACTGGTCGAAGCCCGTATCTCGCCGACAGAGGCAGCACGGCAACTCGGCATCGGCAGATCCACCATCTATCGCGAAATGCGCCGCCTTGGCGTGGAAAGGCCTGCCTGAATGTCCAGATTGAAATCTGCTCACGATCTGTCCGGGCTGATGAAATATGCGGATCGTGCTCCGTGGGACGAGGCGATGGATGAAATGCTGTCCGCGCATCTCGGTCCGGCATGTGAAGCGACCGGCCTCGAACCCGACGCCATATTCGAGATCATCGGTGATCATTGGCAAGGGCCGCTATGGGGCTGCGCCTTTGAAGATCTGCTGACACAGGAACTGGAACCTGACGGTCGCAATCTGGTCGATGACTATCTCAAGCGCCGAGGCTGGAACGAGAAGGCGCCGAACAAGGCCTATATGCGCGCGCTGCGGGATACGATGATGTCGCTCTATGAGGTTAGCGAGGTCGTCCCCGGTCAGTCGATGACCTTGCGTGATCTGTTGCGGGATGTTGCGCCAGTCACGGTCCGCGAACACGGCGCGACACAGACCCTCGTCAACTGGGACAAGATCGCTGCACGGGTTGTCGATGTGAACGGTCGCCATGGCATCTCGGGCGCGCTGTTGCCGTTCAGCGCTGATGGCGCCCTACAACTGATCGACGCGTTTGGCCGGCTTGCGGACGATGCAAAGGACACCTCCGAACTAAACCAGACCGACCGGGATGCTATTTTACGGGCATCAGGCCCGATGTTCACGAACATGTGGCTGCTCGATTGTCTGGGCAAAGCCATGCCTGGCACCATGCCGGATATGGTCAACGCCGATGGCGATGATCTTGTGTTCCACCGCATCGTCTTCCCCCTGGCCAAGGGCGTGATCGGCAAGAGCGTGGTTCGCAGGCTGAACGCGGCACAATGGCTGGAGCCTGCCAGCGACACATTCTGGAACTGGCTGGTGCCGGTGACGAAGGAGAGAAAACCACGAACGGCCAAAGGCGGGCAGGCTTTTGTGACGACCATGGAGGACGGCACACCCGTCTTCGCCAATGTCGAGTTGGCGGGACGCAAACTGATCGTTGAGGTCAATAGTGCCGCCCGTGCGGAGAAAGCGATTGCGCAAATGGGCGAATGGCTTGGTGATTGCGTGAGCACACCTATGACCGAAATCCGGACTCTGGCCCAGTTCATGGCTGATGACGCCGCCCGCGCTCCGCAGGAAGAGCCGCTCGATATCCCGCCGGACGAAATGGAGCGCATCGTTCATGATATGCTGACACGCGAATATACCAAAACGCTTGATGAAGCGGTGCCTGCCCTTGGCAACAAGACGCCGCGCGCTCTGGCCCGCACGAAGGCTGGCCGGGCGAAAGTGGCCGACTGGCTCAAATATATAGAGAATGGCGCAGCAAAATCCGGGGTCGGCGAGCCAATGGCTACCTATGATTTTACGTGGATGTGGCAAGAGCTGGGCATCATCGGCCTCCGCAGGTGATGCCCTTGCACGCCGTTCCGGTATTGTTCGTCCTTAGCGTTGCTTGGCGTACCTCCCACGCTATGCCCTCTTCAAGGAGCGCGGCAATACCGACGCCATGATTGTCACGCGCCGTAGCCAGCAGGTCTTCTCAGAAAGTTGCGAGGCTCACGGTGGCACCATCGTCCCGGCCGATGACCTGCGGACCGGGATGTTCCGCAACCGCGTCATTGCCCACCTGACCCGACCCACCGGGTATCGTCATCAATGGCGCGGTGAAGTGGCGATCTGCGACGGCAGCGGAGGCGAGCCGCTGGTGGGGTTCGTGTCTCTCCTGATGGATAATTCGGAGATTTCACGGTCCGGCGATATCGGGAGCCAGGTGATGGGGCGTTTGTTCGGCGGCCTGTCCAACACCACGGCGATTTACCTGTTTCACCCGGATCGACTGCCGACCGTTGCCGATGCCGCTGCGGTCGTCGACGAGGAAGAGCGCCGGATTGCCGCGGTCGAAGAGCGGTTCGAGGCAGCGAGCGAGCGGATCGCGGAGTTCCAGCGGAACCTGGCGATCGGCGACGAAAGCAACTGCGGCACGGTGATCGAGGTTCGCGGCCCCATGGCAGAGATTGCGGTGCCGACCAACCGGCGTGCGCCCAATGGGGAAAGCACCTTCTGGTCGCGGATCGAGCGCCTCGCGCCGCCCGGCTACGCGATCTGCACTTTCGGCCTCTGACGCCCACAGACCCACAATTACACATCCCCACAAGTCCACATTCACGAGGAGGATCAACAAATGCGCATAATCTCAGTCCAGAGCATTGCCGGCGGCACCGGTGTTACCAGCGTTGCCACCGAAATCATCGCCGACAAGCTGCGTGCAAAGGAGGCAATTCTGGCCATCGATCTGGGCAACACCCAAATGCTCGGCCGCAAGAATCTCGGTCGTGGTTTCGAGACGCTGGGTGACGCATCGCTGATCTTCGGCGCATGGCCCGCTGGAGTATGGCTACGGCAGGAAGCCCTTCCGCGACTCTGCCTGTTGGACCTGCGGGAACAGCGGCACCCCTATGATGCATGCGAAGAAGAGGTGCTGCTGGCGCTCACCTGCTATGACAGCGTCGGCGATATTCTCGACAGGTTGCGCGACCAGATGGCCAGTTTCGCCACCCGCTTCGACAGCTGCGTGGTGGACCTGTCCCAGGCGCCCGACCTGCTCAGGCGCCTGTTCATCGCCGTCAGCGACGAGGTGCATTTCTGCGAACGCCTGATGTCAGAATCGCAGACCTGGGAGGCCTTCCGCGAGAAATTCCTCGATGGCGAGGAGTACAAGCCCGACCAGATCTGGATCAAGCACCCCGATCGCGGCGAATGGCGGCCGCAGGTGATCGAGGACTGCCCGGGAATGCGGCTTGTCGATGCCTGATCCTTCATCGGCGTGCGCTGCGGCGGGAGGTCGAGCAAACGGTGTCCACCAAAGGGCCGCCCTCCCCTCGCTTCGGACTGCATCGAAGACCCCTTCGATCGCTCATTGACCTTGGTCCGGCACATACGCAGTCGGAGTGTCGAAGGAGAAAGCGATGCGTACCTCATTCGATCTTGGCAAATTCGATCCCGAGGTCACCTTGATGGATGCCGCCGTCGAAGAGGAGATCTTGCCGACCATGCGAATGGTGGCAAATGCCAGCCTGGGCGTCGAGCCCTTCGACGCCTACTACGCGGCGCAGGAACTGCTCGAGGTGCTGGAGGCGGTCCAGAGAAAGACACCCGGGGCAAAGGTAAGGCTGGCAGGCATTCTTTCGGCGGACTGCGACGATTACCAGCGTTGCCTCTATTACTGCCTCGCTGGGCGAGGAGCTGGCGTTATGCTCCTGTCCCTGTCGTGGCTGGTCCGCATTCTCCGCGGAAGGGCGGGTGCAATGGGCGAAGTCCTGCGAACGAAGGCAGAGGTGGAGCCGCCCTGCCCTCCTTATGTCGCCTCCCAACCTGATGGCCCGGTACCGTCGGCAAGCGAAGATTTCCACCTCGGTCCATCCTGGACCAGGGACCCGTTGACATATGGGCCGATCAAAGATTGAAGCGGCAACTTTGTTGGACGGTCCGGAACGGCAGGTTTTGGGGAGTGAACGAGGGATAGCTGCCCATTGTTGCGGCCATGTCCGATGGCAGCTAGCCGAGATCGATTTTACCGGCATTGCGGCTTCGCGCTTGTTTGAATAGGTCTGGCCCGGAATCCACTGGCGGGGAATGAGGCTATGCGAGAACATGAGTTGCGGCGGCAAGTTGTCAGCGAAATGCATTTGCGTCGCTGGCCGCTGTTGCAACTGCCGGTCGCAGTGTTCCAGTGGGTGCTTGAGGTTGGGCCTGGCGAGCGTGAGGCGGAGCGCTCAGTCTTGTCCGCTCTGTGCGGAAGCCAATCGGATGAAGAGAATCCGCGCCACCTGTCAGGTGCACTCTTTGGCGACGTCTCCTTTACATGGGAGCGACAGAGCGAAGGTTCGACGCTGACAGTGTTTTGTCCGGAACGCGCCATCGAAGTTTTGCTCGACCCCGGACTGGACTCTTCGGTGGGCGAGGCCATTGACTGGGCGGAAACCCTGCCGGGCGCAATCATTCGCGCGACATCGATCTGGGTTGGTGGCGACGAAGCCGAAGTCGAGAGGGCATTGCCGGCGGTTGATTTCAATCGCAGCGAGCTTGTGTCATGCGGCCTCTCCGGGGGAGTGCGTATCTGGTCGGATTTTCGCATTCACCCCGATGGCCGGGGGCGCCTTGTGGTGTCAGCCGGGGAAGTCGACCGGAGTGATCTCACCCGGCAACTGCAGCAATTGCAGGAGCTTGGGAATTACCGCAACAAGGCGCTCTTGGGGCTGCCGGTGGCACAAGAGGCCTGGCCAAGGCTGGACGCGGCCGAACGCGAATTGGCCGCACTTGCCAAGGCCGTAACGTCCTCGGTGGCCTCTGACGATGATTTGCTGGCGCAATTGTCTGACCTCAGCCTGGAACTTTCGACCATTGCCACGTCAATCGGCTATCGCATGAACGCTACCGCAGCCTATTCGCGTCTGGTGGAAGAGAGGCTCGCACAACTTGCTCCGGAACCGATCCGTGGGTTCGCTTCGCTCGTCGACTTCACTGAACGCCGCTTCCTGCCAGCAGCGCGCACCTGCGCCGCCTTGACTGAGCGCGAACGCCAGCTGACACGGCGTGCGCGCCAAATCTCCGAACTGCTGCGCGCCCGCATCGAGACGCGAATCGAGAACCAGAACGCGAAGCTGCTTCGATCGATGGAGCGCAGCACGACGATGCAAGTGCGCTTGCAGCAGATCGTCGAGGGCCTCTCAGTAGTGGCCGTGAGTTATTATGCCATCGGCCTGCTAGGGTATGCCATAAAGGGTGCGTCCCATCACTTTGACTGGGTTGATCCGGAAGTTGCGATCGCTTTGCTGGTGCTGCCGGTCCTGGGATCCGTGTGGTTTGCGCTCCATTCGCTCAAGAAGCGGGTTCTGGGCGGCCATTAACTGCATCCACGCGGAAATTGCGCAAGCGACAGCGCCTGTTACCAGCCTCCAAGCACATTTCATTGTTAAGTTAGCAGGCGAAATGCAAACTTTCCTTGCACATCGGTCGCGACTGGCAGTAGCAGTTGCGGTCCGCTGCATGTTGGGAGGTGCATTTGGCCGGGGAATTGACGATCCTTGTTGTTTCGCGCGACGATGCGCTGATCAGCGCGGCGCGAGCTGGGCTGAAGGAGCGAGCAGATTACCGGCTGGTCATAGCTGAGGACGGCAAGGCCGCGCAGGAGCGGCTCAACGACATCGAAGTACACCTCTTGCTTTGCGATCTCGACACGGTGGACGATGCCCAGGACAACATACTGACACGCGCGCGCGTGTCACATCCGGGGGTTTGTCGAATTGCGGTCTCTTCGCAGAATCGCGACGAAGCTGACAGCGAGGCAGTCCGTCGCTCTGCCGCCTATCTCTATCTGTTCAAGCCGCTAACACCTCATCAGATTGCGCTCATGGTAAAGCGCAGCCTGGAAATGAACGAACTTTCGCGACGCCATCGCCTTCTTTCGCGTGAACTGAAGATTTCGGTCGATGACCAGATCTTCGAGGAACGCGTGGATATGTCAGTCAAGGGCGGTTACTCGCAATTCGAGAAGCTCGTTTATGCCAGCGCCAAGATGGCTGATTTGATCGTTGAAGCGCGCAAGGCGGCGGTTACCGATCTGCCAGTCCTCATCGAGGGCGACACCGGGACGGGCAAGGAACTGCTGGCGCGAGCGATCCATTTCAACTCTACACGTGTCGATTCTCCGATCCATGTACAGAATTGCGGCGGTATGCTGGATTCCACGCTCCATTCCGAATTGTTCGGACATGTGCGGGGGGCTTACACCGGAGCCACCGCAGACCGGCTTGGGCTGTTCCGTGCCGCAGATGGCGGAACGGTGTTCCTTGACGAAATTTCAGATGTTTCGCCGAGTTTCCAGGTCAGCCTGCTGCGCTTCCTTCAGAATGGCGAGGTTAAACCGCTAGGGTCGGACAAGTTGTTGCATGCCAATGTCCGGATCATTGCGGCGTCGAACCGGCCGCTTCTGGAAATGGTCGAAAAAGGCGAATTTCGGCGTGACCTGTATTATCGTCTCAAAGGCTTTTCGCTGAGCATCCCGGCGCTGCGAGACAGGCGGGAGGATATTCCTGTTCTTACAGATTTCTTCATCGAGAAATATGCCGGAGTAGTCGGCCGCAGGGTAATTGGCATTACGCAGAGTGCGCTCGACAGGCTGCAGGCTCATCAATATCCAGGCAATGTCCGGGAACTGGAAAGCGAGATCAGGCGCGCGGTGGCGCTGGCTGAAAATGGTGGTTACATTACAGAGCGTAACCTTTCGGCCGTGTTTGATAATCTCGTTGTTGCCCCGGATGTCGGCCAGCAGGCGGAAATGGAAGGCGGCACACTCAAGGAGATGGTCGAGCGTCTGGAGCAACGGGTCGTGGTAGGTGCACTCACCCGTTTTCGCTGGAACCAGAGCAAGACTGCCGACGCGCTGGGGCTATCCCGCGTGGGCCTGGCCAACAAGATCAAGCGCTACGGTCTGCATGATGGCTGACGTTGGTCTCATGCAGGAGCAGGAGCAGGAGCAGGAACGGGAGTGGCAGTGAAATGGCAGACCGGGACAATGTTGTTCGCTTGCGTTTTTCCCGCATGCCCTATCCGGGGCAAGAGGCGCCACAAGACCTCGGCTCGACAAAACTGACGCGAACAGCGGGTGCAGGACTTTCTGGTGCGCATGGCCATTGGTGCGGGCGCTGCAAAGGCATCTGGTATTCGGCGTTCGGCGAAGTTGAATGCCCGGTCTGCGGCAACCGGCACGGCTAGCCTGAACGGTTGGCATACGCACCTCCTGCGGCTCCGACTGCAAAGAATGTTTCAAGGAGTGCGTGCAAAGTTTCTTTGCATTTTCTTCGCCGAAAATATGAGCTTCATCATAAAATACTGAAAATGCTTTATTATTTTTCTGGCACGAATCATGCTTAATGTCCTCCCATAGCCCGCAGGGGCATTTGGCCGGTCGGGCACTCCGCCGGGAAGTTGGGAGACTGAGAAATGGCGAATCTGTTGTGGCTTCAAGGCGGTGCGTGCTCTGGCAACACCATGTCCTTCCTTAATGCCGAGGAGCCCAGCGCATGCGATCTGGTGACGGATTTTGGCATCAATGTCCTTTGGCATCCCTCGCTTGGCCTCGAGCTGGGTGAGAATGTCAAAGTCATGATGGAAAAGTGCCTTTCCGGCGAAATCCCGCTCGACATTTTCGTGTTCGAAGGCAGCGTCATCAATGCGCCCAACGGTACCGGCGAATGGAATCGCTTCTGTGGCCGCCCGATGAAAGACTGGGTGGCAGATCTTTCTGCCAAGGCGCAATTTGTTGTGGCAATCGGCGATTGCGCCACCTGGGGCGGCATCCCGGCAACGGCGCCGAACCCGTCTGAAAGCGAAGGCTTGCAGTTCCTCAAGCGGGCCAAGGGTGGAGCGCTGGGCGAAGGCTTCACGTCTCAGGCTGGCCTTCCGGTCATCAATATTCCCGGCTGCCCCGCTCACCCTGACTGGGTAACGCAGATCCTTGTCGCCGTTGCCACGGGCCGCGCGGGCGACCTGACGCTGGACGAATTCCATCGGCCAAAGACCTTCTTCTCCAGCTTCACGCAGACGGGCTGCACCCGCAACATGCACTTCGCCTACAAGGTCTCGACCACGGCCTTCGGTCAGCGCAAGGGCTGCCTCTATTACGATCTGGGGTGCCGCGGCCCGATGACTCACAGCCCCTGCAACCGCATTCTGTGGAACCGCGTTTCGTCCAAGACCCGTGCTGGCATGCCCTGCCTTGGCTGTACGGAACCGGAATTCCCCTTCTTCGATCTCGCCCCAGGAACTGTCTTCAAGACCCAGACTGTGATGGGCGTGCCGAAGGATCTGCCGCTAGGGGTTGATCGTACCGGCTACGTCAAGCTCACAGCTGCCGCCAAGGGTGCGGCTCCGGCGTGGGCCGAAGAGGATATCTTCGTCGTCTGATTCATGAGGGTTCATGGCGCGCAGCGAAGCGCGCCGCACACAGAATTTCGGGAGAATTACAATGGCAGCTACACAAACCCTCGACATTTCGCCCGTTGGCCGGGTGGAGGGCGACCTTGATGTCCGCGTCGACATCGAGAACGGGATCGTCACCAATGCATGGACGCAAGCGGAAATGTTCCGCGGCTTCGAAGTCATCCTCAAGAACAAGGATCCACAGGCCGGGCTTGTCGTTACGCCTCGTGCTTGCGGCATCTGCGGTGCCTCGCACCTGTCCTGTGCTGCCTGGGCACTCGATTCCGCCTGGGGTACCACCGTTCCGCGTAACGCGATCCTTGCCCGCAATCTCGGGCAAATCGTCGAAACACTCCAGTCAATCCCGCGACATCACTATGGTCTGTTCATGATCGACTACACCAACCAGAACTATGCGAAGTCCAAGTTCTACGAAGAAGCGGTGAAGCGCTATGCGCCCTTCACAGGGACCTCCTATGAAGCGGGTGTGACCATTTCGGGCCGCCCGGTAGAAATCTATGCCCTGCTTGGCGGGCAGTGGCCGCATTCTTCCTTCATGGTTCCTGGCGGCGTGATGTGCGCCCCGACCCTGACCGACGTGACCCGCGCCTGGTCGATCCTGGAGCACTTCCGCCGCAACTGGATCGAACCGTTGTTCCTTGGTTGCTCGATGGAGCGCTATGAGGAAATCACCACGTACGATCAACTGATGGCGTGGCTTGATGAGCGGCCGGAACACGCGAATTCCGATCTCGGCATGTTTATCCGCATGTCGCTCGACATCGGACTGGAGAAATATGGCACTGGCCACGGCAAGTTCATCTCGTGGGGCTATCTCCCGCATGAAGACCGTTACAACAACCCCACGATTGAAGGCCGCAACAGCGCCGTGATCATGAAATCGGGGACGTTCGACGGTGCCAGCGGCGCGTTCAAGCTGATGGATCAGGGCAATGTCCGCGAGGACATGCAGCGCGCGTGGTACAACGAAGGGGACGATATCCACCCATTCGACCGGACGACGATGCCAATCGCGAAAAACGACATCGATACTGATGGCAAATACAGCTGGTCGACTGCCGTTCGCCACGCCGAACATGGTCGTCTTGAGGCCGGCCCGCTCGCGCGGCAGCTGATCGCTGGTGGCGATCATGGCGAGGCCTGGCAACACAGTGATGGACTGGTGCTCGACATGTATCGCAAGCTTGGCGGCGCTTCGACCTACCTGCGCCACTTCGCCCGCCTGCATGAGCTGTGCAAGCTATACCGCGAAGCCGAACGCATCCTGCGCGAGTTCCGTCTCAACGATGAATGGTACATCAAGCCTACTGAGCGCGATGGCCAGGGATGGGGCGCGACCGAGGCTGCGCGTGGCGCCTTGTGCCACTGGATCGACGTGCGCGATGGCAAGATCCACAATTACCAGATCATCGCTCCGACCACATGGAATGTCGGCCCGCGTGCGAGCAATGGCGAGTTGGGACCGATCGAGGAGGCACTCATCGGCACCCCGATTACAAATACTGCCGATCCGGTTGAAGTCGGACATGTCTGCCGTTCCTACGACAGCTGCCTGGTTTGTACGGTCCACGCACACGATGCGAAAACGGGCGAGGAACTGGCGCGCTTCCGCACAGCTTGATATCGGGCCGCCGGGTGGGAGGACGCTGTGAGGTGTCTCCCACCCGAGGCTGCGAATAGAATAACAACCCGTTGGGAGAATGCGCCGGAATGACTGGCGACAACACCGAATTGCAGCGCCAGCGCGAATGGCTCCTGTCCCGGTATGGCGTGGTGCCTTCAGAGGCCGATCATGCGACACTTCTGCGCATGATCGAGGATTATCTCAACGAAGGGCTGGAAACGCAGGTTGAGCCATTTCCCGAAACCGACCGCGAGTTTTCAGGCATTCTTGACGAGTTAAGGGCGCTCGACCCGGATGATCTAAGGGCCAAGCTCGACATTTCCGGCTGGTTGCTTCGCCCGTACGGGGCAGACGAGATGCGCTGTCAGGAATGCATGTATTATCTGGTCCACAGGCGCTGGTGTGACCTGCCGGAGCTAAGCTTGCCCGCCGAGCCCGAATGGTGGTGTCGCCTCTGGCGCATTTGAAGGA
>NZ_JBXPUZ010000003.1:557964-672868 GCF_057220455.1 Sphingopyxis sp. sgz302558 | reverse complement strand
CCGATCGTATATGCGCCGGCGGCCCACGCGTGACGAACAGCTCGGCCAGTGCCGCGAGCACGTCGTCGCTCTTGAGCTTACGCGCCACCGGCAACGCCAGGCACTCCCGGCTCGCCTCGTCGATGATCGACAGGATCCGGTATTTGCGCCCGTCATGGGTGCGGCCCTCGACGAAGTCGTAGGACCAGACGAGCCCGGGATATTCCGGCCGGAGCCGGATGCATGATCCGTCGTTCAGCCACAGCCGCCCGCGCTTCGGCTGCCTTTGCGGCACTTTGAGCCCCTCGCGACGCCAGATGCGCTCGACCCGCTTGCGGTTCACATGCCACCCCGCATGACGCAGCAACGCCGTCGCCCGGCGATAGCCATAGCGACCATATTGCCGGGCCAGCGCGATGATATCCTCGGTCAGAGCTGCTTCGTCATCCGCCCCGCGGGGCGCCTTGCGCTGTGTCGATCGGTGCTGCCCGAGCACGCGGCAGAGCCGCCGCTCGGACACCGGCATCATCATTCTGATGTGGTCGATACAGCGCCTTCGGCGCGCGGGGCTCAGAAGTTTCCCCGAGCAGCCTCCTGCAGGATCAGCTTGTCGAGCGTCAGGTCGGATATCGCAAGACGAAGCCGCGCATTCTCCTTCTCTAGATCCTTCATTCGACGCGCCTGATCGGTCTTCAGGCCGCCGTATTCCTTGCGCCAACGATAGTAGGTCTGCTCGCTGATCGCGATCCGACGGCACGCCTCGGCGGTCGTGGCGCCCTGCGCCAGCACAACCTCCGCTTCACGCAGCTTGCCGATAATCTCTTCCGGGCGATCCTTCTTGCTCGGCATTCCATGTCTCCTTCGTCATCCAAAATATCATCAANCGCAGCTTGCCGATAATCTCTTCCGGGCGATCCTTCTTGCTCGGCATTCCATGTCTCCTTCGTCATCCAAAATATCATCAATTTTGGACCACTCAGAAGGGGGCAGATCAATGGCGGATATCAAGCGAAAGATGCGCCACATCATAAGGTCCTATAGCGATGGTCGAAGATATGACTAACAACGGCGATCTGTTTTCGCCCATAGGCGATGTTGGCTTCGCCCATTTGCTGCTGGCCGATCTGGAAAGCGACTTCGCTGAAAAGGTCGGGCGCTTTCGGATGCTCGATGATCTATGTTCGTCACTCGGGTCAGGCGGCACGCTCATGCCCGGCGGAGAAACGACGTTTGCAGCATGGGAGGAGCTTCGTTCAAGCTTCATCCACGGAAACCTCGTAGCTGCCATATTGCTGGCTCAGGCGCTGGTTGAGAATATTTTGGCCGGCAACTTTTTGCTTCGATTTGATGCACAGTCGTTACCGCCGAAAATCAGCTTTTCCGAGACGATTAAGCGTTCGATCGCCCGCGGCACTATATCCGACGAGCTGGCCAAGGATTTGCGACGGCTGTGCGAGTTGCGAAATCCGCTGACCCATTTTCGGGATGTCAACGATCCGTCAAATTTGACGCGACGCGTTCTGGATACGCAAGTTAATCTCCAAGAACATCTCCGCCGCGATGCCACTTTCGCGTTTACTACAGCAGCGCGCATTCCTGCGCTTCCATCTTTTCGCGTGGGGTAAGTCAAGTTCGATTCAGCGGGGTCAGATAAAGTCGCGTACAAGGGCAGCTGGCGAGTGGCCCAGTCGGAAAAACGCCGGAGAAAATCTGACCGACCGTGCCAAATGCGGATGACCGAAAGACGATCAAGCGCCGCGCGCGCCGCGCACTTTCGGGAGGCGCAGCCCGACTCAGGGAGGCGCTTGCATCGACGATGCCAGACTTTGGTCGGCAATCATCGTAGCTCCTTCATTGAATTTACAGCGCGTAAAGAGAGCGGCCAGTGCGGGCTGGTTCAAATTCCTGTATCTATTGTTGCATGTGTTTTCATTTAATGATACAAACGATACAAATGCCAAAGGTTGAACAGGATTCCGCTCTGCTGCAGGCAATCGAGGCCGTTGTCCGGCAGGCAGGGCACAATGAGTCCGAGGCCGCCCGCCGATTGGGCGTCACGCGACTTAGGATTAATCGCATCCGAAAGCAGGGAGGCGGCGCCGTTCCAGCAACTCGGCACGACCTCTGGCAACGGATACATCGGCTGTCGAGCAGCGTCGATCCCATCGCAACCGATCTATCTGATACACAAGTGATACAGATAATACGGGATGTTCCTCAAGTCGCACTGCAGGTGTTACGTTATATGGCCGACGCAGTTGAACGAGACCTCGAGCCGGAAAGCCATACCGATGCCTCATGAACCGCAGCCAATGACCCCGGCCGTCCGCTCTGCACCGATAATTCAACCCATTCCGGCACCCGTTGCGGCGCCCCTGCTGCCGCTCGACCATGATGCCCAATTGGCATTGATTGCCGGCGCTCGCGACGCGAAGCCGGTCGAGGGACTGACACATTGCCATTATAACTATCCCGCCCGCTTCTCTCCGCAAATGGTTGGGCAGATTATCGAAACCTTCACGCGCCCAGGCGATCTCGTGTTTGACCCGTATGTGGGCGGCGGCACGACGCTCGTCGAGGCCTTTGCTCGCGGTCGCAAAGCTATCGGAAGTGATATTAGTACCTTAGCTGAATTCGTCACGCGGACGAAACTGGTAAGTCTCAATCCGACCGACGCAGAACGCTTCAAAGCCACCGTCCGGACCGTGGCATCGAAAATACATATGAATCTACCCGAGCCGTCGTTCGACGATTGGGCTCAGCTAGGATACTTTCGCAACTTAGGCAGCAAGAACCGCTGGCGTCTTCGGAAGGCCATCGCACAGGCGGTAGGAGCGATCGAGCAACTTGACGATCCGTCCCATGAGGCACTGGCTCGTTGCGCCGTATTGCGCACGGCGCACTGGGCGTTGGATGGGCGAAAAAAGCTTCCCACGACCGACGAATTCCGAGCGATGTTGGAATGTAGCGCGGGGATCATAGCGCGGGGCGCGGTGCAGCTATATCACGCCGTGGAAGATCATCGCGCACTCCCGCCGCAAGTGCTGAACAGGTCTATCATCGGCGTCGACGAGGATGCTGCTGTCATCAAAGCAGGCGCCCCGCGTCTCATCGTGACCAGTCCGCCTTACCCTGGCGTTCATGTCCTCTACCACCGTTGGCAAGTAGACGGCCGGAAGGAGTCGCCGGCACCCTTTTTCATCGCGAAAGCGCTCGATGGCTCTGGTGAGACCTATTACACCATGGGTGGGCGGAGTAAGCCAGGCTTGCCCACATATTTTTCGCAACTCCATGCAGGCCTTCGTTCTCTTGCAAATATCGCCGACTACCAAACGACACTTGTCCAAGTTGTGGCATTCGCTGAACCCGAATGGCAGCTGGCGCGATATCTCTCGGTCGCGGCTGAGGCGGGATGGGAAGAGGTCAAGCTATCGGCGCTTGGAGAACGAGAAGACGGCCGGCTGTGGCGGGCCGTTCCAAACCGCAAATGGCATGCGACGTCTCGAGGCAAGACGGGAGGAGCGCGAGAAGTTGTGCTGCTCCACAGGCTGACTCGCTAGTCCTTAGTGAAATCGAGATCGAAGGCCTGCCTACCAAGCATTTTGAGTGCGCGTTCGAGAAGAAAGGATGAATATGGCGCGCGGATACGACCCTCTCTTCGCAAATGCCATGTGACGCGATCAGGCAGCGGCTGGAGCGCGTGTCCTGGACCGGGGTTGAACGGAGCCAAACGTTTGCCCAAGCGAACAGAGTTCCACGTCCTTGTTTCGCTCATTGTAAGAAGGAGGCGATCGTCTAGCGGCAAGCGAGCTCCCTGCTGCGGCGGCGCGGGTACCGGTGCTTGCAATGAAACGTCAGCTGCGGCGGTGCGGTCCGCGTAAATCAGCGAGCTGCCCGCCAACATTCCTACCGGAGCGCCGTGGCCAGCGTCTACTTTGATGCATCCATCGGAACGGAAGCAGGCCAAATCCAGGATGGACAGCCGGACATACGCCAGATCCCGGAGATTGAATCTGAAACGCTTGCCGTTCAACCGAAACGGTAGCTCGGGCATCTTTTTTGACTCGTCCTCATCCATGCCATCGGGATCTGGCATCGGCACAGCATTATCGGTATATTCATGCAACGGCACCAACATGCCCATATCGGATTGCCGCTCCCCCTTTGGGCGCAGCATGATGTCGCAGGGCTGGCCAAGCAGCACAAACAGCTTCGACGATGGCGGTGCGGCCGGTTCCGTATCGTCAAAGCAAAACACATCGCCGTTCGCCAAGGGCGACAGTGCGGTGTTGATGACGCTCGCGCCGTCCCAAATCTCGGCATTGTGCAATTCTGTGAGAATGGGCCCCGCATCAAGCGGCTTATTGTCCAGCGCGATAGTTTGGAGAGCACGAAGCGACTTAACCGCTTGGTCGATTACAGCATCCGTTGCGAAAAAATTACGCATCTCCGCCGATGCGCCAGCGGTCAAAGCTCGCTCGACAACGCTCAGTTCAGAAACACCTTCTCTCCGCCCTCGGTCATAAACATACTGCTCCAGTCTTTCGGGTTCGACTTTAGCGAGCGATGTTGCCGTAATTTCATAGGCTTTTGCCGCCCGTGACGATGCGGTGCTGAGAACCTTATACAAGACCTTTCGAAGACCAGCGCGCTTTAGCGCAATGGATAGAGATGCCTCAACATCTGCGGAATTCCCGGAAAGACGTTCCTTCGAGATCACAGTGATGCACGGTGAGAAATCCGCTGCCTCTTCGATCTCACCCTCTAGCGCATTTTCGAGTTCCGCCTCATTTGCCGCGGTGCTCTCATGGGTCAGGATGAACGCGACGCCGTTTGAATTATTCTTTCTCAACTGCGACAACACATCGAGTCCGCGCCGGCTAGAAACTTTGCCCTCCTTCAAGTCGATCAAATAGGCCGTATTTGCGTCCTGACCGTCGCCATTTTTCAGCTGCGCGTCGGCTTTCTCGAATGTCCAGCGGTCATCGTCCAATACGCCCAGTTGTCCGCATATATCGTCTATCATCGCCTTTTCGAGCTCAACCGCGGGAGATTTTTCCGCGTCAATTTGCAGCAAGCTTAGCTGGAGCTCTTCCCGGCGCTTCGCCTCCATTTCGCTCACCACCTGCTGAAGCTCGGTATCGATGTCGCCGAACTCCTCGCTTGCGAACGCAGGCGACAATTCGGGGAAAGTCTCCTGAATCTCGGGATGCTCACGCGCAAGCATCGCGAGATCGACGACGGGCTCTCCGAATACGTCATCTATCCAGATCACCCGCTCTACGCCGAGAGCATGCTTTATCTCAGCCAGAGCCATGTCCCTACCCCTGACGAACAGCCGATAAATCGATCACAAACCGATATTTTCGGCCGCCCTTGTTACGCTCGGGCAAGAGCGCGATGCTCGCACTCTCAAGAGCAAGAAGCTCGCTGGATATAAATAGCCCCAAACCTTGCCCTCCCTCTTCATGATGGCGCGAGGTTACAAATAGGTCAAAAAGCGTTTCTTCGACAATGGGGTCAACCCCAGGTCCTGTGTCTGAGAAGATCAATCCAGACGACGACACTATAATCTCTATCTTTTTCTTCCTCCCTTTAGGGAGCCGACCAAGCCAAAAAATACTGTTTCTCGTAAGATTGTCGAGTGTCTGTAAAAGTCGTGCAGGGTTCATACGGACCATCAGGCTCTGGCCGCCGACCTCCACATCAATGTCCGTAGAACTGAAAACACCAGCACGCTGCTCAAAGTAAGAACTCACGATCTCAAGAACATCGAAATTGCTTTTGTGATCCCGCGACCGCGGCATCATCGGATCGACTTGCGCAGCAGCTTGGGCGATGGCTGTGCAAGATCGCCTTATCGCGGTGAGATGCACAACCGCATCGCGTCCCAGCTCTCCGCTCCGTTCCAACGATGTAACCCTGTGCCGAATCTCGGCAAGATGGGCGCGCAGTTCATGCATGAGACCGCGCGACGCAAGCCCGATTGCGGCGCTCTCGACCAATGCAGCGGATCGTTCCCGTCCATCATTTATCTCGCGCTCGATCCGATCGACCAGAACGGCGGGTGTGTCGCCCAGGTCAATGCTCTGGCTCGCGACTTGGACGAGCTGGTCGGTTAGTGCCGCAACACGTTCGCGGCGCTCCGGATCTGCGTCGACAGCATCACCTAGATTCTTCAACTCGTCGCTGAGCGCTTCTGCAAGTTTTCCAGCTTCCAAAGTAGCGGCCGCCATGGAGCCCACGCGCTCGAGATCTCCACTTAGTGTTTTACCTTTTGCCTCATCCTTCGGGTGCGACTTTTTATCGTACTCGTCTAAAGATCGACGCACAGCCACGATCGCACCATTTGCGAAATCTCGGCAGGTGCGCGCAAGATTTAAAAACCCGCGATAAGCCGCGTTGTCAACGAATCCCTCCCGATCGGACTTTTCAACGAGCTTATAATTGCGTTCACCAGATAGCGCGAAATAGCCGAGCGTATTCTCAGGACGCAGGTTATACGTACTTCCTGACGTCATCCCTACGGAGAGGCCGAGCCAATCTCCACGGTTCCGAACTTGGAAACCGTCTCGGAGAATGGATATTCCTGCTAAGTCTCGGACCGCTTGAAGACTTGCGCCGGTCCCGGTTGCCGCGCTCGATTCTTCTTCTTCGTCTCCAACGAAATGGAAAAAATAAAACGCTCCGGAAAAGGGACCGGGATTTTCAAATGTCTGCTCTTGCTTGGCCATGAGCTGAGTTCCATCAAAGTGATGCTCAACTTCCGCGAACCAAGCCCCTTCAGCGTCGATGCGCGTCTCATCGTACCCCTTCAACCGCGGACTGTTCTTCAAATACTCTGCAAACGCTTTTCCGCCATCTTGGCCGAAGACGCGCGTGGTACGATCGCGCAAAGCCCGCGTTCGCTGCGACGTAAGAAGACGACGACGCAATCGCGCCCGAACCGTCAGGCCAGGTTTGCCCTCGACGGTCTGCCATTTGAAAGAAAAATCGGCCATCGCACGTGACAGAAGCTCGTCAGTCACGAGAGCAAGCGATTGCTCACCAACATCGAGCTGGACGGTAACCGGAAACGTCGTAGCGGCCTCGAACGGTGAGATGAGTCGAGCCATGCTGCGGGTGATTTCGCTGAGCCGGTCCTTTCGCTTCCATTCTTGCAGATCGCGGATGCCCAAAACAGATACGCGGGTGCCTTTGAATCCTTGGCTATTTGGGTTGCGCGAGAGCTTCACCGGAATTTCGTCGACGGTCCTTGCTTTTTCGCAATCCGCCCATCGAAACCAGGCCGAAGATATTTCCGCTGTCGCCGCGGTGGCCGATTCCACGAGCAAAATATCGCCCAGCTTCATCGTTCCCAGGCGGCCCAGTCCCTTATCGCCAAGAGGGGTCCGTCCCAACAAGGTCTTCTTCTTAGGTCCGTCTTCATCGCCACGCTTCAACGACGCACTTATTACCAACCAAGATTTGCTCAAGTTTTCGAAAGGAATTCCTACGCCCGTGTCTTCGATGGAAATTCGACCCCGATATTCCAAGGTCCGGCGCACAAGTTCATCGTCGGCGTGGTCTTTCCGAAGCTGGCGCCCTTCTTCCGTCTCGAAGCGGACAGCGACATTTTCGGCCGGCACATTGAATTTCAATAACTCACCTGCTGGTGCTGTCTCGTCCAATGCTCCCGTCGCTTCGGTGTCGATGACGATTCGGCAACCATGTGAGTCGGCATCATAGGCGTTCTTCACGCATTCCAGCAGCGCCTGCTCGACGTCTGTCACGAGTTCGCTGCCAAGCTGGACAAGAACATGCGCTCCGACGCGTAGTTCGCCGCGCTGATCAGTCACTCAACATCATTTCTTGATCATTCATTGTTGTTAACTAGCCACGCAATATCGGATCCGCAACGATTCAACCAATGAGAGATTGCTCTCGATCGCGCCGACGCGGGACCGTGGCAACATTGCCTTAGAGGTTTGGCGCGCTCTTTTGGAGAGATTGTGCATGTCCCGACGCAGCGCCTCCAGGAAATCGACACGTTCTGGAGGCGAGCAACTTATCCTCCACGACCCAATCCACGTCCATTTTCGACAAATGCGAACGGCGGGTTTGAGGAGGCTATATTGCTCTCGCCTATGACGTAGATTGGGGCGCAAAGCTGACATTATCGAATGACGCGCCGGATCGCGCTCATGTGCAACTGAATTTCCCCCAGCATGAGCTCCAGCCGTTCAACCGCTTCGATGGGTGCCGCCAGCCCCAGCTTCGCATTCTGCCCCCGCACCGCAATCTCATGCCCATCCTCAAGCAGCGCGGTGATCTCAGCAAACAGCCCCGGTAGGTCGCGCCGCTCGTCAATATTGCCATTCTCCGCCATACGCCGACCATGCTCGACACGCCGCCCAAGTCGATAAGCATCTTTCTGTAATTGAGCGATATTCGACTGGACTTGGTAGCGACGCCAAGCATTGCTGTTGGTGCCAGCGAAGCGCGGGCCAGGCCAATGCGCGGGCGCGCAGTTGGCCTCGGATCGGTGGGACCGGATGGACTGGACCCACATAGGAGATCCGACATGCGCAAAACCACCGCACCGACCAAAGCGGCCGCCAAGCCGTCCACCGACGTCAAAAAGTCCGCAGCCTTCGAACAGCTTCTCACTGGCGAAGGCGGTGCCTCGCTCGATGAGCTCACCGCCGCGACCGGCTGGCAGCCGCACAGCTGCCGCGCGTTCCTTACCGGCTTGCGCAAGAAAGGCTGGACCATTGAACGCAGCCGTCGCGCGGACGGCACGACCGTCTGGACCGGACGCGCGCCGACTGTTGCTAAACCGGCGCAAAGCTAATGGCCAAGGTCGACACCATCATCGCGGCCTTGACCAGCCTGCCGCGTGCGGATGTCGAGGTACAGTGGGCCAAGCTCGGGGCAGGGGCGCTGCCGCGGCTCCCCGACCCGCTGCTCCGCCGCCTGACCGCCCAGCTAGTGCAGGAGCGCCACTATGGCGCGCTGCCCGCCATCATTCGCCGCGAGCTTGTCCGGGTCAGCGAGGAACCAGCGGCATCGGCGGAAAGCTCCAGCCGACCACCGATGCTGCCCATCCGCCTGTCCGAAGGCACGCGTCTCATCCGCGAGTGGAACGGCCGCACCATCGAGGTCATGGTCCGCGACAGTGGCTTTGAGTGGGAAGGGCGCACCTATCGGTCCCTGAGCCAGATAGCGCGCGAGGTGACCGGCGCGCATTGGTCAGGACCACGCTTCTTCGCGATGCGCTCGCGCCGTGGCTGACCGCCTTGTCCGCTGCGCCATCTATACGCGCAAATCGACCGAGGATGGACTCGAGCAAGAGTTCAACAGCCTCGATGCCCAATATGAGGCCTGCGCGGCCTATGCGGTGAGCCAGCGCCACGAAGGCTGGAAGCTGCTTACCGAACGCTATGATGATGGTGGCTACTCGGGAGGTAACTTGGAGCGACCAGGGCTCAAGCGTTTGCTCGCCGATGTGGCGGCAGGGAAGGTCGATGTCATCCTGCTCTACAAAATCGATCGTCTCACCCGCAGCCTGTCGGATTTTGCCCGCATCGTCGATGTGCTCGACAAGGCAGAGGCGAGCTTTGTGTCGATTACCCAGTCGTTCAACACCACCACCAGCATGGGGCGGCTGACCCTGAACATGCTCTTGTCGTTCGCGCAGTTCGAGCGCGAGGTGACCGGCGAACGCATCCGCGACAAGATTGCAGCATCAAAGCGCAAGGGTATCTGGATGGGGGGACCGGTGCCGCTGGGCTATGTGGTGCGCGACCGCAAGCTCATCATCGAGCCCAAGGAAGCCGGGCAGGTCCGGCATATCATGCAGCGCTATCTGGTTCTCGGCTCGGTCAAGGCGCTGGCGGCGGAGCTCAATGCAGATGGCTATCGCACCAAGGTGCAGAACCGGACCAGCGGACCGCACAAGGGTGGGGGCCTCTATCGGCGCGGCACGCTTTACCATCTGCTATCGAACCGCATCTATCGCGGCGATATTGTTCATAAGGGTGAAGCCTTTCGCGGCGAGCATGAACCGTTAGTATCGCAGGAACTGTGGGACCAGGTCCAACGCGCGCTCGCCGACCGGTCGCATGGCGGGTCGACAAGCCAACGCGTCCCAAGTCCGAGCTTGCTGATTGGTATCCTCTACGATGGCGAGGGCCGTCTGATGACGCCCAGCCACTCGACAAGAATGTCGGCCAGCAAAGCTGGGCCCGCACAGCGCTTGCGGTATCGCTACTATCAGACCCGGCCCGATGCCGAGGGCGGGATAGCGTGGCGCGTGACCTCGTCGGACATTGAGCCGCTGGTGCTTGGTCGGCTCGCCACTTTCCTTGAAGACCAGCAAGCCATCATCGCGATTGTCGAAGACCGGGATGCTAGCACCGTCCAAGCCGCATTGGGTTCGGCGGCTGCCATGGCGACGGCGCTACGGTCGAATGCTGTCAGCGACTGTCAGACTATCCTAAAAGCCATCGTGCAGCGCATCGACCTTGCGCAGGATGACATCGCCGTCCGCATCAACCCCAAAGGACTGAGGTCCCAGCTCGGGCTTGCTGAACCGGCGAACCAAGAGGAAGATAACAAAGACATCGTCTTACATAACCCGGTCATGAAGGTTAGGCGCGGCCATGCGCTGCGGCTCATTTTGCCGCCCTCAGCACCAACAGCCCTGCCGCAACAGCGCGACGACAAGTTGGTGCAATTGGTTTCCGAGGCCCATGCCGCTCGCACGCTGGTCATGGAGCATCCCACGAAGGCCATCGCGACCATCGCTGCCGAGCGTGGTCGCTGCCGGACGCGGCTCACCAAGCTGGTCGGGTTGTCCTGCCTCGCCCCCGACATTGTGACAGCTATCGTCGAAGGTCGTCAGCCAGCGACGCTGAACGCCAAGCTGCTGTCCTCAATCGACCTGCCGCTGTGCTGGCGCGAGCAGCGTGTGGCGCTTGGGTTTTGAGCCGCGATATCCACTGCAGTTACCAAAAGGCCCGGCTGAGACCGGGCCTGATTTTTGGCGTTCTGACTGGAAGATTTTGATGTCTCTGACTGCGGCCGGAACTTGCGGTCGTCGCAAGCGCGCAGAAAGGCGCGCCCTTGCGGGGCGGCCACTCTGTCGGGTTGAATTTTGGAGTCCATGCGGACTGTATGGTGCGGTCGAGAAGACTCGAACTTCCACGGCCTTTCGGCCACAACGACCTCAACGTTGCGCGTCTACCAGTTCCGCCACGACCGCACATCATGAAGAGGGCCGGTCGGGACCGGCGCCTGGCAGGAGCGGGCGCTTAGCAAAGCGTCTGCGGCGATGCAAGCGGTGCAGTGCGCCGCCTTGGGACAGTGTCGCCAAAGTTACTTTTACTCGTCACCACTGTGTCATCGAAGCTGCGTCGGGGCGTCATCTACTCCCCCTATTTGCCCCCTCGTTCGGGGGGCAGATGCGGTGCGAATCGCCGCAAGACTGCGCGCCCGACACGGTTAATCATTTCAGCACGCCTGCCTTTTGCAGCGGGGACGGAGATCATAATGGCGGCTTTTTCACGCGTTCGTTCGGTCATGCTTGCGGGCGTGGCCTGTTCCATCCTTTCGGCCTGTGGTGCCGATGGCGTTGCTTCGCCGGGTGAAGGCGTGATCGTCCTGCCCGCGCCGACCCCGACCCCCACGCCGACCCCGACCCCCACGCCGACTCCGACGCCGACCGCCGTGACGCCGGCCGCCAACTGCCCGACCATCGCTGGACCCGACCAGTTGACCAACCTTGGCACCATTTCGGGCCCGCAGGGTGAATGGCGCAACTGCGGCTTCCCTGCACGCTTTACCGCGACGACCGCGATTCCGCGCGTTGCCGGGGTGCTTTACTCGCTGCCCGGCCGCGTTGACGTCGGCACCGACCAGGGCGCAGCGAGCACCAACAATGTCGTCACGCTGACGATCGACCCCGGCGTGACCGTGTTTGGTGCGACCGGTGTGTCCTTCTTGGTCGTCAACCGCGGCAACCGCATCGACGCGGTGGGTTCGGCCTCGCAGCCGATCGTCTTTACCGGCCGCGGCAACGTGGTTGGCACGGCAACCGACCAGACCTCGCAGCTGTGGGGCGGCATCGTGCTCGCTGGCCGCGCGCCGGTCACCGATTGCCTTGCACCGGGCGCAGCCGAAGGCACCGTGGCGTGCGAGCGCGACACCGAAGGCACGTCGAACGCGCTATATGGCGGCGCGCAGGTGGCCGATAACTCGGGCCGCATGCAGTTTGTCCAGATCCGCTATTCGGGCTTCGTCCTGTCGGCGAACAGCGAGCTGCAGGGCCTGACCCCGTCGGGTGCGGGCAATGGTACCACCATCGAAAATATTCAGGTCCACAACAGCTCGGACGACGGCATCGAAGTGTTCGGCGGCCGCGTGAATATGCGCAACCTGGCCATTACTGGCTTTGAAGACGACGGGCTCGACACCGACGTCGGCTACAAGGGCAATGTGCAGTTCATGCTCGGCGTCCACCGTGCTGGCGGCTCGGTGGGTGACTCGATGCTCGAAGTTGACTCGAACGGCAACGAGAACGCCATTCCGCGTCAGGCCGTGAACCTGTCGAACTTCACCTTTGTTCAGCGCAACAATGCTGCACCGAACGCAGCACTGATGTTCATCCGCGGTGGCGCCGACTATCGCATGATGAACGGTGTGGTCGCCAGCCCGGGCCTCTCCTGCCTGCGCTTCAACTCGGCCACGACGGTTCAGGCCGCCAACGCCGCGCTGGACGAGCTTGGGCCGCCGCGCTTTGACTCGGTAGCGATGCAGTGTTCGGCGACGCCGTTCTCCGGCACGAGCGGTGTGACCAATGCCGAAGTGCAAACCATCTTCGAGGCGGGCACGAACAATACGTCGACCTTCACGCCGACGTTGACGGGCGGGTTCATTAACGGTGCGAACGAGACGGCGCGCACGCCGTTCAACGCGAGCACGGTGAATGCCTTCTTCACCAACACCGCCTATATCGGTGCGGTTAGCGGCGCGAGTGACACGCGTTTCTCGGGTTGGACGTGCAACAGCTCGACAGCGACCTTCACGGGTACGACGCGCAACTGCACCGACATCCCGACGACCTGAGGCGCTCGCACCAGTTGAACCGGGGCGGAGCGCACCAGCACGGCGCGCTCCGCCCCGCTTACCATAAGTCAAGACAGGGGTTTCGATCATGACCAAGCGGCCGCTTTTCGCCAGCATGCTGCTCCTCACGACAGCGCTGGTTGCGCCGTCGGCCTTCGCCCAATCGACCGCCGAGCCTGAGCCCGCAGTGGAAGAAGCGGCCCCGGCAGAAGAAGCCCCTGCCGAAGAGGCCGTGCCCGAGGAAGAAGAGGCGGACGTTTCGATCCCAGGCGGCGGTGATGCCGAAATCGTCGTGACCGGGCGCAATACCCCCAACGTCGTCCGCGCCACCCCCGAGGTTGTGTCGGTGCTGTCGTCGGCCGACATTGCGCGCACCGGCGAAGGCGACATCGCGGGGTCGCTGCAGCGCGTGACCGGCTTGTCGGTGGTCGGCAGCGGCTTCGTTTACGTTCGCGGCCTCGGCGATCGCTATTCGCTCGCGCTGCTCAACGGTTCGCCGCTGCCCAGCCCCGAGCCGCTGAAGCGCGTTGTGCCGCTTGACCTGTTCCCGACCAGCATCATCGATTCGACGCTGGTGCAAAAGAGCTTCTCGGTGAACTTCCCGGGCGAATTCGGTGGCGGCGTGATCAACCTCACCACCAAATCGACCCCGCGCGAAGGCTTTTTCGAAGTTAGCAGCAGCATCGGCTGGGACAGCGAAACGACCAACCAGCTGGGCTATACCTATTATGGCAGCGACACCGACTGGACCGGTTTCGATGACGGCACGCGCGACATTCCCGCCGGGCTACAGGCCGCGCTCAACAGCGGGCGGCCGGTGCTGGTGGGCGCCGATTTCACGCAGGACCAGATCGAGCAAATTGCCATCGAACTGGTCAACGCCGAAACGACGCTGCTGCAGCAAAACAACAATATTCCCGTCAACTGGTCGTTCGGCCTGTCGGGCGGCAAGAGCTGGCCCCTTGCCGATGGCGAGCTGGGCATCATTGCGACGGCGAGCATCGACAACAAATGGCGCACGCGCGACACGCTGCAGCAAACCTCGCTCGACCCCGATCTGGCAGGGCCGCCGCAGACCAGCTTCCAGCGGGTGATTACGGATAACCGGGTGGTCGTGAACGGTCTGCTTGGCGTCGGCCTCGAGCTAGGCGATCACCAGTTCCGCTGGACCAACCTCTATATCCGCGACACGTTGAAGCAGGCACGGCTTGGCCTCGGCGTCGATCAGAACAACGCATCGCGCGACATCATGCAGCAGGATACGGCATGGTTCGAACGCCAGCTGATCAACACGCAGGTGGTGGCCGAATTTGATTATGACGAGGTGCAGATTGATTTCCGCGCTTCCTATGCCAATTCGCAGCGCGAAGCGCCCTATGAGCGCAGCTTTACCTATATCCGCACCAACCTGCCGCTGACGCAGGACCCGGTCGGCGACAAATTCGTCAACGATTTGGGCGGCAATTTGGGTGAGGCCAGCATTGCCTTTTCGGATCTGAACGAAGATCTGGTCTCGGCCGGCGGTGACTTCAGCTATGAACTGGCGCCGTCGATCACCGCGACGGTGGGATATGCCTTCACCGATACCGAACGGACGGCCGTGCGGCGCGCCTTCTTTTACCGTGCGCAGAATTTGCCCGTTGCTGTGCAGCAGCAGCGGCCCGATTTCCTGTTATCGGACACGACAATCCAGCTGTTCGATGTCGCGCTGCTCGAAGCATCGGCGCAGGACGGCACTGCGGCATTTGAAGCGGCGCTGACCACACATGCCGCTTATGCCCAGGTGCAGGCCGAGATTGTGTCGGGCGTCAATGTGAACGCCGGTGTGCGCTATGAAGACGGCAGCCAGACGGTGGTGCCGGTCGATATCTTCAACACTGGCAGCAGCGCGATTGCTCAGACCAACATCAACAACAGCTATTGGTTGCCGGCCATCACGCTAACGTGGGAAGTCGCGCCCGACATGCAGCTGCGCGTCAACGGGTCGCGCACCATCGCGCGTCCGCAGTTCCGCGAGCTGATCGCGCAGGTTTATTTCGACCCCGATTCGAACCGCCAGTTCCGCGGCAACCCGTCGCTGCAGGACAGCAAGCTGTGGAACGCCGAAGTGCGGTACGAATGGTATTTCGACCGCGGCCAACGTTTCACCGCAGCGGGTTTCTACAAGTCGATCGACAACCCCATCGAAACTTTTACCAGCATTTCAACCGACTCGGTCGCCAACAGCAGCTTTGCCAACGCACCCAAGGCGACGCTTTACGGCATCGAGCTCGAGCTGCAGAAATATTTCCCGCTCGACACGCTGTCGGATGAGGCCTTTTTCGCCAGCCGCCGCGCGGTCGTGATTGCCAACTATACCTATACCAAGTCCGATATTTCGGTTGGTGCGGGTGATACCACGGTCGTGAACGGGCAGACGCTGGCGGCTTCGGACTTTTTCTTCGATGGCTCGCCGCTGACTGGCCAGTCGGATCATCTGGTGAACCTGCAACTGGGCCTGGAAGATCAGGATGCGCTGTCACAGCAGACCTTGCTGCTGAGCTATGCCAGCCCGCGCGTCACCAGCCGCGGTCCGTCGGGCCAGCCCGACATTCAGGAGCGCCCGGGCTTCCGCCTCGACTTTGTCGCGCGCCAGGGTTTCCCGGTGTTCGGCAAAGAATTTGAGCTGAAGTTCGAAGTCCGCAACATCACCGGCACCAAATATCAGGAAGTCCAGCGTTCGGGTGACCAGCGCGTGTTCCTGAACCGTTATGATCAGGGCACGACCTTCTCGCTTGGTGGTTCGATCAAATTCTGAGGCTCCGCGCGCCCATTGGTGACAATGAAATAAAAATGTAACCTGACCGTCTGCCGATTGTCACGACCGCCGCTTACGCGAGTCGCGCCAATCGGTGGACGGAGCGGGGGAATACAGCGGGTGCCGGGTTTCGCAGACAGGCTGAAGTTACGCGGGATCGACTTGCGCTGGCCGCATGTGCTGGTCGCGCTGCTCGCGGCGCTGGTACTGGTGCAGGCGGTGCGGCTGCTGTGGGCGGTCGCGGTGCCGACTGGTCCGCTCGGCGACTGGCGGCATGGCGGCGCGCGGCTGTTGACACCAGCCGAGGGGCGCACGCTGTTTGCTTCCTTCGATCCCTTTTTCCGCAGCGGGCCGGTAACGGCGGGCAGCGTTGCGGTCACCGCGCTCGACCTGACGCTGTTTGGCGTCAATGTGAACGAAGCGGCGGGGTCCGGTTCGGCGATCATTGCCGGGCCCGACGGCGTGCAATCGAGCTTTGCCATTGGTGATGAAGTGCAGCCGGGCGTCAAACTGGCCGCGGTAGCCTTTGATCATGTGACGCTCGATCGCGGCGGGTCGCGCGAGACGCTGTTCCTCGACCAAAGCGTGCCTGCGGCGCCCACCGCACCAGCAACGCCAGCGGCCCCTGCCACTTCCGTACCTGCCACTGACAGCGGCGGCGGTGAATTGTCGCCACAAGCCCTGCAAAACGGCGTCGAGTTTGCGCCGCGCAGCGAAGATGGCCGCGTCACCGGGTTGACCGTCCAGCCGCGCGGCGACGGGGCGGCCTTTCGTGCCGCCGGTCTGCGGCCGGGCGATGTTGTCCGCACGGTAAACGGCCGCCCTATCGCGGCCCCCGCCGACATTGCCGCGCAAATCACCCCGGGTGCGCGGCTGAGCCTCGAGGTCGAGCGCGGCAGCGCGGTCGTCCCCGTCCCCCTGTTTATTGGAAAGCAGTAATCTCTATCATGCGCATGCGTTCAACCGCCCTGCTCGTTACCGCCACCCTGTTCGCCGCGACCCCGGTGCTGGGCCAATACACGCTGAACGTGCGCGATGCCGATGTGCGCGCTTTCATTCAGGACGCGGCGCGGGTGATGGACCGCACCTTCATCATCGACAGCCGCGTGCAGGGCAAAGTGTCGGTGGTGACCGACCGACCTTTGAGCCGGTCCGAATATTTCGAAATTTTCCTCTCGACATTGCGCGCCAACGGGCTTGTCGCGGTGCCGGTGCGCGGCGGGGCCTATCGCATCCAGCCGCTGGACGGCGCGGCGACGCAGCCAGGCCGGATTGGCAGCGCACAGTCGGGCCAGAACCAATTTGTTACCGAGATCATTCGCCTGCGCCACATCGATGCGGCGGCAGCGATCGAAACGCTGCGCCCGCTGGTCAGTGCGCAGGGTTCGCTCACGGCCAACCGCAACGCCAACAGCCTGGTCGTGGCCGATTTCGCCGACAATATCCGCCGCATCCGCACGCTGGTGGCGCAGATCGACAAGGACAACAGCCGCAGCCAGATTGTGACGCTGCGCAACGCCGGTGCGCGCGAGATTGCCACCGCGCTGCAGGCGCTGGCCGGCACCGGGGCCGAGGGTGTCGGCCCGCCGGTCACAATTGTCGCAATTGATTCGAGCAACGCCATTGCGCTGCGCGGTGATGCGACGCAGGTCGCGCGCTTTGTCCAGATGGCGGGCGAACTCGACCAGCGCGCGGCGGCGGGAACCGAGCTGCGGGTTTATTGGCTGGAACATGCCAATGCCGAGACTTTGCTGCCGACGTTGCAGTCGTTGGTCGGCGGCGGCAACGCCGGGGCGACGCCTACGCCGGCAAGCGGACCGGCGCGCAGCGGTGACAACGAAGGCGGCAATAGCGGCAATGGCTCTTCCGCCCCAACCGCCCCGACGACGGTTTCGGTTCCCGGGGCCAATGGCACGACCGGCATCGGCGCGCGCGGGCCGGTGACCGTCACCCGTTATGAAGGGGCCAATGCCATCATCGTGGCGGCCAGTCCCGAGGTGCAGCGCATGCTGGGCGAACTCATCCGCCAGCTCGATACGCGGCGCGAACAGGTGCTTGTCGAGGCGATCATTGTCGAAGTCGGTGATGCTGCCGCCAAGCAGCTTGGCGTGCAATTCCTGTTTGGCGACACCAACGTCGGCTTTGGTGCGACCAATTATTCGAACGCGCAGCCCAGCATATTGACGTTGGCGGGCGCGGTCGCGGCCAATGAACTGGGTACCACCGAGACGGTGGTCGTGGCCCCTGACGGCACGCGGACCACCACGCGCACGACGACCAACAGCGGCCTGCAAGATGCATTGCAGCAGGCTGCCGTCGATTCGATCAGTGCGGCGACTGGCGGCATCGGCGGCATCATCACCTCGCTGGGTGGCGACGGCATTTTTGCAACGGTGATCAACGCGGTGCGCAGCGACACCGAATCGAACCTGCTGGCGACGCCGCACATCGTCACGCTGGACAACCAGCAGGCGAAGTTTCTGGTGGGACAGGAAGTGCCCGTATCGACCGGCGAGCAATTGTCGGAAAATTTCGACAATGCCTTCCGCACCGTGCAGCGACAGGAAGTCGGCATCAAGCTGGAGGTCACGCCGCAGGTCAATGCCGCGGGCGAGATCAAGATGTTCCTGAAGCAGGAAGTGTCGAGCGTCGCAGGGCCGGTGTCATCACGCTCCAGCGACCTCATCCTCAACAAGCGCACTTTTGAAACCGTGCTGACGGTCGACGACGGCGATATTCTCGCCATCGGAGGGCTGCTTAATGACGATGAGCGGCGCACGATTGAGCGCATTCCGCTGCTGAGCGATATTCCGCTGATCGGCGAACTGTTCAAATCGCGCAGCCGCAGCCGCACCAAGACCAATTTGATGGTGTTCATCCGCCCACGCATCTTGCGCAGCCGTGCTGACAATGCGGCCATGACGGCGCAGCGCTATGCCATCGTCCGCAACGAACAATTGCGCCGTAACCCCGATAGCGAACCCGCGATTGACGCGCTGGTGCGCGACTATCTGGGCACAGTGCCGCCAGCCCCCCTGCCGCCGCAGCCCGGCGATGTCACCGTGGGTCCGGTCAATATGCCTGCGCTGCGGCCCGAAGGCGGCGTGGTGACGCCGACCGACGTGCCCCCGTCAAATCCGGAGCCTCGGCCATGACCAGCAACGCGCTCGATATTCCCTATGCCTTTGCCCGCCGGCACGGCGTGGTGGTGACTGGTGACAGTGACGAGCGCTGGACGGTCACTTTCCGCGAAGGGGGAGATCCGGCGGCGCTGGTGGAAGTGAAGCGCTATCTGGCGCGGCCGATTGCGGTGGAGTCGGCAACGGTAGCGGAATTCGACCGGCTGCTGTCAGACCATTATGCGCTCGACGCCGACGCGGCGGCGATGGCGGGGTCGGTGGATACCGGCGATCTGCTGGGCGGCGGCCTGCCAACGGCGGAGGATTTGCTGGATAGCAGCGACGATGCGCCCGCGATCCGCCTGATCAACGCGGTGATCGCCGAGGCGGTGCGGCAGGGCGTCAGCGACATCCATATCGAACCCTATGAAACCGGTTTGGTGGTGCGGATGCGCGTCGATGGCGTCCTGCGCGAACATTTGCGCATGCCGCCCCACGTCGCCCCGGTCGTGGTCAGCCGCATCAAGGTGATGGCGCGGCTCGACATTGCTGAACGGCGCGTTCCGCAGGACGGGCGCATCGGGCTGACGCTGGGGGGCAAGGCCATCGATGTGCGTGTGTCCACGCTACCCAGCCGCGCCGGCGAACGCGTGGTGATGCGCATCTTGGACAAGGATGCCGCGGGAATTGATCTGGAGGTGCTGGGGCTGACCGGTAGCGCAGCCGAGGTGATGCAGGATGCGCTGGCCGAGCCCAATGGGATTATCCTGGTTACCGGGCCGACGGGGTCAGGCAAAACGACGACGCTCTATGGCTGCCTGAAGCAACTTAACGATGGCAAACGCAATATTTTGACGGTCGAAGACCCGGTCGAGTTCGCCGTCGAGGGCATCGGCCAGACACAAGTCAACGCCAAGGTCGGGCTGACCTTCGCCAATGGCCTGCGCGCTATCCTGCGGCAGGATCCCGATGTCGTGATGGTCGGCGAAATTCGCGACCGCGAGACGGCGGACATTGCGGTGCAAGCCTCGCTGACCGGCCATCTGGTGCTATCGACGGTGCACACCAATGATGCGGTGGGCGCCATTACCCGGCTCAAGGATCTGAAAGTTGAGCCGTTTCTTTTGGCGTCGACACTGCGCGCTGTGGTGGCGCAGCGGCTGGTTCGGCGGCTGTGCCCCGATTGCCGCGAGCCGGTGCAGGCCGACCAAAAGGTCGCGGCGCTGCTGGGCATCGACGCGGGGTCGGTGGTGTGGCGCGCGGCGGGCTGCGACAGTTGCGGGCACACCGGCTTCAAGGGCCGCGTCGGGGTGTTCGAGGCGGTGCGCATCGATGACACCATCCGCCGCTATATCTATGATGGCGGCGACGAGGCGATGATTGCGCGCCATGCCTTTCTGCGCGCGCCGACGCTGGCGGGCGCTGCGCGCGCGATGGTGCGCGATGGACTGACGACTCCCGAAGAAGCGATCCGCATTGCGCGGCGCGAGGAAATCGATGCCTGATTTTGCCTGGCGCGCCATCGACGCCAAGGGCCGCGAGACCAAGGGAGCGTTGACCGCCGCCGACGAAGCGGCCGCACGGCAGGCGCTGGTGGCGCGCCAACTGCACATATTGGCGCTCACGCCCGGAAACGCGGCGTCGCCGGGTCTGCTTGCGGCATGGCGGCGTGGCAAGGCGCTGTCGGCCAAGGAGCTCGCCCTGTTCACGCGCCAGCTGGCGACCTTGAGCGAGGTTGCGCCGCTGGAGGAAAGCCTGCGCACGTTGGGTCGGCAATCGGAGGGCGAAAATGCGCGCCGCATCATTGGCGCGGTGCATAGCGGGCTGGTCGAAGGCCGCCCGCTGGCCGAAGCCATGGCGCGCGAGGCCAAAAGCTTTCCACCGCTATACCGCGCGATGGTCGCCGCAGGCGAGCAAACCGGCGCGCTGGCGCCGATATTGGCGCGACTAGCGCAGTTGCTCGAACGGCAGGCCGAGGTGCGCGGTAAGCTGATCGCCGCGCTCGCCTATCCGCTGGTGCTGGCGTTGGTGGCAATCGGCGTGGTCGCAGCGCTGATGATTTTTGTGGTGCCGCGCGTGGTCGAACAATTTTCCGATACCGGCGCGCAGCTGCCCTTTCTGACCCGCGCGGTCATTGGCCTGTCGGAATTTCTGGCGGGCTGGTGGTGGGCGCTGCTGCTGCTGATCGCGGCGCTGGCGGCGCTGGTGACGCAGTTATTGCGCAACCCTGACATTCGCCGCCGCTTTGATGCGCGCCTGCTGCGGCTGCCGCTGTTGGGGCGCTTGCTGCGCGACCTTAACGCCGCGCGCTTTGCCCGCACCCTGGCGACGATGGTGGGCAGCCGCCTGCCGCTGGTCGAAGGACTGCGGCTGACCGTGCCGACGGTGCGCAATCAGGCGCTGGCGGGGGCGACCGCAACGCTGGTCGAACAGGTGCGCGCGGGCGGCAGCCTGTCGGCGGGACTGCGCGATGCCGGGGTGTTTCCGCCGCTGCTCGTTTATATGACCGCGAGCGGTGAAAGCGCGGGACGGCTGGAGGTGATGCTGGAGCGCGCCGCTGACTATCTGGAACGCGAATTCGATCGATTCACGGCTGCATCCATGGCGTTACTCGAGCCTGTCATAATTGTCATAATGGGGACGTTGGTCGCGCTTATCATTCTCGCGATCTTGCTGCCAATTCTTCAACTACAATCGCTGACGGGGTTATAGCTTTCCGATGACTTTATTCCGCCTTATGCTCCGCCTGATGACCGACATGACGCGCCCGCAGCTGCCCCGCCGCAAATCCGGCGAAAGGGGTTTCACGCTGACCGAGCTGATGGTCGTCATCTTCATCATCGGCCTGCTCGCCACGGTCGTGCTCATCAACGTATTGCCCAGCCAGGACCGCGCGATGGTGACCAAGGCCGAGGCCGATATTGCCACGCTGGAAACCGCGCTGGAACAATATCGGCTCGACAATCTGGCCTATCCCGCGACCAGCGAAGGGTTGAACGCATTGGTCAGTCCGCCGGCGACCTTGGCTGATCCGGCGCGCTATCGCCGTGGCGGCTATGTCAAACGCTTGCCCGAGGACCCCTGGGGCCGTCCCTATCAATATCAAGCCCCGGCACCCGGTGGCGCGCCGTTCGATGTCTGGTCATTCGGTGCCGATGGTGCCCCCGGCGGGACCGAGGACAATGCGGACATCCGCAGCTCTGCCCCCTGAACCGCGCCAAAGGGGTTTCACCCTGGTCGAACTCATGGTGGTGCTGGCGGTGCTGGCGCTCGCGGCGACCGTGGTGGTGCTAACTATCCCGAGCAGCAACGCGCGCGTGAGCAATGAGGCCGACCGGTTGGCCGTGCGGATCGCCAGCCTGCGCGACCTTGCCATCGTCGAAGGACGCCCGATGGCGGTGGTGGTGTCACCTTCGGGCTATGCCTTCGAACGGCACGGGGCCGACGGGTGGAGCGCCCTGCCCGGGCGCGCCTATGCCCGCCGCGACTGGCCGACCGGGATCCGCCTGACCCAACCCGCGGACGGCGCACCGCTACGCGTCACCTTCGACAACATCGGCACCATCAGCGCGAGCACGTCGCTGACAATTGGTGATGGCACCACTGCCGCGCAGCTACGCGTCAGCACCACCGGCGAGGTGGTGCGCGGTGAATGAACGCGGCTTTACCCTGCTCGAAATGCTGGTCGCGCTGGCGGTGATGAGTGTGGCGGCGCTGACGCTAGTGCGGCTCGATGCCTTTGCGGTGCGCAGCGCAGCTGACCTCGACGCGCGCACGCTGGCGCAGGTGGTGGCCCAGAACGAAGCGGTGCTGCTGTCGACCGATCCGGCGCCACCGACGATTGGTACGAGCGTCAGCGCGGCCGACAATGCCGGCCAGCGCTTCCGTATCGAGCGCCGTGTCGCGCGCACTGCCGATGCCAATTTGCTGCGCATCGATCTGATTGTCCGCGCCGAACCGGGGCCTGGGCAGGCGGCGCTCACCTTCATCCGGCCAGCGCGATGATGTCTGCCCACCCAAAGGAGCGCGGCTTTACGCTGGTCGAAATGCTGGTAGCGCTCAGCATTTTTGCGGTCATTGCCAGCATCGGGGTGGGCCTGCTGCGCGCGTCGGTCAACACGCAAGGGTCGGTACAGGACCGGCTGGGGGCGATGGGCGCGGTCAACCGTTTGCGGTCGATTATGGCCAACGATCTCGCGCAAGCCGCGCTGCGCCCGGCGCGCGGACCCGATGGCACTATGCTCCCCGCCTTTCGCGGCGATGGGCAGGGCTTTGCTTTTGTCCATCGCGGGCGCGCCGCGCTCGATGCCGATGGCGTGCCGGCCGTGCAGCGCGTCGAGTATCGGCTGGCGCGTAGCGAATGGCGGCGGGCGACCGCGCTGCGCACCGATGGTATCGCGCTCGGCGAAGGTGATGCGCTGGCGCGCGAGGTAAGCACGGTAACGGTCCGTTATCGTGATGTGCGCGGCGAATGGCAGCAGAACTGGAATTCCGATGAGCAACAGCGCTTGCCTCTGGCGGTCGAGGTGGCGTTGACGCGTGGTAGCCGGGCGCCACTGCTGCTGCGCTTTCAGACAGGGCCAGTGCTGCTGCCCCCGGTCCCGGCGGCGCAGCCATGAGAACGGCCTCGGAACGTGGTGCAGCGCTGCTCAGCGTGTTGTTGCTCGTCGCGGTGATGGCGGTGATTGCGGCGACGGCGCTCGATCGGCTGATGCTGGCGACGCGTCTTGCGGGTGCGGCGGCTTCGATTGATCAGGCGCGTGCCTTTGGCGCGGCGGGCGAGGCGCTGGTGCTGCGCCGTGCGGGCGACATTGCGCAAAGTCGCGACGATGCTTGGCTGGCGCGCGACTATCCCTTGCCGCTGCCCGGCGGTCGCGCGACGGGGCGGCTGACGGACGCGACCAATTGTTTCAACCTCAATGCGCTGGTCGCCGAAACGGCGCCAGGCCGCTTTACCCAGCGGCCCTTGGCGGTGCAGCAATTTGCGGCGCTGGCGCGGCTTGCGGGTATCAATGAGGGGGAGGCGAGTGCGCTCGCCGCCGCAACCGCCGACTGGATCGACAGCGACGCCAACGAGAGCCCGCTTGGGGCCGAAGACGGCGCCTATCGCGGCATGACTCCCGCCTATCTGCCCGCCAACACGCTGATGGTCGATGCCAGCGAGCTGAAGGCGGTGCGCGGAGTGACAGCGGCCCATTATGCGCGGCTGAAGCCGCTGATCTGCGCGCTGCCGGTGGCCGAGCCACTGCGCGTCAATGTGAACACGCTACGCCCCACCGAAGCTGCGCTGGTAGCAGCCCTTTGGGCCGAGCGGCTGACGGTAGGCCAGGTACGTTCGGCGCTGGCAGGCCGCCCGCGCGGCGGCTATGGCAGCGCGACGCGATTCTGGCAGGCCGCGGCCTTTCAGGGGTTGAACCCGCCGCAGGACGTCGCCGAACAGATTGTGGTAGCGCCGCGCTGGATCATGTTGACCAGCCGGGTGGAGATGGGGGACAGCAGCTTGGATGTGCGCAGCCTGATCGACGTGCGGCGTGACCGCCCGCAGGCGGTGCCGATGGTCGTGGCACGGCAGTTTGGGGTCACTGACTGACATGGCCGATATGCTGATTCTAATGCTGCCCGCACCGGGCACGGATGCGGGTGGCGGCATTCGGCAGTGGTGGGCCATCGCTGACGGTAAGGTTGCCGAAAGTGGCAGCGACGGCGGATGGACTGCGTTGCTGGGTGAAGGCGCGGATGTCGTCGCGCTGGTTCCCGCGGCCGATGCTCCCGTCCGTTGGCTCGAGTTGCCCGGGCTGACGCCGCCGCAGGCGGCCGCCGCCGCGCGCCTGCAATTGGCGGATGCCGCGCTGGGCGATGCGGCGGACCAGCATGTTGCCGCCGGATTGGCGGGCGATGATGGTGTGGTTCCGGTTGCCGCCGTATCGCGCGGCGCGATGGACGGGTGGCTGGCGCAGCTGGCGCTCGCCGAAGTAACCCCCCGCGCGCTGGTGCCGATTGCTGCGCTGGTGCCTGCACCCGCCGAAGGGCAGGCGACGCGTGCGGCGATAGGTGGAGAAACATTGTTGCGCACAGCGGCGTTGTGTGCCGAGGCCGACGAAGTCATTGACCCAATGCGTCTGTCTGGCTTGCAGCCTGTAACCGCCGACGACGCGGCTGTCTTCGGTTGGCTCGCCGAGCTAGCAGAGTGCGTACCGATCGACCTTTTGACCGGCGCTTATGCGCCGCGCCGTAAGAGCGCGCTGTCGCCTGATATGCGCAAATGGCTGGTGCGGCTCACAGCGGCCCTAGTGCTGCTGACGCTGGCGGTGCCGCTGGTGCAGGCGGTGCAACTGGCGCGCAGTACCAGCGCGGCTAATGCGCGCAGCGTCGCAGCGGCGGCGGCGGTCGGGGCCAAGGGCGACGATGCGGCGGCGGCCGAGGCCGCGCTCGACGCACTGCTGGCGCAGCGTGGCGGTGGGCCGCTGGCGCTGTCGGCCCCGCTGGGTGGACTGTATCAAAGCCTGCAGGACTATCCGGCGGTCGCGGTTCGGACGTTGGGCCATGGCAGCGATGGCACGCTGTCGGTGACGCTAGCCGCGCCGCGTAAGAAAGACATCGACGATGTCCTGCTGGCTTTGCAGGCGCGAAACTTCATCGTCACCGCGCAGGCGATGCAGGGCAACGACGGCATGACTATGGGCGCCATCACCGTGAGGGCGGTACCATGATTGCTTCGCTGACCCGCTGGTGGCAGGCGCTGTCGCTGCGCGAACAGCGGCTGGTGGGCGTGGCAGCGGTGCTAGCGGCAGCGGTGCTGCTGTGGCTGATCCTGCGGCCTTTCGTCGCCTATCTTGGCGGGTTGGGCGAGGAACACAAGCTTGCGATCGAACGCGCGGCGCGAGTGGAGGCCAAAGCGGCATTGGTAAAGGGCGCGGCGGCGCCAGCGGCGTCGGCCATCAGCGGGTCGCTTGACCAGTGGCTCGCGGTCAGCGCGGGCGACACCGGCCTGACGCTCGATCGCAATGAGGCGCGTGGAGATGGCGCGGCGACACTGGCGATTGCGTCGGCGCGCGCACCGGCCGTTATCGGCTGGATGGCGCAGCTCGAGGCGCAGGGGCTGGTCATCGACCGCTTGATCATTTCGCCCGGCACCGACGGCTCTGTCGGGGTCACGGCGGAAGTGCGGCGGCCATGACGCGGCCGAGGATCTGGATTGCAGCGGCGCTGCTCGCGGCGGTGCTGATCATTGCCACGCTGCCGCTGCGGCTGGTGCTCGGCATGGCTGGCGCGGGCGATGCTGGTCTGACTGCGCGGGCGGTGACGGGCAGCCTCTGGTCGGGGCAATTGATTGATGCGCGCTGGCGCGGTGCGCGCCTGGGCAGCATTGGTGCGGGCCTTGCCCCTCTGGCGCTGCTGCGGGGAGAGGTGCGGCTGGAAATCGCGCGTGACGATGTGCTGCTCGGCAAGCTGACTGGTGCGCTGCTGCTCAATGGCGCGCGCGGGGTCAAGGATATGAACGGCAGCGTATCGTTGGGGGCGAGCCTCGCGGGCGTGCCGCTGGACAGTCTGCAACTGGCGGCTGTAGCTGCGCGCTTTGACAGCGCGGGACGCTGCGTCGAGGCTGCAGGCCAGGCGCGGCTGAGCATCGCGCTGCCGGTGCCGGGGCTTGACCTTGCCAATGGCATGGCAGGACCGCTCACCTGCCGCGATGGACGCGCCGAGGCGGCGCTGGCGAGCCAATCAGGGATGGAACGGCTTACGCTAGCTTTCGATGGCGCGGGACAATATCGCGCGCGCCTGTCGGTGCGGGCAAGCGATGATGCCGCCGCCGAAGGCCTGTTGCGCGCCGCCGGATTTCTGCCCGCCGGGGGCGATCTGGTGCTGCTGCACGAAGGGCGGCTATGACGCTGCTTGGGTGGCTGGCGGAGTTGCCGCTGGTCACCGTGCTGCCATTCGCTGCTTTGCTCGGCCTGATCGCTGGCAGTTTCATTGCCACGCTAGTGCTGCGTTGGGGGTCTGGGCGCAGCATTTTGGGGCGTTCGGTCTGCGACGGTTGCCGGCGGACACTGGGGTTACTGGACCTTATCCCTTTGATCGGTTGGCTGGCGCGGCGCGGGCGCTGTTCGGCCTGCAGCACGGCCATCGACCCACTGCACCTGCGCGTCGAGGTGGGCTGCGCGGCGATTGGCGCGGTTTCAGTGCTGTTGCTCCCCGGCGCGGCCGGCTGGGGTTTGGCGCTATTCGGTTGGCTACTACTGCCGCTCGCGCTGCTCGATCTGCGCCACTATTGGCTGCCCGATGTTCTGACCGGCGTTCTCGCGGGCACGGGGCTGGTGCTGGCCGGGCCGATGTTGGACAGCAGCCTGCCCGCGCGGCTGACCGGTGCAATTGCGGGCGGCGCGACCTTAGGGGTGCTGGCGTGGCTGTTCGCGCGCGCGCGCGGGCGTGACGGCATGGGCGGCGGCGATCCCAAACTGGCGGCCGCCATTGGGTGCTGGATCGGCTGGATGCCGCTGCCCTTCATGTTTGCCATGGCCAGCTTCGGCGGGATTATCTGGGCCTTGCTGCAAAAAGGGGACGAACCGGTGCGTGACCGGCACATCCCCTTTGGTGCGTTTATGGCGGCGGCAGCCTGGGCAACCGTGCCGGTCTGGACCTATTTCATCACTGGATGACGATGCTCACCGCGCGGCGGTTGCGCGCCCAGGCGGCTTCGTTCGATTCGATTGCGTCGGGGCGATCCTTGCCATAGCTGATGACGTCGATGCGCGAAGGATCGATGCCCAGCGAGGCGAGATAGTTCTTGGCCGCATTGGCGCGGCGCTCGCCCAGCGCGATATTATAGTCGCGCGTACCGCGCTCGTCGGCATGGCCCTCGACCAGCACACGCACGGCCGGGTAGCGCTGCAGCCAGGTGGCCTGGCTGCGCAGCGTTGCCTGATCTTCGGCATCGACGTTGAACTGGTCGTAATCGAAGAAGATACGGTCATTGCTGATGTTTGCGACGAAATCCTGCTGCGATCCGGGAATGATCCCCGGAGCGGTGCCGGTGTCGGTGTCGCCGGTCACGGTGCTACCGTCGGGGGGGGGCGGCAGCTCTGTGGGCGGTTTCTTGGCACAGGCGCCCAGCGCGAGTGCCGCGGCGGAAAGGGTGAGAAGAGCGGTGCGGCGAAGCGTCATGGTGTTACTCCTGTTTGGCGCTTGTCGTGGAATGCTAGTGCTGCTGATGCGGCGATTAACCCATGTTGAACCCGGTTAATCAACCCGCTTTCGCCCCATCCGTTCCGGCAAGCGGGGCAAAAGCGGGTTGAAATGTTAGGGCAGCACCGGCCCCCAGGCCGGATCGGAGCCATCCTGTGGCGTTTGAAGTCGGCGCAGATTAACCCCGGTCAGATCGACCTGCCAGATGGTTGACCGTCCCTCGCGCCCTGGCGATGTGCGGAAGAATTGCAGCACGCGGCCGTTGGGCGACCAAGTCGGCGCTTCGTCCTGCCAGTCGTTGGTCAGCAGGCGTTCGCCGCCGCCCGCCGGTGTCATCACGCCGACCCGGAATTCGCCGCCGCCGATCTTGGTAAAGGCGATGAGGTCGCCGCGCGGTGACCATTCGGGTGTGGCATAGCGCCCGCCGCCAAAGCTGATGCGGCGCTGGCCCGACCCGTCGGCGTTCATGACATAGATTTGCTGGCTGCCCGACCGGTCGCTTTCAAAAACAATCTTGCTACCGTCGGGCGAAAAGCTGCCCCCGACGTCGATTCCGGGGGTGTTGGTCAGTCGCACCGGCGTGCCGCCGCTGGCTGCGACCTTGTAGATGTCGGTATTGCCGCCCGTAGCCATCGAAAACAGGATCGTCTTGCCATCGGGCGACCAGCGCGGAGCGAAAGTTGCGTTGGCTGATTCATGCACCAGCCGCTGACTGCCCGCTGCCACGTCATAGACGAATACGCGGACGCGGTTGTTGAGGTAGGACACATAGACGATCTGCTTGTAATCGGGCGAGAAACGCGGGGAAATGGCGAGCGCTTGGCCTGAAGTGATAAAGCGGTGGTTGCCGCCATCCGAATCCATGATGGCGAGCTGCTTGATGCGGTTATTCTTGGGCCCGCGCTCGGCAATGTAGGCGATACGGCTGTCAAAAAAGGGCGCTTCGCCCGACAGGCGCGAATAGATGGCGTCGGCACATTTGTGCGCGGCGCGGCGCCAATCGCCAGGCTGGATAACGAAACCTTGCCGGACCAGCTCGGTTTTCAGCGCGACGTCGTAAAGATAGCATCCGACCGTCAGGCTGCCGTCCGGATTGGCGCGGACGAAGCCATGTACCAGATTTTCGGCATCGCGCCCGGCCCAGCCATCAAATTGCGGCGCGGTGACTTCGCCCATGCTGATCTGGCGCAGCCCCGAGGGGCCGATGGGCGCATAAAGCCCGCTGCGTTCCAGGTTGGCTGCGATGACGCTGGCGATCTGGCCGCCCAGACTGTTGGTCGATAGGCCCGCGACGGTGGTGTTGGTGGGCGTGGTGAAGGGTGGCAGGATGATGATCGACTTGGAAGCAGCGACCTCGGCAACGACCTCGGCGGTGCGCGGCTGTTCGGTTGATGTTTCGGTTGCAGGCGTTTGGGCCGACGTCAGCGTTGGTGCGGCCAATAGCGCGGCTGCAACCAACCCCTTCGTCATTCCCGCGCAGGCCGGAATCCATCGCCAGCATTGGGAGATGGATTCCCGCCTGCGCGGGAATGACGAAGTAAAAGTTTGGGGGACGGCAGCATCCATCGTTCAAATCCCTTTTGCGCGGAAGGTCACGTCCCAGACGCGCCATTGGTCATAATATTCGGCGGGAAGGTCAAAAGGTGCGGCTTGCCGCACCGACCGGATCGCACGTTCCACAAACAGCGCTTGTTGCGGGACATTGCTGTCCGTCTTGCCTGCCAGCTCGCCTTTCTGCCGGACGTCGGCAATGGAGCCGTTGGGGTTCAAGCGGATTTCGATGACGACGCGCAGCTGGTCGATATCGACGCCGGATGGCACGTTACGCCGCCAGAAAGGCAGGATTTTGCCATCAATGGCAACATCAATCGACTTGCGCACCTCGGCTGCCGTCTGGGCGGCGGGCACGCCCCGACCGGGGGCTTTGGTTGCTTCCTTGCCCAGCCCTTCGGCGATGCCATCGAGCCGTCCGGTGGGGGTGTTGGGTCGGCGCGTGGGCGGTCCTTTGGCGGGCGGGGCTTTGCTGGGGGGTTGCTTGGCCGCAGGAGCTTTTGGCGTTGGTTTGGGGAGAGGTGCGGGCTCGGGCGGCGCGGTCTGCGCCTCGCGCGACAGCGCCTCTTCCTCGCCCAGCTTAGCGGCCGGCGGCGTTTCGGAAATTTCGGGCGCGGTAGATGTGGGGCCGGTATCGGCGATCAGGTCGACCTCCATCGGCGGATTGTCGAACCGCCGCTCGCCGCGTGTCCATTGCACCGATAGCAGCGCAAGCAGCGCCACATGCAGCACCACCGCCGCGCCAACGGCAACACGCAGATTCTGGTCCGGACGGCTGATCAGCGTTTCGGCCATAACTCCCGCCTAGGGCTCGGCATCTGAACCGCTGGTGACCAGCGCGATGCGGGTGAGTCCCGCGCGGTTAATCTCGCCCAGCACGCGCATCACCCGGCCATGATCGAGGCTGCGGTCGGCGCGCAGCTGGATTTGCGGCGGCGTGTCGCTCTCGGCCAGGGTGGCGAGCCGCGCGGGCAAGTCGGAGCTGCGCACTTCCTCTTCGCCGATAAATATGCGTCCGGCCTCGTCGATGCTCAGCTGCACTGGCTCCTGTTGTTCAGCATCGACGGGTTTGGCGCGGCTGTCGGGCAGGTTGATCGGTACGCCCGCGACCATCAGCGGCGCGGTGACCATGAAGATGATCAGCAGCACCAGCATCACATCGACAAAGGGGGTGACGTTGATTTCGGCCATCGGCGCGCGGCGGCGCTTGTTACGCCTCCCGCCGCCACCGCCAGCCCCAGGCATCGTCATCGCCATCAGTCGTGCTCCAGCTCGCGGCTGAAGGTGGCGTGCAGCCCGTCGGCAAAGCGCGACAAGCGGCTGTCGAGCCGGTTCAGCCGCTGCGAGAAACTGTTGTAGGCAATCACTGCCGGGATCGCCGCGAACAGGCCGATGGCGGTCGCAAACAGCGCCTCGGCAATGCCCGGAGCAACGACGGCCAGGCTGCTGTTCTGTTCGGCGGCAATGGCGGTGAAGCTGCGCATGATGCCCCACACTGTGCCGAACAGGCCAACAAAGGGCGCGACCGCACCAATGGTGGCGAGCACCCCGATGCGCTCGGCGAGCCGGTCAATTTCGGCATCGACAGCAGCGTGCATCGCGATGCCCAGCCGCTCGCGCGTGCCGTCGCGGTCGATGGCCTTGCCCTTGGTCGAGCGCCGCCACTCGCCAATCCCCGCCGCCAACACGCGCGCGGAGGGCAATTCCTCGCGCCCATTTTCGCTGAAAAACTTGTCGATGTCGCCCGCCCGCCAGAAATCGCGCTCGAACGCCTCGGACTCGCGGATCGCGCGGCCAGTCCCGCGCCCGAAGCTGAAAATCAGCGCCCAGACGTAGACGGAAGCGATCAGCAGCCCGACCATCACCGCCTTCACCACAATATCGGCCTGCAAAAACAGGGCGACAGGTGACAGGGTGGCGGCGTCGGTGGCCAATTTGATGTCGTCGAGCAAGGTCAGTTCACTCCGGTCATGATGGCGGTGAAACGTTCGGCCCAGCCCGCGGGTTGCCGGCGCGGGCGGCCATCGGGGGTAATGAAGGCGGCGGTAACGCGGCTTTCGGTCAGTGTCTCCTCGCCGCGCAGCACGCGCTGGGCGATGATGACGCTCGCACCGCGCACCGCCTCGACCGTGCTGATGACAATAAGGTCGTCATCAAGTTTCGCCGGGCGGCGATAACGGATATTTAGGTCGGTGACCGCCCATGCGCCTTCGCCCGCGTCATTCGCCGCGCGCTGGTCAATGCCCGCCAGCCGCAGCATGTCTGACCGCGCGCGCTCCATATAACGCAGGTAATTGGCGTGATAGACGATGCCCGACAGGTCGGTATCCTCGAAATAGACGCGCACGCGAAAGATATGCGCGGGGCCATCGAAATAGCCGGGGGTGAAAGGGGGCGGGGACATTAACCAATGCGATAGCGGGCGGGGGACTCGGCGGGAAGGGGGTAAGGGCGCTTTATCGCGCTACAGACTCGGCTGGTCGGCTATTCGCCGTCAAACAACCCGTCCTGCGCACCGGCGGGCGGGTTCAGCCCCAGATGCTTCCATGCGGCCGGATTGAGGCAGCGCCCCCGCGCCGTCCGCGCGATCAGCCCGGCTTGCAGCAGATAGGGCTCGATCACATCCTCGATCGTGTCGCGCGGTTCGGACAGGCCCGCCGCGAGCGTTTCAACGCCCACAGGCCCACCGCGATAAATGTCAGCGATCATGGTCAGATAGCGCCGGTCCATCGCATCGAGGCCCAGCGCATCGACCTCCAGCCGGTTGAGCGCGGCATCGGCGGCCTTGGCATCGACGATGCTTGCCCCCGCGACGCTGGCAAAATCGCGCACGCGGCGCAGCAGCCGCCCGGCGATGCGCGGCGTGCCGCGCGAGCGCTTGGCGATTTCCAGCGCGCCATCGGGGGCGATGTTGAGGTCGAGCAACCGCGCCGCGCGAGTAATCACCTGCTCCAGCTCGCCATGGCTGTAAAAATTCAGCCGCACCGGAATGCCGAAGCGGTCGCGCAAGGGGGTGGTGAGCAACCCCTGCCGCGTCGTCGCACCGACCAGCGTGAATTTAGGCAGGTCGATGCGCACCGACCGCGCCGACGGCCCTTCGCCAATCATGATGTCGAGCGCGCGGTCCTCCATCGCCGGATAAAGGATTTCTTCGACCGCAGGCGACAGGCGATGGATTTCGTCGATGAACAACACATCGCCGTCCTCGAGGTTGGTGAGCAGCGCCGCCAGATCGCCCGCCTTGGCGATGACCGGGCCGGAGGTGGAGCGGAACCCGACGCCGAGTTCGCGTGCGACAATCTGCGCCAGCGTAGTTTTGCCTAGCCCGGGCGGGCCGTAGAGCAGCACATGGTCGAGCGCGTCGGAACGCGATTTGGCTGCCTCGATGAAGATGCGCAGATTTTCGCGCGCCGCGGCCTGCCCGACGAACTCGGCGAGCGTTTTGGGGCGCAGCGCGGCGTCGGCGTCCTCGGGCGTGCGGGTGGGCGTGGTGAGGGCGTCGGTCAAGACTTTGCCAACCTCTTCTCTACTGCCTGCCACAGCCCCGCCACCGCCTGCACCGGCGCGCCGCGTGGCCCCATTAACTTCCCCACTGGTGCTCGGGCTTCGGTCATACGCTCGTACGCGCTGGCGGCAGGGATCACCGGCCAGTCGGGGGCGCCCGCCACCGCCGCACGGTGCAGGCTGCGGCGGCGGTCGACCATTGAAAAGACGGGCATCAGCACCGCCTTCGCCGTCTTGCCGCCCAGATGTTCGGCGATGGTGTCGAGTGCGCGCTGGGCGAGCGGTGCGGGGATGACGGGGACGATGACCAGGTCGGCGGCACGCAAAATCTGGTCCGATGTGTCGGTCAGGCCCGGCGGACAATCGATGATGATGCGGTCATAGTCCTTGGCCAGCCCCTCGGCGATCTTGGCGAGGCGTTTTTTCTTGTCGAGTTCATGAAAATCAATGTCGAGCGTGCGCAGCGACGCGTCGGCGGGCAGGATGGCGAGCCGGTCGATGGCGGTCGCGCGGATCAGCTTGTCGGGCGCGACTTCTTTCAGGATGGCGGACTGCGCGCTCTTGCCTTTGGTGGTTTGGCCGAGGATGTAGCTGGCGGCGGCCTGCGCATCGAGGTCCCACAACAGGGTGCGGCGGCTCGACAGCGTGGCGGCGGCCCAAGCGAGGTTGACCGCCAGCGTGGTTTTGCCGACGCCGCCCTTCAGGCTGTACACCGCAATCACTTTGCCGCTCATTTGGCTGCCTTTCGAAGTGCGAGGCGCACCAGCGCGTCGAGGTTTGCGCCTGCGCCCAAATCGTCATTCGCCGCCGCCACCGCTGCGCTCGCCTCGGCGGGTTTGAACCCCAGCCCGGTCAGCGCCGCGACCGCATCAGCGAGCGGGCCGCCACCAACGGGCCCGACGCTGCCCGTGCCCGCAATGCCCGCAAGGCCACCGGCCTTGTCCTTCAGCTCGTTGCAAATGCGCTGCGCTAGTTTCGGCCCCACGCCATTGGCGCGCGCCACCATCGCCGCATCACCGCTAGCCAGCGCGCGCTGGAGATCGGCGATTTCGAGTGCGGAAAGGATCGCCAGCGCCATTTTCGCGCCCACCCCCTGCACGCTGACGAGCAGGCGGAACCAGTCGCGCTCCTCGGCACGGGCAAAGCCCAGAAGGCGCAGAAAATCCTCGCCCACCAGCATTTCGGTGTGGATGGTGACGTCGTTGCCCACCGCGCCGAGCGCATCGAGCGTGCGCGCTGAGGCTTCGACCAGATAGCCAACGCCACCGACGTCGATCACGGCATGGCCTGCGCCTGATGAGTCCAGCCGTCCGGTGAGTTTGGCGATCATTTCTATACCCTACCCGTCCGGGCTGAGCTTGTCGAAGCCCCATTCTTCCTTTTCCAGCGGGTTAAAGAAAGGACAGCCCTTCGACAAGCGCAGGGCGCACGGCATTAAGGGGCTAGCGAGGCTTGTGATGCGCATGGCAAATCGCCACCGCCAGCGCATCGGCGGCATCTGCCCCCGCCACCGTCACCCCGGGCAGCAGCACGCGCAGCATGGCTTGCACCTGTTCCTTCGCCGCGCCGCCGGTGCCGACCAGCGCTTTTTTGACCAGACGCGGGGCGTATTCGGTCACGGGCAATCCGCCGCGCGCGCAGCCGAGCAGGACCACGCCGCGCGCTTGCGCCAGCTTCAGCGTCGATTGGGGATTGTCGTTCACGAAGACCTCCTCGACGGCGGCGCAGGCCGGTGCATGGTCGGCGATTACCGTTGCCAGCGCGCTGTCGAGATGCGCCAACCGGCTGGGCAGCGCGGCCTTCGCATCGGTCTTGATCTGGCCGTTGGCAATGTGACTGATCCGGCTGCCGTCGATGCGGACGATACCCCAGCCGGTACAGGAGAGCGACGGGTCGAGGCCGAGGATGATCAGCCGAGCTTCTCCATCACCGCATCGGGAATCTCGTAATTCCCCCACACCGTTTGCACATCATCGTCATCGTCCAGCGTGTCGATCAGCTTGAACAGGCTTTGTGCGGTCGCTTCGTCGGCAATTTCGCTCTTCATCGTGGGCCGCCAGGCGAGCTTCACGCCTTCGGCTTCGCCCAGCTTGGCTTCGAGTGCTTTGGCGACGGGGTGGAGATTTTCGACGCTGGTCCAGATTTCGTGGCCGTCCTCGGACGATTCGACGTCATCGGCGCCTGCATCCAAAGCGGCTTCGAATACGGTGTCGGCATCGCCTGCGCTGGCGGGATAAAGGATTTGGCCCAATCGATCGAAACCATGGCTTACGCTGCCGCTGGTGCCGAGGTTGCCGCCGTTCTTGCTAAATGCGGTGCGAACGTTGGTCGCGGTGCGGTTGCGGTTGTCGGTCAGCGCCTCGACGATCAGCGAAACGCCGCCGGGGCCATAGCCTTCGTAGCGGATTTCCTCATAATTCTCGCCTTCGCCGCCCGACGCCTTGTCGATCGCGCGCTGGATGTTGTCCTTGGGCATTGACTGCGCCTTGGCCGCGTTGACAGCAGCGCGCAGGCGGGCGTTAGCGTCGGGATCGGGCAGGCCCATTTTGGCCGCAACGGTGATTTCGCGCGCGAGCTTGCTGAACAGGGCGCTGCGCTTTTTGTCCTGCGCACCCTTGCGGTGCATGATGTTCTTGAACTTGCTATGGCCGGCCACCGCCGTCCTCCGTGGTTATGACAAACTGGTGGCCGCCCCTAGCGCGTGGTGCCCTGTCAGACAACTACGGCGGTGCCGCTAGCGGTGACCATCAGCATCGATCCGCCCTGACCCAGCACCTCATAATCGAAATCGACGCCGATCACGGCGTTGGCGCCGCGCGACCGGGCTTCGCCTTCCAGCTCTTTCAGCGCCGCTTCGCGCGCGTCGCGCAGCGTCGATTCATAGCTGCCCGACCGGCCGCCTACGACGTCGCGGATGCCTGCGAACAAATCCTTGAAGATGTTGGCCCCGACAATCACTTCGCCGGTAACGATGCCCAGATAGTCTTTGGCGGGATGGCCTTCGATGCTGGTGGTGGTGGTCAGGATCATGGCTGTGCTCCTTGCTGGGGAAATCAGGCGATGCCGAGGGCGGATTTATAGACGTCGAGAATGGCTTCCATTTCTTTGCGGTCGTTCACCGGCATTTTGCGCAGGCGGACGATCTGGCGCATGATTTTGGCGTCGTAGCCGTTGGCCTTGGCTTCGGAATAGACGTCGCGAATGTCATCGGCGATGCCCTTTTTCTCTTCCTCCAGCCGCTCGATACGCTCGATGAACAGGCGCAATTGCTGGTCGGAAACGCTGGCTTCGTCGGACATGGATAACTCCCGCTGGGTAATGTTTGACCGACGCGCCTAGCTGGGACGTAGCAGATTCGCCAAGCCCTATTCGGGCGGAAAGGGTTGGCGCTTGCCGTCCAGCTTGTGGACAACGCCACGGCGCATTACGAAACTGACCGTTTCCAGCGCGGTGACATCGGCCAGCGGGTCGCCCGCGACCGCGATGATATCGGCATCGCGCCCGGGCAAGATTGCTCCGATGGGACGATCGAGCTCGGCGGCATTGTCGCTGGTGGCTGCCTTGATCGCCTGCGCCGGGGTCATCCCCGCCTTGATCATCAGCGCAAATTCCTTGGCATTGTCGCCGTGCGGCGCGACGCCGCTGTCGGTACCGAAGAGGATGCGCACCCCGCCTTTCACCGCGCGGGCAAAGCTGGCGGCATGTGCGGCGGCAGCTTCTTCGGCCTTGGCGAGCTGAGGTCCTGGCGCGTCGCCGCGCCGCGCCTGCGCCAGTGCGGCAATGGGGGCGACGGCAGTGGGGACGAGCGCGGCATTGCTCGCTTTGAACAGCTTGACCGTTTCATCGTCGATGAAGCTGCCATGCTCAATGCTGTCAACCCCTGCACGCAGTGCGGCATCGATCCCTTCCTTGCCGTGCGCATGCGCGGTGACCTTGCGGCCAAAACTGTGGCCGGTGTCGACGATGCTCTTCATTTCGGCGTCGGTCATCTGCTTGCCCAGCCCGCCTGCGACGTTGGAACGCACCCCGCCGGTAGCCGCGAATTTGATCACTTCCGCTCCGATGGAAACTTGTGCGCGCACGGCGCTGGCACAGCCATCGGGGCCGTCGCACACATTGGTGCGCTCTTCGGCTACGGCGCGCGTAAAGGTCCGATTGAGCCCGTTAACGCCGCCATGGCCTCCCGTGACCGACACCATCGTTCCCGCCGGGATGATGGTCGGGCCGACGATGACGCCATTGTTGATGGCGTCACGCAAGGTGGTGGTCGTTCGCCCCTCACCGCCCAGATCACGCACCGTCGTGAACCCGGCCTCCAGCGTCTTGCGCGCATTGGCCTGCGCGATGACAAAGCCATCCTCGACATCGCGGCTTGGCCCTTCGAGTCGGCTGCGCAGCAAATTGTCGTCGCTGCCAATATGAACGTGCATGTCGATCAGACCCGGCAAAACAAACTGCGTTTTCAGGTCGATGATGCGCGCGTCCGCTTCTGGCACGACAAAGCCGTCGCGCACTTCGGCGACCTTGCCGTCGCGGACGATGATAGTGGAGGGGCCGCGCGGCGTTGCGGCGGGATCGGCAAGCAGGCGGCCCGCATGGATATAGGTGGTCTCGGCGGCCAGCGGCGATGATGCCAACAGCAAGGCGGCGGTCAGGATCAGGCGCATCTGTTTTCTCTCCCCTTCAACTTCAGAAATGCGATGGATTCTTTGCGATGGTGGCTTCCATGGCTGCAAGCTGCTCGGGCGACGCCGCGGTCTGGTTCGCAGCCTTCCAGTCGGAATAGGGCATTGCATAGACAATGGCGCGCCCCGCCTCCTTGTCCATCTCGCCGGCCTCGGCGACCCAGTCGCCCAGGCAATTGCGGCAGAACCCGGCCAGCCCCATCAGGTCGATATTGGCTGCATCGGTGCGGTGCCGAAGCAAGCGGACAAGGCGGCGGAAGGCAGCCGCTGCCACTGCGTCATCGAGCGTGTCGAGGGGATCGGTCATCAGCTGTCTTCCTGTTGCCACCAATGAATAGCTATGCGCATGCCCGCAACGCTTGCCAGCGGCAAGGGGCTCGTGGCAATTGCCTTGCGAGCCGGACGAACGAGCGACGAGGGGATTGATTGTGGCGCAGATTTACAGCCCGCGTGCGCGCAAGGTGCGGATCCTCGCCACTTTGGGTCCGGCGAGCAACACACCCGAGATGCTGCGCGCGCTTGCGCTCGCCGGGGCAGATGCCTTTCGCGTTAACATGAGCCATGGCGAGCATGCGGGGCATGCGGCGGTGATCGCCGCGATCCGCGCGCTGGAAAAGGATACGGGTCGCCCGACAACCATCTTGGCCGACCTTCAGGGCCCGAAGCTGCGCGTTGGCAGCTTTGCTGATGGCGGGGTTGACCTGGTTTCCGGCAACGACTTCATCCTTGATGCCGATCCGGCACCGGGCGATGCAACGCGCGTCCATCTGCCGCACCCCGAATTGTTCGCGGCTTTAAAGCCCGGCACAAGGTTGCTGGTGGATGACGGCAAGCTGGTGTTGCGGGTGCAGGCGGTAACGCCGACGCGCATCAACACACGCATCGAGATTGGCGGTCGCATTTCGAACCGCAAGGGCGTCAATGTGCCCGACGTGGTGGTGCCATTGGCGGCGCTGACCGAGAAAGACCGTCGCGATCTGACCTTCGCGCTGGAGCAGGGGGTTGATTGGGTCGCGCTTTCATTTGTCCAGCGACCCGAGGATGTCGCAGAGGCCCGCACGTTAATTGGCGGCAAGGCGGCGCTGCTGGTCAAATTTGAGAAGCCCAGCGCCGTCGAGCGTATCGAAGAAATATTGGAATTGGCCGATGCGGCGATGGTGGCGCGCGGCGATCTGGGCGTCGAACTCCCACCTGAGGCCGTCCCACCCCTGCAAAAGCGCATCGTCGCGACCGCCCGCCGGATGGGCAAGCCGGTGGTGGTGGCGACGCAGATGCTGGAATCCATGATCCAGTCGCCCACCCCGACGCGTGCCGAAGTGTCCGACGTTGCGACCGCCATTTACGATGGTGCCGACGCCATCATGCTATCGGCGGAGACGGCGGCGGGCGCTTGGCCGATCGAGGCGGTGACGATGATGGATAGCATCGCCAAATCGGTGGAGGCCGACCCCGATTATTTCCGCCGCTTGCACTTTACCGAAACCAAACCCGACGCGACGACGGCCGACGCACTGGCCGAGGCGGCGGGCAGCATTATTGCGACGATCGATGCCGATGCCATCATTTGCTTCACGGCGTCAGGATCGACCGCGCGGCGCGTGGCACGCGAGCGGCCGGGTGCGCCGCTGCTGGTGCTCACCCCCAAACTTGACGCGGCGCGGCGAATGGGCCTGCTCTGGGGCGCGCATGCCGTGCGGACGAAGGACATTGGCAGCTTTGAAGAGATGATCGCCAAGGGCAAGCGCATGGCGCTGCGCCACAGCGTTGGCCGCGCCGGTGCCAAGCTCGTGATGATGGCAGGCGTCCCTTTCGGTACACCGGGTTCGACCAACGTGCTGCACGTCGCCACGATGACTGGCGACGAGCTGCGCGGTTATAAGGGAGATTGACGCGCCGCTGCGTGGTTAATTCGGGTCGAATTGATTCAAATCAGGACGGCTTGGTAAACACTCTTTGCACCATGATTTTGACGCGGCATAGTCGGCCGCGCTGGTGGAGTCGCCAGCGTGGACTAGACAGGATTTGCCGCAGCGTGAGCGCACCATTTCGCTTCCCCCGCTTCTTTGTCACCAGCCCGGCACCATGCCCCTATCTGGCGGGCAAGACCGAACGAAAAGTGTTCACCGAACTGGGCGGAAGCAATCCGGCGGAATTGAATGACGCGCTGGGACGCATCGGTTTCCGCCGCAGCCAGTCTGTTGCCTATCGCCCCAGCTGCACCGGGTGCAGCGCGTGCGTGTCGGTGCGCGTGTGCGCCAATGATTTTGAACCGGGGGCAACCCAGAAACGTAACCTCCGCCGCAACGGCGATCTGGTGGTTGCCGCGTGCAAACCGTGGGCAACGCAGGAACAGTTTAATCTGCTGAGCCGCTATCTGCGCAGCCGTCACCCCGAAGGCGGCATGGCCGATATGGACGAGCAGGATTTTGCCGACATGGTCGAGCAGACCCCGGTCGACAGCTATCTGGTCGAATATCGCGAACCCGCGCAAGCCGACGGCCGCCCCGGCAAGCTGGTGGGCTGCTGTTTGACCGACAGGCAGAATGATGGACTGTCAATGATTTACAGCTTCTTTGATGCCGAACATCCATTACGTGAAGGCTTGGGCACCTATATCATCCTCGACCACATATTGCGCGCTGGTGCTGCGGGCCTGCCTTATGTCTATCTGGGCTATTGGATCGAAGGTTCGCGGCGCATGGCGTATAAGGCCAAGTTCCGCCCGCTCGAAAGGCTGGGCCCCGACGGCTGGCATGCCTATAATCCGCCAGTAGCGGTAATGGACCGGCAGGTCGAAACCGCCTGATTGACGCACGATTTCAGCGTCAACAATGGTTGACGCCCCCTGCCTTTCCCCGCCATAACCCAAGCTTATCGGACGCCTGACAAGTCCGGGTCGCATCCATTGGGGAAGGTTGCCGTTTCGGGCCGGCAGCCATAGTTGGGGGATGCTGATGCGCGGCGAGCGGTCGGCGGGGTTGGAACCAGTCTGCGAGCGCCGGGATCCGCGCCGGGCGGGCGACAGCGCATGAACGATAAGGTTCAGATCGCCATCATCGGATCGGGCCCGGCCGGGCTGAGCGCCGCTGCGCGCGCGGCAGCGCTGGGGCTGTCCCATGTACTTCTCGAAAAAACCGACCATCTCTCTGATACCATTTTCAAATATCAGAAGGGTAAGCTGGTGATGGCGACCCCGACGCGGCTGGACCTGCGGTCTGACTGCGATTTTGACGAGGGGATTCGCGAGGATATATTGGCGACCTGGGATCGGCAGATGGCCGAGCACAGGGTGAATATCGCCTATTATGCCGAAGTCACTGCGGTCGAAGGCGCACAAGGCGATTTCACCATCCGCACCGCGCGAGGCGCCGAATTTCGGGCCGAATATATCGTATTGGCCATCGGCACTCAGGGCAATCCCAACCGCATGCGCTGTCCCGGCGGCGACATGGCGCATGTGGTCTATCAGCTCGACGATCCGGCAGATTATCAGGACAAGCATGTCACCGTCGTCGGGTCAGGCGACGCGGGTATTGAAAATGCGCTGGGGCTGGCCGAGTCGGCACTTGAAAACACCGTTACCATCCTGAACCGGTCTAAAGATTTCGCCCGGGCCAAGGCCAAGAATGTCTCTGACCTAATGGAAGCGGGGGCGACGGGCGCAATGATTGTGCGCACCGAAACATCGCCCAAACTGGTCGAGGAAGGCTGGCTGACGCTCGAAACGCCGACGGGCGATGTGCGGATCGAGTGCGACGCGATTATTGCGCGGTTGGGGTCGGTCGCGCCGCGTGCCTTTGTCGAGGGGTTGGGCATCGAGTTTTCGAGCCCTGACCGCGAGGCATTCCCGAAGCTGTCGCCGCAGTTCGAAAGCACCGCGCCCGGCATTTTCGTCATCGGCGCGCTCGCGGGCTATCCGCTGATCAAACATTGCATGAACCAGGGCTATGATGTCGTTGAATATGTAAAGACGCAGATCAGGGGCGAGCCCTTCACCCTGCCGCCCGCAGACGAGGGGCTGCTCGTTAAAGTGTTTGAAGGGCTGCCCGGCAATCGCAGCGTTGCCGAGTGGTTGGAATTCCTGCGCGAACGGGTGAGCATTTTCAACGATGTCTCGCCGCTGCAGATGCGCGAATTCATGCTCGATTCGCAGGTCAGCTTTGTGCGCGCGGGCGAAGTGGTGTTCGAAGGCGGCGAGCCTGGCACCTCGCTGTTCGCTGTCGCTGATGGCGGCGTGCTGGTGCAGATTGATCCCAATGATGCAACCCGCGTCGTGCCGATCGAAACCGGGAGTATCTTTGGTGAGGTTGGCCTGATTTCGGGGCGCAAGCGCGGTGCGACCGTGCGCGCCGGTACCGACAGCATCTTGGTCGAAGTGTCGCGCACTGCCGCGCTGAAGCTGATGGCCGCCGTGCCCGGGGCCAAGCGGGTGATCAACCGCATCAGCTTGGAACGCCAGTTAATGCAGATTTTCCGCGGTGGGTTGACCCCGGCCGACCTGGTCGACGCAGTCGATAATGCCGAGGTGCTGACCGTCAAGATTGGCGAGACCGTGCTGGCCGAGGGCGACACCGGCGATGACATTTACGTCATCCGGTCAGGTTCGATGGCGGTCGAAAAGATGATCGGCGGGCGGCCGATTTTCCTGTCCTACTTGCCTGCCGGTGCCTTCTTCGGCGAGATGGCAGTTCTGGGGGGAGGGCAGCGGACCGCGACGGTTAAGGCGGCAGTCAAGAGCGAGGTCATCAAGCTGCGCGGCGAGGATTTCCGCCGCATCCTGGATCGCAAATCGGCGATCAAGCTCGACACGCTGGAGGCGATGCAGAAGCGCACCGCGATCAACGACTTCATCGAAAGCCGCAAGGGCAGCTATTACAGCGCGGTCGATCTTTATTCGGATACGGCGAGCTTTCTCATCAAACAGGGGATTGGCGAGGCGACCGATGCGCTGCTGATCGACGAGCGGCTGTGCGTCGGCTGCGACAATTGCGAAAAAGCCTGTGCGGACAGCCACGATGGGCTCTCTCGGCTCGACCGCGAAGCGGGCAAGAGCTTTGCCCATCTGCACGTGCCCACCAGTTGCCGCCACTGCGAGCATCCGCATTGCATGGCGGATTGTCCGCCCAACGTCATTCACCGTGGCCCTGATGGCGAAGTTTATATGGAGGATGGCTGCATCGGTTGCGGCAATTGCATGCGCAACTGCCCCTATGGCGTCATCCGGATGGAGGCGAAGCCGCCGAAGAAGCCGGGCCTGTTGCAATGGTTGTTGTTCGGATTTGGCCCCGGCCCAGGTGAACCGTCGCCCAAATGGACAAAGGCGAATTTGCCCGAAGGCACCAAGCCCAAGAAAATCGCGGTAAAATGTGACATGTGCAAGGGGATAGAGGGCGGTCCGGCCTGCGTGCGCGCCTGCCCGACCGGCGCCGCGATCCGCGTGACGCCCGAGGAGTTTCTGTCGGTTGCCAAACTGGGCGAGGGTGACGACTGATGGCGCTGGGTCCCGGCATTTTGCGACGTCGCACCCGCGCTGCCGCCGCGCAAACGGGGCGCGTGCGGCAAAGCGCGCACGAAGGCTTCCTTTCTTACGCGGGCTTTCGCTGGGCGAAAATTTCGGGCGGGGTGATGCTGCTGGTCATCATCTCCTACATGCTGATCGACATCACGCCGCGCCACAATGGCGGCAGCTGGTATGGCTATACGCTGGGGACAATAGGTGCGGCGCTGATCCTGTGGCTGACCGCGCTTGGCTATCGCAAGCGCAAGATGACCAGCGGCTCGTGGTCGCTCAAGGCATGGACTTCGGCGCATGTTTACCTGGGACTGTCGCTGATCGTGATCGGCACCTGGCATACCGGGTTCCAGCTGGGGTGGAATGTCCACACGCTGGCCTGGGCGCTAATGATGATCGTCATATTGTCGGGGTTGTTCGGGATTTTCGTTTACGCGACGCTGCCGCAGTCTTTGGCTGCAAACCGCGAGCAAATGACGCAAATGCAAATGTTGGAGGCGATCCGCGCCTTTGACCGCCAGTTGCACGTCGCTGCGCTAGCGCTGCCGCCCGCAATCAGCGCGCCGGTGCAGGCGTCGTTGGAGCAAGACCCATTCGCAGGCTCGGTGGCAAGCCGCTTCACGGGCCGCTATCCTGGCTGTGCGACTGCAGCGGCGCGCCGCGCGCTGGCCGGAGTGCCGGGCGAGAGCATCCCGCGCCTGACCGACCTGCTGGACCAGAAACAGGCGGCGCTCGCACGGCTGCGCGGCCATCTGCGCATCCGGGCAATTCTCGAGGCGTGGCTCTATGTGCATGTGCCGATGACGTTTGCGCTGATTGCGGCGTTATCGGCGCATATCATCAGCGTGTTCTTTTACTGGTAGGGGCTGGGGCATGGCATTCATCCTCCGCCGGGTTTCGGTTACACGCGCGGGCAAGTCGATCGTCCGCGATCGCCCCTTTTCGGGCAGCAGCATCCGCATCGGCCGCGACAGCAGCAATGACATTCATGTCGAGGATTTGGCGGTCAATCCGCACCATGCGACGCTGACATCGGCAGACGGTCGCCGTGTGCGCGTGGACGCCGCGGAGGGGTTGGGCTTCGATTTCAACGGCCGCAATGTTGACAATGCCGAATTCGATAGCGCCAGCGGCGCCGAGCTACGCTTTGGCGGGCACCGCCTGACCGTACAGCGCGAGGGCGCGGCGATCATCCTGTTAGTGGAGCGGGTGGAGGAACTTTCGCAATCGGCCAAGGATGTCGACGAAATCAAGGCCTTTTCGTTGCGCGGCCTGCTGCCCGGGCGGCGCGTGGGAGCGTGGGGCTTTGCCGCACTGATGCTCGCGGCCTTCCTGATTGCGCCCATCTGGAGCTGGTGGAGCTATCAAGGCGTCGACGAACGCAAAGCGGGGTTTCATGCGGACAGCAGCTGGTCCTCGGGTCCCTTGTCGAGCGCGCACGCGTCACTGAAGGATGATTGCCAGTCCTGCCACGTCGAGCCGTTCGTTACCGTGACCGACAGCGCTTGCGTGAATTGCCACACCGGCGAGCATAAGAAGCTGAGCGCGGCGCATGCCAATGCCAGCACCGCGACGTTGCTTGCCGCGCGCGCACCTTTGTCGGGTGGCGAGAAGTTTCTGGCGAGCGTCGGCGAGGCTTTCAACAAGCCGCAGGGCCGATGCACCCAGTGCCATACCGAGCATGAAGGCGCAGGGCCAATGCCCGCGACACCGCAAGCCTTTTGCGCGGATTGCCACGATGGGATGAGCGGGCGGATCAAAACCGGGCTGGGCGATGCCGCCGATTTCGGGGTCGATCACCCGCAATTCCGCCCCCTGGTGCGCCCGGCGGTGGAGGCCAAGCTGGTGCGCGCCTCGCTCGACCGCAATCCGGTCGATATCAGCGGCCTCAAATTCCCGCACGATGTACATATGGACAAAAAGGGTGGGGTCGCGCGCATGGCGGCGAGCTTTGCCGGACGCTACGGCTTCACGCGCGCGGGCCTGCAATGCGCTGATTGCCACAGCGTCGAGCGTGACGGGGTCAGCTTCAAGCCTGTCGATATGGAGGCCGACTGTGCCATGTGCCACAGCTTGGCTTTCGAACAGGTCGGCGGGGTCACGCGCACGCTGCGCCACGGCGAGCCGGCGCAGGTTATTGCCGACCTGACGGCCTATTATCGCTCGACCGCGCCGTCGCGTCCGCTCCAGCTTGGCGGTATGGCGCGGCGGCGGCCCGGCCAATATGCCGAAGGCCAGGTTTACAACATCTATTTCCGCGAAGTGGCAGTGCGCCCGTCGCGTGCCAGCGAAGCGATCGCCGCGGTCTTTTCCAAGGGCGGGGCCTGTTACGACTGTCACACCATTTTCGCCCCCGCGAACGGCAACAATTGGCGCGTGCTGCCGGTCAAGCAGACTGAAGTTCATTTCAGCAAGGGCTGGTTCGACCACAAGGCGCATGAGGAGACCAAATGCGCCGATTGCCACAAGACAGCGCCGGAATCGAAGCTGGCGACGGACCTGCTGATCCCAGGTGTGAAGCAATGCCGCGATTGCCATGTCGGCGAGGATGGTGCGCAGCTGGCTAGCATTCGCGTTGATGATCCGGTCAAATCATCCTGTGCCATGTGCCACGAATATCATATGGATGGGGGGCCACCCTGGTCGCCAAAGCCCAAGAAGAAACAAGGCCAAGTGACGGCGATCACAGCCAAGCCGCGATTCTCCCTCTACACTGTCGACTTCGGGTCGGGCAGCGCGCGCGGAACCGGGGGATGAAGGCGGGGTCGCAACCTGCCGGCGGAGCGAGGGGTCACCGATGCTGATTGCCCAGATCACCGACGTGCACATCGGGTTCGACCCCGACAATCCGGCCGAATATAACCGCAAGCGGCTCGACGATGTGCTCGACCTGCTGATCAGCGGGCCCAACCGCCCCGACCTGCTGCTCGCCACCGGCGACATTACCGACCGGGGAGATGCTGCGAGTTACCGCCGCCTCGCCAACGCATTTTCGCGCTGTCCATTTCCGGTGTGGCCCAGCGTCGGGAATCATGATGTGCGCAGCGCCTTTCACGCCCAGTTCCCGGGTTTCGATGATGGCAAAGGTTACGCGCAATATTGCATCGAGCTGGACGAGCTGCGGCTGGTGACCATCGATACGCTGGAGGAAGGGCGGCACGGCGGGGCGTTTTGCGCCGATCGCGCGGCATGGCTCGACGCCGAACTGGCGAAGGAGCCCGACAAGACCACCTATATCGTCATGCACCACCCTCCGGTGGAAACTGGCATCGAGTGGATGAACACCGATCACCGCGAGCCTTGGGTAGCAACCTTTGCCAAAGTGCTCGACCGGCACAGCCAAGTGCGCGGGCTGATTTGTGGGCATCTCCACCGTTCGGTGACGATCAACTGGCACGGACGCACGGTGGCGATCTGTTCATCCACCGCGCCGCAAGTGTCGCTCGACCTCAGGCCCATCGACGAAAACCGACCCGACGACCGCCCGATGATCGTCGCGGAGGACCCCGCCTATGCCCTCCACCGCTGGAACGGCCGCGAGCTGGTGAGTTTCTTTGACCATGCGGGACAGCACACGATGTTGGCCAAATATGACCGCAATTTGCAGCCGTTGGTGCGCGAGCTTAAGGGCGAGCGGCCGCGCTGAAACGGCGGATGGTCCAAACGATGGCCGCAGTGAACAGCGCACCTTCGAGCATCGCTGACAATGCCTGACTGATCGGGCCGAAACCGCTTTCGCCCAGCATAGCACCAATGCGATCGAGATTGAGCCGCGATCCGGCGAGGCTGTCGAGGCTGCCTGCCAGCATTCGGCCACCCATCAGCGTGACCAGCAAGCCCGCTAGCGCGCCGATTAACGCGGAGAGCGCAGTGCGCAGGCCTGGACGTGCGCGCGGAGATTGCCACAGGGCCAGTCCCACTGCGCCGCCGATCAGCACGCCTTCGCCCGCGCCGGTCATATGCGCGGGCGCGCTGCCGATCAGCAGGGTGAAGGCGTCAGTACCAATCAGCTCGGTCAGCGCGCCAATCGTCAATCCGCCTGCCGCGCCGCCGAGCGACAGTGCCGCACCGCCGCTGGACACACGGCGCTGCGCCAGCGCCATTCCCAGGCTGACCCCGGCCGCACCGAGCGCAGCAATGGTGACAGCAATGCCAAACAGCACCAACAGCAGCGATGCGCCGCCTATGTTCGCAGGGGTGATAGCAGTGGCAATAAGGCCATAGAGCAGGCCGCCGATACCGCCCGCCAACGCGCCGCCCAATGTGCCGCCGACGACAATCGGCTGCAAGGTCGGCGCAATAAGGGTGGGCACTGTTGCTGCCGGTTCACCCGCGACAAAGCGATATCCGTATTTGGGGACGGTCTGGATAAAGCGCGGTGCCGCGGCATCATCGCCAAGCGCGCGGCGCAAAGTACGGATACACTGGGTCAACGCCTCGTCGGTCACTGGAATGCCTGCCCACACCTCGGCCATAAAGCGATCCTTGGTGACGAGCTCGCCGGGTGCAGCAGCGAGCACCACGAGCGCGTCAAAATAGCGCGGGTTCAGCTCCACCAATGCGCCATCCTTCAGCAGCCGTCGTTGGGCGCGGTCGAGCGTGAAAGGACCAAAGCGGAGCGGTGTTTCGGTCATTTTTCAGCGATTGCTCATCTTTTGCTCATGCCCCTCAGGGTGCAGCGCTGGCAGGGCTGCTGTCGTCATCAACAGCGAAAGCAGAGCGATATGTCAAACGAAGCCGTCCCTTCATCCCGTGCGCTCGGTTGGGTTCGTCCCGCTGCATGGAGTTTTGCCGCCGCGCTGCTGGCGCTGCCTGCCGTCGCCATGCGTTTCACCGCCGAGGTAAATTGGACCCTGAGCGACTTTATTGTCGCAGGCGCGCTGATTGGCGGGACTGGGTTTCTGATCGAGGTCACCGTTAGACTGTCGGGCAACTGGGCATATCGTGCAGGCGGTCTGCTTGCACTGCTCGGGTCCTTTTTCATGATCTGGGTTAATCTCGCGGTCGGCATTATCGGCAGTGAGGATAACCCCCTGAACGCCATGTTTGCGGGCGTGCTGGGCGTGGCGTTAGTGGGCACCATTCTTGTCGGGTTTCGCGCGCGCGGCATGCGACATACGCTGGTTGCTACCGCTGTGGCGCAGCTGGTGGTTGGGCTGATCGCAACCTTTGAAGGCCACAACATCTGGCCGTTCACGATTGCCATGGCCATGATCTGGAGCTTTTCGGCCGCGCTGTTCAACCGCGCGGCGCAGGATCAATAGCCCAGCGCCAAATCGACCTGCGGGCTCACCGGTTCCCCCCGCTCCCAGCGCGCCAGATTGTCAAGGAAGCGTTGTGCCGAACGGACGAACATCTTGTCCTGCGCGCGCCCCGACAAATGCATGGTGATATGCGCGTTAGGCAGCGTCCAGAGGACGTCATCGGCGGGCAGCGGTTCGGGCGTGGTGACGTCGAGGAAGGCGTGGGCAATTTGGCCCGTCTGGAGCGCGGTTACCAGCGCGGCCTGATCAACCACGCTGCCGCGCGCGATGTTGATAAGCGTTGCGGTCGGCTTCATCGCGGCGAGTTCGCCTGCACCGATCATCCCGTCGGTTTCGGGGGTGGCTGGGACGGCGAGGATGACCCAATCGAAATCACCCAGCCGCGCGCGCCACTGGTCGGGGGTCAGCGTGTTTGGGCCAGGCGAACGGCGGACGACGGTGACATCGACCGCGAAGGCCTTGAGCCGCTCCTCGACCAGCTTGCCGATCGCGCCATAGCCGAGGAGCAGGGCTTTGGACCCGTAAAGTTCGACCTTGCCGGGCGAATCCATCAGCCATTCGCGCCGGTCCTGCGCGCGCACCACCTCGCGATACCCTTTGGCGACCGTCAGCATGCCCATGATGACATATTCGGCGATGGTGATGGCGTTGATGCCCGCGCCATTGGTGAGGATCGTGCCGCGCTCGCGCAGCAGATCCAGCGGCATATGGTCAGAACCGGAGTAAATGGTGTTGAGCCATTTGAGGTTCGTCGCCGCCGCAATGGTGTGCGCCATGTCGTCCTTGTCATACATGTCGAACCAGCCGATTTCGGCAGTCGGCGCCAGGGCAAGCGCCTCTTCCTTGGTCATGAAGAAGTGCGGCTCAACCCAAGCGGGCAGGCGGTCGTTCAAAAGCGGGAACATCAGGCCCGACAGGACGGCTTTGGTCATTCCTTATCTTCCTCTCCATCGACTTGCGATGGGGAGGTGGCATCGCGCAGCGATGACGGAGGGGCCTTCCCAAATCGGCTCAGTCGGTCGTCAATTGCGGCGACAATCCCGCACACAACGGCAGTCGGATCGCGCAGCACATCGGTTGCCGCAATCCGCATCGTATCGACGCGATGCTCGGCCAACCACGCATCGCGGCGTGCGTCGCGCACCGGATTGTCGCCCATGTCGTGCGCGATGCCGTCGACCTCGATTGCGAGATTGGCGCGCGCGCAGAAGAAATCGAGCACATAGGGTCCGGCGGGATGCTGCTTGCGGAACTTGTGGTTGCCGGGTGACGTGCTCAAGATTGGCCAGAGCATGAGTTCGGGTTTGGTCAGCGCGCGGCGAAAGCGTTTGGCGCGTTGGACCGATGCTGCGGGCTTATTCGGACGCACTGCTGGCCCCTCCGTCACGGCTTCGCCGGGCCACCTCCCCATCGCAAGTCGATGGGGAGGAAGTAGAAAATGTCGCGCCCTTGTCCTCCCCAATGACTTGCTTCGGGGAGGTGGCGCGAAGCGCCAGAGGACGGCCGCCCTAAACCTCAATCCGCCAATCCCAACCCAGCGGATCGCCGTCCATCACCTCAACCCCGCACGCGATGAGGTCGTCGCGGATGGCGTCGGAGCGGGCGAAGTCTTTGGCTGCGCGGGCTTCCTTGCGCTCGGCGAGGGCGGCTTCGATTTCAGTTTCGGTGATGGTCGCGGTGGCAGGGCGGATGCGCAGGTCGGTGCGGTGCAGCTGGTCGAGCCCAAGGCCCAGCACGCGGTCCATTTGGCTGGCAGCCGTAACTATGCACTCAGCTGCGGTTCGCTTTTGTCCAAGCAATTCGTCGAAAATCGTCAGCGCGTCGGCGGTATTGAGGTCGTTGGCGACAGCCGCAACAAAGCGTTCGACCAGTCCGCGGGTAACGACCTCCCGTTCCCAGCTGTCGCCCGGAACCTCGCGAAGCGGCATGCGTTCGAGCAGCCGCTCTTCCCATTTGCGCAGCGCCATCACCATTCGCTTCAGCCGTACAAACGCCGCCTGCAACCCTTCCCAGCTGAACTCCAGCTCGGACCGGTAGTGCGCCTGCAGGCACATCAGGCGGTAGGCCAGCGGATGGAAGCCTTTGTCGACCAGCGTTTGCAGGCGCAGAAATTCGCCCGCGCTCTTCGACATTTTGCCGCGCCGGTCGATCAGGAAATTGTTGTGCATCCAGATGCGCGCACCCGAATGATCGCACCCGGCGTGCGCCTGGTTCTGCGCGATTTCATTGGGGTGGTGAATCTCGCGGTGGTCGATGCCGCCGGTGTGGATGTCGAACGGGTGGCCGAGCAATTCCTTGCTCATCACGCTGCATTCCAGGTGCCAGCCCGGCGCCCCTTTGCCCCAAGGGCTGTCCCATTCCATCTGGCGCGTCTCGCCCGGCGGCGTTTTGCGCCAGATGGCGAAGTCGGCGGCGTGGCGTTTGCCGTCGACTGGGTCGATCCGGCTTTCGCCTTCGTCGGTGCTGGCGCGCGCGAGGCGGCCATAATCGGGCACGGTCGAGGTGTCGAAGTAAAGGCCGCTGTCGAGCAGGTAACAATGCTTGTCGGCGATTGACTGGCCCCATGCGATCATCGCTTCGACATATTCGGTCGCGCGGGGGTGGGCGGGTTTGCGGATGTTGAGGCGCGCCAGATCCGCTTCAAAATCGGCCTGATAAAAGGCCGCAATGTCCCACGCGGTCTTGCCCTGCTGCGCCGCCGCGCGCTCCATCTTGTCATCACCCGCATCGGCGTCGCTGGTCAGATGGCCGACATCGGTGATGTTGATGACATGGGTCAGCTTGTAACCCTTGTACGACAGCACGCGGCCCAGCGTGTCGGCGAACACATACGCGCGCATATTGCCGATATGCTGGTAGTTATAGACGGTCGGGCCGCAGCTGTAGACGCGCGCTTCCCCGTCGTGGAGCGGCTTGAATTCCTCAAGCTGGCGGGTCAGGCTGTTGAACAGCATCAGCGGGGCAGGCTCGGTCATGCCGCGCGCCATGCCCCGCCTTGCTTATGTGCGTCAACTATTCGTCGGGCACCCACAGATCTTCGTTGCCCGCGCCCGTCACCGGATCGTCGATCAGCGGTTCGCCGGTCAGCGGGTCGAGCCCGCGCAGCGTGATCAGCGGCGAGATGACCGACTGGTCGCCGGTACCATCTTCGTCGCTGCCCTCCCGCTCGACTTCCTCTTCGATCACATCCTGCACCGGGAAGTCGGGATCGCGGGTGGTCGGCGGCGGCGGGGCCGGGCTGCACGAGGCGATATTGCCCAGCGGACAACCGTTGATGGTCGACAGCGGGTTGAAACCCGTTTGCACGCGCGGACCCGTCGTCGGCGAGCCGGTGGGGGACGCATTTGGCAGCGGGCCGTTGATGGTCACCAGCGGGATCACCGCCAGCCCGGTCACCACGCCCGCCGCAGTGCGCTGCACGGCATTGATGACGAGCCGATCGCCCGAATTCGGCCCATTGATGAACAAGCCTCCCGCGCCAAAGCTGATGCCGCGCCGCTGGTCGAACGCGGTCCCGGCGCCGCTGTTCTGAATATAGATGCTGTCGTCGTCGCTATGATCCAGGATAACGGTATCCGCCGCCAGCGCGCCGATGTCGCTGGTAATGCCGTCATTTTGCGCCAGCCGGGCATCGACCGCATCGACATTGGCCCCGCTGCCGATCAGGCCCGAAATGTCGGTGATCGCTTGCGCAGTGGCGACGGTGATGTCTTCACCGCGCAGCGACAATGTGCCGGAAAGCTGGTCGGGCGCGCTGCCGCTTAGGCGGATCGAGCCTTGGCCCAGAATGACCTGCACCCCGCCACTGGCCTCTAGGTCAAAGGTTTGACCGGCACCGGTATTGGTGAAGCTGACATCGCCCAGTACGCGCCCGGTGCCCGGCGTTACCACACGGAAAGTGCCCGTCGCGCCAAATTGCTGCGCCGCGTTGATGGTGAAGTCATCGACGACAACATCGGGATCGCGCGTGAAACCGACAGCGGTGGCCTGCGCCACCTGCACCCGGATGCCGCGCACGGTGATGTCGCTGCCAAACAGCTGGGTGATTTCGGTGGCGTCGAGGTGCCAGCCGCCCCGCGTCCCGGTGCCGCCGACAAAGGTCTGTACATCGGGATTATTGTTTGCGACGAGCACCGCGTCGGTCGTGCCCAGCACGCCGACGCGGCCAGCGCTGGCGATGGTGATATCGCCCGAGCGCAGGGTAATGCCTGCGGCCGACAGCACGTCATTGACCTCGATATCGTCGTCGGCCTCGACATCCAGATTGCCCGACGCGGTAATTCGGCCGAGGCGCGCATCATTGTTGGCCTCGACAAACAAATTGCCGGACGTGACCGTCGCCTGGTTGATGATGACGTTGCCGACGGACGAGCGCACCTCGCTGGCGTTGGCCAGCGTCGCATCCTGGATCGTCACGGTGCCGCTGCCGTTGATGATCGCACCCCCGACATCGGTGGTCAGCTGCGCAAAGGTCAGCGGATTGTTATTGATGCCACGGATGATGATGTCGTTGGCGCTCGCCGTGACCACCCCGGTCGAGGCGAGGTCCAGGTTAATCGAGCCGCCATCGGCATCGAGCGTTGTCGTGCCGCCAACTTCAACCTGTCCGGTCAGCGACGCGGCAGCATCCAAATTGGCGTTGCCGGTAACCGAAGTGCGTTGCAGCGCGATTTCACGCGCTATGATATCCAGATTGCCGCCGACCGTGTTCAACGGCGGGTTCTGGATGCTCTGCTGGATCTGCACATTGCCGCCCGCCGTAATGAAGGCGTTTCCACCTGCAACGATGCGGGCGATCGTGGTATCACCGGCCGCCGCATCGACGCGCAGGTTGTTGCCCGCTGTCAGAACGCCCGTGACGGCGTTATTGCTAGCGGTGCCGAGGGTGATGTCACCGTCCGCCGTCACCGTGCCCAGCGCCAGGCCAGTCCCGGCCGATGCGGTGATGCTGCCATCGTTAGAGGTGATCGATGGTGCCGAGATTGTCCCTGCAAAACTCGACAATAGCACCGACTGACCCACGTTGGTGGTGCCAAGGCCGATGCTGCCGCCAGCCGTTAGCGTCAGGCTGCCGTCGACCGTGGTCGGGCCGCCGGCGATCGGTCCGCCGATCGCGCCCGCGCTGTTGGTGGTCCAAAGCACGTCGCCGGTCGATGTTAACGAGTCATAGGTCAGCCCGCCCGGCGTTGAACCCCGGACCAATCCGGCGCGGATATCACCGATGGTCGCGCTGCCGCTGGTCGGCGTTTGGAACGAGGCGAAATTGATTACAGTGTAAGCAGGAACGACACTGAAAATCTGCGACGAATTGCCCAGCCAGAACAGGCCGTTCGTCGTGACGTCGCCGAGCGTTGCATTGCCGCGCACATAGACGCCAACAGCCGCCGTTCCGGTCACATTGCCTGCGGTGACGCTGGCAAGATCCGACGCCAGAATGGCATTGCCGCTGGTCGTCAGGTTGCCCGTCTGCACCGCACCAGAGGCGCGCACGCGGATGACATTGCCCGCCGGACCTGCCCCGCTGAAGGTACGCGGGCCGCTTGCAGCGGTGCCGCTGCCCAGCCCCGTCGAGGTCAGATTGCCCGCAGTGAGGGCAAATTGCGTCGTGCTGACCACCCCGGTTTGGGAATCCGCGGCGATAGTGGCGGGATTGGCGTTAGAGCCATTGACGGTCAGGAAGATATCGTCGCCCGCCGTCACATCGCCAACAGCCAAGGCGCCGTTGAAGGTTGACAACAACACGTCGGTTCCCGCGACAACATCGCCGAAATTCAGACTGCCAGCACGCGCCTCGACATAGCCCCCTGCGGCTACCAAGCCTGCCGTAATGGCCGAGCTGCCGGGCACGCCATAAACCTGCACATTGCCGCCTGCGTCAATGCTGTCGATGTTTCCGCTGCCACTTGTGTCAATGATCGTGTTGCCGCCGCTGGTCAGGCTGCCCCCGCTAATGCTGCGGTCGCCCACCGGCGATGGCGGGGCGTTGGCCGTGGTCAACAGCAGATTTCCGCCCGCATCCAGCGTGTCGAAACTGATCTGAGTTCCATCCAACGTGATCTGATTGTTGGCGCGGCCGTCGGCCACCCGGATCAGCCCGGACGAAACCGACAAACTGCCATTGTCAGCAATCAGACGGTTCATGTTGATCGAACCAAAGCTTGACGTCGTCAGTGACAGGTTGGCGCCTGCCGCCACTTCGGCTCCATCATCGCTCTCAATAGAGAGGAACGCATTCAGGAAGATGTCACCCGTTGCCGACACCGTGGCCGTGCCATCGGGACGCTCGTCGTGACTGAAGCTAATGGTATTGCCCGCAGTAATGAACAAGGGTCCATTGACGGCCAGGGTGGCGTCGCCGACCATTGCTACTTCGACATTGGTCGCTGAGGAGATATCCGCAATTCCGCCGACGTCGAGGCGGCCCGGGCCGGTTCCGGCGACACGGATGGCGTCGGTCGCACCCAACTGCATGCCGTTCAATATTTCAATTTCGGCGGTGCCAAAATCGAAATCAATCCCGAGCAGGCTGCTGTTGGTGTCGCTGCCAAAAGATTCGGCGAGCAACGAGTTCAGGCTGACCGACGGCCCTTCAACGCCAGGAACCTGCAAATCGAAGCGGATGGACCCGCCGGAGCCAAAGGGATTGCCGAATTGGTCGAACGCGCTCGCCCGCAGCGAAACGTCGCCAGCGGAAATGAAGGCGGTTTCGCCCGCCGTTTGGATCAAAACATTGCCGCCCTGGCCACGCGCCAAATCGAACCCAATGGCGCCGCGATTACCCCGTATACCAAACTGGCCGTTCAGACCGGCAACACCGTCGACCCCCGCCGAAACGGTTGAGGCACCGCCGAAGCCGCCCGATCCGCCCTCGCCAAAGAAGCCCCCGAACCCGCCTTCACCACCATCCCCATTGAAACCTGCAAAACCGCCGGCATCGACCTCGACCGAGCCCAGGCTGACGCTGCCGTTATCGGCGGAAACCAGCAGGGTTCCGCCAAAGCCTTCGCCGCCAACGCCACCGTTGCCGCCGTCGCCGCCCGCGCCGCCATCGCCGCCGCGCCCGCCGTTTCCGCCGTTGCCACCGGCGCCGCCCGGACCGCCCGCGCCGCCGTTCCCGCCATTGCCGCCCGTCTGGCCTGTGCCGCCGAGGCCGCCTCTGCCGCCGATGCCGCCGCGCCCGCCGAAGCCCGCCACCGAATAGAAATTGACATTGCTGGTCAGAATGCCGCCTTGCTGGCCAATCAGGTTGATCGTCCCGCCAAATCCATTGCCGCCGTTGCCGCCATCGCCGCCGCGTCCGCCAACTTGACCCGTTGCGCCGTCGGCCCCCGCGCCGCCGTTCCCGCCCGATTGCCCGGCTGCAATGCCATTGGCACCGTCCGCCCCTGCGCCGGCAGGGTTTTCGAAACTGGCAGCAGTAGCACCAAAGCTGCCAGCCCCGCCAAAGCCTCCGGCGCCGGTTGCCGAAATTCCTTGCGGTGCGGTTATGGTCAGCTGCGAACTGTCTGTCGCGATGAAGTTGATCGTTCCGCCAGTGCCGGTGCCGCCATCAGCGCCGGTTTGGGGGTTGGTCCCTGCGGCTGCTCCGCCTGCACCGCCGCGAGCACTGGCGTCGATGTCGGGCGTATCGATTTCGAGCGCGGCGCTGCCGGTGCTTTCAAACTTTATTTGTCCGCCAACAGCGTTACCTCCGACGCCGCCCAGGCTGGTCAGCGCTCCAACAGCGCCGCCAACCTGACCACTGCCGCCAGCGCCGCCATCAGCACGAGCATTTACGCGCAGGCCAATGAGCTGATTGAAGCCATTGGTCTGGTTGACAAAGGCGGTGCCGCCATTGGCATCGCCGCCAGATCCGCTTTCGGCATTAAATCCGCTGCTGCCGGCCCCGCCCGCGGCAGACACGTCAAGGTTGACGCTGCCGCCCGAGCTGAAGGCCGCTGCAAGGTTTACTGTTGCGGTGCCACCGTTACCGGAGCCGCCGTTGCCGCCGCGCGATATGCCGGTCAAGATTGCGGAAGGGGAACTGAAAAAGAGGTTGCCGCCATCGCCACCGTCGCCGGCCGCACTGACCTGGATAGCGTCTGCCAGCAAGACGCCAGCATTGATGTTGAGCTGAACATTGCCGCCGGTTCCGTTGCCCCCAGCGCCGACATCATTCAACGTGCTGTCCGAGCCGTCATAGGCACCGCCATCCCCACCCTGGCCATCGGCTTCCAAGTCCAGCGTGCCGAAATTGACGTTGGTGCCATTGAAGTTGGCGTTCACCACCCCGCCAACCCCGTTGCCGCCCGTGCCAGCCGGGCGCAATGTCGGACCAGTTTCATCGATGAAGCCGGTGCTACCTTGTCCGCCTTCACCGTCCGCGTCGGCTGAGAAAGTGGCGGCGGTCAGCGTGCCGCCTTCGAAGTTGAGCAATATGGTGCCACCTGTGCCAACGCCGCTTTGCGCGCCTGCTCCACCCAGCCCGCCGGTGCCGTCGGCGCCGATATTCACATTGTTCAGCGTGGCGTTGCCACCCGACTGCGTAAAGGTAACCGTACCCCCGGTTCCCGTCCCGCCCGCGCCATTGTCTGCGCCACCGCCGAGACCTTCGGCCGACAGGAACAGACCATCTCCCGTCACCGTGCCGCCACTGATGATGACGTCGATGGTGCCACCAATGCCGCCGCCTGCCGATTCACCGCCGACCGTGAAGCCGCCCTCGTTAATGATGCCCGTCTGGCCCTGTGCCGAGACGAACAGGGTGCCGAGCGCCAAGTTAGTGCCCAATCCCCCAGTCGATTCGATGGTCACGGTGCCGCCTTGGCCCGATGTCGGTGCAGTCGCCGTGCTGCTGGTACCAGAAGTGCCGCCGACGTCGACCGAGGTAAAGGCGCCCAGCGTTACGGTGCCGTTATCGGCCCTGATCAAAACGTTGCCGCCGGTGCCTGTCCCGCCAACCGGGCCCGACCCTGCAAAACCAATCGCTGAGATATTGTTGAAACCGCCATCTACGCCCAGCGAGCCGCCGCTGGTTGCGGTGAGGTTGATGGTCCCGCCGATGCCGGCTCCGGTAGAGTTTGACGCGTTGCTGGTCAGTCCGTCAGCCTGCAAGTTGGTATCCGGCAGATCAATCGTTCCGCCGTTTGCATCAAGGGTGATATTGCCTCCGGTCGCGTCCTCGCTGAATTGGGCGTCGTTGCCGCTGCTGGAATCAAAGCCTCCGGTAGCGTTCACGGTGAAGGCATTGGCGACCGTAAAGCTGCCCCCAACGTTGGCGACAACACTCGCATTTCCTCCGCGCCGTTCGCGCGTGATGTCGGCTGATCCCCCAGTCGTATTGGCCTGGACGTCGATGTTCACAACATCGCTTATGGTGACAGCAGCGCCCGTGACCTCGATCGACGCATTGCCGCCGAAGGCCGTGCCGCCGACATCGTCGGCGGGCTGGGTTTCAATGCCGCCGCCTGCCAGCGCAGCGCCGCTGAGTGTGAGCCGGTCCAGCGTCGCCGCGCCGCCCAGCACAGCGAGGCGCGCATTGCCGCCAAAGGCATTGCCGCCGGTATTGAAGTTGTTGTTCGCTGCGCCGCCGGAGGCCGATGCGTTGATGAAGGTCGCGCCGGTATTGAGTTGGCCGAAAGAGGTGATGGTCGCATTGCCGCCAAGCGCAATGCCGCCGACCGAAACCAGCGATTGTGTGGACGGACCGGTGCTGACGGGACCGCCGCCGACGGCATTGGCATCGACGATGGTGACCGGACTGGTGACGCTGCTCGTCGCGCCGTTCACCGCAAGGAAGGCGTTGCCGCCGGTCGCATTGCCGCCGGTCACCGACCCGGTGCCACCGGTGGCACCCGCGTTGATGGTAAGCGCCTGCAGTGCAGAGAGTGCCGCGCCGCCGCTGACCGTTACGCTGGCGCTGCCCCCTACGGCGGCCGCGCCATTGGCGGCAAAGACAAACTGGTTGGCATTGACGTTAAAGTCGTCGCCATCGCCGGTGCCGGTGGCAGAGGTTGTAATCGACACGGCTTGCACCACTGCGCCGGCGCCGTTGACGATCAATTCGGCGGTGCCGCCCGTGCCGGTTGCGCCATTGGTTGTGCCGAAATATCTGCCGGTGCCGTTGGCGCTGATGTTGATGTCAGTCGCGGACACCAAGCCGCCGTTGACATTGAGCCGCGCGGTTCCCCCCAGTGCGTTGCCGGTGAGGGGATCGGTAAAACCGGGTGCGCTGATGGTCAGCGCCCCACCGGTAACGCCCAAGCCCGGCCGCGCTCCGGCTGCTGCTGGATTATAAGTGAGGTTGATTTCGGCCAATCCCGGGTCACCAGCGCGTCCTGGTGCGACCAGCTGCAAGCCGCCAAAGGCCAATATCTGTTGCTGGTTGCCAATCGACAGCCGGGCACTGTTGTCGCCTTGCAGCAATGCCGAGCCGTTGAAGCGGATGCGCCCCTGCTGCGGCGGCGGGACAAAGATTGGCGGTCCGTTATAGATCGTGTTGACGGGCGCGCCGACGAAATCATTGCTGGCGCGCGCGATGATGCCGCTGTTGAAGATGATATCCTGCACGCCGATATTGGCGGCAGCGGTGCTGACCGGATTGGGGTTGGCAGCAATTTCCCCATTCACAATGTCATAGCCCGCCGACAGCCGGATCGCGCCGTTGGGATCGACCTGCGCGCTGACCGGATCCTGGTAGCCGACTTGGCCCGACACCAGCATCGTCACCGCGTCATTCTTGGGAATGGCGACCATGTAGATGCGATTGTCGTTGGGATCACCGTCGTTGGCCGATGGCCCGGTCGTGGTGCCGCTGTGGTCGATTACCGTGCCGCCTTCGGCCCCCACCAACACATTGATGTCGAACAGCCCCTGGTTAATACGGATGTCAGCCTGTTCGGCGGCGACATAGGCGGTCGAACCATCGGTCGACACGACCCCGCGCTGCACCACGCGCGGCGCCACCATGGCAAAATAGGCGCTGCCGGGGTTGGTATTGGCGACGGTAATCGACGCGCCTGCGTCGACCTGCACCGTCGAAGTGCTGCCCGATGCGCCGCGGAAGCGGATTTCATTGCCGACGCCAAACAGACCGCCGGTGGTGTCGATATCATTGGCGGTTAGTACCAGGCTGCCGACGTTGATGACGCCGGTCGATCCGATCAATATGCCGCCTGCGTTATAGAACCAGATATTACCACCGGCGACATTGGCACCGACGACATTCTGGAAGCTCTGGACCGTGCCATTCAGCGCAATCTGGCGGTTGATGGGTAAGCCGCTGGTCAGGAAGCGGTTGAGTACGGTGTAGCCGGGCGCCGTGCCGATGAACGTCAGCGTGTTGCCCGACGGCAGGAAGTTAATGGGGCCACCGGTCGGTGCAGTGTCGGTCGGGCTCCAGGTTATGACTGTCTGAGTGCTGGTGGTATTGACCTGCGTAGTTGAAGCATTGGGCGCAGTGATGCTGGCGGTGCCGCTGTTGACGACGCCGGTGCCCGCCACACCCTGCGCATGGGCCGATGGCGATAGCGCGAGCGCGGAGAGGCTGGCGGCAACCGCCGCGCTGGTCATCAGGCGACGGTGCAGCCGGTCGGTGCGCGTGGCTTGCGTGCGGGCATAGGTCATATCAGCGGGCTCCAACGCCAAAGGCAGTCGTCAGGGAAATCAGGACACGGGCATCACCTTTGCTGGTGGCAAAGGGAGCACGTTTCAGCGGAACGGCGAGCGCGAAGTCGAAGCGCGCCAGATCGCCATAGGCCACGCGCACGCCGCCACCGGCCGAATAGATGCTCTGCGCGCCAACCCCGGCAAAGGTCGAATCGCGGTTCCACACCCATGCGGCGTCGAAAAAGGCAAAAGGCTGGGCCGCGATGGCGGTGCGATTTTCGGGGATCAGCGAACGCAGTCGCGCTTCCGCTGAAAAGGCGAGGCCGCGGTCGCCGATCAGCGTGCCGGGATCATAGCCGCGGCCGACGGTGAAATTGCCCGCCGAAAATTCCTCATAGGCCAGCAATGGGTCGTCGGTCCATTGCCCGCGCGGCAGCAGGGCGAGTGCGAAGCCGGGGCTGGGGCGGAACTCCGCCTGTCCCTGCCAGCGCACCAGAAAGGCATCAGGCTTGCCTTCGATCCGTGACAGCGGCACGACACCAGGTGCAAGGCAACCGGCGCCGAGTGGGCCGGGGCAGCGGTCGCTCGCGCCAAGACCGCTCAGCCCCTTGCGCCATTCCGTGCTGCTGCCCCAATACCAGCGCGGCTCGGCGCTGTTATAACCGTTGCGGCCCGTCACCGATGCTTTATCGATCTGGCTATGCTCGCTGCGCAAAGTTAGGACGCGCAGCCGGTCGCGATTGAGCGGCGTGCCCGGCAGGCGGATATCCTGATCGATGAAATCGATGCCGCCGGTGATTGTCCAGCGCTCGGCCTGGCTGAGCTTGATCGGATAGGCGGCATAGGCGCTGATAATCTGCGTATCGGACCGGAGCGGCAGACCCGCGATATCGGGCCGGGTCCATGCCTTGGTATAGTTGGCACCGATGCGAAAGCCATCGCTGCCGAGCCGCATTTCGTGACCGAGTTGCAGAATGCGCTGCTCGCGCGCGTCGCCGGACACATAAAGGCTGGCGCTGGTCTGATCGCCGAGGCCCGTCAGCCCGTTGAAGCGGGCGCGCGCCACCAGCCCAAGCGGACCCACATCCTTGGTGCCATAGTTTTGCGCGTTAAAGTCGATAAGCACGGGCGTGCGCCGGACGACGACTTCGCCAATCACTTCGCCCGCGATCGCGCTGGGTCGCAGCGTGAGCCGCGCGTCCAACCCCGGTATTTCGCGCGCGAGCAGCAGCGCACGCTCGGCTTCGACCAGGTTGAAGACCGGTTGGCCTTCCAGTTTGGCGAGGTAGCGGGCGAGCAAGGCCTCGTTTAAACCGGCGTCGCCGCGCACCTGCACCCGAGCCAGCCTTGCTGCCAAAATGTCGAGCTTGACGACCCCGCCCTCAATCGTCTGTTCGGGGACGCGGATTGCGGCAAGATAGCCTTGTCCGCGCAGCATCGTCGCGGCGCGGTCGCGAATGTCGCAGATCGCCGACACCGGCACTTCGGTTCCGACAAGGTTGCGCCAGCTGGCGTCGAGCATGGCCGGATCAATGGGGCCGCCGCCCGAAAATTCGACACGCGTCAGCGTGAAGCGGATGGCCGCAAATTCGGGATTGGCGAGCGGGCAGGGCGAGCGTTCAATCTCGTCCTCGGCGGTGATGGCCGACTCGGTCGGGGGCGGCGGGGCGGGCGGAGCCGGGCGAAGGATTTCTTCGCGAGTCGGGGCAGCTTGCCAAGCGTGGGCCGTGCCCGGCAACGTCAGAGCGGCAATGGCAGTGCTGGCCAGCAAAGCTAAACCGCCGCGCTGCCGCGCCCTCCATCCGGACGCCGATGTGGCCGCGTCGTTGGTCATCTATCCCCCTTTGGCCCCACCCGGGGCGTCGCATCTTCGATCCAATTCCGGCCGGCTAAAAAACCGGCTGGTGGCAGCGCGACCCAAAAAGGGTGTCCGGCCCCGCGCTCGCGGCGGTGGTCCGGCATTTGTTAAAAGCTAGCAGAGCCATTCGGCCCGTTCAATGCTGGGCTTATGTCCTTAAACGGCACCCATTTCGTCTTCGGCCATCGTGTCGACCAACCGATCGAGCTGTGCCGTGCAACCGCGCTCGAGCAGGGTTGCCGCGATGGCTTCTGGTGTATCAGGCAGGGCGTCCAGCAGCTGGAATTTGATCGACACCGGCTGCGCCAGCCCTGCGCCGCTGAGGCGATAGCCCGCGCCAGCCGCCAAAGGCAGTGTGGCACCCGGCCAGCGGCGATAAGCCTGGCCATCGAGGAAAGCGATGGTTTCAGCCTTGCCCGCGTTGCCCTCGGCTTCGACGCGCAGCGAGGTGTCACCATTGATGTCGGGCCGCCAGAAGAGCAGCGTGGCCGGGTCGGCGACGCAGAAATTGCCGCCCTTGCGGGCATCGATCAGCCACAGGTTGGGCGCACGAATCTCGGCGGATGCCGTTTCGACGTCGCCTGGCCCGCGGGTCGCCCCGCCGCGGCGGCGCAGCGCGCCATCGCGCGAGATCATCTGCGACATGGTGGAACTCAACGTCTGGTTGGCGGCAACATTGACCGAACTGTTGTGGACGCCGGGCCGCGCCAGCGTGCGCGTCTTGCCCTTGTCGAGCAGCACAACGCGGTCGCCGGCAACCAGCGTAATCTTTTCATTCGCGGCCAGTTTCTTGCCAACCGGATACTTGGCGGCAGACGGACCCGACGAGCGCACCACCATCGATTGGGCGAGCGCGCTCGTCGACACACAGGCGGCCGTAGCCACAAGGGCGGCGGCGATCAGGCGAGACTTAGGACAGGACATAGGATTCTCCATCTCCGGTTTGCTCCAGACGGTCTAGCAGGAACATGATGGCTGGTTCCTGACCGAGATTTGCCCGCAGCGCTGTGGCCGCGGTCACATAGCTGATTTTATCGCCATTGGCATGCGCAGTAACCATGACGGCAATTTGGGCACGCGTATAGGCGGGCAGATCGGGTCGCGGTTCAAACACATCGACCGGCTGGCTGCGCCCGCGCAGCGTGATGCGGCCGAGCGGCACCAGATCTTCGCGCCCCGCGCGTTCCGCCGCCTCGCGACTGAACAGCACGCTGGAAAAAAGCTGCTTGTTGGCAGCCTCCAGCCGCGCTGCCGTGTTCATGCTGTCGCCCAGAGCGGTATATTGGATACGTCCTTCGCCGCCGAAATTGCCGACAATCGCCTCACCAAAATGCAGGCCCACGCGCGTTTTGCCGATGGGCGGGACGCCCGCGCCCATTTCAGAGCGGAATGCTTCGCCCTCTTCGAACATTGCGCGCGCGGCGGCGGCCGCATTGGCAGCATCGTCGGGACGGCTGATTGGCGCGCCCCAGAAGGCCACGACAGCGTCGCCGACGAACTTGTCGATGGTGCCGCCGTAGGCGAGTACCACGTCGCTCAAACGGTCGAGATAATTGTTCAGCAGGCGCGCGACGGTTTCCGGCGTCACGGCATGGCTCAATTTGGTAAAGCCCTCAAGGTCGGTGAAGACGCAATAAATCTCACGCTTTTCGCCATGGAGTGCAAGGCGTTCGGGGTCGCGCAAAATTTCGGCAGCAATGTCGCGCGGCAGATATTTGCCCAGCGCCGACTGGGCAAAGGCGCGTTCCTGCGCGCCGATCGTGCGCGAAGCGGACCCAATTGCGGCAAAAGCAAACAGCCAGCCCAGCGCCCAGCCAAAGGCAGGCAGCTCGAGCGTGTCGGTTCCAACCGACTGGAGCCAGAAGGGCAGGGCGAGAAAGCCGGCGAGCTGCACAATCATTGCTCCTGTCACCAGCCACGCTCGAGCATCGATCAGACTGCTGAGGCCGCCAGCAACAACCACCAGTAACGCTGTCGCCCACAATGCACCCGATGACAGTGGGGCCGGCCAGTCGTTGTCGAGCTGTTGTTTCAGCATATGTGCGTGGATTTTCATCCCGAACATTGTGGTGCGTTCGCCGACCTGCAGGTCTGGGAGCCGCGACAACGGCGTTTCGAACTGGTCGACGTCAAACACATTGCTGCCAATCAGCACATAGCGCCCCTTTACCGATTCGCTGAAGGCGGCGATCATTTCGTCGTCCATTTCCGAACCAAAATTGTCGATGACCAGTTCGGAAAAAACGCCGACCTCGTCCCCTTGTTGGGCTTTGAGCGGAATGTGGTAGCGGATCGCGCCGCCAAAGTTTTGGCCTTCGGCTGAAACCGGTGCCATTGCATTGGCCAGAAGCGGCGGCAATCCGCGTGGGCGCACCGGCCAACGCCGCATGGTGCCGTCCTCGTCGGTAATAAACAGGACACTGGCGGGCTTAACCTGTGCGGTCTGCACCGCCGCGATGAAATTTTTCAGAATTTCCTGTTGTTCGAACAATATCGTGTTGGGCGTGTTTTCCTGTTCCAGATAAGCCAACCAGGTCGGTGTTCGCATCGCGCGCAATTGCGCTTGCAGCGCCGCATCGTCGGGGCGGGGAGAATCGAACAAGATGTCGATGCCGATCGCCTTGGCTCCCATGCGGTCAAGGTTGGCCAGCGCGCGGGTCAAAATGGCGCGATCGAGCGGCGAGCGAATTCCGGTGTTGAGCAGTGTTTGGTCATCATAGGTGACGAGCAGGATGCGCGGATCCTGTTCGACAATCGGTGCCATCACAGCAGCGCGCGCATCATAAAGCGCGCGCTCGGCATCGCTGAGCAGTGGTACCTGCCAAGTGAAGCGCGCGAGCAGCACCGCAAGCGCGAGGAACAACAGCGTAATGACCAGCCGCCCAACGCCCAACTGGCCCACCAGACGTGACACGTTGCGCGTCAGCGTTTCGCGCCGGGCGGCCATGCTGTCCTCATTGGCGTCCATGTCGGCGATCAGCGGGCGCTTTCCATGGCGGCGGTACCGGGGACCAGCACCTGCTGGCCGTCGCCCACGATAGCGAAGCCCGACCAATAATAGGGGTGCGAGGTGCGAACGTCGCGCATCAGATCGCCCTGCGCGGCCCACAGCGCATCGGCAATGCCGGTGCCAGGCGGCGCGCTGAACAGTCCGCCAATCAGCCGCTCGGTGGCGTTATAGTCGTCGGGCACCGGCCAGTGGCTGGCGATGACCGACCGTCCGCCCGCACCGATGAAGGCGCGCACCAGCCCATCGAGCGCGGTGCCTCCGCCGGTGGTCACCCCGGCCTCGCGCGTCGCTGCGACGGTCGCTGCGCCAGCGGTGTCGCACGCCGACAGGATGACCAGATCGGCGTCGATCTTGAGGTCAAAAATCTCGTCAAAGCTGAGGAGGCCGTCCGATCCTTCGCCGCCAAACGAGGTCAGCAGCGCAGGGCGCGCCGGGCAATCGGGGCGCGGTGCAGTGACGAGGCCGTGGGTAGCGAAATGGAGCACGCGATAATCGTTGAGGTTGTCATAGCTCTTCACCGCCAAATCGGTGAAGCCGCTGCTGGTCAACAGTGTCGCCTGATCTTCGCCAATGACGCTGCGCGCGCGGATCAGCTCGCGCGGAGCGATCGGCTTGTTCCATTCGGCCAGCGGCCAGGCGCAGCTTTCGGACACGCCGCCGCTTGCGGAGCGGGTGCGGGCGGTTTCCGGCCGCGCGCTGATCGGTGCATTGTCGCCCGCGCCGAAATATTGCCGCGTCGCGCGCGAAGGCGCGGCGCGGCGGGCATTGCGAAAGGCAAGCGGTGATACCGCCGTGCTGGTGCGCGCCGTTCGGCCTAGGAAGGCGAGCTCGCGCGCGTCGAACGCATCGGCCTCGGGATCGGCGAGCCGCGCGTTATAGGCGGCAAGGCCGCTATTGTTGGTGACCAGCAGCCCAAGCGGCAGTTGCAGCATCGGCCCGTCACCTTCGTAAATGATGTGGCGCGTGGCGGCGATTTGCGGCGCGGCGGGGCCGAACAATTCGCCAAACAGCGCAAAGGCCGCCTCGGCATCAAAGGGATAGGTGACGACGCGGCCATTTTCGCGCGCCGCGATGGTGCTGCGCAGTGCAGCGACGCGCGCTTCCAGCGCCGTCGTGCTGAGCCCAGCTGTCCAGATTTGCGCGCCGCCTTTGTCAACATAAAGGCCATAGACGGCGTCGCCAACGACCAGCGTTTTCGCATAGGCCTCGCCATCGGTTAACATCGCCTGCAATTCGGGCAGTGTCAGGCTGGTTTGTTCGATAGCGCGGAATTGCGGGAAGGCCGACAGCGCGGTGAGCGTCTCGGTCTGTTGCCGTGCCAGCCCCTCGATCCGTGCAGCGACTTCGCGGCGCAGCGTCAGCACATCATCGCCTGGCGGCAGCTGGGCCAGACGGGCCTCTTCGACGCGTGCGCGTTCAACGTCGCGGGCAAGGTTGGTCGCCTGACGGAACAGTCGCGCGCCCTCGGTGGTGCCACTTGACAGCTCGCGCGCCAGGATTGCCTGCGTATCGGCCACGCCGGGGCGTACCAGCAGTTGGCTGGCCACAAAGAAATCGCCGATGGCGGCGGGGTCGCTGGCTGCACGTTCGGTCAGCAGGCGGAAATAGGGCGCCATCTGGTTGGTCATGCCGGTCAGCGTGCGGCGCTGCGCCGCCATTGCACCTACGACAGTACGATAAAGGGCCAAAGCCTCATCGTCGCGGCCCTGACGCACCATGAAGGCGGCGTGGCGCGCGCGGGCCGAGGCGAGCGCGGCGGTTTCGGGATATTCGGTGCCGAGCAAATTGACCGATTCGACAAAGCGTGCCTCGGCCTGGGCAACATTGCCCAGCGCCTCTTCGGCGAGCGCAATTTCGCCCAGCATCTGGCTGCGCAAGCGGATGATCGAGGTGACGCGCCCGTCGCGCACTTTCAGCGCGTCGTTCAACCCGGCTATCTGAGCATTTTTGGCTGCAGTCGGATTTCCCCGCAGTCGGTCGGTAGTGCCGCCGAGGTGCAAGGCCTGCGCATCGATGATTTGCGCGCGTTCGAGCGGGGTAAGCTTTTCCTCATCCTCATTCTGCCGCAGCGCGCGCCCCGCCGTTCCGCTGTTCAGCCCGGCGACGGCGATGGAGGTGAGCGCGATGCCGGTGTCGGTTGGAATCACCGCTGACGGAATGGGCGGCAGAGGCGCAGCCAGGATCGCCGCCGCTTCGTCCAACTTGCGTTGGTTGAGCGCGTGGATGGCGCGGTAGTTACGGCGCAGCCGTTGCTGGACAATGTCGGCGGTGGGGATGGCCGCAACCTCGGCAAACAGGCGGTCGGCTTCGGCAAATTCGCCCAGATTCGAGCGCTGGAGCGCCCGGTTTAGGACGAATTCGGTTGGATCGACAGCGGTGTCGGCGTCGGCGAGCTCAGGACGGCGGCCAAGTGCCTCAAAAAATTCGGCGGCATCGGCATAATCGCCGCTGTGATTGCGGCGATACCCCTCACCCAGCGCCTGATCGATGTCGATGTTGCCCGCCAGATCGCGGGCAAAACCATCGCTGGAACCGGCCGAAGTGGTGGCGACGCGGATCGGGCCGCTGGCGATACGGTTGTCGGCCACCGAGGCGAGGGCCAGTTTCAGTGCGTCGCCATAGGCAGCATAGCCCTCAACCACGAACAGGTCTTCGCCGCGCTCGGCAAATTCGGCAGTCCAGCCCGTTTCGCTGTTACCAATGCTGCAGTCGGTGAAGCTGCGGCAATTGAAGGCGGCGGGCCGGGCCTCGCCGATGCGCGCCTCGGCCGCAGCGCGGTCATCGCGGAGCAGACGGACATAGCCGACCGGCTGCGACGCATCGCGGCACAGGATCAGCCAGCCGCGCTCGAACATGCCGGTGGCCACCGTATCGCGCAGGGTCGTTTGTACCTGGCACAGCGTGCCCGACGAATCGCCGATCGGGAAACTGTCGCGCAGTAATGGCCCCGTGGCCTGCCCCAACGCTGGCGGGGCGGCGGCGACGGCCATGGCAGCAAACAGCGCAGTGAAAGCGAAATGGCGGCGGCCGGGCATGGCGTTTGTCCCCCTGAACAGGCTGATAGACACGCATCAATCCCGCCTAGCGCGGCAAGCGCGCCAAGGGGATGCAACCCGATTTTTCTTTTCAGACTAGCGCGGGTTTGAAGCGAAGGGAAGTGATCTGCCGCACAGCCACTATGGCGTGACGGATGCGCCTTGCGCGCCGGGTAGCCAGCGCCTATTTCTCACAGACGCAAATTTGCCCCAACCAAAGGACGGACATGACAAGTTTCAGCGACCGCGAGCGCGCTTTCGAGGCCAAATATGCGAACGATCAGGAATTGCAGTTCAAGATCATCGCGCGGCGCAACCGGCTGCTGGGTGAATGGGCAGCCGACCGCATGGGGCTGACCCCCGAAGAGCGCGATGCCTATGCCAAGGCGGTGGTTCAGGCCGATTTTGAAGAGGTTGGCGATGAGGACGTAATCCGCAAGGTCACTGGCGACCTGACCAGTGCGCAAATTGATGTGACTGACGCCGAAATCCGCGCCGCGCTGGAAGCAAAGACGGTCGAGGCGCGCCGCCAGTTCATGGACATTGTCTGACGGGAATTGCCGCATGGCCATGGCCGCCGAAACGATTGAAGCGATGATCCGCGCTGCGTTGCCTGACGCTGTGGTCACGATCACCGACCTCGCCGGTGACGGCGACCATTATGCCGCACACGTAGTCAGCGCCGCCTTTGCAGGGATGCCGCGCGTCGCGCAGCACAAGGCCGTCTATGCCGCACTGGGCGGGCGGATGGGCGGCGAGTTGCACGCGCTGAAACTGACCACGGCCGCCCCGGCCTGAACTTTGTTTGGAGAATTACATGACCGACACCGCCACCAACACCCGCATCGCCGAGATGGTCGCTGCCTCACCCGTGCTCTTGTTCATGAAAGGCACGCCGCTGTTTCCGCAGTGCGGCTTTTCAAGCACGGCGGTTGCCATACTCGACCATCTGGGCGTCGCCTATGACAGCGTCGACGTGCTGCAGGATATGGAAGTGCGGCAGGGCATCAAAGCCTTTTCCGACTGGCCGACCATCCCCCAGCTCTATGTCCAGGGCGAATTTGTCGGCGGCTCGGACATCATGATGGAAATGTACGAAGCCGGCGAACTGCAAGCACTGGTAGCGGATTTGCCCAAGGCTGCGTGAGGAAATGCTGAGGGGGACGGGGCCTTTGGGCCGCACCGTCCCCCCTCACATCATGGGGGTAAGTGGGATGTTCCTGTGCGAGTGATGGCGGGTGGTCCCAGGGACCAGACTGTTACCACCCGCCGCTTGTTTTGAGCGGATCACTCAGGAACATCTTCTACTATACAATCGCCGTGCCAAATGGGGCGAAGCCAGCTTTGCGGCGGGTGACGATGGTTGGCAAAAGGTAAATGCCATCGTCAGGTGTAAGCGAAACCGACAATCGCGGGCCAAAATCCATTCATGATCCGTTCAGCGAGACGATTACATCTGTAGTCGTGAAGGGGAAGGTGCATGGCCGACCGTGTCAGCGAAGCCGAATTGCAATTGCTTGCCGCGCTATGGGATCGCGCGCCACAAAGCGCGACTGAACTGGCGGATTCTGTGGGCGCCGCCAACGGGTGGACGCTCGCCACGGTTAAAACGCTGATTGCGCGGCTCGTGCAAAAGGGCGCGGTTGATGCCGCCGCCGATGGCCGCCGTTTCCTTTATTCTCCTTTGCTGGCCCGCGACGCGGTCGTGGCGCTGGAAAGCGAGCGGCTGGTAGACCGCTTGCTCGGCGGGCGGGTCAGCCCTCTGGTCGCGCATCTGGCTGCGCGCGAAGCGCTGAGCGCCGAGGACATTGCCGAAATTGAGGAAATTATTCGGGGGTTAAAGCCATGACCGATACGGTGGTGATGCTGTGGCTGGAGGCCATGGGGATGACCGCGCTGCTGATCGCGGCCGTGCTGCTGGTGCGGCGACCGGTGGCGGCGCTGTTGGGTGCGCGCATGGCCTATGCGCTGTGGCTGATCCCGTTGCTACGGCTGTTGCTGCCGCCGTTGCCCGGCGACGTCAGGATTGTTGTGGCCGAACCGGCCGCGCCGACTGTGGCGGTAGAGGTTGGCGCGTCGATGGCGGACGCGAATGCGGCTGTGCCGATGGTCGACTGGACGAACCTGTTGCAGCTGCTTCCTGCGCTCTGGCTTGCCGGCTTTGTCGCGGTGCTGGGGGTTGCTCTGTACCGCCATCGCAACTGGCTGCGCGCGATGTTGGCCGATGCGACGCCGCTGGAGCCGATCGGTCGGGTGCAGTTGGTGATGAGCGCCGCGGTCGACGGTCCGGTGGCCACGGGGCTCGTGCGCCCGCTGGTCGCGGTGCCCAAAGATTTTTTTGCGCGCTACAGCCAGGCCGAGCGAAAGCTGGCGATTGAGCATGAGCTGGCGCACCACCGCGCCGGTGATTTGTGGGCCAACGCGGCTGCATTGGTCGTGCTTGCGGCGCAATGGTTCAATCCGCTGGCCTGGTGGGGTCTGGCTGCGTTCCGCTTCGATCAGGAAGCCGCCTGCGACGCGCGGATTTTGGGCGCCGTTGCCGCGCCCGAACGTCCGGTGCAGGCGCATCATTATGCCCGCGCGATTGCGAAAAGCCTGGCCGGACCCCGGCTGCTGCTCGCCGCGCCCATGACATCGGGGAGAGAAGTGAAGGAGCGATTGCAAATGTTGACCAAGGAACCGCAAGGCGGCGTGCGCCCGATAGTGGGCCGCATGCTGTTGGGGGGCAGCGCGGTGGCCGCGCTGGCGCTGACGATTTCGACTCTGCCCGACGAGGTGGTGTTCGCCGCCGAACCTGCGGCCGCTGCGCCCACCGCGCCGGTGGAGCAGCGGGTTTCGCGGGTGGTGTTGGTCGATGCCAACGATGACAGCGCGGCGCCGGACGCCGATGGAAAGAAGCGCGAAGTGCGCCAGATCATCATCCGTGACCATGCCGACGGCGCAGGCAAGCCGCACGTTATGATATTCGATGGCGAAGAAATCCCGCTGCCCGATGGCGCCGAAATTGCCCGCAGCGTGCAGCTGGCGATGCCCTTTTTTGGCCTTGATGAGGATGAACTGCGGACAACGCTTGCCGAACAGGGGATCAAGGGTGCGAAGGCCGATGCGGTCATTAGCCGCTTGCGCGAAAAGCGCGCTGAGGCGATGCGCAAGCAGTTCAGCTGGGCTGAGGGGCACGCCAAATTTGCCGAAGCACAAGCCAAACGCGCTGAGGCGCATGCCAAACGCGCAGCGGCCTTTGCCATCGCCCCATGCCCGCCGGGAGAGGGGCAACGCGTGCGCATCGACACCTTGCGCAGCGCCGGTGATGATTCACCGCACGTTCGCATGATTGGCTGCAACGGTGCGGAAATCTCGAAAGAAAAGCAGGTTGAGGCGATGAAAAAGGCACGCGACCGGCTAGCTGCGCAGAAGGATGGCCAAGGCATGGGTGCCGAAATTCGCGCTTCGGTTGTGGCCGACCTGGACAAGGCGATTGCCGAGCTGGAGGCACAGCCAGATAGCTGACCGACGCCCTTTCGCGGTTGGCTGGGAAAGGGGTCGGGCAACCGGCCCCTTTTCCTTTGGCGATGTGGGTGCCACATGAGGCAGGTGACCGACTCCCGCCCCTGGCCCGACAGCATCCGCGCTGGTGAAACCGAGCAGCACGAGCCGCTCGTCCGCCGCGTGCTTGGGCCCAATCCGTCGCCCTATACTTTCACGGGCACGCAGACGTGGCTGGTGGGGGCGGGCGCCGACGTCGCCGTCATCGATCCCGGCCCGACCGGCAGCGGCAAGAGTGTCGGTGACCCAGGCGATGCCTATGGCGCCGGTCATGTCGAGGCGATTTTACGGGCAGTGGCTAGCGCGCGCGTCACCGCCATCCTGTGTACGCACACCCACCGCGATCATTCGCCCGCCGCCGCGCCGCTAAAGGCCGCCACGGGTGCACCGATCATCGGCTGCGCGCCACTGGCTTTGAAGGACGATGGCCCGCGTGCCGATTCGGCGTTCGACCCCGATTACGCGCCCGACCATGTGCTGGCCGATGGCGAACAGGTGGCGGGCGATGGCTGGACGCTGACCGCCGTGGCGACACCGGGGCATACGTCAAACCATCTTTGTTATGCGCTGGAAGAAAGCGGTGCGCTGTTCACCGGCGATCATGTGATGGCGTGGTCGACCAGCGTGGTCAGCCCGCCCGACGGCGACATGGCGGCCTATATGGCGAGCCTCGCCAAGCTCTATGATCGCGCTGACCGCGTCTATTATCCCGCGCACGGCCCAGCGGTGACGAAGCCCAAGCAGCTAGTGCGCGGCATGCTGGGCCACCGCAAACAGCGTGAGCGCCAGATATTGACCGAGCTGGGCAAGGGACCGCGCGCCATCCCAGCGATGGTCGCGGTGATGTATAAAGGTCTCGACCCGCGGCTGGTGGGTGCGGCGGGTCGTTCAGTTCTGGCTCATCTGCTCGACCTAAAGGCGCGCGGCTTGGTCGCCGATGGCGGCGATATCTGGAGTTTGACGCCATGACCCGCAATCGCAGCGGTTTGATCATTGTGTTGTTGCTGATTGCCATTTTTGGCGCCCTGCTGTTGGTTGGCTGGAACCAGCTGCGTGCCAACTTTGCACCTGCTGCGCCTGAAACCATCGTTTCTGCCAGCCTTGAATCGCTGAAGGAACAAAATGTGCTGGTGCCCTTCACTGCCCGTTTTGTCGCCGATCCGACCAGCCGTGTGCGCACTTTGGGACTGACCGCGCAAAAGACCCTGATCGTGCCGGGGACGGTACGGTACGAGCTGGATCTGGGGGCGCTGTCGGCGAAGAATCTCGATTGGGACGCGGAAACGCAGTTGCTGACCGTCAGCCTGCCACCGCTGCGCGTTTCGGCGCCCGAAATGGACCCGGCGGGCGCGGTCGAATATCGCGACGGTGAACTGGTGCTCGCTGTGACAGACGCCGAAAAACGGCTCGACGAGGCTAATTGGAAAGCGGCGCGCGCCGAGATTGTCGCCCAGGCCAAGGGCGCGACGCCGATGCGGCTGGCCGAAGCCGCCGCGATCAACGCGGTGCGCGGCAATTTCGCCCTGCCGCTGAAGTCCGCGAGCGTTGACGCCAAGGTGGACGTTCGCTTTAACCGTTGATATCCGCAATTGGGGGGTTGGGGTGATGGCAACAGCAGCATTGGCGACAGGTGCGGCGCGCGATGACGCGTCTTTTTTCTTCAAACTGGCGGCGGCGATGGGGCTTACGATCGCCATCGCCTTTTCCTTGCACTTTGCAATGGGCCGATCGTCGTTCGGCGCGCCGATGATTGTCCACGCGCACGCCGTCGCCTTCATGGTCTGGACCGGCTTTTTTGTGCTGCAAAGCTGGCTGATGGCGAGCGGGCGGGGGCAATATCATCGCCGCCTGGGCTGGCTGGCGCTGCCGCTGGTGGCGGTGATGGCCGTGTTGGGCACCGGCGTGACGGTAGCGATGGTCCAGCGCGGGCAGGCACCGTTTTTCTTCACGCCGCAGCATTTCCTGATTGCCAATCCGCTGACCTTGCTGTCGTTCATCATCGTGCTGAGCGCCGCAATTGGCATGCGACGGCGCAGCGACTGGCACCGGCGGCTGCACATCTGTGCGATGGCGATGATCATGGGCCCGGCATTCGGGCGGTTGCTGCCGGCACCGCTGATGATCCCCTACACCTTCGAGATTAGCGCGCTGGCAGGGCTGCTTTTCCCATTGGCCGGGATGGTCCGCGATGCGCGCGCCGGCGGCGTTCATCCGGCATGGGTTTGGGGGATGGCGCCGCTGCCTGTGGCGCTGCTCGCGGCCATGCTGCTGTCAGCATCGCCGCTGGGGACGTCCATCTATACGGCGGTCACGGCCGGGACGCCCGGTGCCAAAGTGCCGGGGCTGGAGTTTCCGCCGCCGCCACCGGGGTTTGCACCGAATTAATCGCCAAAGCCGCTTGCGGCACGGGCAGGACAGGGCCATTTGCAGCGCAGACTATCCTGCCAATGGAGCCCTGCTGCCATGACTGCCCCGATCCGCGAAAATCTGTCTGGCGTCGATATTGTCGGCGAAATCCAGCGCCTGAAGAAAGAGCGCAACGCTGTCATCCTTGGCCACTATTACCAGCGGCCCGAGATTCAGGAGATTAGCGATTTTGTTGGCGACAGTCTGGCGCTGTCACGCAAGGCGGCCGAAACCGATGCTGATGTCATCGCCTTTTGCGGCGTCAAATTCATGGCGGAAACGGCGAAGATCCTCAGCCCGCAGAAAATTGTTGTGCTGCCCGACATGGACGCAGGTTGCAGTCTGGAGGATAGCTGCCCGCCCGAACAGTTCGCGCGCTTCCGCTCGGCGCATCCCGACCATATTGCACTGACCTATATCAACTGCTCGGCGGCGGTGAAGGCTTTGAGCGACATTATCGTCACCTCGTCGAGCGCCGAGACCATCATCAACCAGCTGCCACAGGACCAGAAGATCATTTTTGGCCCCGACCGGCATCTGGGGGGGTATATGAACCGCAAGACCGGGCGCGACATGCTGTTGTGGCCGGGCGTGTGCATTGTGCACGAGGCGTTTAGCGAAACTGAGCTTTTGAAGCTGAAAGCGCAGCATCCGGGCGCGCCGGTTGCCGCGCACCCCGAATGCCCGCCGCACATTATTGACCACGCCGATTATGTCGGATCGACCAGCGGCATATTGAAATTCGCCAAGGAAATGGGCGGCGACACGCTGATCGTGGCAACCGAGCCGCACATCATTCACCAGATGGAAAAGGCGGTGCCAGGGAAGAAATTCATTGGCGCGCCGGGGGCGGACGGAAACTGCAACTGCAACATCTGCCCCTATATGGCGCTGAACACGATGGAGAAACTCTATCTGGCGCTGCGCGATTTGCAGCCGCGCATCGAGCTGGACGAGGAATTGCAGGTGAAGGCGAAGCGAAGCTTAGACCGCATGCTCGAAATGGCGAGCGGAAGTGTGGGGAAGGGTGATTTGGGGGCGTGGTGAGTCGCGCTCTCTATGACGCCACCTGCCCCGAGTCGCGTCACAAGATTCCACCCTTGAATCCGAATCTTTCCTGCCCGAATCCGCATCTTGCATCTGCCCGATTTATCCACAGCCGGATTCGCATTTTGGGCAATTTGATGACGATTCTTTTTGGTGAATCGCGGCGGTCGTGAGACCTTCAAATCATCGGGAGCAGCGAAGCGCGGACCCGCCACGAGACGTCGCAGGACCGCAAGGTCAGTCGCCTGAATGTGGCACGGAACGGTGGAGCAGCAAGCGATACCCGGCAAACGGCAGGTAGCGATTCCCACGAAGAGCAGCCCGCCCGAGCAGGGACGAGATGCAGACCGGACTTGAGGTCAGCGAAGGTCGAAAGATCAGGCGCAGGACAAAGGACGAAGGGCATTTCAGGTGAGGCCGGCCCCCGCGAGGGGGCCGACCGAACCGCCGCCGGAACGGGCGGCGCCGATGGTCTATCGGTCATGCGCGACAGGGGCAGCGAAAGCTGGGCCAGTCGAGGCGGATCAGGACGATGTCGGTTGCCAACGGAACCGGATCAGTGGGGGTTGGCAGCGATGCCGGCCCCCATTTCGTTTGTGCGCGGCGCCCCCTTGGCCGTCCACGGCCCCCTGCAAAAAATTCTGCGCAGCTGTGCGGTCTGTCACAGCAGCTTCCAATTTCTGTGGCTAACAACCCCATGCGACCCGGAGTGGTTTCCGCATGGAACCGTTCCCACTGCCCCGGTGCCTGTTTTTGAACCGCACCGGGGCATTTTTTGTCACTGGCGGACAGGCGAGTCTGCACTCGTATTTCCGTTTCTTGCCATTAAGATGGCCTCATGCCGTCGCGGACAATGTTCTGGCGATAGCGAAAACGGCGGGGCGTGGCCCGTCGCCAGCATGGAGGAACAGCATCATGGACTTTATCATCGCGCTCATAATGGGCGGCGTTATCGGCTGGCTGGCCAGCATCGTGATGAAAACCGATGCGCAGCAGGGGATTTTCCTCAACATCATCGTTGGCTGCATCGGCTCGATTCTGGGACGCTTCCTGTTCGGCCGCTTTCTGGGCGGCGGCCATCTGCGTGGCGACGCGTTCGATCCGATGACCTTGCTCACGGCCTTTCTGGGCGCGGTGGTCCTATTGGGGATCGTCAATCTGGTGAAGCGCGGAAAGGTGCGCTAGCCACCGGCCAACGCGCCGGAATTACAGGGCAGCTGCACTGTTCGGGCGCAGCTGCCCTTTCTGGTCAGCGTGAAATATTTCGGCGAACGCCCCTTGGCGCTCGGCGAGCGGCGGGGGTGCCTATGGCGCTGGCAGGACACTCGGTTTAGCGCCAATCGAACAAACTGCGCTTGCTTCGAGTGATTTAATCAGGTAATACACCTCCATCGCTCAAGCCTGCCCGCACCGAGCGGCAGCAATGGGGAATGATCGTGAACTACGAAACCAAGGTGGCACCGATGGATCAGCTCAGCGGGACGGGCTATGGGTATGAAGCCGACCAGAGCGGCAAGCGGCGCCGGATCTTCATCGGCGCGCTGGTACTGCTAGCGCTGGTTGTTGCCGGGGCATGGTACGCATTTTCGGCGGGCAAGTCCGCCGACGGTCAGGCAGCGGCAAGCGGCGCAGCGGGCGGCGAGAAAGGGGCCGCAGGCGCTGCCCCGAATGTGACCGTGGTTATTCCCGGCCGCCAGGACGTGGAACAGCTTATCTCTGCCAATGGCACCATTGCCGCGCGGCGCGAAATGCCGGTTGGCGTGTCGGGCGAGGGCGGGCAGGTGACGCGCGTGCTGGTCGAACCAGGCCAATGGGTCGCCGCAGGACAGGTATTGGCGACGGTTGATCGTGCGGTGCAGGTCCAGCAGCTCAACTCGCTGGCAGCCAGTGTGCGCGTGGCGCAGGCTGATGCCGATTTGGCGCAGGCCGAACTCGACCGTGCGCGCTCGCTGGTTGATCGCGGCTTTATTTCGAAGGCTGACCTTGATCGCAAGACCGCGACGCGCGACGCTGCCGTGGCGCGCGTGCGCGTGGCCGAGGCGCAGGTGAGCGAGGCGCGCGCACGCAACAGCCGCCTTGATATTCGGGCCCCCGCCGCCGGCCTGGTGCTGACGCGTCAGGTCGAGCCGGGGCAGGTGGTGAGCGCGGGCAGCGGTGTGCTGTTCCGCATGGCACGCGGCGGCGAAATGGAATTGCTGGCGCAGCTCGCCGAAGCCGATTTGCAAAACTTGCCGGTGGGCACGGCTGCGACGGTCACGCCGGTGGGCAGCGACCTCAGTATCGCAGGCCGCGTGTGGCAAGTCTCGCCGGTCATCGACCCGCAAACCCGTCAGGGCACGGTGCGCATCGCCGTACCCTATTCGGCGGCGCTGCGCCCGGGCGGCTTTGCCGACGCCAAGCTGGTGGCGGGCCGCGGCCGATCGCCGCTGCTGCCCGAAAGCGCGGTGCTATCCAGCCCCGAGGGCAACTATGTCTATGTCGTCGGCAAGGACAATGTCGTGCAGCGGCAAAAGGTGACCATCGGGTCAGTCAATGACAGCGGTGTGGCCATTGCCAGCGGGCTGACTGGCAATGAACGCGTCGTGGTCTTGGCGGGGTCGTTCCTCAACCCCGGCGACAAGGTGAAACCGGTGCTGCAGAAGTCGGCGGCGCGCTGAGGCGCGCCGGGTAAGGGATCGAAGCCATGAATTTCCGCAATATCTCCGCCTGGTCGATCCGCAACCCGGTGCCGCCGATTGTGTTTTTCGTGCTGTTGCTGCTGGCGGGAATCGTCAGCTTCAACCGCATGGACGTGAACGACAATCCGGAAATTGAATTTCCCGCTGTGCAGGTGATTGTCTCTCAGCCGGGGGCTGCCCCATCCGAGCTGGAGACGCAGGTCACCCAGCGCGTCGAAGCCGCTGTCCGCTCGGTCAGCGGGGTGGACGAGCTGTCCTCCTATGTGGGCGAAGGCAACAGCCGCACCTTCATCCAGTTCGACATTGGTACGCCGATTGACCGCGCATTCAACGACGTCAATCAGGCGATATCGCAGATCCGCGGCGATTTGCCCGATGGCATTTTGGAACCGCAGGTCATACGCGTCGATATTGCGGGCGGGCCGATCACCTATTTCGCGGTCGAAACGTCGGACATGACGCTGGAGCAATTGTCCTGGTTCGTCGACAATACGGTGGCGAAGGAATTGCTGGGTATCGAGGGCATGGCGCAGGTGCGCCGCTCGGGCGGGGTAGACCGCGAAATCCGCGTCATCCTCGACCCTGCGCGCATGCAAAGCTATGGCATTACTGCGTCCCAAGTGAACGCGCAGCTGCGCCAGACCAACTTGAACGCCGCCGGCGGCCGTACCGAAATTGCGGGGTCCGAGCAAGCTGTGCGCGTGCTGGGCAACGCCGGCAGCGCCTATCAGCTGGGCGAACAACGGCTGTCGCTGGGCAATGGCCGCACCATCCGCCTGACCGATGTGGCCACAGTTACGGACGCCTATGCCGAGCAGCGCAATCTGGCCAAGATGCGCGGCAAACAGGTGCTGTCCTTTGCCATCGAAAAGGCGAAAGGTGCCTCGGACGTGTCGGTGCACGATGCGGCGATGGAAAAGCTGGCCGAGATCAAGAAGAACAACCCCAAGGTTGATTTCAAAATCCTGTTCACGCGGACAGTCTATACCAAAGAGCAATATAGCTCGGCGATGCTGGCGATGATTGAGGGCGCGGTGCTCGCAGTGATCGTGGTGTTCCTGTTCCTGCGCGACTGGCGCGCGACGGTAATCAGCGCAATTGCCATCCCACTGTCGGCTATCCCGACTTTCTTCTTCATGGACCTGATGGGCTTTTCGCTGAACAGCCTGTCGCTGCTGGCGCTCAGTCTGGTCGCGGGGGTGCTGGTCGACGACGCTATTGTGGAAATTGAAAATATCGTCCGGCACATGCGGATGGGCAAATCCGCCTATCAGGCGTCCATCGATGCCGCTGACGAAATCGGCCTGGCGGTGGTTGCGACAACGATGACCATTGTCGCGGTGTTCCTGCCCGTTGCGCTGATGCCCGGTATCTCGGGGCAATTCTTTGTCCAGTTTGGGATGACCGTGGTTGTCGCCGTGCTGCTGAGCCTTGCGGTCGCACGCATGATCACGCCAATGATCGCGGCCTATTTCCTCAAAGCTTTTGGCGAGGCGGACCATGCCAATGGGCCGATGATCGAGCGCTATGCCAACCTGCTGAAATGGACGTTGAAGCACCGCTGGACGATGGTGGGCATTGGTGTTGGCGCCTTTGCCGCTAGCATCGCGTTGTTCTTGCTGCTGCCCAAGCAATTCCAACCGACGATCAACAGCGATTATAGCCAGATCGCGTTTGAATTGCCGCCCGGATCAACGCTGGCGCAGAGCGAGGGGATTGCCAATCAGGTGACCGCCATATTGGATGCCGACCCAACGGTGCAGGACGCCTTTGCCGAGGTGAACGTCAACGACGGCAACATCTATATCACGCTGAAGAAGGATCGTGCGCTGAAGAGCGTTGAATGGGAGCGTTCGGTTCAGCCGAAGCTCGCTGCCATTCCCGATGCGCGGGTGCGCTTCCAGAGCCAGTCGGGCGGCTTTTCGGGCCGTGACATCACCTTCATCATCGGCGGCGATGATCCGGCAGCACTCGAAACCCACGCGCGCACCATCGTCAAGCAGATGGAAGGCCTGAAGGAACTGCGCAACCCGCGCATTGAAGGCGATATTCCGCGGCCTGAAATCATCGTCGAACCGCGGCTCGACCTCGCCGCCGATCTGGGCGTGACCACGGCCGCGCTATCGCAGACGATCCGCATCGCCACCATTGGCGATATCGACCAGAATGCCGCCAAATTCTCGCTGTCGGACCGGCAGATCCCGATCCGCGTGCTGCTGGCCGAGGATTCGCGTCGCAGCCTGTCCACCCTGGAGAATCTGCCGGTGCCGACATCGCGCGGGACCACCGTGCCGTTGAAATCGGTGGCAAAAATCAGCTTTGGCGCGGGGCCAACCGAGCTGCGGCGGTATAACCAGACGCGGCGCATTGTGCTGGGCGCGGATCTCGCACCGGGCCTTGTTACCGGCGATGCCCAGCCCAAGATCGACGCACTGCCAGCGGTCAAGAACATGCCCAACGGCATTCGCAAAGTGGTGCAGGGCGACCAGAAATGGCAGCAGGAATTGCTGGTGAATTTCGCCATCGCTCTGGTTTCGGGCATGCTGTTGGTCTTCTCGACGCTGGTGCTGCTCTACCGCCGCTTCCTATCGCCGCTGGTCAATATGCTCTCGCTGTTGCTCGCGCCGCTGGGCGGCCTCATTGGCCTGGCGATTGCGGGGATGGAAATTTCGATGCCGGTGTTCATCGGCCTGCTGATGCTGTTCGGCATTGTCGGCAAAAACAGCATCTTGCTGATCGACTTTGCCATCGAGGAAATGGAGCGCGGCGTGGACAAGTATACCGCGCTGATTGACGCCGGGCGCAAACGTGCGCAGCCAATTGTTATGACCACGGTGGCGATGGCCGCTGGGATGGTGCCGACGGCGCTGTCGCTGTCGGGTGACGGGGCATGGCGCGCGCCGATGGGCGTGGTCGTCATCGGCGGGCTGATTATGTCAACGCTGCTGACGCTGCTGATTGTGCCCGCGGGTTTCAGCCTGGCGGACAGTATCGAAAAGCGCATCGGCAAATTCTCGCGCCGCTTCATCAGTTACCGCGAGGGCGATGATGCAGCCGACAAGGCTGTCCCGCAGCCGGCGGAATAAGGGGACGCGGCGGTTGCGCCGCCGCGCATCCTTCCCCATTTCAAGGGCATGAACGAATCAGCCAAAGCGGCGCGTCCCGCCGGCGTTTCCATTCCGGTCCGGCAGGGCGTCGATGTGCGGCTGGTCGCGACCGGTCTGCTGATCCTCATGGCCATCGTTTTTTTCGGGCTGAAGCCGTGGGATGATCTGCATCCGGCCATCGGTTTTGTCCGCGCCTTCGCCGAAGCCGCCATGGTCGGCGGGCTGGCCGACTGGTTCGCGGTGACCGCGCTGTTCCGCCACCCCATGGGCCTGCCCATCCCGCACACCGCCATCGTGCCGCGCAACAAGGAACGCATTGGCAATGCGCTGGCGGCCTTCCTGCTCAAAAACTTCCTGATTCCGCGGCTGATTGCCAAGCGGATGCGCCATGTCGATGTGGCGGGCGCGGTGGGGCGTTTCCTTGCTGAACCGGCTGAGGGCGGTGGGCGGCTAAAGCGGGGCGCATCGCGCATGCTTGCTGAAGCGCTGGGCGCGCTCGATCAGGATCGGCTGGGCGGCATGGTCAAAACGGCTCTCGCCGACCGGCTGCGCGAGCTGAACGTGGGCCCGCTGCTGGGGCAGACACTGTCCGCGGCGCTGGCGGAGGGGCGGCACCAGCCGCTCCTCGACGGCATGGTCAGATGGGGTTCCAAGACGCTGGATTTGAACGCCGAGCTGATCCACCAGATGGTGCACGACAATAGCGGGACGATCGTGCGGCTGACGGGTCTGGATGAAACCATCTCTAACCGCATCGTCGCTGGCTTACAGAAATTGCTCGCCGATATGGCCGAGCAGCCCGAGCATGCCTTGCGCCAGCGCGTCGAGGAAAGCCTCGAGCGGCTGGCTCATGACCTGCAACATGACCCGGAGAGGCAGGCGCAGGTGGCGCGCGTGCGCGATGAACTGCTGGCCAATCCGGCGGTCAAGCGCTGGCTCGACGGCCTGTGGGAGCAAGGGCGCGGCGCATTGCTGCGCGCGGCAAACAACCCCGACACGGTGCTCGCGGGCCGCATCGGCGAGCTGGTGCGCCAGCTCGGCACCACGCTGGGCGAGGATCCGGCGATCCGCCGCACGGTCAACCGCTACGCCCGCCGCGCCGTGGTAGGCATGGCCGACAGCTACGGTGAAACCGCACTAAAGCTGGTGTCGGACACGATCCGTGGCTGGGATGCACGCACCATTACCGACCGGCTGGAGCGCGAGGTCGGCGATGATTTACAATTTATCCGCATCAACGGCACATTGGTCGGCGGGCTGGTCGGCACGCTGATCCACGCGATCGAGGTGCTTTACTGACGATCCGTGTCGAGGCAGTTGGCCAGCCCCTCACGCCAGGTCGGAAAGCGCGGCTCCCACCCCAGCAGCCGCTTGGCCTTGCCGTTCGCGACGCGGCGGTTTTCAGCATAGAAGGTGCGCGCCATCGGCGAAAGATTCGCCTCTTCCAATGTTTCCAGCGGCGGCCACGGTACGCCGAGCAGGTCGCACGCGCCCTCGGTAACCTCCAGTTGCGGACAGGGATGGTCGTCGGCCAGATTATAGACCCCTGGCGGTCCGGCAAAGCTGGCGATGATGCCGCTGGCGATGTCGTCGACATGGATGCGACTGAAGACCTGACCGGACAATTTGATGCGGTGCGCGTCGCCGCTACGGACGCGGTCAAGCGCGCTGCGGCTTGGCCCATAGATCCCGGGCAGACGGAAAACGCGCACCTCGCTGCGCAGCGCCAGCCACGTCTGATCGGCGGCGGCGCGCGCGGCCCGGTTGCCGGTGCCGACGGGCGATGCTTCGTCCACCCACGCACCGCCGGTGTCGCCATAAACGCCGGTGGAGGACAGATAGCCAACCCAGCGCGCCGGGGCGAGCGCGAGCGCCTCGCCATAATGCGCCAGCACCGGATCGCGCCCGCCATCGGGCGGAGCCGAGGCGAGGATATGGTCGGCGCACAAAATGGCGGCGCGCACCGCTGGCTCGTCATCGAACCGCAGCGTCCCGCCGCGCCCGTCGCGCGTGGTGCCGATAACGTTCCATCCGCGGGCGACCAGCCGATCCGCCAGATGCGCTGCACTATAACCGAGCCCGAATATCAGCATCTGTCCCATGCCGCGCTTATTGCGCACCCCCGCGTCGGCGCATAGAGTTAATGCTATGGCTGACCTCTCCTCCACGCCCGCTGTTCCCGTCACCGTCCATCGTGGTGATTATCGCCCGCCCGAATGGCTGGTTCCCGAAGTGGCGCTCGACTTTGCGCTTGGTATCGACGCGACGCAGGTCACATCGACCCTGTCCGTGACGCGTAATCCGGCAGGAAAGGCGGGCGCGCAGCTGTTGCTGCGCGGCGACGGGCTGACCTCACTGGCGGTACGCGTTGATGGCGAAGAGTTTGCCGACTGGCGGATGGAGGGAGCTGATTTGCTTCTGGATCTTGGCGAACGCACCGCTGCCGTCGTCAGCATCGCTACCCGCCTTATCCCCAGTGCAAACAGCCAGTTGATGGGCCTCTATGCCTCGAACGGCATGTTGTGCACCCAGTGCGAGGCCGAAGGGTTCCGGCGTATCATCTTCCACCCCGACCGGCCCGATGTGATGAGTCGCTACCGCGTGACTATGACGGGCGACAAAAAGGTTTTTCCGGTGCTGTTATCCAACGGCAACTGCATCGATAGCGGCGAAAATGATGATGGCACCCATTGGGCCGTTTGGGAGGATCCGTGGCCCAAGCCCAGCTATCTCTTTGCGCTGGTCGCGGGCGATCTGGTCGCCAACAGCGACCATTTCACCACCATGTCGGGGCGCAAAGTCGCGCTCAATATCTTTGTCCGCGACGGCGATGTGCCGCGAACCGGCCATGCGATGGCGGCGCTCAAGGCATCCATGGCGTGGGACGAGCGCGTCTATGGCCGCGAATATGACCTGGACGTCTTCAACATTGTCGCGGTCAGCGATTTCAACATGGGGGCGATGGAAAACAAGGGGCTGAACGTCTTTAACAGCCGTTACATATTGGCCGACACCGACACCGCGACCGACATTGATTTTGACGGGGTCGAAGGCGTCGTCGCGCATGAGTATTTCCACAACTGGTCGGGCAACCGCGTCACCTGCCGTGACTGGTTCCAGCTGAGCCTGAAAGAAGGTTTTACTGTCTATCGCGACCAATGTTTCTCGGCCGATCAGGGATCAGCGGCGGTCAAGCGGATCGAGGATGTGCGCCTGCTCCGTGCGGCGCAATTCCCCGAAGATGCCGGGCCGCTGGCGCATCCCATCCGCCCCGACAGTTTTCAGGAAATCTCGAACTTTTACACCGCCACAGTGTACAACAAGGGGGCCGAGGTCATCCGGATGATGGCGACGCTGATCGGGCCCGATCGGTTCCGCGCCGGGACCGACCTTTATTTTGACCGCCACGACGGTCAGGCCGTGACGTGCGAGGATTTTGTTCGCGCGATCGAGGATGGTGCAGTGGTCGACCTGACCCAGTTCCGTCGCTGGTATGAACAGGCGGGGACACCACGCCTCAAATTGTCGGTCGAGGAAGCGCAAGGCGAATGGACGCTTGTCGCGCAGCAAAGCGTGCCGCCGACGCCAGGGCAGCCCAACAAACTGCCCATGCACATTCCGCTGCGGATTGCGGCATTTGGCGCTGGCGGCGACAATGGCGTGCTACCCGACACACTGGTCGAACTGCGCGAACCGGTCGAGCGCATTGCCCTGGGGCGATTTACAGCGCGCCCTGTATTGTCGATCAACCGCGGCTTTACCGCCCCGGTGATCACCGAAGTTGATCGCGCCCCGGGCGAATTGGCATGGCTCGCCGCGCATGATGACGATCCTTTCGCTCGATACGAAGCATTGCAGCAATTGATGCTAGACCATCTGGTTGCGGCGGTGGCGGGCGGCGGCGATGTTGCCCCTGTGGTCGACGCGGTTGCCAATTTGCTGCGTGAGGCGGCGCGTGATCCAGCCTTTGTTGCCGAGGCAATCCTGCTGCCCAGCGAAGCCTTTATCGGCGACCAGATGTTGGTGGTTGACCCCGATGCTATCCGTCGCGCGCGCATCGCTTTGCAGGCGGCGTTGGGTTCAGCGCTCGAGGGCGAATGGCGCGCGCTGTTGGCACAGCCGGTGCCCTCGTCAAGCGACCATAGCCCGGCGGCGAAAGGCGGACGGCGGTTGGCCGGGCAGGCGATTGCGCTGCTAGGCGCCGCCGGTTTGCCCGATGCAGCGACGCTGGCGTTTGACCATTTTGCCGGTGCCGATGGCATGACGCTGCGGATGAGCGCGCTGACCACGCTAGCGAATGGCGACAGCGACCAGCGCGAGGCCGCGCTCGACATCTTCTATCAGCGCTACCGCGACAATGGGCTGGTGCTCGACAAATGGTTCCAGGTGCAGGCCTGGTCGCTGCGCTCTGACACGGTCGAGGCGGTTGCTGGCCTCGCAAAACATCCGGATTTCACCTTGTCGAACCCCAATCGGGTGCGCTCGCTCTATGGGGCGTTTTCGGGCAACCAAGCGGCCTTCCACCAAACCGATGGCGCGGGTTACCGCTTGCTGGCCGACCTGATCATCGAACTGGATCCACGCAACGCCCAGACAGCCGCCAAAATGATTCCGCCGTTTGGCCGCTGGAAGCGGTTTGACAGCGCGCGGCAGGCCATGATGCGAACCGAGCTGGAGCGGATTTTGCGCACCCCCGGCTTGTCGCGTGATACGACCGAACAGGCGAGCAAGAGTTTGGCGGGCTAAAGGTTATCCCGCCACCCACTTAGCAACGTCACCCGCGACCTTGTTCGCGGCGCGCGACAGCGCTGCCCCCGCGCTGCGCGCTTCCACCGTGCCCACATCCTCGCGCGCCTCAAAGCGTTGCTGGCGCACTTGTTTGCCGCCCGCGCCGACGATCATCGCCTGATAGGTGACGACCGCTTCGTTCGTGCGGGCGTCGATGCCGAATTCCAGCAATTGCCCGGCGAGCTGCTCGCCCGGCGCCGTCAAATACTGGCCTTCATCGAGCACGAGCCGGTCGCTGCTCGCGCTGATGGTGTCGGACAGCAGCCGCTGGAACAAGCGTTGCGGCGCCTCCACCCATTGCGCCTCGACGATATAGGCAATGCTGCCCTCATCCTGCTGCACCGGGATGCGCTGGGTGCGCAACTTCTGCGGCGCAGTGGGGATCAGCACGGTCAGCGTCTTCGCCTCGGCATTGCTGCGCGGGGTTCCGGCGGCGGGCACAGCGTCGGGGCTGAGCGTCAGGAGGAAGGGCGGAGCTTCCCCGCCGCCCAGATTAACGCAGCCCGCAAGACTTAACGCGGTGCTCAGGGCGAGGATGGCGCGAGATCGGATCATGCGGTCAGTTCCCATCCTTGTAATCAGGCAATTTGGTGCCGCCGAGAATTGCGCCCGCCCCCTGTTGGTCGAGCTTGTCGGTCAGGCTGGATAGCGAGGCCGAGGTGCGGCGCAAGTCGCGGATCAGCGCATTGGCTTCTGGAATTGTCGTGTCGCTGAAATTCTGCAAGCCGGGCTCGGCAGCGGCCAGCACCTTGTTGAGCTGCGCCATCGATGCGTCGGCGCTGCGCAATGCCTTACGCAGATCGGCCATGGCGGGGTCAATATTGCGCTCGACTGTGCTCTGCGCGCTTTGGGCGAGCAGTCCGACGCGCTCGGCCGCGATCCCCGTCTGCTGCACTGCAATCCGGGTTTCGGCCAACGCGGCGGTGATGGCGGGGCCGTTGCGCGCGAGCGTGGCACTGGTTGATTCGATATTGTCGAGGATATTGGCGATGCTTTGCTGGTTGCGGTCATTGGCCAGCTCGGTCAGCCGTTCGGTAAGTGTCGAAAGCCGCTCGAGCAGCTGCGGCGCAGTGTTCAACAATTCGCCCAGTCCACCAACGCGCGTCGGGATCACCGGGCGACCAGCGGGCCCGGCATCGGCAATCGGCGGCGCACCTTTTACCGCGCCTTCCAGCGCGACCTGCGTTACGCCAGTAAAGCCGACACCCGACAGGGTCGCGGTGGTGCCCTGTCGCACCGGCGTATCTTCGTTCACCTCGATGCGGACGCGGACAAAGGCGGGGTCGTCGGGCCACAGCGCGATTTCCTTGACTTGTCCTGACGGTACGCCGGAGTAGGTGACCTGCGAACCGCGGTTGAGGCCATCGACCGACTGTTTGAAAAAAATGTCAAACTCGCGCTTGGTGCCGCCGCTGTTATTGGCCAGCCAGACGACGAACCCAGCCAGTGCCAGCATCATCAGCAGCACCACAGCCCCCACCAGCACATTGTTTGAACGGGTTTCCATAAAGCGTCTCTAGCCCAATGATTTGGCGGAAGCGACCGCTTCGCGCGATTTTGCTGCTGCCCGCCCGCGCGGACCCATGAAATAATCCTGAATCCATGGGTGGCTGGTAGACAGCAGCTGGTCGATGGTCCCGATGGCGATCACCTTGCGCTCGGCCAGCACCGCCACCCGGTCGCAAGTGGCATAAAGCGAATCCAGATCGTGGGTAATAAGGAAGACGGTCAGGCCCAGCGTATCGGCAAGTTCGCGGATCAGCTGGTCAAATTTGGCCGCGCCAATAGGATCAAGCCCGGCGGTTGGTTCGTCGAGAAACAGTAAGGCGGGGTCGAGCGCCAGCGCGCGGGCCAGCCCGGCACGCTTGACCATACCCCCCGATAATTCGGCGGGATATTTTGGGCCGGCATCAGGGGGCAGGCCAACCATCGCGACCTTATAGGCGGCGATTTCATCAAGCATCGGTTTGGACAGCTGCGGATAATATTCGCGCAGCGGCACCTGGATATTTTCCGATACAGTCAGTGTGGAAAACAGCGCGCCGCCCTGAAACATCACACCCCAGCGGCGCCGCAGGTCGCGGGCAGCGGGAGTGTCTTCAACGTCAATATGGGTGCGACCGTAGACTTCGATGCACCCGGCTTGAGGGTGCTGCAATCCGATTATCGAGCGCATCAGCACCGATTTTCCCGTGCCCGACCCGCCAACCACGCCCAATACTTCGCCTTGCAGAACTTCCAGATCCAGATCTTCATGGATCACAGCATCGCCAAACGCATTGGTTAGTCCGCGCACGCGGATTGCCACCTGGTGCTGCTCGGGGAAAATCATGGTGGCCATCAGTTCCACCCAAGCCCAGAGAAGAATACGGCGAAAAAGGCGTCCAGGACGATGACAAGAAAAATGGCGGCGACCACAGCAGAGGTAGTGCGGCGACCGACCTCTTCAGCGTCCTTTTCCACCTGCATACCTTCATAGCAGCCAGTAACACCAACCAGCATGCCGAACACCGGGGCCTTGATCAGCATGATCCAGAAATCGGTAAAGGGGATGATCTGGCGTAACAGCTCAATATAGGTAAGCGGCGGAATTTCCAGCCCAACCCAGCAAAACACGCCCCCGCCGATAATGGCGCACATGCTGGCGTAAAAGCCAAGCAGTGGCATCATCAGCGTCACCGCCATGACGCGCGGCAACACGATGGCCTCCATCGGTGACACGCCGATCGTGCGCATGGCATCGATTTCCTCGGTCAACTTCATGGTGCCGATTTGTGCGGCAAAAGCACTGCCCGAGCGGCCCGCGACCATGATCGCGGTCATCAGCAGCCCAAGTTCACGGATTGACGCGCGCCCGACCAGATTGACGGTGAACACCTCTAGCCCGAATTGCTCCAGCTGCACGGCGCCCTGCTGCGCGATCACGATGCCGATCAGAAAACTCATCAGTCCGATGATGGCCAACGCGTCGATACCGACATTCTGGATGCGCATCGTGACCGCGGTCCAGCGCACCGGCCGTCTTTCCAGCAACATCCGGAAAAAAGAAACGATGGTTGCCCCGAAAAAGCCGATGATGCCGATCAACTCGCGGCAGGCGGTCATGAAACCGGAACCGACCTCGCCAGCCAGCCGCTGCCAACCGCCGGGGACGAAATGTTCGGCGGCGGGTTCCTGCCGCGAGCGTCGCACCGCGTCGAGCAGGCGCTGCGCATCTCGGCTGGCTCCGGCGATCTGGGCGCCATGGACATCGGCAGTGCGCAGCACTAGCCATGCGCCCACGGTATCGATGCGCTCGATGCCCGACAGGTCGATGCGAGCTATGGGGCCGACGCTTTCCAATATCTGCGGCAGCTCGCCGAGGCGCGCCAAAGTCAGCCGCCCCGCCAGCCGCAGCTCGTCGCCCCCATCGCCGGGGACTATTGCATGACTTGCCAAGGCCAACATAACCCCCCGACAGTTGCGCACTTTGCGTGGCGCGGCAAGCACTTCTCACCGGCGCGCCAAGCCGGTATGGACGGCGACATGAGCGACGCCGTCCCTTCGCGCATTGCAATCTACGATATGGACCGCACCATTACCCGGCGCGCGACCTATAGTGGCTTTCTGATGCATGTGGTGCGACGGCGCCAGCGCTGGCGGGTGCTGCTAACCCCGTTTGTGATGCTTGCCAGTCTGCTGCATCTGACCGGCCTGGTCAGTCGCGCGCGGCTTAAGGCAATAACGCTGCGGCTGATGCTTGGCCCGACCTTTCGCCGGGACGAGATTGCCCCGCTTGCCGAAAGCTATGCCGACAAGCTGGTGGCGAGCGGGCTTTATGATGAAGCGGTCGAACAAATCGCGGCCGACAAGGCGGCGGGCTACCGCGTGCTGCTCGCCACCGCGAGCTTTCATCTTTATGTTGATGCGATTGCCGCGCGACTGGGGATCGACGATGTGCTGGCAACACAGCTTGATGAAGGCGTGGGTCCCGACCATATCCGCGCGCGTCTGGCAGGCGACAATTGCTATGGCGATGCCAAGTTCGCACGCATTTCGGGGTGGATGGACAGCAATGCGTTGACCCGCGACGGATCGCACATCCGCGCCTATTCCGACCATGTGTCCGACCGGCCAATGCTGCATTTTGCCCATGAAGCGGTGGCAACTACGCCATCACGCGGCCTGCGCAAGCTCGCCCCCAAAATGGGCTGGCAAGTGGTCGATTGGCGGCCAAAACGTCCGGCGCGCTAAACCGCGTCCAACGCCTGCGCAAAATCGGCAATCAGATCGCCTGCGTCCTCGATGCCGATCGAAATGCGCACCAGATTGTCGGTAATGCCCAATCGGTCCTTGCGCTCCTGCGGCACGGAAAGGTGCGTCATTGCGGCAGGATGGCTGGCAAGTGTTTCGGTGCCGCCCAGACTGACCGCCAGATTGGCAATTTGCAACGCGTCGAGGAAGCGGAAGCTTTCTTCCTCGCCGCCCTTGATGAACAAGGAGAAGGTGGAGCCTGCGCCAGCGCAGTGGCGTTCAAAAATGTCGCGCTGCGGCCCTTCGGGAAGAAAGCCCAGATAGCCCAAGCCCTCCACCTTGGGGTGACTGCGCAGATATTCGCACACTTTCTCGGCATTCTCGCCCGCGCGGCTCATGCGCAATTCGACGGTTTCGAGGCTGCGCAATAGCATCCAGGCGGTGTTGGGATCGCAAATTGTGCCAATGGTGTTGCGCATCATGCGGATGGGGGCGAGCCAAGCCTTGGACCCCAGCACGCCGCCCGCGACCAGATCGCTGTGCCCGCCGGCATATTTGGTTAGGCTGTAGAGGACAATGTCGGAGCCATGCTTCAGCGGCGCGGACCAAAGCGGCCCCAGAAAGGTGTTGTCGATAGCAATTGGCGGGCGCGCGTCAGCGGCAAAGGCGGCGTCGACCGCGCCGCGCATCGCTTCGACATCGACCAGCGCGTTGGTGGGGTTGGCGGGGCTTTCCAGATAGACCATCGCCACCTTGCCGCCTTGCGCCGCTGCCATCGTTTTGGCGCGGTCGAGGATGTCATCCATCTCGGCGCGCGACGCTTCAGCCGGAAAATCGAGGTAGGTCGCGCCAAAGCGCGACAGGATGCGCGCGATCAGCGTCTCGGTGGCGGCATAGAGCGGGCCCGAATGGACAATTACGTCCTTCATGCTGACGTGCGCGAGCAGCAGCGTGGCGATGGCCGACATGCCGCTGGAAAAAACCAGCGCATCTTCGGCATCGTCCCACACGCCGAGGCGCGCTTCCAAAATTTCCTGATTGGGGCCGTTGAAGCGCGAATAAACCAGGCCATCGGCCCCGCCCGGGCGCTTGCCGGTAATCCCCTCAAAATGCCGCTTGCCCGCTGCCGCGCTTTCAAAGGCGAAGGTTGAGGTCAGGAAAATTGGCGGCTTGAGCGACCCTTCCGACAGCACGGGATCGAAACCATAGCCCATCATCAGCGTCGCCGGAGAAAGTTGGCGGTTACCGATCGCTCGCACCGAAGGTTTGGGTTTGCGCGGCGGGGTGGCGTCGGACATGCGGGTGTTTCCCTCGGAAGGCTGGACGGGCCGCAACCCTAGCGCAATAAAGTTACAAGTGAAACCGCTTTAGAGCCCCGCGACTGCCCAGATGGTCAGGATGATCAGCGGCACGCCGACAATATCGAGCGCAAGACCCGCGCCCAGCATCCTTGGCAGCGCGATATGGCCTGTCGCCCAAGCAATGGCGTTGGGCCCGGTACCGCTGGGCAACATGAAGCCCCAGCTGGCAGCAAAGGCGACGGGCAGCGCCAGCAAAATGGGGTCGATGCCGGTGGTGGCGATCAGCGCGGCGAGCACGGGCATGATGCCGCTGGCGGTGGCGACATTGCTGGCAAACTCGGTGATGAGGATGGTCAGCGCGACGATAGCGGCGGCGAGCAAGAAAAGGGGCAAAGTGCCGAGCGGCGCGAGGATATTGCCCAGCCACGCAGCCAGCCCGCTGGCCGTCATCGCCGCAGCCAGCGCCAGTCCGCCGCCGAACATCATGATGACGCCCCACGGCGCACGATCCGCCTCTTTCCAATTCAGCAGGGGTCGACCGCTGCCATCGGGTATCACGAACAGCGATAGCGCCCCGGCAATGGCGATTGTTCCATCAGTCAGCGCGCCTTTGGGCAGCAGCGGTTCAACCCATGGCTGCGCTACCCAGGCGGCGAAGACGATGGCAATCAGCGGGACCAGGCGGCGCTCGGCCGTGGTCCACGCAGGATTGTCGCCCAGCGCCCGCGCTGCGCCTTGTGCGTCGAAACTATCGCGGTCGAGCCGCTGCACCCGCATCAAAATGAGCATGGCAATGGGGATGGCGAACAGCACCACAGGCACGCCATATTTCATCCAGTCGAGAAAGCCGATGGTCAGCCCCAGCTGCTTTTCAATGAGGCCGGCGGCAATGGCATTGGTCGGCGAGCCGACGAGCGTCCCCAGCCCGCCAATCGAGGCCGCAAAGGCGATACCCATCATCACTGCGCCCGCAAAGCCGCCGGTTTCGCCTTCCGCCACATTGCCGGCCGCCAGCACGGCGAGCGCAATCGGCATCATGATCAGCGCGGTCGAGGTGTTGGAAATGAACATCGACAAAAGCGCGGTTGCGGCCATGAAGGCGAACAGCAGTCCCGCCGATGTGGGCTTGGCCAGCCGCAATATCGCCACCGCGAGCCGCCGGTGCAAGCCAACGCGTTCAATGGCGAGCGCGAGAAAAGCGCCGCCCAAAATCAAGAACAAAATGGGCGAATAATATTCTTTGGCAATGGCATTGGCCTCCATCACGCCGAAAAGCGGCGCGAAGAGGAAGGGGAGCAGCGCGGTTGCGGTTAGCGGCAGCGCCTCGGTCATCCACCACACCGCCATCAACACGGTCAGCGCCGCGATGTGCCACGCGCCGGGCTCCATCCCAGCGGGGGCAGGCAGCGCCAGCATCAGCAGGAAGATAGCAAGTCCGCCGAACAGGCCAAAGCGCTGCGCCTTCATACAGGCAAGCCGATAACCGACAGTTGGCGTCCATAGCCGCCCTCGCCGCGATGACAGGCGCGGCGGTAGCTGAAATAGTCTGCCTCCTGCGCATAGGTATCCTCGCCCAGTATCTCGACCTGCGTCACCCCGACAGCGGCGAGCCGCGCGGCGACATAGGCGGCAATGTCGAAATGCGCGTGGCCCGGGCGGCCGTCGTGGAAAAAGCGATCGTTGGCGACCTCTTCGGCGACAAAGCGATCGACGAAGGCCATATCGACCTCATAGCTGGCGGTGGCGATGCATGGGCCAATGGCGCCGACGATGCGCGCGGGGCTGGCGCCTTTGCCTTGCATGGCCGCGATCGTCGCATCGGTGATCCCGGCCAGCGCCCCTTTCCACCCCGCATGCGCGGCCGCGACGACACCGGCTTGCCGGTCGGCGAGCAGCACGGGTACGCAATCGGCGGTCAATATGCCCAGCAATAGGCCGGGCCGGTCAGTGACAATCGCGTCAGCCTGCGGGCGCTCGATGTCGCTCCATGGCGCGTCGACAGTGGCGCAGTCGCGGCCATGCACCTGAAAGACGCCAACCAGTGTCGCGCCGGGCAACACGGCGTCGCCCGCGCGGCGGCGGTTCTCGGCGATGGCAGCGGGATCATCGCCCGATCCGATGCCGGTGTTCAGGCTGGCCAGTTCACCGGTTGACACACCGCCGCGCCGTCCGAAAAAGCCGTGTGGGGTGTTGGCGAGGGCAACAGCGGTGCGGAAAGGTGGCGTCATAGATCCAGCCGCCAGATGCGATCTTCGTCGATATGGTTGCCGACGCGGAACGGATTGCGGCCAATGTCGACAAAGCCATAGCGCCGGTAAAAGGCCTGCGCGCGAGGGTTTTCGGTGAAGACCGACAGATAAAGAATGGCGTTGCCGCGCGCCCGCGCCTCGCCGATGGCCCAGTGCATCAGCGCGTCGGCAATGCCGGTCCCCTTGGCGCTTTCGGCGAGGTAGAGTTGGTGCAGCTCGATCGCGCCTTCCAAGGGGTGCCCCTGCGGCAGGTCAAAATCGATAGGCCCCAGCTTGGCAAAGCCCGCAATCCTGCCTTCGTCGCGCACCAGCGCAAATGCAAAGGCGTGGTCAGCCAACTGCTGATGGAGCAACGCTGGCGTGTTCCATTCGGCCAGAAATGCAGCCAGATCCTGGGGCGCGTAGATATGGCCAAAGGTCGTGACAAAGGCGTCGACGGCGAACTCAGACAATTGGCTGGCCACCTTCGCACCCGGCCGCTCGATCAATACCGCCGCGCTCACGACGCAAAGCCTGCCGGGGTCGGCCATTCGGGATGATAGAGCACAAGCACGCGGAACAACTGCCCCATTGCGTCCGCTTTGACCAGCCGGTCGCGCTGGGCGGTTAGGTCGGCGGTGCGATCAGGGTTGCGCGCTGCCAGTGCGGCGGTGCGCGCGTCGATGCCCAGCCTCGTCAGCCAGTCGCCTTGGCCCACCGGCCCAGCGATGCTGAGCTGCGCTGCTGCGGCGGCAAGCGCGCTGAAATCGACGTGCGCGGTGAGATCGGCCTCCCCCGCGTTCGCGAGCGGGTCGGCAAAGCCATGCCCGCGCACGGCCTGCAACGTATCGCCCAGCGCCGGGCCAACATAGCCATAGTCAATGATCAGCAGCGCGCCGCCCTGCGCGGCGATGCGTGTGGCCAAAGCCGCGACGATGGCTTGCGCATCACCGTTGATTTCGTGGATGCTGCCGACAGGCGCATGATGCAATGGAGGGGGCACATCGGCCTCGCGCGGCGCGTTGCCAGCCATGCGGACCAGCACGTCCCCATCACACCCGACCATCATTTCCCGCCAGCCCGCGTCGGTGCGAACGAACTGGCGTACCGGCAACGCGTCGAAAAATTCATTGGCCACGATCAGCAAGGGGCGGTCGGATGGCAAGCTGTTGTGGCTGGCGTGATGGGTTGCTTGCGGCACCAGCGCCCCTTGTTTGGCAGCCAGCGTCGGGCTGGTTTCAACCAGATGCACGCTAGGGTTCAGCCCAGCCGCCGCCATCGCGCCCAGCGCATCGCGCGCCAGCGTGCCGCGACCCGGCCCAAGTTCGACGTAGGCGGCATCAGGACGGCCAGCGCGGTCCCACATGTCCGCTATCGCCAAACCCACCAGTTCGCCGAACATCTGGCTGATTTCGGGTGCCGTGGTGAAGTCGCCGTCCGCGCCCAGCGGATCGCGGGTGGCGTAATAGTGGCTGTTAGTCTGCGCCATATAGTCGGCCAATGGGATGGGGCCGTGCGCGGCTATGGTCGCCAGCAACCGGTCATGTACCGGCGGTGGGTTACGCAACGCTCTCTTGCCCGGCCACAGGCTCTACCCGCTGGCGGCGACCTTTGGCGGTGGCAATGGCCCACAAGCCGATGATGATCATCGGCACGGTTAGCCATTGGCCCATCGACAGACCAGTCGCCTCGGCCAGCCACATCAGCTGGACATCGGGCTCGCGGACAAATTCGACCGCAAAGCGCGACAACCCATAGATGAGGGCCGCCATCCCGAACAGAAATCCGGGCTTGTAGCGCGCGTCGGTGCGCCAGAAGAGCCAGGCAAGGATGGCCATCATGAATACGCCTTCGAGCCCCGCTTCATAGAGCTGGCTGGGGTGACGCGGTTCCATCGATCCGCTGTCGGGGAAAATGATACCCCAGCTGACGTCAGTGGTCCGCCCCCACAGCTCGCCGTTCACGAAATTAGCAAGGCGACCAAAGAACAGGCCAAAGGGCACAACGCAGGCGATATAGTCGCAAAAGCGCAGGAAGCTGAGTTTCTCGCGCCGTGTCACAAACCAAATGGCAATCATCACGCCGATGACCCCGCCGTGCAGCGACATGCCGCCGTCCCACAGCTTCAATATCTTGATCGGGTCGGCCAGATAGGCCTGCAAATTGTAGAACAGCACATAGCCCAGTCGCCCGCCGCCGATGATGCCCAGCATCGCATAAAAGATCATGTCGTCGGCATGGCGCCGCGCCATTGGCGCACCGGGTTGCGCAATCATTTTGGTGAGATACCAATAGCCAATGAAGATACCTGCCAGATAGGCCAGCGCATACCAACGGATCGGAAAGCCGAAGACCGACACTGCGATTTCCGGATTTTCCCCCATCAATTCATTGAAGTTCACATGGGCAGAAACTTCGGCTAACAGGGAAAAAAATGACATAAGTTCTCGCGCTTTCGACCCCGGGAAGGCCCTCCCCATAACGGGGCAGGAACAAGAGACCAAGAGGAGAGATGTGAATGCCGTCTGCGCTCGACCTGCGCCTGCAAGCTGCTTATGAATCGATCACCGGCCCGGGCGGCATGATTACGGTGGGCACGACCCAGCGATATGGGCGGGAAATGCCCTTCATTGCCAACGCGCCTGGCAACTTGGCCGACTATATGACCTATTTCTGCCACATGCACGGCGACGCGACCTTTTTGGTCGAAGGTGACGAACGGCTCAGCTACAAGCAATTTTATGCCGTCGCGCGCGCGGTGGCGATGGGGCTGGTGGCCAAACATGGCGTGCAAAAGGGCGACCGCGTCGGCATTGCGATGCGCAACGCCACCAGCTGGTGCGTGGTCTATGCCGGAATCTTGATGGCGGGTGGGTGCGCCACCCTGCTTAACGGCTGGTGGCAGTCGGGCGAACTGACCGACGGCATCCGCATGACCGGAGCGACTTTGGTCATCGCCGACCCGCAGCGCGCCGAACGCCTCGCGGCTATTGACCATGGCGCAACCGTGGTGACACTGAATATTGCCCAGCCGCTTGACGCTGCTATCGCGCCGCTGACCGGCGCGACGGCCGACCTGCCCCAGCTGGCGGGCGATGACCTGGCCACCATATTGTTTACGTCAGGGTCGACCGGCCAGTCGAAGGGGGCCTATTCGCGGCACGTCAACGTCATCCAGGGGACGTTCAACTATATCTGCCAGACACTTGGCATTGTCCATCTGCTGACGCAGGACGGGCTGATGACCGGCAACCAGCCCGCGACTTTGGTATGCACGCCGCTGTTTCATGTGACCGCCGAAGTGCCCGTGTTCCTGCAAAGCTTTGCCTTGGGCCGCAAACTGGTGCTGATGCCCAAATGGAATGCCGAACATGCGATGCAGCTGATCCAGGATGAAAAGGTCAATAACTTCACCGGCGTACCGCTGATGAGCTATGAAATGCTCACCCACCCCAACCGGCACAAATATGATTTGTCGTCGTGCACCGGCTTTGCCGCCGGCGGCGCGCCCCGGCCGCCCGAACATGTCAAGCGCCTCGCCGACGGTATGGGTGGGGGCAAGCCGCTGCTCGGCTATGGCCTCACCGAAACCAATGCCGTCGGGTGCGGCAACATTAACGAAAACTATCTGGCGAAGCCGCTGTCGACAGGCCCCGCGTCCAAGCCGCTGGTTGATTTGGCCATCTTGGACGAAAGCGGTGCGCCGCTGGCGCAGGGAGAGGTTGGGGAGGTCTGCATCCGCTCGATCGCCAATTTCGAAGGCTATTGGAACAACGAGGCTGCGACGAAGGCTGCCTTCACTGACGATGGCTATTTCCGGACCGGCGATTTGGGCTATCTGGACGAGGATGGTTATCTCTTCATCGTCGACCGCAAGAAGGACATCATCATTCGCGGCGGCGAAAATATCAGCTGTCAGGAAGTCGAAGCAGCGATCTACGAACATCCCGACGCCAATGAATGCGCGGTGTTCGGACTGCCCGACGATAGGCTGGGCGAGGTGCCGGGCGCGGTGGTCTGGATGAAACCTGGCAGCAACGTCGATGCCGACGAGCTTAAGGCCTTCCTCCGTGACAGGCTCGCTGCGTTCAAAGTACCACAAGTGATCTGGATTTCGCCCGATGCGTTGCCCAAATTGGGGACCGAAAAGATCGACAAGGTGAGTTTGCGGACGCGCTACCGCGAGGCTTATGTGATGGCATGACGGGGCGGGCGAGGGGCTGAATGCTCGCCGTGCATGAAAGTGATGCAGGCCGCGCGCTTGTGATTGCAAGATGTTGCTATAGCTTCCGACGCAGGAGTGGCAGGGCTCCGGCGCTTGGAGGGAATTTGCAATGACAACGGCACAGGCCGACTTGGGCGAGGTGTTGACCGCGCCGCCGGTGCCGGGTGATGCGGCATCGGTGTTGCCGCCGCCGCGCGTCTATCGCCACCGCTGGGCCACCCGCCTTTGGCACTGGACCAATGCCCTCACGCTGCTGGTCATGATCATGAGCGGGTTGATGATCTTCAACGCGTACCCCCGGCTGCATTGGGGGGCTTATGGCGCGATCAATGATCCCGCGTGGATGGAAATCCGCTCGACCGCCACCGACGGATTTTTGCGCGTCGGCAGCGTCGAGGTGAAAACCACCGGCGTGCTTGGACATTGGCAGAATGAAGCGGGCGAAACCAAACACTGGGCTTTCCCGTCTTGGGCAACGATTCCGTCGGGCTACAGCCTGGCCGATGGGCGCCGCTGGCATTTGTTCTTTGCGTGGGTGCTGGCTATTTCAATGACGCTTTACATGCTGTGGTCGCTGTTCTCGGGCCATGTCCGCCGTGATCTGCACGTAACGCGCGGTGAATGGTCACCCAGCCATTTATGGCACGACATCAAGGAGCATGCGCGGCTGCGCTTTCCGACTGGCGAGGCGGCGGCGCGCTATAATGTTCTGCAAAAGCTAGCGTATATCAGCGTCATCTTCGTGATGCTGCCGCTAATGATCTTGACCGGCCTCGCTATGTCGCCGGGGTTCAACGCGGCGGCGCCGTGGATATTGGACCTGTTGGGGGGGCGGCAATCGGCGCGCTCGATCCACTTCCTCACCATGCTTGCGCTAATCGGCTTTTTCTTTGTGCATATGGCGATGGTGTTGCTGGCGGGCCCGATTAACGAGGTGCGATCGATGCTGACCGGCTGGTTCACCCTGCCGCAGCCCAAAGCGCCAAAGGGAGACGCGGCATGAGCCAATTGATTGTCAATCGCCGGTCGCTCATCGGCAGCATGGCGGCGTTGCCGTTGCTGTCGGGCTGCGATGCGCTCAACGCCAATCCTGAATTTCGCAAGATTTTGTCGATGGGCGAGACGATGCATCAGCACAGCCAGCGCGCGCTGATGAACCGCGATTCGCTCGCACCCGAATTTACACGCGCCGACCTGTCGCCCATCTTTCGCGCCAATGGCTCGCGCATGGGCGACGGCCCGAGCTATAGCGCGCATGTCGCGACCGGCTTTCGCGATTGGCGGGTGCGGGTCGGCGGATTGGTGAACAAGCCGCTGGCACTGAGCATGGCCGATATCCGCAGCGCACCACAGCGCACCCAGATCACCCGCCACGACTGCGTCGAGGGGTGGAGCGCGATTGGCGAATGGCAGGGCGCGCGGCTCGCGCCGATCCTGGCTGCTGCGCAGCTCAAAGACAGCGCAAAATATCTGGTGTTCCGCTGCGCTGACAAGATCGGCGGCGTACCATATTATGAAAGCATCGACCTCACCGACGCGCTACACCCGCAAACCATGTTGGCTTGGATGCTCAACCGCGCGGCGCTGCCGGTTGCCAACGGCGCGCCGTTGCGGCTGCGCGTCGAGCGCCATCTGGGCTATAAGCAGGCCAAGTTCATCGAAAGTATCGAAGCGGTCGCCAGCCTTGATGGCATTGGTGCGGGCAAGGGCGGCTATTGGGAAGACCGCATCGATTATGAATGGTATGCGGGGATATAAGAGCAACTAAGCTCCGAACCCGCCGTCGATTGTGTGCGTCGTGCCCGTAATCATCGCCGCCTTTGGGCTGGCGAGGAACAGTACCAGATCGGCCACTTCATCGGCATGCGCGTGACGCTTGATCGCCATTGCAGCGTGCATCATCGACGCGAGCGGCCCTTCGGCGGGGTTCATGTCGGTGTCGACCGGGCCCGGCTGCACCGTGTTGGCGGTAATCCCCCGATGCCCGAAATCGCGCGCCAGCCCGCGCGCCAATCCCTGCATCGCCGATTTGGACACGGCATAGGCGGTCACCCCTGGCCAGCCCGCGCGGTCGCCATTGACTGACCCGATGATGATGATCCGCCCATTGTCGTTCATCCGGCGACCGGCTTCGACGGCGGCAAAATAGGGCGCACGGATATTGATATCGAACAAACGCTCTACGCCGGCCGCGTCTAGCTCCAGCGGATCGCCCATCATGGCCACCCCGGCATTGATGACGATGATATCAAGCGCCCCGGCGTCGGCGACGGCCTTCACCACCTCGTCGCGGATTGCACTGTCGGCCTTGGTTGCGGTGGCCCCGGTTTCGCTGGCCAGGACAGCAGCAGCGTCGGCTGATCCGGCAAAGGTGAAAGCGACATTTGCGCCGGCGGAGGCAAAATGCCGCACGATCGCGGCGCCAATGCCACGACTGCCGCCCAGCACCATCACCGATTTACCCGAAAAATCACCCATTTGTTCAATCCTTTCGCAATCTCAACGGGGATAGTTCGCATCCATCCATGACAGGTCCGTGGCGACCATGTCCTTGAGCACCGCCATATCCACATCGGCCAGCTTGTTGATGTAAAGACAGCTTTTGGCCATCTTGTGCTTGCCCAGCCGCTCGCGCAGTGCCGCCATGCGCGCGCCATATTCATCATCGCAATAACCGCACATCAGATAGATAGAGAGGTTGGCCTTGCGCGGGCTGAACCCTGCGCGGCACATGTCGCCTTCGTGGCCGCTGTCATATTTGTAATGATATTGGCCGTAGCCGATGATGCTCGGCCCCCACATGCGCGGCTCCATGCCCGTCACATCAGCATAAAGGTCAAGCAGCTGGTCTGCGTCGGCGCGGCGCACCGGATGGTCGATGGCAGCGATGAACGCATTGACGTTGGCATCGTTTACCTTGGTCTTCAGCTCGTAACCGGCCATGGCCTTGCTCCCCGCCGATGCGGCTGATAGGCGCGCCGCGTTGTCCAGTCGAGGAGTATGTCGCCCATGTCAGGCCCCGTCAAACGAGTCGTCCTTGCCTATTCGGGCGGACTGGACACCAGCGTCATACTCAAATGGCTGCAGGTCACCTATGCTTGCGAAGTCGTGACCTTCACTGCCGATCTGGGGCAAGGCGAAGAACTGGAGCCCGCGCGCGCCAAGGCCAAGCTGATGGGCGTGCCCGACGAGCATATTTTCATCGACGATCTGCGCGAGGAATTTGTCCGCGACTTCGTGTTCCCGATGATGCGCGCCAATGCGCGGTACGAGGGCGATTATTTGCTCGGCACCAGCATCGCCCGCCCGTTGATTTCCAAGCGACTGGTGGAGATCGCGCACATGACTGGGGCCGATGCGGTGGCGCATGGCGCGACGGGCAAGGGCAATGACCAGGTGCGATTTGAGCTCAGCGCCTATGCGCTGGATCCCGATATCAAGGTGATCGCCCCATGGCGCGAATGGGATCTGACCAGCCGCACCGCGCTGATCGAATGGGCCGAAAAACACCAGATCCCGGTGCCCAAGGACAAGCGCGGCGAAAGCCCCTTTTCCACCGACGCCAACCTGCTCCACACCTCGTCCGAGGGGAAAGTGCTCGAAAATCCGTGGGAGGAAACCCCTGACTATGTCTATTCGCGCACCGTCAATCCAGAGGATGCGCCCGATGCACCTGAGTATATCACCATCGACTTTGAACGCGGCGACGGGGTCGCGCTGAACGGGCAGGCGATGTCGCCGGCCACGTTGCTCGCTGCACTCAACGATCTGGGGCGCAAGCACGGGATCGGTCGGCTCGATCTGGTCGAGAATCGCTTTGTCGGAATGAAATCGCGCGGCATGTATGAGACGCCGGGCGGCGAAATTTATGCGCGCGCGCATCGCGGCATTGAAAGCATCACGCTTGATCGCGGTGCGGCGCACCTCAAAGATGAGCTGATGCCCAAATATGCCGAGCTCATCTACAATGGCTTCTGGTTTGCACCCGAGCGGGAGATGCTGCAGGCCGCCATCGACCATAGCCAGGCCAAGGTGACAGGCACGGTGCGGCTGAAACTCTACAAGGGGTTGGCCAGCGTTGTTGGCAGAAAATCACCGCATAGCTTGTACAGCGAGCGCCATGTCACTTTCGAGGATGATGCGGGGGCCTATGACCAGAAGGATGCCGCAGGGTTCATCCGGCTGAACGCGCTGCGGCTGAAACTGCTGGGCAAGCGCGACCGAGGCTAACCGCGCCCGCGATAGCCCGGGACGCCCTGGTCGGGCAGCCACAGCCCAGCAGGCGGTGGGCCCGATTGCCAGAAAACGTCGATCGGGATGCCGCCGCGCGGATACCAGTAACCGCCAATGCGCAGCCATTGCGGTTGCATTTCATCAAACAGGCGGCGACCGATGCCGACGGTGCAATCCTCGTGAAACCCGGCGTGATTCCGGAAACTGCCAAGGAACAGCTTCAGGGACTTGGATTCGACGATGGTCGCCCCCGGCGCATAATCAATCACCAGATGCGCAAAATCGGGCTGACCGGTGACCGGGCAGAGCGACGTAAATTCCGGTACAGCAAAGCGTACGAGGTAAAGTTCGCCGCGGCGCGGGTTGGGGACATAGTCGAGCACCGCATCCTCGGGCCGTGCAGGCAGCGACGAGCTTTGGCCGAGGTGGACAGGGCGCAGGCTTTCTTGGCTGGTATCGGTCATCCCGTTCGTCTAATGCGCCGCACGGTTCATGTCATGCCCGTTGTTGGCTGCCGCCAAACGGGTCATGAGCCAGCCCCCGTTCACCCCGGACCGTGCATGTTTGATCGTGTGAAGATTATTGCTGTTGTTGCTTGCCTGCTGTCTAGCGGCGCGCTGTTGGCTGCGCCGCCGCTCGCTGCGCAAGAGGCGCAAGGGCCGCCCGATGGCTTTATCGCCCCAGCACCTGCGCGCACGCCCACACCGCGGCCGGCGCAGGGACCTGATGATGGCGGCATTCCGCCTCTTGCCGTACCCCGCCCGCAGCCGCAGCCGCAGCCGCAGCCGCAGCCCCAGGCGCCGGCCCCGCAGCCAGCGCCGACGATTGCTACCCCAGCCCAACCATCAGCGCAGCGGAGTACGACGCAGCCCGTTCCTGCGCGCCCGCGTGCTGTGACTGCCCCGGCCCCGGCTCCGGCTCAAGCCTCGCCATTAAGCAGCGCCACAGCGCCGATTATTGCGCCGCCTTTGCCAACCGAACCGGCTGGGGCCGAAACGCGGCCGTTGGCTGAGCCCGAAGCGGCGACGCCTGGCCAGTCTGCACCGCCGCCGACCCTGCCGGTCACTTCACCCGACACATTGCCGTGGGTCCCAGTCTGGTGGCCTTGGGCTTTGGCGTTTGTGACGGCGCTGGTTGCCGGACTGTGGTGGCTACGCCGCGAGCGAGCCGAACCTGCGCTGGCGGATGGAGCCGAAGTCGCCGTTGCTGCTCCCGAAGCTTTGGAGAAGGCAACCGCTCCGCCAGTCCGCGCCCCGGCGCCACCGCCGACCGCGCGCGCAGTATCTGATTCGTATCCGCCGGCGCTATCGGCTGCGCCGATATCCGTCACTGGCCGCGCGCGGCTGACCATGACGCTGCAAATTGAAGCTATCGAGATGTTGGCCGACCAGGCGCGTATCCGCTTTGCTCTGTTGCTCGCCAACCAGGGGGATCGGGTCGCAACCGGTGGGTTGGTGCGAATCGCCCTGCAGCAGGCGAATCGGCAGCAAAGCGAATTGCTCGAACGTTTTTTTGATGGTGCTGGCGGTTCGGTGCTGGCCGAAGACGTTGAAATCGCCCCGGGTGACGTCGGCACCATAGCGCGCAATGCCTTGTTGCCGCTGGCGCAGGTCGAACCGATGCTGGTTGCGGGCTACCCTTCGCTGATTCCGGTCATCGGCTTTGATGTCACTTATCATTGGGATGGCGAGGGCGACGCCTTTGGTCAGGTCGCGGCGGCCTATGTGCTGGGATCGCTCACCGCGGCCGATGGCAAAATTGCGCCGGTGCGGCTCGACTTGCCGCCCCGCCGTCTGGCGTCGCCTTCGGCGCGCGTTACCGAAATGCAGCGAGTGGCCTGACCGATTGCATGTTGCGGTGCAACAGAATGGCGTTTAATTCGACCAACCCGGTTGAAAGACGCCGGGCGCTTGCCTAGGCTTACCTCCTCCCCGGAAAGCCGAACCGCAACAATAGGGAAGGCCGATGGATGACCGGACCGGGCGAGCAGACCCGGCCAGCGCCAGCGGCCCGCAGCAGGAGTAAAGCATGGACGCCTTGGTCTCGACCGAATGGTTGCAACGCGAATTGGGGGCGTCGGACCTGCGGGTGGTCGATGCCACCTGGCTGATGCCCGGCGATGCACGCGACGCGCGCACCGAATATGAAAGCGGGCATATCCCCGGTGCGGTGTTCATGGACCTGGCCGATCTGGTCGATGGCGGCAATCCGATCGACAATATGGCCCCGCCGGCCGAGAAGTTTGCGAGCCGCATGGCCTCGCTTGGCCTGGGCGATGGCAGCCGCATCGTGCTGTATGACGACAGCCCGATCAAAAGCGCGGCGCGCGGCTGGTGGCTGCTGAAGCTGTTCGGTGCGCATGATGTTGCGCTGCTTGATGGTGGGCTCGCCAAATGGAAGGCCGAAGGGCGTCCGCTGGAAATGGGCAAGCACACGCTGCGCCACCGCCACTTTACCGTGTGGCGTGATGCCAAGCAGGTGCGGACCAAGGAACAGGTACTGGCAAACCTTGACAGCAAGGCCGAGCAGCTGGTCGATGCACGTGGCGCAGCGCGCTTTACCGGTGTCGAACGCGACCCGCGTCCGCATCTGGCACCGGGTCATATTCCGGGATCGCGCAGCCTGCCCTTCAGCGAGTTGTTCCATGCCGATGGTACATGGAAACAGGGCGACGAACTCGAAGCCGCCTTTGCCGCTGCCGGGGTTGATATGGACCGGCCGTTGGTGGCGACCTGTGGATCGGGCATGACGGCGTGCGTCGTCGCCTTTGGCGCGCATCTGCTGGGCAAGGAAGATGTTGCCATTTACGACGGCAGCTGGACCGAATGGGGCGCAGACCCGTCCACGCCGAAAGCGACCGGCCCAGCTTGATCAGCTGCGCGGCATCCGCCGTGTTTGCAGTACGGGCATGATGATGAGCGACAGCTGTGCCAACAGGCCAAGCCTTGCACTAAGCTTGGCAAAGCTGGCCAGCCAGCCTGCCGGGGTCATGCCGAACAGCGATATGCCGACAAGAAATTCGCCGAGCAGGACCACGGCTAAACCAATTGCACCGATGGCCAGTGCGGCGCTGAGTGGGGCTGGTTGATAACGCCGCACAATGCGGCCCACCACCACCAGCACGCCGCAAGCATTACCGGCAATTCGAGCCCGACTGCCGCCGCTTCGCCCAACTGCGGCGCCATCAGAAGCACCCTGATTGTGCCCAGTGCGAAGCCCAGCCCAAAGGCGAACAGCCCGAATTGCAATCCTGCCCGCGCGATCATGGACGGCACCCCCGCCCGATCGGTTTATCGACATTTGGCTTGGCAGAAAAGCTGGGTTACGGATGGGCATGGCCAAAAACACTCCGTCCGACCAAGATGATCTCCGCCCGGCAACCAAAATTGTGCAAGGTGGGCGGCGGCCAGAATGGACTGGCGACCCCCGGCTGGGCGGCGGCATCGTTAATCCGCCGGTCTGGCGCGCATCGACCATCCTTTATGACAATGCGCATGACCTCAAAACGCGCGGGCGCGATACGCATGACAAGCTGTTTTACGGGCGACGCGGGACGCCGACGGTGTGGGCGCTCGCCGATGCGCTGACCGAGTTGGAGCCGGGGGCTGCGGGGACGCTGCTTTACCCCTCGGGCGTGGCCGCGATTGCGGGGGCGCTTTTGGCGCTGCTGTCGCCCGGCGACGAATTGCTGATGGTCGATAGCGCCTATGACCCGACGCGCAGCCTGTGCGACGGGTTGCTGAAGCGGCTGGGAATCGCGACAACCTATTATGACCCCGCAGTCGGGGCAGGAATTGCGAGGCTGATTACTCCCGCCACGCGCGCGATTTTCCTCGAATCGCCCGGCAGCTTGACCTTCGAGGTGCAGGATGTGCCCGCAATTGTCGCGGCGGCGCAGGCAGCGGGCGTCGTCACGCTGATCGACAATACCTGGGCGACGCCGTTGCTGTTCCCGGCATTGGCGCATGGCATCGACATCAGCATCATGAGCCTGTCCAAATATGTTGGCGGGCACAGCGACCTGATGATGGGGTCGGTCACCGCCAATGCCGCCTTATGGCCCAAGCTGCGCGCGACCGCCTATCAGCTGGGGCAGGCGGTCAGCCCCGATGATTGCGCGCTGGCGCTGCGCGGGCTGCGTACGCTGGATGTGCGGATGGCCCGGCATCAGGCAAGCGCGCTTGCGGTGGCCGAATGGCTGAGCGCGCGGCCGGAGGTCGGGCGCGTGCTGCACCCCGCGCTGCCGGGTGATCCGGGGCATGCGCTGTGGCAGCGCGACTTCAAGGGGGCGAGCGGGCTTTTCGGCTTCACGCTCAAGGGTGCCGATACGGCCGGCCGCGCGCGCTTCATCGACGCGCTGGCGCATTTCGGCATTGGCTATAGCTGGGGCGGCTATGAAAGCCTGGTGGTCACCGCCGACCCGGCGAGCCTGCGTACCGCGGTGCCGTGGACCGACCCCGATCCGCTGGTGCGGCTGTCGATTGGGCTAGAAGATGTGGGCGATTTGCTTGCGGATTTGGAGCAGGCGTTGGGGGCAATCTAAAAGCGTCATTGCGAGCGCAGCGAAGCAATCCAGAGCGGTTCTGACCCGAGATTGCTTCGTTGCCTGCGGTACCTCGCAATGGCGAAGGAACTAGAATCCCACTTTCTTCGCCCGCGCCACACAATCCATGATGATGCGCTTGGCATCATCGACATCGCCCCAGCCATTGAGCTTCGCCCATTTCCCCGGCTCGAGGTCCTTATAGTGGGTGAAGAAATGCTCGACCTGTTGCAATGTGATGGGCTTGAGGTCGCGATAGCTTTTGACGTCGGCATAATAAGGGAAGGTTGCATTGACGGGGACGCATAGCAGCTTTTCATCGCCGCCCTTGTCATCCTCCATCAACAGCACGCCGACCGGGCGGCATTTCACCACTGCGCCGGGCATGATCGGCGAGCGGGCAACGACCAGCGCGTCCAAGGGATCGCCGTCCTCGCCCAACGTGTGCGGCACGAAGCCATAGTTGGCGGGATAGCGCATTGGCGTGTGGAGGAAGCGGTCGACAAACAGCGCTCCGCTCGCCTTGTCGAATTCATATTTCACCGGCTCGCCGCCAATGGGGACTTCGATGAGGACGTTCAGACTGTGCGGCGGATCATCGCCGGCGGGGACAAGGTCGATACGCATGATTGATTCCTTGGGTTGGTTGGCGCGCCCTTGCCACGCGCGCGGCCATGCGTCCACCTTTGCCAACCGCGATGAATGGCTTTAGAGGCGCGGCACCATGGCGAAAATCCAGACCCCCCAGCCGGTGCGCGGCACACAGGACATGCTCGGCGATTTCGCCGACCGTTTCACCCATGTGGTCGAAACGTTCGAGCGAGTGCGGCGGCTTTATGGTTTCAAACGGATCGAAGTGCCGGTGATCGAGCCAACCGCGGTGTTCGCGCGCAGCCTGGGCGAGACCACCGATGTCGTGTCGAAGGAAATGTATTCGTTCGAGGATCGCGGCGGCGATTCGGTGACGCTGCGCCCCGAATTTACTGCGGGGATTGCGCGGGCGTATATTACCAACGGGTGGCAGCAGCATGCGCCGCTTAAAGTGGCGACACACGGGCCGCTGTTCCGCTATGAACGCCCGCAAAAGGGGCGCTATCGCCAGTTTCACCAGCTCGACGCCGAAGTGCTGGGCAGCGACAGCCCGCTCGCCGATGTCGAATTGCTGTGCTTTGCCGACCAGTTGCTCAAGGAGTTGGGGATCGCCGAGGGCGTGACCGCCACGCTCAACACGCTGGGCGACGCGCCGAGCCGCGATGCCTGGCGCGCGGCGCTGGTCGAGCATTTTGCCTCGCACCGGGGCGAGCTGTCCGAGGACAGCGTGGCGCGGCTCGAAAAGAATCCGATGCGGATTTTGGACAGCAAAGACCCGCGCGACCGCCCGATCGCCGACAGCGCGCCCGATATCGATGCGTTTCTGATCGGCGAGGCGCAGGATTTCTTCGGCGCGGTGACCGCGGGGCTGGATGCGGCGGGCGTCGCATGGGAACGCAACGCGCGGCTGGTGCGCGGTCTGGATTACTACCGCCACACGGCGTTCGAATTCGTCACCGACCGGCTCGGCGCACAAGGGACGGTGCTGGGCGGCGGGCGTTACGATGGCTTGGTCGAAGCGCTGGGCGGGCCGGTGACCCCAGCCGTGGGCTGGGCGGCCGGGATTGAGCGGTTGGCGATGTTGGTGGGGGAGGTTGAACAGGCTCGACCTGCCCTCGCTGTGGTTGCAGACGACGACATGTCCGTGCATTTCGCTCTTCAGATCGTTTCGTTGTTTCGACGTGTCGGGGTCGTAGTGGAGCCTGTGCTGTCCGGTCCGATCAAGAAAAGATACCAACGTGCGCGCGCCCTAAACGCCGACTGGATCATCAAGACTCAACTGCCGAGTAACGCCCCTCACGACGCGGTCACCGCTCGCTTGGCTTTTGGGCGTGACGACCAAGCTACTGCCATGAAGTGGGACGAACTGGACGCAATAATGAAGAGGCAATTTGTCATCGATCTCGATGATGGCTTGGTCCCTCATGCCACAGTGATGCTCACAAAAGTCAAATCGTGACCCCCATCTCCCCCCAGAAAATCGACGCCATTCTCTCGCGGCATGCCGAGGCCGAGGCGCGGCTGGCTTCGGGGACGCTGGCGCCGCCGGAGTTCGTCGCGCTGTCGAAGGAGCTGGCTGAGCTGGAGCCGGTCGTCGGTGCGGCGCGCGGTGTGGTCAAACTGCGGGGCGAGCTCGCTGAGCTCGAGGCCATGCTCGCCGATCCCGAAATGCGCGCGATGGCCGAGGAGGAAATCGGCGCAGTCCGCGTGGCTTTGCCCGAGGCCGAGCATGCCCTCGCGGTCGAGATGCTGCCCAAAGATATCGCTGACCAGCGCAGCGCGATGCTGGAAATCCGCGCCGGGACCGGCGGCGACGAAGCCGCGCTGTTCGCGGGCGATCTGCTGCGTATGTACACGCGCTTTGCCGAGAATAATGGCTGGCAGGTCGAGATCGTCAGCGCCAACGAGGCCGAGGTCGGCGGCTATAAGGAAGTGGTTGCCAGCGTGACCGGGCAGGGCGTGTTCGCCAAGCTGAAGTTCGAAAGCGGCGTCCACCGTGTCCAGCGCGTGCCGGTGACCGAGAGCGGCGGGCGCATCCATACTTCGGCGGCGACGGTCGCGGTGCTGCCCGAGGCCGAGGAGGTCGATGTCGCGATCAACGACAGCGACCTGAAAATCGACATTTATCGCTCGTCGGGCGCAGGCGGGCAGCATGTGAACACCACCGACAGCGCCATTCGTATCACCCACCTGCCCACCGGCCTGGTGGTCATCCAGCAGGACCAGCGCAGCCAGCACAAGAACCGCGCCAAGGCGATGCAGGTGCTGCGCACGCGGCTTTATGATCTGGAGCGAGAAAAATTGCACAGCGCGCGCGCGGGCGAGCGCAAGGCGATGGTCGGGTCGGGCGACCGGTCGGAACGCATCCGCACCTATAATTTCCCGCAGGGGCGCGTGACCGATCACCGTATCAACCTGACGCTGCACCGCCTGCCCGAGATTCTGGAGGGTGCGATGGACGAGTTGGTCGGCGCGTTGATCAGCGCCGATCAGGCCGAGCGATTGGCTGGCCTCGACGCGTGAGCGTTCCCTATCACCCGCCGCAAACGCGGGGCCAGCTGGCGGTGGCGGCCAAGCTGCTCGCGGCCGTGTCGGACACCCCCCGCCTCGATGCCGAACTGCTTCTGGCGCATGCCTTGGGGATTGAGCGCGGCGACTTGCTGTTGGACCCCGAACGCTATGCAGTGCCGGACGTTTTTGCGTCGCTGGTGGCACGGCGACTGGATCACGAACCGGTGGCTTACATCGTCGGATACCGCGATTTCTGGACCGTGCGCATCGGCGTCGGGCCGGGCGTACTGATTCCACGCGCCGACAGTGAAACATTGCTGGAAGTGACGGTGGCGCAGTGCCCGCCGCCGCGCCGCATCCTCGACCTGGGCACGGGGCCGGGAACATTGCTGCTGGCGGCACTGGTCGAGTGGCCCGAGGCGAGCGGGGTGGGCGTCGATGCATCTGAAACGGCGCTGGATTACGCCCGGCGCAACGCTACGGCGCTGGGGCTGGCGGCGCGGGCGGTCTTCCAGGTGGGTAATTGGGGAGAGGGGCTGGACGAACGTTTTGACCTGATCCTGTGCAACCCGCCCTATATCGGGACCGACGAGCCGTTAATGTGCGACGTTGCCGAGTATGAGCCTGCTGAGGCGTTGTTTGCCGGGGCGGACGGGCTGGACGATTATCGGCGCATAGTGCCCGATTTGCCGAGGTTGCTCGCCCCCGGCAGCGCGGCGATCGTGGAGATCGGCTGGACACAGCGTGCTGCCGTTACGGCACTCGGTGAAGCCGCCGGTTTGACGGTTACCACGCACCGCGATCTGGGCGGGCGCGACCGCGCCCTGCTGATGAGAAGTTAATGACGACACATAATTCGCTTGGTTTTGGCGGCGAGGCGGGCTAGAGCCGTTGTATCAGCCAGCCGACAGGTCCAGCCGCAAACGCGATGGAGACCGGCGAGTGGCTGGTTCCCTGACAGCGCAGTTCGTCGGCCCCACGGCCGCGCGAACAGCGGCATCGGCCAACGCCTTGTACATGTCATCGGGAACAGGTCCGGTGGATACCGGGCAGGGTCGATTGCCATAGGGGTCAACGACCGGCGGGGATGATTTTTCGCACATAAGCTACGGAACAAAAGGGTCCATATGAACATCCGGCAAAGCGGCCGCCGTCGCGGTCGCAACAATAATGGTGGTGGCGGCAATCGTCCTCAGGGCAATGGTCGCGGCGGTCAGGATAGCGGCAATCGTATCGACAGCCGTACGCGCGGCAATGCGGCGCAAATGATCGAGAAATACAAGAATCTGGCGCGCGATGCCCAATTGTCGGGCGACCGGGTGCAGACCGAATATTATCTGCAATTCGCCGACCATTATTTCCGCGTGCTCTCTGATTTCCGCGCACGGCAGGACGAGGGCCGTCCGCAAGGGCAGGAACGCTGGCAGGGCCGCAACGAAGGCGTCGAGAATTTCGACGGCCGCGATGACATGGATTTGCCAGAGCCCGAAGCCAGCACCAGTGGCAACGCTTACGCCGCTGACGACGATGAAGGCGATGAGCGCAGCGAGGCACCGCGCCGCGACGCACGCGAACCGCGTGATGGTCGTGATGGTCGCGGCAACCGCGAGCCACGCGAGAATCGGAATTTCAACGGTAATCGCGACGCCAATCGCCAGCGCGACGATCGCGGCGAGCGCCCGGAGCGCGCCGAACGCGCCGAGCGTCCGGAGCGCAGCGCCGACGATCAGGGCCGGGGTCGCCGCCCGCGCCGTGATGGTAATGGTGCGGACCGCCATGCCGATATGGACGGGGCCATCGACACGGCCGTCTTGCCGCCTGCGATCGCGCGCCCGGTCGATGTGGAAGCGAACGACGATGCGCCAGCCCCCGAAGCCGCACCCAAAGTGCGCCGCCCGCGCCGCACACTGACGAAGCCAGTGGCAGCCGACGAAGCAGCGGAGTAGGATAGGATAGAGTCGTCATCCCGGGCTTGATCCGGGATGACGATATTTTGGCAGGCGACGGATTCTAGATCACGGGCAGCGGTTTTGGCCGGTGATTCTCATCAAGTGCCACAAAAGTGAACAGACCCTCGGTCACCTTTACATGCATTTCGCCGCGCCCGCGCGTTGCATAAACGTCGATTTTGATTCCCATTGACGTCCGCCCGCGCCGTTCGAGCTTTGCGTAAACGGAAATAATATCGCGCAGCAGGATAGGGGCGTGAAATTTCATCGCCTCGATCGCGACGGTCGCCGTCGGCCCCTGGGCGGTACGCGCGGCGACGATGCCGCCGGCAATGTCCATCTGCGCCAGCACCCAGCCGCCGAAAATATGGCCGTTGCTGTTGATATCCGCCGGCTGCGGCACCACGCGCAAAATGGCATCCCGGGGCAGTTGTTCGCTCATCACCGGTCAACCAGATCGGCAAAGGGGTCTTCAATACTCTCGTCGTGCCCGGTGCCGCTGGACAAAAATACGAGGCCCATCAGCGCGGCAGTCAGCATCACCGCGCCGCCCATGCCTGCGGCTGTCGCGATCATCATATGGATGGTGACCGATTCTCCGACAGATAGGCGCAAGGCGACAATGCCAATCACTGCCACCGTGACCGACAACAGCGCCATCCACGCCATCAACCGCCGATAGCGCGCCCACGCATTGCGGGCGTTGCCGGGATCGTCGAGGGGCGAGGGACGCGTCATGCGCGCTGCTTTGGACCATTGCCGCGGCAAGGCCAAGCGATTCGCGTTGAGCGATATTTCGGCTTGGCCGCGAATCATGATAGCGTTCGGCAACGACAGCAGCGGAAGAGGGGAGTGCGAGATGACCATCGCGGCAATTCTGGAAGGTCGGACGGTCAAGGTTATCGCGGCGGCGCGCGGCGACACCGTGCGCGCGGCGGTTGATCTGCTGGCCGAACACCGCATCGGCGCGGTCCCGGTGCTTGATGGCGACACGGTGGTAGGTATTTTTTCTGAACGCGATCTGGTGCGGCTGCTGGCCGCCTATGGCCCCGAATCGCTCGATCGTTCGATTGACGAGGTGATGACGCGCTCGCCGGTGACCTGTGATTCGCGGACCAACGTCTTGGGCGCGCTGTCGCTGATGACGCAGCGGCGCATTCGCCACCTGCCCATCGTTGATGATGGCAAAATTGCAGGATTCGTATCGATTGGCGATCTGGTCAAATATCGCATCGACCGAATCGAGGCCGAGGCGGCGGCGATGCGCGATTACATTGCCGGCTGACGCCGCACGAGTCGCCACAGCTCGTCCAAAGTTTCGCGCTCGAACGCGGCAAGGAGGACGGCATAACTAAGCCCGCCAAAACTGACGAGGGCGGCAAGGCGCAGCGGCGCGACCCAGCTCCCCACCGGCGACAGCGAATCGAGCGCCGTAACCAGTCCGGCCATCCCCAACGCGCAGCCGATGCCGGGCAATGCGGCAAGCGCAATGTCGGTTAGCCCAACTCCGGTCGCGCGGCGTGACCGCTGCACCGTGATCAGCAACAGCGTTGGTGCTGCTCCCAGCCACGCCCAGGCCAGACCGGTGACTCCATAAGGTGCGCCCATCAAAAAGGCGGCGGGGAAGATAATCGCCCCGGCCAGGGCGCATTCGACGGCGATCCGGGGTTGCCCCATGGCGTTGGTTACCGGCGCGAACAATATCTGCATAGTGGTGAAAGGCATGGCGAAGGCCAGTAACTGGACCAGCGGGGCCATGGCGTGCCACTTCGGTTGCAGGAATGTGTCGACGATCGGTTCGGCGCTGACGGCCAGACCAAGGAACAGCGGCGCGGTGACCAGCATGACCAGCCGGACGGCTTTCAGGAAATTCCACCTTACCGCACCGGGGTTGTCCTGCAGCCGGGCAAAGGCGGGGAAAGCGACATCGTTGAGCGGAGGCACAAATTTGGTGGCGATGATCTGCGTCAGGAACAGCGCGGTGGTGTAAAGGCCAAGTTCGCCGAGGTCGAACAGGCGGCCCGCGATTAAGACGTCGGACTGCGTCTGGATCAGCCAGAAAAACTGGCTGGCTAGCACAGCCCCGCCAAAGGCGAGCAGATTGCCGGACCCGCGAAAATCAAAGCTGGGCCAAACCAGGACGCGCGCGATTAGCGTCAAACCGATGGCGCGGGTCCAGAACAACGCGATAGGAGCATAGACGAGCGTCCAGACCCCTTGCCCCGCCAGCGCGCAGCCAAGCGCGGTGCCGGCCCCGACCAGCGCGGCAAGCAGGTTGACCAATGCTTGGCGTCGGAAATCGAGGCGGCGGCTGAGCAATACTTCCGGCAGCGCGATGAAGGGCGTTGCGAGATAGATCAGTGCCTGCACCCGCAGCAGGTCGGCAACCAGCGGCTGGCCATAATAGGCCGCGGCGAGCGGCGCACCCGCCAGTTGCAGCGCCGCAAGCCCGCCATTCAGCAGCAACAGCATCCCGAAAGCCTGGCGCAACCGGCGCGGCTCGACCGTCTCACCCTGCACGAGCGCATTGGCAAAGCCATAGCCGTTAAGGAAGGAGAGGAAGGCGAGCACGACCTGTGTCAGCGCAAACAGCCCATAGTCGGCTGGATCGAGCAGGTTGATGACAATGAAGGTGGAGGCCCAGGTAATGGCCTGAGCCAAAATCTGGCTGCCCGAACGCCAAATCAGCGCGCTGCGCACGCGTTGCGCAAAGCCTTGAAGGTCCGAAGCCGGGGTCATGGTGAACCGCTATGTGCGAAAATGGTGAAAATAGCCCCTACGGCGAATTTCACCGCTGCCGCGGTCAGGCGTGAACGACCAATTGCCCTTTGCGTTTGAAGCGCAGTGCACCGCCGATCACACCGAAGCCAAAGATCATCATCGCCCAGGTGCCGGGTTCGGGAACCATCGACACGGTCTCCAGCTTCAGCTGTGACAGTTTGAAACCGTCGGTGCATGGCTTGGTGCCCGTACCGCTGCCTGAAGATCGGCAGTTTTCGGCACTGTTCGCAAATGCCGCACCGATCAGCCAGATGTTACCTGTGTTGCCAGCGGTGTTGAACAAGGTCGTGTTCGCGGTCTGGACATTGGTCGACGCATTGCTGATGGTCGTAAAGGGGCCAGCAAACATCGCGTCGAGCGTCGCAAAGGTGGCATTGTTGAGCCCGAGCCCGGCATTCCACGCCGTATTGGTCGTACCGTAGGCCACCGTGACGTCGCTATCAAATTTGGTGTTGTCGAACCGGTAGGTGGTCAGCTTGCCCGACAACAGTTCCACCGCCTGATCAAACTGGAAAATCAGGAAATCGATATTGGTCTTGTTGTCGATGGT
>NZ_JBXPUZ010000003.1:300464-552964 GCF_057220455.1 Sphingopyxis sp. sgz302558 | reverse complement strand
ATTCCTTGTCGGGTAAGTTCCGACCTGCACGAATGGCGTAACGACTTCCCCACTGTCTCCAGGAGATGCTCAGCGAAATTGAATTCTCCGTGAAGATGCGGAGTACCCGCGGTTAGACGGAAAGACCCCGTGCACCTTTACTGCAGCTTCAGAGTGGCATTAGGAAAGAACTGTGTAGCATAGGTGGGAGGCTTTGAAGCGTTGGCGCCAGCTGACGTGGAGCCATAGGTGAAATACCACCCTGTTGTTTTCTGATGTCTAACCTCGATCCATGAAACTGGATCAGGGACCCTCTGTGGCGGGTAGTTTGACTGGGGCGGTCGCCTCCTAAAGAGTAACGGAGGCGCGCGATGGTAGGCTCAGGACGGTTGGAAACCGTCTGCGAGAGTGCAATGGCATAAGCCTGCCTGACTGCGAGACTGACGAGTCGAGCAGAGACGAAAGTCGGTCATAGTGATCCGGTGGTCCCGAGTGGAAGGGCCATCGCTCAACGGATAAAAGGTACGCCGGGGATAACAGGCTGATGATTCCCAAGAGCTCATATCGACGGAATCGTTTGGCACCTCGATGTCGGCTCATCACATCCTGGGGCTGGAGCAGGTCCCAAGGGTTTGGCTGTTCGCCAATTAAAGTGGTACGTGAGCTGGGTTCAGAACGTCGTGAGACAGTTTGGTCCCTATCTGCCGTGGGCGTCGAAATTTGAGAGGAGTTGACCCTAGTACGAGAGGACCGGGTTGAACATACCTCTGGTGTACCTGTCGTGGCGCCAGCCGCGCAGCAGGGTAGCTATGTATGGACGGGATAACCGCTGAAAGCATCTAAGCGGGAAGCCTCCCTCAAGATAAGATTTCATAGGACCGTGGAAGACCACCACGTTGATAGATCGGATGTAGAAGTGCGGTAACGCATGGAGCTAACCGATACTAATTGTCCTATTCGCGCTTGAAGAGTCCCACCATCAATGACCACCCTGAACGGGTTGGTTGTCGGTACGTGGATGATTTCAAAGCCTTGACGACCCCTTGAATACCCAAGGTGCATCGATTGAACCCAAACCCCCGCATACGCCGGCTTCATTGCTTGGTGGCCATAGCGTCAGTGACCCACCCGATCCCATCTCGAACTCGGCCGTGAAACCTGACAGCGCCGATGGTACTACCGCTTAAGCGTTGGAAGAGTAGGACGTCGCCAGGCATTGTAGCCGGCGTAGGCGGGTGATTTTGGGGAACCCATTCACATGTTAAAGGGCGGCTTTGGCCGCCCTTTGCTGTTTCGCCCGGTGCACATTTGTGCCCCCGGCGGTGGTTGGCGCGGGATGGAGCAGCCCGGTAGCTCGTCAGGCTCATAACCTGAAGGTCGCAGGTTCAAATCCTGCTCCCGCAACCACCAAAATTTCAGTCAGCGCACAGAATGCAAGGGCTTTGCGTGCTTTCGCGGAAGAGCGCCGGGTCAAACTAATCTCCGGACAGCTATCGCGCACGCGGTGCGTGCTAAACCCTGCACTGGCCCATCTCCACAAGCGGCGCTCGCGAAACAATTCGGGACGTTTGTGAGCTCGGTCCGGCACGTAAGCGCTGAATGCGCCTGCCCCATTTCGGCACAACGCCTTGGCACTGTGTCCTTGCCCCTTAACGCTTTTGCAAACCGCCGCGTTTACCGCGGAAGGGAACGTGGCACGGGCGCGCCGGGACGTTCGGGACCAGAGGTGCATGGCAAAGCGAAATGTCGCCGAAAGCTTGAGCAACGCAGCCCGCGAGCGGCCCAAGGGGTTGTTGGCGCGCTTTGGCTCGCGCGCGCCGCAGCCGGAAACTCCATCGCCTTGCGCGTTGGCAGAATCGGCGCTTGACCGGAGCGAGGCCTTCACGCTGCTGAGGAACTATGAGGAAACGGGCCAAGGCTGGTTCTGGTCATCGGACGCCGAAGGGGCCATCCAATATTTGTCGGCCAGCGTTGCCGAACGGCTGGGCATGGCAGTCGCCCCGCAGGGTGAACCCTTTACGGCATTGTTCGCTGCCCCCGAGCGCGGCGAGGAGCGCCAACGCACGTTGCCGTTTCTGCTCGCGCGCAAGACGCGGTTTGATCAGGTGCAATTGCGCTCGCAGCGCAGTGATCTGCCGACCTGGTGGGCCGTAACGGGCGTCCCGCAGATCGATGCGGGCGGCAACTTTGCTGGTTTTCGAGGCTTTGCAACCGATATCACGGCGCAGCGCGAGGCGGCGGAGCAAAGCACGCGCCTAACCAAATATGACTCGCTCACGGGGCTACTCAACCGCTTCCGTATGGCGCAATTGCTGGAATCGACGCTCGCGGCGTTCAAACCGCAGAAGCGCAATTGCGCGATTATGTTGCTCGATCTTGATCGCTTTAAGGCGGTAAACGATACGCTGGGGCACCCCGCCGGCGATGCCCTGCTCAAACAGGTGGCATTGCGGTTGGCGCACGTGATTGGGGATAAGGAGCGGGTGAGCCGGCTGGGCGGCGATGAGTTCCAGGTCATCCTGCCCGATGTCGATGATCGCGGCGCGCTTGGCGAAATGGCGTCCGAGATAATCGCCAAATTGTCTGAGCCTTATAGCATCAACGAGAGCCGGTGCATTATTGGCGTATCGGTGGGCATCGCCATCAGCCCCTTCGACGGCGACAGCAGCGAAGAATTGGTGCGCAATGCCGACCTGGCGCTCTATGCCGCCAAGGGCAGCGGACGCGGGCGATTTCGTTTCTTTTCGGATGAATTGCTACGAGCTGCAGCCGACCGCCGCGCGCTCGAGGAGGATTTGGTCGACGCGCTTGGCAAGGGCCAACTCGAAGTCCATTACCAACCGGTCGTTTGCACCAAGACCGACCAGGTGTCGGGGTTTGAAGCGCTGATGCGCTGGAACCATCCCGAACGCGGCTATGTTTCCCCGGCGCTCTTCATCCCCATTGCCGAGGAAACCGATCTGATCGCGCGGATCGGCGAATGGATGCTTCGCCAGGCGTGCAAGGATGCGGCGTCGTGGCCCGGCAATATGCGCGTCGCGGTGAATGTCTCGCCGGTCCAGTTCGCGGACCTGCGCCTGCCCAAACTGGTGGCCAATGCCATTTCGGTGGCTGGGCTGCCTGCGGCGCGGCTGGAACTGGAAATCACCGAAAGCGTGTTCCTTACCGATTCGCCCGAAACCAAGGATATGTTCGGGGCGCTTAAGGACATAGGGGTGCGTCTTGCACTCGATGACTTCGGGACCGGTTATTCCAGTCTGGCCTATTTGCAATCGGCACCGTTCGATAAGATCAAGATCGACCAGAGTTTTGTCCGCACGGCGACCGAAAAGGGATCGCGCAACGCCGCCATTATCGCGGCCATCGTGGCGCTGGCCACCACGCTGGACATGGAAACGACGGCCGAAGGCATCGAAACGCTGGACCAGCTCGACTTGATTAGGCGACTGAATGTCAGCCATATTCAGGGCTTTGCCTACAGCAAGGCGGTTAGCCATGACGAGGTGATGCAGCGCTGCGGCGACGGCCAGTGGTTCCTTAAGCCGAGCGGCCCAGCCAAGCAGCGGCACAAACGGCTAACCATGTTTCGCCGTGCCGGGGCGGTGCATGAAAATCACTATTATCCCATCGTCATCCGCAACCTGTCGGCAACTGGCGCGCTGATTGAGGGGATAATCGACGTCCCGATCGGCACCAAATTTGTTGTCGATTTTGGTGAGGGCCAGCTGGCCGTGGCCGATGTGATCCGGTCAAGGCGCAACCAGCAGGGCTTGAAATTCGAAACCCGGCTCGTGGATGACGGCAATGGCGGGTTGTGCACGGCACAGCGCATTCCCCGATCAATGCTTGCAGCGGCGGGGCTGCCCACCGGGGCCGATGGTATTGACCTTAACCGGCTGCAAAACGCCGACTATACCAAGACGGGTCTGCCCGCTTTTCACACCGAAAACGGTGCCCTACCGCTTGCAGAGCGGGTGCGTTAGTCCCCTAGTTCGACGCCGTTGGCGCTCGCCCAGTCCTGATACTGCACGCGCGGGGTGGCGCTGGGATGCGCCAGTATCATGGGCATCGCGCCGCGTAGCGCGCCAAGATCAAGACTGCGGATCATCGCCTTTACCGGACCAATGCCTGCCGGTGTAATCGACAGGCGTCCAATTCCCAGCCCGAGCAGCGCCATCGCCTCGAGCGGGCGTCCGCCCATCTCGCCGCACACCCCAATGGTCACGCCTGCGGCTTGGGTTTGCCGCGTTACGCGGTCCAGAAAACGCATCACCGTCGGCGACAGCCAGTCATAGCGTTCGGCGAGCCGCGGATGGGCACGGTCGGCGGCGAACAGAAATTGCGTGAGGTCGTTGGTGCCGATCGACAGGAAGTCGAGGTGCGGCAGGATCAGGTCGAGCGTTTCGGCGAGGCCCGGGACTTCCAGCATGGCACCATAGCGGATTGCGATCGGCAGCTTCTTGTTGCGGCTGGCAAGCCAGGCGCGCTGGTCAATGAAGATCTGGCGAGCGGCGTCATATTCCCACGGTTCGGCCACCATTGGGAACATGACATTCAGCGTACGCCCTGCCGCAGCTTCGATCAGGGCGCGCGCCTGGACCTTCAGCAGGCCGTCGCGTTCGAGCGCGATCCGCAACGCGCGCCAGCCCATGGCAGGATTTTCCTCCTGCTCTGATTCCGCGCGCATATAGGGCAGCGCCTTGTCGCCGCCGATATCGACGGTGCGGAATATCACCGGGCGGTTCCCGGCGGCGTCGAGCACATCGCGGTAAAGCCGCTGCTGACGCTCGCGCTGCGGCATGGTGGCTGACACCAGGAACTGGAATTCCGTCCGGAACAGCCCAATGCCGCTGGCGCCGGTCAGGTCGAGCGCCGTGACATCTTCGCGTAGGCCGGCGTTGATCATCAACTCAATCGGCTGGCCATCCTTGGTGACAGCGGGCAGATCGCGCATTGCAGCAAAGCTTGCGCGGCGCTTCTGGCTGAGCTCGAGCTTGGACGCGAATGCGTCAATCATGGCGGCGGTCGGGCGGACATGGACGGCCCCTGCCGCTGCATCGAGCAGCAACATATCCCCTTCGCGGATCACCCCGCGCAGCTCGCGCACGCGCCCGAGCACTGGCACCCCCATCGCACGCGCAACGATAATAACATGCGCTGTCAGCGAGCCTTCTTCCAAAATCACGCCTTTAAGGCGCCGCCGGTCGTATTCGAGTAGCTCTGCTGGCCCCAGATTGCGGGCGATCAGGATCGAATCCTGCCTCAGGCCGGCCTGCGCCGCCGTGTTCATCTGGCCCGACACGATGCGCAGCAGTCGGTTGGCCAAATCTTCCAGATCGTGCATGCGGTCGCGCAGTAATGGATCGTCGATCTGCCGCATGCGCATACGGGTGCGCTGCTGCACCCGCTCAATCGCAGCCTCGGCGGTCAGGCCGCTGTCGATGGCTTCGTTGATGCGCCGCGACCAGCCTTCATCGTAAGCAAACATTTTATAGGTTTCGAGCACCTCTTCATGCTCGCCGCCGACGCCGAATTCAGCCTGGCTTGCCATGCGATCGATCTGTTCGCGCATCCGGTCAAATGCCGCATAGACACGGTGGCGTTCGGCCTCGGTGTCTTCGGCGACGGTGTGCTCGATCACCACGCGCGGCTGGTGAAATACGGCAACGCCCTGACCCATGCCATCGACCAGTTTTTGGCCAGACAGTCGCTGGGCTGACTGGTCGTTAGCGGCCGCATCGGTCTGTGCCCTGGTGTCAATCAGTTGTGCATTGGCGATCAATTCGCTGATGACCATCGCCACGGTTTGCAGCGTCTCGATCTCGATATCGTCATAGCGGCGCGGATCGACATGCTGCACGCACAGGACGCCTACCGCGCGTTCGCGCCGGATGATGGGAACACCGGCAAAGCTGTGGTAGAGATCTTCTCCTGTTTCGGGCCGATAAACAAAGTCGGGGTGTGCCGCCGCTTCGTCGAGGTTCAGCATTTCGATGCGTTCGGCGATAGTGCCGACCAACCCCTCGCCCATACCGAGACGGGTGACATGCACTGCCTCTTGCTTCAGCCCGCGCGTTGCGAACAGCTCCAGCGCGCCATCGCGCAGCAAATAGATCGAGCAAACCTCGCTATGCAGGCACTCGCCGATCACTTGCACGACCTGGTTCAGCTTCGCCTGCGCATTGGTGCGCGCCGCCATCACCTCGTGCAGCCGCGTCAATATGTTGCGGGCGGACTGGGCAGCTGAGGACGGGGGCAGGGGTGCGGTCATGACACCCCCGGTGCTAAGCGGTTGCGATGCAAATTGCTAGGCCCGGTCAGCCGGTATTCAGCGGCCGCCTGTCCCGGATGCTGCAACTGTCGTGCGCCGACCATATTGCGCGTCCCAAGCGGCGGCTTCGGCCTTGTAGCGTTCGAACGCGGCGTAAAAGTCGGTGAATGGCTGGTCGAGCGTCGCCAACTGATCAGCGGCGTTGGGGAACAGTTGCGCCGCCGGCGTGCTGGCTACGGTTTGCGCTAGCGCCAATGCCCGCTCGCAAAAGGGCCGCTGCGCTGGGGGCTGCGCGAAATAGTTAAACAGCTGGGTCGAAAGCCGGTCGCGTTCCTTCACGCCGGAGGTGCGGTTGGCCTTGGCCAGATCGGCGATGACCTTTTTTTCCGCCGCAACGATGCTGCGGGTGTGGCTTTTGATGATCTGGTTATAGGCGGCAACCAACGGGGCTTCCTCGGGTCCGCGGCAACCGATGGCGGCGACGTTCAGCCCCGTCTTGAGCTGCCAGAAGGCGCGCTCTCCGGTCATGCCGCTGTTGATGGTGACATATCGACCGGTGGCATCGCGCGGCGGCACCTGTTGCGTTTCCGCGGCGCTACCGGGCGACAGGGGGCGCGGCGGGATCTGCACCACTGGCGGCGGCGCGGGAGCAGGCTTGGGGGTCACAATGGGCGCTGGCTTTGGCGCGCAGGCCGCTAGGCCGATCAAGACAATTGCCGTGGCAGCACTGGCGATCAGACGCATTTCAACAACCCCGTTTCATTTTTTTCGACCCCGCTTCAACGGATGAAGCGTCCCGTGTATTCCCCAATCAGTCGCGCTTGGCGAGCGCCGCTTCGGCCTGTTGCATCAGATTTGCGACGATCTCCGCAGCGCTTTCCTCCGACGTTACCATACCCACCGATTGACCCGCCATTAACGAGCCGTTTTCGACGTCGCCGTCGATGACCGCGCGGCGCAGCGCCCCGGCCCAATAATGTTCGATTTGCAATTGCGCCTCGCCCATATCGACCGATCCGGCATCAAGCAGGTTCGCAACCTCGCGTTGCTTTTCGGTAAACGCCTCGGTGCCCGCGTTTTTGAGCGCGCGCACCGGGATCACCGGCAAGCGCGGGTCAATCTGAACGCTGGCAACTGCATCGCGCGCGGCGGCGCGGATGAACGCCTGCTTGAATTTGGGGTGCGCGATGGATTCAGTGGCGCAGACGAAGCGCGTGCCAAGCTGCACGCCGCTTGCGCCCATTTCGAGGTAGGCGGCAATCGCCTCGCCGCGCCCGATTCCGCCCGCAACAAAAATAGGCACGTCGGCGGCAAGCGCGGGCAGGATCTCCTGCGCCAGCACGCTGGTCGACACCGGGCCAATATGCCCGCCGGCCTCCATCCCCTCGATCACCAGTGCGTCGACGCCCGAGCGGACCAGCTTCTTGGCGAGCGCCAGCGTGGGCGCGAAGCAGATGACCCTGGCGCCGGTCGCCTTGATCGCCTCAAGGCTGCCTTTAGGGGGCAGTCCGCCCGCGAGCACCACGTGCGAAACGCCATGGCGCCCACACACCGCGATCAGTTCGAACAGATCGGGGTGCATGGTGATCAGGTTGACACCGAAGGGTTTGGTCGTCAGCGCCTTTGTGCCCGCAATTTCGGCGTCCAGCAGCGCAGGTGTCATCGCCCCACAGGCGATCACGCCAAAGCCACCAGCATTGCTGATTGCGCTGACCAAATGGCGTTCGGACACCCAGCTCATCGCGCCGCACATTATGGCGGTTTCGCACCCCAACAGGTCGATTCCGCGTGCCATCAATTCATGAATTTTGCCCATCGAGCGGCGCTTTGCCAGCGTAAAGGCAAGAGCGCAACATGGGCATTTGTTACAATGTTGCGAAATTTCGGTGAATTCGGCTGGGCGCGCAAAGCTCACATTTGGCCGTGTGTAGCAAATATTCGATTGTCAACTAATTTACTTGTCATATGCTGATCCGACGAATCGCAACGGGAGAGATGCGTATGACCAAGGAACCAGCGCCTTCAGCCGAGGTGCCACCTGGCGGCAGTGCCGATAGCCGGGCCCCGCTCGAACGGGTGCAAGCAGCATTGGCTGCGCTCCAGTTCGGTACCATCCAGATTACCGTCCACAATGGCAAGCCGGTTCAACTCGACGTGACCGAACGCCACCGCTTTCAAGGGTAACCCCCCGCTCCCATTGGCTCCCCACCTGAGTGCAGACCGGACCACCGGATGCATCCTCTTCTTCCATTTAAGGAACAAGCGATGCTCCGAATTTCCACTTCCGCGCTGGCGGCAGGCACTATGCTTGCCTTGGCCGCACCTGCATTGGCGCAGGACGGTTTGGCCGGCTCAGCTCCTGACGACACCCGCACGGTTGGTACCGACGCTGCCGACAACAGCGATGAAATCATCGTTACTGCACGCCGCCGCACCGAAGGGCTGCAAGATATTCCGATTGCGGTGACCGTCGTGTCTGGCGAGCAGATCGACAATACCGGTGCGTTCAATGTCGGCCGGCTGCAACAGCTGACGCCGACGTTGCAATTTTACTCATCCAACCCGCGCAACACGTCGGTCAATATCCGCGGGCTCGGTTCGCCCTTTGGGCTGACCAACGATGGTATCGAACAAGGCGTCGGCATCTATGTCGATGACGTCTATTATTCGCGCGTTGCATCGGCGACCTTCGACTTCCTTGACGTCGCACGGATCGAAACGCTGCGCGGACCGCAGGGCACACTCTATGGCAAGAACACCACGGCAGGGGCGATCAACATCACCACCCGCCAGCCAACCTTCGATTTCGAAGCGCGCGCCGAAGTCACCGTCGGCAATCTCGAGTTCAAACAGGCCAAGGCGGCGATATCGGGGCCTATTACCGACACGCTTGCGGCGCGGCTGGCGGTGTCCGCGACTAGCCGCCGCGGCACTATCTTCAACGTCACGTCGGACCGATATATCAACGAACAGGACAATCTGGGCGCGCGTTTCCAGCTGCTGTTCCAGCCGTCTGACAGCTTCGAAGTCACGCTTGCTGCCGATTATAATCGCCAGCGCCCCGAATGTTGCGCGCAGATTTTTGTGCGCACCGGCGCGACGCAGCGCCCGCTGAACCGTCAATATGCTGCGCTGACCGCCGCGCAGAACTACGCCGTGCCGAGCACCAATCCGTTCGACCGGCTGACCGATGTTGATGCCAGCCTGAATGCCGGCAACGAGATCGGCGGCCTCGCGCTGCGCGCCAATTGGGAGTTGGGGCCAGGTACGCTGACCAGCGTCACCGCCTATCGCTATTGGGACTGGCTGCCTGAGAACGACCGGGACTTCACCGGCCTGCCGATCACCACGGAGTCGAACAACCCGAGCCAGCAGAAACAATATACACAGGAAATCCGTTACTCGGTTGATGGTGATCGTTTCGACTATGTGGTCGGCGCGTTCGCCTATCGTCAGACGATCCGGACGCAAGGGTTGCAGGTGCAGGGATCGGCGGCGAGCCGCTGGCTGCTCAATCCGACCAACGCGCTGGCCAACGACCCGACAGTGCTGGATGGACTGACCGCGAACAACGATATCCGGCTTGATAACGACAGTCTGGCGCTGTTCGGCCAGCTCACTTGGAAAATCAGCGACGCTTTCAGCATCCAGCCCGGTATCCGCATCAATTATGACAGCAAGGACGGCCTCTACGACAGCGTCGTCACCAATGGCGCGGGCCAGCTCGTCACCTTCGCCAGCACCGATCCGCGCATCGTGGCGCAGCGCGGCGTGCTCGCGCCGCAGCGGTTCGAGGCGACGTTTAGCGACTGGAACCTGTCCTATGACCTGACCGCCAGCTACGAAATCAGCGATGATGTCCGCGTCTATGCGACTTATGCGCGCAGCTTCAAATCGGGCGGCGTGAACCTGAATGGCGTCCCTGCCGACGCCAGCGGCGCGCCAATTCTGTCTGCAGCGACCGTGCGCCCCGAAGAGGTGGATCATTTCGAAGTCGGACTGAAAACACAGTTCGCCGACCGCCGCGTGATCTTTAACCTGACCGGCTTCTGGACCGATGTGTCGGATTATCAGGCGGTTGTCACCAACGGCCAGTTGGGGGTGCTGCGCGGGTATCTGGCCAACGCCGACGCGGTGCGGGTGCGCGGTTTCGAGCTCGATTCCGCGTGGCGGGTGAGCGACCGCTTCAACCTCTACGCGCGCGGGGCGTGGACCGACGCGGAGTATAAAAGCTTCGCCGACGCGCCGTGCCCGCCCGAACTGTCGGGCGGCACCACCGTCGGTGCCGGGCAGACACCGGGCGCGCCCGGCACGCCCGGAGCGCTGTCGCCCGCCAATTGCGATATCAGCGGTCAGGATTTGCCCGGCGTGTCGAAATGGTCGCTGTCGTGGGGCGGTGAGTATAACATCCCCATCGCTTTGTTTGGTGGCGATGGCTTTGCCTATGCGGGCTATGATGGCAGCTATCGCTCGTCCTTTTCGTCCAACCCGACACCGTCGATCTACACCGGCGTCGATGGCTATAGCCTGCACAACTTCCGGCTCGGTTTCCGTTCTGACAGCGGCTGGGACATTTATGCCTTTGCCCGCAATGCGTTTGACGAGGAGTATTTCGAGCAGCTCGCCGTGCCGTCGGGTAACACCGGACTGATCGTCGGCCAGCCGGGCGATCCGGCGACCTATGGCGTCACCATCAAGATCGAGATCTGATGATTTTGGGCAAGCTGCTGTATTGACCGGCAAAGAAATGCCATCCGGGGCGGGGCTGTTCGGCAGCCCCGCCCTTCGCCATAAGGATGACGGGAAAGGACGCCCCGCATGATCGAGCAACTTCAGGCCATCGACTGGGCGGCGATTGCGCCCTTTATTGCCATCGGCTTTGCCGCGCAGATGGTCGATGGCGCGCTGGGCATGGCGTTTGGGGTGATATCCTCGACCTTACTGGTTAGCGTGATGGGGGTGCCGCCCGCGCGGGCGAGCGCGGGCGTGCATCTGGTTGAAATGTTCACCACGGGCGCGTCGGGACTAAGCCACATCTATCATCGCAATGTCGACTGGCGGCTGTTCGCGCGCATTGCGGTGCCGGGCATCGTCGGCGGGGTGCTGGGGGCCTATGTGCTGTCCAACATCCATGCGGGCGTGGCGCGGCCCTTTGTCATGCTTTATCTGACCTGCATCGGCTTTTATCTCCTCTATAAGGCGCTGACCTATCCGGCCATGCCCAAAGCACGCGATGCCAAGGTGACGGTGCCGCTCGGGCTGGTCGGCGGCTTTCTCGATGCCTCGGGCGGCGGCGGCTGGGGGCCGGTGGTGACGTCGAACCTGCTGATTCAGGGCACCGACCCGCGCAAGACGGTGGGCACGGTCAACACCGCTGAATTTCTGCTGACTTTCAGCGTGTCGATCACATTCATGCTGACCATCGGGATCGAGGCCTTCACCATCGTCACCGGCGGCTTGTTGATCGGCGGTTTATTGGCCGCGCCGATTGGCGCAATCATCGCCAAACGCATCCCGGCGAAAAATCTGATGTTGCTGGTCGGCATCGTACTGACCGCAACCAGCCTGTTTTCGCTGTATAAGGCGATTGCCTAAGCCGCCTCGGCATCCAGCCCATAAGCGGTGTGGAGCACGCGCACGGCGAGTTCGGTTTCGTCGGCGTCGATCAGCACGCTGACCTTGATTTCGCTGGTGCTGATGGCCTGAATATTGATGCCGCGGTCGGCGAGCGCACGGAACATGGTGCTGGCGACCCCGGCGTGGCTTTTCATGCCGACGCCGACGACCGAAATCTTGGCAACGCCGCTGTCGCAGATCAGGCGGAAATAGCCGATCTTGTCCTTATGCTCTTCAAGCAGCGCCTGCGTGCGCACTAGGTCGGCGGCGGGTACGGTAAAGGTTACGTCGGTCTCGCCCTTGTCCTTGGCGATATTCTGGATGATCATGTCGACGTTGATGTTGGCGGCGGCGAGCGGGCCGAAAATGGTCGCGACCGCGCCGGGTTGGTCGGCGATGCGCGTCAGCGTAACCTTGGCCTCATTCTTGTCGGCGGCGATGCCGGTGATCAGCTGGCGTTCCATATCCATGCCTTCCAATATCTTCTCTAGTTCTTCGTCGCTGACGATCATCGTACCGGGCAAGCTGTCTGCAGGCGGCGCATCATCGTCGATGAAGGACGACAGCACCTGCACGCGCACACCTTCTTTCATAGCGAGCCCGACGGAGCGGGTTTGCAGCACCTTGCTGCCCACGCTGGCCAGCTCGAGCATCTCTTCATAGGTGACGTTTTTCAGCTTGCGCGCCTTCGCCACAATGCGCGGATCGGTGGTGTAGACGCCGTCAACGTCGGTATAAATATCGCAGCGATCAGCCTTCAGCGCCGCCGCGACCGCGACCGCCGAGGTGTCCGATCCGCCGCGCCCCAGCGTGGTGACGCGGCCGTCATCGGCCAGCCCCTGAAAGCCTGGGATCACCGCCACTTCGCCGCGCGCCATGCTGGCGGTGAGCGCGGGCGCGTCCATGCCCTCGATGCGCGCCTTGCTGTGCGCGTCATCGGTGCGGATGGGGAGCTGCCACCCCAGCCAGCTGCGCGCGGGCACGCCCATCGCTTGCAGGGTGAGCGCGAGCAGCCCCGCCGTCACTTGCTCGCCAGAGGCGACGACGACGTCATATTCGGCTGGGTCATACATCGGGCTTGCTTCGCGGCAGAAACCCACCAGTCGGTCCGTTTCCCCCGCCATGGCAGAGACGACGACCGCGACTTCGTGCCCCGCGGCACGCTGGCGCATGACGATGCCCGCGACGCGACGAATCCGCTCGGTCCCCGCCATGCTGGTGCCGCCGAATTTCATCACGATGCGCGCCATGGATGCGAAGCTTTCCCGCCTGTATTGCCCGCGCGTCTCTAGGCAGCGGGGCGGGCGAGGGCAAGCGCAGGCGGGCAATTTTCTTGTATCTTTGGCAACCAAACCGCATAGTCGCGGGCATGAACCAGACCACGATCAACCCCGCCGAAGCCGCGCATTTCGGCGCACTCGCCGCCGACTGGTGGGACCCCAAGGGATCGTCGGCGATGCTGCACAAGCTCAATCCGGCACGGCTCCAATATGTGCGGCAGCAGGTCGATGCGCACTGGGGCACCGACCCGCGCGAGCGGCGGCCGCTGGCGGGCAAGCGCGTGCTTGATGTCGGCTGCGGTGCAGGTCTGCTGACCGAGCCGTTGGCGCGGCTCGGCGGCGCGGTGACCGGCGTTGACGCTGCACCCGAGAATATCGAAGCGGCCAAGGCGCATGCGGCGGGGCAGGGGCTGGCGATAGACTATGTCGCGGGCGACATTGCGGCGCTTAACCTTGGCGCGTTCGACCTCATCACCAGCATGGAGGTGGTCGAGCATGTCACCGACCCCAGCGCCTTCATCGACGCGCTCGCGGCGCGATTGGCGCCAAACGGGCTGCTGATTCTCTCGACCCCCAACCGCACCGCCGCGTCGCGGCTGTTGCTGGTTGAGGGGGCCGAGCGCATCGGCATGGTCCCGCGCGGGACGCACGATTGGGACAAATTTCTGAAGCCCGAGGAGCTGACACTGATTGTCGAAGCGGCGGGGCTCGAGGTGATCGACACCACCGCGCTGTCTTTATCGCCCGCCAAGGGGTTCAAACTGGGCGGCAGCGATGCGCTGAATTACCTGGTGACGGCGCGAAAAGCCTGACCTCGGGTCAAGCCCGGGGTTGACGCTTCGGAACGCTGCGCATTCCGTGGCGCGTCAAAAATCCACCTGCTCATAATAGGCCGGCGGCTGCACCAGCTCCATCCGTTCGCTCAGCAACGGCCGGAAACTCGGCCGCGATTTGAGGCCGGCGTACCAGCCCTTGGTCTGCTCATGGCCGGTCCAGTCAATCCCGCCCAGATAATCGGCGACCGAGATTTGCGCGGCGGCGGCGAGGTCAGCCAGGCTCATCGTCGCGCCCGCCAGCCAGCTGCGGTGATCGATCAGATAATCGACATAATCGAGATGGTTGTTCGCCGCCTTCATCGCCTCGCGCAGCGCGCCGCCGTCGGGCGGAGCTTTGTGCACGACGCGTTTTTCCATGCGTTCGAACAGCAGTGGCCCGGTGACATCGCGGTAGAATTCCTGGTCGAACCATGCCGCCAGCCGCCGCACCTCGGCGCGGTAGGGGGCGGTGCCGCCCAGCATCGCCTTGCCCTCAACCGTTTCCTCGAAATATTCGGCGATGGCGTCGCTGTCGATCAGCGTGACGCTGCGTTCGGTCTCGACCATCACCGGCGTGCGCCCGGCGGGGTTCAGATCGACAAATTCGTCGCGCTTTTCCCACGGATTTTCGCGCACCAGTTCATAGCCCACGCCCTTTTCGCCGAGCAGCAGGCGCACCTTGCGCGAAAAGGGACAGAGCGGGAATTGGTAAAGCTGCCACATGGCTTAATCGCATAGCGGCAGCGCGGGGCGCAGCGCAACGGGGTTGGCGCCGTGCTTGTGGATTAGTATTGCCGCGTCGTCCTGCGCGCCGCGGCAACCCGTTCCTCGACATCACGGGCCAGCACGGTCAGCTGCGGCAGCAATTCGGCGAGCGCGCCGGCCATGGTGCCAACCATGCGCGTACCGTCGCGAATGTCGGCGTCGAGTTCGCGTTCGAAATCAGGGTTGTCGCGCGATGCCATGTCGGCGACGGTCATATCGGGGTCGACTTCGCGGGTGCGGCCGCTGGGGTCGGCCTTGGCCACTGCGTTAACAATCCCACCGACGGGCGTATCGAGCATCGATCCTGCGAGCGCGGTCAACACAGCGGCCAGCGTGTCCTGCGTGCGCGGGTCCTGCAGCTGCTTGGCCGTGCGCAACAGCTCTTCGTCGCTATCTTGCGCCAGCGCAGGCGCGGGCATCGCGAGCGCGATGAGGGGCAAGGCGAGCAGGGCACGGGACATAGGCGGCGGTCCTTGAGCATGGCTTGCCGGAATCACCCGGCGATGCAGGCAAGGGTTTAGGCAGGCGTGGCTTTCGCTGCGCTGAATGAACTACTCGGCCGCCTCAACCGCTTCCGCATCGCTCAGTGGCTCCGCCAACCGCGTCAGCATTTCCTTCGGGCACACCTGCCAGAACTTGTCCCGCCAGCGGTCCCAGTCGGCAAGGATTTCGGTCGCCCATTTGCTGCTGGTCGCATGCGCATGTTCAGCGATCAGGCCGCGCAGCTGATCTTCCCAATGGAAGCTCGCGAGCCGTTGCCACACGATGCTGTCGGGGTTGGCGCGGCGTTCGAAGCTGGCGTCGGTATCGAGCACGAACGCCATGCCGCCGGTCATCCCGGCACCGAAGTTAGAGCCCACAGGCCCCAAAATTACCGCCATGCCGCCAGTCATATATTCGCAGCCGTTCGACCCGCAGCCTTCGACCACCACGCGCGCGCCCGAATTGCGCACCGCGAACCGCTCGCCCGCCTGTCCCGCCGCAAGCAGCGTTCCGGCAGTCGCGCCATATAGCACGGTGTTGCCGATGATGGTGTTGTGTTGACTTTCCAGTGGGCTCGACACGGTCGGCCGCACAATGATGCGCCCACCCGACAGCCCTTTGCCGACATAGTCGTTGGCGTCGCCGAACACTTCCAAAGTTATGCCCTGACACAGGAAGGCGCCCAGCGACTGGCCCGCAGTACCGCGCAGGCGGACATGGACATGGTCGTCCTCGAGCGCCCGCATGCCGAAACGCTCGGTAATCTCTGCCGACAGCCGCGTGCCGACCGCGCGGTGCGTGTTGCGCACATTATAGGTCAGCTGCATCCGTTCACCGCGTTCGAACAAGGGCACGGCGTCGGCCAATATCTGCGCGTCGAGGCTGTCGGGCACCGGGTTGCGGTGGCCGGGGGTGGAGCGTCGCTTGTCCTCGGGCGCGTCGACCTTGGCGAGGATGGGGTTCAAATCGAGGTCGTCGAGATGTTCGGCCCCGCGGCTGACCTGGCGTAGCAGTTCGGTACGGCCAATCACTTCGTCGAGGCTGCGGCAGCCGAGGCGGGCGAGGATCTCGCGCACTTCCTCGGCAATGAAGGTCATCAGGTTGATGACCTTTTCGGGCGACCCAGAGAATTTCTGGCGCAGCTTTTCATCCTGCGTGCACACGCCGACGGGGCAGGTGTTCGAGTGGCACTGGCGCACCATGATGCAGCCCATGGCGACCAGACTGAGCGTGCCGATGCCAAATTCCTCGGCGCCCAAAATGGCGGCGATTACAATGTCCCGCCCGGTCTTCAGCCCGCCATCGGTGCGCAGCCGAATGCGGTGCCTGAGGCCGTTCAAGAGCAGCACCTGATTGACTTCGGAGAGGCCCATTTCCCATGGCGTGCCGGCATATTTGATGCTGGTTTGCGGGCTGGCGCCGGTGCCGCCAGTGTTGCCCGACACGAGGATGACGTCGGCGTGCGCCTTGGCGACGCCCGCAGCGACTGTGCCGATACCCGCCGAGCTGACCAGCTTGACGCACACCCGCGCGCGCGGGTTGATCTGTTTGAGGTCATAGATCAGCTGCGCCAGATCCTCGATCGAATAGATATCATGGTGCGGCGGCGGCGAAATCAGCGTCACGCCGGGCGTTGAATGGCGCAGCTTGGCAATGAATTCGGTGACCTTGAAGCCAGGCAGTTGGCCGCCCTCGCCAGGCTTGGCACCCTGTGCGACCTTGATTTCAATCTCGTCGCAATTGCCCAGATATTCCGCGGTCACGCCAAAGCGCCCCGATGCGATTTGCTTGATATTGCTGTTGGCATTGTTGCCGCGCGCGTCGGGTTTGAACCGCACCGGGTCTTCGCCGCCTTCGCCCGACACAGCCTTCGCCCCGATGCGGTTCATCGCAATAGCCAGCGTCTCATGCGCCTCGGGCGACAGCGCGCCCAGCGACATGCCCGGCGTTACAAAGCGTTTGCGGATTTCGGTGATCGCCTCGACACTGTCGAGCGGCACCGCTTCGGCCGGGTAATTGAACTCCATCAAATCGCGCAAATAAACGGGCGGCAAGTCGGCGACCCCGCGCGAGAACTGGAGGTAGGTTGAATAGCTGTCGGTAGCGACCGCCGTCTGGAGCAAATGCATCAGCTGCGCGGAATAGGCATGTGTTTCGCCGCCGGCGCGCTGGCGGTAAAAGCCGCCGATGGGCAGCGTCGTGACGCGCGTGTCAAACGCCGCATCATGCTTCTCGGTCGCATTGATGAACAGCGAATGATAGCCCTCACCCGAAATCTTGGCGGGCATTCCCGGGAAGAGGTCGGCAACCAGCGCGCGCGACAGGCCCACGGCTTCAAAATTATAGCCGCCGCGATAGCTGGAGATGACGGCGATCCCCATCTTTGCCATGATCTTGAGCAGGCCATCGTCCACGGCTTTGCGATAATTGGCGCGGCACGCGTCGAGCGACAATTTGCCCGCCAGCCCGCGCGCATGGCGGTCGGCAATCGCCGCTTCGGCGAGGTAGGCGTGGACCGTGGTTGCGCCGACACCGATCAATACGGCAAAAGCGTGGGTGTCGAGCACCTCGGCCGAGCGTACGTTGATCGAGGCAAAGCTGCGTAGCCCTTTGCGTACCAGATGCGTGTGGACGGCAGCGGCGGCGAGAACCATCGCCACGCCAACCCGCTTTTCGCTGATCTTTTCGTCGGACAGGAACAATTCGCTGCGCCCGGCGCGAACGGCGGCCTCGGCCTCGCTGCGAATGCGCGCAATAGCCTCGCGCAGGGTGGCGGGCGTGCCGCCCGTCGCCATAGTGCAATCGATGCTCGCAACATTATCGCCGAAATAGGCGCGCAGCCGATCCCAATCGTCGCCAATTAACACCGGCGAATCGATCACCAGCACATGCGCGCTTTGCCCCTGCTGGTCCAAAATATTGCCGAGGTTGGCAAAGCGCGTCTTCAGGCTCATCACATGCCGCTCGCGCAAGCTGTCGATCGGCGGGTTGGTGACCTGGCTGAAATTCTGGCGAAAAAATTGCGCGACATGGCGCGGCTTGTCGGAAATCACCGCGAGCGGCGTGTCGTCGCCCATCGAACCCACGGCTTCCTTGCCGTCCTCGGCCATCGGCGAGAGGATCAGTTCCATATCTTCGAGCGTCAGCCCAGCCGCGACCTGCCGCCGCAGCAGTTCTGGCCGGTCGAACGCGGGCAGGGTTGATTTGCCCGCGCGGGGCAAGTCCGCCATGGTGCGGAAGCCTTTGACCGCAGCGCCATAATCCTGGCCTGCCGCGATACGGTCTTTGATCGCGCGATCCTCAAGCAGTTCGCCGCGCTCAAGATCGACCGCGATCATCTGGCCGGGGCCAAGGCGACCCTTTTTGCGCACACTGGCTTCCGGCACCAGCACCATCCCGCTTTCGGACCCGACGATCAGCAATTTGTCGCTGGTCAGCGTGTAGCGCAGCGGGCGCAGCGCGTTGCGGTCCATTCCCGCTACCGCCCAGCGTCCATCGGTCATCGCCAAGGCGGCGGGGCCGTCCCACGGCTCCATCACGCTCGATAGGAACGCATACATGTCGCGGTGTTCGCGCGGCATGTCAGGATCATTGGCCCAGGCCTCGGGCACCAAAATCAGTTTGGCCGTGGGGGCGTCGCGCCCGGCACGGCACAAGGTTTCAAACACCGCATCGAGTGCTGCCGTGTCCGAGGCGCCCGCCGGGATCACCGGCTTGATGTCCTCGCTATGCTCGCCGAAGGCCAGGCTCGCCATCTTGATCTCGTGGCTCTTCATCCAATTTTTGTTGCCACGGATGGTATTGACCTCGCCATTATGCGCGAGGCAGCGGAACGGCTGCGCCAGCCACCATTGCGGGAACGTATTGGTCGAATAGCGCTGATGGAAAATCGCAACCCGGCTTTCAAACCGCTTGTCGGTGAGGTCGGGGTAAAAGTCCGACAGGCTTTCGGCCAGGAACAACCCCTTGTAGATGATCGAGCGGCACGACAGGCTGCAAGCGTAAAAATCGGCAATCTGTGCCGCGACGACCTTCTTTTCGATGCGGCGCCGAACGAGATAAAGCTGCTTTTCGAATTCGGCTGGTGATTGCATTTCGGCGAGTGGCCCGGCGATCATGATCTGCTCGATTTCCGGGCGCGTGCGCTGCGCCTTGTCGCCAATCACCGCGACATTCACCGGTACCTGCCGCCAGCCATAGATGGTGTAACCCGCCTCGATAATCTCGGCCTCGACAATGGTCCGGCACGCTTCCTGCGCGCTCAAATCGGTGCGCGGCAGGAACATCATGCCGACGGCGAGCTGGCCGGGCAGCACCTTGTGGCCTCCCGCTGCGATTGCATCGTCGAAGAAACGCACCGGCAGGTCGACATGGATGCCCGCGCCATCGCCGGTCTTGCCATCGGCATCGACCGCGCCGCGATGCCATACCGCCCGCAGCGCCTCGATCGCCGCCTCTACCACTCGCCGCGAAGGCTTGCCATCGGTCGCCGCGACCAGGCCCACGCCGCATGCATCCGATTCCAGATCGGGGTGATACATGCCCTCGGTTGCGAGGCGGGCGTGGTCGGGGGAGAGGAGGTGGGTCATGGGCTTGCGCTTACTTCCGCCCCAGATGCGCCATGATCGCCGTCGTTACGGCCTGCTCAATCTCGGGCTTCATCGCCTCGATCATCACGTTCATTTCGCTGGCCACCAGTTCGGCGAAAGGGCCGCCGGCGGCGTCGAATTTGCGGCCTGCGGGCGAGGCACTGAACTGGATCAGCGCGGAAAGATCTTCCTTGCTGAGGCGCGACAGCGCCGCGGGGTTGACCATCGCCATCACCTGCTTGCCATCCATCTGCGGGATTTCGCCGGTGTCGCGTATTGTCTGGGTCAACGCCGATCCGTCGGCGGTTTCGGCCATGATGCGCTGCAGCCGCTGTCCGGCAGGCGAACCAAGATAGGCGTTGGTCACATCCAGCTCGGCGGGCGACAGGCGCGTCGCGGCAAGTGCGCCGACGCGGCGCTGCGTTTCGGGGATGCGCGCGCGCAGCACGCGTTCCATCGTGCTGCGTCCGGCGTTGCCTGCAACCTCGATCAGGCCTGGAAAGCGCTGGTCCAATGCGACTACATTGGCGTCGGCGCGCATGGCAGGTTCGAACTCCTTGTTGAACCCGGCCACGGCCGTTTCGATGCTGAGCTCGGTCGGCACGAACAAGGTGCCAAAGCGCTGCGCGGCGGGTGACAAGGCCCCAGCCTCGGTCTGGGCCAGCGCAACGGGTGCTGCGAGGAAAACGGACGAAGCGGCGAGCGATGCGGCGAGCAACAATTTCTTGGACATAGGCTGGCTCCTCACTTGCTCTTGGCGGTCATCGCTGCACGCACTTTGGCAATGGCGGCTTCTTCGGCTTCGATTTGCGCGCTGATGGTGTCGCTGGTCTGCTTTTCCAATGCTTCGACGCGCGCACGATCGGCGGGGTCCCAATTGTCGCGGTCGAACCAGGGCTCGCTGGCATCGCCCGCATCCATGGCGGCGGCATCGACAGCTTCACCTGCATCGGCGGCAGCATCGGCTGCCGATGACATATCGATCGTCACCGTATCGCTGTTGCTACTAAAATCCTTCAGCGCATCGACCGTAGTGTCCAAAATCTTGGCGAGCTGCGCCAGTTCGGCGTTGCTAAGTTCGGTCAGCTTGCGCTCTTGGGGCAGGGCATTCATCTGCTTTTCCAGATCGCCCGCGCTGCCCATCAGCTTGGTCATCATTACCGGAATGGCCTGAAAGGTCGCCGACAGCACTTCGGGGTCACCCTGAATGGCGAAACTCTCGGCGGCAAAGGCGCTGCCCGCTGGAGTCGCGAAAAAAGCGTTGACCGTGGTCAGCTGATCGGCGGTGAATTTGCGGGCATAGGCGCGCGCTAGCCCCTCGCGCATGGGCCCTTCAAGCGCCTTGCCAACCTCTAGCAGCAGCGGGGTCATCACTTCGAACATGCCTTCATTGCGGGCCTTGCGGCCCGGATCCAGGATGGCCATCACCGCGCCGCGCTGTTCGTCGGTCAGCGCATTGGCCTTTTCAAAATCGACGCCGGTCTTCATCGCAATCTGGTTGCCGGACATATTCTCGTCGAGCTGCAGCATGGGCTTGATGAAGGATCCGATCATGTCGTTCATCATCTTGCCATAGGCGCCATCGGGCAGCAGCTTGGCCGCGGTTGCCTGACCCAGTGCGAGCTGCGCGGGCTCGATCGGCGTCTTGTCGCCGGTATCGAACAACTTGCTGAACATCTCCATCAGCGCAGCTTCGCTGTTCGCTGCGCCCGGTCCGCCCATCGCCGGATCGGCGGCGTGCGCGGGTACGGTCAGCGTCAGCAACGCCAGCGGGGCTGCCGCCGATTTTAGCAAGGATTTAAGCATCGTCATTTTCCCCTCCGGCCCGGTCAGGCCGCAACCTGCGCGGCGGTTGCACGCGCTTTCAGCCAGCGCTGCATCGTCTCGCTGACATCACGACCATCGCGAATGCCCCAGACAACCAGGCTGGCTCCGCGCACTATGTCACCGGCGGCAAAGACACCGTCAAGGCTGGTCATCATGGTGGCATGATCGACGCGCAAAGTGCCCCAACGTGTTACACTTAAGCCCGGTTCGCCAAACATGTGCGGCAGATCCTCGGCATCAAAGCCCAGCGCCTTGATGACGAGGTCTGCGGGCAGGGAGAATTGCCGTTCAGGGTCGACCTCGGGCGCGCGGCGGCCGGTGACGTCCGGTGCGCCCAGCCGGATGCCATTGGCCCGCACGCCGGTGACCCGCTCGTCGCCCAGCATCGCGGCCGGGGCGGACAGCCAGACAAATTCGACGCCTTCCTCCTCGGCATTGGCGACCTCCCGCTGAGAGCCCGGCATATTGGCGCGGTCACGGCGATAGAGGCATTTGACCGACGCTGCGCCCTGCCGGACCGCCGTGCGGACACAGTCCATCGCGGTATCACCGCCACCAATGACCACAACATGCTTGCCCTTGGCGTCGAGCGCGCCGCTGTCGAAATCGGGCACGCTGTCGCCAAAGCCCTTGCGGTTCGACGCGATCAGATAATCAAGCGCCTCGACCACTCCGGGCAGCGCCACCCCGGGCGCGGCGATGGCGCGCGCCTTATATACGCCGGTGGCGATCAGCACTGCATCATGGCGCTGGCGCAGCTCGGCCAGCGTCGCCTCGCGCCCGACCGCAAACCCCAGCTGAAAGATAATGCCGCCCGCCTCGAGCCGCTCGATGCGGCGCATGACCACCGGCTTTTCCAGCTTGAAACCGGGGATGCCATAGGTCAGCAGCCCGCCCGCGCGGTCGTGGCGGTCATAGACGGTGACTTCATGCCCGGCAGCGCGCAAATATTCCGCCGCTGTCAGCCCCGCTGGCCCGGCGCCGATCACACCGACCGACTGGCCGGTCGCGCGGCCCGGGACAAGCGGCTCGACCCAGCCCTCTTCCCACGCTGTGTCGGTGATATACTTCTCGACGCTGCCGATGGTGACTGCGCCATGGCCGGAAAACTCGATGACGCAATTGCCCTCGCACAGCCGATCCTGCGGACAGATGCGGCCGCAAATCTCGGGCATGGTCGACGTCGCATTGGACAGCTCATAGGCCTCGCGCAGCCGCCCCTCGGCGGTCAGGCGCAGCCAGTCTGGGATATGGTTCTGCAGCGGGCAGTGCACCGAACAATAAGGCACGCCGCATTGCGAGCAGCGTGCCGCCTGCTCATCGGCCTCGGCGGCGGCATAGCGGTTGGCGATCTCCCGGAAATCCTGCGCGCGTGCCTGTGGCTCCCGCTTGTCGGGATAAGCTTGTCCTTGCTGGACGAATTTCAGCATGCGTTCGGCGGCCATCGGCGAAAACCCCTCAATTGGGGAGTTCGCTGGCGCGGCGCAGGCCTTTTGTCACGCGATAAATGCATATTAAGTCAGCAATGCTGACCTAAAATTGACACCAAAGGCGCGATGTCGCCAAATTGCGCAACAATAGAATAATAAAAGGACCGATACGGACCTAGTTCTTGACTATCGCAGCGAAGCGGCCATGGCGGCGATAGGCGACCAGCCATTCGGGCGCGACCGCCTCAAGCGAAGTTGCGGCGATGCCGAGGTCGCCAATGGTCGCTGCGCCGGGTGCAACAACCGTGTCCTTTTGCAACATCAGCCACTGATCCCAGGTAATCGGCGCGCCGGGCAGCCATCCGGTGAAGCGTGCCATCCCCGCTGCCACGGCATCGGGAACGGGCGCGAACAGCGGGTCGCGCCCGATTGCGCGCGCGATCCAGCGGAACAATTCTTCCATCGACAGGATTTGCGGTCCGCCGAGTTCATAAGTGCGCCCTGCTGCCGCATGGTCGGTTAACGCCGCGCGGACCGCACTGGCCACATCGCCGACATAGACCGGCTGGAACTTGGCCGTTCCCGCGACCAGTGGAACGACGGGCGTCATGCGGATCATCCCGGCAAAGCGGTTGATGAACTGGTCCTCGCGCCCGAAGACGGTCGATGGGCGCAAGATGGTCGCGGTCGGCACTGCCGCCAACACCGCGGCTTCGCCAAGCCCCTTGCTGCGGCCATATTCGGCAGGGCTGTTCACATCCGCGCCAATTGCCGACACCTGCACCAGCTGCGTGACGCCCGCATCGCGCGCCGCATTGGCGATATTGGCGGCGCCGCGATGCTGGACCGCCGCCATGTCGCTAAACGCCCCGACCAGATTGACCACGGCATCGCTGCCCGCGACCGCGCGCGCGACCGAAGCCATATCGCGCACATCGACGGCAGCAAACTGCGTCTGCCCCAGATTGCCCAGCGGCTTTAAAAACTCGGCAAGCTTTGGCTGCCGCTGCGCAATGCGCACCCGCGCCCCGGCGCTGAGCAATTGCTGCGCCACATAGCGCCCGACAAATCCGCCCCCGCCGAACAGGGTGATGAGCTGGCCAGAAAGATTGTAAGTCATGCCGCGCGATTAGCAGGAGCGGCCAAGCCTGTCAGCAACCAAGCTAAAGCTATCAGGCGTCAAGCGACAGAAATTCCGCGATATGCGCGTTGAAGGCGGTGGGACGTTCGAAATATGGCGAGTGCCCTGTGCCTGTGATCACCGCCTGCCGTGCATCGGCAAAATGTGGCACCAGCCCGGTGAGCGATTCGGGCGGCCAGATGGGGTCTTCGGCCCCCGACAGCAGCAGCACCGGCGCGGCAATCGCCGCCAGCGCGTCAGGCGATACCAGCAAGTCAGGGTCGAACAGGCGCTGCGCCAGCGCCGCATCCTGTTGCGGGTTAAACGCCCCCACTTCACGATAGAGCAGGGCCATCAGCGGCGCTTCGGCCTCGAACGCCGGGGTCAATCCCATAGACGCCGGTCCGCGCTCGTCCATCTGGGCAAAGGCTGAGGCAAAGGCTGCGAGTCCCGGGGGATGCGCGATGCCCGCTAGCGTGCAACACAGCACCAGCCTGTCAACCAGATCGGGCCGTTCGAGCGCCAGCCGCACTCCGGTCCAGCCGCCGAGCGACTGGCAAATCACATGCGCGCGCGCCGCCCCCGCCGCAGCCAACACAGCCGTCGCTGCGCCGACCATTTCGGCGCGCCAATCGGCCGACACCAACGGATCAGACTGGCCAAAGCCGGGAAGGTCATAGGCGATGACATGATGCATCGGCGCAAAGGCAGAAAATTGCTGCCACCACGCCGCCCGATTGCCTCCGGCGCCGTGAATGAACAACAGGCTGGGCCGCGCCGGGTCTGGCACGCCGCTCGCCGACCAGTGGATCCCGTTCACTTTGCCGTCCATCGCGCTTTTTCCCACTTCGGAGCTCAAGGCGCGGTTGTAGCGCTTGCTACGACACCTGTCGATGGCGTCACTGCGCTGGCAAAAAAAAGGCCCGGACTTACACCCGGGCCTTTCTCTATTTTCTTCAGTAAACGCCGATTAAGCGCTGTAATACATGTCGAACTCAACCGGGCTCGGCGCCATTTCCCAGGCGAAAACCTCTTCCCATTTCAGCTCGATATAGGCTTCGATCTGGTCCTTGGTGAACACGTCGCCCTTCAACAGGAAGTCATGGTCGTCGGCCAGCGCGTTCAGCGCCTCGCGCAAGGAACCGCATACGGTCGGCACTTCTTTCAGTTCCTCGGGCGGCAGGTCATAGAGGTTCTTGTCCATCGCATCGCCGGGATGGATTTTGTTCTGGATGCCGTCGAGCCCCGCCATCAGCAATGCCGCATAGCAGAGATAAGGGTTGGCCATCGCGTCGGGGAAGCGGAACTCGACGCGCTTCGCCTTGGCGCCCGCACCATAGGGGATGCGGCAGCTCGCCGAACGGTTGCGCGACGAATAGGCGAGCAGCACCGGTGCCTCAAACCCCGGCACCAGCCGCTTGTAGCTGTTGGTGGTGGGATTGGTGAAGGCGTTGAGCGCCTTGGCGTGTTTGATAACGCCGCCGATGTAGTAAAGGCACATGTCGGAGAGGCCGGCATAGCCGTTCCCCGCGAACAGCGGCTTGCCCTTTTCCCAGATCGACATGTGCGTGTGCATGCCGCTGCCGTTATCGTCCTTGATCGGCTTGGGCATGAACGTCGCGGTCTTGCCATAGGCGTGCGCGACCTGGTGCACGACATATTTGTAAATCTGCATGCGGTCGGCGGTCTGCGTCAGCGTGCCGAACGTCAGGCCCAGCTCGTGCTGCGCGGCGGCAACCTCGTGATGGTGCTTGTCGCACGGCAGACCCATTTCCAACATGGTCGAAACCATTTCGGCGCGGATGTCGACGGCACTGTCGACCGGCGCGACGGGGAAATAGCCGCCCTTGGCGCGCGGACGGTGGGCGAGGTTGCCGCTTTCATACGAACGCCCGGTGTTCGTTGGCAGTTCGATATCGTCGATCTCGAAGCCCGACTTGTTATAGCCGGTTTCAAAGCGGACATCGTCGAACATGAAGAATTCGGCTTCCGGCCCGACATAGACGGTATCGCCAATCTTGGTTGAGCCCAGATAGGCCTCGGCGCGCTTGGCCGTGGTGCGCGGGTCGCGGGTATAACCTTCGCCGGTCGAAGGTTCGACAATGTCGCAGAAGATGACGAGCATGGGCGTCGCCGAGAAGGGGTCGTCATACACCGCCTCAAGGTCGGGCTTCAGGATCATGTCGCTCTCGTTGATCGCCTTCCACCCGGCGATCGACGACCCGTCGAACATCAACCCGTCTTCAAGCGCGTCTTCATCGATCACGCCGGCGCACATGGTCAGATGCTGCCATTTGCCCTTGGGGTCGGTGAAGCGCAGGTCGACCCACTCAATTTCGTTTTCCTTGATGCGCTTGATAATGTCCTTGGGGCTGGTGGCCATGATATTGCGTCCTTTTCTGCGGTTATTGCGTATGTTCAAAAGGGTTAGATGGCGTCGCCGTCGCGTTCGCCGGTGCGAATGCGCAGCGCGCTTTCGATGGGGATGACGAAAATCTTGCCATCGCCGATGCGGCCGGTCTGGGCGGCGGCGGCGATGGCTTCGACCACCCGCTCCGCCAGACTATCCTCAACGACAACCTCCAGCTTCACCTTGGGCAGGAAATCGACAACATATTCGGCACCGCGATACAGTTCGGTGTGCCCCTTCTGCCGTCCGAATCCCTTGGCTTCGGTCACGGTGATACCGGAAACGCCGACGTCGTGCAGCGCCTCCTTCACCTCGTCGAGCTTGAAGGGTTTGATGATCGCCTCGATTTTCTTCACGCCCTGACCCCTCTCATGGACAGACACGGTGCCGGTTACGCCATTGGCCGGATCGGGCAATCCCCGTCCGGCCCGGTCGATTCGACCCGTCCCCATCGCTATTCCACCAATCAAGACCCGTGCCAATTGTGGAAATCGCGGGCGGGGGGTGCAGGTGTCGGCGCAACCCGCCCCAATCTGCCGCCAGTTTGGGCAACTCCGCCGCAAATATGCTCAAAAAAGCGGCAAGTGTTTTGCGGTCATTGCGAGCGCGGCGAAGCAATCCAGAGCGACTTGTCACTGCTCTGGATTGCTTCGTCGCTACGCTCCTCGCAATGACGAAGCCCTACCGCCCTACTGGCGCCGTCTCGCTGGCCAGATTGGCTTTCGTCCAATTCGACCGTTCGATCACATAGGCGCGCAGCGCTTCGGCGTCGGCGGGCTTGAGGACATTGCCAAAGCCCACCATGCCCCGGCTTTTCAGCGCGCCGCCAATGACCACATCGTTCCAGGCCTCGGAACTGGCCAGCGTGGCCGAGATGCGCAGATCGGGGGTGAAGCCGTTGCCCACCGCGCTATCGCCGTGGCACACGGTGCAATAACGGGTGTAAAAGGCCTTGCCCTGCGCCACCTGAGCCGCCGTCCCGATGCGCGCTGGCGGGGTCCAGTCGATGGCGGTGGCGCGCGGCAGCGCGGGGAGTTGCACGGAACCACCCAATTTCATCACCACGAGCCGCGGAATGTTGGGCACCTTGCGCGTCGCGCCGCCCGCGATACCGGCAACCAGGGGGAATGCCCCGCCCTTGCTGGTCATGAACGCCACATATTGCACGCCCTTTACGCGGAAGGTCGACGGCGCGCTGACGATGCCCGATTGCAGGTCGAGGTCGAGCAATTGCTTGCCCGTGTCGGCCGCATAGGCGCGAAAGCGGCCCAGGCTGGTGCCCTGAAACACCAGATTGCCAGCGGTGGTCAGCGTGCCGCCGTTCCACGACGCGGGATAATCGACACTCCACGCCACCTTGCCCGCGCGCGGATCGAACGCCACCAGCCGCCCGGTGGTCATGGCGACGCCGGCGCGGTGGATCGCCGGATCATCGGGCGCTGCGCCGGCCAGCAGCGACAGGCCGACATTGAAGCCCACTGGCTTGCGCGCATCGAGCGGTCCCTGTTCGGCGATATAGGCCTGCGGGATTTGCATCGCTGGAATGTATACCAGCCCCGTCTTGGGATTATAGCTCATCGGGTGCCAATTGTGCGCCCCCAGCGCGCCGGGGTTGCCGATGAACGGCTTGCCGGTCTTGTAGAAACGCGCTTCGGGATTTTCGATCGGTCGACCCGTTTTCATGTCGTAGCCGCTCGCCCAATTGATACCGTCGACAAAGGGCTTGGCGTCGATCAGCTTGCCGTTTGTGCGGTTGATCGTGAAGAAAAAGCCATTCTTGGGCGCGTGATAGAGGACGGGCGTATCCTTGCCGCCCACCTGCTGCTGCGCCAGAATGATTGGCTGGGTCGCGGTATAATCCCAGGTCTCGGCCGGCGTTTCCTGATAATGCCATTTATAAGCGCCTGTGCTCGCGTCGAGCGCCAGAATCGACGACAGGAACCAATTGTCGCCCTCGCCATTTGATCTTGTGCCGTGGTTCCAAGGGTTGCCATTGCCGACACCAATCAGAATCTGGTCGAGTTTCTGGTCATAGACGATGGCGTCCCACGCGGTGCCGCCGCCGCCCGAGGTCTGCCATTCGCCCTTGTCGGACCAGGTGGCATTGCCCGATTTGGCAAAGATAGCATCGCTCGCCGCGCCGTCCTCTTTCTTGTCAGGATTGGGTGTCGTGTAGAACCGCCAGATCAGCTTGCCGGTGTCGGCGTTATAGGCCGACACATAGCCGCGCACGCCCATCTCTGCCCCGCCATTGCCGATCAGCACCATGTCCTTCACCACGCGCGGCGCGCCGGTGATGGTGTATGGGCGGTCGCGGTCGGTCGTCTGTTCGGACCAGATTTCCTTGCCCGACAAACGGTCAAGCGCGATCAGCCGTCCGTCGATGGTGCCGACGAACAATTTGTCGCCCCACACCGCCACCCCGCGATTCACGACATCGCAGCAGGCGTTGACCGCCTTTTCGCCGGGGACTTCGGGATCATATTTCCACAGCGATTTGCCGGTAGCAGCGTCCCATGCCGAAACCTTTGACCAGGCGTGGGTGACATACATGGTGCCATCGACCACGACCGGGGTCGCTTCTTGGCCGCGCGCGTCATCCAGATCGGCAAACCAGGCGATCCCGAGGCTGCCGACATTGCTATCGTTGATGTCGGTCAGCGGGCTGTGGCGTTGTTCGTCATAAGAAAAGCCGATGGCGCCCCAATTGTCGCCATTGCCGCCGGTCGACAGCAATTTTGCGGTGGCAGCTTCCTGTTCGTCGATCTGCGGCGCGCTTTCGCCGCAACCCGCCACTGCCAACGCCAACGCGCAGCCTAGCGCGGCCGCGCCGCGCTTTGTCCAATTCCCCATAACCCTCTCCCATTTTTATGTGGGGAAAGTGAAACGAAGCAGTGATTCAGGCAAGTGGTGATTTGAAACTCACCATGGCGGGCAGTTCAGGCCCTTTGTGCTCTGCGTGAAAATCTCGGGTGCGCCCTCGGTAATCCCGATGCTGTGCTCGAACTGGGCGGATAGGCCGCGGTCGCGGGTCACCGCCGTCCAACCGTCGTCAAGCACCTTTACCGCTGCCTTGCCGAGGTTGATCATCGGCTCGATCGTGAAGAACATCCCGGGCTTGAGCTCGGGCCCGGTGCCGGGGCGGCCGGCGTGCACCACTTCGGGCGCATCATGGAACAGGCGGCCAAGCCCATGGCCGCAGAAATCTCGGACTACCGAATAACGGTGCCGTTCGGCATGCGTCTGGATGGCGTGCGCGACGTCGCCCATTGTGTTGCCTGCACGTGCCGCTTCAATGCCCAGCATCATGCATTCATAGGTCACCTCGACCAGCCGGCGCGCGCGCAGCGGCACATCGCCGACAAAATACATGCGGCTGGTGTCGCCGTGCCAGCCGTCCAAAATGGTGGTGACATCGATGTTGATGATGTCGCCATCCTTCAGCGGCTTGTCGTTGGGGATGCCGTGGCACACGACGTGGTTGATGCTGGTGCAACAGCTGTGCGTATAGCCGCGGTAGCCCAGCGTCGCGGGCACACCGCCCGCCGCCAGCATGCGTTCGCGCACAAAATCGTCGATCTGCGCGGTGGTCACGCCGGGACGGACAAATTCGGTGAGCGCGTCCAGGATATCCGCCGACACCCGGCCGGCCGCGCGCATGCCCGCAAATCCGGCCGCATCATGCAGCTTGATTGTCCCGTCACGCACGGGCGATGGGGCCAGCGTCTCACCGCCCGCTACTTCGACATAGTTATACATAATCCGCGATATAGGGGCGTAACCGTCAAATGGCGAGAGGGCACTTGCCCTTGCGGCCAGACCGGCCTATATCGTCGTCACTTCTTGACATGGTTAGCCAGTTGGGACGTCGGGGCCGCGGGCCGCGGCGGCCGTTTCTGCTTGGGCTTTCCGGTCGCAAATTGGACAAAGCCGCTTGGTCGATCTCGACGCCCTTACCGCGATCATTGCACCCGAAGCCGACGCGCTCGGCCTGTCGCTGGTGCGCGTTGCTTTCTTTGGCGGCGATAGCGATCCGACGCTGCAGGTAATGGCCGAGCGCCCCGACACGCGCCAGCTGGGCATCGACGATTGCGCCGAACTGTCGCGCCGCATTTCGGACCGTCTCGACGCGCTGGAGGCCGAAGGGCGCGACCCGATCGATGCCGCCTATCGGCTGGAAGTGTCATCGCCGGGCATCGATCGCCCGCTGACGCGACTCGCCGACTTTGCCGACTGGGCGGGGCATGAGGCCAAGATTGCGCTGAAGGAAAAGCGTGACGGCCGCCAGCGGTTTCAGGGCGAGCTTATTGGCATCGACGCGGACGGCGTCATCACTTTGACCGACCGGCAGGGCATGGACCATCGCCTGCCGTTCGCCGATATTGACAGCGCCAAGCTGGTGCTGACCGACAAATTAATTGCCGCAACCGTCCCGCTCTCTGCCGAAGGCGCGGACGAATTTGAAGAAGAAGGACAGGACTGATGGCCACTGCCATTTCCGCCAACAAGGCCGAACTGCTGGCGATTGCCAATAGCGTCGCCACCGAAAAGATGATCGACAAGGCGATCGTCATCGAGGCGATTGAGGAAGCAATCCAGCGCGCCGCGCGTGCCCGCTATGGTGCCGAAAACGACATTCGCGCCAAGCTCGATCCGCAGACCGGCGACTTGCGTTTGTGGCGCGTGGTCGAAGTGGTCGAAGTGGTTGAGGATTATTTCAAACAGGTCGATCTCGCCGCCGGCCAAAAGCTGGAAGCCGGAGCCAAGGTTGGCGACTTCATCGTCGACCCGCTGCCCGCCGTTGACCTTGGCCGCATCGATGCCCAGTCGGCCAAGCAGGTCATTTTCCAAAAAGTGCGCGAAGCCGATCGCGAGCGCCAGTTTGAAGAATATAAGGACCGCACCAGTGAGATTATCACCGGCGTCGTCAAATCGGTCGAGTTCGGGCACATTGTTGTCAATCTGGGCCGCGCCGAAGGCGTCATCCGCCGCGACCAGCAAATCCCGCGCGAATTGATGCGCGTCGGCGACCGCGTCCGCGCCATCATCCTGTCGGTGCGCCGCGAAAACCGCGGCCCCCAGATTTTCCTGAGCCGCGCGCACCCCGATTTCATGAAGAAATTGTTCGCGCAGGAAGTGCCCGAAATTTACGACGGCATCATCGAAATCAAGGCCGCCGCGCGCGATCCGGGCAGCCGTGCCAAGATTGGCGTCATCAGCTATGATGGCAGCATCGACCCCGTCGGCGCCTGCGTCGGCATGAAGGGCAGTCGCGTCCAGGCCGTTGTGCAGGAAATGCAGGGCGAAAAAATCGACATCATTCCCTGGTCCGAAGACACCGCTACTTTCGTTGTCAACGCGCTCCAGCCCGCCACCGTGCAGCGCGTGGTGATCGACGAAGATGATGGCCGCATCGAAGTCGTCGTTCCCGATGATCAGCTAAGCCTCGCTATTGGGCGGCGCGGGCAGAATGTCCGCCTCGCCAGCCAACTGACCGGCAAGCAGATCGACATCATGACCGAAGCCGACGCCAGCGAAAAGCGCCAGCGTGAATTCGTCGAACGTTCGACCATGTTCCAGGAAGAGCTCGACGTCGACGAGACGCTCGCGCAGCTGCTCGTTGCCGAAGGCTTCAGCGAGCTCGAAGAGGTCGGCTATGTCGCACTCGAAGAACTCGCAAGCATCGAAGGTTTTGATGAGGATCTGGCCGAAGAGCTGCAGAGCCGCGCCTTGGAAGCGCTCGAAAAGCGTGAAGCTGCGGCCCGCGAGGAACGCCGTGCCATGGGTGTCGAGGATGCGCTGGCCGATATGCCGCATCTTACTGAAGCCATGCTGGTGACGCTGGGCAAGGCGGGCATCAAGACGCTCGACGACCTCGCTGACCTCGCCACCGACGAGCTGATTGCCAAAAAGCGGCAGGACAACCGCCGCGGCCCGGCGCGCGAACGCACCGAAGACAAGGGCGGTGTGCTCGGCGAATATGGCCTGTCCGAAGAGCAGGGCAACGAGATCATCATGGCCGCGCGCGCGCACTGGTTCGAAGACGAGCCAGCCACTGAGGAGGCCGCCAATGCGGAACCCTCCCAATGATACCGGCATAGGTGACGAGCGCCCCCCGCGCGTCCGGGGGAAGCATGAACCCGAACGCCGCTGCGTTTTGACCGGCGCGGTTGCACCCGCCGAACAGCAGGTGCGCCTGGCGCTTGGACCGGACGGCGACGTGCTGCCCGATGTCCTGGCCAAAGCGCCTGGGCGCGGCGCATGGATCGCGGTCGATCGCGTTGCTCTTGAAACTGCCGTGGCGAAGGGCAAGCTTAAAGGCGCTCTGGCGCGCGCGTTCAAAACCAGCGCTATTTCGATTCCGGCCGATCTTGGCGCGCGGGTGGCCACGGCGCTTCAGCGCGTGACATTGGAACGGCTGGGTCTCGAGGCGCGCGGCGGATATTTGCTGACCGGCAATGAACGCATCGAAACGGCGGCGCGCGCCGGGCAGGTGGCTTTGCTGCTGCACGCCAGCGATGCCGCCGCCGACGGGCGCCGCAAGCTGGCACAGGCTTGGCGTGTCGGCTCTGACCAAGAGGGCAGCGGCGTCCAAGGCGTCATCTTGCCGGTGGACCGCGGCGCGCTGTCTGTGGCATTGGGCCGCGAAAATGCCGTGCATATGGCGTTGACCGACGCCCGGGCGGCCGCGCGCGTACAAGCGTTGCTGGACCGCTGGCAGTTTTATCTGGGATGGGCTAGGGACGCCGCCAATGGCGACCCGGCAAACGAAACGGGCGCGGATGCTGTTGCATCCGCCGATGGACATGATTTTTGAAGGATAAGTGGGTTTTCGATGAGTGACGAACAGGACAAGCCGACCTTGACGCGCAAGCCGCTGGGGCTGAAGCGCACGGTTGAGGCTGGCCAGGTGCAACAGCAATTCAGCCACGGCCGCCGCAACACTGTGGTGGTTGAAGTCAAGCGGCGCCGTTTGATCGGCCGCCCCGGCGAAGCTGCGCCCGAAGTTGAGGTTGCACCCGAACCCGCGCCGGCTCCCGCCCCCGCGCCGGTTGCCAAGCCTGCCCCCGTTGCCCCGCGCCAGAGCGAGGCGAGCAGCCTGATGTCGCGGCAGGAACGGCAAGCGCAATTGCTGCGCGAGGCCGAAGAAGCCCGGCTTGCCGCGCTGGAAGACGCGCGCCGCCGCGAAGAGCAGGAGCGCGCTCGCCAGCAAGAGCAAGAGCGCGCCCGCGCCGAACAGCGCAGCGAGGCACCTGCGCCGGTTGCCGAAGTGCCCGCAACCGCAAATGCCGTCGATTCGGCTGAGCCTGAGGTTCCGGTCGCTCGTGACGATGCCGATGCCGACGCCGGTGACGATGCCGCTGCGACGCCGACCCCGGCGCCGCGTCGCTTTACGCCGGTTGCCGCGCCCAAGCGCCCAGAACCCAAGCCCGCGAAGCCGCAGGGCGAGCGCAAAGGCGCGGGCGACAGCCGTCGCCAGTCCGGCAAGCTGACCGTCAGCCGCGCGCTGAACGAGGACGAAGGCGCCCGCGCGCGCAGCCTTGCTGCGCTGAAGCGCGCCCGCGAAAAGGAAAAGCGCGCGCATATGGGCCACAGCGGCCCGCGCGAGAAGCAGGTGCGCGAAGTCGTGGTCCCTGACGCCATTACCATTCAGGAACTCGCCAACCGTATGGCCGAAAAGGGCAGCGATCTGGTGAAGGCGTTGTTCAAAATGGGCGTGATGGTCACCATCAACGAAACCATCGACCACGACACTGCCGAACTGCTGGTGACCGAATTCGGCCATGAAGTGAAGCGCGTCAGCGAAGCCGATGTTGATATCGATACCGACGCCGATGTCGATGCGCCCGAAACGCTGCGCCAGCGCGCGCCGGTGGTCACCATCATGGGCCATGTCGACCATGGTAAGACCAGCCTGCTCGATGCCCTGCGCGGCGCGAACGTTGTCGCGGGCGAAGCTGGCGGCATTACCCAGCATATCGGCGCTTATCAGGTGAAGACGCCGGACGGCGCCTTGGTCACCTTCCTCGATACGCCGGGCCACGAAGCCTTTACCGATATGCGCGCACGCGGTGCCAATGTCACCGACATTGCCATTTTGGTGGTCGCCGCCGACGACGGCATCAAGCCGCAGACGATCGAATCGATCAACCATGCCAAGGCAGCAGGCGTTCCGATGATCATCGCGATCAACAAGGTCGACAAGGATGGCGCCAACCCGCAGCGCGTGCGCGAACGCCTGCTCGAACATGAAATCATGGTCGAAAAAATGGGCGGCGAAGTGCAGGATGTCGAAGTGTCGGCGCTCAAGAAAACCGGCCTCGACACGCTGCTCGACGCTATCGCGTTGCAGGCCGAAATCATGGAGCTCAAGGCCAATCCCGACCGCGCTGCCGAAGGCACGGTAATCGAAGCCAAGCTCGACAAGGGCCGCGGTCCGGTGGCGACCATATTGGTGCGTCGCGGCACGCTGAAGGTCGGCGACATTTTCGTGTGCGGCGCGGAAAGCGGGCGCGTGCGTGCGCTGATCAACGACAAGGGTCAGCAAATCAAGGAAGCGGTGCCTTCAATGCCGGTCGAGGTGCTGGGCCTGGGCGGTGTGCCGATGGCGGGCGACACGCTCACCGTCGTGGAAAATGAGGCGCGCGCGCGCGAAGTGGCGGCCTATCGCCACGAAACCGCGCTGCGCCAGCGCACGACGCAGGCCCCGGTCAGCTTGGAGGGCATGTTCAGTGCTTTGGCGGATAAGGCCAAGGTCATCGAATGGCCGGTCGTCATCCGCGCCGATGTCCAGGGGTCAACCGAAGCTATCGTCAACGCCCTCAACCGCCTGTCGACCGACGAAATCCGCGTACGCGTGCTCTCCTCGGGCGTCGGTGCGATTACCGAAAGCGACATGACGCTCGCTGCGGCGACCGGTGCGCCGATCATCGGCTTCAATGTCCGCCCCAATGCGAAAGCGCGCGAACTGGCCAACCGCGACAAGGTGCGCTTCCTTTACTACGACGTCATCTATCACCTCACCGAAGCGGTGGCGAAGGAGATGGCAGGCGAGCTTGGCCCCGAACGCATCGAAACTGTCGTCGGCCGCGCCGAAGTGCGCGAGGTTTTCCCGGCGGGCAAGCGCGACAAGGCGGCAGGTTTGCTGGTGCTGGAAGGCAGCATCAAAAAGGGCCTGTTCGCGCGCCTCACGCGCGAAGATGTCATCGTCTCGGCGACCACCATCGCATCGCTGCGCCGCTTCAAGGACAATGTCGACGAAGTCCGCGCGGGCCTCGAATGCGGCGTCGTGCTGGCGGATACCAACGACATCAAGGCTGGCGACATGCTGGAAGTGTTCGAGGTCGAGGAACGCGAACGGACGTTGTGATCTGGCGCTGATCGGAAGGGGCAGGGAGCATGCCGCGCTATGTCGCGCTGCTCGGCAGCGTCAATGTCGGGCGCAACCGGGTGACGATGGCCGAGCTGCGCCGCGCGTTCGAAGGCGAGGGGCTGAGCAACGTTGAAACCGTTGTCGCTAGCGGCAATGTGTTGTTCGATCATGATGCGCGCCCCACCGACGGGCTGGGCGAGAAGCTGGGCGCGCTGATGCTCGACCATTTTGGCTTCACCAGCACCGCCCTTGTGCGCAGCCGCGACGAGCTGGCGGCTGCGCTGGCGGGCAATCCCTTTGCCAGCGATGGCGCGCCCAATCTGGTCCACACGATGTTCCTGACGGCGCAGCCGACGGCGGCGCAGTTCGACGCGATGGTGCTGCGCTATTCAGGGCGCGGGCCCGAGCGCATGGCGCTGGGGGATCGCGCACTGCATATCGACTATGTCGCTGGCGCGGGGCAAAGCACGCTGACGGGAGCGTTCATCGAACGGCAGTTGCAGTGCAAGGGCACCGCGCGCAATATCCGCTCTATTGCGCGGATAATCGCGAAGCTGGATGAACAGGAAGGGGCGGGCGCATGAAGAAAGAAACGCCCGCTGGCCCATCCGTCCGCGTGCTGCGCGTCGGCGAACAAGTGCGCCATATCCTGTCCGACATTTTAATGCGCGGCGACGTCCATGATGATGTGCTAACTGCGCATCCGGTCAGCGTCACCGAAGTGCGCATGTCGCCCGACCTGCGCCACGCCACCGTTTTCGTGAAACCGTTGCTGGGCAAGGATGAGGAAGCGGTGCTGAAGGCGCTGCGCACCAACACCGCTTACCTGCAAAAGACTGTCGCGGCGAAAGTGCGGATGAAATATGCCGCAAAGCTGAAATTCCTCGCCGACGATAGCTTCGATGAGGCGAGCCATATCGATGCGTTGCTGCGCGATCCCAAAGTCGCGCGCGATCTGGAGAGCGGCGAGGGCGACTAGCGCTTGGGCGGCTTGATACCCGCCGCTTTCTCCAGCTCCACCAGCGCATCTTCCAGATAGTCGATCATCCGCTGGGCATGCGGCACGCTACGACGGCAGGCGGTGATGCCGAAATCGATATTTTTGTAATTCGACACCTGGGTGATGTTCATCGCCATGCCATCCACAGGAATGCTGGCGGGATACATGCCATCCAGCCGCGCGCCGTTCCAATACATTTGCTCGCGCGGGCCCGGCACGTTGGAAATGGTGGCGCTATAGGCCGGAAAACGGTCGGCGGTTCGGGTGAGCGCGGTCAGCATCATCGGCAGGCTGGTGATGGCGGTGTACAGCTGGATCTGGCTGGCGGTCATGGCGCGCAGCTGTGCCTTCGCTGCGTTCATCGATGCCTGGATCACCGCCATGCGCTCGGCGGGATCGTCGATGTGTGTGGCGAGGTTGGCCGTGACCGCCGCGACCGAATTGCCCGAATCAATGTCGTCGGCCGGGCGGATTGACACCGGGGCCATGGCTTTGAGGGGCTTGTCGGGCAGTTCGTTTAGCGACTGCAGATATTTGCGCATCGCGCCCGCGCACATGCCCAGCACCGCATCGTTGATGGTCCCGTCATAGGCCTTGCCCATGGCGCGCACGCGATCGAGCGACCAGCTTTGCGCGACAAAACGCCGCGCGCCGGTGATGTTCCGGTTGAAGCTGGTGCGCGGCAACCCGGCAAAGGGGGTTGCCAGCCCGTCGCCGCCCAGTCCAAGCATGGCGGCGGTGTATTGGTTCAGCGCCTTGGTCACGCCGACGCTGTTCCCCCATTGCTCCTTCAGGAAATCGCCAATCGCCTTGATGTCGGTGAGGTCGGGGCGCGGTGGCTTTTTAGGCGGCGGGAAACGGCGCTTATAGGCCTCATAGGCCTCGACCGACAGCGGTGACGAAGCGCGGCGTTCGGCAGGGTCGTTGGACAACATGGAATTGGTGAAATGGATGGTCGCCGCTCCGTCCATCAGCGCATGGTGGATTTTGGTATAGGTCGCGATCTGCCGGTTCGGCAGACCCGAGATGAGCGTGATTTCCCACAAGGGCCGCGTCCGGTCGAGCAGCCCCGAGTGCAACCGTGAGGCCAGCTCGAACATTTCGCGGTAGCGCCCTGGCTTGGGTAGCGCGGCAGCGCGGACATGATAATGCATATCGATGTCGCGGTCGGGTTCCAGCCGGATCGGGCCGTACTGGCCAAAGGGGGTCAGCTTAAGCACTTCGGAAAAAGGGCGGCGAATGCCCTGCGGCTGGCGCAGCAGGTCAGGCTGTTCGTTCAGCCATTCGGCCTCATCGACGCCCTCAGGCAGCGTGTACAAATTGATGCCGCCGACGTGCATCGGCGTTTCGCGCGTCTCGCTCATCAGAAACATTGCGTCGGTAACCGGCATCAGCCGCATGGTCCGCCCCCGCTATATTGTTTTTGTTATCGCCAGCATGGCAGTGCAGCGGGGCGAGTCAAGTTTGCCGCAGGATTACCTGGGCACCAGCTTGACGGCACCACTGACCGCCGGAAAGCTCGCGGTGCGCCTGCCAAAGCCCAGAAACGACACTTTGGCGGCAACATCGCTCGCGACGGGGTCGACGCGGTTGCCCAATATCGCTGACGGAGCGGCGAGCAGAAGCGCGGCAATCAACTCCGTGTTGGCGACCAGCGTCAACGCCATGGTCCCTCCCCTATGCAAGCGCCGCCATGTCTGTTTATGACGCCACCCATGGCAAAGCTGTACTTCTACTACGCCAGCATGAACGCGGGAAAATCAACGACGTTGTTGCAGGCCGATTTCAACTATCGCGAGCGCGGGATGGCGACGATGCTGTGGACCGCCGCGCTCGACAATCGTTACGATGTCGGCGCGGTGACCAGCCGCATCGGGCTGAGCGCCAGCGCCCATAAGTTCGACCCGGATACGGATATCCGCACGGCGGTGATGGCCGAGCATGGTGCGCGCCCGCTCGCCTGCGTGCTGGTGGACGAGGCGCAATTCCTGTCGCGCGACCAGGTGCTCGATCTGGCGCGCCTGGCCGATGAGGATGATATTCCGGTCGTCTGCTATGGCCTGCGCACCGACTTCGCCGCCCAGCTTTTTCCGGGCTCGGCGGCGCTGCTGGGGATCGCCGACACGCTGGTCGAGCTCAAGGGCGTGTGCGAATGCGGCCGCAAGGCAACCATGAACCTGCGCGTCGATGCCAGCGGCCGCGCTGTGCTCGACGGCGCACAGACCGAAGTGGGCGGCAACGACCGCTATGTTGCGCTGTGCCGCAAACATTTCATGGCCGCGCGCCGGGCGGCCGGCGATGCGTGAGGCGCTTTATGTCGAATTGCGCGATGCTGATCTGCTGCTGGAAAGACTGAATGATCGGCATCGCGAGGGGCTGCGCGCCGCTTGCGCGGCCGATAGCGAAATCTGGGCCATCTATTCGTCCAACTTCGGCCCCGACAATTTCGATGCGGCATTTGGCGCACTAATCGGGCACGAACATCGCATGCCCTATGCGATCATGCTGGGCGGGGCGGTGGTTGGCATGACCGCTTGGCTGCGCCCCGACTGGTCGGCGCAAACGGTGGAACTGGGCAACAGTTACCTCCGCCCCGATGCACGCGGCACGGGCCTGAACGGACGGATCAAGCGGTTGATGCTGGACCATGCCTTCGCGGTCGGCATCCGCCGCATCGAATTCCGCATCGACGAACGCAATGCGCGCAGCCAGGCGGCGGTGCGCAAGCTGGGCGGGGTCAAGGAAGGCGTGCTGCGCGCTGAGCGGATCACGTGGACCGGGCATGTGCGCGATACCGGGCTGTTCTCAATATTGGCCGACGAGCGGTACTGCTCTTCAGCATTGGTTCAGGACGCGTTTGACAAGAAATCATCATGAGATTCGCCTCCGCCCTCGCGCTCGCCGCTTTACCGTTGGCCCTTGCTGCCGAAGAAGCCCCCCAACGCGAAGTAGGCGTCGAAGGCGAAATCAGCTTCCCCGCGCTGGGCGGCATCCGCAATTTTCGCGCCGACAGCGATCGTGGCGTGTGGCTGGAGGACCGCCAGCGCAACTGGTATTATGCCAGCTTCCTTGGCACCTGCCCCGAGATCCGCTTCGCGCAAGGGATTGGCATCGACACGCGCGGGTCGGCGCGGTTCGACAAATACAGCAAGATCCTGGTGCGCGGCAATGTGTGCGCCATCGTGACGTTGGTGACGGCTGACAAGCCGCTGTCCGAACGCGAGCAGCGCAAGCTGCGCAAACAGGCCGAGGCGGAACTCAAGGCGGAAGCCGCCGCGAATTGACAAGCGTTCGCCTGCCCCGCACGGCAGGCACGTGAACGGCTGGATCATCCTGGACAAACCGCTGGGCCTGGGCTCGACGCAGGCCGTCGCGGCGGTGAAGCGCGTCTGCCGCGAGGCGGGGCTGGGCAAGGTCAAGGTCGGGCATGGGGGCACGCTCGACCCGCTGGCAACCGGGGTGCTGCCGATTGCAGTTGGCGAGGCGACCAAGCTGACCGGGCGCATGCTTGATGCCAGCAAGGTCTATGACTTTACCATCGCCTTCGGGGCCGAGACTGATGGACTCGATGCCGAAGGGGCGGTGATCGCGACCAGCGACGTGCGACCGACGTTGGCAGACGTCGAAGGCGTGCTGCCGCGCTTTACCGGACTGATTGAACAGGTGCCTCCCGCTTATTCTGCCATCAAGATTGACGGCAAGCGCGCCTATGATCGGGCGCGGGCGGGCGAGGATATCGCGATAAAGGCGCGACAGGTAATGGTGTATTCGCTCTCCCCCGGCCCCTTCAGGGAAGGGGCCGGGGGTGGGGTCATTCCTTCTGACCCTGTGGCTACCGACATACCCCACCCCAACCGGGAGGGGCTCAATAACATCGCCCTCACCGCCCACGTCAGCAAGGGCACCTATATCCGCTCCCTTGCCCGCGACATTGCCCGTGCGCTCGGCACCGTTGGCCATGTCGCCATGCTGCGCCGCACCCGTGCCGGGCCTTTCATGCTCGATCAGGCGATTTCGCTGGACAAATTGAACGCTTTCGGCCAAGGGGCCGCACATTCAGATGTATTTCTGCCGCTGGAGGCAGGGCTGGTCGACATCCCGGCTCTGATCCTTTCCCCGGAAGCGGCAGGGGCGGTCCGACAGGGGCGCGTTCTGACCGGGGTTGCCACGGACGACGGGCTATATTGGGCGCATGCGGGCGATTTCGTGCCGCTGGCGCTGGTAAGCCTTTCAGCGGGTACGCTGACGGTCGCGCGTGGTTTCAATTTGTAAGATGTTCGAAGGAAAGTATAAATGTCGATTACCGCCGAGCGCAAAGCCGAAGTCATTGCTGAATATGCCCGCGAAAAGGGCGATACGGGTTCGCCCGAAGTGCAGGTCGCCATTCTGACCGACCGCATCAACACGCTGACCGACCATTTCAAGGGTCACCACAAGGATAACCACAGCCGCCGCGGCCTGCTGATGATGGTCAACAAGCGGCGCTCGCTGCTCGACTATCTGAAAAAGAAGGACGAAGCGCGCTATACCGATTTGATTGCGAAGCTCGGGCTTCGTAAGTAATCTCGCGAAGGCGGCCCCGTTGCGGGCCGCTTTTTGCTTGGGGCGACCCCGCATCCGGCGGGTCCGCCACGGGGCGATTGAAGAGCCCCGCACCGCACCGGGCCGGTCTGCCTGGAACAAGAGAGGCCCCGCCCGGCATAGGGCCCGGCGGGCAAAGGAAAACACATGTTTGATGTAAAGACTGTATCGATCGAGTGGGGCGGTGAGACGCTGACCCTCGAAACGGGCAAGGTTGCCCGTCAGGCCGACGGCGCGGTGATCGCGACGCTAGGCGAAACCGTGGTGCTGTGCGCTGTCACCGCCGCCAAATCGGTCAAGGATGGACAGGATTTCTTCCCGCTGACCGTCCATTATCAAGAAAAATATTCGGCTGCCGGGCGCATCCCGGGCGGCTTTTTCAAGCGCGAACGCGGCGCGACCGAAAAGGAAACGTTGGTCAGCCGTCTGATCGACCGTCCGATCCGCCCGCTGTTCCCCGAAGGCTTCTATAACGAGATCAATGCCATCGCTCAGGTGCTGAGCTATGACGGGTCGAACGAACCCGATATTCTCGCCATGGTGGCAGCCTCGGCGGCGCTGACCATTTCGGGCGTACCCTTCATGGGCCCGATCGGCGCGGCGCGCGTCGGTTATGTTGACGGCGAATATATCCTTAACCCCACCGACGAACAGGTCGCCGAAGGCCAGCTCGATCTGGTCGTCGCCGCAACGCACGACGCGGTGATGATGGTCGAATCTGAAGCCAAGGAGCTGTCGGAAGAAATTATGCTCGGCGCGGTCATGTTCGCGCACGATGCCTGCCGCGAAGTCGTGAAGGCGATTGTGAAGCTGGCCGAACAGGCTGCCAAGGATCCTTGGGACGTCGACGCCGGCACCGACAATGGCGCGCTGAAGGACAAGCTTAAGAAGCTGATCGGCAAGGACATTGCCGCCGCCTATAAGCTGACCGACAAATCGGCGCGTTCCAACGCGCTGAATGCCGCGCGCGACAAGGCCAAGGCGATGCTCGCCGACGATGGCGCTGATCCGCAAACGGTGATGGCCGGCATCAAGCTGACCAAGAAGCTGGAAGCCGAAATCGTCCGCGGCGACATCATCAAGACCGGCAAGCGCATCGATGGTCGCACCACGACGCAAATCCGTCCGATCGTCGCCGAAACCCACTTCCTGCCCCGTGCGCACGGTTCGGCGCTGTTCACGCGCGGCGAAACGCAGACCATCGCGACTTGCACGCTCGGCACCAAGGAAGCCGAACAGATGATCGATGGCCTCACTGGCCTGAAGTACGAACATTTCATGCTGCACTATAATTTCCCGCCCTATTCGGTCGGTGAAGTTGGCCGCTTTGGCGCGCCGTCGCGCCGCGATGTTGGCCATGGCAAGCTCGCCTGGCGCGCGCTGCACGCCGTGCTGCCGAAGAAAGAGGATTTCCCCTATACCATCCGCCTGACGAGCGACATTACCGAGAGCAACGGGTCGTCGTCGATGGCGTCGGTGTGTGGTGGCAGCCTCGCTATGATGGATGCGGGTGTACCGATATCGCGTCCGGTGTCGGGCATCGCCATGGGCCTGATTTTGGAAGGCAAGGATTTCGCGATCCTGTCCGACATTTTGGGTGACGAGGATCACCTCGGCGACATGGATTTCAAGGTGGCGGGCACGTCCGAAGGCATCACCACGATGCAGATGGACATCAAGATTGCCGGCATCACCCGCGAGATCTTTGAAGCGGCGTTGAACCAGGCCAAGGAAGGCCGCGCGCACATCTTGGGCGAAATGGCGAAAGCGCTCAATGAAACGCGCAGCGAGCTGTCGGCGCACGCCCCGCGCATCGAGACGATCAACATCGACAAGTCGAAGATCCGCGATGTTATCGGTACCGGCGGCAAGGTGATCCGCGAGATTGTTGCGACCACCGGTGCCAAGGTCGACATCGACGATGAAGGCATCATCAAAATCTCGTCGTCGGACCTGTCGCAGATCGAAGCCGCCAAGCAGTGGATCCTCGGCATTGTCGAGGAAGCCGAGGTCGGCAAAATCTACAATGGTAAGGTCGTCAACCTCGTCGATTTCGGTGCGTTCGTGAATTTCATGGGCGGCAAGGACGGGCTCGTCCACGTCTCCGAAATCCGCAACGAACGCACCGAGAAGGTCAGCGACGTCCTGAGCGAAGGTCAGGACGTCAAGGTCAAGGTGCTGGAGATTGACCAGCGCGGCAAGGTGCGCCTGTCGATGCGCGTCGTTGATCAGGAAACCGGCGAAGAGCTGGAAGATACCCGCCCGCCGCGCGAGCCGCGTGAAGGTGGTGATCGTCCGCGCGGTGATCGTGGTCCGCGCCGTGACGGCGGTGACCGCGGCGATCGTGGCCCGCGTGGTGGCGGCGGTCGTGACCGTGATCGCGGCCCGCGCCGCGACGGTGGCGGTGACCGCGCTGAGCGCGCTCCGCGCCGCGAACGCAGCGACGATGGTCCGGTCGACGAAGGTCATCTGCCCGGCTTCCTGAAAGCCGACTGAGACCTCAAAAATTTACGCAAGCAAAGGGCTCCGCACGCACGTGCGGGGCCCTTTTTGTTGCGATAGTCGCTCCAGGAGCAACGGCGGCGACATGCCAGTGCTGCCCGCCGCGATGGAAAGGGGGACGAAAATATCTCCTATCCCTGATTTGCACCGGTCCGCTGCCGCCGCAGTCGCTACCAATGGGCCACAAGTTGCGTGCTGCCGGCATACAAATGCACAGCCTGTTCTATCCGGCGGACCGCCGCCGGGCGGCAGGCGCTGGACCGAACGGTGGCATGGCTCGGCAGGTTGGCAGATCAATCCCCAGGCGAAACCGCGCTGCCCGCCAGCAGCCCGCCGTCGAGCGTCAGCTCGGCGCCGGTCATATAGGCGCTGGCATCGCTCGCCAGATAGAGCGCCAGCGCCGCCACTTCCTCGACCGTACCAAAGCGTTTGAGCGGTGTGTCCGCCACCATCGCGGCCATGCGTTCCTCGCGGTCGGGGCCGTCGCCGACCAGAGCCTCCCACATCGGGGTCAGGATCGCGGCGGGCTGGATAACGTTGCAGCGGATTTTCAGCCCCGCTTGCGCGCACCATAGCGCGACGGACTTCGTATGATTGCGGATGCCCGCCTTGCTGCTGGCATAGGCCGCCGCGCCGGGAATGCCGACCACCCCCGAGCGTGAACCGATATTGATGATGCTCCCCGCGCCGCCCGCCGCGCGCATTGCGCCAATGGCATAACGGCAGCCAAGGAATGTGCCGTCCAGATTGACGCGGTGGACCTTGTGCCATTCGGCCAGGCTGGCATGTTCGGGATCATGCGGGCCGGGGCTGTCCTCGAACCCCGAAATCCCGGCATTGTTGACGACAATGTCGATGGCAGGGTGCGACAGGGCGAAGTTGGCCCAGCCCGCTTCGTCGGCGACATCCAGCGCGGCGAACTCGGCCCCGATTTCTGCCGCCAGCGCCACCCCGGCGGCGCTGTCGATATCGGCGATGATGACGGCCGCGCCTTCGCGCGCAAAGCATCGCGCGATGGCGGCACCAATCCCGCGCGCCCCGCCGGTCACCAGTGCGCGCTTATGTTCGAGTATTGTCATGGTCGCATTTTCGCGCGAGCGATGCTTGGCGTCAATCACAGGCTCGCATCGCGCGGCGCACGGCGCTAGGCTGTCGCCATGCGCCAACGCACCCTGCTCCGCCTGATTCTGTCCGCCGTCGGTATGACGGTCATTCCGGCCCACGCCCAAGTTGCGCCGCCACCGGCTTCCCCGCCGCCCGTTGCCGCCGCACCCTTGCCCCACGTCGCGCTTGAAACTTCAGCTGGCACCATCGTCTTGCGGATCGAGGCGCAGCGCGCCCCCAAGACGGCTGCCAATTTCCTGAAATATGTCGATAACAAACGTTATGATGGGCAGAGCATTTACCGCACCACCCGCAATTGGGGGGCGAACAGTACGTTGATTCAGGGCGGGGTGCGCACCGATGCGCGGCTGCTTTACCCGCCCGTGGCGCACGAGCCCACGACGGCAACGGGGTTGATGCACTGCCCCGGCGCCGTGTCGCTGGCGCGGCTGGCCCCCGGGACGGCGCAAAGCGACTTTTTCCTGGTGCTTGGCCCCATCTATGGGTTTGACGCTGACCCGGCGGCTGCTGGCGACAATGCCGGATTCGCCGTGTTCGCCGAAATCGTCGATGGTTGGGCGGTGGCGCAGGCCATTGCCGCCGCGCCCGTTTCCGAAACCGCAGGCGAAGGGGCGATGAAGGGCCAGATTTTGGCGGCACCCGTCAAAATCCTGCGCGCCAAACGTGTTGCCGCGCCTGCCGCAGTTGATCCCGCCAAGCCCAAACCGGGCTGCATCGTAAAAACACCCTGAGTCAGGGCCGCATTTATTTTGCGTTCAGGCGCGCCATGGCTATATCCCCGCCGTGATGATCAAAACTTCCCCATTCGCCCGCTTGCTCCTTGTGACAGCACTCGCCGTACCACTGCTTTCGGCTTGTGCTGGCGGCAGCAGCACGTCCGGCCCTGCCGACCGGCGCTATGTCGCGCGCGACGTCAGCACGCTCTACCGTGCGGCGCAGGACCGTTTGGACCGCGGCAATTATGCCGTGGCGGCGGCCTTGTTCGACGAAGTTGAACGCCAGCATCCCTATTCGCCCTGGGCGCGCCGGGCGCAGCTGATGAGCGCGTTCAGCTATTATATGGACCGCGAATATACGCCGTCGATCGAATCGGCGCAGCGTTTCCTATCGATTCACCCGGGCAACAAGGACGCGCCCTACGCCTATTATCTGATTGGCCTCTCCTACTATGAGCAGATCAGCGACGTTACCCGCGACCAGAAAATTACGGAGCAGGCGCGCGCCTCGCTGGGTGAGGTTATCCGCCGCTATCCCGACACGCGCTATGCCGCTGACGCGCGGTTGAAGCTTGATCTGGTCAACGACCATCTGGCGGGCAAGGAAATGGAAATCGGCCGCTATTACCAGCGCGCCTCGTCGTGGCTTGCCGCCTCGATCCGCTTTCGCGAGGTGGTCGACAAGTTCCAGACCACCAGCCACACGCCCGAGGCGCTGTACCGGCTGACCGAATGCTATCTCGCGCTCGGCATTCCCAGCGAGGCCAAGAAATCGGCCGCGGTACTGGGGGCCAACTATCCGGGAAGCAAATGGTATGAGCGCGCCTTTGCGCTGATGCAAAAGCACGCGCCGTCGGCGTAGGATTGCTGGGCAGACTCCTTGTCATCCCCATCCCGGATCAAGTCCGGGATGACGAGAGGATTGTGGGCCCAACCAGCCGATAGATTCCGCTTTCGTTCTGCGCTAAGTCGGCGGCGATGCTGACTGCGCTCGCCATATCGAACATCGTCCTTATCGACGCGCTCGACCTGGATTTCGGGGACGGACTCGGCGTGCTGACGGGCGAGACGGGGGCGGGCAAATCGATCCTGCTCGATGCCTTGGGGCTGGCGCTCGGCGCGCGCGCCGATTCGGGGCTGGTGCGCCAGGGGTGCGAACGGGGGCAGGTGACCGCCAGCTTCACGGCACCGGCGCAGGGCAGCGCGCTGGCGGCGCTGCTTGCCGCCAATGACCTCGACATCGGCGCGGGCGAGCCGCTGATCATCCGCCGCAGCGTGCGTGCCGATGGCGGCAGCCGCGCCTTCGTCAATGACCAGCCCTGTTCGGCGGCGCTGCTGCGCGAAATTGGCGCGAGCCTTGTGGAAATCCACGGCCAGCACGACGACCGCGGCCTGATCGCGCCTGCCGGGCACCGGGCCTTACTCGACGCCTTTGCACGCACGGACACGAGTGCGGTGGCGGCGGCGCATGGGGCGTGGAAAGCCGCCGAAGCACGGCTTGCAGCGACCCGCGCCGCGCTGGCCGAGGCCGAACGTGACCGCGACTGGCTCGCGCATTGCGTCGCCGAATTAACGGCACTTGCGCCGCAGCCGGGAGAAGAAGCGGCCCTCGCCGCCGAACGCGCGGCGATGCAGCAGGGCGAGAAGATTGCCGATGATCTGCAAGCGGTGCTCGCCGCATTCGAAGGCAGCGACAGCGGCCCGGCGCAGCTGCGCGCCGCCGCGCGGCGGCTCGACCGGCTTGCTGGCGGCCATCCGCTGCTCGCCGAAGCGCTCGCGGCGCTCGACCGCGCGCTGATCGAAGCGGGCGAGGCCGAAGACCGGTTGAACGAAGCTGCGCGCGCGCTGGAATTTGACCCCGCGCGGCTCGAGACGGCGGAGACGCGGCTGTTCGAGCTGCGGGCGCTGGCCCGCAAACATGGGTGTCAGCCCGACGCGCTGGCTGACCTGACCGGCGAACTCGCCGCGCGGCTGGCGGCCATCGACGGCGGGGCAGGGGGGCTGGCGGCGCAGGAGGCTGAAGTCGCGGCCTTGGCGGCGGCCTACACCCACGCCGCAGGCGAACTCAGCGACGCGCGGCGCATGGCGGCGGCGCGGCTCGACGCGGCGGTGGCGGGCGAGCTCAAGTCGCTCAAACTCGACGCTGCGCGTTTCCAGACTTTGGTCGAACGCCTGCCCGCCGAACGCTGGGGGCCAGAGGGCATGGATCGGGTGGAGTTTCTGATCGCCACCAACCCCGGCGCACCCTTTGCCCCGCTGATCAAGATCGCCAGCGGCGGCGAATTGTCGCGCTTCATCCTCGCGCTCAAAGTCGCGCTGGCGGAGGAAGGCGGGGCCGATACGATCATCTTCGACGAAATCGACCGCGGCGTCGGCGGCGCGGTGGCGGCGGCGATCGGCGAACGGCTGGCGCGGTTGGCGCAGGGCAAGCAGTTGCTGGCGGTCACCCACTCGCCACAAGTCGCCGCCAAGGGCGCGGTACACTACCAGATCGCCAAGGCCAGCGACGGGCTGGTCACGCGGACGGGCGTACGGTTGCTAGCAGCTGAAGAGCGCCGCGAGGAAATCGCGCGAATGCTGTCTGGTGCTGAGGTAACCGACGAGGCAAGGGCGCAAGCGGTGCGGTTGTTGGAGGTGGTGTGAGCATCACGGAAGCCGAAGCCGCCAACGAATTGATGCGCCTCGCCAAGGCGATTGCGCATCACAACCGGCGCTATCATGCCGAGGACGCGCCCGAAATTTCGGACGCCGAATATGACGCGCTGGTGCGTCGTAACAATGAACTCGAAGCGGCCTTCCCGCACCTGATCCGCGCCGACAGTCCCAATGTGCAAGTCGGCGCGGCGGTAGAAGCATCGCCGCTCGCCAAAGTCACCCATGCACAGCGGATGATGTCCCTCGACAACGCGTTTGACGATGCCGAGGTCGCGGAGTTTGTCGCGCGGGTGCGGCGGTTCCTTAATCTGCCCGAGGATGCCCCCGTTGCGCTGACGGCTGAGGACAAGATTGACGGGCTGTCCTGCTCGCTGCGCTACGAACAGGGCGTACTGGTGCAGGCGGCGACGCGCGGCGACGGGAGTGTGGGGGAAGATGTGACCGCGAATGTGCGGACGATATCCGACATTCCCCACCAACTGCTCCCCGGCGAAAGCCGGTGTCCAGAGCGGCAAGGCTCGGCCTTCCAAGTCACTGGACCCCGGCCTTCGCCGGGGCAAGATGTTCCGTCGGTCTTCGAAATTCGCGGCGAAATTTACATGAGCAAAGCCGATTTTGCTGCGCTCAATGATGCGCAGCAGAAGGCGGGCGGAAAAATCTTCGCCAACCCGCGCAATGCTGCTGCGGGCTCGCTGCGCCAGAAGGATGCCAGCATCACCGCCGCGCGCCCGTTACGCTTTTTGGCGCACGGCTGGGGCGAGGTCAGCGAGTTACCGGGGACAAGCCAAAGCGAAGTCATGGCCGCCATCGCCGGCTGGGGTGTTCCCGTCTCGCCGCGCTTGACGCGCTGCACCACCACCGACGCCGCGCTCGCTCACTACCGCGCCATCGAGGCCGCGCGCGCCGACCTGCCCTACGACATCGACGGCGTCGTCTACAAAGTCGACCGGCTCGACTGGCAGGCGCGGCTGGGCTTTGTGGCGAAGGCGCCGCGCTGGGCCATCGCGCACAAATTCCCCGCCGAACGCGCACAGACGACGCTGGAGGCCATCGACATCCAGGTCGGGCGCACCGGCAAGCTCACGCCGGTTGGCCGCCTTACCCCCGTCACTGTCGGCGGTGTGGTGGTGTCGAACGTTACGCTCCACAACCGCGACGAAATCGCGCGCCTTGGCGTCCGACCCGGCGACCGCGTGGTGGTCCAGCGCGCGGGCGATGTCATCCCGCAGATCGTTGAAAATCTGACCCGTGATGAAGCGCGCGCCGCCTATGTCTTCCCCGATCACTGCCCTGTCTGTGCCAGCGAGGCGGTGGCCGAGGAGGGCGAAGTCGATGTGCGCTGCACCGCCGGGCTGACCTGTCCTGCGCAACGCTTCGAACGCCTGCGCCATTTCGTCAGCCGCGGTGCGCTCGACATCGAGGGGCTGGGAGAGAAAAGCGTTGCTGAATTTATCGAGGCGGGTTGGCTGCAAAGCCCTGCCGACATATTCCGCTTGCGCGCGCACCGCGAAGAATTGCTGACGCGCGACGGCTGGCAAGCCAAATCGGTCGATAATCTGCTCGCATCCATCGAAGCCAAACGCAGTCCCGACGCCGCACGGCTGCTGTTCGGCCTCGGCATCCGCCATGTCGGCGCGGTGACGGCGCGCGATTTGCTCAAGGCCTTTGCGACGCTGCCCGCGCTGCGCGATGTGGCCCAGCGCGCGCATGGCGGCGAGGCCGATGCGCTCGCCGAACTCACCGCGATTGACGGCATTGGGCCGGCGGTCGTCGAGGCGCTGGGCGATTTCTTCCACGAACCGCACAATGTCGCGACGTGGGAGGATTTGCTCGGCGAAGTCAGCCCGCCGCCCTTCGTCGTCGAAACGCGCGCTTCCCAAGTGTCGGGCCAAACCGTTGTCTTCACCGGCAAACTCGAAACCATGAGCCGCGACGAAGCCAAGGCACAGGCCGAAGCCCTCGGCGCCAAGGCCGCTGGTTCGGTCAGCGCCAAAACCGATCTGGTCGTTGCTGGCCCCGGCGCGGGGAGCAAGCTCAAACAAGCTGCCGCGCTCGGCATCCGCGTGATCGACGAGGCAGAGTGGGCCGCGATCGTGGCGGCGGCGGGTTAGGCCGCTCGCTATCGTCGTCCCGGATCAAGTCCGGGATGACGCCAAGGGCGGGGTAGGGTACACTCCCCTGAATGGCATCCTCTCCCCGCCGCCTGCCCTGCGAAATCGACGCGCCGCTCAAGGACGGGCGCTGGGTGTGCCTGCGCACGATCCGCCCCAGCGATGAAGAGCGCATCCGCGACGGGATTGAGGCGATGTCGGAACGTTCGCGCTATCTGCGCTTCTTTTCCGCCTTTCGCTCGCCGCCCGACAGCATCGTCAAACGGCTGAGCGCGGTCGACGGGCATGACCATATCGGTTGGGGCGCGATCCTGCTCGATGGGCAGGATTATCCGCCAATCGCCGCCGCACACGCCATCCGGCTCGACGACAAACCGGGCACCGGCGAGCTCGCGGTGGCGGTGCTCGATGACTATCAGGGGTTGGGTATCGCGCGCATGCTGGTGGCGGCGGTGCTGGCCGATTGCGCTGAAGAAAATTTGTGCTGCCTCGAAATGCAGGTGCTCGGCGAAAACCGCGCAGCGGCGACGCTGCTGCTGGATCTGGGGGCCGAGGTGGTGGGGATGCAGGGCAGCGTCGACAACTTCGTCCTCGACGCGCGTGCCGCGCTCGCCCGGCTGCGTGCCGAGCCGCAACCGCCCGGGCTGGCCACGGTGCTGGCCGAGCTTTGAGAAAATTTCATCATCCCGTCGAATCCGTCGCGCGCCGCGCGTCTCTGATGCATGGTCGCGCAATGCCGCACGGCCGCTGAAGGAGGCAGACCCATGCAATATATGCTGATGATCCACGAAGACGAAAGCGCCTATACCGGCCCCAATGGCGACGCGGTGATGGCCGACACGCTCGCCAAGCACACCGCCTTGGCGCATGCACTCGTCGCCGCCGGTGTGCCCTTCTCGGGCGAGCGGCTGAAGGGGGCGGATACCGCCACCACGCTGCGCTGGAACCATGGCGCGTCCGAGCTGACCGACGGTCCTTTCGCCGAAACGCACGAGGAACTGGGCGGCTTTTACATCGTCGATGTTCCCGATCTCGACGCCGCGATCGAATGGGCGCGGATGATCCCGGTCCCGGGCAAAGGTGCCATCGAAATCCGCCCGATATGGCCGATGGGGTGACGCTGGCGGGAGTAGTCGAGGATGCCCGGCCGCGCGTCATCGCCGCGTTGGCCGGGCATTGCCGCGATCTGGATCTGGCCGAAGATAGCTTTGCCGATGCGGTCGCCGCGTTGCTGGCGCTGCCACCCGAAAAACAACCCGCCAATGTACCGGGCTGGCTGTACGTCACCGCCAAGCGCCGCATCGTCGACGCGGTGCGCGGCGATGCGCGCCGCGCAGCCCTGCTGGCGCGCGAGGCGCTGACGGAGGATGACATGGGCGACATCATCGCCTTTCCCGATCCCTTCCCCGACGAACGGTTGCGGTTGATCTTCGCCTGCGCGCACCCGGCCATTGCCCCCGATGTGCGGATTGCGCTGGCGCTGCGGACGATTTGCGGCGTGGCGATGGAGCGGCTCGCCGCGGCCTTTCTGGTCCCCACCGCGACGCTCTACCAGCGCCTCACGCGTGCCAAGGCCAAGATTCGTGACGCGGGCATCGGGTTCGCGGTGCCCGAGCGCCGCCATTGGCCCGAACGGATCGAGGCGGTGCTGGCAACGCTCGAGCTGGGCTATGCCGTCGCCTATGCCGACGGCGCGGGCGCGCTGGATGCGGACCTTGCACCCGAAGTGCGGCGGCTCGCCGGGCTTCTGGCCGATTTGCTGCCCGATGATCCCGAGGTGCTGGGCCTGGCGGCGCTCGTCGAGCTCGCCGAATCGCGCCGCGCCGCACGCGTCGATGCGGACGGCGTGATGGTGCCTTTATCGCAGCAGAATGTGCGCCTGTGGGACGATCCCGCCATCGCCCACGCGCACCGCCTGATGCAGCGCGCCGCCGCGCTGGGCCACAGCGGCCCGCGTCAGATCAACGCTGCCATTCACCTCACCCATGCGCGGCGGAAGGCTGAAGGCCGCACCGACTGGGCCGACATCGTCGCGCTCTATGATGTGCTGGCTGCCATCCGCCCCGGCCCGGCGGTGGCGACCGCGCGCGCGGTCGCGCTGGCCCAGCTGGAGGGCGCGGCGGCAGGGCTGGCGGCGCTCGACGCCATCGACCCCACCAGCGTCGCCCATCATCGCGGCTGGCACAGCGCGCGCGGTCATTTGCTGGCGGACATGGGGCGCGCGGACGATGCGTTGTCGGCATTGCGTCGGGCGATGGCGCTGGGTCCCGCGCCGGCCGAAGCGGCCTATTTGCAGCAACGCATTGCCCGGTTGGTTGGAACAGACTAACGCGATTTGCGTGCTGCTTCTCACCGCCTTCCGCCGTCTGACCTGGCTGTGGCTGCCCGTGCTTCTGGTGCTGCTGGCGCGCATCGCCGTCGCGCCCGGCTGGATGGTCGAGCGCGCCGAGGGCGGGACGCTGACCGTGCGCATCTGTTCGGATGTAAACAGCGCCGGGCAAAGCATTGAAATTCCGTTCGAGCGGTCTGCCGACCATGCTGCCGGCGACCAGCAATGCCCGTGGGGCGCGCTGGCGGTGGGCACACCGCCGCCAGATCAGATCACGCTTTCAGCCAGCCTTCCGCCAATAAGAATCTCGCCGGAATCCCTCCCGATACTGGGCTTTTCCCCCGGCATCGCTTCGCCGCTTCCTCCCAGCACCGGACCGCCGACCTTGGCTTGAACCAAGTCATGCGCCCGAATCCGTCGGCGCTCTTCCTCTGGTCAAGGATCTGCAATGTCTCTTTCCGAAAGCCGCCGCGCTGCGGGCGGCGGCGCGATGCTCTATCGCACCATCTGGCGCTGGCATTTTTATGCTGGGCTGTTCGTTATCCCCTTCATCTTGATGCTGTCGCTGACCGGCGCCATCTATCTGTTCAAACCGCAGATTGATGCGTGGGAGGAACGCGGCTGGCGCGATTTGCCCACGGCCGGTGCTGTCGATGCCGATGCCCAGGTCGCCGCCGCCCTTGCCGCGCTACCCGGCGCTGCACTGCATCATTATCGCGTGCCGCAGGCGGCGGGTGATGCTGGGCTCGTCCATGTTGGCTTGCCCGCCGGGGCCATGCGCGACGTTGCTGTGTCGCCGCAAGGCCGGGTACTCGCCATTGTCGATCCCGATGCGCGCTGGTCGGCGTGGTTGGCGCGGCTGCACGGCAGTCTGCTGATCGGTACCGCCGGCGGCTTGCTGGTCGAACTGGCTGCCAGCTGGGCCATCGTCATGATCCTCACGGGTCTCTATCTGTGGTGGCCACGCGGGCGCGGCGCGACAGGCGTGCTGTGGCCACGCCTGCACCTTGGTGCGCGCGCGGCATGGCGCGATGCGCACGCGGTAACGGGCTTTTGGGCTTCGGGGCTGGCGCTGGTCCTGCTGCTGACCGCGCTACCTTGGACCGACGCCTGGGCGACTGGCTTTCGTGCACTGCGCGCCGAAATGGGTTGGGTTTCGGGGCCACAGAATTGGAAGGGCGGCATCGATTTGCACACGCACCATGATCATGGTGCGATGCAGACGGCGACCGCGCCGCTGCCGCCTTCGCCTGTCACGCTTGCCGACATCGTGCTGCGCGCGCGGAACGAAGCCTTGCCACACCCCGTCATCGTCATGCCACCGGGTGCGCCCGCCGCGCATGGGCCGCCAAACGGAAATCACTGGACACTGACCAGCCATGCGCAAAATCGTCCGCTGATCCGTCGTATCAGCTATGACCCCGCCACGGGGATTGAGGTGGCGCGCAGCGGCTTTGCCGACAAACACCCCATCGACCAGGTCATCAACATCGGCATTGCCTGGCACGAAGGCGCGCTGTTTGGCTGGGTGACGCAGGCGATCGGCGTGCTAACCGCGCTCATGCTGATGGTGCTCGCGGTCAGCGGTTTTGTGCTGTGGCGGCGGCGCAAGCCTGCGGACGGGCTGGGCGCTCCGCCGCTGCCGCGCGAACCCGCGCGGCTCAAGGCTGTTGCCATGATCATCCTGCTGCTCGCGGCACTGCTGCCGATGCTCGCGGTATCGTTGATCCTGCTGCTGTTGGTGGACCGGCTGCTGTTACCGCGTCTGCCACGTCTCGCGCGCTGGCTGGGGGCAGCGCCGGTTTCATCTGCAACCGGTTGATGCTATGACTTGGGGATGGCCGACCCCGCCCTTCATGTCTTTGACGCACCTCCGCCGGGTGCTGCCGCCGACTGGACCATCCCGCAAAATTGGGAGGCGTTCAGCGCCGCTGAACATGCGATGTGGGACCGGCTGTTCGCGCGCCAGACGGCGATGCTGCCCGGCCGCGCTGCCGACGCCTTTCTTCGCGGTATCGACGTGCTTCGCTTGGAAAAGCCGGGCATCCCTGATTACCGCGAACTCAATGCACGGCTCATGGCGGCGACGGGGTGGCAGGTGGTCGCGGTGCCGGGGCTGGTCCCCGACGATGTGTTTTTCGACCATCTCGCCAACCGCCGCTTTCCGGCAGGCAATTTCATCCGCACACCTGAACAGCTGGATTATTTGCAGGAACCGGATGTTTTTCATGACGTCTTTGGCCATGTGCCGATGCTCGCCGATCCGGTGTTCGCCGATTATATGGTCGCCTATGGCCAGGGGGGGCTACGCAGCCTGAACTTCGGCTCACTCGACAAATTGGCGCGGCTTTACTGGTATACGGTGGAATTCGGCCTGATCCGCGAAGCAGCGGGCCTGCGCATTTATGGCGCGGGGATTGTGTCAAGCTATGGCGAAAGCATCTTCGCGCTCGACGACCCCAGCCCCAACCGCATCGGCTTTGACCTCGAACGGGTGATGCGTACGCGCTATCGCATCGACGATTATCAACAGAATTATTTCGTGATCGACAGCTTGGACGAACTGCTGCGCGTGACGGTCGAAACCGATTTCGCACCGCTTTACAATCGGCTCGCCAACCTCGACGACATTGCCATCGCCGATATTGTGGATGGCGATCAAGTCATAACACGCGGCACACAGGCCTATGCGTGTGGCCGTGCCGCCTAGTTGAACGTCACATCCACCACGCGGCCGCCGCGATAGGTGCAGGCAAAATCGCGCGGCATCATTTCGGGCGCGGCGACGGTGCCGCTGACCCGCCAGCTGCCCCCGTCCTGCGTCACCGCGTCGATAGCGCCAACGCGCGCGTCATCGCCCAGCTCGCCCTCGGCGGCCCAGCTGCATGCTTCGACGGCGCGGGTCTCGGCGTTGTTGCTGCCCGGCACCCATTGGCGGTCGGTCTGGTCGGGGGCGCTGCGATACTCCCCATCGCGCGGTTCATAGCGATAATCTTCATCGCGCCGGTCGCGTTCGCGGTCACGCGATTTGCTTGCCGAATCCGCGATGGCGGCGATTGCACCGATCAGGACAATGCCCGCGATAACGTCACCGGCATCCACCCGGTCACGATGCCAATGGCGACGGTGGCGCGCCTCGGCGGGCGCAATCGCAACCAGCACCGATGATGCCAGTACGGCGGCACCGACCAGATTGACGGCAAAGCGGTTCATGTCAGGGTCCCCACCCAAAGGGCGCGGTCCGATACCGCGCGTCGGGGGATGCTTTACTGCGACGAGTCTGTCGCGCGGCTGAATGGGTTCAGCACACGCAGCGCGGCTTGGGCTTGGGCTTGTAGTGGCGCTTCTTGGGATAGTGGCGTTTGCGCACCGGCACGCTTTCGTAAAAGGTTTCGGTCGTCACGGTTTCGGTCGTCACCGGTGCGCTGGTCACCGTGGTCACGATGATGCCCGGCGAATACCAGCCATAGACTTGGCCATAACCTTGGCCATAGCTGGCATGGCCATGCTGCCAATAACCTCCGCCGCCGTGCCAGCCGCGCTGGCGCTCCTCGACGCGGCGCACCGCATCACGGCATTTGCCCTTGTCCTCGGCCTGATCGATCACCCCGCCGGCGATCGCGCCCAGTGCACCGCCGATCAGCGTGCCCGCGGTGCGATTGCCGCGCCCGGCGATGCGGTTGCCGGCAATGCCGCCCAGCAACCCGCCCAAAATCGACCCGCCAACGCCATTGTCGGGGCGGCAGGCCTGTTCCAGATCGCGGCGCAGCGCCTCTTCCTCGGCCCATTCGGCGTCGGACCAGGCCATCTCCTGCCAGCCGCTATGCGCCGGCTGCGCGCCCAGCTGGTCGCCATCAAAGCGGCAACGATATTCGCGCGCGTCGGCCCCGTCCTGCGTGCACAGCCACTGCCCACGCGCATCGCCATGGCCGGTGGTGCGATATTCCGCCTCGATCGGCGCTGCGGTCGAAATGATGCGGCGTTCGGTGCGAACTACTGGCGGCGGGGTGATGGTCTGGGTTTCGATGCGGGTTTCGGTGTTATAGGTCACGCCATGTGCGGGCTGGCCGCTGGCGGCATCAACCGCTTCACGCGCCGCCGCGGCCGCTTCGGCGGCCTTGTCCTGCGCGGCGTCGGATGTGTCGGCCCAGATCACCGCACTGGCCGCAACGCTCAACAGCAGCAAAGTCCGCATTATGTTTCCCCACCCTGAAGCCGGGGCCCACACCCCTTGGTTAATGGGGAGTTTAGCAAAGCGCGCCGGTACGGGCGATTCCGTTAACCCTGTTCGCGGCGTCCCGTTTTGGCGCAGCTCACCCTGCGAGCGCGGGCGCGATGCGCGCCACCAGGGCTTCGGCCCCCGCCTGATCTTCGGCAGCGAAGCGCGCAGGGAGAGGACTGTCGAGGTCGAGCACGCCAATCAACCGGTTACCCACCACCACCGGTACCACCAGCTCGCTGCGGCTCGCGGCGTCGCAGGCGATATGGCCAGGAAAGGCTTGGACATCATCGACCCGCTGGCTGGTCCGCGTCCGCGCCGCCGCGCCGCACACGCCCTTGTCGAGCGCAATGCGAATGCACGCCGACAGGCCCTGAAATGGCCCCAACACCAGTTCGGTCCCGTCAAAGCGGTAAAATCCCGCCCAGTTCAGATCGGGAATAAATTGCCACACCAGCGCTGCCACATTGGCCATATTGGCGACAGCATCGGGCTCGCCCGCCGTCACTGCCTCGGCCGCCTCGGCCAGTTCGGCCCAACGCGTGGCGGTGTCGGTGGCGACGGGGGCAAAGGTCAGGCTCACTTCACCGCCAATCCGGTATGTTCGGCGATGAAGGCATACATGTCGGCGAACTCGGCAATAACCTTGTCGGTCGGCTTGCCCGATCCATGCCCGGCGCGCGTTTCGATGCGGATCAGGTGCGGCTTGTCGCCAATCTTCGCGGCCTGCAATGCGGCGGCATATTTAAAGCTATGCCCCGGCACGACGCGGTCGTCGGTATCGGCGGTCGTCACCAGGATCGCCGGGTAAGGCGTGGCCCCGCCGATATTGTGATAGGGCGAATAGGACAGCAGATTTTTGAAATCGGCCTCCTTGCTGGGATAGCCATAGTCATCGACCCAATAGCGCCCCGCCGTGAAGCGATCAAAGCGCAACATGTCCATCACGCCTACGCCGGGCAGCGCCGCGGCAAACAGGTCAGGCCGCTGGTTCACCACCGCACCGACCAGCAAGCCGCCGTTCGATCGCCCCTCGATGGCCAGCCCGTCCTTTTTGGTGATCCCCTTGGCGATCAGATATTCACCCGCGGCGATGAAATCGTCGAACACATTCTGCTTGTTCGACAGGCGGCCAGCGTCGTGCCACTCCTTGCCATATTCGCCTCCGCCGCGCAGGTTGGCCATGGCCAGCACCCCGCCCTTATCAACCCAGGCGAGCCGCGTCGGCGAAAATCCCGGTGTCAGCGAAATGTTGAACCCGCCATAGCCATAAAGCAGCGTCGGCGCGCCGCCCTTTGCTATCACGCCCTTTTTGGCGATGACGAACATCGGCACGCGCGTGCCGTCTTTCGACGTGTAAAAATGCTGCTCGACGGTGAAATCGGCGGGATCAAAGGTCAGCTTGGGTTCGGCGAACACCGTGCTTTTCCCCGTCGCCGTGTCGAGCCGATAAATCGTTGTCGGCCGCGCGAAGCTGGAAAAGGCATAAAAGGTCTCGGGGTCACCGGGTTTGCCGCCAAAGCCCGCGGCCGTGCCGATTGCGCCCAATGAAATCGTCGCCACCGGCTTGCCGTCCAGCGTCACCATCCGCGCGTCCGATTTGGCATCGCCCAGGTAGGACAGGATAATGCGTTCGCCCACTGCCGATGCGCCGACCAAAGTGCCTTCGCTTTCGGCGACAATCTCGATGGGGGCAATCCGCCGCTTCACGTCCAGCCGCACCAGCCGCTGGCGCGGTGCGCCCTGGTTGGTGAGGAAGGTAAAGGCGCTGCCCTGGTTGGCGACATATTCCCAATTATGCGCATAATCGGTGATGACATTGATCGGCTGGCCCGCGCCCGATTTGCCCAGCGGATAGAGCGTCAGGCCATAACGCTCGTCGGTCCCTTCGGACGAAGTGACGAGCAGCCACGCGCCGTCGTCGGTCACGGCTGCGCTGTGGTTCAGCTTGGGTCGCTCGGGCGTTGCATGCACCAGCACATCGGCGTCTTGGCTGGTCCCCAGCTTGTGGAAATGCACCGTGTGATTTTCGTTCAAGGACTGGAACGCCGCCCCTTCGGCGGGGGCGGGAAAGCGCGAATAGAAAAATCCGCTGCCATCCTTGGCCCAACTGAGGCCCGAAAATTTGACCCAGCGGATCTCGTCGCTGACATCCTTGCCGCTCGCCACGTCGAGCACGCGCACGATGCGCCAGTCGGTGCCGCCGTCCTGCACCGAATAAAGCAAATGCTTGCCATCGGGCGACGGCTCCCATTCGCCCAGCGCGGTCGCGCCGTCCTTGGCCCAGGTGTTGGGATCGATCAGCGCGCGCGGCGCACCTGTCAGGCCGTCGCGCACATACAGCACCGATTGCGGCTGCAACCCGTCGTTGCGAGTGTAGAAATAGCGGTTCCCCGCTTTGCGCGGCACGCCAAAGCGCTCATAATCAAACAGCTCGGTCATCCGCGCCGCAAAGGCCGCGCGCCCGGGCAGCTTTGCCAAATAGTCATTGGTCACCGCATTCTGCCGCGCCACCCAATCGGCCACCTTGGGGTTGACCCGCACATCATCCTCCAGCCAGCGATAGGGATCGGCCACTGGCACGCCGAACTGCGTCTCCGTCACATCCACCGTCTCGGTCGCGGGGTAATAGAGCGGCGCGCGCGGCAATTCGGCGGCCGCTGCGGCATCGGCGCCGGCATCGGTTCCGGCGAGGGCAGGGGTGAAATTCAACGCGGCAACGCTGGCAAGCAAAACGGACAAGCGGCGGGGTGCAAACATGGCATCTCTCGGATTGTGGTGGGGATCATGTGGATGCCAAAGAAGATAGCGATTGGGGGCGGGGGGGCAAGGGGGGGGGAACAGCCCGTATCGAGATGCGCGCCCGGTCTACTTTTGGGCTTCGATCCACCGCAAAAGCGCAGGGTATAATGCTTCAATTGTTTGGCCGGGCTCGCGCGCAGCGTATAGTCGACGCAGCTCGGCATCAAAGGCCGCAAATCGGCGAAAGCCGCGCCCGTTCTGCATGTTGTCGACGACGGCGGAATGCGCAATGGCAAAATCCTCCGGGCTCATCAGATCACGATAATAGATGCTAACCAGCGCCCAGTTCATATACTCGTTGAACAGCGCCTCGGGGCCCGGATAATTCCCCGCCGCGCTCCTGTCGTCCGCCCAAGCTGCCCGGTCGGATAGCGCACTGGCGATCCTTTCCGCATGGCGCTCGGCAGTGGGATTGATGAAACCGTGGTTCATTTCGGTAAACAGGATGGCGGATCGCTCGATAGCTGCCCCTTCGGATGTCAGCCCGCGATTGGCGCGATAGGGATAGTTCACATGGGGCTGCAGCTCGCGATAGCCGTCTGCTTCCAGCGTCGTGAGCGATTGGTTGTAGGCTACAAGCGGCGAGAAGATGATTTTCACCCCGTCATATGGCGTGACCGATGGAAACCGCTCGACAAGCCAGCTGCTGATCCGGGCAACCTGCGCCTCCTGGTCAAAAAAGCGGATCTGCTGCGCATACAACTCGGTGTGCTGGCGATAGAAGTCGCGAAATCCGCTTACGCGGGCAAAGTCTTGCAATTCATCGAGAAAGGGCAACACGGCGTTATCCAGAGATCCGGCAAAACCTGTCCGGTCATAGACCGGACTGCGCCCAATCCGGCCCTCCGCGTCAAAGACAAAGGCATATCCATTCATCTTGAAGGGGAAATAATCTGATCTGTCCTGACGCAGCATCGCGTCAACGCGCTGGATGAGCGGATGGCCGGTATGAGCAGCGAAATGGCTTTGCACAGCCTGATAATAAGGGCTGTCGTGATAGACCATGTCGCGGTCGTTTTGACCATATGGTGAAATAGCAATCGCAATGTTGACCAGTTCATAGACTTCCGGAACTTCCACCACGGTGCGCCCGCGATGCGCGGCCTGATAGGCAGCATCAAATTTTGCCGGTGGCGTGTCGCGCTGCGCCTTGATCACTGTCGCGATCTCTGCACCGTTGAACATGATCCGCAACGGCCGGGTCTGCTCGGGAACAAAATCCGCGCAGGCCCGCCGATCCTGATTGATAAAGCAAATGGTTGACGGCTCGCTCTTCTGCACGGGCAAGGCGATATCTTGCGGATAATTGTTCGGATCGACCTGCCAGCGGCCAAGCACCTTGCCGTCAATTTCAATGGCGACTTCAGCGGTTGTCGCATCTAGCTGCATGTCCGGCGCTTGGGCCATGGCAATGGTCGCGAACAAAGTTGTCAAAATTGCCGAGCCACGAGCAAGAATAGATACCGACATAGCCGGTCGTCGTCCTTCATCTTCTTGTGAATCTGATCTTTTTCGGCCTGCCGCTTCGCCCCGCCCGGCGCGCCGCGCAAAGAGGAGTTGCTTCCGGCAGCTAAAGATTTCCTAGTTTGCAAAAGGCGCGGCAGAAATCAGTTACGGTGACAGGTACGACAATCCTCAAATAGCGCTTCCGTTTGAAGCCCATTTTTCGCTGTCCTACACGCATCTGTTATGTCTTAACCTTGCGTATGATCGCACTTCCAACCCCGTTGCTGGCATTGGCCGGTTTTCTACCGGCCGCAAAGGATACAAAGGATACACCCAGGGGGATGGGTGGCCGTATCCTTTGTATCCTTAATCGCCGGCACTGTGGGGTGATGGCCGCAAAGGGGGATGGGGGGGTGGCTTCTACTTTGTGAGAAATGCGCGAGTCGCGCGGCCCCGCACGCCATGGCGCAGCCCACAATATCCAGACGGGATGAAAATGGCTCCCCGGGTAGGATTCGAACCTACGACCGATCGATTAACAGTCGATTGCTCTACCGCTGAGCTACCGAGGAACACGCCCGCGTGGCGGGACAGGAGCGGGCCTATGCCGAAGCATCGGTTAATTTGCAACCCCATTCAAACGATGAATTGCTCCATCGCAATGCGTTCATCCAGCCCCTGGTCCGGGTCGAATAACAGGGTGAGGGGGCGGGTGCGGTCAATGGCGATATCCACCGTCGCAACGTCGCGGATTTCGCGCTGGTCGGCGACCGCGCTGACCGGGCGTTTGCTCGCCTCGCGCACGTTAAAGCGTACGCGCGTCGCCTCGGGCAAAATCGCGCCGCGCCAACGGCGGGGGCGGAACGGGCTGATCGGGGTCAGCGCCAGCATCGCCGAATCGAGCGGCAGGATCGGGCCGTTCGCGGACAGATTATACGCCGTCGATCCCGCCGGGGTGGACACCAGCACGCCGTCACACGCCAGCTCCTCCAGCATCGTCCGGCCGTTGACCACGACCTCCAGCTTCGCTGCCTGCCGCGTCTCGCGCAGCAGCGATATTTCGTTGATGGCGGGGACGACATGCCGTTCGCCGCTGACCGTGGTGATATTGCCGCACAGCGGGTTGACGATGAAGGTGCGCGCATCGCGAATCCGGTCGAGCAGCAATTCGGGGCGAAACTCGTTCATCAAAAAGCCCACCGTGCCGCGGTTCATCCCGAACACCGGCACGATGCGGCGGCTGTCGAGCATCTGATGCAGCATGTGCAGCAGAAAGCCATCGCCGCCCAGCGCAACGACCATATCGGCCTCGCCCAACGGGACAAAGGGATAGAGGGGGGCCAGCTCGGCGGCGGCGGCCTCGGCCCCCGGGGTCGGCGATGCGACGAGCGCGACGCGGTGCTGCATGGTTCTGGTCTATCCCCCGGTGACGCTCATATGGCGCGCGACAGCGGGCTGCTGCCCTGCCTTGATGACAAAATCATGCGCGCGCGGCTTGGCGCCAAGCGCGCGATCCAGCAGCGGGTCGAGCGCGTCTGCCCCCTCCGCGCGCAGGGCGGCGCGCAGGTCGACATGATCGTCCTGGCCCAGGCACATATAGATGCGCCCCTGCGCGGTCAGCCGCATGCGGTTGCAACTGGCGCAGAAATTGTCGGACAAAGGCGTGATCAGGCCCAGTGTGACCGGCATTCCCGCGACGCTGAAATAGCGCGCCGGGCCGCCGGTCTTGCGGTCAACGGGCATGATCGCGTGCTGCTCACGCAGCGGCGCGATGAACGCGTACAGCGGGATATAATGGTCGCTGCGGTCGTCCGCGATCTCGCCCAGCGGCATGGTTTCGATCAGCGTCAGGTCGCAGCCATTGTCGGCGCACCATTGCAGCATCGGCAGCAACTGGCCCTCGTTCAACCCCCGCAATGCGACCATGTTGATCTTGACCGCGATCCCCGCCGCCTGCGCCGCCGCGATGCCTGTCAAGGCCTGCGCCAGGTCGCCCACGCGGGTAATGTGCCGAAACGCGTCGGCATCCAGCGTGTCGAGGCTGACGTTGATCCGCCGCACCCCCGCCGCCGCCAGTGCAGGGGCATATTCCGCCAGCCGCATGGCGTTGGTGGTCAGCGTCAATTCGTTAAGCCCGTGCCCCAGCATCGCGCCCAAGCGCGCGGCCAAATCATCGATCCCGCGCCGGACCAGCGGCTCGCCACCGGTCAGGCGCAATCTGGTGACCCCGCGCGCGACCAGTCGCCGCGCGATCACTTCAATTTCCTCCAGCGTCAGCAGTTCGCTGCGCGGCAGAAAGGTCATGTCCTCGGCCATACAGTAACGGCAGCGCAGATCGCAGCGGTCGGTCACCGAAATGCGCACATAGCTGATGCGGCGGCCGTGGCCGTCGGTAAGCGCAGGCGCGGTCGGGGCAGAAAGGGCGGTCATCGGCTCGGGCGGCCTTGTGACGCAAAAAGCAACGGCTTGGCAAGCAAAGGCTGCTATGCGCGTTTGATGCATAAGGGGACAATTTCAGGGGCGAGCATCGCGCGCCACATTGGCATGCTGACCGCGGCAACATCGACGCCGGTCGCGGCGCTGGTGGTGCAGGCCGATGCGCTCGACCGCATCAATCAGAGCGCGGGGATCGCCACAGGTGATGCGGTGCTGGCCGAAATTGCGCGGCGACTGGAAAGCTTCGCGGCGGACGAGTTCGGCCATGACTGCGTCGTGGCGCGCTTGGACGGGCCGCGCTTCCTTTTCCTTCCCCCGGCCGGAACCGCAGCGGGCGCGCTGGCGGCGCAGCAACGGGCGCTGCACGCCATTTTGGCGCAGCCCTTTGTGGGCGATCCGCACAGCCGCGTCGCCATCCGCCTGGCGCTTGCGAGCTTTACCGCTGGCCAGTCGTTCGACCGCGTGCTGATGCAGGCAACCAGCGCGCTGGCCCGTCCCGCGGCCAAACGCGATGGCGCGCAAGTGACGGCAGCGTTGGCGAATGGTGAGGTCGCGCTGCGCTACCAGCCGCAATATGCGATGGTGGGCGGGCACATGGTGGGGGTGGAGGCGCTGCTGCGCTGGCAGCATCCCGAACTGGGCCTGCTTGGTGCAGCTCCGCTGGTCACCGCCGCGGCGGCGGCGCGGCTGCAAACGCAATTGACCGCCCACGCGCACGCGCTTGCCATGGCAGAAGTGGCGGGGTGGCCAGCTTTGCTTTCCGACATCCGGGTCGCACTCAATATCACCGCCGCCGATTTGGACGAAGCCGGGTTTGCGGGACGATTTGCGGCGTTGCTCGCCGAACACCAGCTCTCTGCCAGCCGCTTCACGCTCGAACTGACCGAGCAGGCGATGCTGGCCAGCCCGGACCGTGCGGCCGATCAGCTGGCGACGCTGCGCACGCTGGGCTGCCGCATTGCCGTCGATGACTTTGGCACCGGCTATTCCTCCTTGGCGTTGCTGGCGCAACTGCCGCTTGACTATCTCAAAATCGACAGCGGCTTTGTCCGCGCCATGGACGTCTCGGAGCGCGACGCCATCGTCGTGCGTGCGATCGCTGAACTTGCCCGCGCGTTGGGTCTCGCGGTGGTCGCTGAAGGCGTGGAAACCGCGGCGCAGCGCGCCATGCTCGCTGATCTTGGCGTCGAATATTGGCAGGGCTTTCTGGGGTCCGACCCGGTGTCTGGCGAAACGCTGGCGGCGATGCTCAGCTAGCCGTGCGGGCCAGTTTCGCCAGCCCGCTCGACAATTGGACCGCGCCGTTCAGCCGCGCTGCCGCGCTCGTCCAATTGCCGCTCACCGACAGCTTGTTGTCGGGCCGGATGCGCGCGCGGTCCTTCAGCCGGTCGACATAGGCGAGGAGGCCGGGGACATTGGCAAAATGGTCGCCGTGGAAACTGACAAGAGCGCCCTTTGCGCCAATATCCAGTTTGGAAATTCCCGCCGCCTTGGCATTGCCCTTGATCTCCATCAGCAAGATCAGATTCTGTGTTTCGGGGGGCAGCGGGCCGAAACGGTCGATCAATTCGGCGGCAAAGGCATCGAGTCCACTGCGCCCCTCGGCATCGTTGATGCGGCGATACAGCGCCATGCGCAGCGGCAGGTCGGGGACATAGTCTTCCGGGATCAGGATCGGCGCATCGACCGTGATGACCGGTGACATCGCCTCGCGCGGCGGCGCTAGGCCCGCGCCCTCGGCCTTGGCCGTCAAAATCGCCTCCTCGAGCATCGACTGGTACAGCTCGAACCCGACCTCGCGGATATGTCCCGATTGTTCATCGCCGACCAGATTGCCCGCGCCGCGAATGTCGAGGTCGTGGCTCGCCAGCTGGAACCCCGCCCCCAGCGTGTCGAGGTCGCCCAGCAGCTTCAGCCTTTTCTCTGCCGTTTCGGTAATCAGGCCATTGTCCGGCGTGGTCAGATAGGCATAGGCGCGCGTCTTGGATCGACCGACGCGCCCGCGTAGCTGGTAAAGCTGGGCCAAACCAAACCGGTCAGCGCGGTGAATGACCAGCGTGTTGGCGCTGGGAATATCGAGCCCGCTTTCGACGATGGTGGTCGATACCAGCACATCATATTGCCGGTCATAAAAGGCGCTCATGCGCTCCTCGACCTCGCCCGGCGCCATTTGCCCGTGAGCGACGACATATTTGACCTCGGGCACGCGGGTGCGCAGAAATTCTTCGATGTCGGGCAGGTCTTTGATGCGCGGCGTGACAAAGAAACTCTGCCCGCCGCGGTCGTGCTCGCGCAGCAACGCCTCGCGGATCACTACCGGATCCCACGGGCTCACATAGGTGCGCACCGCCAGGCGATCGACCGGCGGGGTTTGAATGACGCTAAGCTCGCGCAGCCCCGACATCGCCATTTGCAAGGTGCGCGGGATCGGCGTCGCGGTCAGCGTCAGCACATGGACGTCAGCCTTGAGTTGCTTCAGCCGCTCTTTGTGGACGACGCCAAAGCGCTGCTCTTCATCAACGATGACCAGCCCCAACCTTTTGAACGCTACGGACTTGGCGAAAACGGCATGGGTGCCGATCACAATGTCGATGCTTCCATCGGCCAACCCGTCGCGCGTCTTCTGCGCCTCGCCGGCGGGTACCAAACGCGACAGGCGACCCAGATTGACAGGAAAGCCGCGAAATCGCTCGACGAAATTGCTGTAATGCTGGCGCGCCAGCAACGTCGTCGGGCACACCACCGCGACCTGCATGCCCGCCATTGCCGCCACGAACGCGGCTCGCAGCGCGACCTCGGTCTTGCCAAAGCCGACATCGCCGCACACCAGCCGGTCCATCGGTTTGCCCGCTGCCAGATCAGCCAATACGTCGCCAATGGCGCGGTCCTGATCGTCGGTTTCCTGATAGGGGAAGCGGTCGGCAAACGCCGGATAAGAGGCGTCGGCTTCCAGCACATCGGCGGGGCGCAGCGCACGTGCGGCGGCGGTAGCGAGTAGCTCGCCCGCAATTTCGCGGATGCGCTCCTTCATCCGCGCCTTGCGCCGCTGCCATGCTTCGCCACCCAGCTTGTCGAGCGCCACGCCCTCGTTTTCGCCGCCATAGCGCGACAGCACGTCGAGATTCTCGACCGGTACGTAAAGCTTGTCGCCGCCCGCATAGGTCAGCGCGACACAGTCGTGTGGGCTTTGGCCCACGGGGATACTGGTCAGCCCTTCATAGCGGCCAATGCCATGGTCGATATGCACGACCAGATCGCCGACGCTGAGCGTCGCCAGTTCGGCGAGGAAAGCATCGGCGCTCTTGCGGCGTTTCTGGCGGCGTACTAGCCGCTCACCCAATATATCTTGTTCGCTCAGCAGGCTGACCGCATCGCTGGCAAAGCCACTGTCAATGGGCAGCACGACGAGCGCGGTGGTCCGCAGGTCCGAAGCCGTGCCCAACGCGGCTTGCCAGCCGTCGGCTTCGGCAAGCATGTTTGCGCCATGTTCCTTCAGCAGTCCCGCCAGCCGGTCACGCGCGCCGACCGAATAGCTGGCGATGATGGTCCGCCGCCCGGCGCGCTGTTCTGCGGCCAGGTGCGCCGCGACGAGCGCATAGACATTGGCATCGGCGGCGCGCTCGGGCGCAAAGTCACGCGCGGCGTGGACGCCCATGTCGATGGCGCTTGGCGCTTCGGGGGCATCGAAAGGGGTGATGAGGTGGATGGGGCGCGCGGCCTCGGCGGCGCGCCACTCTTTATCGCTCAGGTAAAGCGCCTCAGGAGCAAGCGGACGGTAACTACCCGCTGCGCCGTCTGCCGCCGCCACCCGGTTGCCATGATAGTCATTGATGGCCTCAAATCGCTGCGCTGCGCTGGCGTCGACGCGGTGGCCGCGCAGCATTGGTGCGTCGCCAATATGGTCGAACAGCGTGGCCAGCTTTTCCTCGAATAATGGCAGCCAATGGTCCATGCCGGCTTGGCGCCGCCCGTCGCTTACCGCCTGATAGAGCGGATCGCCGGTTGCCGCCGCGCCGAACAATTCGCGATAGCGGGTGCGGAAACGCTTGATACTGGCTTCGTCAAGCAGGGTTTCGCTGGCGGGCAACAAGGTGAAGCCATCGACATGGCCCTGTGAGCGCTGGTCGGCAGGGTCAAAGCGGCGCAGCGTTTCAATTTCGTCGCCGAAGAAATCGACGCGAATGCCCGTGGGTTCCCCTGCCGGGAAAAGGTCGATGATGCCGCCGCGCACGGCAAATTCGCCTTGATCGGCAACGGTATCAACGCGTGAAAAGCCGTTGGCGATCAGCAGCGCGACCAGCGCATCGCGGTCGATCCGCGCGCCGGGCTTCAGGCTGGCGGCAAGCTGGCGGATGCGAAAGGGGGTCAATGTGCGCTGGGCGATGGCGGCGATGGTGGTCAGGATCAACTCGCCGCGCTGTGCCGGGGCTTGCAACGCGGCTAGCGTCGCCAGCCGCTCGGCGCTGACGCGTAGGCTGGGCCCGGCGCGGTCATAAGGCAGACAATCCCACGCCGGAAAGCGGTGCACGACCAGCTCTGGCGCAAAGAAGGGCGCGGCATCGGCGATCGCCGCCATAACCGCATCGTCGGTGGCGACATAGACCAGTCGACGGTCACTCGCACGCGCCAGATCGGCGAGCAGCAACGGCAGGAAACCGTCGGCGACGCGGGCCAGCGTGTGCGGGCGCTGGCCCGCCAGGATGGCGGCGACGGGATCGGTCACGGCTTGGCGATATAGTCCAGACGGCGCAGCGCTGCGATCATCTTTGGGTTGGCCAGCGCCGCAGGCGGCTCGGCCCGGCCCAGCGCCCAAGCCATAATGTCCTCGTCATCCTGTTCGACCACCGCCTCGAACCACGCCAGTTCATCGTCGTCCCAGCGCGCTGCATGGGCATCGAAAAAGCCGCCAACCAGCGCGTCGGCCTCGCGCGTGCCGCGATAATAAGCGCGGTATTTGAGAGCTTTCAGGCGGTCAGTCACGGCAGGATGGGAATCCGATTGGGGCACGCATGCCGAATCTGGCGTGCGCGCGCTTTGGGTCTATAGTCGCAGGCGGAATAGCCATGCGACCTGAAATCCTCAACCCGCTCTTTGCCGCGCTGACTGACCTTAGGGGTGTCGGGCCGCAGCTCGCCAAGCCGCTGGCGCGGCTTGGGCTCGAACGGATTGTCGATGCGTTGTTCCATCTGCCGACAGGACTGATCACCCGCAAGCCGGTGGCGCGGCTCGACGATGCGCAGCCGGGGGAGCAGATCATCGTCACGCTGACAGCGCGCGACTACCGCCCGGGCCGGAGCCCACGGGCGCCGTTCGGGGTGGAGGCCTTCGACGGCGCGGGCGATCATGTGCGGCTGGTCTACTTCGGGCGCACTGCCGGCCTTGCCAAAAAGCTGTTTCCGCTGGGCGAACCGCGCATCGTAACCGGGCGGCTCGACCAATATGGTGACATGCGCCAAATCGTCCACCCCGATCAGGCGCTGGTGCCGGGCGAGGGGGCGACCGTAGCCGTACAGGAGGCGATTTACCCGCTGACCGAAGGACTGACCAGCGCGCGTCTGGCTGGACTGGTGCGCGAAGGGTTGGACCGGCGGCCCGCGCTGGGCGAATGGATTGAGCCTTCGCTGCTCGCCGCTAACGGCTGGCCTGCCTGGGGCGAGGCGCTAGCCCGTGCGCATGCCAGCCCGCATGATGCCCCTGCGCGCGACCGCATAGCTTACGACGAAATATTGGCGGGCCAGGTCGCGCTGATGCTGCTGCGTTCCAACTTGCGCGCGCGGCGCGGGCGCGCGGTTGTCGGCGATGGGCGGTTGGCCGGGCGGCTGCAACTGCCCTTCGCCCCAACCGGTGCACAGCGCCGGGTGATCGGTGAAATCGCCGCCGACATGGCCCAGTCAACCCCGATGCTGCGCATGTTGCAGGGCGATGTCGGGTCGGGCAAGACGCTGGTCGCGCTGCACGCGATGTTGGCGGCGGTGGAGGATGGGCATCAGGCGGCGTTGCTCGCGCCGACCGAAATCTTGGCGCGCCAGCATTTTGCAACGCTGCAACGGCTGGCCGCCGGAACGGGAGTTGAGATCGCTATCCTCACCGGCCGCGACAAGGGCCGCGCGCGTGAGGCAACACTGATGGGGCTTGCTGACGGCAGCGTGCACATCCTCGTTGGCACCCATGCCATTTTTCAGGAGGCGGTCAGTTACCGCGATCTCGCGCTGGTGGTGGTCGATGAACAGCACCGTTTTGGCGTCGCGCAGCGGCTGATGTTGGCGGACAAGGGGCGTGTGCCGCCACATCTGCTGGTGATGACCGCGACGCCGATCCCGCGCACCTTGCTGCTCGCCAATCATGGCGAAATGGATGTGTCGCGGATCGACGAGATGCCACCCGGCCGCACGCCGGTGGATACGCGCGTCGTATCGGTCGAGCGGCTGGATACGGTGATCGATGCACTTGCACGCCACATCGCCAGCGGCGCGCAGGCCTATTGGGTATGCCCGCTGGTCGCCGAAAGCGACAAGAGCGAACTCGCCGCTGCGGAGGAGCGCGCCGCTATGCTGCGCGCCCGCTTTGGCACGGACCGCGTTGGATTGGTTCACGGGCGGATGAAGGGGCCCGAAAAAGATGACGTCATGGCGCAATTCCAGTCGGGTGCGCTGCCGCTGCTCGTCGCTACCACGGTCATCGAAGTCGGTGTCGATGTGCCTGCCGCCAGCCTGATGATCATCGAACATGCCGACCGCTTCGGCCTTGCCCAGCTGCACCAGCTGCGCGGGCGCGTGGGTCGGGGGAGCGCGCAGTCGGTGTGTTTGCTGCTGCGCTCCGCCGCCCTGTCTGAAACCGCGCGCGAACGCTTGCGTTTGATGCGCGAGACGAACGATGGCTTTGTGATTGCCGAAAAGGATCTGGAGTTGCGCGGCGGCGGCGAGCTGCTCGGCCTCAAACAATCGGGTGATGCCGACTACCGGCTGGCGACGCCCGAACAGCTGGTCCGGCTGCTCCCCGTCGCCCACGATGATGCCCGCCTGTTCGTCGAACGCGATGGTGGCCTGTCCGGCCATCGCGGCGAAGCGATGCGCCAGTGCCTCTATTTGTTTGAACGCGATGCTGCGCTTCCGCTGCTGCGCAGCGGATGACGCTTACTGGTCAGTACGGACGCCCAGCGCCTTCAGCAGCGGCAGATAGTCCTGCACCGGGATCATCCGGTCAAACTGTACACCGGTCTTGCCGCCCAGCGACCAAATGACGCGCGCGGCGATGCGGCCAACGATCGGCATTTTGAAGATGATCATGTCGCCCACATCGAGCCCGCGCTCAAAGCGCATCAGCAAACCATCTGCGCTGATGTTAACGCAGGTGCCGATTTCCTGACGGCCATCGGTCAGGATGAACGGCAAGCGGCAGTAAATGTCGCTACGCGGCGCAATGCGCTGATCTAGGCCGTTATAAGTGGCGCGTGAGGGGTCGACTTTGTTCATTGGGGCTTGTCCCGAAACTGTTTCAAGCGGGTTGTGGCCCAAATCACACTAATAAAGAGTTAAAATCCTGCGCTGAATCTGGTCGGCTGAAGGCCCCGATCACGGCGTGACGAGGCCGTGGCGCTTGCTGCCAAGGCTGACCGGAACGGGCGTATCGCCCGGCTTCACCCGCATTGCCGGATCGCGCACGACACCGCCATCGACCTTGACCGCGCCTTCCTCCAGCTTGCGTCGCGCTTCCTTGTTCGAAGCAACAAAGCCCAGTTCGCGCAAAGCATCGACGATGGTGACACCGTCGGCACCCGCTGACACGCTGGGCAAATCGCCGCCAACGCGGCCCTGTTCAAAGACTTGCGCCGCCGTTGCAGCCGCGTTTGCAGCAGCCTCCGGCCCGCGGCACAATGCCGTCACTGCATCGGCCAGCACCTTTTTTGCCGCGTTAATCTCTGCTCCTTCCAGCGCCTCGAGGCGCGCGATTTCATCCAGCGGCAGGTCGGTGAACAGCCGCAGGAATTTGCTGACATCGCGGTCATCGGCGTTGCGCCAATATTGCCAGAAATCATAATGCGGCAGCGCATCGTCGTTCAGCCACACCGCACCGTCCGCAGTTTTGCCCATCTTCGCCCCGCTGGCGGTGGTCAACAGCGGCGTCGTGACGCCATAAAGTTCGGTGCCGTCCATACGGCGGCCCAGCTCAATCCCGTTGACGATATTGCCCCACTGGTCAGACCCGCCCATCTGCAGCCGTGCGCCATGAGTCTGAGCGAGATGCCGATAGTCATAGCCCTGCAAAATCATATAGTTGAATTCAAGGAAGGTCATCGGCTGTTCGCGCTCCAGCCGCAGCCGCACGCTGTCAAACGTTAGCATGCGGTTGATGGTGAAATGCGTGCCAACCTCTTGCAACAGCTCGATATAACCAAGCTGGCCCAACCAATCCTGATTGTTCACCATCACCGCATCGGTGGGGCCATCGCCAAAGGTCAACAGCCGGGCAAAGATGGTGCGGATCGACGCGATATTGGCGTCAATCACTTCGTCGGTCAGCATCTTGCGGCTTTCGTCGCGCCCGGTGGGGTCGCCGATCCGCGTGGTGCCGCCGCCCATCACCACAATCGGCTTATGCCCCGCCTGTTGCAGGCGGCGCAGCAGCATGATCTGCACCAGGCTGCCGACGTGCAAGCTGGGCGCGGTCGCGTCGAAACCAATATAACCCGGCACAATCTGCTTGGCAGCAAGCGCGTCGAGCCCGACTGCGTCGGTGGTCTGGTGGATATAGCCGCGCTCGTCGAGTAGGCGCATCAGGCTGGATTGATAGCTGGTCATGGCGCGCGGGCGCTTAGCATGCGGGTCTGCCTGTGGCAAAGGGGCCAAGGCACAGCCTGCCACCGCCCGGCGGACGTGTCGGGCCCTCAGCCGGCCTGCCGCCCGCCAAGCAGTTCGGGCCACTGGGCATAGAGGGTTTGGGCACTGAAATAATCGCGGTAGAGTTTGATCTTTCCGTTCACCACCTCATAAACGCCGGTGACGGGCAGCTCGACCCAGCGGCCGTCAGGCAATTGATGGCGATCAAGTCGTTCGAGAAACACCAAATGCCCGCTTTCCGCAGCGCGCAATGTGACGAGCTCGTTGGCAATGGTCAGGCCGAAAAAGGGCTGGAGCGCGGCGCGCACGCCCGCCGGGCCGACCATGACCTTGCCGGGGTCCGGCATATTCTGATATTCGCAGTCGTCAGCGATCAGCGCAAGGGCGGCATCATAGTCGAACTGCGCCATCGCAGCATTAAATGCATGAACAACGGCAAGATTGGTGCTGGCAGAATCGGTCATTTGCTGGGCTTCCTTGCTTTGCGCAGCGCGCCATCAAACACAGGTTCAACGCTGGCGCGCACGATCGGGCCCCAACAGCAGCGCGGCGGGGTCGCCACGAGTCCGGAAACTGTGCACTAGCAGATAGATTGAGAGATAAGGCATACCGCCCGCCGGTACGAGGGCGGCGAGCGCAAGACCAGCAGCGCTGAACTGGTGGCGCCAGGCGATCCAGATCATCGCCAGCAGCAGGAAAAACAGGAAATCCAGATTGAATTGCCCCGGCCAGCCCATTTTGGCCATGTCGCCAAAGAATATGGGGAGCAGGTTGATCCCATGATTGCTGATGGTGACGGCGGTATAGGCGCCGATGACCGCAATGGCGGTGAGCAGGAACAGGCGGAACAGCAGCATAAATAACCCTCCTTTAGATGCGGTACACGCGCTGCTTGGCCGTATGTAGCAAGCGCTACAATGGTGCAAGTGCCGATTTGGCTTGCCGCGTCGCCCGCGCCTTTGGCACAGCCTGATGCGGCCAAGGAGAGCGATGGCATGAGCTGGGAAAAAGAGGTTGAGGAACTGCGCGCCCGCCAAGCCATGGCCGAAGCCATGGGCGGCGCGGAGAAGGTGGCGCGGCAGCATGGGCGCGGCAAAATGGACGCGCGGGCGCGGATAGCGGCGCTGGTCGATGCGGGCAGCTTTCGCGAAATCGGCAAGATTGCCGGACGCGGCAGCTATGACGCTGACGGCCAGCTGACGGGGCTGGCTGCATCGAACTTCATCTTTGGCCGGGCCCATATCGACGGCCGCGCGGTCGTCGCAACTGCCGACGATTTCACGGTGCGCGGCGGTGCGGCCGATGCGGCGATTCACCGCAAATTTGTGCAGGCCGAGATGATGGCGCACGAGCTAGGTCTGCCGCTGATCCGGATGATCGATGGGACGGGCGGGGGCGGCTCAGTCAAGTCCCTGGAAGATATGGGCTACACTTATGTCCCCGCCGTGCCCGGTTGGGGCGCGGTGATCCGAAATCTGGAGACCGTTCCCGTGGTCGCGCTGGCGCTGGGGCCGACGGCGGGGCTGGGTGCGGCGCGCGTGGTCGCCAGCCATTACAGCATCATGGTGCGCGGCCTGTCGCAGTTGTTTGCGGCGGGCCCAGCAGTGGCCGCAGCCATTGGCGACACGCTGGATCGCGAGGAGCTGGGCGGCAGCGACGTGCATACGCGCAATGGCGTGGTCGACGACGAGGTAGGATCCGAGGCCGAAGCCTTTGCCGCGGCGCGGCGGTTCCTGTCCTATCTGCCATCGTCGGTCGACCGGTTGGCGGGACGGACGCCCCGCAATGACCCGGCGGATCGCCGCGATGAAGCCTTGCTGTCCATCGTCCCGCGCGAGGCCAAGCAGGTCTACAGCATGCGTCGCGTATTGGACGCTGTGTTCGACGCGGGCAGTCTGTTTGAAATGGGCCGCCGTTGGGGGCAGGCGGCGATCACCGCCTTTGCCCGGCTCGATGGCTGGCCCGTCGCGGTGGTGGCAAGCGACCCTGCCTTTCTGGGCGGCAGCTGGGACGCCAAAACCAGCGAAAAGGTTGAACGTTTCGTCAAGCTTGCCGACCAGTTCCGCTTGCCCATCGTCCATTTGGTCGACAATCCCGGCTTCATGATCGGCGGCGAGGCCGAACGGACGGGCACGATCCGCTACGGCGTCAACGCCATGAATGCCATTTACCGCGCGCGGGTGCCGCTGTGCGCGGTCGTCATCCGCCGCGCCTATGGTATCGCCGGGAGCGCCATGAGCAACGCCGAGCGGTTTCAGTATCGCTTCGCCTGGCCCAGCGGCGATTGGGGCAGTCTTCCCATCGATGGCGGCGTCGAGGTCGCCTACAAGAGCGAGATTGAGGCGAGCGCCGATCCCGCCGCCGCACTGGCTGCGATCAAGGCGCGCCTCGACTTAGTCAAAAGCCCCTTCCGCACTGCCGAACGCTTTGGCATCGAGGACATTATCGACCCGCGCGATACGCGCCCTCTGCTGTGCGAATTCGCCGGGCTGGCCTGGGCTCGGCTGGGGGCTTAACTCAACACCCCGCGGCGCATTTGGGGTCGGGGTCCCAATAGCCGATGCGCACGACCATATCGCCGACATCATTGCGCGGGTCGGTGCTCAGCGACACGACCTGCCCCGCGACCGGTGCAGTCAGCGTCGTGCGGCTCTGGCCAAAGGCGTCGGCGATGGTGGCGACGGGCTGGTCCTTCGCCACCATGTCGTTCAGGCGCACGTGCAGTGTCACCCAGCCGCCCACCGGTGATCGCACTTGCACCTGATTGTTGGCGACAAAGGGCCTGGCGGTGGCGGGCGGCGCTGCGCTGGCTGGCAGCATCGCCATTTTTGCCATCAAGCGTAAAATGCCGTCGTGGCTGCGTGCGATCAGCGCTTCGTCCCACACTTCGGGCGCGCCGAGCTCCAGCGTAATGGCCGGGACGCGATCGGGCACCATTTCATTTTCCACCGTGCCGCGCTGCCCGGGGTCGAGGCGGATGGTGTCGGGGGCAATCGCTTCGGCAATTTCGCGCGCCTCAGGCGAAGAAACAAAGGCGTAAAGATTATAGGCGGTGCCGCGCGACTGGGTGTGCAGGTCGATCATCCGGTCGGCATTGGGGCGCATTAGGCTGTGCCACAGCCGGTGGGCATAAACATCGATCAGGCTCGCGCCTGGAACATCCTTGCCCGGCATGACGCGGTTCATATTGTCGCCGCCTGTGCCGCCGCGCGGGGTGAAGGCGCGTGTCGAATTGTTCAACCCCGGCGTGTTGAGCCCCGGCACCATCACCAGCGCGCCAGTAAGCGTCTTGGGGTCAATTTCGCGGGCCAGCCGGTGGATAACGGCGATGCCGTTCAGTTCATCGCCATGAATTCCGGCCGTCAGCAGCAGGCGCGGTCCGGGCCTGGTACCTTTGACCACGACGACAGGCACATACCAGGCCTGCCCCAGCGCGCTGTCGCCCGCGCGGAACCAGAAACGGTGGACTTCGCCGGGGGCGAGGTCGTTGGCGTCGAGCCGGTCGATCACCGGGGTGCCGTCGAGCCGGTCACCGGTGCGGTTGGTCTGCGCAGTGGCGGGGCCTGCGAGCACCAGCGCAGCAGCAAGAAGCAGGGGGAAACGCATCGTCATTCTCCAGCTAGGCGGGTTAGTGCAGCGCCATCGACGCGCATCACCGTCCATTCGTCCATCAGCCTTGCTCCCAGCGACTGGTAGAAACCGATGCTGGGGCTGTTCCAGTCGAGCACCCACCATTCCAGCCGGGCGCAATCGCGCTCCACCGCCAGTTTGGCAAGGTGGGCGAGCAGGGCCTTGCCCAGCCCAGACCCGCGCGTCTCGGGGCGCACGAACAAGTCCTCAAGGTAAATGCCGGGGCGGCCTTCGAACGTCGAAAAATTGTGGAAGAACAGCGCGAAACCCTGTGGCGCGCCGTCAATTTCACCGATGATGACTTCGGCATAGGGGCGCGGTCCGAACAGACGCTCGGCCAGCACCGCTTCATCAAAGCGCACCTCATGCGACAGTTTTTCATAAGCCGCGAGGTCACGAATGAACTGCGCAATGAGGGGTAAGTCAGCGCGTATGGCGGGGCGGATGGCGAGTGTCATTGCTTGCTTTGCCCTTTGGCAATGTATTTCACGCTGGCCCTAGCGCTTTTTTTGGATGCGATAGGGTATCCAGATCGTACAGCTCAGACCACTGGTTGCCGCAGACCCATCCACATTCCGCACTCGCTTGAAGCAGCCCCCCAACGGAAAATAGCGTGACGACCAAGTGCCATTTTCGGTTGTTTGCTCTGATGCTTCGATCTTGGCGCTTTCAAGGTAGTCCCAAAGTTGCTGCGCCACTTCATCGCCGCATATATATTTGTAGTCGCCGCCCTCTTTGGACATTCTCTCCGACTCGACCGCCTCGTTGATGCATGCTTCAATCATGCCCGGTGTGCGCTCTGGGAAGGCTGCTTCGGTCGCAACAGCCGCAATAAAGAGCCAAATTGTCATCACGCCGCCTTGCCGTGCAGCACGTCCATGCTCACGCTGGTGCCGGCGTCAATCTCCGCCGCCTTGGCCTCCACCAGCTTCACGATATGGCCGATCATGTCGGCGTCGGCGACATGGTGGTCGGTGACGCCGGAGAGGTACACCATATGCTTGCCATTGCCGCCGCCGGTGATGCCGATGTCGGTTTCACGCGCCTCGCCGGGGCCGTTGACGACGCAGCCGAGAACCGAGAGCGACATGGGCGTCTTGATATGGCTGAGCGCATCCTCAAGCTTTTGCACGGTGCGGATCACGTCGAAGCCCTGGCGCGCGCAGCTGGGGCAGCTGACGACACGGACACCGCGCGTGCGCAGGCCGAGGGCTTTCAATATCTCATAGCCGACGCGCACCTCTTCCTCGGGTTCGGCCGACAGCGATACGCGGATGGTGTCGCCGATGCCGAACCACAACAGGCTGCCGAGGCCGATGGCAGACTTGACTGTGCCGCCGATCAGCCCGCCTGCCTCGGTAATGCCCAGGTGCAGCGGGCAATCGACCGTTTCGGCGAGTTGCTGATAGGCCGCGACCGCGAGGAACACGTCCGACGCCTTCACCGCGACTTTATATTCGTGGAAATCATGGTCCTGTAGTAGCTTGATATGGTCGAGTGCACTTTCGACCAGCGCCTCGGGGCAGGGTTCGCCATATTTTTCGAGCAGGTCCTTTTCGAGGCTGCCGGCGTTGACGCCGATGCGGATCGCGCAGCCATTGGCCTTGGCGGCGCGGACAACCTCCGCGACGCGTTCCGATGAACCAATATTGCCGGGGTTGATGCGCAGGCACGCCGCGCCCGCATCGGCGGCCTCGAGCGCGCGCTTATAGTGGAAATGGATGTCGGCGACGATCGGCACGCGTGCGGCGCGGGTGATTTTGCCGAGCGCGGCGGTGCTGTCAGTATCGGGGCACGAAACGCGGATGATGTCCGCCCCGGCCTCTTCGCAGCGGCGGATCTGGTCGATGGTCGCCACTGGATCGCTGGTCAGCGTGTTGGTCATCGTCTGGACGGTGATTGGCGCGCCCCCGCCAACGGGAACATTGCCCACCATGATCTGGCGGCATTGGCGGCGGTGGATGTCGCGCCAGGGGCGCAGTCCGGGATTATGGTCGCTCATACCCCCCGCAATAGCGGCTCACCGCGCCGCCGCAAAGCGGTGAGTTGGCACTGAACAATGTTGCTGCAATGTCACACTGCTGTCGCTGAATATGTTTGCAGCGCATTTTTGTTTGTGCGTCGCAGCAAATTGCGCAACTTTATCGCGGTAAGCCGGAATGTGCCCGCCTCACTGCAACGATGGCATGTCCGGTTCACGCAGGCGGGACGATCCGGTTTGTAACAAAGAAGGGGATCAACCCATGAAGAAATCATTTGCCGCTATCGCGGGCTTGTTGCTCGCGGCCACCGCGACACCTGCATTCGCGCAGGACGCCGAGGAAGAAAGCGGCCCCATCACCGTGTCCGGTGGTGTCACCGTCACCTCTGACTATCGCTTCCGCGGCCTATCGCTGTCGGGCGAAGATTTCGCCGTCCAGCCGACCATCACGGTCAGCCACGAAAGTGGCTTCTATGTCGGTGCCTGGGGTTCAAACCTCGACGATACGCCACTCTATGGTGAGGTCGAGGTCGATCTCTATGCCGGCTACAACACCGACATCGCCGAAGGCACCAACTTCGACATCGGCCTCATCTATTACTGGTATCCCGATGGCGACAGCGCAGCGGGCAACAGCGACTATTTCGAAATTCTGAGCAAGATCAGCCATGATATCGGCCCGGTGACCGCCACGGGAACCGTCGGCTACAGCTGGGACCAAAGCTCGCTCGGCGACGATGATAACCTTTATCTGAGCCTGGGTCTGTCGGCGGCAATTCCTGACACACCAGTAACGCTGGTCGGGACAATCGGTTATACCGATGGCGCGCTCGGCGCGCTGGCTTCGGGCGGCAATTATCTCGACTGGGCACTGGGTGCTGACTTGGCCGTTGGTCCGGCAACGCTGGGTGTGCGCTACGTCGATACCGACATCGAATCGACCGGCATCAATGCCATCGACACGTTGTACGACAGCACCATCATTTTCTCGCTGGGTTTCAGCTTCTAATCAGCGACCAGCGACAACAGACAACCCCCGCTTCGGCGGGGGTTTTTTGTTAGCGCCAGCGTAAATTGCCGCGCGACAGATCAGCGAGCGATTTTGCGCCCATCAGTTTCATCCCGCGCTCCATCTCTGCGCGGAGCAGCGCAATGGCGCGGGCCACCCCGGGCTCGCCCGCTGCGGCAAGCGCATAAAGGTACAGCCGCCCACCCGAACACGCCTTTGCACCCACGCTCAGCGCCTTCAGCACATGGGTACCGCGTGTGATGCCGCCATCGCAGATGACCTCGACCTGATCGCCGACCGCATCGACAATTTCGGCAAGCGCATCAAACGGCGCAAGGCTGCCGTCCAATTGCCGCCCCCCATGGTTCGACACCATGATCGCAGTCGCGCCAATGTCGACCGCGCGGCGGGCATCCTCAACCGCCATAATGCCTTTAAGGCAGAAGGGGCCGTCCCATCCCTTGCGAATTGTCTCTGCCCGCTTCCAGTCGAGACTTTGGTCGAGCATTGTGGAGAAATAATCGGCGACCGATTTGGGTACGCTCGACCCTTCGGCCACATGCGTGGCGAGGTTTGGAAGGCCGAACGGCTCGCGCAGGACATAGTTAAGGCCCCAGCGGGGCTTCAAAGCATAGGACAGCAAATTGCCCGGCGTGAACCGCGGTGGCGAGGTGAAGCCTGATCTAAGGCAGCGCTCGCGGTTGCCGCCGACGATGGTATCGACGGTCAGCGCGACCGCATCGAACTTCGCCGCCTTGGCCGCCGCGAGCATCGCCTGGTTCAGCCCTTCGTCCTTGTGGACATAGAGCTGGAACAGTTTGGGGCCATCGGTCAGCGCGCCCGCTTCGGCCAGGCTGATGGTCGCAAGGCTGCTGATGCCCGCGACCGTGCCCGCGTCAGCCGCGGCGCGCAGCACCGCGCGCTCGCCCTGCCAGTGGAACAGGCGTTGCAGCGCGGTCGGTGACAGGAAAAGCGGCATAGACAAATCCCGCCCGAACAGGGTGGCGCGCATGTCGATGCTTTCCACCCCCGCGAGAACCCGCGGGACGAGGTCGCAATCGTCAAAACTGCTGCGGTTGCGGCGGCGGGTGATTTCGTCGTCGGCGGCGCCATCGATATAGTCGAACACCGGCCAGGGGAGGCGGCGCCGTGCGAGGGCACGGAAGTCGGCAATATTGTGGCAGTCACTGATTCTCATTCGATCCCCCGCCCACCCTAAGCTTATCAGCGGGCCGTTCTTCTCCCTTTCCGGCGCAAAAGAAAAGGACAGTCCTTCGATAAGCTCAGTCCGGACGGTGATTGGGGGCAAGATTGAAAACTAAAACACCGTCCGCGCCGCTACAGTGCCTTTTGTCACCAGCGAAAAGCGCGGTTCCACCGCCAGCTTCGCATCCATTACATGCGCCGCGACCCGCCTGCCGACCGCCGGGCCATGTTTGAAGCCATGGCCCGATCCGCCGCCGACCAACCACACCCGCTCGGTGCCTGGCAGCCGGTCGATCAGGAAATCGCCGTTGCTGCTATTCTCATATTGGCAGACACGACTGTGGATCAGCGGTGCTTCGGCAAGTGCGGGGAAGCGGACGGCAAGATAGGCACGCGCTTTGCTTACCGTGGCGTCGCTTACCCGGCGGTCGTGCGTGTCCGGATCGACCACCGGGCCGTGCGTGTCGAAGGCGAGCTTGAACCCCTGCCCCTCAAGGTCAGGGATGCCGTAAACAATCGCGCCGTTGTTGAAATCGGCCCAGACGGGTAGCTGCGGCGGGGCAAAGCGATTGTCGCCCTGCGGCGCGCCGAAGTGCAGCACCTCCTGCCGCGTCGCGACGATGCGGCCACCAAGTTGCTGCGGGAAAAGCTCGGCGAGCCATGGGCCGGTAGCATAGACCAAAGTGTCTGCCGTTCCGCCATCGGGCAGGTGATGCGTCGCTCGCTTCTTCACCGGCATCGGGGCAGGCATGACGATGCGCTCGACCGTTAACCCGGCGTCGGCGACCACCTCCTGCACTCCGCGCCCGGCTATCAGCGCGCCGGCGGTCGTTTCCAATATCCCGCGTTCATTGTTGTAGAAGCGGATTTGCTGCCACCGGTTTTGTAGCCAGTTGGCGTCGCCGCTTTCGTGCGGGGTGTTGCTGCTGGCCAGCCACTGCAGTGACTGGGCGGAATAAGTGTCGGTATCAGGCGCCCACCACAAGACGCCCGTCTGGTAGAAAATCGGTGCACTTGCGCTGTCCGACAGCGCCTGCCACAGCGGAAGCGACTCCGCTGCCATGGCGGAGTAAATGGCATCGGCACCATAGGCCATGCGGATCACCCGGCTTTCACCGCCCGATGAACTGCGCGCATGGCCTGCGCCATACGCGTCAAACAGCCGGACTTTCAGCCCCGCCTTGACCAGATGCCATGCCGTCCAAGCACCGAACACGCCCGCGCCGATAATGGCGACATCGACGTGCGAGACGACTGGGGCCGGATCGCGGCGGCGCTTGCTCTTGCGGCGCGGCGACTCGCTCACGGCTGGCGCACGAAACGGCGCTGGCCGTTCACCCAGGTTTCCCGAACACGCATCGCGCGCAGCTCGCTGGCCGAAGCAAGCAGCGGGTCGCCGTCAACCAGCACAAAATCGGCGCGCATGCCGGGCATCAGCGTGCCCAGTCGGTCCTCGGCAAAGGCCGCAAAGGCGGCGCTGCGGGTAAAGCCGTCGAGCGCGGTTTCGCGGCTCACCGCCTCCTGTGGGCGCCAGCCGCCAAAGGGCTGGCCGTCGGGGCCGGTGCGCGACACGGCCGCAGCAAGGCCCGCAAAGGGTTCGGCGCTTTCAACTGGCACGTCGCTGCCAAAGGCGAGGCGTACGCCTGCATTCTGCATGCTGCGCCACGCATAGGCACCAGTAAGGCGCGCAGGGTCGAGCCGCGCCTCGGCCATCACCCGGTCGCTCGTCTGGTGCACCGGCTGCATCGAGGCGATGATTTTCAAACTGGCAAAGCGGCTGATATCGGCGGGATCAACAATTTGCGCATGTTCGATACGCCAGCGCCGGTCACCTGGGAAATCGGCGGCCAGATCGGTGATGGCATCCAATGCCTCGGCATTGGCCTGGTCACCGATCGCGTGCACCGCGACCTGAAATCCGTCCATGGTCGCGCTAACCAACTTGTTGCGCAGCGCGGCGGGCGTGAGCAACGGCAACCCTCGCTCCTTGGGCGCGTCAGCATATGGGGCCTTCAGCCACGCCCCGCGAGAGCCCAGCGCGCCGTCAAGATACAGCTTCACTCCGCCCATGCGCAGTTTGTCATCATACAACCAGGGCGTCGGGCCGGGGCCGCCGATGATGCGCATATTGTCGATGTCGCCGGCGTAGGAAAGGATCCGGACCGCGAGTTGGCCCTTGTCGCCGGCGCGGCGGAAAGCCTGCCATTCCTCCAGCGTGGTGCCCATGTCGGCGATGCTGGTGATGCCCCATTCGAGCAGCGCGCCCTGCGCCAGCGACAAGGCACGATCGAGGTCGCGCGCTAACGGCTTGGGCTTGGCCGCATTGACCAGTTGCATAGCGGCATCGACGAACACGCCGGCGGGGGCGCCGCCGGGACCGCGCTCGATGCGCCCGCCTGCCGGATCCTTGGTCGCCGCGCTGACCTTAGCCAGCGCCAGAGTGCGGCTGTTTGCCCAGCCCGCATGACCATCGACGCGCTCCAGCCACACCGGGCGGTCTGGCACAGCGGCATCGAGCTCAGCCGCAGTTGGAAAGCGGCCCAGCTCCCATTTCTCCTGATTCCACCCTGTCCCCAAAATCCATGGCATTTCAGGGTTGTCAGCGGCAAACTGCCGTATCTTCGCCTGTGCCTCGGTCAGCGACGTAGTTGCACTGAGGTCAAGCAGCATGCGCTGGAATCCCAGCCCCATCACATGGCCATGCGCGTCGATGAAGCCGGGGAGCATCGTCTGCCCGCGACCGTCCTGCCTATAATCTATCCGTTCGGGGCGCTTGTCCGTGCGGTCCAGCAGCTGCTTTACCTTGCCGCTCTCGTCGATAACGACGCCGGTAAAGTGCACCACCTTGCCCTCGGCATCCAGGGTGATGCCGTTGACATTGTCGATCAGCGTATCAGCATGGGCGGGGGTGGTGAGCGCGAGAGTCAGCGCGGCCATCAACAAACGCTTCACGGTTTTGGCAACCTTTCAATCAGCACGCTGGTGTCTTGCCGCCCGCGTCCCATGCGCTGGATATCGGCGTAAAATTGGTCGATCAGCGCGGCGACGGGCAATGTAGCGCCATTGGCGCGGGCCTCATCAATGGCGAGGCCCAGGTCCTTGCGCATCCAGTCGACGGCAAAGCCGAAATCATACTCGCCCTTGGCCATCGTCGCCCAGCGGTTGGTCATCTGCCAACTCGACGCCGCGCCGCCCGAGATGGCTTCGAATACCTTGTCGGTATCAAGATGCGCGGCCTGGACAAAGCGAAGCGCCTCCGACAGGCTCTGGATAATCCCCGAAAAGGCGATTTGATTGGCCATTTTGGTGGTCTGGCCGGTGCCGGGGCCGCCAATATGCACGATGCGCGAGGCATAGGCGCGCAGTACCGGTTCGGCGCGCTCCATCGCTTTTTTGCTGGCACCGCACATGATGGAAAGCGTACCCGCCTCGGCTCCGGCCTGACCGCCGGTTACTGGTGCATCGACGCTGTGCAGCCCTAAGCCATCGGCCTCGACCGACAATTGCCGTGCGATGCGCGCCGAAACCGTGGTGTGGTCGATGAACAGCGCGCCTTTTTGCATGGCGCGAAAGGCGCCATCGCGGCCAAGCGCCACCTGCGCCAAGTCATCGTCATTGCCGACGCAGCTGATCACGACATCGGCAAGACCTGCGGCATCGGCAGGCGAGCCAGCCACTTGGCCTCCATGCTTCGCCGCCCACGCCTCCGCCTTGGCGCGGGTGCGGTTATAGACTGTCAACTTATGCCCTGCGCGCGCCAGATGCCCCGCAATCGGCCCGCCCATGACGCCGGTGCCAATAAAGCCAATGGATAATTGTTCTGCTTGCATGGTGCCAAGCATAACCAAGTTTGCGCGCCGCGCCAGATGGGCTAGGGCTGCGCGCGAAATAAGGGGGTCCCGCCTGTCCATGAGCGAAGTTTTGACGAGCAACAATGTGGCCGACTGGCCCGCGCTGACCGCCGCCGATGTCGCCGCAGCGCGCCAGCGCGTCGAAGGCGCGGTGGTGCGCACACCAACGCTGCACAGCAAGACGCTCTCCGAAATTACCGGGGCCGAGGTGTGGCTGAAGTTTGAAAACCTGCAATTCACCGCCGCCTATAAGGAGCGCGGCGCGCTCAATGCGCTGCTGCAAATGGACGAATCGCGGCGCGCGCGCGGCGTGATTGCGGCGTCCGCGGGCAACCATGCGCAGGGCCTGGCCTATCATGGCGCGCGCCTCGGCGTCCCCGTCACCATCGTCATGCCCAAGACGACGCCGACGGTGAAGGTCCAGCAGACCGAAAGCCATGGCGCGTCGATCGTTCTCTTTGGCGAGAAATATGACGATGCCTATGCCCATGCACGCCAATTGGAGGTCGAGCGCGGGCTGACCTTCGTTCACCCCTTTGACCATCCGCACATTGCTGCAGGGCAGGGGACGGTCGCGCTGGAAATGCTGGCTGACGTGCCCGATCTCGACACTTTGGTTATCCCGATCGGCGGCGGCGGATTGTTCACCGGCATGGGCACGGCGGCGCGCGGCATCAATCCTGCAATGCGGCTGGTCGGCGTACAGGCCGAGCTTTACCCGTCCATGTATGCCGCCATCCACAATGTGGCGATGGTCAGCGACGGCGACACGTTGGCCGAGGGGATCGCGGTGCGCGAACCAGGCGAATATACCCGGCGGATGGTAGCGCGGCTGGCTGACGATATCTTGCTGGTCGGCGAACGCCATCTGGAAAGGGCGGTCAGCCTGCTGCTGCAGATTGAAAAGACCGTCGTCGAGGGTGCTGGTGCGGCAGGACTTGCCGCATTGCTCGCGCACCCCGAACAATTTGCCGGCCGAAAAGTCGGCCTGGTGCTATGCGGCGGCAACATCGATACGCGCCTGCTCGCCAATGTGCTGCTGCGCGACCTTGCCCGCTCGGGGCGGCTGGCGCGGCTGCGCGTCCGCTTGCAGGATCGGCCCGGTGCATTGTTCAATGTGATGCGCGTCTTCGCCGACAATCAGGTCAATATCATCGAAATTTATCACCAGCGTGTGTTTACGACGCTGCCCGCCAAGGGTCTCATTACCGACATCGAATGCGAAGCGCGCGACCGCGAGCATCTCGATACCCTCATCGGCGCGCTGCGCAGCGCGGGCTATCAGGTAACACCGGTGGAGCTGGCTTGAGCGACGAATTCACCCAATCCTTCACCGCGACGCCTGAGGCCATCGACGTGCTTGGCCACGTCAACAATGCGGTGTGGGTGCAATGGATTCAGGTGGTTGCAACGGGACATTGGGACGCAGTCGCACCGCAGCAGCATAAGGATGCTTATATCTGGGTGGTGGTGCGCCACGAAATCGACTATCTGCGTGCACTTGGGCCCGGCGAAAGCGTGACGGCGCGCACCTGGGTCGCCGATGCGCCGCAAGGGGCGAAGTTTGATCGCTTTGTGGAATTCACGGGCGCTGATGGGCGCGTGCATGTGCGGGCCAAAACCTCTTGGGCATTGCTCGACAAGGCGAGCGGACGGCCGTTGCGCGTGACGGCCGAGATAGTGGGGCCGTTTCGGGGTTAAGCCAACACCCGTACCACCGCCCTTGCTGCTGCCGGGGCGAACGAAAAGCTGATGTGGCGGCAGTTCACTTCGATAGCCTCATCGCTTTCGTGAGGAAGTCCGCGCGCGCAGGCGGCTGCAACGATGCCGTCATTGGGCGACCACAGGGCATAGGTCGGGACCGGCGGCTTGGGCGCGGGGTGCAGTGCGACCGGAGGCGCGTCGACGTCGTGACCCGCGACCAACTGATACAGCCGCCACGCATGGTTCGCCCGGCGCGACCCGGAGAATGGCGTACCCATGGTGACGACGCGAGCGACCTTGTGCGGATGGCGCTTGGCATATTCGCGGGCGTACATGCCGCCTAGGCTCCAGCCGACCAGCGCCGGCACGCGGCCCTCGCGCGTGATGATTTCATCGACGCGCGCGTCGAGCCGGTCGAGCATGTCAGCAGTCACGCCACGGTTGCGCCCCAGCCCCCAGCCATAGGCGCGAAAGCCCGCCGCGCGCAGGCTGGAGCGCAGCTGGCGCATGGCCAGGTCGCTGGCCATGAATCCGGGGATGGTGATCACCGGCTGGCCACCACCAATCTCGCTGGTCACGAACGGGCGGGTGAAGAAACGGAAGAAAATCCATGCCAGCACCGCACGCAGTTCGGCTACCAGCAACAGCCATGACGGCGGGCGCTCGGTTGCGTGAAGCGAATCTGTGACAGCGAGTCCGGACATACTTCAACATATCTGCCGCTTGTCTGTAACAAACAAGCGCAAGCAACTGGCAGTTCGTCGATATTTTGGGACCGTCTGGCGAAGTAATTGTCACAATTGCTGTCACAATTGGGCATCGCCTTCTCAACCTCCCCCGCCTGTCCTGAGCTTGGCGAAGGACCGTCCTTTCTTTGAGGGTTGCCAAGAAAAGGACAGCCCTTCGACAAGCTCAGGGCGAACGGGGTTAGGTTTCGGGTTGGTGCTATCCCTTCGGCGTCAGTTTCAGCAACTTGCCATTATCGCCGTCGGTCAGCACCCAGATACTGCCGTCAGGCCCGGTTTCCACCTCGCGCACCCGGGCACCCATGTCCCAGCGCTCGGCTTTGCTGGCCTTGGTGCCATCGAGCGAAATGCGGATCAGGGCCTGCCCTGACAGGCCGCCCATTAGCAGCGATGGACCCCAGTCCTTGAAGCCGGCGCCGCTGTGGAAAGTCAGGCCCGCAGGCGAGATCGCGGGGTTCCACCAAAGGTCGGGCGCGCGAAATTCGGGACGCGTTGGGTGGTCGGGAATGTCTTTGCCGTCATAATGGTCGCCGTTCGACACGATGGGATAGCCATAGTTGGCGGCGCGTTCGACGCGGTTCAATTCATCACCGTGGCGCGGCCCCATTTCGTGGGTCCACAAATTGCCCTTGTCATCGAAAGTAATGCCCAGCGGGTTGCGGTGGCCCAGCGACCAGATTTGGGCAGTCGCGCCGCCTTTATCAGCGAAGGGATTGTCGGCGGGCGCGCTGCCATCGAGCTTGATGCGGATGACCTTGCCCAGCGTGCCTGCCATGTCCTGCGCCGGATCGAACTTCTGGCGCTCGCCGGTGGTGATGAACAAATGCTGTCCGTCGGGGGAGAGGGCAAGGCGATGCCCGAAATGACCGCGCCCGCTGACCTTGGGCGTGGCACGCCAGATGATTTTCAGATCCTTCAGCGCCGCGCTTTTGGCTGGATTGATCGTCGCCGTTGCCACGACTGCGCCAAAGCCGCCTTCGCCTTCCTCGGCCCAGCTCAACGCGACCGGCTGGCTGCCATCGGCCGCAGCTTTGCCCAGCGCGATGATGTCGCCCAGTCCGCCCTGCCCGCCCGCGGCCACCTGCGGGACGCCGCTGACCGGCATCGCCGCACTGCCTTCTTGCCACAGGAGCATCCGCCCGCCCTTTTCGGTGATCAGCGCATAGCGGGTGCCCGGCAGAAAAGTCATCGCCCAGGGAGCATTGAAGGTTGCCACTTCGGCAATCGCAAAGGGCGCGGCGCTGGGCTGCACCGCCGGATGCGCGCCGGTTGCATCGATGGCGGGATCATCGGCATAGGTCGCCGAAGTAACGGCGGGACTGCACGCCGCCAGCAATGCGAACAGCGCAGCACCGCGCAGGCGGGCAGGGCGATGGAAATTGTTCATAGTCATGCTCTCCTGATGGTCGGGGATTTCAATTGGTAGGTTCGGCCGCGCCGCGCGCTTCGGCCTCGCTGGCCAGCGATTCAACGCGCTCCATGATTGCACCCATCGCCTCGGCGGGCGGGGGCATGTCGCCGCGCGGCGTGGACAGGCGCCCAGACACCATGATCGCCTCAAGCGCGGTGCGTGCGCGAGACACGCGGCTTTTCATTGTGCCGACTGCGACCTCACAGATGCGCGCGGCCTCTTCATAGGACATACCGCCTGCGCCCACCAATATCAGCGCCTCGCGCTGGTCGGCCGACAGTTCGAGCAGCGCGCGCTGGATGTCGGCGACATGCGTCGCTTCCTCTTGCAACGGCGCGGCGACCAGCATGCGTTCGGCAGCCATTTCGTCATAATCGCCGTGGAATTTTTGCCGCCGCATCTGTGATAGAAAGACATTGCGCAGGATGACAAAGGTCCACGCCTTCATCGACGTGCCTGCCGCGAAACGGTCGCGCGAGGCCCAGGCCTTGAGCATCGTGTCTTGGACCAGATCGTCGGCACGATCCATGTCGCCGGTCAGGCTGCGGCCATAGGCGCGTAAGTGCGGGATGGCCGCCGTCAACTCCGCCTTGAAGGCAGCATCGTCCAGCCGCGGCAGTGAGCCGTCAGGCGTTGGCACATCGGGCATCAGTCGTTCGGCCTGTCACCGTCGAGCTGTTGCAACAGCGAGAGCAAGCGGTCCGGAAGCGGCTCTTCAACGACAGTGCGATAGGCCGCACGTAGCCCCTGTTGCAGCGCCGCGTTGCGCATGCCGCGATTGGGCACGGCAGCCGGCTCAGCAGCGGTACTGTTATGCGCTGCGCCAGCGTCCTTCGCTATTGGCTTGCCTCGGTTCAATGTCGCACCTTGCTCTATGCTCCCAGACCTAACGAGCCGAGGCGGCCGGTAGTTCCCTTTTGCGCGCGAAGCGCCGACAGAAAGTGATTAGGGTCAGGACCTGCTAAATGCGCGTTCGAGGCGTCGAAATGGCGAAGGCATCGGAGGGAAGTGCCCGCCGTCGGCTAGCATCGCTACCCGCAAGGGCATTTCGCTTCGAGGTCGAAGCCATTTCGGCGTCCTTCGGATTTGACCCATTTTGCCCATGGCGGCGTCAGAAAGCCTTGAGATATCTTCATATCCCATCGCCTTTCCTCCTAGCCCTGAGCAAAATGGCTTCAAACCTCGAACGCGCATTTAACAGGTCCTGACCCTAGACCTGTTGAGTTAGTTTCATTTATACGCCCCCGCAAGTCGCAATGTCGGCGCTGTCGGGGGGGCGGCGCAGGGGAATCCGCGCGGGAGGGCGCACCAAATGAAGTCGGTCCTTTATGTCAGCGTGGCGGACCCCGATGTCGGGACCGACGCCATCAAGGCAATCGTCAGCCACAGCCAACGGCGCAATCAGGCCGACGGTATCACGGGGATCATGCTCTATAACGGGTCCAATTTCCTGCAGCTGATCGAAGGCGATGCGGACGTCATCAACGCCTGCTATGCTCGTATCCAGTCCGATCCGCGCCACAGCGGCGTTGTCACCCTGCGCGATCAGCCGATTGATGAACGCGAATTTCCTGCTTGGGCCATGCGTTACAGCCTGGTGGAACAGCCAGTGGAAAAAACGATGGACGCTGTCCGGGAGGCGGGGGCACCGCGCATCGACACGCTCGATCGGATCGCGGCCTTTGTTGGGCTGAACCGGCGCGGGCGTTAGCTTTCCAGTACTCGGCGTGGCTGAACCAGATCTAAGCCACGCTCGTTTCAAACATCAGTGCCTGGCTGATGGTGGCGCGCACTGCTGCCGGGCGAAACGGCTTGGTAATCAGAAAAGCGGGCTCGACCCGCTCGCCGGTCAGCAGCCGTTCGGGAAAGGCGGTGATGAATATCACTGGCACGTCGATGACAGCCTGAATTTCGTTGACGGCGTCAATGCCCGATGACCCGTCGGCCAGCTGGATGTCGGCGAGTACCAGCCCGGGCCGGTCGCGCGCCACCGCTGCCACTGCTTCGCTATGCGTCGCGGCAAGCCCGGTCACGCGGTGTCCCAGGTCCTGCACCAGATGTTCCAGATCCATGGCGATCAATGGCTCGTCTTCGATGATCAGCACCGACGTCCGTAGCTCGGTATCAAGCTTTTCATAGGCGGCGGCAATTTCGCGCTCGGCGTCGGCGAGCGACAGTCCGGTAATCACGGCCGCATCGGCGGTCGAGAAATTCTCCAGCGCAGTCAGCAACAGCAATTGGCGCTGCAGCGGCGGGACCCGCGCAATGCGGTTCTGCTCGGGCGCATCATCATTCGAAGGCAGCCCGGCGACAGCGCGCTGCAGTTCGGCAAAAACCCCAAGCCGCAGTGACGGCGCGGTGTCGAGCTTGGCTGGGTTCTCGACAATGGCGGTCAGCGCGGCTTCCACAAGTCGGTCGCCGCTCGACTGGTTGCCGGTCAGCGCGCGCGCATAGCGGCGCAAAAAGGGCAATTGGGCAGCAATTTCGGCGGAACGCGGCATGGGGTGTTGGGTCCTTGTAACGGTGCAGCTTTGGGACAACATGGGGAGAGCGCGCGCCAAGGTCAATCGCGCACAGCAGGACAGCAAAGGCATGACAGACAGCGGCTGGATCATTCCTCATCCCGACGGCATCCACGTCGTTCCCGCCGACGTTTGGATTGATCCGTCGCGCCCGCGCGCACACGCCGCAGTTACGCACGGCCACGCCGACCATGCCCGCAGCGGCCATGGCACTGTGTATGCGACCCCCGCAACGCTCGCGATTATGGCGCTGCGCTATGGCGCTCCCCAAGCAGGGTCGGTGCCGTGCGCCTATGGCACAGGGTTCGAACGAGGCGGGGTGCATTTCAGCTTTCACCCCGCCGGTCATGTGCTGGGCAGCGCGCAAATTGCAATGGAATATCGCGGCGAGCGCGTTGTCGTTACTGGCGATTTCAAGCGCCGCGCCGACCCCACCTGCATGCCGTTTGAGGTTGTGCCGTGCGATATTTTCGTGACCGAGGCGACCTTTGGCTTGCCAGTGTTCCGTCACCCACCGACGTCCGCCGAGATAGCCAAGCTGATCGCGGCGACACGTGCGGAACCCGCGCGCTGTGTCCTGGTCGGTGCCTATGCCCTGGGCAAGGCGCAGCGGGTGATTGCCGAGCTGCGCGCGGCGGGTTGGCACGACCCGCTTTACCTCCATGGTGCGCTCGAGCCGATGTGCCGCCTTTATGAAGCGCATGGCGTGCAGCTGGGCGCCCTGCGCAGCGTCGCCGATACCCCCAAGGAAGAAATGGCGGGGAAGATTGTCCTGTGCCCGCCCTCTGCGCTGACGGACCGCTGGTCGCGGCGGCTGCCCGATCCGTTGACTGCGATGGCTTCGGGCTGGATGCGCGTGCGCGGGCGCGTGCGGCAGCGACAGGTCGAATTGCCGCTGATCATCTCGGACCATGCCGACTGGGATGAACTGACACAGACCGTCGCCGACGTGAACGCCACGGAAAATTGGATCACCCACGGCAGCGAGGAAGGGCTGGTGCGCTGGTGCGAACTCCATCAGCGCAAAGCCCGCGCGCTCCACCTCGTTGGCCGCGAAGTGGAGGAGGTCGAATGAGGGCCTTTGCCGTGCTCCTCGACCGGCTGATCTACACGCGCTCGCGCAATGCCAAGCTGGCGCTGATTGCTGGTTATTTGCGCGAAACACCCGATCCTGATCGCGGCTGGGCGATGGCGGCCTTGACCGAGGTACTCGACTTTCCGGCAGTCAAGGCTGGCATGGCGCGCGCGCTGCTCGCGACCCGCGTGGACGCGGAACTGGCGCGGCTGTCGCGGCAATTTGTGGGGGAGACAGCGGAGACGATTGCGCTGTTGTGGCCTGATCCTCTCCCTTCCCCTTCAGGGGAGGAGAGGGACTTTGAGCCACTCACCCTCTCCCAAGCCGTCGCCGCCCTTTCTGCGGCGACCCGCGCCACCGCTCCCGCAACGCTTGCGGGCCTGCTTGACCGGCTCGACAGCGACGGCCGCTATGCCCTGATGAAGCTTGCGCTCGGCGGCATGCGCCTCGGCGTGTCGGCGCGGCTGGCGCGGCAGGCCTTTGCCGATGCGTTCGGCGTGCCGGTCGAAGATGTCGAGGAACTGTGGCACGCCGTCGCCCCGCCCTTCACGCCGCTATTCGCCTGGGCCGAAGGAAAGGCGCCGCGCCCCGATCTGGCCGCCACACCCTTTTTCCGCCCCTTCATGCTGGCGCACCCGTTGGGCGATGGCGAGGAAGTCGACCTCACCGATTTTGCCGCCGAATGGAAATGGGACGGCATCCGTGTGCAAATCGTCCGCGCGAGCGGAGAAACGCGCGTTTACAGCCGGGGCGGCGAGGAAATCAGCGCGGCCTTTCCCGAAATCGTCGCGGCGCTGCCGCTCGACTGCGCGCTTGATGGCGAATTGCTGGTGCGCGGCGACGCGCAGGGCGGGGAAGCCGCCAGTTTCAACGCACTGCAACAGCGATTGGGCCGCAAAACGGTGTCAAAGAAGATGCTGGCCGAAGCGCCCGCCTTCGTGCGCCTATATGATTTGCTTGGCCTCGGCCGCGACGATTTGCGCCCGTTGCCCTGGACCACCCGGCGTGCGCGGCTTGAGTCGCTGATGGGCGAACTTCCCGCCGACCGCTTCGACCTGTCGCAGATCATCACCGCGCCCGATTTTGCCGGTCTTGCCGCCCAACGCGCCACCGCGCGCGATGCCGCCATCGAAGGCGTAATGCTAAAGCGCCGCGATGCACCCTATGTTGGCGGCCGCAAAGTCGGGCAGTGGTATAAATGGAAGCGCGACCCGCTCGTCGCCGATTGCGTGATGATGTACGCCCAACGCGGCAATGGACGGCGCGCCAGTTTCTACAGCGACTATACTTTCGGCTGCTGGTCCGACGACGGCGAGCTATTGCCGGTGGGCAAGGCCTATTCGGGGTTCACCGATGATGAACTGAAGATGCTCGACCGCTTCGTGCGCCAGCACACGGTTCAGCGGTTCGGCCCCGTGCGCGAGGTTGAAAAGACGCTGGTGCTGGAGGTCGCGTTCGATAGCATCCATGCCAGCAAACGCCACAAATCGGGCCTCGCGATGCGCTTCCCGCGCATCGCGCGCATCCGCACCGACAAGCCCGCCGCAGAGGCCGACTGCATCACTGCGCTGCGCAAAATGGCGACATAAAATTGGAACGAAAGGGTGCAAGGCGGGGTTTATCAGAGAACCAACAGCACAGGAAAACCTCTCCCATGGCTATTACCCATATGCCGCTGCCCTATGCCATCGATGCGCTCGCACCGCATATTTCCGCCGAAACGCTGGAGTTTCATCACGGCAAGCACCACAAGGCCTATGTCGATAAAGCCAATGCCGCGATTGCGGGCAGTGATCTGGAGGAGGCGCCGTTGGAGGCAATCATCCGCCGCGCCGACGCCGACGGTAATCAGGGGCTCTTCAACAACGCCGCGCAGGTATGGAATCATGCTTTTTACTGGAACAGCCTGAGCCCGGCGCCAACCTTACCGTCACCGGAACTAAACGCGGCTATCGCCAAGAGCTTTGGTTCGATCGACGGGCTGAAGGCTGAACTGGCCGAAACCGCCAAGGCGCATTTCGCCTCGGGCTGGGCCTGGCTGGTGGCACGCGGCGACGATTTGCTCATCACCGACACGCACGACGCCGGAACCGTCGTAACGCACGCGGTGCGACCTCTGCTCGTGATCGATGTGTGGGAGCATGCTTATTATATTGACCGCCGCAACGATCGCCCGGCCTATGTCGGCGCGGTCACGGACGATTTGCTCAACTGGCAATTTGCGAGCGAAAATTTTGCCCGCGAGACGCAATGGGTGCATGGCTAGCTCCGATTAGGTGCTGGATTCCCTCTGTCGCTTCCCGCTAAGGGAGGTGGCAATAGGGAGGATCCAGCACCATGAAAACCCGCGCCGCCGTTGCCTTCGAAGCCAAAAAACCGCTCGAAATTGTCGAACTGGACCTGGAAGGGCCCAAGGCGGGCGAGGTGCTGGTCGAGATTATGGCGACCGGCATCTGTCATACCGACGCCTATACTCTCGACGGCTTCGACAGCGAGGGCATCTTTCCCAGCGTGCTGGGCCACGAAGGTGCAGGTGTGGTGCGAGAGGTCGGCGCGGGCGTAACCAGCATTGTGCCTGGCGACCATGTCATTCCGCTTTACACCCCTGAATGCCGCCAGTGCAAAAGCTGCCTGTCGGGTAAGACCAACCTGTGCACAGCAATTCGTGCCACCCAGGGCAAAGGACTGATGCCCGACGGCACCACGCGCTTCAGCTACAAGGGGCAGCCGATCTTCCACTACATGGGCTGCTCGACTTTCTCGAACTTCACCGTGTTGCCCGAAATCGCCGTGGCGAAAATCCGCGAGGACGCGCCGTTCCAGAGCGCCTGCTACATCGGCTGTGGCGTGACCACCGGCGTCGGTGCCGTGATCAACACCGCCAAGGTACAGGTCGGCGATAATGTCGTCGTGTTCGGCCTGGGCGGCATTGGCCTGAACGTCATTCAGGGCGCGCGGCTGGCCGGTGCAAACCGGATCATCGGCGTCGACATCAACCCCGATCGCGAGGAATGGGGCCGCAAGTTCGGCATGACCGAATTTTTGAATTCGAAGGGCATGAGCCGCGAGGATGTTGTCGCAGCGATCGTCACGATGACCGACGGCGGTGCCGACTACACCTTCGATGCCACCGGCAACACTGAAGTCATGCGCATGGCGCTAGAGGCGTGCCATCGCGGTTGGGGCACCAGCATCATCATCGGGGTGGCTGAGGCTGGCAAAGAGATCGCCACCCGGCCATTCCAGCTTGTCACCGGCCGCAATTGGCGCGGCACGGCGTTCGGCGGTGCCAAGGGCCGCACAGATGTGCCCAAGATTGTCGACATGTATATGACCGGCAAGATCGAAATCGACCCGATGATCACCCACGTGATGGGTCTCGAAGAGATTAACACCGCCTTCGATCTGATGCATGCGGGCAAAAGCATTCGCAGCGTGGTGGTCTACTGACGCCCGAATGACCCCCAGCTATATTCTCACCTTCAGCTGTTCTGACGCGGTCGGCATCGTTGCCGCCGTCACCGGCCTGCTGGCCGACAATGACGGCTTCATTCTCGACAGCCAGCAATATGCCGACTTGGGCAGCGGCAATTTTTTCATGCGCGTCGCATTTCGCGGCGCAGGGCCGCGCTTTCCGCAAGACCTGGCGGGGGTGGAAGCGGCTTTTGCCCCCATTTTCGCGCATTTTGCTATGGCCGCGCGGATCAGCGAGACCAGCGTTAAGCCGCGCTTCCTGATCGCCGTGTCGCAGGGCAGTCATTGTCTCAACGACTTGCTCCATCGCTGGTCGACCGGCAATCTGGCCATCGACATTGTCGGCGTCGTATCGAACCACGACAATCTGCGCCGCCTCACGGAATGGCACGGCTTGCCTTTCCATCATCTGCCGGTCAGCGATGCGAACCGCGCCGAGCAGGAAGCCGCCATCATGGCGCTCATGGCCAATTCCGAGTATCTGGTGCTCGCCCGCTATATGCAAATATTGTCCAATGGCATGAGTGCCGCGCTCGCCGGCCGTGCGATCAACATCCACCACAGCTTCTTGCCGGGGTTTAAGGGCGCCAAGCCCTATCACCGCGCGCACGAGCGCGGCGTCAAGCTGATCGGGGCGACCGCGCACTTCGTTACTGCCGACCTCGACGAAGGGCCAATCATCGAACAGGCGGTCGAACGGGTCGACCACCGCGACACCGTCGACGACCTGATCCGCATCGGCCGCGATATTGAAGCGCAGGTGCTGGCGCGCGCTGTCACGATGGTGGCACAGCAGCGCGTTTTGATCGACGGACGCAAGACGGTTGTGTTCCGCTGAAGGCTCGGCCAAAACAGTTTCTGTTCGCAACTAAAATAGGAGGAGAATCACGATGTTCAGCCACATCATGCTGGGGGCCGACGATATCGACGCCGCCAAGGCTTTTTATGATGCCGCACTGGGTGCGCTGGGTGCCCGCCCCGGCATGGTCGATCCCAAGGGCCGGGTCATCTATATGCACGGCGGCGGATTGTTCATCGTAACGAAGCCGATCAACGGCGAACCAGCGACCTGTGCCAATGGCGGCACCATTGGTTTCGCTGCAGCCTCGCCTGAACAGGCCGATGCCTTCCACGCCGCCGGATTGGCGCATGGCGGCACCGCGATCGAAGACCCGCCGGGCGTGCGCGACCCGGGCGGGATGAACCTCTATCTGTCCTACTTGCGCGATCCCGCCGGTAACAAAATTTGCGCAATGCACCGCATGGCGGCGTAACCCATTGCTTCCGTTTCGTTGTCCCGAAAGCGTTTCGGGCCAACGAGCGGCGGTTGGGCGTCATGCTGAAACAAGTTCAGCATGGCGAAAATTGAGCTATGGCTCGCCGCATGACCCTTGAAACCCTTTCCACCAACCGCAGTCACGGCGGGACGCAAGGCGTCTATCGCCACGCCAGCAGCGCCACCGGCACCGCCATGACATTCGCTGTTTTTGTGCCCGACCACGGGCCTGGTACGTCGCTGCCGGTGCTCTGGTATCTCTCGGGCCTGACTTGCACGCACGCCAATGTGATGGAAAAGGGCGAATATCGCGCCGCTTGCGCCAAGGCGGGCATCATCTTTGTCGCGCCGGACACGTCTCCGCGCGGCGATGGCGTGCCCGATGATCCCGATGGCGCGTGGGATTTCGGCCTCGGTGCCGGCTTTTATGTCGATGCGACTGAAGCGCCCTGGGCACAGCATTACCGTATGCGCAGCTATATCGAGCAAGAATTGCCCGCTCTGGTGGCACAGCATTTCCCCGCCGACGTGACGCGCCAGGGCATCACTGGTCATTCGATGGGCGGTCATGGTGCACTCACCATCGCGCTGCGCAATCCAGGGCGCTTTCGCTCGGTCAGCGCCTTCGCTCCGATTGTCAGCCCGCTTGCCTGCCCATGGGGCGAAAAGGCACTGGGGGGCTACCTCGGCCCTGACCGCATGGCGTGGCGCGACTATGATGCGTGTGCGCTGATTGCCGATGGGGCGTGCTTGCCAGATCTGCTCGTCGACCAAGGGAAAGCCGATAATTTCCTTGAATCCCAGCTCAAGCCCCAGCTGCTTGCCGAAGCCTGCACGGCTGCCGGCCAACCCGCGACCATCCGCCTGCAACCAGGCTATGACCATAGCTATTACTTCATCTCGACCTTTATGGCGGACCATGTCGCCTGGCACGCCGAACGGCTGAAAAAATGATCTTGGGCGCGGTGCTGGCAGGCGGGACGTCGCGCCGCTTTGGCAGCGACAAGGCGTTGGCGCTGCTTGATGGCCGCTCGCTGATCGATCACGTCATCGCGCGTCTCGCCCCCCAATGTGCGGCGCTGCTGGTGGTGGGCCGCCATCATGGCGACTGGACCAGTCTGACGGACCGTCCTGCCGGTGGTTTAGGTCCGCTCGCCGCCCTCAATGCTGCGCTCCACGATGCGGCGAACCACGGCTACACCTCCGTCCTGAGTGCGCCTTGCGACATGCCGGATTTGCCAGACAATCTCCCTATTTTGCTCGGCAGGGCCCCGGCGGTGCTGGCTGATCAGCCGGTGGTGGGACTATGGCCTGTCCACGTTGCGCCGCAGCTTGATGCATGGTTGGCCAACGGCGAGCGCAGCGTGCGGAAATTTGCCAAACATATTGGCGCGACGGAAGCGGTCCTGCCCGTGCCACTGGCCAACATCAATACACCAGCCGACCTTGCGCGTTACCGGGTGCCTCAGCCTTCGCCTTCGGGCACATCCACCTCGCCATCGGCCGGATCATCCTTGTCGACCCAGCCGGGATAAAAGCTCGGCTCGCGCCGCGACCAGCCGGGAGCGGTCGCGGCGCTTTCGCTGATCGTCTGGAGCAGTTCGCGGCGCCGCGCGGGTTCGATATGCGGCAGCGCTGCCGCGGCACAGAAAGCGCCGGGCAGCCACGGCCGCGCTGCCGCGCCAATCAGCCGCTCATAGAGGAAGCGGTAGCTTGAAAAATGCGGCAGTTTCTCTTGTGCCAGATCAAAGGCGGACAAAGACACCAAAGGCGCCATAAATCCCTCCATGACGCCCAAATCGCTGCTTTCGGGCACGCGTTCGCGTAGTTCGCCGATGCGCTCATAATAGCGCGCCTGCACGCGGATTTTCACCTGTTCGATCCCGTCGCGCGACCAGCGTTCGACCGCTTCCTCGCGGCGCGGCTCGGCGGGAGCGAACGCAATGTCGAGCGAGCGGCGGATGTAGCGCTGGGTCCCCGCCGGAAAACCCGCAAATTCCTTGATCTCGGCCAACGCGATGCGGCCGCGGTCGAAACCCTGCCCTGCCATCGACTGCGCGTCTCCTAGCTGCCCTTATTGCGATGCAACAAAATAATCACAAAGCGCGGCCCTTTGGCAAGAGGGCTATTTTTGCTCCCCGATCTGGCGCAACGCATCGGCGAGCGAGCTCTTGCCGCTGCCGCGCCGCGCGGGTTGCTGCTGGTCGGGGTGCGGGGCCCAAGCGGTGAAGTAAACGATGCGCAGCGTTTCGGTGGCGCGGCCATCGGCATCGCGCGCCGCAGCAAATCCAGCGTCCAGCGCCGCCAGTTCGGCGCGGGTGAGCGGCGGCGGCGCGTTCGCTAGCTGGCTGCTCAGCCCGGCGCCGCGCAAATCGGCGACCAGCCGCCGCCAATCGGCATAGCGCAATATGGTCGCCTCGACATCGGCGACCGGCAGCGCAAAGCCCGCGCGCTGCAGCAGATTGCCGAGGCTGGCCAGGTCAATTTGTGGATGCATGCGCGGGGTGGCGCGCATCCCCTCGCTTGCCAGCAGGCGGCGCAGCAGCGGAAAACTGCCATCGCCCACCAATGCACCGATCAGCAGCCCATCGGGTGCCAGCGCGTGCCGCGCGCGGATCAAGGCACCGGGCACATCGTCGATGCTCTCCAGCCCGCCGGGCCAGACGATCAGGTCGAACGGCCCGGCATCGGTGATATCGCGTCCCGTCACCACTTGTCCTGACATTGCTTGCAAGGGGGCGTGGAGAGGATGGTGCGTATCTGCGACCAACAAAACGCGCGCGAACGTGCGCGTGACCATGCTCAGCCGGTCGAGCAGGGATTCGGCGGTCATCGCGCCGATAATGTCATCCGCCTCGGCGTATCGCGCCTGCTGCGCGGCGCGGCGCTGCGGTGAAAAAAGGGCAGGGGGCTTGCTCACCCGACGCTTGTGCCGCCTGCCTGGCCGCGTCACAAGTGCGGTATGAACGAAAGGGTACAGGCAACGACCTTTGGCGACCGCGTGGTTGGCGTACTGGCGCGAGGCATGCGGCTGATTGCCGATTATGCCCTACCGCCTCGCTGCCCTGGTTGCGGCGTCATTGTCGGCGAGGACCGGCAATTTTGTCTCGCCTGCTGGTCGTCGCTCGATTTTCTGGCCGGACCCGCCTGCGCCCGCTGCTCTATCCCCGTGACAACATTGGTTCCTGACGATGCGGCGCACTGCGGTGCCTGCCTTGCCGATCCGCCACCCTTCGAGGGCGCCCCCGCCGCCATCGCTTATGGCCCTGCCGCCCGTCGTGTTGCGCTGCGCCTGAAATATGGGCGGCGGCTCGGCCATGCGCGGCTGATGGCCGATTTGATGGCGCGCCCGCTGGCATCGCTGACAGCCCACGCGGGTGAACCCCCGCTGCTGCTTCCGGTGCCGCTGCACCGGTGGCGTTTGTGGTCGCGCGGCTTCAATCAGGCGGGGCTGGTTGCGCAGCATCTCGCGCGCGCGGCGCAGGCCGATGTCGCCCACGATCTGTTGCTGCGGACCAAGGCCACGCCCTCGCTGCGCGGGCTTGGCCGCAAGGCTCGGCGGCGTGCGGTGCAGGGCGCCTTTGCGCTCGCGCCCGATGCCAAGTCGCGGCTAGCCGGGCGCCACGCCATCTTGATCGACGATGTCCACGCCAGCGGCGCAACGTTGCGGGCCTGCGCGCGGTTGTTAATGCGTGCCAAGGCAGCGCGTGTCTCGGCACTGACCTTCGCTCGCGTGGTTCCCGACACGCCCGATGATGCGGCATTTGACTTTGCGACCATCGATTCCGATATGGTACCTATGACAAGGATATGACGATGCCCCAAATCGACATGTACACCAAATTTCTCTGCCCCTATTGCGCGCGCGCCAAGGCGCTGCTCGGCCGCAAGGGCGCGACCTTTAGCGAAATTGACGTGACCATGGACAGCAAAGGATTTGCTGCAATGGTCGAGCGCGCGGGCGGCCGCCGCACCGTTCCGCAAATCTTCATCGACGGTCGTCACATCGGCGGCAGCGACGATCTGGCTGCGCTTGATGCAGCGGGCGGGCTGGATCCGCTGCTGGGATGATTGTTTTCGATCTGGCTTGCGCGCATGGCCATCGCTTTGAAGGCTGGTTCAACAGCTCGGCGGGCTTTGCCGAACAGCGCGAAAGGCGCCTGATCGCCTGCCCGGTGTGCAGCGATACTGAAGTGGACAAGGCCGTTATGGCCCCGCGGCTGGCGGCGAAGGGCAACCAGCGCAGCGGGGTGTCCGCTGACGTCCCGGCCACCACCAATGCCTTGCCGATGACCCCTGCTCCGTCGGGCGAAGTCGCTCCTAGCGAGGCGGTGATGCGCGCACTGGTGGCCGCGGTTGCGGCAAAACAAGCCGAAATGCTGCCCCGATCGCGCTGGGTCGGTCGCGACTTCGCCCCCGCCGCGCGCGCGATGCACGAAGGCCGGGCCGAGGCTGAACTCATCCACGGCAGTGTGTCGCCTCAAGAAGCCGCCGCGCTGCGTGAGGATGGCGTCGCTGCTTTGCCGCTGCTGGTCCCCTTCGTGCCCCCCGAACAAGCAAATTGACGGCTGCCGCGCCGCGCGGGTATCGCGTGCCGCGTGTGCCCGTAGCTCAGCAGGATAGAGCATCAGATTCCTAATCTGGGGGCCGGAGGTTCGAATCCTCTCGGGCACACCACTATTGTGTTTGCAACTCATCTTGACAAAGATGGGGTGCTTGATAGCTCTTTTGCATGAGACTTTTATTGCTAATCACTCTATTTGGCGTGGGCTCTTTGTCTTCCGCACCAGCGTCCGGTCAAATTCGTATTTGCATCCTTAACTCTTGCGGTGAAGAACGGCCTACCGAAGAAGACGCGGCGCGGCGGGCAGAACGGCAGGCTGAAGCTGATAAAAAGGCCGCTGAAGCAAAGGCGCTGGCCGACCAACGCGAAGCCGACTTTGCAAAACGCCGCCAAGCGCTGCTGGACGCCAATAACTTGAGCGCGCACCGGCGAGCAGAGGCCGAGCGTTTGGCACGCCTGCAATATGAAGCGGCGATTGCACGCGCACGCGCGAAGGGCTGCTGGGTGCCGGGTGATCCGCCGAAGCCAAAAGGCGCGCCGTCGTGCGCGACCCAGCAATAGCCATGTTTTTTGCTCTGTTAGTCAGCACGGCGCTCGCGCTCGATTTTATTCCGAGCAACACGGGAACAATAAGCGCGGAGGCTCCGGTCGCCAAACAAGCGCCAAGAGAAAAGCCGGTGGTTGATGCTGCGGAGCCAACCGATGCCAAGCCTAGACCCTCAGCCAATCAGTTGACGGCTGAGAATGCCCAGCGATTTTTTGCCATAGCGACCAAAGACCAGTTATTCTACGATAAGCGGTTCAAGTTGTCGCCGGCTCGGCAATTGACAAACGGATGCGAACTGCTTCCCGATCAGGGTGGATGCTGGGATGGGACCTTCACACCAGAACGAATTTTTAACGCGCAAAAGACTGTTCGTACCTCGACAATTCAATCTATGACAGCACCAGATGTATGTGTGAGCAATATCGTCCTGCGGACGCAAAGCGCCGAAATTACCCAAAGAGTTTGGAAGCGAAATATCGGCGATATTACATACTCAAAATTCTGGGGCCGACCACCTCTCATTACATTAGCGCTGGACTGGTCCAAAGTATCTAGCGCGGTTGCAACAAATGGTTGGCTTGTGATCACCACCTCTCAACTTTCCGACACCGGAATGAGCGATACGGCGCGCTCGGATTCTCCACAGGTCGAAATCAGTTTTGGGGATCAGGATTTGGCGACGCGCGCGGCTTTTGCTGCCGAAGTCATCCGGCTGCGCTGTGACCCGCTAAGCAGCACGGGTTTCTAAGACTCATTGTGCGGCTTGGCCGTGGAGCTGTTGTCTGGCAAACTGGAGACCACCCTGACAATTTTTTGCTCGTCCTGTCCAACATCTTCATGACCATTGCCTGGTACTGGCACCTTTATGGCGGACCGCAGGCGGCGGCGGCGCGGCCCATCGTCACGGTCATCGCGATCAGTTGGGCGCTGGCACTGGTTGAATATTGTTTCGCGGTACCCGCCAACCGCATCGGCTTTGCCAGTGGCTGGAGCGCAGGCCAGTTCAAGATTGCGCGGGAGGCGATTGCGCTCATCGTCTTTGGGGTGTTCATGGTCGCGGTGCTGGGTGAAGCGCTGAGCTGGCGGCACATTGCCGCTTTTGCCTGTATCATGGGTGCAGTCGGGTTTTTGTTTCTGGGCAAATAGAGCGGGCGGACCGTCCGCAGACGGCCCGCCCGTTCGTTCGCTCACCTTTGCGCCGGGAGGAGGGGTGTCCCGCCGGATTGCGACCCGGCCAGCGCAAAGGTGGCTACTCGGTCAAGCTGCCAGCTTGGCTGCTGTCCGCGCAACGCGGGCGCCCAGATAGCGCGCACCGGCGAGATCGGTCTCGCTCGGCTGGCGGCTGCCGTCGCCATCGGCAATGGTGGTGGCGCCATAGGGCGCGCCGCCCTTCACCTCATCCACGCCCATCTGCGCGGTGAATCCATAATCGAGCCCGACGATGGTGGTGCCAAAGTGCAAGAGGTTGGTGATGATCGAAAACAGCGTTGTTTCCTGCCCGCCATGCTGGCTCGCGGTGCTGGTAAAGGCAGCCGCGACCTTACCGTTCAGCTCGCCGCGCATCCACACGCCGCCGGCCGCGTCAAAGAAGGCTGCCATCTGGCTCGCCATCCGGCCAAAGCGGGTGGGCGACCCAACTATGATGGCATCATAGTCCTTCAGTTCCTCGACGGTCGCAATCGGAGCAGCCTGATCAAGTTTGAAATGCGCGGCCTTGGCGACCGCTTCGGGCGCGGTTTCGGGAACGCGCTTGATTACGGCCTCGCCGCCCTCGCTGCGCACGCCCTCGGCAATGGCCTGGGCCATGGCTTCGATATGGCCATAGGAAGAGTAATAAAGGATCAGGGTCTTGGTCATGGGTCGTTCCTTTCGTGGTCGTAGTTAAGGGTGGCGCGGGACCGGGGAGGGAGGAACCAATCCCGCGCTGAGGGCAATTAAAGACTATCCACCAGCACCAGTTCGGCGTCGGACAATGCCTGGACCGTAATGCTGTCCACATCGCGGATCGCCGCGCCGTCGCGTTCGTTCAACACTGTACCGTTCACGCGCACCTGGCCCTTGGCAGGAACCAGATAGGCATGGCGGCCCTTGCCGATGTCATAAGTAACGGTCTCGCCCGCCGCGACCGTCGCTCCGGCAACGCGGGCGTTGGCGCGGATGGGCAGGGCCTCATCTCCCGCCACACCGCTCGCCAGTGTGACGAATTTGCCGCTGCGGTCGGCCTTAGGGAATTCGCGCTGGCCCCAGCCGGGTTCACCGCCCGCACGGTCGGGCAGGATCCAGATCTGAAACAGCGTCGTGTCCTCATTCTCCAGATTGAACTCGCTGTGAGTTACGCCGTTGCCCGCGCTCATCACCTGCACATCGCCTGCTGCGGTGCGGCCGACATTGCCCATACTGTCGCGGTGCGTAATCGCGCCCGATCGGACATAGGTGATGATTTCCATGTCGCGATGCGGGTGCGGCGGAAAACCGCTCTTGGCGGCGATTTTGTCGTCATTCCAGACGCGAAGAGCGCCCCAGCCCATCCGCGCGGGGTCATGATAGCTCGCGAAGCTGAAATGGTGCCGCGCGTCGAGCCAGCCATGGTCGGCATGACCCAGACTGTCGAAAGTGCGAACGTCGATCATTGGTCATTCCTTGCATCGGCGGGGTTAGCCAAACGAAAAGGCGCCGCCGGAACAAGGGCCAGATAGGGGCTGGAGATAATTTCGATAAGAGCGTAAATGGAAGAATATTAATTCCAAATGAAAGGTAATCATGGCGCTGCCCGATTATGAAGGCTGGGCGATGTTCGCCGCCGTCGCCGATGCAGGCAGCTTTGCTGCGGCGGCGGCCAAGCTTGGCGTATCTCCTGCCAGCGTGTCGAAAGCGGTGGCGCGGCTTGAGGCCAGCCTAAGCCTGACCCTGTTCCATCGCACCACGCGCCGCGTTGCGCTGTCAACCGCCGGGGCAGACTTGCTGGCTGACGCACGTGCGATGGTTGCCTCAGCAGCTGCCGCTGTCGAAAGCGCGCGCGAAGAACGTGGCGCGCTAGCGGGGCCGATCCGCCTGACCGCGCCGATGAGTTTCGGCATCCGCGCGCTGGGCGCGCCGTTGGCGGCGTTCGCGGCGGCGCATCCCGATGTCACGCTCGATCTGATGCTCAGCGATGATCATTGCGATATCATCGCCGACGGTCATGATCTGGCACTGCGCATCGCCGAATTGCCCGACAGCAGCCTGTTGTCGCGCACGGTGGCCCCGGTGCCGATGGCGCTGGCAGCGAGCCCCGCTTATCTCAGCGCGCACGGCACGCCGCGCCACCCGCTCGATCTCGGCCTTCATCGGGTTATTGGCTATGGCCATCGGCGACAGGTGACGCCGCTGCGCTTTACCCGGCCGGGCGAAACAGCGGCGGTGACCCCTGGCGGGCCGCTGTTCGCCAACAATGGCGATGTCATGGTGCCGATGCTCGTCGCCGGGCAGGGACTGGCGGCACTGCCGGAATTCATCATGGCGGGCGAGTTGGCCGATGGGCGGCTGGTGCGCGTGCTGACCGACTGGTCCTTGCCAGCGCTGCGTCTGCAAATCGTGATGCCCCCCGGCCGCCGCCGCCCAGCGCGCGTCAATGCGCTGGTCGAACATCTGATGGGCAGCCTCAAACAATCGTGCGGCGGACACCCACTTGATGTGCGACTCGCGGGGAATCCTCATTTAATTCAAAATTAACCTTTTCCGTTCATTGCTTTCGTGGTTAATAAACCTGCGGACCCGAAATGGCCGCTGGGGAAACGGATCAAGGGGCACACCCAATGCGCGTATTGTTGATCGAAGACGAGCCGACGACCGCCAAGGCCATCGACACGATGCTGACGACCGAAGGCTTTAACGTCTACACGACCGACCTGGGGGAGGAAGGCCTCGATCTGGGCAAGCTGTATGATTATGATATCATTTTGCTCGACCTCAATCTGCCCGACATGCACGGCTATGATGTGCTGAAAAAGCTGCGCACGGCCAAAGTGCAGACGCCGGTGCTGATCCTGTCGGGCATTTCGGAAATGGATTCCAAGGTCCGCTCGTTCGGCTTTGGCGCCGATGATTATGTGACCAAACCCTTTCACCGCGACGAACTTGTTGCTCGCATTCATGCCGTTGTCCGCCGTTCCAAGGGCCACAGCCAGAGTGTCATCAAGACCGGCAAACTCGCCGTCAACCTCGACACCAAGACCGTCGAAGTCGACAGCCTGCGTGTGCATCTGACCGGTAAGGAATATCAGATGCTGGAGCTTTTGAGCCTGCGCAAGGGCACCACGCTGACAAAGGAAATGTTCCTCAACCACCTGTATGGCGGCATGGACGAACCAGAACTCAAGATTATCGACGTCTTTATCTGCAAGCTGCGCAAGAAACTGGCGCTGGCGTGCGGCGGCGAAAACTATATCGAAACCGTCTGGGGTCGCGGCTATGTGCTGCGCGACGTCGACGAGCATGGCAACGAAGCCCGCCGGGTTGCCTGACCCTGCAAATACTGGTCCAAGCGAAAGGGCGGCAGGGGTGACCCTGCCGCCCTTTTCTTGTCGATCAGCCTAGCCCCGAAAAGCGGACATTCTCCACCCGGCCATAGCGCACGAAACAGCTGAACTTGCCGCGGTCATAATAGCCATCGCGCCCATAACGGCCGCGATAACCCTCGCGCACCACGACATTGCCTTTGACGATATAGCCGTCGCGGCGGCGTTCAATGTCGCGGATCTGGGTCACGTCGGTACGGCCCCAGCGTCCGCTGCGATATTCGACATCGCGCACGCATTGGTTGACGGCCTGCCGTGCATTGCCGTGGCGGCGATAGTCATAGCCATAGCCGCGCTCATAATAGTCACGGTTATAGCCATAGCGGTCGTTGTAGCGTCCGTCGTGGCCGCGATAGTCACCCCGGTCATTGTCCGACAGGATCGCGGCGAGGCCGCCCAGGATCACGGCACCGGCGATAACCTCGCCAGCGCTGATGCCATCGCGGTCGCGGTCGCGCGCCACGGCGGCAGGGGTGGCGCTCAGCATGGCGCCGGTGGTGGCCGCCGCAACTGCGGCCTTGGTCAGGGTCGAAAGCGTCTTGGCCATAAAAGCCTCCATCTGCGGCCCGCAACCATCGCGGGCCGTTGAGCCTGGTGTAGCGATTCGGCCTTGTCGCGATGCTGAACTTGGATGTTAGCTCGCGTTCAGATTTACCAGCTGCCGAAGCTGGCGTCTGCCGGGTCGCTGCGATGCCGCGCGCGCTGCACTCGGCGGTGGCCAAAACGCGCCCGGCGCACCAGCAACAGGCACGGCCAGTCGCCCGCCTGACTGCGCGCGGCGAGCCGGAACCCCTGCGCGCGATATACGGCCAGCACCGCATCCTCCTGTCCCGCCAGCAGCCCGGCCAACACCACATGGCTGCCCGGCGCGGTGGCGGCGGCAAAATCGGGCGCCAACGTCATCAGCGGCCCGGCCAAGATATTGGCGATCAGCAAGTCATAGGGAGCGCGGCGACGGATGGCGGGATGGTCGGTCCCCGGGGCTGCCACGCCCACAATCTGCCCACGCGCGCGCCCGACAGCAAAGCCATTCAGCCGTGCATTGGCCAGCAATACCTCGACGCTGATGGGATCAATGTCGCTCGCCAGCATGCGCGCGCCGGGCCATAAATGCAGCGCGGCAAAGGCGAGTACGCCAGTGCCCGACCCCACATCGGCAATGTTACGAAACTGCCGCCCCGATCGCGCCAACCGGTCGAGCATCACCAGGCACCCTGCCGTGGTATCATGCCCGCCGGTCCCGAACGCCAGTCCCGCATCAATCTGCAACGCCCGCGCCCCGGCCGGCACCTCCCCGCGATTGTCGGCGGTGTGGACATAGAAGCGGCCGGCGTGAACGGGTTTCAACCCTTGCTGACTCACCGTCACCCAATCTTCATCGGGCAGCGCTTCGACCAGCGGCTTGGCGTGCCTTGCGCTCGGTACCAACGACCGCACCGCGGCAATCGTGGCGGCATCGGGCCGTTCGGTGAAGTAGCAGTCTAGCTGCCATGCCGCTGCCGCCTCATCGATCTCACGCGTTACCACCACTGGCGGATCGGCCAGCGCGTCAAGCGCGGACACTTCTCCCGCCAATACCTCCGCCTCGGCGCGCGTGCAGGGCAGCGACAGCAGCCAGCCTGCCATTATGGCCTCTCCGCTGCTTCCTTAGCGAGCCGGTCGTCCAGCCGCCTCCGCATGGCATGCACCAGCCGCCGTCCGGCATCGCGGTCGACGAGTGGCTCCTTGCCGGCAAAGCGCGCGAACATGCTGCCAGCGGCCGGGTGGGCAGTCAGAAAAACGTCGCCCGGCATGGATCGCAGCGTAGCAAAGGTTTCGCGGAAGGGCTCAACCTTTTCGGGATGGTCGGCAAAGCGATAACTGTCGCGCGACACCGCGGTCAGGCTGTCGAGATAGGCAATGGTCAGACAGCGCACGCCTTCGCAGCTGCGCCAGTGCCAGCTGGTGCCGCCATCCGTGTGCCCCGGCGTCGCGACGGCGGTCAGCGCAACGTCGCCAATACGCAGCACCTCGCCATGCGTATAGGTCGCATCGACCGCGACTGGCGTCATGCCCTCAATGATGCCAAATTGCGGGTCGGCGGCATTCACCTTGCCCGTCTCGACTGCGGCACGCGCCGGTTCGCGCACCATCAGCCGCGCTCCCGTTGCGGCCTTCAGCGCCGCAAAACCACCCATGTGGTCATAATGCTCGTGCGTCCCGACGATCAGCCGCACGTCGCGCGGCTCGAACCCCAGCGACCGGATATTGGCCAGAATCGACGGCACGGCCGCTTCGGTTGCGCCGTCGATCAGCGCATGGCCCTCCCGACCAGTGACCAGCAGCACAGTGATCCCGCAGGTGCCGACATAGTAAGTGTTGCCGAAAATGCGCGCGGGCGGCGCGGGATCGCTCCACCCGTCACGCCCTTCGCAGGCCTTCGCAAGCACGCGTTGCTGGCTTTGTGCGGGAGTGAGGGGGAATTCCGTGGTTGCGCACGCAGAAAAAGTCAGAGCTGCGCAAGCCACAATGAACCGTAGCCCTTTAACAGGCTCAGCCCTTCGGTGTTGGGCGGCACCTGGCTTACCGAACATAGCTCGCACCGTTTACATCCAGCACCGCGCCGGTCATCGACGCTGGCGCATCCAGCGCGCACCAGCGCGCCATCTCCGCCACTTCGTCGGGCATCGCGACGCGCCCCAGCGGGATATCCGCCAGCAACTTGTCGCCCCCACGGCTGGCCAGATAGTCCTCCGCCATACCCGTCATGGTAAAGCCGGGGCAGATGGCGAAGGCGAGCACGCCTTGCGCCGCATAGCCGCGCGCAATGGTCTTGGTCATCGCCACCATCCCCGCCTTGGCCGCCGCATAATGCCAGTGCGCCGGACTGTCCCCGCGATGCGCCGCGCGGCTGGCGATATTGACGATGCGGCCCCCGCCATTCGCTTGAGTGTGCAGCACGAACCGCCGCGACAGGTCGGCGGCGGACGTGAGGTTGACGCGCAGCCCGCGATCCCATCCCGCCAGCCAATCGGCGTCGCCCGCATCAATCGGATTGGCAGCAAATTCCCCGGCATTGTTGATCAATACATCGACGCGGCCCGCAAGCCGCGCCAATGCATAGTCCCACAGCTGTGCAGGCACGGCGGGATCATTGAGGTCGCCATCTTTGGACGACAGCGCAACCAGCCGCACATCGGGCCGATCCAGCGCTGCCGCAATCGCCGCGCCAATTCCGCGTGACCCGCCGGTAAGAAGGATATGGGTTTGCATGCCCCGCGCTTAGCGCGCGGGCCGCGTCTTAAGCAACCCGGCGGCTAAACTCGCTTGCGGCTTGCTCCAGTTTCTTCAGGCGGTCACCCATCGCGGCAAATTCGCCTGCCAGGCTGCCGATTTCGCCCGCGACCTGCCCGGTATCGCTTCGGATTGCGGCGATGGTCGAGGACATGCTGTCGGCGGCGAGTGCGGTTTCATCGACCGCGGCGGTAATACTTGTCACCGTCTGTGCCTGCGCATCCATCGCATCGCGGATCCGCTGCGCTGATACCTGGACATCATGGATCGTGGTCTGGATCGACTGGTTGGCGGCGACGGTACCGCGCGTGGCTTGCTGGATCGCGGCGATTTTGCCGGCAATATCGTCGGTCGCGCGCGCGGTTTCATTGGCCAGGCTTTTGACCTCCTGCGCCACCACTGCAAATCCGCGCCCGCTTTCGCCAGCGCGTGCCGCTTCGATGGTGGCGTTGAGAGCCAGCAAATTGGTTTGTCCGGCAATGTCGCGGATCAGGCCCAGAATCGAATCAATCGCCTCGGCATGGTGCGACAGCGCCTCGGACATGGCGACCGCTTCGCCCGCCTGCTGCGAGGCGCGCGTGGCGACGTCGGCAGAGGCTTCCACCTCGGCGCGCGCATCTTCGATGGCGCGGATCAGGCCAGCGGCCGTCGATGCCGCTTCGCGCATCGCCATTGCCGACTGCTCGGACGCGGCAGCCACTTCGGCGGTCTTGGCAATCATGCCCTGCGCGGCGGCATCGGCACTGTGGGCCTGCTGCGCCACGCGGCCGCGCACATGTTCGGTGTCCTGCACCAGCGCGGCGATTGAACGGTCAAAATCCTCGGCCAGCGTGCGGCGGTTCTTTTCTTCGCGCTGCCGCTCCATCTGCTGCCAATAGGCCGCCATGATGTCATTTTCGAACATTGCCATGCGCGTCACTGCCTTGGCGACGGCGGCCATCTGCTCGTGTCCACTATAATGGGTGATGACCAGTTCGAGGATCGTTTCATGGCCGGCCAGCAGGCATGTTTGCACATCCACCACCGACATGCCTGCGCGCGCGACCATGTCGGCGTTGCCGCAGCATTGAGTCACCCAATCCTGACCTTCAACATCGGCATAGCGCGTCAGAATATAGTGCGCGCTGTTCTTGGCGTAAGTTTCAAGGAGCGCACCTTCCACGCGGCGCGGAATACTGGGCAAACTGTTATAGGTGTTCCAGAACGACATGGCGATGGCATGTTCATGACCCTGGATGGCATCATAGATGGCGCGGGCCAGCTGGGGCAGCCGCCCATCGCGGTTGAACAGGTGGATCCGGTCCTCGACGCGTACCGGCGTTATCGGCTTGGGTTCCAGCGGCGTCTGGTCGGTGGCGGTCATTTGGCGTCCCTGTGACAAGCGTTTTTCCCTGCCCGCTTACTGCCAGCAAACTGGTTAACAGGCCGTTAGGTAAGGCAGAGCAATTTCGCCCGCGCCAGTCCTGATTGCCGCTGCTATAAGCGGGCCGAGAGGAGATTCTGCGCCATGATCATCGGCACCCCCCGCGAGATTAAGAATCATGAATATCGGGTGGGCCTGACCCCCGAAAGCGCGCGTGAACTGGTGGCGCATGGCCATCATGTGCTGGTTGAAACCGGCGCAGGTGCGGGCATTGGTGCCAGCGACGAACATTACCGCGTCGCGGGCGCCGAAATCGTCGCCACCGCGACACAGATTTTTGCCGACAGCGATATGATCGTAAAGGTCAAGGAACCCCAGCCGGGCGAACGCGCCATGCTGCGTGAAGGGCAGATCCTCTACACCTATCTGCACCTTGCCCCCGACCCCGACCAGACCCGCGACCTGATGGCCTCTGGTGCGGTATGCATCGCCTATGAAACGGTCACCGGCGCTGGTGGCGGCTTGCCCTTGCTCAAACCCATGAGCCAGGTCGCCGGGCGCATGTCGATCCAGGCCGGTGCGACCGCGCTGGAAAAGGCGCATGGCGGGCGCGGTGTCCTTCTGGGCGGCGTCCCCGGCGTGGCGCCGGGCAAGGTCTGCATCATCGGCGGCGGGGTTGTCGGTTTCAACGCGGCCCAGATGGCGGCGGGCGTCGGCGCGGATGTGACCATCCTCGACCGCGACCCCGACGTGCTCGAACGCGTCGGTACTTTTTTTGAAGCGCGCGCCAAAACGCGCTTTTCGAACAAGGCCAATCTCGCGGAATGCGTGGCCGAGGCCGACCTCGTCATCGGCGCGGTGCTGATCCCTGGCGCCGAAGCGCCCAAGCTGGTCACGCGCGCAATGCTGGGCACGATGAAGCCCGGCGCGGTGCTGGTGGACGTGGCTATCGATCAGGGCGGCTGCTTCGAAACCAGCCATGCCACGACGCATGCCGATCCCACCTATGTGGTCGACGGCATTGTCCATTATGCGGTGGCCAACATGCCCGGCGCAGTGGCGCGCACCAGCACCTATGCGCTCAACAATGTGACTTTGCCTCACGCGCTGCGCATTGCCGACATGGGCTGGAAAGACGCGCTGCGCCGCGACCCGCACCTCGCCGCAGGGCTGAATGTGTGCAACGGCAAAATCACCTATGAAGCGGTGGCGGAAGCGATGGGGATGGATTATGCTCCGGTGACGGAGATGCTCGCCTGACCAGCTGACAAGATAATGAAAGACCAAGGCAAATGACCGACCCCAATCCCCCGGAAGACGCGCCCGAAGAGAATGAAGTGATGCGCGAAACGCGCCGCGCCAAGGAACAAGCCGAAGCCGCCGCCAAAGCGGAGAAGAAGCAAATCGGCTGGAAAACCGGCGTCGGCATCGGCGTAGGCTCGGCCGCACTGCTGGCGGCGCTGCTTTATGCGAATAGGAAGAAGTGAAGTTGGGCGGCAGTGGACTTCGCTTCATTCAAGGCCAAGCTATCCTCTAAAGCCTTCCTGCGCTGGTTATTGCTGATGCTGAAAGTTACGGGCATCTGCCTGATGGCGACATTCGTTTTCGGTTGGTTTGATAACTTAGTCACCAGAAATGTTGTCGGCTGGACTGCGATGGGTGTCTTCCTCGTCGCAATAATTATTGACCAGAATTTCTACGATCCGAACCCAACGCGGTCGTTTGTGAACAGTGGATTTGGCGTCCCCTCCACCCCTCCGTCATCGCTACGCGATGCCACCTCCCCATCGCAAGTCGAAGGGGAGGAACAAGCGGACGGCGTGACCTAGTCCTCCCCAATGACTTGCATTGGGGAGGTGGCAGGCCGAAGGCCTGACGGAGGGTCGGCAATATCGGCTGTATCGCCGTGAAACCCCTTTCCTACACCGCACGCCGCTGCCATCCTCACGGACCGGCACTTTCCATCGTCAATTTCGCGTTCCAGATCAAAGGTCGCAAACATCGCATCTCCGCTGGCCGGGCCGCAGGTGGACAACCTTGGCAATGTTCGCGTCAGCACGCACGAACACCAACGCAGGAAAATCCTGCAATAGTGTGTGAAGTTGCGCAGTTTCCCGCCATTTTTTTATGGCCGACCCGCACCCCCGCCTTGACGCCTTTGCTGGCCAAGTGCATGGCTGCGCCGCATCGCACCGGCAGACAGGGGACTCGCTTTCATGGCATCGAGCAGGCCGATTTCACCGCATTTGCAGGTCTATAAATGGGGCCCGCACATGCTGGTATCCATCCTCCACCGCGCCAGCGGCGATGGCCTCGCGATCGTTGGCAGCCTGATGTTCCTCTGGTGGCTCGGCGCGATTGCGGGTGGGCCAGACAGCTATGCCGCCTTTCTCGACATTGTATGGCAGGCCGCTCCCGCCGTACCCCCGCCCCCCGCACCCGGCGCGCCGCCGGTGGTTGAGGTGGCCGCGACCGGCCTGTCCATCACCAACTGGATCGGTCGCATCGTGCTGATTGGCCTGACCTGGGCCTTCTTCCAGCACCTCTTCTCGGGGCTTCGTCACTTCGTGCTCGACACCGGCGCGGGATATGCGCTGCCGGTCAACAAGCTGTGGTCGACCATCGTGATCATCGCGGCTCTGTTCGCCACCGCGGCAGTTTGGCTCTTCATTTTCGGACGCGCGCTGGGGGGGGCAGGGGCATGAGCGGCAAAATGCAGGGCGGCACCAGTCTCGGCCGCGTGCGCGGGCTGGGCTCTGCCAAACATGGCTCGCACCACTGGCTGATGCAGCGCATCACCGCGCTGGGCAATGTCGTGCTGGGAATTTGGCTGTTCGTTTCGCTGCTGCTGGGCGATTTTTCCAGCTACAGCGCGGCGCGCGGTTGGGTCGCCGACCCGCTGGTGGCGCTGCCGTTAATGTTGTTCCTTGTATCGGTCTTCTACCACCTCAAATTGGGGTTGCAGGTGCTGATAGAGGATTATGTGCATGGCGAAGCGGCGCGGCTGGTCGCGCTGGTGGCCTTAAACTTTTTTGTATTTGCGGGCGCGGCCTATGGCATTTTCGCCGTGCTGCGCGTGGCTTTGGCGGGGACAACCGGCGCATGACGGCTGCTTACAAGATTATCGACCATGTTTACGACACCGTAGTCGTCGGCGCGGGCGGATCGGGGCTGCGCGCCACCATGGGCAGTGCCGAGGCGGGGCTGAAAACCGCGTGCATCACGAAGCTGTTCCCGACGCGCAGCCACACGGTGGCGGCGCAGGGCGGCATCGCGGCCAGTCTTGGCAATAATTCACCCGACCATTGGACTTGGCACATGTATGACACCGTCAAAGGGTCTGACTGGCTGGGTGACCAAGACGCCATAGAATATATGGTGCGTGAGGCTCCGGCGGCGGTTTACGAGCTGGAACATGCGGGCGTGCCGTTCAGCCGTAACGCCGATGGAACCATCTATCAGCGTCCCTTTGGCGGCCACATGCAGAATATGGGCGCCGGCCCACCTGTGCAGCGGACAGCTGCAGCCGCTGACCGCACCGGTCACGCAATCCTGCATGCGCTGTATCAGCAGAGCCTGAAATATGACGCTGATTTCTTCATTGAGTATTTCGCGCTCGATCTGATCATGGTTGATGGCGAATGCCGTGGCGTAATTGCGTTGTGCATGGACGATGGCAGCATCCACCGTTTCCGCAGCCAAGCGGTGGTGCTGGCCACCGGCGGCTACGGTCGCGCCTACTATACAGCCACCAGCGCACACAGCTGCACGGGCGATGGCGGCGGCATGGTGCTGCGCGCCGGGCTGCCGCTGCAGGACATGGAATTTGTACAATTTCATCCCACTGGTATCTATGGCGCGGGCGTCCTGATCACCGAAGGGGCGCGCGGCGAGGGCGGATACCTAACCAACAGCGAGGGCGAGCGCTTCATGGAACGCTACGCCCCGTCAGCGAAGGATCTGGCATCGCGCGACGTGGTGTCACGCTCCATGGCTTTGGAAATGCGCGAAGGGCGCGGGGTTGGCCCGAACAAGGACCATATCTACCTGCACCTCGACCATATCGATGCGAAGGTGCTGGCCGAACGCCTGCCCGGCATCACCGAAAGCGGCAAGATTTTTGCCGGGGTCGACCTGACGCGCCAGCCGTTGCCCGTTTGCCCGACCGTACACTATAATATGGGCGGCATCCCCTGCAATTATTGGGGCGAAGTGGTAACGGTGAAGGACGGCAATCCCGAAACCATTGTCCCCGGCCTGTTCGCGGTCGGCGAAGCCGCTTGCGTGTCGGTGCATGGGGCCAACCGCCTTGGCTCGAACAGTCTGATCGATCTGGTCGTCTTCGGTCGTGCAACCGGTCATCGGCTGAAGGAGCTGCTCAAGCCCAATGCTGCGCAGCCTGCGCTGCCCGCCGACAGCGCCGACTTCGCACTCGGCCGCCTCGACCATTTCCGCCACGCGGCGGGCGGCTCGCCGACAGCCGAAGTGCGGCTCGACATGCAGCGCACCATGCAGGCGCACTGTGCTGTGTTCCGCGACACCGCGCTACTGGAGGAAGGTAAAGCTAAGCTCTCCACTACCTATCAGCGGCTGCAGGACGTCGGCATCAAGGACCGCAGCCTGATCTGGAACACCGACCTCGTCGAAACGCTCGAGCTCGATAACCTCATCAGCCAAGCGACGGTGACGATGCATGGTGCCGCCAACCGCAAGGAAAGCCGCGGCGCCCACGCGCACGAGGACTTCCCAAACCGTGACGATGCCAACTGGATGAAGCATACCGCGCTTTGGTTCAACGGCTGGGGCGGCAAGGGCGGCGATGTGAAAATTGATTACCGCCCGGTGCATGAGTACACATTGTCGGACGATGTCAGCTATATTGAACCGAAGGCGAGGGTTTATTGATCGCGGCGCCCGTTGGCCTCACGGTCTATCATGACGGCGCTTGTCCACTATGCCAGCGCGAAATTGCGTTGATGCGTCGGCTTGACCGGCGGGGGTCGATCCACTTTGTCGATGTTGCCGATCCAGCCAATGCCGGATCGTGCCCGCTTGCTCCTGCCGACCTGTTGGCCCGCTTTCATGCGCTGGAGAATGGCAAACTTCTATCGGGCGCGGCCGCGTTCGCGGCGATGTGGCGCTGCATCCCCACGTTGCGACCGCTTGGGCACTTAGCGCGCATCCCGCCCATATTGTGGCTGCTCGAACTGGCTTATTTAGGGTTTTTACGCATACGGCCGCTTTTGCAGCGCCGGGTGCGTCCGCTTTAGTTGAACAGCACCGGCGGCGGCGGCGGTGGCGGGGGATCGGGCAGTTCGATCCAGTCGAGCGCGCCTGCTGCGCCGGAGAAGGGCTCGTCCACCTCTTCGCGCAGCACGAATAGCTGCACGCAGGCGATCGTGAAGAAAATCAATGCAATTGTCCAAACGATGCCGGTTTTAATGCGGATCCAGCGGGCTTCGGCCTCGGCAGCGCGGCGGCGTGCGGCGTGATCGATGCCCAGATCGGCTTCGAATTCGGCGGTCAGTCGCGCACGGCGCCCACGTGCGCCGACGCTGCTGCCGTCGCTGTGATAACCGCCTTGCCGCTGAAACCGGGCCATGATTGCCTCTTCCGACTCCAATGCCGTCGAATGGGTCTAGCTCTACGGTTTCAAGAAAAGGTTAAGCCCGGTGAAGGATTTGGCGGAACCGGTGGGCTAGAATTTGGTCAGAAGGTGACAACCAATTTGCCCACCGCGCTGCGATTCGCCAACTTGGCAATTGCCTCGCCGCCGCGTTCCAGCGGGAAGGTTTCGGAGACACGCGGGCGGATCTTGCCTGCGCTGTACAGGTCGAACAGTTCGGCGATGTTAGCACGGTTGCGCTCCGGCTCGCGCATCGTGAAGGCGCCCCAAAAGACGCCGCACACATCGCAGCTCTTGAGCAAAGTCAGGTTGAGCGGCAGCTTGGCGATGCCAGCCGGGAAGCCGACGACCAGGAAGCGCCCCTCCCACGCGATGGCGCGCACGGCGGGCTCCGAATAATCGCCGCCCACCGTGTCATAGATGATGTCGAAGCCGTTGGGACCAGCGGCGGCCTTGAACGCTTCGGCCAGCGCCCTGGACTGGTCCTTGTCGAACGGCGCGTGGCCATAGACGACGACCTCGTCGGCCCCGGCCTCGCGCGCAATCACCGCCTTGGCCTCGCTTGACACCCCTGCGACGACGCGGCCACCCCATGCCTTCGCAATCTCGATGGCCGATATGCCAATGCCGCCCGCCCCGCCGAGCACGAGCACATTGTCACCTGCCTTCATCCGCCCACGATCTTTCAGCGCGTGGCTGGAGGTGCCATAGGTCATCAGGATGGATGCACCATGCTCAAACGACATGCTGTCAGGCATTTTGTACAAATTATGCGCCGACACCGCGATTTTTTCGGCCAGTCCGCCATTGCCGCAGCCGGCCATCACCCGGTCGCCAACAGCAAATCCGGTCACGCCTTCGCCAATGCTGTCGACAATCCCGGCGACCTCGCCGCCCGGCGCAAAGGGGCGCGGCGGCTTGAACTGATATTTGTCGACAATCATCAAGGTGTCGGGGAAATTAATCGAACAAGCCTTGACCGCGATCACCACCTGGCCAGGACCGGCGACCGGTTCGGGCAATTCGCCAACGGTCAATGTTTCGGGACCGCCGGTGACGGTCGATAGCAGGGCTTTCATGTTCCTCTCCCTCAGGTCAAATGGTGGCCGGTACCAGCCATGGACGCGCGTTGCGGTCCTGCGCCTCGAAAGCGTCAATCGCGGCCTCGCTCGCCAGGGTAATACCAATTTCATCGAGTCCGCCGAGCAGGCACGACTTGCGGAACGGGTCGATGTCAAAGGCGAAGCGGTCCTGAAATTTGGTGGTGACCGTCTGCGCCTCCAGATCGATGTCAACTGGATCGGTCGCCGCCACCGCCAGCAGCCGGTCAACCGCGGCCTGCGGCAGGACCAGCGGCAAAATGCCGTTCTTCACTGCATTGCCTGAAAAAATGTCGGAAAAGCTGGGCGCGATCACCACGCGGATGCCCAGATCGGCCAGCGCCCACGCGGCATGCTCGCGGCTTGATCCGCACCCGAAATTGTCCCCCGCAATCAGGATCGGCGCACCGGCAAATTCGGGCTGGTCAAAAATATTACCAGGCTCGGCGCGGATGGTCTCGAACGCCCCCTTGCCCAGTCCCTCACGACTGATGGTTTTCAACCAGCGGGCCGGAACAATGACGTCGGTATCCACATTTTTCAGGCCTAGCGGAATCGCGCGACCGGACACGGTGGTGAGGGGGGTCATGCTGAAAGCTCCCGCACATCCGTCAACCGCCCGGTCACCGCAGCCGCAGCCGCCATCGCGGGCGACACCAGGTGCGTGCGTGCACCCGGCCCCTGCCGCCCCACGAAGTTGCGGTTGCTCGTGCTGGCACAGCGCTCCCCCGGCGGCACCTTGTCGGGGTTCATACCGAGGCATGCGGAGCAGCCGGGTTCGCGCCATTCGAGGCCCGCGTCGATGAAGATGCGGTCAAGGCCTTCGGCTTCGGCCTGCGCTTTCACCAGTCCGCTGCCGGGCACGACAATCGCCCATTTGATACCATCTGCCTTGCGCCGCCCTTTGAGCACGGCGGCGGCGGCGCGCAGATCCTCGATGCGGCTGTTGGTGCAACTGCCGATGAAGATATGCTCGACAGGCACCTCGGTCATCGGCGTGCCGGGGGTCAGGCCCATATAGGCAAGCGACTTGCGCGCCGCCTCCTGCTTGGACGGATCGGCAAAGCTTTCGGGATTGGGTACGACGCCGGTGATGGGCACAACATCTTCGGGACTGGTTCCCCATGTGACCGACGGCGCGATCACGGCGGCGTCAATCACCACCGTCTTGTCGTAACTCGCACCAGCGTCGGTCGGCAGACTCTGCCACCACGCCAACGCCGCGTCCCAATCGGCACCCTTGGGCGCCATGGGGCGGCCTTTGAGATATGCAAAAGTCTTGGCATCGGGCGCAATCAATCCCGCGCGCGCGCCATGCTCGATCGCCATATTGCTGATCGTCAGGCGGCCCTCGATGCTCAGGTCGCGAATGGCTTGCCCAGTATATTCGATCACATGCCCACTGCCCCCTGCCGCACCGAGCACACCGGTAATGTGCAGCACCAGATCCTTCGCCGTCACGCCCGGTTCCAGCGCGCCCTCGACGCGCAGTTCCATGGTTTTGGATGGCTGGAGCAACAGCGTCTGCGTGGCCAGCACATGCTCAACCTCGCTGGTGCCGATACCGAACGCCAGCGCGCCCAGCCCGCCGTGGCAGGCGGTATGGCTATCACCGCACACGATGGTGGTGCCTGGCAGCGAAAATCCCTGCTCGGGGCCAACGACGTGAACTATGCCCTGCTCGCGGTCGGCGTCGCCGATATAGCGGATGCCGAAATAGGGCGCATTTTTCTCGAGTGCGGCCAACTGCGCCGCGCTGTCGGGGTCGGCGATGGGAATGCGCGCGCCGCTCGCATCGCGCCTTGCAGTGGTCGGCAGGTTGTGATCGGGCACCGCCAGCGTCAGATCGGGCCGCCGTACAGTGCGCCCGGCCGCGCGCAGCCCGGCAAAGGCCTGCGGACTGGTGACTTCATGCACCAGATGCCGGTCTATGAAGATGATGCAGGTGCCATCGTCGCGCCGTTCGACGAGGTGCGCGTCCCAGATTTTTTCATACAATGTGCGAGGGCGGGTCATGGCTTGGCGTTAGCCACAGCGGGCAGCGCAACGCAAGCAAGCTTGTTTTGCGCAATTTCTGGAAATTGTAATCTTGCTGGGCTATCCATCGTCGATGGACACCCTAACCCTGCGATTCCCCATCAAAATTTTGCCCGACGACATCGACTTCATGGGGCATGTCAACAACAGCCGCTATCTGAACTGGGTGCAGGAAGCGGTGCTCGCCCATTGGCGCGGCCTCGCGCCGCCCGATGCAGTCGCCCAGCGCGCATGGGTCGCGCTGAAACACGAGATTACCTACCGCAAACCGGCGTTTCTGGACGATGATGTCGTCGCCACCGTGCTGCTCGAAAGCCTGCATGGCGCGCGAGCATTCTACAACACGGTGATCAAGCGCGGCGAAGAAGTGCTGGCCGAGGTGAAATCCAGCTGGTGCTGCATCGACGCCACCACGCTGCGCCCCGCGCGCATCGGTGCCGACATCGCTGCCTATTTCTTTCCGAAGGCCGATTGACGCGCTATACTACGTTTATGTCGCTGCTTGCCATCCTGATCATCATCCTTGCCACCATCATCGCGATGGAGTGTGTCGCGTGGAGCAGCCACAAATATATCATGCACGGCTTTGGCTGGGGCTGGCACCGCGACCATCATGAACCGCACGACAATGTCCTCGAAAAGAACGACCTGTTTGGCGTGGTCGGCGCGGCGATGAGCATTTCGATGTTTGCGCTTGGCTCGCCGCTGGTCATGGGCGCGGATGCTTGGGAGCCCGCGACGTGGATCGGTTTCGGCATTTTGGGTTACGGCATCATTTATACGCTGGTGCACGACGGCCTCGTCCACCAACGCTATTTCAAATATGTGCCGCGGGGCGGCTATGCCAAGCGGTTGGTGCAGGCGCACAAGCTGCATCATGCGACGATCGGCAAGGAAGGCGGGGTCAGCTTCGGCTTCATCTTCGCGCGCAATCCGGCGAAACTGAAAGCCGAACTGCGCCAGCAGCGCGAAGACGGTGTTGCGGTGCTTCGTGACGCGGTTACGGATTGACCGTTGCGGCGCGCAGCACGTTGGTGACGTGCGCCGCAAAGGCACGCGCGCGAGTTGGCGGCTGGCGCCCTGCTGGGTAGACTGCGGAAACGGCAATCGCTGGTAACTGATAGGCTTGCAGCCGAGGTTCAATGATGCCTCTCGCCCTTTCGTCGCGCGTCACCCATTCGGACTGGATGGCAAAGCCGATGTCGGCAAACAGCGCCTCGCGCACGCCTTCGAGCGCACTCATACGCAGACGCGGGGTCATCCGGACCAGTTCGGTTGCGCCATCGTTGGCGAACACCCAGTCAGTGCCGCCCGGTGCCGGGCCATAGGCAATGAAGGGTAGGTGGGCCAGATCGGATGGCTTTTCGATGGGCGGGTGCGCGGTCCAGAAGCGTGTACTGCCTAGCACCATCCGCTGTCCGGTGACGATATGCGTTGCCACCATGCTGCTGTCGGCCAACGGCCCGGCGCGTATGGCGATATCAATGCCCTCTTCGATCAGATCGATGCGCCGGTCATCAAGGAGCAGGTCAATGTCGAGTGCGGGGTGCTCCGCCAAAAAGGCGGGCAGCGACGGCACAATGTGCAGCCGCGCAAGCGTTACCGGCGCGCAGACGCGCAGCCGCCCCGTCAGCGCAGCGCCAGCGCCGCGCGCTGCCGCTTCGGCTTCTTCGGCGGCGTCGAGCGCAGTACGCGCGCGATCATAAAAGGCGCGCCCAGCATCGGTCAGTGTCAGCGCCCGGGTGGTGCGGTTGAGCAAGCGCACCCCCAGCCTTGCTTCCAACTGCGCCACGGCCTTGGAAATGGCGGGCTGGCCTTGGCCGAGCACGCGCGCAGCGGCGGAAAAACTACCCGCCTCAACCGCGCGGACAAACTGCGCCATCGCGCCGAGCCGATCCATGATCATTCCCTTTCGGAATGAATGATATCGCCATAGCGTTTCTTCTGCAATCATCAGCGATGAACGAAAAGGCTCTCACCGACGGCAGCCCGCCGCCGCGATGCAAGGAGACCGACCATGACCCGCTTCGAACTCTATAACGAAACCAACGCCCCCGAAGGTTCGCGTGCCGCGCTGGCCGAGACCAAAAAAGGTTGGGGCTTCATTCCTAAGCTGCATGCCATTCTGGCGGAAAGCCCGGCCGCACTGAAGGGCTATGACGCGCTCTGGGCGCTGGTGACGCAAACCTCTTTCACCCCCGCCGAACAACAGGTGGTATATCAGGCGATCAATGTGTTCCATGGCTGCGAATATTGCACGGCAGGCCACACTTTCCTGTCGCGCAACGCTGGCGTTCCCGAAGACGCTATCCAGGCACTGCGCAATCAGACGGTCATCGCCGACGCCAGGCTGCAGGCGCTGCGCAGCTTCACCGAGCTGGTCGCCGAAACGCGCGGCTTTGCCGGGGATGACGCCGTCGATGCCTTCATCGCCGCCGGCTTCACCCGCGCGCAGGTGCTGGAAGTCGTCACCATCATCGCCACCAAGGTGATCAGCAATTACACCAACCACCTGACCCACACCCCGCTGGAAGATTTCATGCTGGACCCGGCACTGCGCTGGATCGATCCCGAAGGCCGCACCCAGCGCGCGGAGCTGGAAGCCGCCGCCTGATCCTTCGCCAACGCAAGCCTGTCGCGGCGCTTCCTTTACCCAAGGAGGCGCCGCACCAGCTGATTCTATTTGGAGCAAAGCCATGAACATCACTTTTCTGGGACAGGGCGCAATGGGATCGCGCATGGCCGATCGGCTGGTTGCGGCCGGTTACCAGGTCCACCGGTGGAACCGCACCGGGATGTCCACTACGCCGCGCGAAGCGGCGCAAGATGCGGACATTGTCATCGCAATGCTGCGCGATGATGGGGCGGCACATAGCGTCTGGTTGGACGCCCAAACAGGCGCTCTCGGTGGCATGCGTCAGGGTGCCTTGGCGATTGAATGCTCAACGCTAAGTCCAGCCGGAATGACCGAATTGCATATGGCTGCCATGGATGCTGGTGTTGGCATGATCGATGCGCCGGTGCTGGGCAGCCGCCCACAGGCAGAGGCTGGGCAACTGATCCACCTGATTGGGGGCGATGCAAAGGACGTTGTAGCTGCGCAGCCGCTGTTGGTGAGCATGAGCGCGGCGCAACATCACGTTGGTCCGGCGGGAGCGGGTACGGCACTCAAATTGATCGCCAACACGCTGTTCGGAGCGCAGGTCGCGCTGCTCGCCGAACTGCTGGGACGGATGAAGGGGCTCGGTCTTGATCCGGCAGCGGCGCTGGAGCTGCTCAGCCAGACGCCAGTGCTGAGCCCATCGGCGAAGGGAGCTGCCGCTTTGATGCTCGCCCGGCGCGATGAACCGCTGTTTCCAGTTGAATTGGTGGCAAAGGATTTTGGCTATACCATAGGGGCTGAAGCGGCGACCCTGCCGGTCACGAATGCCGCTGCAGATGTCTTTGCAACTGCGCTTCAAGCGGGCTTGGGGGCCGCCAATCTGACGGCGGTGGCGCGGATTTACGAAAATTGACCAGTATGCGGCGGTGCTCCCCAGCTGCCAGCGCGAAGGGGTAGCATCGCCTCGCCACTTGTGCTTATGGACCCCGCGACTCTTTACTCCGTCCTGTCCGGAAAGGCGCTGCTCTCCCCATGAACATCCACGAATATCAGGCCAAGGAATTGCTGGCGAAATATGGCGTCGCGGTGCCCAAGGGCATTGCCGCGCTGACCGTTGACGAAGCGGTCAAGGCCGCCGAGGCACTTCCGGGGCCGCTCTATGTCGTGAAGGCACAAATCCACGCGGGCGGGCGCGGCAAGGGCAAGTTCAAGGAATTGGGCCCCGACGCCAAGGGCGGTGTGCGCCTCGCCAAGACCCTCGACGAAGTGCGCGCGCATGCCACCGACATGCTCGGCAACACGCTGGTAACGATCCAGACCGGCGAAGCGGGCAAGCAGGTCAACCGCCTCTACATCACCGACGGCGTCGATATCGGTAAGGAATTCTATCTCGCGCTGCTCGTCGACCGCGCGTCCAGCCGCATTGCCGTCGTCGCCTCGACCGAAGGCGGGATGAACATTGAAGACGTGGCGCATGATACGCCGGAAAAAATCCACACCATCACCATCGATCCCGCGACCGGCCTGATGCCGCATCACGGGCGCAGCGTTGCCGCGGCGCTGGGGTTGTCCGGCGACCTCGCCAAACAGTGTGCAAAGATTTTGGCAGGGCTCTATGCGGCGTTCCTCGGCACAGATGCCGAACAGATTGAAATCAACCCGCTCGCTATTTGCCCGAGCGCCGAGGGCGACAAGCTGCTGGTGCTCGATGCCAAGGTGGCGTTCGATGGCAACGCCATGTTCCGGCACGCCGACCTCGCCGAACTGCGCGACCTGACCGAGGAAGACCCGGCTGAGGTCGAGGCGAGCGAATATGATCTCGCTTACATCAAGCTCGACGGCAACATCGGCTGCATGGTCAATGGCGCGGGGCTGGCCATGGCGACAATGGACATCATCAAGCTGAACGGCGAATTTCCCGCCAATTTCCTCGACGTCGGCGGCGGTGCGAGCAAGGAAAAGGTGACGGCGGCGTTCAAAATCATCCTGAAGGACCCCGCCGTAAAGGGCATCCTTGTCAACATCTTCGGCGGCATCATGAAATGCGACATCATCGCCGAAGGCATTGTTGCAGCGGCGAAGGAAGTAAATCTGGCGGTGCCGCTGGTCGTACGGCTTGAAGGCACCAATGTGCAGCAGGGCAAGGAAATACTCGCGAACAGCGGTCTGCCTATTGTCCCGGCCAACGACCTTGGTGATGCGGCAAAGAAGATCGTGGCCGAGGTGCGGGCGGTCGCTTGAACCCGCCACGAGCAAGTTGACGTTTACGTAAACGCAAAATATGGCGTAGTGCAGCAAAGTGAGATGGAGCTGACGCGATGAAAATCTTGGTGCCGGTGAAGCGGGTGCTCGATTACAACGTCAAGCCGCGGGTCAAGGCCGACGGCACGGGCGTCGATCTGGCCAATGTAAAAATGTCGATGAATCCGTTCGACGAAATCGGCATCGAAGAAGCGATTCGGCTGAAAGAAAAGGGCGTGGCGACCGAGATTGTTGCCGTGTCCGTTGGGCCCGCCAAGGCGCAGGAAACGCTGCGCACCGCGCTCGCGATGGGCGCCGACCGCGCGATATTGGTGCAGGTGGAAGATGGGGTAGAGGTTGAACCGCTCGCCGTTGCCAAGCTGCTCAAGGCCATTTGCGACGCCGAAATGCCCGGCATGGTCATCCTCGGCAAGCAGGCGATTGACGGCGACAATAATCAGACCGGCCAGATGCTCGGTGCTCTGACCGGCTGGCCGCAGGGCACGTTTGCCAGCGCCGTCGCAGTCGATGGCAATCATGTCGCGGTGACGCGCGAAGTTGATGGTGGTCTAGAAACGGTGAAGCTGAAGCTGCCCGCGATTGTCAGCACCGACCTGCGCCTCAATGAACCGCGCTATGCCTCGCTCCCCAACATCATGAAGGCGAAATCAAAGCCGCTCGCCGTCACTGCACCGGGGGATTATGGCGTCGATATCGCCCCACGCGTCAAAACCGTCAAAGTGTCGGAGCCGCCGGTGCGGCAGGCGGGCATCAAGGTGCCCGACGTCGACACGCTGGTTGAAAAGCTGAAAGCCATGGGAGTTGGCGCATGAAAACGCTCGTCTGGGTTGAACATGATGGCGCGTCGGTGAAGGACGCGACGCTCTCCGCTGTCACCGCTGCTGCGAAGCTTGGCGAAGTTCATTTGCTGGTCGCCGGAACGGGTGTAGGCGGGGTCGCCAGCGCTGCCGCACAGATTGCGGGCGTGGCCAAGGTGCACGTCGCCGACAATGCTGCCTTCGGCCATAATCTGCCTGAAAATATCGCGCCGGTCATTGCCGATTTGATGGGCCATCACGATGCCTTCGTTGCGCCCGCCACGACGACCGGCAAAAATGTGGCGCCGCGGGTCGCCGCTTTGCTCGACGTGATGCAGATTTCGGAAATCATTTCGGTCGAAGGCCCCAAGACCTTCACCCGTCCGATTTATGCCGGCAACGCCATCGCCACGGTCGAATCTAGCGATAGCAAACTAGTCATCACTGTGCGCGGCACTGCTTTTGAAAAGGCAGCCGCAACCGGCGGATCGGCTGCGACGGAAGCCGTCACTGCCGGTGGCGACGCGGGCGTTTCAAGTTTTGTCGGCGCGGAAATCGCCAAATCCGAACGCCCCGAATTGACCAGCGCCAAGATCATCGTTTCGGGCGGCCGTGCGCTGGGCTCATCGGAGAAATATCAGGAAGTGATCGTTCCGCTGGCCGACAAGCTGGGTGCGGCGCTGGGCGCATCCCGCGCGGCGGTCGATGCGGGCTATGTCCCCAACGACTATCAGGTCGGCCAGACCGGCAAGATCGTCGCCCCTGAGGTGTATTTCGCTATCGGCATTTCCGGCGCGATCCAGCACCTCGCGGGCATGAAGGACAGCAAGACCATCGTTGCCATCAACAAGGACGAGGATGCACCAATCTTCCAGGTCGCCGATTTGGGACTGGTCGGCGATTTGTTCAATGTTGTGCCCGAACTGACCGGCAAGCTGTAATCTCGGCAAAGGAGCTTGTCGCCCGACCAGCCCTCAGCGAATCGCGGCGAAGCTGGGTTTTCGGCGGGCGGTCGATTCTCGGCGCTACCTGACGACGATGAGGAAGGCGGCAAGCTCGACCGGGCACTCTTGCTCGCGCGGGTCGCCCGCGATGCCCGGCTGGACCGCAAGTTTTTGCTGCTGGTGCTCCTGTCAGCGGCAATCGCCACTTTGGGCCTGTTGCAAAGCTCGACGGCCGTCGTCATCGGTGCGATGCTGGTATCGCCGCTGCTGGGGCCGATCATGGGCATCGGCTTTGGGCTGGCGACATTGGAAGCCGGGCTGATCAAGCGGTCACTGGTCACACTTGCCGCCGGAATTGCTGTTGCTGTGCTGGTAGCTATGGTGATCGTTTGGTTGTCACCCATCGCCGACGTCACACCTGAACTGCGGGCGCGCACCCAGCCGACCTTGCTTGATCTTGGGGTCGCGGTCGTTGGCGGCATTGCCGGTGTTTTCGCCATTATGCGTGGGTTATCGGGGGTAATGGTCGGCGTGGCCATAGCCACCGCGCTTGTCCCGCCACTGTCAACCGTGGGGTTCGGGTTGGCCACATGGCGCCCAGAGTTTGCGACGGGTGCTGGCCTGCTGTTTCTGACCAACACGCTGGCGATCGCGCTGGCCGCGACGCTTGTTGCGCGACTGAACCATTTCGGCCCCTACCTGACGCCACAGCACACCGCGATGCAAATGGTCGGCAGCTTGACGGTGATCGGTCTCTTGTCGATCCCGCTCGCCTTGTCACTTAATTCCATCGCTGCCGAAGTGCGGGCGCGGTCGGTTGTACAAGCGGAGTTGCGTGGACTGATGGGCGAAGACGACCGCATCGACACGCTAACGGTCCGTGCGGAGGCGGAAGCCATTGCCATCGATGGCGTGGTGATTGTCGACCGCTACTCGCCAACCTTGCCGCGCCGACTGTCCGCCGTGGTCAGCAAGAAGCTGGACCGTGAGGCGCGCGTCAGCATCGTACAGATGCGCCAGCAAACCGACGCCGCGGTGCAAATCGAAGAGCGGCTGCAGAACCGCATCGCGGCACTCGAAAATCGTGACGAATCAATCCGCGCAATTGCAGCCGGGCTGATGACTGGGGGCCTGATTGCTCGCGACCAGCTGGTGATCGACAGGCAGGCGCGCCGAGTCATAGTGGCGCGTGACCGGGCTGCCGAGGGAGATGAGGTCGCTGCGGCCATGGACCGGATCATGGCGGCGGTGCAATCCGACCATCCCGATTGGCTCATCCAGAGCGGGGAAATGGAAGCGGCGGCGACCGGGACAAACTGAAGCGGTAAGCCGACGTAACGCGTTTGTCATCTTTCTCGGCTTGGCCAGCGTCATGGCAGAAGTGGATAAACGCAGCCTGCTGGCCGAGGGGCTCACGGCGGGCGAGGATGATGCGGCGCTGCTGACGCGTCTGACTGCGGCAGGCATTTCCGCCGCTGCCGCGCGCTATGAGATCGGGCGGCTGGACAAGGACCCCTTCGCCGCCGCGCTGCGCCGTCTGGCGGAGCGGATGGCCAAACAGCAGTGGCTGCTCGCCAACCAACGGCGGTTAGCGATGGAGGCCGAAGGCGGCTTTGCGCTTGACGAGGTCAATGCGATAGTGCCTGCCGATTTCTACCGCATTTTTTATGACGCTGGACGTCCCGTCAAGCTGACCGGGATGATCGACCATTGGTCTGCGCTGACCCATTGGTCACTGGACCATTTTGCCGCGCGCTGCGGCGATGCTATTGTCGAGGCGCAGGTCGAACGCGAGCGCGACCCGGCTTATGAGCTTGCCAAGGATGATCACCGGCGGCTGCTGCGCTTTGGCGAATTCATCGACTGGTTGCGCAGGGACGAAGCCAGCAATGACATCTACCTTACCGCCTATAACAGCGGCACCAATGCGGCTGCGCTGGCGTCGCTGTGGGACGACCTTGCGCCGATAGCTCTGCTCGCCGACGGTGGCCATCGCCAAGGTTTTTTCTGGCTCGGCCCGCGCGGGACCCTCACGCCGTGGCACCACGACCTCACCAACAATCTTCTGGTGCAGGTGATGGGCCGCAAACGCGTCCGCCTCGCTCCACCCTGGGCCAGCGATCGGATGAAGAACAGCCAACATTGTTTTTCTGATTGGGGCAATGAAGCACTGCCCCATGGCCCCGGCGATGCCGAACGACCCCCAGTTCTGGAAACTATCCTCGGCCCCGGCGAAGCCATCTTTCTGCCCGTCGGCTGGTGGCACCAGATCGAAGCGCTCGACCTGTCGGCGAGCATGAGCTTTACAGCCTTCCAGCGCAGCAACGCGCATGTGGAGGATTACCGGAGCTATGGCGCGCTTTAACTACGCCTCTGCCAGCATCGTCTCGCTCATCGACCAAAGCCGTTCGGCGGCTTCGTCTTCGCAGATATGGGCCTCGCAGCCCGCGTAGCGCGCCATCGGGCTGGCAGGGTCAGTCGGCACCGCCACCTCGCAATCCTCGCAATAAACGCCGGGTTTGCCCACCAGCAACGGACTGGTCGCGGCCCAAAGGCTGGTCGAACAGCCTTGCTCGGGTGTTTTAAATCCGCGTTTGGCGAGCTCTGAGGGCGTGCCGTCGGCGTTGGTCCAACCAAGCATGGTCGTTTCCTCCACCGTCAAATGGCGCTGCAGTGGGGTGAATATGCCGCCAGGATGCACCGAAAATGCGAGCCCGCCTGACGGTGCCAGCCGCCGCGACAGCGTGTTTGCAAACAGCGCATTGGCCGACTTCGATTGGCCATAGGCGTCCCATTTGTCATAGGGCGCGGCGGTGAAATGCACATCGTCCCAGCGGATGCCGCTGCGCTTGTGCCCGGTCGAGGACAGCGCGACCACCCGCGCGCCTTCGGTGCGCTGTAGCAGTTTCATCAGCCCTAGCGTCAACGCCATGTGCCCCAAATGGTTGGTGCCAAATTGCGCTTCCCACGCCGGCCCAACGCGAGCTTCGGGACAAGCCATGATGCCCGCGTTGTTGATCAGAATGTCGAGCCGCGACAGGCTGTCCGCCATATCGGCGGCAAAACTGCGCACCGAGCCGAGGTTGCCCAGATCCAGCGCAGCGCTGCTGACATCGCCCACTACACCCGCGAGCGCGTTCTCGGCCTTGGCCGGATCGCGCACCGGAACAATCACCTTGGCCCTAGCCGCCGCAAGTGCGCGGGTGGTTTCCAATCCAATGCCCGAATAGCCGCCAGTGACGATGGCGACTTTGCCGCTGAGGTCGATCCCCGTAAGCACCTCTGTCCCGGTCGATTTGGCGTGAAATGGCGATCCCACGCGCTGTTGGTCGGCGATAGCCATGTAATGCTCCTGTCCCGTTTTCGGGCAGCATAGGCAGCGTTCACCGGCACCGCAATGCGTGTGCGCTTCCCCCCCCATTAACTCCATTTTTTCCTTGCTGGGTTATCGCAGCTGCATGTTCGGGGGCTATTTGTTGCGCGTTATCACGCATTTGGTCATGCTGCTATTTGCGGCAGGGGCGATGACGGCTCCGGCTTACGCCGACCACCATGCCGAAGAGCGCGCCCGCGCCGACATACGTATTGCGCTCAAGCCCTGCATCAAACGCGTGCAGCCTGGAGATCTTGCTGATGCGCTGATTGCACAGCCTACGGCATTCGATTGTACGACCAAACAGACCGCCTTCGGCCCGGGTGACTATTGGATCCGGATGGAGGTTCCCAGGGATACGCCCATGGGCGCCAACCGGCTGCGCTGGACCAGTGTGTGGCAGAGCGGGGCGACCATTTTGGCGACCTATGCCGACGGGCCAGTACACCGGTTCGACGTACCCACCGCCGGCTCGGGCCGTTTCGTCAACATTGGCGGTATCTACACGGTCACGCTGCGCCGTAGCGCAGTGGCACAAACGCTACTGCTACGGATCAATGGTTCGGGCAACATGCGCGGAATTTTGCTGGGGCCGCACCTTGCCAGCGGCGAACATGTGGCGCGCACCGATGCCCAGCGCTCTGCTCTCTATGGCGGCTTTGCAGGGCTCTGCCTTGCGCTGCTGACCTATCATATGGTGCTGTGGCGCGCACTGCGGGAAGACTATCTGCGTGCCTATGGGGCGATGATTGCCGCTTGTCTGGTCTATGCCATCACGTCGTCAGCTACCTTGGCTCAGGTTTTCCCGGCGATCGACAACAATCTGCGGCTGCGACTCAACTATTTGGGGCTAGCGGCCACCGCGATTTGCGCCTTGTGGTTCGTGCGTGCCTTCTTGGGAGATCGCGGATTTGCGCGCTGGTTCGACTGGTTGGTGGTAGCGAGCGGTGCCATCGTTGCTATTTCCGCTGTTGCCTTCGCAACGCTTGCACCATGGCAAGTCGCCCTGCTCGACCGCGTCTATTTCACCTCCTACGCTCTGCTTTTCGCTGTCGGCGTCGCCATGTTTGCGCGCGGCTGGTACAGCGGCGGCCGCATCGAACGGTTGTTTGTTATCGCTTGGATGGTGCCAGTCCTGTTCAATACAAGCCGTCTTCTCCATGGTTTTGGGCTGATTCCGCAAAGCTTCTGGCTCGACAACGCAACTTTGGTGGCGATGAGCGCCGAAGCTTTGCTGTCGTCGATGATCATCGCGCACCGTGTCCGGCAAGTGCAGGCGCAGCGTGATTCGGCGCGCGCCGACGTCGCCGAAGCCCGACATCAGGCCGATACCGATGAGCTAACAGGTCTGAGCAATCGCCGTGCTCTGATGCGCACCGTCTGCCCTCCGCCGGAAAAGGCGGGGATGTATCGGTTGGTGCTGATTGACGTCGATCACTTCAAGCGCATCAACGACAGCATCGGGCATAGCGCGGGCGATCAGGTGTTGTGCCGCATTGCCGAGATGATCGAGGCGGGCCGTCGCCGCGACGCGCTGGCCGCGCGCATCGGCGGCGAGGAATTTGCACTTATCTATCCCAGTGACGCCGATGATCGCCGTTATCATACCGGGCTGCTCGATCAGGTGCGGGCGCTTCCTCCCGCAGGCGGCCAGCGTATCACCGTGTCGATGGGCGCGGCAACCGGGTGGCTGGGCGGCAGTGAGGGCGAATGGCTGGCGCTCTATCGTGCTGCCGACAAGGCGCTTTATGAAGCAAAAGCTAAAGGTCGCGACCGGCTGGAAATCGCGCCGCTGTATCACGCAGCGGCCCGCGCGGCCTGATGATGCAGTTTGTGAACGCAAAGCAGGTTGATGCCTTGCGCACAACTGAGCGCGCGCGCTTTGCCCGATGGTTTGTGGAAACACCGATGGGCACCGCCTATATCGACCGCGCCGGCCGGCCGCGCCGTGTTGGCGACGACGAGCTGGAGGCATGGCGTGCTGCCGCCCATGAGCGGATCGAGGCGATGCTGGCGGACCTGCCGCGGAATGTATGGATTACCGCCGCTGTGATAATTGGAACCGCCATTTTGGGGCCGCTCCTGTTCAGCGCATTGGGGATTGAGGGCTATGGCAAAAAGGTCGGTATCATCGTCGCTGGCATATTGATCGAAGGCGGACTCATTGGGATAGAGGTACATGATTATTTCGCCCAGTGGCGCCGACAGCGTGACGAACTGGAGGCCGCAGTCGCCGGGCGCGCGCCGCTGGCGATTGATCCGGCCAAGGCGCGCATCCCGCGCAATTATTATCTGCTAGGCCAGTATGCCGTCGGATTTTTTCTGGTCTTGGCCTATTTCGGTATGCATATCGATGGGGGGCTCGACAGCATGATCGATTGGAACTGGGTCGCGCTGGCAGCTCCTATTCTCCTGCTGCTCCATTTTGCGGCAAAGCGCCATGACCGGATATCGCAGGAAAGATTGCGCCGTCCGTAAACCCTGCTTGCGCCTCCCACGCTGTTGCCCGATGGGCGGCGAATGCCGAACGCCCCAACCAAAGTATCGATCACCGCCACGCTCGACTATCAGTTGGACCAACCAGCCGATGTGCTGTTGGCGATAGAGGCGATTCCCATGCCTGATCAGCAACTCGAGCATGACTTGCTGCGCGTTAAGGGCAGCGGCCCGCTCACCACTATTGAGGGGATGGACGGGCTAGGACGGCGTACCTGGCTGCACGCCGAGGGACGAATCGCGATCAATTATGTAGCAACCGCAACCATTGCGCGGGCTCCGATAGCGATCGCTACGCTTGACGTTGTTGCGCACAATCAACTTCCGCCAGCCTATATCTCTTACTTGATGCCCAGCCGCTATTGCCCGTCTGATCGCTTTGCCAACTTTGTGGCGACGCGGTTTCAAGCGGCAACCAAGGGGCAACAGGTGCTTGATATGGCGGCATGGGTGCATGCCGAGCTCGACTATGTACCGGGCAGTTCCGACATATCGACCAGCGCGGCTGATACGTTCCTTTCGCGCCAGGGCGTATGTCGCGACTATGCGCATCTGCTGATCGCGCTATGCCGCGCTGCCGATGTTCCCGCGCGTATGGTATCGGCCTATGCGTTGGATCTCGATCCACCTGATTTCCATGCGGTGGTTGAAGTGTATCTGGGCGGCAGTTGGCACTTGATTGATCCGACACGACTGGTCCCAGAAACCCATCTGGTGCGTATTGCCGTTGGCCGCGATGCCACCGATGTGGGTTTCATGACCATTTTTGGCTCGGCACAGATGATCGCGCAGTCAGTAACTGTGCAGCGCGCCTAGGGCGGGGCTTGCCATGGCCCGCATCGCGTCCCACGATGGCGCACATGGGGACGGAGATTGCTGAACAGCTAGCCATTGTGATGACCCGTGCGGTCGGCAATGGTGCATTGTCCGGGATGGCACGCCTGTCGGGCGGAGCAAGCATGGAAAGCTGGGCTTTCGACTGGGGTGATCCAGTTGAACAGAGCGGCTATGTGCTGCGCCGCGCGCCCAGCGCCGATTATGTCGCCGACCGCCCTTATGATCATGCTGCTGAAGCTGCATTGGTTAACGCCGCGCACCGCGCCGGGGTGCGCGCGCCCGAAGTCGTGGCGGTGCTGGGGGCTGGCGATGGATTAGGGAGCGGCTATGTGATGCGGCGCGTGGCAGGCGACGCCAATCCCGCCACAATCCTAGCGGCGCCGTCGCCAACATTGCTCACGGAAACAGCGGAGGCGTTGGCGCAAATCCATGCGTTGCCAGCAGCACAAGTGCCCGCTGCTATCCCAGTCATGGACGTTGCTGCTGCGCTCGCTGACCTTAAAGCCCGCTTCGCCGATTATGGCGGTGACAGGCCGATTATCGCACTGGCGATCAAATGGTGCGAGGACCATTTGCCTTCGCCCGCCGACCCGTTGGTGATGGTGCACGGCGATTTTCGCATGGGCAATTTGTTGGTCGATAACGGCCGCTTGACCGCCGTGCTCGACTGGGAACTGGCGCATCGCGGTGACCTCCACGAAGACCTCGCCTATGGTTGCATGACGGTCTGGCGCTTTGGCAGACCGGATTTGCCGGCTTTCGGGCTTGGATCGCTGGAGGCGTTTTTCGGCGCTTATCGGGCGGCCGGCGGCGGCCAAGTTGACCCCGCGCGCTTCCGCTTCTGGCTCGTATATCGCACCCTGTGGTGGGCAATGGGCTGCCTTGGCATGGGCGCGGCATGGCGCAGCGGTGCCGACCGCAGCCTGGAGCGCGTTGTCGTCGCCCGGCGCACCGCCGAGCAGGAACTCGACCTGCTGCTGCTGCTAGAGGAAGAAGCGCCTGAGACTGAGCGTAGCTGCCCCATACCCCCGCCCGCACCATCCATCCCCCTCCGCAGCGGCGAACCAACGTCTGCCGAACTTGTCACCGCCGTGCGTGAATGGTTGGCCAGCGACATCAAGCCCGGCGTGCAGGGACGCGACAAATTCATGGTCGCGGTCGCAATGAACGCGCTGGGCATCACCGCGCGCGCTCTTGAACGGCCGGTGGACTATGCCGACAAATCGTTGGCCGACGCGCTGCTCACCGGCGAGGTGACGCTTTGCGAGCCGGGCCTGCTTGCGCGGCTGCGGCGGACTTGCCTCGACAAGCTGGCCGGCGATATGCCCAAATATCCCGCGCTGGCGCAAGCGCGCGAAAAATGGGGAGCGCCCGAATGACCAAACTCAACATTGCCATTGTCTCAGACGTCGTCTGCCCCTGGTGCGTCATCGGCATCCGCAGCTTGGAAACCGCGCTTGAGCGTTTGGGCGGGATCACTGCCGACGTCACCCTCCATCCCTTCGAACTTAACCCCGACATGCCGCGCGATGGCGAGAACGTCGGCGAGCATATCGCCAAAAAATATGGCCGTCCGCCGGGCGAGGGTATTGCAATCCGCGACGAGATCAAACGCCGGTCGGCGGAGGTCGGCTTTGCGATGAACAGCGGCCCAGACAGCCGCATCTGGAATACTCTTGACTGCCACCGCCTGCTCCACTGGGCAGGCGAACTGGGCAAGCAGCGCGAACTCAAAATGGCACTGTTCACGGCGCATTTTACCGAAGGGCGCGATATGGGTGACCACAGGGTGCTCGCCGAAGCTGCCTTTGCCGCCGGGCTAGACCCCATCGAAGCTGCCGCTATCCTTACCTCGGACCGTTATACTAGCGAAGTTCGTGCCGAGGAAAATTACTGGCGGCGCGAAGGTGTTCAGGCAGTGCCGACCTTCATTATCAACGGCAAATATGTGATTTCGGGCGGGCATCCCCCGGAGGCTTTCGAGCGAGCGCTCAGCAAGATTGCAGCGGAAGGATAGTTCATGGATTTCGCCGTAGCCGCCGACCTTGCAGCCTATCTCGTCGAGCTTGACGCCTTTATCGAACGCGAAATCGACCCGCTGGTTGCGGCGGACGACAACATCCGCTTCTTCGACCACCGCCGCGAACATGCGCGCACCGATTGGGACAATCACGGGCTGCCGCGCCATGAATGGGAAGCATTGCTGCGTGAAGCGGGCAAGCGCGCCGATGCGGCGGGGCATTGGCGCTTTTCGGCCCCCAAAAAATATGGCGGGAAAGACGGGTCGAACCTGTGGATGGCGGTGATCCGCGAACATCTCGCCGCCAAGGGGCTAGGTCTGCACAATGACCTGCAGAACGAACACAGCATCGTCGGCAATTTTCCCTTCGTCGAAATGTTCGAACAGTTCGCGACCAGCGAAGAGCAGAAGCAGGAGTTTATCCTCGGCGGCTTTGCCCGGACACGCATCACCGCCTTTGGCCTCACTGAACCTGATCATGGTAGCGACGCGACGCATATGGAAACCCGCGCGGTGCGCGAGAGCCGCGATGGCGTCGACGGCTGGCGTATCAATGGCAGCAAGATGTGGATCACCGGTATGCACGTCGCCACCCACTGTGCGACTTTTTGCCGCACCGACGGCAATGATGGCGAGGCGCGCGGCATCACCTGTCTGCTGGTGCCCAATCCGTCGCCGGGGCTGGTGATTGAAGAATATCTGTGGACCTTTAATATGCCCACCGATCACCCGCGCCTGTCTTTCACCGATGTCTGGGTGCCCGACAGCGCCCGGCTCGGCCCGGTGGGCGGCGGCCTATCGATCGCGCAAAGTTTCGTCCACCAGAACCGCATCCGCCAGGCCGCTTCATCGCTGGGCGCCGCCGTCTATTGCATCGAAGAAAGCGTCCGTTACGCCCGCGCGCGCAAACCCTTTGGCGAAGCGCTCGCCAAGAATCAGGCAATCCAGTTCCCGCTCGTCGAGCTTGCGACGCAGGCCGAAATGCTGCGCCTGCTGATCCGCAAGACGGCCTGGGAAATGGATAACATGCCGCACAAGGAAATTGAGCACGCCATCTCCGATAAGGTCAGCATGTGCAATTACTGGGCAAACCGCCTGTGCTGTGAAGCCGCCGACCGCGCGATGCAGGTGCATGGCGGCATCGGCTACTCGCGCCACAAACCGTTCGAGCATATCTATCGCCACCATCGCCGCTATCGCATCACCGAAGGCGCAGAAGAAATTCAGATGCGCAAAGTGGCGGCCTATTTGTTCGGCTATCTGGGACCACGCAAAGGCACGCTGGGATAATTGACCATGCAGTGATAGCTTTGGCGCGGGAGAGGGGAGATCGGCCATGGCCAACACGGATTTCGACGCCATCATCGTCGGCGCGGGCTTTGCCGGCATGTATATGCTGCACAAATTGCGCGGCATGGGCCTTAACGCGCGGGTGATCGAGGCGGGGGCGGGGGTCGGCGGCACCTGGTATTGGAACCGCTACCCCGGTGCCCGCGTCGATATCGAAAGCCGCGATTATGGCTATAGCTTTGACCCTGAGTTGGAGCGCGAATGGCGGTGGAGTGAACGCTATGCCGCGCAGCCCGAATTGCTGCGCTACCTCAACCATGTCGCCGACCGCTATGACCTACGCCGCGATATCCAGTTCGAAACGCGCGTCGTCGCCGCCCGCTTTGACGAAGTCGCAGCTGGCTGGACCGTCACTACCGACGCAGGCGACGAGTATCGTGCGCGCTATTGCATCATGGCGACAGGTTGCCTGTCCGAACCAAAGCCCATCGACTTCGCTGGCAAGGAGGATTTCGCGGGCGCGATCTACTCGACCTTCGACTATCCCGCGCGCGGCGTCGATTTCGCCGGTCAGCGCGTCGCCATCATCGGCACAGGCTCGTCTGCGATCCAGACCATCACCACCATCGCGCCCGAATGCGCACATCTGACGGTCTTCCAGCGGACGCCCAATTACAGTGTCCCCGCCCACAACCGGCCGCTCAGCGAGGCCGAACAGACAGCCTGGGATGCCGACCGCGCCGCCTATCGCGCGCGCGCCAGGGCCGAGCCGCTCGCCTTTTGGAATGACCCGACCGAGGCGCTGGCGCTGGAGGCAACGGCGGAGGAACGCGCCGCGGAGTGTGAACGACGCTGGCGCGACGGCGGCTTTCGCGTTGGGGGGCCGTACGCCGATGTTGGCGTCGATCTCGCCGCCAATAAGGTCATTGCCGATTGGGTCGCGGGCAAGATTGCCGAGGTGGTGCAGGACCCGGTCGTCGCAGACAAGCTGACGCCCAAAAGCTATCCCTTCGGCACCAAGCGATTGTGTGTCGATACCGGCTATTACCAGGTCTATAATCGCGACAATGTGACGCTGGTCGATATCAGCGAAACGCCGATTGTGCGCATCACCCCCACCGGCATCCGCACCAGCGCGGGTGAGCACCCGTGCGATGCCATCATTTTCGCGCTGGGCTTTGACGCCATGACGGGCACGCTGGGCAAGATTGCCATCACCGGGCGCGGCGGGATGACGCTGGCGGAAAAATGGGCCGACGGTCCGGTGACCAATTTGGGGCTGATGGTCGCCGGCTTCCCCAATTTCTTCACGATTACTGGTCCCGGCAGCCCGTCGGTGCTCACCAATATGGTGATGTCGATCGAACAGCATGTTGACTGGATTGCGGCGGCTATTGGCCATTTGCAGCAGCGCCAGCTCGCCACCATCGAAACGACCGAGGCGGCTGAAGCCGCGTGGGTGGCGCATGTTGCCGAAGTTGCCGACACTACTCTCTATCCGCTCGCTAACAGCTGGTACATGGGCGCCAATGTGCCGGGCAAACCGCGCGTTTTCCTCCCTTATGTGGGCGGCTTCCCTGCCTATGTCGAGACGTGCGACGCGGTGGTCGCGGCGGGCTATGACGGGTTCCGATTGGAGCCGCTGGCGGCCTGAGGCTTGCCAAGCAGCATCGCTATGTTAGGTTTCGTATCAAAACCAAAACAGCGGGAGTCGGACAATGTATGATCTGGTCATTCGCGGCGGCATGGTCGTCGATGGCAGCGGTGCCGCGCCGCGCCGCGCTGATGTCGCGGCCAACGGCGACCGCATTATCGCGGTTGGCGACAATCTGGGGCCAGGGCGCGAGGAAATCGACGCCAGTGGCAAGATCGTTACCCCCGGCTTTGTGGATATCCACACCCATTATGACGGCCAGGCGACGTGGGATCAGGAAATGGCACCGTCATCGTGGCACGGCGTCACCACTGTCGTCATGGGCAATTGTGGCGTCGGCTTTGCGCCTGCGCGACCCGACCGCCACGATTGGCTGATCGGCCTGATGGAAGGGGTGGAAGATATCCCGGGCACCGCGCTTGCCGAAGGGATGACGTGGGATTGGGAAACCTTCCCCCAATATCTCGATGCGCTGGAAAAACTGCCGCGCACCATCGATGTCGGCACGCATGTCCCGCACGGCGCGGTGCGCGCCTATGTGCTCGGCGACCGCGAACAGCCCGGCGCAATCCCGACCGACGACGATATCGCGGCTATGGCGGCCATCGTTGAAGACGGAGTGCGTGCGGGCGCGCTCGGCTTTTCGACCAGCCGCACCGTGCTCCACCGCTCTGTCGATGGCGAGGTGGTGCCCGGTACCACCGCGACCAAGGAAGAGCTGATCGCCATCGGCCGCGCCATGGGGCGTGTAGGACATGGCGTGTTCGAAATGGCCAGCGACATGCGTCGCGAATGGGACGAATTTGGCTGGATGGGCGCATTGAGCCGCGAAACCGGGCTGCCCTGCACCTATGCCGCGCTGCAAAGCATCGCCAAGGAAATGCCGCTCGACGAGCAGATCGCCGCGATGCGCGCAGAGAACGATAATGGTGCCAATATCGTCGCGCAGATCGCGCTGCGCGGCAACGGCATCGTCATGGCGTGGCAGGGCACCGTCCACCCCTTCCGCTTTCGCCCCAGCTATGTCGCCATCGCCGAACTGCCGTGGGAGCAGCAAAAGGCGAAGTTGCTCGACCCCGCCTTCAAGGCGCAGCTCTTGTCCGAAAGCAATGACATGAGCGAGGTCAACCCCGACATCATCGGCCTCGTCATGGTCGTCGCGGGCGGCTGGGGCATGCAATATGAAATGGACCCCGACTTCGACTATGAACCGACGGCAGAAGAAAGCATCCTCGCGCGCGCCGAAGCAGCCGGCGTGTCGGGCGAGGAATATGCTTACGACCTGCTATGCCGCGACGATGGGCGGGGGTTCATTTATTTGCCCATCCTCAACTATGCCGATGGCAATCTGGATTTCCTCGAAGCTTTGCAGCGCAGCGGCGATACGGTGAACAGCCTGTCCGATGGCGGCGCGCATTGCGGCACAATTTGCGACGCCGCCAGTCCCACCTTCATGCTTCAGCACTGGGTGCGCGACCGTAAGCGCGGCGGCCGTATTGCGCTCGAAGAAGCGGTCAAGCGCCAATGCCGCGATACCGCGCTGCTCTATGGGTTAGAGGATCGCGGGCTGGTTGCGCCGGGCTATCTCGCCGACTTGAACGTGATCGACATGGACAAGCTGAAACTCGGCAAGCCATGGCTGGCGTTCGACTTGCCCGCCGGCGGTAAGCGCCTGTTGCAGCGCGCCGATGGCTATGTCGCGACGGTCAAGTCGGGGCAGGTGACGTTCCGCGATGGCGTGTGCCAGGGAGTGTTTCCTGGCACTGTCATCCGCGGCCCGCAACGCGTCGAATTTGCGATTGCCGCGGAGTAGCTGTTTCCAACTCCCGTCTGTGCTGAGCTTGTCGAAGCACCGCTCTTTCTTTCCCCATTCCCAAAGAAGGGACAGCCCTTCGACAAGCTCAGGGCAGGCGGGGAAGAGGATAGCGGGCTTTACCGACGCAAATCCCCTGGCAAAGTCGGCTCGCTTATCAGCGCCTCGAAACGTTTCCACCGTGCGGCCTCACCAACTTCGCGCTCGACATCGGCCTTCACCATCGCCTCGCCCAAGCCATAGTTGATGACATAGCTGCGATAGGTTTCGGTGAATTTGACCGACTGTTCGGCGCGCGCCGGCGACATCAGCAGATATTGCTGCGACAGCTCGATCGCCTTCGCGCGGTCAATCTCGCCGTCGAGATACATTTGCGCGATGGTCAACCGCGCGCCCGACACCGCCTTGATCGCGTCGGTTAGGTGCCAGTATTTGTCGTCGGCTGGGCGCGCGATGCCGGCCAATGGCATCAGGACATCGCGTTCATAGGCCGCCTTGTCGCCGCCCGGGAAGGCCATTTCGATGCCGTAATTGGCGGTGCCCTCGGCGATCAGGCTTTGGGGGCTGTAGAGCGGATAGACGCTAAATTCGATCCACCCGCGCTCGCGCGTCAGCCGCTGTTCGAGCAGGAAGTTGAGCGCATGGTGGCCGGGGTAACCCTCGTGACACCCCAGATCGACCGCGCGGGACAGGCGGATCGGAAAGTCGGTGTTGATCTGGATCAGGCTTTGGTAATTGCCTTGGTAGTAGTTGTATCCGCTCCACGATTTGCCGGTGACGAACTCCAGCTTGAAATTCTCTCCCGGCGGCATGCCGATGTGCTTTTCGGTGCGGGCGCGGCACGATGCAATGCTGGCATTGAACACCGGCAGCAGCTTTTCCTTGGGGATGGTAAAGCGGTCGAGATACGCATCGACGCGCGCCGCCAGTGGGCCGTCGCCGGGGAGTAGCTTGGCAATCTCGGCCAGCCCCGCGTCATAGACGCTAAGCGGCTTGAGTTGGGGGCGGACGCCGAACAAGCGCTCGGCCTCATCGGCGAATTTGAACTTTTCGCCCATCATCATGGCGAGGCGCGTGTCGGCGGCGATGAGCTGCTTGTCGAGGAAAGCGATGCGGCGTGCGTCGATGCCGGGCATCCTTCCGTTGAGCAGGTTTAGCAAGCCGCGCATGTTGACAATTTCGGCGCGAAGAGCCGCCTTGTCGCGAGGAGCTTTTTCGGCGAGGGCGCGGATTTCGGGCGGGCCGTAATAGGCATCGATGTAGCCGTCTTCGTGCGTGCCGATTTCAAGGCTGAGCGCCACATAATCGCGCGCGAGCTGATTCAGCAGGTCATCCACCGAGACTGACGAAAGGGGCGGCTTGGTGGCGACGATCTCCTGTGCCTGCGCGCCCACTGCGCAGCCCGTCAATAACAATGCCGCTGCAGCCGTTGCCAATGGCTTCATGCCCTAGCCCTCTCTTCCAAACTCGCCACATCGCCGTCGGCATCGATCTCGGCCGCCTTCGCCGCTTCCTCACGCGCATGACCGGGGTGGAGCGCGCACAGGCGCAGGATCAGATAGCCCATGATGCCCGACGCGAAGGAGCCCATCAGCGTGCCAATCTTCGCTTCTTCGACCAACAATGGATCCGTGAAGGCAAGGCCGCCGATGAACAGGCTCATCGTAAAGCCGATGCCGCACAGCGTCGCCACGCCGTAAATCTGCACCCACGTCGCGCCGCGCAGTTTGGCGCCAAAACCAGCCTTCACCGCCAGCCAGACCGCCGCGAATATGCCCAGCTGTTTGCCCAGAAACAGCCCCAATGCAATGCCCAGCGGCATTGGCGCGAACAGCTGTGCCACGGTCATGCCGGTGATGTTCACCCCGGCATTGGCAAAGCCAAACAGCGGTACAATCGCGAACGCCACCCATGGATGTAGCGCATGTTCCAGCCGGTGGAGCGGCGAGGTTGCGCTGTCGGGAGTGCCGGGCGTCTTTTCGATCGGGATCGTCATTGCCGCGAGCACGCCGGCGATGGTGGCGTGGACGCCGGACAGCAGCATTGCAAACCACAGCATGGCGGCGAGCACCAGAAACAGCGTCAGCCGTTTCACCCCCATGCGCCCTAGTCCAAGCATCACGGCAAAGATGATTCCCGCTGCTACCAACGCAGTGAAATCGATGCTGGCGGTGTAAAACAGCGCGATGATCACCACCGCGCCCATATCATCAACAATAGCAACGGTGACGAGGAACAGTTTCAGCGAGGTCGGTGCGCGCGGGCCGAGCAGCGCGAGCACACCGATGGCAAAGGCAATGTCGGTCGCCGCCGGGATTGCCCAGCCATTGGCCAGCCCCGGCGTGCTGCCGGCGATCGCCAGATAGATGAGCGCTGGCACCGCCATCCCGGCCGCTGCCGCTATCATGGGCAGGCGGCGCTGATTCCAGGTGGCGAGGCGGCCGTCGACAAACTCGCGCTTGATCTCGAGGCCTACGAGCAGGAAGAACACCGCCATTAACCCGTCGTTGATCCACAGATGCACCGTCATCGGCCCGAGTTTGGGGGTGAGGGTCGGCCCCGTGACCGCGTGCATCGCGTGGTGATACATCTCGCCCAACGGCGAATTGGCAATCAACATGGCAAGCGCCGCTGCACCCATCAGCAACAATCCGCCCGCACTTTCGCTTTCGAGAAATTCGCGCAGTGCTGAACGGGGGTGGGCGGGATTGGACGCGGACACGAGTTGCGGCTCCTTGCTTTTGCTTGGCTGACTTGTCCTAACCAAGGCTGGCGGCCGGGTCACGCAAAAGCGGACCGACACGGCAACTGCGTTCCACCAAGTCATCCCTCCCGCCTTCGCAGGAAGGACGAAGAGAGCAGATACCCGTCAGGGTGGCACCATCCCGGCGCAGTCCACCCGCATTTCCATGCCAATGCGGCACCGATGGTTTAGGATTTGGGTAAGCCCGATGCGGCATGATGCGGGCATGGCCAACTGGACCAGCATCGATAGCTATCGGCGCAGCAAGCGTCGGCGCGGGTGGCAACGCAGCGCCCGCGCCGCACTCGCCGATGTCCGGTTCGTGGGGCTGGGGGGCTTCGTCGCTGCGCTCGTCTATTTTCAGGCGGGATTGCCCGTTCCATGGGGTGCCAATGCGGTCGAGCCCGCCGCTTCCTATGCCGAAAGCGCCGCGAATGGGTGGCGGGCCGCAGGCGACCGATTGCAAGCGCGCTTTGGGCTATGCCACAGCGGCGGCGGGACCAACTGCGTTGTCGACGGCGATACTTTCTGGTTTCAGGGCCAGAAAATCCGCATCGCCGACATCGACACTCCCGAAACGCACCCGCCGCGCTGCGCCGAAGAAGCGCGGCTGGGCGCGGCGGCGACCGAGCGGTTGCAGGACCTGCTGAACGCCGGTCCCTTCACGCTCGAATATATCGACCGTAATTCTGATAATTATGGCCGCGCGCTGCGCACCGTGACGCGTGGTGGCGAGAGCCTTGGCGGCGTGCTGGTCGATGAAGGTCTGGCGCGCTGGTATGGCAGCGGGCGGCAGCCGTGGTGCTGAAATTTCCTTGAAACCAGGAAACATCGCGATGCTTTGACATCCATTATGTTCCCCGGCGAAAGCCAGGGTCCAATGCGTCTTTGTGCTATGTCAGTACTGTTGAAACTGGACCCCGGCTTTCGCCGGGGAACAGGACGCGGAAAAGCCCGGAAAACTGCGGAACTTCGCTCGCGATTGCACATGATCGCCTGCGCATGGCGCGGCGCTAAAGATACAAAAGATACCGCCAGATTCAGTCAAACTGTATCCTTTGTATCTTTTGTGAAGATCGGTTCGGGGTTACGTCGCGCGGACGGAATTGACGATTGCAAAGAGCCGAGCGCGGAGGATGACAGGGCGCGGGCGTGTAGGACAGCGGAATCTTTGGAACTAGCCTGCGACGGTGCGTTTGCGGAACCAATCGGCCAATTGATCCTCGGTCAGCGTTCCCGCGGCCAGTGCAAGGACAGTATCGATGGCATCCTGCGGCGCGAAGCGGATTTCGATGCCGTTAGCTTTCAAGAACAGGCGCGCCAGCACCCAAGCGGTGCGCTTGTTGCCGTCGCCGAACGGATGGCTGCGCGCAATGCCATAGGCATAGGCGGCGGCGAGGCAGGCCAGATCATCCTCGCCATAGGCCCATTGATTGACAGGGCGCGCGAGCGCCGATTCGAGCATCCCCTGATCGCGCACGCCCGACAGGCCGCCATGTTCAGCCAGCTGTCGGTCATGAATGGCAAGCGCGATATCCAGCGCGAGCCACAGCGGCTCGCGGCGTTTGTCGCTCATTGGGCGAGCACGCGCAGGATGTCACGATCCTCGCGCATAATCTCCTCGGCCAGCGCCATCTTCGCCGCAAAATCGGGATCGGCGGCGGTCAGCCGGATACCGTCAGGCGCTTCGGTGACATAGAGCGTATCGCCCAGAGACACACGCAACCGCGCAAGCAGCTCCTTGGGCAGGATGACCGCGGCGCTGTTGCCGACCTTGGTGATCTTGAGCGGCGTGTTCATACGGGGGTTATAACGGAAGCCAGCGCGTTATGCAACCCGTTCGTCATTGCCAGCGTAGTGAAGCAATCCAGAGCGGGGTGCGCAACACTGGATTGCTTCGCTGCGCTCGCAATGACGAGGTTGACGTGGATCCTCCCCGGAACGGGGAGGTGGCAGTCCGAAGGACTGACGGAGGGGACGGGTGAGGGCGCGTGCAGTGGCGCGGCATGGCGTCAGGCCGCCAGCGACCCTTCCGCCCCTTCGGGGCACCTCCCCGTTCCGGGGAGGATTTTGAAATGGCATTGCGATGGCTGATTTTACGCGAAGGACGCCAAGCCCATGCAACACCCGGGGACATGCTATTGCGTGTCCCCGTCCGAGCGTACGTGATGGGGTTTGGGGGTTAAGTGAGGTGTCACCGTAACCTAGGTGTCACCGTAACCTCAGGGGACACGGAATACCGTGTCCCCTCTTGAACCTCACTCCGCCCCTTTCTCCACCTTCGCACCCTTCGCCTTGCCCTTGCTCGCTTTGGGCGGGGCGGGGACGATTTCGAACGACAGCGGATTGCCCACCTTGGCATCCTCGCCGGTCTTCAGTTTCACCTTCACCTCGCCGCCGTGGACGAGTTTGCCGAACAGCAGTTCTTCGGCGAGCGGCTGTTTGATCTTTTCCTGGATCAGGCGGCCCATCGGGCGCGCGCCATAGAGTTTGTCGTAACCCTTTGACGTCAGCCATGCCCGGGCTTCGTCGTCGAGCTGGATGTGGACGTTGCGGTCGGCCAGTTGCAGTTCGAGTTGCAGGATGAACTTGTCGACCACGCGCGCGACGACCTCGGGCGGCAGATAGCCGAAGGGCACGATGGCATCGAGGCGATTGCGGAATTCGGGAGTGAACATGCGTTTCACCGCCTCTTCCTGCACATCCTCACGCGTGGAATTACCGAAACCGATGCTCTCGCGCGCCATGTCCGACGCGCCCGCGTTGGTCGTCATGATCAGGATGACGTTGCGGAAATCGACCGTCTTGCCGTGGTGATCGGTCAGGCGGCCATTGTCCATCACCTGCAGCAGAATGTTGAACAGGTCGGGGTGCGCCTTTTCAATTTCGTCGAGCAGCAGCACGCAATGCGGGTTTTTGTCGACCGCATCGGTCAAGAGGCCGCCCTGGTCATAGCCGACATAGCCCGGCGGCGCGCCAATCAGGCGGCTGACCGAATGGCGTTCCATATATTCGGACATGTCAAAGCGTTCGAGCGGGATGCCGAGCAGGTGGGCGAGCTGTTTCGCCACCTCGGTCTTGCCGACGCCGGTGGGGCCCGAAAAGAGATAATTGCCGATGGGCTTTTCGGGATCGCGCAGGCCGGCGCGCGACAGCTTGATCGCGCTCGACAAAATCTCGATCGCGGTATTTTGGCCGAACACGACGCGTTTCAAATCGGTCTCGATATTTTCAAGCACGCGCTTGTCGTCGGTCGACACCGATTTGGCCGGGATGCGCGCCATGGTGGCGATGACGGCTTCGATATCCTTCGCCGTAATCGTCTTTTTGCGCTTCGAAGGCGGCACCAGCATCTGCATCGCGCCAACCTCGTCGATCACGTCGATGGCTTTGTCGGGCAGCTTGCGGTCGTTGATGTAACGCGCCGACAGCTCGACCGCCGCCTTGATCGCATCGGGGGTATATTTGACCTTGTGATGGCTCTCAAACGCCTCGCGCAGCCCGGCGAGGATTTTCTTGGTATCCTCCAGGCTGGGTTCGACCACGTCGATTTTCTGGAAGCGTCGGAGCAACGCCCGGTCCTTTTCGAAATGGTTGCGGAACTCTTTGTAGGTGGTCGAGCCGATGCAGCGGATCGAACCGCCGCTGAGCGCGGGTTTGAGCAGGTTGGACGCATCCATCGCGCCGCCCGACGTGGCGCCTGCGCCGATCACGGTGTGAATTTCGTCGATGAACAGGATGGCGTCGGGCATGGCTTCGAGTTCGGTCACGACCTGCTTCAGCCGCTCCTCAAAATCGCCGCGATAGCGCGTGCCCGCGAGCAGCGCGCCCATGTCGAGGCTGTAGATGACCGCGGGCAGCAACACGTCGGGCACGTCGCCCTCGATAATCTTGCGCGCCAGCCCTTCGGCAATCGCAGTTTTGCCGACACCGGGGTCGCCGACATAAAGCGGGTTGTTCTTGCTGCGGCGGCACAGGATCTGGATGGTGCGATCAACCTCGGCCCCGCGGCCGATCAGCGGGTCGACCTTGCCGCCCTTGGCTTTCTCGTTGAGGTTGACGGTGAACTGGTCGAGCGCGCTTTCCTTCTTATTCTTGCCCTCGCCTTTTTCCTTGGGGCCGGCTTCCTTGGCTTCGGGCTCGGGTTCGGCGGCGGGCTTGCCGCTGCCCTTGCCGACGCCGTGTGACAGATAGGACACCGCGTCGAGGCGGCTCATGTCCTGCTGCTGCAGGAAATAGACGGCATAGCTTTCGCGTTCGGAAAACAGCGCGACGAGGACGTTGGCGCCCGTCACCTCGTCCTTGCCCGAGGATTGGACGTGGAGGATAGCGCGCTGGACGACGCGCTGGAAACCGCTGGTGGGGGAGGGGTCGCTGTGCCCCTCGACCTTCAGACTGTCGAGTTCGGTGTCGAGATAATGCACCACCGCCGACTGGAGGTCGCCCAGGTCCACACCGCACGCGCGCATCACCTCGGCAGCATGCTCGTCATCGACCAGCGCGAAAAGGAGATGCTCCAGCGTCGCATATTCATGGCTGCGGTCCGACGCGGCCTTGAGCGCGTTGTGGAGGGTTTTTTCCAAGGCATCGGAAAAAGACGGCATGCGAAGTCTCCTCGGCGGCATCCGCGAAGGGGAGAGGGCGGACCCGCAAGCGATAAGGTGGCCCCGCTGTCATCAAGCTGCAAGAGGAAAGCGATGGATCGCCGTTAACTTTTTGGGGTGGGAGGGGGTAGTGGCCCCAACCCCTCGTCATCCCGGGCTTGATCCGGGATAACAAGCCGCACCCGAGGCGCGTTGTCCCGGATCAAGTCCGGGACGACGAAGAGCGGGAGGCTACCCCTTCTTAAACAACGCCTCGGCGTCCGTCTTGAACGCACTCGCCGCCGCCATATGCGCCTTTGTCCGTGCGATTTCCGCCTCGAGCACCGCGATCCGGTCGCCCAGTTCATCGACCGACAACGGACCCAGCGCCTGTTTGGTCAGCGCGGTCAGCTCGTCGCTGCGGCGGCGGGGTAGGTCTTCGTCGTCCATCGCGGGCGAAGTGTTGACCGCACCGCCGCGCCTGTCAATAAGGGCGCGCTTTCTGGGGGGAGAATGCCTTCGTGACCGACTTGCCAGCAACGATGACCGCTATCGCCATCAGCGCGCCCGGCGGGCCCGATGTGCTGCAACCCGTCACCCGACCCTTGCCGCAGCCGGGACCGGGCGAAGTGCTGATCCGTGTTGGCGCGGCGGGCGTTAACCGACCCGATGTGCTGCAACGCATCGGCGTGTATCCGCCCCCGCCGGGCGCCAGCGATTTGCCGGGGCTGGAGATTGCGGGCGAGATTGTCGCACTGGGCGACGGCGTCAACAGCGCGTTGCTGGGTGCGCGGACCTGCGCGCTGGTATCGGGCGGCGGCTATGCCGAATATTGCCTTGCGCCGGCAGGGAGCTGTTTGCCGCTGCCCGAGGCGCTGAGCCTGGCCGAAGGGGCGGCACTGCCCGAAACCTTGTTCACCGTGTGGCACAATCTGTTCGAGCGCGCGTTCGTGAAAGAGGGCGAGAGCGTGCTGGTGCATGGCGGCACCAGCGGCATCGGAACGATGGCCATATCGCTGTGCAAGCTATTCGATATCAAGGTCTTTGTGACGTGCGGCAGCGCGGACAAATGCGCCGCCGCGCTGGCACTGGGTGCGGACGTAGCGATCGATTATTCCACCGAAGATTTCGCCGCGCGGGTGACGGACTTGACCGGCGGGCGCGGGGTTGATGCGGTGCTCGACATGGTTGGTGGCGATTATCTGCCGCGCAACCTCGCTTGCCTGGCCGACGACGGGCGGCATGTGTCGATCGCTTTCCAGCGCGGATTGAAGGCCGAGATCAACATCGTTGACATCATGCGCCGCCGCCTGACGCTGACCGGCTCCACGCTGCGCGCGCGCGAGAATGAATTCAAGGCGCTGCTGGCCGACGAAATTTACGCCAATGTGTGGCCGCATGTGATTGAGGGACGGCTGAAACCGGTGATGGACCGCAGCTTTCCGCTGGCCGAAGCCGCCGCCGCCCATGCGCGGATGGAGGCGGGGGATCATGTGGGCAAGATTGTGCTGGCGGTTTAGGCACTGACCGCCGCCCCCCAATTCCGTCTACCCTGAGCTTGTCGAAGGGTCGTTCTTTCTGGGCACTGGTGAAGGAGAAAGACAGTCCTTCGACAAGCTCAGGACGGGCGGGGGTGGGGGATAGGTTGGTGTTTTCGTAACCCCACCGTCACACCATCGTCCCCGCCCTGTCATCGCTTTACGATTCCGATTGTCACATTGGACCGCCAATGGCGGGGTCCAAGGCAAGCTCCAGCCTTGGCAACGCGAAGGACGCGGCATGAATGCGCACGTAGGCCGAATTTCGGCGGCCAATGAAAAGAGCAACGAGAAACAACGCCGTCATTATCGCACCGTCTGGATTTCCGACATTCACCTGGGGACGCGTGGTTGCAACGCCCCGCTGCTCAAGGATTTCCTCGACCATGTCGATTGCGACCATATGTATCTGGTCGGCGACATCATCGACGGGTGGCGCCTGAAAAAGCGCTTTTACTGGCCGACCACGCATAACGATGTCGTATGGCGCATCATGAAGCGCGCCAAGCGCGGCACACGCGTCATCTATATTCCCGGCAATCATGACGAAATGTTCCGCCAGTTCACCGGCATGGATTTCGGCGGAGTGAAAATCCGCAAAAAGGCGATCCACCAGACCGCCGATGGCCGCCGCCTGCTGGTGTTGCACGGCGATGAATTTGACGCGGTGATGTTGGCGCACCGCTGGCTCGCCTTCGTTGGTGACGCCGCTTACACTTGGCTGATGCGCGTCAATGTGGTCGTGAACAATGTCCGCACGCGGCTGGGCCTGCCCTATTGGTCGCTGTCAAAGGTGGCCAAGCACAAGGTCAAGAACGCCGTCGCCTTCATCACCCGCTTTGAGGAAGTGGTGGCGCGCGAGGCAGGAGCGCGCGGCGTCGACGGCGTGGTGTGCGGCCATATCCACAACGCCGAAATGCGCGAAATTGGCGGCGTTGCTTACTATAATGATGGCGACTGGGTCGAAGGTTGCACCGCGCTGGTTGAACATCATGACGGCACGATGGAAATCCTCCACTGGGCGGACGAGGTGGCGAAACGCACCAAGGTGACGCCGCTGCTGCCCGCCCCCGTCGCGGCGCCCGAGCCGCACGCCTTCCCGGCCGCCGCCTGATGCGCATCCTGATCGCAACCGACGCCTGGTTCCCGCAAGTGAACGGCGTCGTGCGCAGTCTGGACAGCGTGCGGCGCGAACTGGTGGCGATGGGGCATGAGGTAGCGGTGCTGTCGCCCGACCTTTACCGCAACTGGCCGTGCCCCACCTATCCCGAAATCCGGCTGGCTTTTCCGCGCGCGCGGACAGTGGGCGAACGCATTGCCGCTTTTGGTCCCGATGCCGTCCATATCGCCACCGAAGGGCCGATGTGCCTGTCGGCACGGCGTTGGTGCGTGCGCAATGGCGTGCCCTTCACGACCGCCTATCACACGCAATTCCCCGACTATGTTGAGCGGCGCACGGGTATCCCGGCGAGTGCGATCTGGCGCTACATCCGCTGGTTCCATCGGCCCGCGCAAAATGTGCTGACCGCGACGCCATCGATCCGCGCCGAACTGGCGGAACATGGCGTCGAGCATGTCGTGCACTGGGGGCGCGGGGTCGATCTGGCGCTGTTCCGCCCCGAAGGGGTGCGTCACCCGGCCATGGTGGACCTTGCCGGACCCGTGATGCTGTATGTCGGGCGCGTGGCGGTGGAGAAGAATCTCGAGGCCTTTCTGGCCACCAACGCCCCGGGAACCAAGGTCATCGTTGGCGATGGCCCGGCGCGTGCGGCATTGTCGGCCAGATTTCCCGACGCTGTCTGGCTGGGCGCACAGCATGGCGAGGCGCTGGCGTCGGCCTATCGCGCCGCCGATGTTTTCGTCTTTCCCAGCCTGACCGACACCTTCGGGCTGGTGGTGATCGAGGCAATGGCATGCGGCGTCCCTGTTGCCGCCTATCCGGTCACCGGTCCGCGCGATATAGTGACCACGGCTACCGGCGCCCTCGACAATGAACTGGACGTCGCCATCGCTGCCGCGCTGACCAAAGATCCGGCCGCCTGCGCCGCTTATGGTGCGACCTTCAGCTGGCGCACCAGCGCCGAGCAATTTCTGGGCGCACTTGCGCCGCTGGTTCCTGCCTGACTTGCGTGCGGCCCCATTAGAGTCTAGATGCTCCGTCGAATGGCCGTCCCGCGAGGGGCGGCCCTTATTGTTTCAGGCGCTCGGGCAAGCCGGCGCAACGGAGAATCATCATGGCTCAAGCCTTCCCCCTGATGCCGCACGCGACCGCTGCCTGGCTGGTCGACAACACTGGCCTGACGTTCCAGCAGATTGCCGAATATTGCGGCATCCATATCCTGGAAGTGCAGGCAATTGCCGACGAGACTGCGGGCACCAAATATACCGGGCGCGATCCGGTGCGCGCGCACGAACTGTCGATGGACGAGATTGAAAAAGGTCAAAAGGACCCCGCATACCGGCTGAAAATGACCGTGGTGCAGGATCCCATCCGCCGCACGCGCGGCCCGCGCTACACGCCGGTCAGCAAGCGGCAGGACAAGCCCGACGGCATTGCCTGGATTTTGAAGAATCACCCCGAAATTTCGGACGGCGCCATTGGCAAGCTGATTGGCACGACGCGCAACACCATTACGGCAATCCGCGAGCGCAGCCACTGGAACAGCGCCAACATCGTCCCCAAGGACCCGGTGACGCTGGGTCTGTGCTCGCAGCGCGAACTCGACGCGCTGGTCGCGCGCGCCGCTAAGAAGGCCGGCGTAAAGCCGGTTGAAGACAATCGCCTGGCCGGTGACCGTGAAGCGCTGCTCGAAGAATTGCGCGCCGAACGCGCCGCCAACGAAGAGGCGCGCGCCGCTGAAGCCGCAGCAGCCGAGGCCGACGACGCAGCGTGAGCGGTGCCGCGCCCGACGAAGACGATATTCCCGCCGCGCCGCTATCGCCCGATGCGTCGCTGACGCAGGATGACAGCTACACCGCGACCAGCCACGCTGGTCTGACCTATCCTTGGGGCGAGGCCGTGCCGGGATTGGGAGAGGCGATCCGTATCGCGCCGTCGCTGCGCTGGGCGCGCATTCCGATGCCCGGATCGCTCGGGCACATCAACAGCTGGTTGCTCGATGACGCCGATGGCGTTGCAGTGGTCGATACCGGACTGATGCTGCGCGACTGTTCGGACGCATGGAAGGCGCTGTACGCGGGCGCTTTGGCGGGCGAACGCATCAGCCGCGTTATTGGCACACACCTTCATCCCGACCATATTGGCCTCGCCGGTTGGCTGACCAAAAAGCACGACGTCAAACTCTGGATGACGCGCGGCGAGCTGATGACCGCACGGATGATCGTATCCGATACCAGCGACACCATGCCCGACGAAGCCGTTGCCATCCAACGCGCGGCGGGGTGGGACGATGCGGTGCTCGATGGCATGAAGGCGCGCGGCTGGGGGCGCTTTTCGCGCGTCGTCCATCCGCTGCCGCGCAGCTATGTCCGCATCAAGGACGGAGACGTGCTGGAGATGGGTCGACACCGCTGGCGCGTTGTTGTCGGATCGGGCCACAGCCCCGAACATGCCTGCCTATGGAATGAAACCGATGGCGTGCTGGTGTCGGGCGACCAAGTCTTGCCGCGCATTTCATCCAACGTGTCGGTCAACATCACCGAGCCCGACGCCGATCCGCTAGGCGAATGGCTGACGTCGATCGACAAGCTGCTAGGCGTATTGCCCGCCGACCTTGTCGTGTGCCCGGCGCATGGCGAGCCGTTCAAGGGGCTGCATATACGCCTGCATGCGCTGCGCGACGAACACCGGATGCGGCTCTACAAGCTGGCCGAGGCCATTGCCGAAAAGCCGCTCCGCGCGATCGACAGTTTCCATCTGTTGTTCAACCGGCCGATTGCCGATCACAATGCCGAATTGGCGACGGGTGAGGCCTTGGCGCATTTGAAGCGGCTCGAAGTCGAGGGCCGGGTCATGCGCGAGGATCGCGATGGCGTGTGGTGGTATCACGCTGCGGCTTGAACTTCATTATCGTCATCCCGGACTTGATCCGGGATAACGTACCCATGACCCGTTATCCCGGATCAAGTCCGGGATGACGAAACATTGTTGAGCACTTTTTTTGGCGTGAGGCAAAGTTCAGCGCGGCCTATTGCGGATCCAGCTAAACGCCATGGCGTTGAACATTGTGTACAGGCCATAGAGCAACAGCCCGGCAAACCAGTTGCGTTCGGCCAACATCAACGCACCCAACAGCAGGATGAATTCAAAGCCATAGCTGGTCCATGGCCCGACGCGCGCGACAAAGGGCCTGATCATCGCCTGGACCATGGGGTCTTCGCTTTCCATGAAGGCGCGGTGCATCGCGAAATTGGCAATCCCGGCGCAAAAAATGGCGACAAATGCGACAATCATTTTCTTGCTATGGCGCGGGCAGCGGCGAATTGCCAGCCGTGCCCGCCGTCGATAGACCCGGGCTATGACCTGTTTGCCTTGTCAGCGTGACGCTTTCGCCATCCCGCGCGATGTCCATTATCTCAATTGCGCCTATATGGGGCCACTGCCGGTCGCAGTCAGTGCAGCGGTGAGCGCGGGTGCGGCATTGAAATCCAGCCCCTGGACGTATCGGCCCGCCGATTTCTTTGCGCAGATTGGGGCGTATCGCAATCGCGCCGCGCGGCTTATGGGCGCCGATGGCGAAGATATCGCGCTGGTGCCGTCGGCCAGCTATGGTCTTGCCATCGCTGCCAAAAACCTGCCGCTGGCACGCGGCCAGAATTTGGTGGTGTTGGGCGACCAATTTCCATCCAACTATTATGTCTGGACCGCCAAGGCCGCCGATGCGGGCGCCACTGTGCGAATTGCGCGGCGGGAGGCGGATGACGATTGGACCGCCGCCGTGCTCGCCAGCATCGATGCCGATACCGGTATTGTCGCCGTGCCGCAGTGTCACTGGGCTGACGGGCGGCTGGTCGACCTGATGCGGGTCGGTTCGGCGTGCCGGGCTGTCGGCGCAGCATTGGTGCTGGATCTGACCCAGTCGCTTGGCGCCATGGCCTTTGATGCGGCGGCGGTGCAGCCTGATTTCGCTGTTGCGGCGGGCTATAAATGGCAATTGTCGCCCTATGGTACCGGGATGCTTTATGTCGCGCCGCGCTGGCAGGGGGGCGAACCGATTGAGTATAATTGGCTCAATCGCGCCGGGTCACAGGATTTTGCGCGGTTGATTGACTATACCGAAACGTACCAGCCGGGGGCGCGACGCTTCGATTTTGGCGAATGCGCCAACCCGCCGCTGCTGATGGGGGCCTGCGCTGCGCTTGATCTGATTGAGAGTTGGGGCGTGGCCAATATCGCGGAGACGCTGCGCGCGCGGACCGACGCCATTGCAGCGCAAGCGGCTGCGCTGGGTCTCACCGCCGCTGCTACGCACCAACGCGCCCCGCATTTTCTGTCGCTGGCCTTTCCCGGCGCGGTGCCAAGCGGACTGGTCGAAAGGCTGGCGGCGGCGAATGTGCATGTGTCGCTGCGCGGTACCTCGCTGCGCGTGACGCCGCATTTGTATAATGATGGAGCCGATGCTGCGGCCCTGCTGGCGGCGCTTTGACCGAGCAATTTCTGGTCGAGCTGCAACCGCGCTACCAGATTGGCGAGGGGCTGCTTCTTTATTGAATGGGGCGCCGGGACCGCGATCCGCTGGCAGAGTCGGGCCGGGGCCGGGATGGCTGGCTTTGGGATGCGGGTGAAGGTCGTGGTACCATCGGCCTGAAGGGAGAGAAACAATGGTCAAACTGGACGGCGCAACGGTGGTCATTACGGGCGGTGCAACCGGCATCGGGCTCGCGCTGGCGCGTGCGATGGGAAGGCAGGGCGCGCGGCCGATCCTGTTCGAACCGCGCGTTGCCATCCTGGATGCTGCGGTTGCCGACCTGCAGAGCGACGGCATTGATGCCGCGGGACTGGCGGGCGATGTCACCGATCCGGCGCAGGTGGAGGCGCTGGCCCACTTTGCATGGAATCGCAATGGCCGTGCCGACATATTGATCAACAATGCCGGGGTGGGCGGGCCGCGCAAGGGCATTCTGACAACGGATATTGCCGCCGAGCGTGCGCTGTTCGAGGTCAATTTCTGGGGCATGTGGCATGGTATCCAGGCCTTTGGTCGGCGCTACATCGCCGATGGCCAGCCCGCCGCCATCTATTGCACCGGGTCAGAGAACAGCCTGTTTCCAGCGATCCCCTTCGGCGGTGGCGGCTATATTGCCTCTAAACATGCGATCCTCGGCCTGATGGACGCGCTGCGCAAAGAGGCCCCGGCGACAATCACCACCGGCATCATCATTCCCGGCTGGGTAGCGACCGATCTGGCGCGCAACATGGGGATGGATGCTGCCGAATTCGCTGCACGGATCGTCCCGCAGATTGCTGCGGGCGCGCCCTATTGTGTGGCGCACAGCTATAACATGGTGCGCATTGCCGAGCGGCAGGCGGAAATCGCCGCCGCTTATGCTGCGCATGCCCCGCGCCACGATGGCGACGATATGTATGATGTGCAAATCGCCGTTGCGCGCATGAAGGCGGCGCAGCGCAGCGATCAGCCCCAATAATCGGCCATCAATTCGCCGACCCATGCCGGCTGGCGAACGTCACCGCGCGGCAGGAATTCGCGCATCACCGGTTTGATGTCCAGCACGGGGGTGCCGTCGATGGCGTCGAGCCCGTGCAGCGTCACCGCTAAACCGTCCACCGCGACGATCTGGCAGGTCGTGAGCCCGAGGCGGTTGGGCCTATTTTTGCCGCGCTGGGCAAAGATGCCGACAAGCGGCCAGTCCGTCCGTCCACGGGGGTGGCGTGCGCCGGTTTCGATCTTGTCATCGGGGACCCGGTCGAACAGGAAAATCACCTCGGCATGGCTGAAATCAGCGAGGCCGGCGAGCGCATCGGGCGTAAAGCGCGAAGCGTCGAGCTCGACCCGCGCGGTTTCGGCGTCCCAATGATCGTCAATCGCCGCATCGCGGCTGCTGCGCACATAGCCGATGGGGGTTAGGGTGAGGGTCATGCCCGTTCGAGCAACCCTTCATCCGCAATCCGCTTCTTCCAAAGCATCGGCGCATTGACATGGACATTCTGCCCTTCGCTGTCGACCGCGACGGTAACGGGGAAGTCGCTGACTTCGAATTCGTAGATTGCTTCCATGCCGAGGTCGGCAAAGCCCACGACTTGCGACCCCTTGATCGCCCGCGCCACCAGATAGGCCGCGCCGCCGACGGCCATCAGATAGGCGCTCTTGTGCTTGGCAATCGCCTGCGTTGCCGCCGGGCCGCGCTCGGCTTTGCCAACGCACGCCAGCAATCCTTGCTCCAGCATCATGTCCATGAACTTGTCCATGCGCGTGGCGGTGGTTGGACCCGCGGGGCCGACGACTTCTTCGCCGACCGGATCGACCGGGCCGACATAATAGATGACGCGGCCTTTGAAACTGACGGGCAATTCCTCGCCTTTTGCCAGCATGTCGGCAATGCGCTTGTGCGCGGCGTCGCGCCCGGTCAGCATTTTGCCATTGAGGAGCAGCCGGTCGCCCTGTTTCCACCCAGCCACAACGTCGGGGGTCAGCGCGTTCAAATCGACGCGCTTCGCCGCGCTGTCCGGCACCCAGTCGATCTGCGGATAATCGGACAGCTTGGGCGGTTCCAGATAGGCAGGCCCACTGCCATCGAGTGTCACATGCGCATGGCGCGTCGCCGCGCAATTGGGGATCATCGCGACGGGCTTGGACGCCGCATGCGTCGGCCAGTCGGCAATTTTGACGTCCAGCACCGTTGCAAGCCCGCCCAGCCCCTGCGCGCCGATGCCCAGCGCGTTGACCTTTTCATACAGTTCGATCCGCAGCTCCTCGATCGGGCTGGACGGCCCGCGTGCGAGCAGCTCGGTCATGTCGATGGGGTCCATCAGCGATTGTTTGGCGAGCAACATCGCCTTTTCCGCGGTGCCGCCAATGCCGATGCCCAGCATGCCGGGAGGGCACCAACCCGCGCCCATCTGCGGGACCATTTCGAGCACCCAATCGACGATGGAGTCGCTGGGGTTCATCATCTTGAATTTGGATTTATTCTCGCTGCCGCCGCCCTTCGCGGCGACGTCGATATGCACCTTGGCCCCCGGCACGATTTCGACATTGAGCACCGACGGCGTATTGTCGCGCGTGTTGACGCGGCTGAATGCCGGATCAGCCAGGATCGAGGCGCGCAGCTTGTTGTCGGGATGCAGGTAAGCCCGCCGCACACCTTCATCGACAACCTGCTGCAAGCTGCGCGGGGATTCGAGGCGGCAATCCATGCCCCACTTGATGAACACCGTGACGATGCCCGTGTCCTGACAAATGGGCCGATGCCCCTCGGCGCACATGCGACTGTTCGCCAAAATCTGTGCCATCGCATCTTTGGCGGCGGGCGATTGTTCGCGTTCGTACGCGGCGGCCAGCGCGCGGATATAATCCATCGGGTGGAAATAGCTGATATATTGCAGCGCGTCGGCGACGGTTTCGATAAGGTCGTCTTCGCGGATTGTGACGGTCATGGCGGGGACTCGCTGCTCTGGGGTCTACGGCCAAGTGCATAATGCACGCGTGTATGTGGTCAACCGCTCCGCTTGCTGCTGCTTTGGTAGACGATCGCTCCCCGCGCCACGAGAATATAACCGCCCGCATAACAGGCCCAGGTTAGCCATCCGAAAGTTCCGCTATTCTGCAAAACGCCGATGTCGACGAAAACCAGCACATCCGATGCAACAAAGATGGTTGCGCCAAGGCCATTGAGCCAAAGCGGGAAACGGCTGATCACGGCCATTGCTGCCATCGTTCCCGATATGATGGGGAAGAATCCGATGCCGATGTTCGTGCCGCTGTTTCCAAGCGCGAAAACCGAAAGTGCGACAGCAATCACGGGAATCATGAGGGCCATAACCAGGCGGCCTGTCGAAACGTCTGTTTCGCGCTCGCGCGCGTAAGCCATGGTGGCGAAACCATGCGCTGCCGCGAATGCAGCGCCCGACGCAACCAGCCCGACCGTCACCAGCAGCACATCCGCAACGGCGCTGATCGCCAGCGCTGTGGCAATGAGCTGACCCGTCTGCCCATTACGCGCTGAGAAAACCGACAGGGCCAAACAAGCCGAGAAAGTGCCCTTCCACGCCACGACCAGCCATTTTGGCAGTTCCGCCAAAAGCGGAAATGCCACGCCAGACCGGGCCAGCGCACTAAGCCAGTACAGGACGCCGAGAACTATCGCGAGACGCCAAATATGGCGCGCCATGGATGCATTCTTAATCTGACTAGCTTGGCTTGCCCGCGTCACGAACGAATATCAGGCCGGGAAGTCGCTGCCGCGCAGCGGCCCATGCTATTGGCAATCCTCACACAGGCCGCGTACTTCCAGCACCGGGCGCTGGGCGGCAAAGCCCGCTTTGGCGGCGGTCGAGCGCACCGATTTTGACAATGCGTCATCGTCGACATGCTTGGTCGTGCCGCAATCGTCGCAAATCAGGAACACGCAGTCGTGCAGGCAGCCGGGGTGGCTGTTGGCGACGAAGGCGTTGGCGCTTTCGACGCGGCTGACCAGATTGTTGGCTACGAACAGGTCGAGGATGCGGTAAACGCTGTTGGGCGCGACGCGGCGGCCGCGCGATTTGCTGACCAGATCGGCGATGTCATAGGCGCTGCTCGGCTGGCCCAGCGACGCGATGGCGGCAAATACTTGCGCGCGCATTTCGGTCCACTGCTCGCCGCCCTTTTCGAGCGCAGCCTGCGCAGCAGCGGCAAGTTCATCGCCGGTGGCTTCGTGATGCGAATGATCATGCTTGCCCATGGCCTGCAAGGTAGGCCCTATGGCCATCCCGCGCAAGACCGTGCTTTTAGCGCGCAGCGCGCTGGTTGAGGTCGTGGCCAAGCGCGACGATCAGCACACCGACCATCGTCGCCACCAACTCGTCACCACCGTGTGGCAGCGCCAGCGCACCCGCCATCAAGCCCAGCCCGAAGCACCCCACACCGAAGGGCATGAGGAAGCCGTGCGCAAACACACCGCGCACCAGCGCCACCAGCGCAAACACAATGGCGAGCATCAGACCAAATTCATGGACCCAGTGCGCGTCGAACAACCCGCCAACCGACGCCACCGACGCAAAGAATAATGCAGTGCCCAGACAATGCACCAGGCACAGCCCCGACAGGCCCATCGCCATACGGTCGATACGCCCGTCATGTCCAAGCCAGTCGGCAAGAGCGGCGCCGGGAAGCGCGCGGGAAAGGGCTGATTCGGCGGCCATGGCGCAGGCTATGGCATAACATTACGCAGGATACAATATCACATAATCATTTTTCTCGTGCGGGGTTGAGTGGTCAGGTCGAGATCGTTAAGAATGGTTGCGAAATGCAACTTAAGAGGATGACCATGGCCACGATCGACCTTGCTGATCCGCTCCATTTGCCGTGCGGCGCGGTGCTGCCTAACCGCATTGCCAAGGCAGCGATGACTGAGGGGCTTGCCGATACCGCAGGGCGGCCGACGGCAGAGTTGACCCGCCTTTATGAACGCTGGGGCGCGGGCAGGGCGGGGCTGCTGTTGTCAGGCAATGTGCAGATTGATGCACAGCATCTTGAAAGACCGGGCAATGTCATCATCGATGCCGTGCCCGATGCGGCGATGCTGGCGGCCATGCGCAGCTGGACCAGCGCGGCCACCGCGCATGGCGCGCATTTCTGGGCGCAGATCAGCCATGCCGGGCGGCAAACGCAAAAGGCGGTCAATCCGCATCCCAAGGCGCCCTCGGCGGTCAAACTGGGCCTGCCCGGCGGCCAGTTTGGCGAGCCGGTGGCGATGACCGCTGATGACATTGCTGCCGTCGTTAGCGGCTTTGCCCGCGCTGCACGCGTGTGCCGGGAAGGCGGCTTTACCGGGGTCCAGGTGCACGCCGCGCACGGCTATCTCCTCTCGCAATTCCTTAGCCCACGCAGCAACCAGCGCAGCGACCACTGGGGTGGACCGCTCGAAAATCGCGCGCGCCTTCTGCTCGATGTCGTCGCAGCGGTGCGCGCGGCGGTGGGCGGTGACTTCCCGGTGGCGGTCAAGCTCAACAGCGCCGATTTCCAGAAGGGCGGATTTGAATTTGAGGATGCCTTGCAGGTCGCCGATTGGCTGGGGGCGGCCAAGGTCGATCTGATCGAAGTGTCGGGCGGCACCTATGAGCAGCCCAAATTGCTGGGGCTGGAAGGCATCGAACCGGTGGAGGGGCAAGCGGTCAAGGAATCGACGCTGGCGCGTGAAGCCTATTTCGTCGATTTCGCGCGCGCGATGCAGGCGCGTGTCACCGTCCCGCTGATGGTCACCGGTGGCCTGCGGCGGCGCGATGCGATGGCCGAGGTGCTCAGCTCGGGCGCAGCGGACGTGATCGGCCTCGGCCGCCCGATGTGCGTGATGACCGATGCGCCCGCGCAGCTTATGAACGGGCTGGCCGAATTGCCGCGTTATGAGGCCGATTTGCGGCTGTTTCCGGCCTGGCTGGGCTTTCTGCGCAATTTCAAGCTGGGCCGAACTATCGAGGGCTTTGCCGGGCAGAACTGGTTTTACGGCCAGATCTATGCGCTCGGGCGCACGGGCGCGGCCAACCCGGGTCTGTCGGTGTTCGCCGCGACGATGGAGGTCGAGCGCACGCATAAGGCGTGGCTGAAGGCGCGAATCTAGCCGCTTTCCGGCGAAAGCCGGAATCCAGAGCGGCAACAGCTAACGGTGCGTTTGGAAACCCTGGACCCCGGCTTTCGCCGGGGATCATTGGGTATTCAACTCCGCCCGCAGCGCCTTGCGATCCAGTTTGCCAATCATGGTCTTGGGCAGGCTGTCGCGCACCGACACGCTCGCCACACGTTCGTGTTTGCCCAGCTGCGGGTTCAGCCATGCCAGCAGCGTGTCGCCGCTGACCGGCGCAGCGTCCTCTTCCAACGTCACATACGCGGCTGGCCGCTCGCCCAGCCGTGCATCGGGCGCCCCCAGCACCAGCGCCTCCTTCACCGCAGGATGCGTATAAAGTATGCGCTCTATCTCGCTGGGATAAACCTTGAATCCGCCCACCGCGATCATGTCCTTCAGCCGGTCGACGATACGGATATAGCCATCCTCGTCGATCACCGCGACGTCGCCGGTGCGCAGCCAGCCGTCGGCGGTGAAGCTATCCCCGTCGGCATCGGGGCGGTTCCAATAGCCCTGCATAATCTGTGGCCCACGCACCACCAACTCGCCGGGCTCGCCGTCGGGCGCGGCCTGCGATGCATCTTCCTTGTCGACCAGCTTTACTTCGGTGCGTGGCAGCACCTGGCCGATGGTGCCGGGTTTGACCGGCCCCTCATAGGGGTTGGTCGACACCACGCCGGCGCTTTCGGTGAGGCCGTAGCCCTCAACCAGCGCCGCGCCGGTCAGCGATGTGAACGCCTCGCGCAATTCGGCAGGCATCGGCGCGCCCCCCGAAATGCAGACCCGCAAGGATGTGAAATCGGTTTTGCCAATATCGGGTTGATCCAGCAGCGCCTGATACATCGTCGGCACGCCTGGCAGCGCCGTGGCCTTGGTGCGGCTTAGCGCCTTCAGCGCCGCCCCCGCCTCGAATCGCGGCAGCAGCGTCATCATCCCGCCGTTGAGCACAGTGCGATTGAGCACGCAGGTGTTGGCGAACACATGGAACATCGGCAGAACGCCCAAAATTCGGTCGGGCGCGGCATGGTCGGGGTCGACGGCGTTCACTTGCCGTGCATTGGCGGTCAGGTTCTGATGCGTCAGCATCGCACCCTTGGGCGTGCCCGTCGTGCCGCCCGTATATTGGATCAGTGCAATATCCTGTTCCGCGTTGATGGCGACAGGCGCTGGTTCGGAGCCATGGCCCAGCAAGGCAGCATAGCTGGTGATGCGCGGGTCAGCAGGAACCACGGTGACCTCGCGGCGCTTGAACAAGCGGAACAGCGCGGATTTTACCGGCGGCAACACCTCGGCAACGCTGCCGACGACCAATTGGTTGAGACTTGATCGATCGAGCACCTTAAGCGCCGTCGGGGGAAGCGCTTTTTTTGCAACGGGGAAAAAAAAACCCCCCCCCCCACCCCCCCCCCCCCCCCCGACAGGGTAAAGAGCAAGCCCGTGCCCGAATCCTCCACCTGCGCCGCCAGCTCCTCCACCGTATAAAGTGGTGAGAAATTGACCACCGTCGCACCTGCGATCAGCGCGCCATAATAGGCCGCAACATAATGCGGCACGTTCGGCAAAAACAGGCCGACGCGGTCGCCCTTGGTAATCCCCAGTCGCTGCAACCCCACGGCCAGGCGCGCTGCTTGCGCCGCCATTTCGCGATAGGTGAAGCGCCGTCCCATGAAATCGATCATCGGCGCATCGCCGCGCCGCGCGACGCTGTTTGCCAGCATCTGCGGTAACGATAGCGGTGGCAGGGCGATGTCCCAGCCGCACGGGTGACGGTAGTTGGCAAGCCAAGGTGCGGCAGTCATTGCGATCAACTCTACGGTGGTGTCCGGTGTGGACGGGGAGGGGACTGACACCCTTGTTAACAGCTTGAAGCATCCGCGCAATCACCGCCGCTTGCGGCAGGGCGGGCGGCGCAGTAATCAGCAAAGCAAGGGAGAATTATGCCATGACTGCCGCCGTCCGTTGCCTCACCATTGCTGCCGCAACCCTGCTGCTTGCCGCGCCTGCGCTTGCCAAGGATGACGACGAATCCGCCAAGCGCGCAGCGCCGGTCCAGAAAATTTATGATTGCCGCGCAATCGCCGACGACGCGGCGCGGCTTGCCTGCTTTGACGCCAGCGTCGCCGAACTTGCGGTCGCCGAGGAAAAGAAGGAAATCCGCTTTGCCGACAAAGCCTTGGTCAAGGAAACGCGGCGCGGCCTGTTCGGATTTTCGTTGCCGCGCATTGGCCTGTTCGGCGGCGACGGCGAAGAGGAAGAGGTCAAGGAAATTGAGGCGGTGGTCAAATCGGCGAGCATCGACCGCTCGGGCAAATATCGCATCGTCATGGAGGACGGCGCGGTTTGGCAACAGATTGACACCACCCGCCTGCCACGCGAGCCCAAGCCGGGACAGAAAGTCAAAATCCGCGTCGCGTCGATGGGCAGCTATTTTGCCAATGTGAATGACCAACGCGCGATCCGCATGAAGCGCGACCGCTGACGCCGTTGGCGCTGTGACCATTTCGCTCCCGCATCCGGGCAGCGCCCCATTCGTCCTGCTCGACGATGCGCGGGTCGTGGCAGCGGCACCAGCGCGGCTATTCACCGATCCCGTAGCGACGGTAACTGCCGAAAATGCCATCGGCGTCCCGGCATTGCTGGAGCAGTTGCGTGCTGCACAGGCACGCGGGCTGCACGCGGCTGGCTATGTCGCCTATGACGCCGGGACCGGTTTTGCCAGCGCTGCCCGCGCGCCGCTGGTCGGCGCCGGGGCCATCGCGCCCGCCGCCTGGTTCGGACTGTTCGAGCGAATTGTGCGGATCGATGCCGACGCTGTTGCCGACCTGCTTCCCGACCCGGCGGGCGGTTGGCTCGGCGCGATCGAGCCGCAGCTCGCGCGCGCCGATTATGATGCCATGATCGCGCGCGTGCTCGACCTCATTCGTGCGGGCGACATTTATCAGGCCAACCTGACCTTTGCCGCCGATGTGCCAGTTGCGGGCAATCCGCTGGCCATATACGCGCGCCTGCGCAGCACCGCGCGTGCGGGTTACGGCGGCTTTATCTGGACTGGCAGCCAAGCCATCGCCTCGCTTTCGCCAGAGCTGTTTTTTGGCCTGCGCGGTCGCCGGGTGATGGCGCGCCCGATGAAGGGCACGGCGCGCCGCAGCGCCAATTCGGCAGAGGACGCCGCGCTCGCTGCCGACCTGGCCAGCGACCCCAAACAGCGCGCCGAAAATCTGATGATTGTGGACCTCATCCGCAATGACCTGTCGCGCATCGCTGCGCCGGGCAGCGTGCAGGTGCCTGCGCTGTTTCGCGTCGAAAGCTTCCCCACCATCCACCAGCTCGTGTCCGACGTCGCCGCTGACCTTCCCGAGGGCGCCGATGCAGTCGATGTATTGACGGCGGCCTTCCCGTGCGGCTCAATCACCGGCGCACCCAAGGTGCGGGCGATGGAGGTGATTGCCGAGGTCGAGCGGGGACCGCGCGGCATCTACACCGGCTCCATTGGCTTTATCGAGGCCGGCGGAGGCGCCGCATTCAATGTCGCCATCCGCACAGTTGTTTTTCCGCCCGCTCCCCCCTTGCCCGGCGCAGCAATAAAGGCCACGCTGGGTTTGGGGTCAGGGATTGTCGCCGACAGCGAAGCGGGGACCGAATGGCGCGAATGTGTGGCCAAGGGGGCGTTTGTGGCAGCAGCGGGGGGCGGTTTCGATCTTATCGAAACCATGCGATTCGATCCGGTTGACGGGGTGATGCGGCTCGATGCCCATTTCGCGCGATTGAAGGCGAGCGCCGAACGCTTCGGCTTTCGCTTTGATCGCCATGCGGCGCGCAACAACCTGCAAACCGCAACCTTTCGTCTGAAGACCGCGGCGCGCATTCGGCTGCGGCTGTCGCCAGCTGGCGCGGTGGCCATTGAAGTATCGCCGGTGCCAGCCTTTGCCGAGGTACCGGTGCCGGTGCGCATCGCTGCGCTGGGCGTACCCGCCGATGATTTCCGCCTGCGCCACAAAACCTCGGCGCGCGATTTCTATGACGAGGCGCGCGTTGACAGCGGCGCGCCCGAAGTCGCGTTCGTCAATGCCGAGGGGTTTGTCACCGAAGGCAGCATGACCAACATTTTTGTCGAACGCGACGGCAAGCTGCTGACCCCGCCTGCAGACCTGGGTCTGCTGCCGGGTGTGCTCCGCGCCGAGCTGATTGAGCGTGGCCAGGCCGTCGAATCGCATTTGCGTGCAGCTGATCTGGAAGGTGGGTTTTTCATCGGCAACGCCGTGCGCGGGTTGGTGCCGGCACAGCTCACGGATTAATTCTGCCCAGCCGGTTGCGGCGCAACGGTGCGCGCGTTAAGGGCGCGGCGTCCGCAATTTCCTTGCCCGAATTCTGTCCGAAGGAACCCGCAAATGTCCGCGCCGCATGTGTCCGCTGCCCTCAACCGCATCCAGCCGTCGGCGACGCTCGCCATGACCGCGCGGGTGGCGGGGCTGAAGGCGCAGGGGGTCGACGTCATCGGACTGTCGGCGGGTGAACCCGATTTCGACACCCCTGATTTTGTCAAGGAAGCCGCGATTGAGGCCATTCGCCGGGGGCAAACCAAATATACGTTGGTCGACGGCACGGTGGCGCTCAAGGAAGCGATCCGCGCCAAATTCAAGCGCGACAATGGCCTCGACTATGGAACCGACCAGATTACGGTCAACGTCGGCGGCAAACACACTTTGTTCAACGCACTGGTGGCGACGGTCGACCCCGGCGATGAAGTGATCATTCCTGCGCCCTATTGGGTCAGCTACCCCGACATTGTCGCCTTTGCGGGCGGCGTACCCGTGGTGATCGCGGCGGGTGCCGCGCAGCACTACAAGATTACCCCTGCCCAGCTTGATGCGGCGATCACCAAGAAAACGCGCTGGCTGATCCTCAATTCGCCGTCAAACCCGTCGGGTGCGGCCTATTCGCCGGACGAATTGAAGGCGCTCGGCGAGGTGCTGCTGCGCCATCCGCACGTGATGCTGCTGACCGACGATATGTACGAGCATGTCTGGTACGCCGATTTCGCCTTTGCGACGATGCTGCAAGTCTGTCCCGACCTCACCGATCGCACGCTCACGGTGAACGGCTGCTCAAAGGCTTATGCCATGACCGGCTGGCGTATCGGTTATGCCGGCGGCCCAAGCTGGCTGATCAAAGCGATGGGGAAACTGCAGTCGCAATCGACGTCAAACCCTTGCTCGATTGCCCAGGCGGCTGCAGTCGCCGCGCTGACCGGGTCGCAGGCCTTTCTCGATGAACGCAATGCCGCCTTCCGCAAACGTCGCGATATGGTAGTCGCGATGCTCAACGATGCGCCGGGCCTCGATTGTCCGCTGCCCGAGGGGGCGTTTTATGTCTACCCCGACGCCAGCGGCTGCATGGGCAAGGTCACGCCCGACGGGCAGAAAATCGATAGCGATGCCAAGCTGATCGACTATTTCCTTGATGCCGCGCGCGTGGCGGCGGTCCCTGGCGAAGCATTCGGCCTGTCGCCCGCGTTCCGCGTGTCTTATGCGACCAGCGAGGCGGTGCTGAAAGAAGCCTGCCTGCGCATCCAGCAGGCGTGCGCGGCGCTGAAATAGTTCCTCGTCATTGCGAGCGCAGCGAAGCAATCTAGGGCAGTGACAAGCCGCTCTGGATTGCTTCGCTGCGCTCGCAATGACGTCGCGAAACTGTGACCCCGTTCACTGCGCGGCAAGACAATTTTGGCAAAGGTGTAACCACTGGCCGGGTTCCCCGCGAACCCCGGCCAGACCAATCTCTCCTCAACGGCAAAAAAGGCCACAACCATGGTGTCGCTCCTATCCAACGACTTGTTCCGCAATCTGTCAGCCGGCTTCATGCTCGGCACCCTCGGCGTGCTGCTGGGGCAGGTGTTGTGATGCGCCGCTTGTCAACCGCGCTCGCCGCCGCCGCCATGGTCGCCGCCTGTGTCCCCGCGCAGGCCGAAAGCGTCGTCAAGCTGCCCGCCGCCGCATATGATCCGGCGGTCAAGGCGACCCGCGCCACCGCCGTGCTGGCGGGCGGCTGCTTCTGGGGCGTCGAAGGCGTGCTCGAGCGCGTCAAGGGCGTGATTTCGGTAGAGTCAGGCTATCATGGCGGCGCAAAGGAAACCGCCGTTTATGAACTGACGCATGACGGCACGACCGGCCATGCCGAGGCAGTGCGTGTGGTTTATGACCCTAGCGTCGTCAGCTATGGCACGCTGCTGCGCGTGCTGTTTTCGGTGGTCGCCGACCCGACGCTGAAGAACCGCCAAGGTCCGGACTATGGCACGCAATATCGCGCCGCGATTGTGCCGATGGACGCCACGCAGCGCGCCGTGGCCACCCGCTATCTCGCGCAGATTGGCAAGGGTGGATATTTTGCCAAGCCGATTGTTGTACCGGTGGAAAGCTACAAGGCCTTTTACAGGGCCGAAGCCTATCACCAGAACTTTATGAAGCTCAACCCGAACCACGGCTACATCCGTCGCTGGGACGCGCCCAAGCTGGCAGCGCTGAAAAAACTATTCCCCGAATTGGTGAGCGCGAAGCCGGCGGCTTGATCAGCCGCCAGCCTTCGCGCTGGCTACGCCCCCGCTTGTGCCTCACCCTATCCTCCCTTTCGGGCGAGGTGCAAGCGGGGGACTATTCTCCGCCTACCCCGAACTTACCCGCTCAATATCTGCTCCCACGGCCTGCAATTTCTCTTCCAGCCGCTCATAACCGCGGTCGAGGTGATAGACGCGGTTGACCTGCGTCTCGCCCTGCGCGGCCAGTCCGGCAATGATCAGGCTCATCGATGCGCGCAGGTCGGTCGCCATCACCGGCGCACCGACCAGATGGTCCACCCCGCGCACCACCGCGCTACGCCCGCGTACTTCGATATCGCAGCCCATCCGCGCCAGCTCGGGCACGTGCATATACCGGTTCTCGAAAATCGTCTCTGTGAACAGCGACGCGCCGGTGCCCAGCGTCGCCATCGCCATGAATTGCGCCTGCATATCGGTGGCAAAGCCCGGGTAGGGCGCGGTCGACAGCGTGATCGGCTGCGCGCGGCCCGACATCGCGACACGCAGCCCGCCTTTAACTTCCTCGACCGTCGCGCCAGCTTCGCGTAGCGCCTGCACCGTTGCGGTCATCTCGTCGGCCTTCGCCCCGACCAGTTCCACATCGCCGCCAGTGATGACCGCGGCGCAGGCATAGCTGCCTGCCTCGATTCGGTCGGACATGACGCGATAGGTTGCGCCGTGCAGCCGGTCGACGCCCTCGATGGTCAGCGTTTCGGTGCCGATGCCGTCGATATGTGCGCCCATCGCCACCAGGCAATTGCACAGGTCAACAATCTCCGGCTCGCGCGCGGCGTTGCCCAGCACGCAGGTGCCCTTGGCAAGCACCGCCGCCATGACGGCATTTTCGGTCGCGCCGACCGACACGACCGGAAAACTATATTTGCCGCCCGCCAAACGCCCGCCGGGAGCCACAGCTTTGACATAGCCCGAGGCGAGCTCGATCTGCGCGCCGAATGCCTCCAGCGCCTTCAAATGCAAATCGATCGGCCGGTTGCCTATGGCGCAGCCGCCGGGCAAGCTGACCGTCGCCTCGCCCGCGCGCGCGAGCAGCGGCCCAAGCACCAGGATCGACGCGCGCATCTTGCGGACGATGTCATAGGGGGCGACGGTGCTGGTCAGCGTCGTCGTCCGCGCGGTCATCACCCGCCCGAAATCCTCCGGTCGCGACCCTTCGATGGTGGTCGAACAGCCAAGCTGGTTGAGCAAATGCCCGAAGCCGTCGACGTCGGCGAGCCGCGGCAAATTGCGCAGCGTCAGCGGCTCGTCGGTCAGCAGCGCGCACGGCAACAGCGTCAGTGCGGCGTTTTTGGCTCCGGAGATGGGAATGCGGCCCGACAGGCGCTGGCCGCCGCGAATGACGATTTGATCCATCGCTGTTCTTTAACCGAAGTGTCTTGCGGCGCAAGCGGCAGCGATTGCAGCGCTTCTGGCGGGCGCTTATGGATTGGGCCATGGCAATGCTCCTCATCCTCGCTGTTGCAGCTGCACAAGCCGAAATGGCCCAGCCGCTGCCTCAGCCGTCGGTACAATGTCCTTCGGTAGCGCTTGCGGCGATGCCGCCGCGCGAGGTGACACTGCAGGCCAGCGACATCGAGAATTGGCGTGGACCGGTGATCGAGCTCAGTATCGCCGTAACGGGGGACGAGGCGCAGGCTTTCGGCAAGCTCGCCTTCATCCGCGTCGCCGGATCACCGCTCGCAGGCGGAAGGCTGGAGCGCCCGGTCGATGAAAAGGGGGTGATCAGCTTTCGGCTGGCGTTCACCCCGGACCAGCTCGCGATACTCGCGCAGGGCGGCACGTTGGAATTGGTTGAACGGGGTGGCCCCGGGCTGAAACTGTCACTGTCGCCGGCGGACGCCGCACCGCTTGTAACCTGCCTAGCCGAAAGCCCCCAGCCCTTTGCCCCGGCCAATGCGCCGTTCATGCAGCGGAGCTGGACCTTTGTGCCGCTTCTACCCAACCAGCCGGTCAGCATTCGCTCACGTGGGAATCCCAGCTTCGATTATCCGCCGAAGGCTCTCAGCGAGGCGCGTGAGGGCACCAGCCGGGTGGGGGTGACGATCGGAACCGACGGTCGCATCGACGATTGTGTCGTAATCGTTAGCAGCGGCCATGCCGACCTTGATGCGGCATCGTGCCGCGTCGCGCGCCGGTCGACTTATCTGCCTGCAACCGATGCCAATGGCGAACCGGTGGAATTCAAGGCCGAGCAAAATCTAGTTTGGAAAATGGGCGAATAGCCGCGTTTCATCCCATCGCAGCCGCGACCTGCGCGAGCCGTTCCTTGCCGAAAAACATCTCGTCGCCGACGAAAAATGTCGGGATGCCAAACGCACCGCGCGCCACGGCCGCTTCGGTGTTGGCGATCAGCTCGGCCTTGACCTCGGGTTCATCGGCCCGCGCGAGCAGCGCTGCGCCATCGAGACCTGCGGCGTTTAGGTGCGCTTCCACCGCATCGCGGTCGCCCAAGTTGAGTTCGGTCTCCCACACCCCGACCATGAACGCCTCGATCGCCTCCTCCTGGCAGTTGAGTGCCTTGGCACCAACAATCGCGCGCATCGCTTGCAAGCTGTTGGGCGGGAAATTGGGGTTCATGCGGAATCTGTCGATGCCATGCGCCTGAATAAAGCGGTCAAACTCCAGCTGCTCATAGGCCCATTTGGCGGGCGCATCGGCATAACGCATCAGCGGCGGGCGGTTGCCGGTCGCCTTGAACAGCCCGCCCAGCAGTACCGGCACATATTCCGCGCGCGCGCCATGTTCGGCGCAAAAGGCGGGAAGCACGCGGTGGACCAGATAGCCGTTTGGGCCGCCGACATCGAACAGGAATTGGAAGCTTTTCATTATCAAGAAGCCCTATCGAATATGCTGACGTTGTGATCCTATCCCAATAGCCTTCATTTTGCACGAACTGGCCAAACCGGGCAGTGGTTCATTTGCAGCTAATGCCGGATTGCTTTAAGCAAGGAAAGCATCGATCACGCCGTTGTTCGTCGCTGATTTGTAATGCAGAAGGCGCGCAAACATGGTGGGAGAAAAGGTGGAATTGCAGATGGATGGCGACGAAGTCGTCGAAAATGCCGGCAACAATCCACAAGCGCCGCAAACCTTCGCCGAAGCGGTCGAGGACGCGGGTGCGATGCTGGCCTATCGGCTCGAACAACAGGCGGCACTTTCCAACTTCGGCATGCAAGCGCTGCAATCCTCCAGCATCCCCGAATTGCTCGAAAGCGCCGTCCACGCCGCTGCGCTTGGGATGCGCGCCAGCCTGTCAAAGATCCTCGAATATCGGAAAGCCGAAGGCGACCTAATTGTCCGTGCCGGCGAAGGCTGGCGCGATGGCGTGGTTGGCGTGGCTACCTTCAGCGCCGATCTTGAATCGCCAGCAGGTTATGCTTTTCAGACCGGGTCGCCGGTCATTTCCAACCATTTGGACCGCGAAGAAAATTTCCGCACCCCTGCATTGATGCTCGAACATGGGGTCAAGCGCGCGATCAATGTACTAATCACATATGGTGGTGGGCGCTGGGGGGTGCTGGAAGTCGACAGTTCCTCAGCGGGCGAGTTTGAGGCCGCCGATTTGGCCTTTCTGCAGGGACTCGCCAATTTCATCGGCGTGGCCCTCGATCGGCAGGTCGCTGAAGACCGTCTGTCTCAGGCGCTCGATTACCAAAAGATGCTGGTTCAGGAAGCCAGCCACCGCGTCAAAAACAGCCTCGCCATATTGTCCAGCTTGCTCACCATGAAGGCGCGGTCAAGCAAGTCAGCGGCTGAGGCAGATGCGCTGGGCGATGCGTCCGACCGCGTCATCGCTGTCGCACGCACGCATGATCGCCTTTGGCGCGATGCTGGAGGGGACACGATTGATCTTGGCGCGCTGGTCACCGATGTTTGCGAAACGGTCGGCGCGGAGCTCGACCATGTGGTGATCGACTGTTCGACCACATCAATGGACATTGCCACGGATCATGCTGCATCGCTGGCGCTGCTCGTAACCGAACTTATCAGCAACGCGGCGAAACATGCCTATGGTACGGGGGGCGGATTGATCCAGGTGCGACTGATCCGTGATGGAGACGTGCGCGTGCTGGAAGTTCAGGACGAAGGCGTCGGCCTTGCGCAAGACTTCACCATCAGCAACGACGCCAGCGACCAGCTCGGCATGAGCCTTATCGCTGCGCTGACCGAAAGCATCGATGGCGAGATTGAGTCGATCGCTGGACCGGGCGCGACTTTCCGGGTGCGCTTCTAGCGCGGTGATGACGCGCCAGGTCGAATTCCCTTTGCGGGACTACCACCTCTCGCCCCACGGGCGCAAATCCAGCTCATGTGTCCAGGCGCTCTTGGGCTGCTTGTGGAGCATCACATATTGCGCGGCGATCGCATCTGGCGACAAGATCAGGTCCGCCGCGCGGGCGTTGTCAAAATCGGGATGGCGCTCGCGGATGAATTCGGTGTCGATCGCGCCGTCGATAATCGCATGCGCCACATGGATGCCCTGCGGTCCCAGCTCGCGTGCCATGCTCTGCGCCAGCATGCGCAGTGCGCCTTTCGCGCCCGAAAAGGCGGCATAGCCCGCGCCGCCGCGCAAACTCGCGGTGGCGCCGGTGAAGATGATGGTGCCGCGACCGCGCGGGGTCATGCGCTTCGCTGCCTCGCGCCCCATCAGAAAGCCCGACAGGCAGGCCATTTCCCAAACTTTGGTGTAAACCCGCGTGGTCGTCTCGGCGATGGGGAAGTTCACGTTTGCACCGATGTTGAACACTGCGACCTCGACCGGGCCGACCTCGGCTTCGACAGCATCGAACAGCGCCACCATGTCCTCTTCGACACGCGCATCGCCGGGAAAGGCACGCGCCTGATGGCCGCTGGCGCGAATGTCGGCAGCCAGCGCCTCGAGCGCCACGGCGCTCTTGGGGCGACGGTTGACGCAGGCCACATAGCCTTCGGCGGCAAAGGCCCGCGCTATCGCGCCCCCGGTGGCATCGCCGGCGCCGATGATCACCGCGGCGCTAACGGCCTCAGGCCTTTTCCAGCGTGCATTGCAGGGGATGTTGGCTCGCGCGCGCGGCGTCCATCACCTGGTTGACCTTGGTTTCGGCGACTTCATAGGTAAACACGCCGCACACGCCGAACCCTTGCTGGTGGACGTGCAGCATCACCCGCGTCGCGGTTTCAATGTCCATGTTGAAGAAGCGCTGCAGCACGCCGACGACAAATTCCATCGGCGTATAATCGTCGTTCAGCAGCAACACCTTGTACATCGACGGCTTTTTCGCCTTCGTCCGCGTACGCGTGGCAACGCCAACGCCGGGCGCGCCGACATCGTTGTCACGCTTATCGGCCATGCCGCGTGGAAAGAGGGAGGGATAGTGCATCATCGAAGCAGCAATGGATATCGCATGCGCATGGTTGCAATCAAGGGGCTGCTAGGGTCAGGACCCATTAAATACGCGTTCGAGGCGTCGAAATGGCGAAGGCATCGGAGGGAAGTGCCCGCCGTCGGCTAGCATCGCTACCCGCAAGGGCATTTCGCTTCGAGGTCGAAGCCATTTCGGCGTCCTTCGGATTTGACCCATTTTGCCCATGGCGGCGTCGGAAAGTCTTGAGATATCTTCATATCCCTTCGCCTTTCCTTCTAGCCCTGAGCAAAATGGCCTCAAACCTCGAACGCGTATTTAATGGGTCCTGACCCTAGGACAAAAAGAAAGAGCCGCCCGGCCCCGGTGGGGACGGACGGCTCGATCAAGGCCGGCGCGCTTTGGGAGGGAGAGGAGCGCGCGCCGACGGGGGAAAGCAGCGCGGTTTACGCGGCCGCCTTCACCTTTGCGGTGATTTCCGAAACGCGGTTCGAAATCGGGGCAAAGCTGTCATTGGCCAGCTTCACGACCATTTCGCTGGTCTTCGAGGTCTGCGCGACGGCAGTGTCAAAGGCCTTCTTGCTGTTTTCAGCATAGAGCTGGAAGAATTCGACCGGGGTCTTGACAGCGGTGTAGCCCTTCAGCGACGCGGTGACTTCTTCGATGCTCTTGCGGCCGAAGGCAACGCCTTCTTCGCCCAGCGCCTGCATGCCCTTGGCAGCAATCTTGCCCGATTCGACCAGCGCTTCGATGTTGGCCTTCTGGAATTCGACGGCTTCTTCAGCCAGCTTGCTGGCCTTTTCCATCGCTTCCTTCGAACGGCCGTTCATGTCGGCGGTCAGGGTTTCGAAGCGGGTTTTGGCTTCGTCGGCGAACTTCTTGACGGTGTCGTTCATGGTTTTCAGTCCTTCTTTGGCGGCGGCGACCGGCGAGGTCACGGCCAGCTTCGGGGTGGCGGTCTTTTTGGCGGGGGCAGCCTTGGCAATCTTCGCCTTGACGGGGGCGGCCTTCTTGGCAGCGGCCTTCACCACTGCGGGTTTCTTGGCGACGACCGGCTTGGCCTTGACGGCGGCGGTCTTGGCCTTGGCCGGAGCGGCCTTCTTGGCGGGGGCCTTCACTGCCTTGACGGCAGGCGCGGCAGCCTTGGTAACCACCGCAGCGGCGTCGCTGGTGGTTTCTTTGGCGGTTTCAACAACGGCCTTGGTCACGGCGGCGGCTTCTGCGCTGGCGGCTTCAAAGGCCTTTTCGGCGGTGTCAATTTTCGTGGCCATGGGTCACAAACTCCTTAAATGCTGCAGTGCACAATATAGGAGCGTTTCGGACTTTTCAAGCACAAATTGGTGCACTGCACAAAAAAATGCTGCGGCCTCAACTTTTCAACGACTTCGTCGCCCCGGACTTGATCCGGGACAACGCGCCCACGTCCGTTTGTTATCCCGGTTCAAGTCCGGGATGACGATTGAGGAGCTACGGCATCCGCACATAGCGTCCCGGGGCATCATCGATTGCCGGATTGCCCTTACCGCCAGGAATACGCGCACCCTTTGACGGAACGGTGACCGTACCATGCCGGCGCAACCAGTCCAGCCAGTATGGCCACCAGCTTCCCTTGGTCTCGCTTGCTCCGGCAACAAAGTCGGCAAAGCTCGCCGCATCGCTGTCGCCGGTCCAAAACTGATATTTCTGTGCAGCGGGCGGATTGACCACCCCGGCAATGTGTCCCGATCCCGCGAGCAGAAAAGTCTTTGGGCCGGACAAATGGTGCATGATGCGCCACACGCTCTCCGCCGGGGCAATATGGTCCTCGCGCCCCGCCTGAACAAAAGCGGGCGTTTCAATTTTCCGCAGGTCGATGGGTACGCCCTGCGCGGACAGCGACCCCGGCACCACCAGCCGGTTGTCGCGGTACAGCTCGGTCAGATATTGGCGGTGCCACTTCGCTGGCAGGTTCGTGGTGTCGCCGTTCCAGTAAAGCAGATCAAACGCGGGATAGTCGTTGCCCAGCAGGTAATTGTTGACGACATAATTCCAAATGAGGTCGCGCCCGCGCAGCAGGTTAAAGGTCGCAGCCATATAGCGCCCGTCGAGGAATCCCGGTGCTGAGAGCTGTTCGAGCAGCGCTAGCTGCGCGTCATCGACGAACAGTTTGAGGTCACCCGCCAGCTCGAAATCGACCTGCGCGGTAAAGAAGGTGACCGACGCCAACTTGTCCGCGTCGCCCTTTGCCGCCAGCACCGCCAGCGTCGCGGCCAGCGTGGTTCCGGCGACGCAATAGCCGATCGTGTGCACCGCGGGAACGTCAAGCCGCGCGCGCACCGCGTCAATCGCGTCGATCTGCGCCGCAATATAATCGTCCCACACCACATCGGCCATGCTGGCGTCGGCCGACTTCCACGATACCATGAACAGCGAAATGCCGTTGTCGACGCACCATTTGACGAAGCTTTTCGCCGGGTTAAGGTCAAGAATATAGAAGCGGTTGATCCACGGCGGGAAGACGACCAGCGGGATGCTCAGCACCTCCGGCGTCGTCGGTGCATAATGGATCAGTTGGTACAGCGGCGTTTCATGCACCACCTTGCCGGGTGTCGCCGCGATATTCTCGCCGACACGAAATGCGCTGCGGTCGACGTGCGTCAATTGCCCACGCGCCATGTCGTCCAGCAGATGCTCCAGCCCCTTGAGCAGGCTTTCGCCGCGCGTCGCCACGGCGCGTTCCATCACTTGCGGGTTGGTCAGCGCGGCGTTGGTCGGCGCCATTGCATCGACCAGATTTTGCGTCGCAAAGCGCAGCTTGGCCTTGGCCTGCGCGTCGATGCCGTCCAATGCTTCGGTTGCCGACAGCATCTGTTCGGCAACCGCCGCATAGCTTTGGCGCAGCACGGCAAAGACGGGATTGTCGGTCCATTCAGGCGCGGCGAAGCGTTTGTCGGCGGGTGGGGCGGGCACAAAAGCGGCAAAATCGCCGCCCAGTAACTTCTGCCAATTTTCCATGCCCTGCGCCCAGCTTTGCGCGGCAACCTGTGTCATCGCCGCCACGCCGGGCAAGGTTTGCCAGCGCGCGGGATCAAACAGCGCGCCAAGGTCGGGCGCCTGCGTCGGCGCACGCGTCATGCGCACGGCATGTTCGGCCAACATCGTTTGCGCGCGGATCATCACTTCCGTCCAGTGCTGGACATCCTCGGCCGTCGGCAAGGCCTCCATTCCCGGAAACGGGCTATCTTTCCGCTCGTCGGCCATATGTCGTTCCCGCTGGCAAGCTGACCCCGTGCTGCCTATAGCGCAAGCCACACCCACGTGCGAGGGATACGCGGGTCGCCAGCAAAGGAAAATTGGACCGCACCATGTCCGACGATGAATTTTACCGCATCAAGCGCCTGCCGCCCTATGTCATCGCCGAAGTCAATGCGATGCGCGCGGCCGCCCGCGCCAGCGGCGAAGACATCATCGACCTCGGTATGGGCAACCCCGATCTGCCGCCGCCGCCGCACGTCATCGAAAAGCTATGCGAAGTCGCCGCCAAGCCCGACGCCCACGGCTATTCGCAGTCCAAGGGCATTCCCGGCCTACGCCGGGCCCAGGCCAATTATTACGCACGCCGTTTCGGGGTAGAGCTTGATCCCGAGAGCGAAGTCGTCGTCACCATGGGGTCGAAGGAGGGGCTCGCCAGCCTCGCCACCGCCATCACCGGCCCCGGCGACGTCGTGCTCGCGCCCAACCCGGCCTATCCCATCCACACCTTTGGCTTCATCATCGCCGGCGCGACGATCCGCAGCGTTCCGACGACTCCGGACGAAAATTACTGGCGCGCGCTTGACCGCGCCATGGCGTTCACCGTTCCGCGCCCCAGCATTTTGGTGGTAGGCTATCCATCGAACCCGACGGCCGAGACGGTCGATCTGGCCTTTTACGAACGACTGGTCGCCTGGGCGAAGGCCAACAAAGTGTGGGTCATTTCCGACCTTGCCTATTCCGAACTTTATTTCGACGGCCAACCAACCCCGTCGATCCTGCAAGTGGCGGGGGCGAAGGACGTCGCGATTGAATTTACCTCCATGTCGAAAACCTATTCGATGGCGGGTTGGCGGATGGGTTTCGCTGTCGGCAATAAACGGCTGATTGCTGCGCTGACCCGCGTCAAATCCTACCTCGACTATGGCGCCTTCACCCCGATTCAGGCCGCTGCCTGTGCGGCATTAAACGGCCCGCAAGACATTGTCGCTGCCAACCGCGAGCTTTATCAAAAGCGCCGCGATGTGCTTGTCGAAAGCTTTGGCCGCGCCGGCTGGGACATCCCCAAGCCGCGCGCTTCGATGTTCTGCTGGGCGCCGCTGCCGCCGGCGCTGAAGGACATGGGCAGCCTGGAATTCGCCAAACAACTCCTCACCGAAGCCCATGTCGCGGTCGCCCCCGGCGTCGGCTATGGCGAAGATGGTGAGGGCTTTGTCCGCATCGCGATGGTCGAAAATGAACAACGCATTCGCCAAGCCGCGCGCAACATCCGCAAATTCCTGGCCGCGCGCGGGGTCAATACGCCGTCGGTGATGAACGGATGACGATGACCCCGGTGATCGAGGGCGAAGTCATCGCCCAGACCATCCAACTGTCGGTCGCCCCGGTGTTCCTGCTCGTTGCCACCGGCGCGCTTTTGAACGTGCTCACCGGACGGTTGGCGCGCGTCGTCGACCGGAGCCGCGACCTCATCACCCGCTGGGCAGAGACCGAGGGTAAGGAGCATGAACGGTTGGTGTTCGAACTGCGCGCAGCCGACCGGCGCATGGACATTATCAACAACAGCATCTTGTCGGCGGTGGGCTGCGGCATCACCGTCTGCTTGCTGGTCGCGCTGCTGTTCGTTCAGGAATTGTTGGGCTTGGATCTGGGCCTCGCCGTATCGGCGGTGTTCGCGCTGGCGATGCTCCTCCTGCTCGCCTCGCTGATCCTGTTCCTCATTGAGGTCCGCCTTGCCATCCGCACCATCCATGTGCCGATTGAGCTGCTCGAACTGGAAGAGATGGGCTGGCAGCGAAGGAAAGGACAGCGTTAGGCATGCTCACTCTACCCAATGGTTCGTCATCCCGGACTTGATCCGGGATTGCGACAATAAGGGTACTTGGAGCACAGGCTTAAGGACCCACCCCCAGCCGATACCCCGGCGTCACCCGCTTTTTGCTCGCCAGTTCATAGCGGTGTCCGACCGCCAGCACTTCGCCATCACTCCACTTTTCGCCAATGAACGAAATCCCGATGGGCAGCCCCTCGACCGCGCCCATCGGCACGGTCAGGTGCGGATATCCCGCCACCGCCGGCAATTGACTTGACGAAGGTCCTGAAAATGCGTCGCCATTGACCAGATCCATCGTCCACGCCGGGCCATTGGTTACGCCGACCAGGAAATCGACCTTATGCTCCTTGAGCAGCTGATCGATCCCCTCCGGCCCCGCCAGTCGCGCGGCCTTTTCCTTCGCGGTGCGATAGGCCTCGCTGTCCAGCCCGCCTTTCGTCTCAGCCAGTTCGAAGGTCTCTTGCCCGAACCATTTGAGCTCCGCAGGGTTGGCCTTGTTGAACGCGATCAAATCGGCCAGCGTTTTGGGCAATCCCGCGCCGGGCAGGCTCGCCAGATAGGTCGCCATATCGGCTTTCAGCTCGGTCAACAGCACTTCGAATTCCGCGCCGCCCAGTTCCTCTAGCCCGGTGCGCGTGTCGGCGATGCGCACGATCACCGCGCCTTCAGCCTCCAGCGTGGCCAGTGCCGCCTCCAGCAGCGCGCGCACATCCGGCCGCCCGCCGATCCGGTCCATCATCACGCCCAGCCGCCGCCCTTTCAGCGCGTCGGGGCGCAGCGCGCGGACATAATCCTGCTGCACCTCGCGCGCCATGGCGGTCGCCTTGTCGGCGCGGTCAGTACCAGCGATTATTGTGAGCACCGCGGCGGCATCGGCGACGGTCAGCGTCATCGGCCCTGCCGTGTCTTGGCTGGAACTGATCGGCACGATGTGGGTGCGGCTGACCAGCCCGACCGTCGGTTTGAACCCGACAACGCCATTGGTTCCGGCTGGACAGACAATCGACCCGTCGGTTTCGGTGCCAATCGCCAGCGGGGCAAGAAACGCCGCGACCGCCGCACCGCTGCCCGATGACGACCCGCATGCGCTGCGCGTCAGGTCATGCGGATTGCGCGTCAGGCCGCCGACCGCGCTCCACCCGCTGGTCGAATCGCCCGACCGGATATTGGCCCATTCGGACAGGTTGGTCTTGCCCAGGATCACTGCGCCCGCCAGCCGCAACCGCGCCACCAGAAACGCGTCGCGCCCCGTGACATTGTCCTTCAGCGCGAGCGATCCCGCCGTAGTGGGCACTGGCCCCGCCACTTCGATATTGTCCTTGATCAACACCGGGATGCCGTGCAGCGGCCCGCGCACCTTGCCCGCCGCGCGCTCGGCATCAAGGCGGCGTGCCTGTTCCAAGGCATCGGGGAACAGCGCAATGACCGCATCGATCTGCGGCCCGGCGTCGTCGATCTGCGCGATGCGATCGAGATAGGCGGCGACCAGCGCTTCGCTTGTCACCTCGCCTGCGGCCATGGCGGCCTGCAAACCGGCGGCATCGCGCCCTTCAACATTGGGCAATGACGGCTTCGCGTGGGCGGTGGTCAGCATCAGGGCAGCGGCGAGCAAGGTCAGGAAGCGGAGCATCCACCCAAGCTGGCACGCGCAATCCAAGGTGGAAAGCGCAAATTGCACAAGCGCCGCGACTTTTCCCATCTTGCCATTTTGAAGCGTCCGCTACGTTTCATTAACGGATTCGGACGTTTCCTCGTTGCGCCGTTCGCAGCGCGGAGGACCAGCAAATGCGTATCGAAACCACAGCAATTTCATACAATTGGCGGCGCGCGTTGCCGTTCGCCTTGGCCCTGCTCCTCACCGGATGCGGCGGCGGGGGCGGGGGTGATGGCGAAGCGGTTATAGCGCTGCCGCCGCCAACATCCTCGACGCCAGCGCCAGTATCAACGCCCGCGGCCACCGGTCAGGCCGTCGCGCCCATCGGCAGCTGGCGCGAGCTGATCATCGACAGCGCTGGTGCCATCATCCCCAGCGAATACCGCCGGGTCGCCAATAATTACAACACGCCCGAAATCATGGACTATCGCCTCGGGCCGACGGCGGCGGATTTTGGCAACAGCGCCAACAGCGCCGCGACACTGTGGGGGCCGGACCAGACCAGCGGGTTCGGGCTGTGGCCGTTCGGCACCTTTGCCGAAAACAACGCCGCCGAGCGCGCCAAATGCGCCGCGCCCGCCGATCTGCCGCGCAGCGACCAGGAAGCACGGGCGCGCGGCATGGAAGGACCCGCGTGGCTGGTAGGCGGTGCCTTCGCCTATCTTCCGGACAATCCGCAGGACGCCGATTTCCGCTTCGGCATCGGCAACTTCAAGGGGGCGGACGGCCTTGTCTTCGAACCCTCTGGCGGGCTTTGCATGCGGATGTTCGGCCAGTGGGACGGCGACTTCTGGGTGCGCAACAACATTGCCGCGCGCGCCAACCCGCAGGTGCGCGAGGCGGTCGCCACCCGTCGCCCTGACCTGCCGCTGGTGCCCACCGCGATCGCTCGCGGTCGCGCCAATTCGAGCCAGGTTGGCTTTGCTGCCTTCCGCGACGGGACCATCTTGCCGACCGTCGTGGGCAATTCGGCACCCGAATTCTTCGACCCGGCCGGCATCCGCTTGCCTGCAGGCATGGTTCCGACGGCGATGGCGGTGACGCCCTACAACGAGTTCCTTGTGGTGAGCATCTGGGACACCAACACGGTTACCGGCAAGCTCGCCTTCATCGCGCTGCGGCCGCGGCAGATGGCGGTCGGCAGTCCGAGCCAGACGCAGAACACGCGTTGGTATTGGGGCACCCCGGGGGCATGGACGAACCGCGGTATGAAACTGCTAGGCTTCGTCGACCTGCCCTTCGCCGCGCCGACAAGCCTCGACGTGTCGAACAACCTCTATCTCCAGAATACGCGCGGCTTCGGGGACAATGACGATCCCGCGCGCGGGGATCTGTCGCGGCAGTCAGTTCGCGATCTGTGGCGGGGCGTAAATCCGGTCTATCCGGCTGGCGATGTGATGTGGCACCAGCTGGCCTCGGGCGGCTATGCTGTGGTGGCCTCGCGCGCGGAAGGCCGGGTGAGCTTCGTCGACATGACGCCGCTCTACCAACATTACCGCGATCTTTATCTGACCACGCAGGCGAACTTCAACCGCACGCTCGACGCTTCACTCACTGACGGCGCGAAGTTCCCGTTCAGTTTCACTGCCGAGCCCGCACAGCGCCCGGTGGTGACAACCACGCTCAGCATGGCACAGCCGACCGGCGTCAGCGCAGGGATCATGGCCAATGGCTATATCAACACCCGCAGCCTTGATTACTTTGAATATGTCCGGCGCTCCCCGCGCGAGGACTGGTCGGGGGTAGAGCCCGAGCGCTACCTCGCCCGCAGCCGCGCCTATGTTGCGACGATGGACGGGACGGTGCGCGGGTTCAATGTGCAGGGGCTGACCTTCCCGACCTCGCCGGTGGGCAAGACCGTGTCGGCGACCCCGCTTTTCAGCTTCGCTGCGGGCCGCAATCCCAACTTCGCGCAGGTCAACGCGACGTCAACGGCTTCGGATGATCTGTGGCTGGTGAGCCGGGGCGACCGCCGTATCACCTTCGCCTGGCCGACTGGCGATGTGCAATACAGCTTTACCGACAGCCGTCTGGTCGATCCGGTCACGGGATCGGTGTCGTTCAATCAGGGCGGTTTCGGCGGCAACGGCGCGGGCCGCGCGGTCAATGCGCCCTTCATCTCGATCATGGACTACAACGGCAAGGCGATCCTGACCTATGCGGTCAATCCCCGGCCGGCGCGATCCAACGGGGAACTCTATCCGTTCCGCGCACCCTCCGGTCCGGTCGATGCCCTGTTTGGCTCGAGGCGCGCCTTCCCCGGCAAGCCCTTTGCGGTCGATCAAGAGGAAATCATCTGACGCCACGCATCCCCGGGGCGTCCGGGGCAGGCGGGGCCATCCCTTGCCTGCCCCGGTTCGGAATATCGCAGCCATGCAATTGATAATGACACAGGAAGGACCGAAGATGCGTAACGTTAGCGTGAGCAAATTGCTGCAAAGCCTCCGGGTCGCAGCCATGACGGGATGCGCAGCCTTGCTCGCCGGATGCGGCGGCGGCGGCGGCGATGATGGCGCTGCAGCGATCGCGCTGCCGACACCGCCGCCCACAACCACCACTCCCGCGGCCACGGGCCAAGCGGTCGCGCCCATCGGCAGCTGGCGCGAGCTGATCCTCAACAATGATGGCACCATCAACTGGAGCGAATATGCGCGCGTTGCCAACGCCTATCACACCGAGGAAATGGTCAAGTATCGCCTTGGGCCGAACGCCATCGATTTCAACGAAGTGCAGTCTGCCGCGACGATTTACCAGCCCGAACCCAATGGACTTTGGAAGGGAGGGCTCAACCGCGCTCTCGCCGACAGGTTCTGCCAGACCTCCGACAAGCTAATCCAGAGCGACGCCCCGGATGGCTACGGCAATGGCTTTGGCGGCGGCGGCGGCTGGATCTGGTCGGGCCAGATGCTGTTCAGCCCCGATGCCAATGCACCCGCCGAGCTGTCCGCCGGGGTCGCCAATGCCCGCGCCTTGGACGGCGCGATGGCGACCCGGGCCAGCGACGGTTCGACCCAGGCGCTCTGCATGCGCATGAATGCTTCATGGTATGGCGACTGGTGGAACCGCAACAACATCTCCGCGCCAACCACTCCTGCGGTCGCCAACCTGCGCCGCCGCGATGCCACGCTGCCGCTCCCGGCCGTGGCGGTGGCGCGCGGGGATATCCAGAACTCGGTGACCGGCTTCCTCGCATTCCAGAATGGCCTGATCGCGGCGGCTGGGACGGGTAACGATTCCTACAGCGGGATCGGCAATCTCGTCGAACCGACGCTGCGTCTGCCCGCGGGCAAGGTGCCGACCGCGCTGGCGCTGTCGGCGATGAACGAATTTCTGTTCGTCACCGTGTGGGATGCGACGGCACGCAAGGGACAGCTGGGGGTGATCGCCGTCAACCCGGAGGACCCTGCCAACATCGGCCCGCAGGACACCGGTCGCTACGGCTGGGGCGTTCAGAGCTGGCCGAATGTCCGTTCGCTGAAGCTGCTCGGCTTTGTCGACCTGCCGATGGCTGCACCCAATACATTGTCGGTGACGCTTTCGACCGGCACCATGAAGTTCCGCGGCTTCAACGAGTGGCGCGGCACGGGGCTCAACACCCAAGCCGAGCGCGATAAGTGGTTCGCGCGCAGCAATCTGGCCTTCGACGCCTTCATTCCGCAGACCGAATATTGGCGGCTGCTCGCTTCGGCCGGCTATGCCGTGGTTGGCTCGCGCGCGGAGAACAAGGTGGCGATTGTCGATCTGCGCCCGCTGCTGCGCTTCTACCGCGACCAGTACCTGACCACGCAGGCCAAGTGGAACGAGACCGCCAACAGCAACCAGGGTCCAGGCGACAACCAGTGGCCCTATAGCTTCGCGCACAAGCCCGAACAGCGCCCCACGGTGCTCGGCACGCTCAATGTGGTGCAGCCGACCGCGGTGTTCGCGCGCCAGATCCGCACGGGAACCAACACGCTGTCGGGCTGGGATCGGCTGAGCTGGAACCACCTCTCGACGCTGCTCACCGTGGGATCGCTCGACGGCACCATCCGTCAGTACGACGTCCGATCCCTGATCGATCCGGCAAGCAGCCCCGCTATGCCGACTGCAACGGTGCGCCAATGGCAAGTGGGCCGCAACCCGGTCCAGATCACCACGCCAATCGCCGGAGCGGTCCGTACTGACGATCTCTACATCGTCAGCCGCGGCGCCCGCGAGGTCGGGGTGTACAGCTACAAGGGCGATCGCCATGCGGTGCTCAGGGACAGCCGTCTGCGCGATCCGGTCGCTCTGGTCATCACCCAGCAAGGCGCGGGCTTCTTCGGGGCCGGCAAGGACCGCGCGCTGCAGGCACAGGGACTGACCGTGCTCGATTACGAGGGCAAGACCGTCCACGTCTACGGCATGTACATCCCGAATTACCCTGCGACCTATCAGCCCGGGCGGCTCGATAGCTTCTGGCTCGAACAATGGCCCTTTGCTGGCCCCGATGATCCGGCGCGCCAGCCGTTCCAGTACGGCACCGGCCGTGTGCTGGCTGGCAAGCCCTTCGCCTTCAGCATCGACGAAGTAATCTAGCTCTCCAACAAAGCCCTTTGACACCGCCACTCCCGCCCGCCAACTTGGCGGGCGGGAGAGATGATGATGACAACGCAGACAGCAGGTGGCGGGCTGGCCCCGGCGCAGGTCCGCACGATGATGTGGGTGCTGTTGCTGGTTTATATATTGAACTTCCTCGACCGCCAGATACTCAACATCCTTGCCGAACCGATCAAGGCGGATTTGCAGCTTAGCGACACGCAGCTCGGCCTGCTCGCAGGGCCAGCCTTTGCGGTGTTCTACGCCGTGCTGGGCATCCCCATCGCGCGCTATGCCGATCGCGGCAGCACCAACCGGGTTTCGCTGATTTCGGTCTCGCTGGCGGTCTGGTCGGGCATGACGGTGCTGTGCGGCTTTGCCCAGAATTTCTGGCAAATGGCCTTGGCGCGCATCGGCGTGGGCGTGGGGGAGGCAGGCTGCACCCCCGCCGCGCACAGCCTGATCAGCGACGCGGTTGCGCCCGAAAAGCGGGCCTCGGCGATTGCCTTTTATGGCATGGGGGTACCCATCGGCACGCTGCTAGGGCTGGTGATTGGAGGGGTGGTCAACGACATCTGGGGCTGGCGCTATGCGCTGATGTTGGTCGGCGTGCCCGGCATTTTGCTAGCGTTGCTCCTGCCGCTGCTCATGCGCGAGCCGCGCCGTCTGGGGTTGGTGCGCGGCGACGCTGCCCCTGCCGGTCCGCCGCAGGTACCGGTCCGTCAGGCGGTGGCCGAAATCTTCCGGTCGCGTGCCTATGTGCTGCTGCTCGTCGCGGCCTCGTTCGCGGCCTTCCTGTCCTATGGCAAAGGCCTGTGGACGCTGTCGCTGTTCATTCGCAGCCACGGCATGTCGACGACCGAGGTCGGGCTGATCGGGGCCGCCTCGCTCGGTCTCGCCGGCGTGTTCGGCACCTGGCTCGGCGGCTGGGCAGCGGACCGTTTTGGCCAGGTCAACCGGCGCCATATCCTGACGCTGCCCGCCATCGGTATGGCGGTCGCCGCGCCGATCCAGTTCCTCGGCTATGGCGCGCCAATCTGGTGGGTGGCGGGCTTGCTCATCCTCGTGCCGACCATCCTCAACGCGGCCTATTATGGCCCCGCCTACGCCTGCGTACAGGGGCTGGTGCGCAAGGAATTGCGCGCCGTCGCCGCGTCGGTGATGCTGTTCGGCCAGAACCTCATCGGCCTCGGTCTTGGCCCCTTCATCTTCGGCGCATTGTCCGACCTGTTCACCCCGATGGCGGGCACCGAAAGCGTGCGCTGGGTGCTGTTCGGCGCGGCCTGGCTGGGCTTCATCCCCGCCTATTTCTTCTGGCGTGCCAGCTTGCGGCTGAATGCGGAGCTGAAGACGGGTTAATCGCTGAACGGATCGCGGATCAAAATCGTATCCTCGCGTTCCGGACTGGTCGACACCAGCGCAATCGGCGTTTCGATCAGTTCCTGCACGCGCTGGATATATTTAATCGCCTGCGCCGGCAGGTCGGCATAGCTGCGCGCGCCCGCGGTCGTTTCCTGCCAGCCCGCCATTTCCTCGTAAATCGGCTCGACGGCGGCCTGATCGGCGGCGTGCGCGGGGAAGTAATCGAGCACTTTGCCGCGCAGCCGGTATCCGGTGCAGATGCGGATCGTCTCGAACCCGTCGAGCACATCCAATTTGGTCAGCGCAATGCCCGTCACGCCCGCCACCGCGCACGCCTGGCGCACCAGCACCGCGTCGAACCAGCCGCAGCGCCGTTTGCGCCCCGTCACCGTGCCGAATTCATGCCCGCGCTGGCCCAGTCGCTCGCCCGTGTCATCAGCCAGCTCGGTGGGAAAGGGGCCGCTGCCCACCCGCGTCGTATAGGCCTTGGCAATGCCCAGCACAAAGCCCACCGCGCCCGGGCCAAGGCCTGACCCGCTGGCCGCTGTGCCGCTCACCGTGTTGCTGCTGGTCACGAACGGATAAGTGCCATGGTCAATGTCGAGCAGCACGCCCTGCGCGCCCTCGAACAATATCCGTGCGCCCGCCTTGCGCACCTTTTTCAGCCGTTTCCACACCGGCTGGGCGAATTGCAGGACGAAATCGGCAATTTCGGCGAGCTCGGCGACCAGCGCCGCGCGATCAATCGGCGGCTGGCCGAACCCGGCGCGCAGCGCGTCATGATGCGCGGTCAGCCGGTCGAGCTGGGCATCAAGCTGGTCGAGGTGCGCCAGATCGCACACGCGCAGCGCGCGGCGCCCGACCTTATCCTCATAGGCGGGGCCTATGCCGCGCCCCGTGGTGCCAATCTTGCCCGCGCCGGCCGCGGTTTCGCGCAGCGCGTCCAGGTCGCGGTGAATGGGCAGGATCAATGCGCAATTGTCGGCAATGGCAAAATTCTCCGGCGTAATCTCGACGCCCTGACCCCGCAGCTTGGCGACTTCGTCGCGCAGGTGCCATGGGTCCAGCACCACGCCATTGCCGATGATCGACAGCGTGCCGGTGACGATCCCCGACGGCAGCAGCGACAGCTTATACACCTGCTCGCCCACCACCAGCGTATGCCCGGCATTGTGGCCGCCCTGAAAGCGCACCACCGCATCGGCGCGGCTGGCCAGCCAGTCGACAATCTTGCCCTTGCCCTCGTCACCCCATTGGGCACCGATCACCGCGACATTCGCCATCATATTGTCCTGCTTGCGCTGGCCTCATCGGGCCGCGCGCGGCTTTAGCGGATTGCGGAGCAAGGGCAAGGGGGCTGTCGGCATCCAGCAATGCCATGCTATTGCCGAGCCATGATAATGCGATTGCTCGCCTTGATGTTGTTCGCGCTGGCCGCCGGTCCAGCCGCATCGCGAGGCGCGCCTGCCGCACCAGCCCCCACGGGCTATCAGGAAACGGCCCCTGCGCCTTCGGCCACGCTAAGCTATGGCCCTGCCGCCCGCCAGCAGATAACCCTCTATCGCCCAGTTCGCGGCGGGCGCGGCCGGCCGCTTGTGCTCTATGTCCATGGCGGCGGCTGGGCGGCGGGCAGCCACAAATCGGTCTATGGCCTGCCCGACTGGGCGAACCGGACCAACATCTGGTTCGGCTCGGTGGGCTATCGCTATTTGCCGCAGGCCCCCGTGGAAACGCAGGCCGCCGATATCGGCGCCGCCATCCGCAAGGCGCAGGGCGAGGCGCGCAGCCACGGCTATGCCGCGGACCGCATCATCCTGATGGGCCACAGCTCGGGCGCGCACCTTGCGGCGCTCGTCGCGACCGACCCGCGTTATGCCGGAACAGCCTTTAGCGCGATCCGCGCCGTCATCACTGTTGATGGCAGCGCCTTTCATGTGCCGGTCCAACTGGCGAGCGGGCAGGGCGAGGTGATGCGCCTGTTCCGCAATGCCTTTGGCGCCGATGCCAAGCGGTAGGCCGCGCTATCGCCAGCGTTGCAAGCGGGTCCTGGCGATGTGCCCCGCTGGCTGCTCATCCATGTCCGCGGGCGCGGCGGCGCGGCGGCGCAAGCGGTGCTGCTGGGCGCGGCGCTGGAACAGGCCAAACTGAATGTCGTGACAAAAGCTGTGCCGGGCGATCATATGGGCCTGATCCGCACATTCGGAGCATCGGATTACCCGGCCCTGGCAGAGGTGGATGCTATCGTCCGTGCTGCCGCCGTCCGATAGGATGCGACATTCTGCGACAATTGCCGCGCGTGGCGGCAAAGCGTTGCGACAAAGCGAGTTCACTCCTTGGCGACACAAGAGCCCCGAATCGGGGCCGCGCGCTGGAGGACAATCGATGCGCAAATGGGTGTTGCTGGTATCGCTGACGGCTTTGACACTGGGCACAGCGGCGGCGCAGGAGCGCGAACGGTTGCGCGACCGCGACGGCCGCGAAGGAATGCGCGAACGTCTGGTCGAACGGCGCATGGGCCAAACAATGGGCAGCGCCAAAGTCGATGCGACGCTCAGCTATGGCAGCGCTGACAAACAGCGCGTCGATCTCTATCGCCCCGCCAGCGGTGGCAAAGGCCAACCCCTCGTTCTTTATGTCCACGGCGGCGGCTGGGCGATGGGCAGCCACAAACAGGTCGCGGAAAAACCCGCCTGGGCCAGCCGTATGGGCTTGTGGTTCGGCTCCATCGGCTATCGCTATCTGCCCGAAGCGCCCGTGGAAACGCAGGCCGCAGACGTCGGCGCGGCGATCCGCAAGGCGCGCGCCGAAGCGGCCAAGCACGGCTATGATCCAAACCGCATCATCCTCATGGGCCACAGCGCGGGCGCGCACCTGGCGGCATTGGTGGCGAGCGACCCCCAATATGCGGGCGACGCCTTTACCGCGATCAAGGCGGTCATCCCAATCGACGGCGCCTGCTACGACGTGCCCGCACAGATTAAGGCTGCGCCGTTCATGGCCAAGCGCACCTACATTCCGGCTTTCGGTTCCGATCCCGAACGGCAAAAGGCGCTGTCTCCCATCACCCATGCCGGAGGCCGCGATGCGCCGCGCTGGTTGATGATTTATGTCAACAGCCGCGACGACGCGCGCGCACAATCAAACGCTCTGGCTGCGACGTTAACCCGCGGCGGGGCCCAGGCCAGCGTCAAGGGCATCGCGGGCAATCATATGACTGCCAACCGCGATTTCGGCAAAACCGACTATCCAGCGCAGGCCGAGGTTGATGCGTTGGTGCGGGCGGTGGTGGGGTAAACAATCTTCATCGCCCTTGCGCAGGCAGGGGCCTCTGGCGACGTTGCACATTGTTTCGAGCGACCCCGGCCTTTGCAGGGGCGATGCTACAGGGGAACAGGTCCATCAGCACCCAACACATGCGAACAGCCCAGCTCCGCCGCATTATCGGTATCGGACAAGGCGGCCACCGTTTCCCACCCCTCGGCGCGCAACTTTGCCGCTGCTGCCGCATCATATCCCAGCGGCAGAAACACCCGCCGCGCTGCTCCGGTTTCCGCACCCAGCCCGGTATCGATTAGCGGATCGGGATAAAGCGAGAATCCCACCGCAGGCTCGCCGCTGCCGTCGATGCGATAGGTACCGCCGCGTCCGATGGCATCACCTTGTCCCGGCACAAACAGCGAAAAGCCGAACCAGCTTTGATAGGCAAAGCCATGCCGTTCGGTCGGATCCAGCATTAATCGGGCGCGCCCATCAATGCGCGCGGCGATGGTTTCGAGTGCCGCAATCTGGTCGGCCAACACGCCGCGCGTATCGAACGCGCCAAGTGCCGTCAGGGCACTCGCAAAATTGCCGGTAGCGGCGAGGAGCGGCAACCACTCGGCGGCATCCAGCGCCGTCAGCGCGCCCGCATCCTTGCCGTCCAGCGCCGTCGCAATCGCTGACAGCCGGTCCCGGTCAATGTTCGGCCCGGCCAGCCGCTCGAGCGCGTCGGGCAAGGTAAAATCGACCGTCACCGGCCCGATCCCCGCTGCCTCGAGTGCGTCGATGGCGATCGCCACAATTTCGGCCGCAGCTGCCACGCTTTCGCTGCCGACCAGCTCGGCACCGATCTGCAGCATCTCGCGCGCCGGGCGTAACTGACTGGCGCGCAGCTTGACGACCTGCCCGGCATAGCAGAGCCGGAGGGGGCGCGGTGTCCCGGCCAACAGCGTTGCGGCAATCCGCCCCACCTGCCGCGTGATGTCGGGCCGGAACGCCAGCGTGCGCTGCGATACTGGGTCGGTGAAGCGCAACAAATCTTGGCCACTTTCTGCGCCGTCACCACCGCTTAGCGTCTCGCGATACTCCGCCAGCGGCGGCGATACCCGCGCATAGCCATGGCTGCGCAGCGCATCGATCATCGCGCGCGTCACCCGCGACGCGGCCTCCGCCTGCGGCGGCAACCGGTCGCGCAGACCTTCGGGCAGGAGGGAGAGAGGGTTGGTCATATTGCGGGACTTAGCGACTGTCTGGCGGCCTGATAAGCCCCTCCCCCAAAGGGGAGGGGACAAAGCTAAAACCGCAGCGCCTTGACGGTCTTTACGCCAGGGACGTTGCACAGCTCCCACAGCAACGGCTCCGGCAGCGGCTCATCAACCGACAGCAATAGTACCGCCTCGCCGCCCGCAGTACGGCGGCCCAGGTGGAAGGTGCCGATGTTGATCCCCGCTTCGCCCAGCCGTGTGCCCAGCCGCCCGATAAAGCCCGGCGCATCTTCGTTCACTATATACAACATATGGCCGTCCAGATCGGCCTCCACCTTGATACCGAACAGCTCGACCAGCCGCGGCGCGCCATTGCTGAACAAGGTACCGGCAACCGAACGATTGCCCTTCGACGTTGCCACCGTGACGCGCAGCAGCGTCTGGTAATCGCCGCGCACATCGTGACGCACCTCGCGCACATCCAGCCCGCGATCGCGCGCCATGTGCGGCGCGTTGACCATGTTCACCGCGTCCGAATATTGCCGCATCAGCCCGGCAAGCACGGCGGCAGTAATCGGCTTCATGTTCAGCTCGGCGGCCGCGCCTTCGACCTCGATCGAAATATTGGTCAAATTGTCGTGCGCCAGCTGGCCCACCAGGCTGCCCAGCTGTTCGGCCAGCGCCATATAGGGTTTCAGCTTGGGCGCCTCTTCCGCCGACAGGCTGGGCACATTGAGCGCGTTGGTGATTCCGCCGGTCAGCAGATAGTCCGAAATCTGCTCGGCGACCTGTATGGCGACATTGACCTGCGCTTCGTCGGTAGATGCGCCAAGGTGCGGCGTGCAGATGAAATTGGGCGTGCCAAATAAGGGGTGGTCAGCCGCCGGAGGTTCGGTCGCAAACACATCCAGCGCCGCGCCTGCGACATGGCCGCTGTCGAGCGCCGCCTTCAGCGCGTCCTCGTCCACCAATCCGCCGCGCGCACAGTTGATGATGCGCACGCCCTTTTTGCATTTGGCAATGTTCGCCGCCGACAGCACATTGCGCGTCTGCTCGGTCAACGGCGTGTGCAGCGTGATGAAATCGGCGCGCGCGAGCAGCGCGTCGAGATCGACCTTCTCGACGCCCAGTTCGACGGCGCGATCGGGCGTCAGGAAGGGGTCATACGCGATGACCTTCATTTTGAGGCCGATAGCGCGCTCGGCGACGATGCTGCCGATGTTGCCGCACCCGATCAGACCCAGCACTTTCGACGTCAGCTCGACCCCCATGAAGTCATTCTTGGGCCATTTGCCCGCCTGGGTCAGCGCATTGGCCTCGGGGATTTGGCGGGCCAGCGCGAACATCATCGCGATGGCGTGCTCGGCGGTGGTGATGCTGTTGCCGAACGGCGTGTTCATCACGATGACGCCTTTTTTTGACGCCTCGGGAATGTCGACATTGTCAACGCCGATCCCGGCGCGCCCAACGACCTTCAGGTTCGTCGCGGCGGCCAGCACCTCGGCGGTCACCTTGGTGGCCGAACGGATGGCGAGGCCATCATAATCGCCGATGATGGCGATCAACTCGTCCTTGGTCTTGCCGGTGATTTCGTCGACCTCGACCCCGCGTTCGCGGAAAATTGCCGCCGCTTTGGGGTCCATTTTGTCGGAGATGAGAACTTTTGGCATTTTCAATTACCTCATTTTCCGTCCGGGCTGAGCTTGTCGAAGCCCTGTCCTTGCCTTGAACGGTGAAAGAAAGAACGGCCCTTCGACAGCGACCCGTCGGGAGCCAGGGCAGGCGGGGTAGGGGTTTAGCTGAGCGAAGCGCGCGCCCAGTCGAGCCATGGGCCCAGCGCGACGATATCGGCGGTATCCACCGTCGCCCCGCACCAGATGCGCAGGCCCGGCGGCGCATCGCGGTAACCGGCGATGTCGAATGCCGCGCCTTCAGCCTCCAGCAACGCGGCGAAGCGCTTGATATAATCTTCGTCCGCCCCCTCGACCGTCAGGCACACCGAGGTGCGTGAGCGTGTCGTCGGATCGGCCGCCAAGTGCCCCAACCAATCGCGTTCGGCGACGATCGCGTCCAGCGCCGCCGCATTGGCATCGCTGCGTGCCATCAGCGCCTCAAGGCCGCCGAGCGACTTCGCCCATTCCAGCGCAAAGATCACATCCTCGACCGCCAGCATCGACGGCGTGTTGATTGTTTCGCCCTTGAATACGCCCTCGGCCAGCTTGCCTTTCGCCATCAGGCGGAAAATCTTGGGCAGCGGCCATGCGGGGGTGTGCGTCTCCAGTCGTTCGACCGCGCGTGGGCCCAGGATGATGACCCCATGTCCGCCTTCGCCGCCCAGCACTTTCTGCCAGCTGAAGGTGGTGACATCCAATTTGTCCCACGGCATCGGATAGGCGAACACCGCGCTGGTCGCGTCGTTGAACGACAGGCCCGCGCGGTCATCGGCAATCCAGTCGCCATCGGGCACGCGCACGCCGCTCGTCGTGCCGTTCCAGGTGAACAGCACATCATGCGACCAATCAACCGCGCCCAGATCGGGCAGTGCGCCATAATCGGCGCGAATGATATTGGGATCGAGCTTCAGTTGCTTGGCGGCATCGGTAACCCAGCCCTCGCCAAAGCTTTCCCACGCCAGCGTGGTCACGGGCCGGGCACCCAGCATCGTCCACATCGCCATTTCATAGGCGCCGGTGTCGGACGCTGGCACGATACCGATGCGGTGCGTGTCGGGCACCTGCAGCACGTCGCGCATCAGGTCGATGGCCAGGCCCAGGCGCGACTTACCAATCTTGGCACGGTGCGACCGGCCGAGCGATTGTGTGGCTAGCTTGTCAGGGGACCAGCCCGGCGGCTTGGCGCAGGGACCGGAGGAAAAAAACGGGCGCGCAGGGCGCACCTGCGGCTTCACGATATTCGTCACTAGTATCTCTCCTTGCAGAGAGCTCGCGCGGCGTTGGGACCGCGTGGCCCGTCGCCGCGTCTAGGGGCAGCCCCGCGCTTGTCAAACGAAATGCGTCTACCGCCGATCACAATCGGGCTGATCGCGGCGTTCTGGCGGGGTGACCCGAACTTTTCTGCCGCTCAGCCCGCTTGGCCATTATGTTTCAAAATAACACATGTATTCCCGATCGAGGATTCGACTCTGACTGTTCAGCAAGGTAAACAATTCCTTACCAAATGGGTCGCAACATTCGGTTGCAGAGTCGTAAACGGCCGCTCCGTGTTGCAAAGGGCAGAAAATGTTGAACAAATTGATTAAATCCGCCGCAGCTGGCGCACTCCTGCTCGCGATTCCTTCCGCGCACGCCGCCGTGACCGTCGTGAGCGGCCCGACGCCGGGAACGACCACCGCCACCTTCACGCCTGCACCGGGCACGAACACGGCTGTTTTCAACTTCAACGGATTCAGCGGTAATGGTTCTCCGGCGATCACTGGCTTAACTGCTGAACTTGCACTGACGTTGGTAAGCGTTGTCGGAAATAGTTACAATTTTAGCTACATTTTGAAAAACACGTCGGTGGCACCTGTCTCGTCGCGGCTTTCTGTGTTTGGCTTTAATGCCAATCCGGGATTTTCGAGTGTCAGCGGGATCTCGGGTGTCTTTGACACTTTGGCATCTGGCAATCAGCCGAATGCGCTTCCCAATATCGCATTCTGCCTCAAGGATTCTGGGCAAACCAATAATTGCAACAACGGCAGCAATGGTCTCACAAATGGCCAATCGACCGCGGGCTTGTTCACTTTGAACTTTAGCCAACCCCAGTCATCAATTGCGTTGTCGGACTTTAGCGTCCGCTATCAAAGCTTGGTAGAGCCAGGTGGCGCTACGTCGGCCAGCGGCGTTCCCTTTGGCCTCGTCCCCGAACCCGCCACCTGGGCGATGATGATCCTCGGCTTTGGCCTGATCGGCGGCGCGCTTCGCAGCCGCAAGGCACAGGGCGTGCGCGTCACCTACGCCTGATCGGCAACGAACAAAAAAAGGGCGGGGGAAGCAGTTCGCTCCCTCCGCCCTTTTTCATGCTTGGACGGCGCGACCAGTTGCATAAAGCCCCTCCCCTTCAGGGGAGGGGTTGGGGTGGGGTCTGTCGGCCTTGCGCAGTGTCCGACCGACAATCCCCACCCGCTGCGACTAGGCAGCAAGCTGCCAAGTCTCGCAAGCCCTCCCCTGAAGGGGAGGGCGGTCTCGCTCAATACCCGTCCTTGCGGAACAGCACCTTGCCGCGCTGTTCGACATACAGCTTCTCGAACGTCACCGGGTGGAAATAGGCCTCGACCCGTTCGCCGGTGGGCAGCGTGGCATATACTTCATAACAGCCGCCATCGACCTTGGCCTTGCGCACGGTCCACCCATCCTTGGTGAGCTGCGCGGTCAGTGCGTCCATGCTTTTCCAGCCCGACTGCGGCCCGGCCTTGCAGGTAATCTTGCCGGTTGCGGCGGCGGGCGTCGCGCTGACGGCGGCAATACCGGCGGCCAGCGCCACGGCGAGCGAGAGGGAGAGGGTTTTCATGGGTTAAGCTCCTGCTTGTTTGAGGGGAGGCGAGGAAAAGAGCCGCTTCGCCGCGAGGCTGAGCCAGACGAACGTCAGCGGCGCGAAATGAACCAGCGCGACAGTCGCGCCATCATGGACCCACAGCCAGTGGAGCAGCGTCAGCAGCGCCGCCGGATAGGCTAGCCGCTGCACGGCCTTCCACGCGCGTTTCAGCGCGCGCATCGCCGTCTGGTTGCTGGTCAGCGCCATTGGCAACATCAACGCCAGCGCGGCCCAGCCGGTCCAGATTGCAGGCAACACCAGCTCGTCAATGATTGCGGCCAACTCGCCCATATCAAGCCCGTAGAATATCAGGTGCAGCGCCGCATAGCCGAATGCCGCCACCCCCAGCGCGCGCCGCCGCGCCAGCAGCCAGCGGAGCCAGCCACGCTGGCCAATGACGCCAGCGAGCGGCCCGATCAGCATCGCCGCAATCATCGCGCGCGCGCTCCATTCGCCACTTGGGGCGATCAGATCGATGGGCTCAATGGCCCCGCGCGCCCACTGCGCCGCCAGCCACAGCCCGGGCAGCGCCAGCAGCAGCCAGAACAGCGGCAGGGAATCACGCAAGGACCGGAGCGAATTCATGGCGGCGGCGATAGGGCAGGGGGTCGGGGCGGTCAAGCTTGTTGATAATCGTTCGCAATAATATCCATCCCTATCGTCGTCCCGGATCAAGTCCGGGACGACGATAGGCAAAGCAATTGCTGCACAGCTCGCCGCGTTACCGACTCGCCCTTAACCATCTGTTAACCATGATTTGACAGCCTCAGCTTCACCATGTTCGCAACCCGCGCCATCCGCCTCCTCGCGCTTGCAGCGCCGCTGCTCCTCGCGGCGTGCGTTGGCGGTGCGGACCGGCCAGCGCAGCGTCCGGCGGCCAAGCCGCAAACCAGCGCCGTCCCCGCCTTTACCTCGCCCGAATCCAGGCAATGCATCGCCGACCTCGGCAAATCGGGCGTGCGCTTCACCCCGCTTGCCAACCAGGAATTCGGCGGCGGGTGCAGCGCGATGGACAGCGTGAAGCTGCTCGACATCGGCACACCCACCAGCAATTTGGGTGCGATGACCTGTCCGTTGGCGCGCAATTTTGCCGCCTGGGCGCAGCATGCCGTCCGCCCCGCCGCGCGCAAATTTCTGGGGCGCGAGGTCGTTCGCATCGAAACCTTCGGCACATACAGCTGCCGTAACATCTATGGCGGCCGGTCGGGCCGTCTGTCACAGCATGCCACTGCCAATGCCGTCGATGTCGCGGCGTTCGTGCTCGACGATGGCCGCCGCATCACGCTGCTCGACGGGTGGAAGGGCGCCGAGGATGAGCGCGAATTTCTGCGTGCGCTCCACGCCTCGGCCTGCAAACGCTTCGGCACGGTGCTTGGTCCCGATTACAATGCCGCGCATCACAATCATTTCCACTTTGACATGAGCGGTCAGGGCTATTGCCGCTGATTGCGGTGCTTTGCCTCCCCGTCTTGGCTTTTTCGCATCGCGCGGCTAGCGCACCCTTATGACCGACAAAATGCCCCACCGCTCGGCTTTCCACAAAGCGCAGGAAAGCCGCGAATTCGCCAAATTTAACGTCTCAACCCCGCAAACGCAGAGCGAGGCCTATAAGCTCGCCTTCCAGGACACCGACTTCCTGCTGCGCGAGGATCTGCGCCCGGTGCGCTTCCAGCTTGAATTGCTCAAGCCCGAATTGCTGCTTGACGAGGCCAAGATTGAATCGATGCTCGTCATCTACGGTTCGGCACGCATCCCGGAGCCCGAGGCTGCCGACGCGCTCGAGGCCGCGGCCACCGACGACACCGCGCGCAACATTGCGCGCAGCTTAAAGGCCAAGGCGCGCTACTATAACGAAGCGCGCAAACTCGCGCAGCTCGCCAGCGCCTTCCCGCCCGACGCCAATGGCAAGCGCCACTTCGTCGTCTGCTCGGGCGGCGGTCCGTCGATCATGGAGGCGGCCAATCGCGGCGCGCACGATGTCGGCGTCGATTCGGTCGGGCTCAACATCGTCCTGCCGCACGAACAGGCGCCCAACCGCTTCGTCACGCCCGATCTCAGCTTTCAGTTCCACTATTTCGCGCTGCGCAAAATGCACTTCCTGTTGCGCGCGCGGGCGGTGTGCGTCTTCCCCGGGGGCTTCGGCACCTTCGATGAAATGTTCGAACTGCTGACGCTGATCCAGACCGGCAAGATCAAGCCCATTCCGGTCATATTGTTCGGCAAGGATTTCTGGACCCGCGTCGTCAATTTCGAGGCGCTGGTCGAAGAAGGCGTCATCAGCGCGCCCGACCTCGATCTCTTCCGCTTTGTCGAAACCGCGGAAGAAGCGTGGGCAATCGTGACCGAATTTTACGGGGTCGAGGGCTAACGCAGCGAACCCGCCGCCCATACGGACAATTTATAGTCATCCCGGACTTGATCCGGGATAACAGGCCGCGTTGCTTGTCATCCCGGATCAAGCCCGGGATGAAGAGATTTAGGCTTACTTCGCCGCCGGAGCGGCAGCATCAGGCGCAGCGGCCGGTGCTGCTGCATCTGCCGCAGGCGCTGCCGCACCATCCGCCGGCGCCGCCGCCGCATCAGCCGCCGGTGCTGCCGGTACCGCAGGCAAGGGCAGGTTCGACCCCTGCGTGTTCATCCATGCGATCAGATTGGCGCGATCTTGCGGGTCGGAAAGGCCCGCGAACGACATGGTCGTGCCATTGGCAAATTTACGCGGGCTGGAGAGCCAGGCGTCCATCCTGGCAAAATCCCATGTGCCGCCTGCTTCTTTCAGCGCCGCTGAATAATTGAACCCTGGCTTGCTGGCCAACGGCTTGCCGAACTTGGCGTGCAAATTGGGCCCAATGCCATTGGCGCCGCCTGCATTGATCGTGTGACAGGTCGCACATTTTGCAAATGTCGCTTCGCCCTTCGCCAGATCGGCGGCGGCAAGCAACGCTTCCAGCGGCGGACCTGATTCGACCGGACCGGCGGCTTCACCAACAATCGCAAAGCCAGGCTTTTCGGGCGCATGGCTCTTGGCGGCCATGCCGGTCACAATGGACAGGCCCAGCGCGGCAATGCCTGCGCCCAGTACCCAGCCCGCGATGGTGTTCATGCGATTGTCGTCGCTCACGCTTGTGTTCCTTTAGGCAATTTCGCGCCCCCATAAAGGCCTAGCCACCCCCGCGCAAGCGCGGTTGCGCGTTAATCCACGCCCCGCTAACGCGCAGGCTCTTAATCGGGCGGAACATGGGATTATGGCCAGCTATTCGGCATCGGCGCAGCGACTGGTGGACAGCATGGCGGCGGCGGCGCTGGCCGAACCCGCCCGCGCGCTGGCCTTTCAGGGCGCGCCCGGCGCAAACAGCCACCTTGCGGCGCAGTTATACGATGCCGCTGCGCTGCCGCTGCCCTGCTACGCCTTTGAAGACGCCATCGATGCTGTGCGCGACCGGCGCGCCGACCGCGCCATTATCCCCATCGAAAACAGCCTGCACGGCCGCGTCGCCGACATCCATTTCCTGCTGCCCGAATCGGGGCTGTTCATCACCGGCGAATATTTCCTGCGCATCCGCCACGGGCTGATGAGCCGCAATTTGGCCCCCCCGACCAAGGCGATGAGCCATCCGCAGGCGCTGGGCCAGTGCCGCCACTGGCTGCGCGCCAACGGCATCGATCCGATCGCGCACAGCGACACGGCGGGCGCGGCGGCATGGGTCGCCGATTCGGACGAGCCCGGCCTTGCCGCCATTGCCCCGCCAATGGCCGCGGACCTTTACGGCCTGACGCTGCACGAAGCGGGAATCGAGGACGCCGACCACAATATGACGCGCTTCGTCGTGCTCGCGCGCGAAGCCGCCGCACCGGTGCCCGGCGCGGACATGATGACCACCTTTGTCTTTGAGGTGAAGAATATTCCCGCCGCGCTCTACAAGGCGCTGGGCGGCTTTGCCACCAACGGCGTCAACATGACCAAGCTGGAAAGCTATCAGGTCGGCGGCGTGTTCGTTGCCACCCGATTTTATGCCGACATTGCTGGTGCGCCGGGCGATCCGCGCGTCGATCGCGCGCTCGCCGAACTTGCCTTCCACTGCAACGAGGTGCGCCTGCTGGGCAGTTACCCGATGGCGCGGACGCGGGACTAGGGCATGCTCTAGCTCTCGCGTTTCGCCAATGTCCTTGCCGTGCTGGCGGTCTGCGCCACAAAGATCGCGACCAATATCGCCGACACCACCAGCGCGAACATATCGAATGCCGACAGATCGGTGCCCAGCCGGTTGTTGGGGCTGATAAAGAACATCGCTGCAGTCATCGCCATCAACATGAGCCGCAATTCGGTCGGACCCCCAGCCAGATAGGTCAGCTTAAATTCGTCGATGACCTGCGCACACAAATAGGTGTGAATCGACAACATCAGATAAGCGACCAGCCCCAGCAAGGCGACTTCCAGCTCGACAAACGGCCCCAGACCCAATCCGCCCAGCATCGCAAGAATGGCCAGCGCATCGACGCTGTGGTCGATGAAATATCCATATTTTGGTCGCTCGATGCCACGGTACCGCGCCAGGCTCCCGTCCAGTGAATCCCCAAACCAGTTGATCAGATAGCCGCATAGCGCCAGCCATAACCACGCCAGATGCTGCCCGCTCAGTACATAGCCGACGCCGACCATCAATGCTCCGGCAAAGCCCAATGCCGTCATCATATCGGGCGAGACCCAGGCCGGAAGCCGCCAGCAAAGCCAATTGAGCAGTCGTCGTTCATTGGCGGCAAGGATATTCTGCTGGATGCGGGGGATACTTGTCATCGTAGTGCAATACATTTGTCATCGAGATTGCACCAGCGCTATTGACCGGGCTTTGCCAACGCCGTGTCGCAACGTCATTGGCTTGCAAGGCGCAGAACGCATGGTCTACGGCGCTGCGTGATGCTTGGCGTCGAAACAGATTTGGCGGCACCATGGGACGCACAAACCGACTGGGCTGGTCTGGCCCGGCGCGCCGTTGCCGCTGCGCTCGCCCAAACGCCGCATGCGTCCCTCGCCAACGCCGCGCCGCTGGTCGAAGTGTCGGTACGGCTGACGGATGATGCCGAGGTTCAGGGCCTCAATCGCGACTATCGCGGCAAGGACAAACCCACCAACGTCCTGTCTTTCCCGCAATATGAACCATCGGATTTTGCGATGCTGGCCAACACCGATGACGGCGAGATATTGATCGGCGACATTGTGCTGGCGCTTGAAACTTGCGAGCGCGAAGCCGCCGGGCGCGGGATCAGCGTTGCCGATCACGCTGCACACCTCATCGTCCATGGCACGCTCCACCTTGTCGGCTATGACCATCAGGACGACGCCAGCGGCGACGCGATGGAAGCGCTGGAAACAAAAGCCCTTGCCACGCTGGGCCTTGCCGACCCATATGCAGCGCATAGCCATTTGCCCGAATGACCGGGCGGGGGACACGGGGGCCATGCCGGACGACCAGCAGAGCGCATCGCGCAGCGACGACAGCGACAGTCGAAGTAGCGGACTGTTCAAGAAACTGACCGGCATGTTGTTCGGCGGCGGCGCCGAACCATCCCTGCGCGAACAGATTGAAGAGGTCATCGACGAGGCCGAAGAGGATCGCGGCACCCGTGCTGCCTCAGGCTCGGTCGGCGATATGGCCCCCGCCGAGCGCAAGATGCTGCGCAACCTCTTGCATTTCGGCGAACAGCGGGTCGATGATATCGCCGTTCCGCGCTCGTCGATTATCGCGCTGCCCGAAACGGCGACCTTCGCCGAAATCGTCGCGCTCTTTTCCGATGCCGGGCACAGCCGCCTGCCGGTCTATCGCGGCAGCCTCGATGAAATCATCGGCATGATCCACATCAAAGATGTCTTTTCGGTCCTGGCGGAGCAGCGCGAACCGCCTCCGCTTGCCGAACTGATGCGCCAGCCGCTCTATGTGCCGCAGTCGATGGGCGCGCTTGATCTTCTGGCCGAAATGCGCGCCAAGCGCACGCACCTCGCCGTGGTTATCGACGAATATTCGGGGACCGAGGGCCTTGTCACCATCGAAGATCTGATGGAGGAAATCGTCGGCGAGATAGAGGATGAGCACGACGACGAACCCGAACAACTGATGGTCCAGCGCGCCGACGGCAGCTGGGATGTCGATGCCCGCGCCGAACTCGATGATATCGCCGAAACCATCGCTGCTGTCCTTGCGGAAACCGAAGAGGATGTCGACACCATCGGCGGCCTTGCCGCGGTGTTGGCGGGACATGTGCCGGGCGTGGGCGAAATCATTGCCCACCCCGCTGGCTGGCGGCTGGAGATATTGGCAGGTGACGCCCGCCGCGTTGATCGCATGCGCCTGCACCCGCCGGTCAAGGTCGACTTTGAAGCTCCGCTAGGGCGCGGCGAAGTCGAATAGGGTGCCATTTGCACCCCTAGCCAAAGCTCGCTAAATCCCGCCGATGCAAACCAGCGACCTGCGCATCGCCCTGTTTAGCGGCAACTATAACTACGTCCGCGACGGCGCGAACCAGGCGCTCAACCGGCTGGTCGAATATCTGCTGCGCCAGGGGGCGGCTGTGCGCGTTTATTCGCCAACGGTGGACGAGCCGGCCTTCGAACCACAAGGCGACCTTGTCAGCGTGCCATCAATGGCCATCCCCAATCGCCCCGAATACCGTATTCCGTTGCGCTTGTCGGGCCGGGTGAAGGCTGATTTAACCGCTTTTGCGCCCAACATCCTGCACATCTCCAGCCCCGACCGTGTCAGTCGCCGGGCGCAACGCTGGGCGGCAAAGCGCAACTTGCCGGTGCTGGCATCGGTGCACACGCGCTTTGAAACTTATTTCCGCTACTACAACCTTGCCTTCATCGAACCGCTGATGGTCGCCTGGCTGCGCAAACTTTACCGCCGCTGCGACGCGCTGGTCGCACCATCCGAATCGATGGCGCAACTGCTGCGCGAACAGCGGATGAATTACGACATCGACATCTGGTCGCGCGGTGTCGACCGCAGCATTTTCGGACCCGAACGGCGCGATCTGGCCTGGCGCCAGAAATTGGGCATCGCCGACACCACCCCGGTTATCGGCTTTCTCGGGCGGCTGGTGATGGAAAAGGGCCTTGATGTCTTTGCCGACACCATCGACCTGCTGCGGCGGCGCGGCGTTGACCATGACGTGGTGGTAGTGGGCGAAGGCCCTGCGCGCGACTGGTTCGAAAGCCGCCTGCCAGGCGCGCACTTCGTCGGCTTTCAGGGCGGAATTGATCTGGCGCGCGCCGTCGCGTCAATGGACATGCTGTTCAATCCGTCGGTCACCGAAACCTTTGGCAATGTGACGCTCGAAGCCATGGCGTGCGGCCTGCCGGTCGTCGCTGCCAAGGCCACCGGCAGCCAGAGCCTGGTCAGCGATGGACGTTCGGGTCAGCTCGTTCCGCCCGGCGCTATCGGCCAATATGCCGACGCGCTCGCCGCCTATTGCACCGATCCGGCCCTGCGCGCGGCACACGGTGCAGCGGGCGAGGCGCGCAGCCGCGAATTCAGCTGGGACGCGATCAACCAGACCGTCGCCGACAATTATCTCCGCCTGATTGCACAGCGCAAGCGCGGGCTGGGCCCGGTGTCGGACGCGGCGATCCGGTAACAGGCGGCCATGACCGACCTCTTCCCCACCACCCCGCCATCCCCCACCGCTGCCCCGCTCGCCGAACGCCTGCGCCCGCAAGGCCTCGCCGAAGTTGTCGGGCAGGACCATCTCACCGGCCCCGATGGCGCGATCGGGCGTATGGTGGCCAACCAGACCTTGGCCTCGATCATCCTTTGGGGGCCGCCCGGCACCGGCAAGACCAGCATCGCGCGTCTGCTCGCTGACGCTGTAAGCCTGCGCTTTGTCCAGCTCAGCGCGGTCTTCTCTGGCGTCGCCGACCTCAAGGCTGCCTTTGCCGACGCCGATCGGCTCGCGGCCACGGGCCAGCGCACGCTGCTCTTCGTGGACGAAATCCACCGGTTCAACCGCGCCCAGCAGGACGGTTTCCTGCCCTATGTCGAACGCGGTACGGTGGTGCTCGTTGGGGCGACCACCGAGAACCCCAGCTTCGCGCTTAACGCCGCGCTTTTGAGCCGCACGCAGGTGTTGGTGCTGCACCGGCTAGACGACGCTGCGCTGACAACGCTCCTCGAACGGGGCGAAGCCGCGACTGGCTCTGCGCTGCCGCTCACTGCCGAGGCGCGCGCGGCCCTGATCACCAGCGCCGATGGCGACGGTCGCTTCCTGCTGGGTCAGGTCGAAACCTTGCTTGCCGCCGGGGTGACCGAGCCGCTCGATCCGCCTGCGCTCGCGGCGCTGCTGCACCGCCGAATGCCGGTCTATGACAAGGACCGCGACGGTCACTACAACCTCATCTCGGCGCTCCACAAATCGCTGCGCGGGTCGGATCCGCAGGCCGCGCTCTACTGGCTTGCGCGTATGCTGGTGGCGGGCGAAGAGCCGCTTTATGTGCTGCGCCGCCTGACCCGCTTCGCCAGCGAGGATATCGGCCTCGCCGATCCGCAGGCGCTGGTGCAATGCCTCGCGGCCAAGGATGCTTACCAGTTTCTCGGCTCGCCCGAAGGCGAACTCGCCATCGTCCAGGCCTGCCTCTATTGCGCCACCGCCCCCAAATCGAACGCCGCCTACGCCGCGCAAAAAGCTGCATGGAAATCGGCCAAGGATACCGGCAGCCTTGCGCCGCCCGCGCACATCCTCAATGCCCCGACCAAGCTGATGAAGGATTTGGGCTATGGCGCGGGCTACGCCTATGATCATGATGCCGAAGGCGGCTTTTCGGGCCAGAACTACTGGCCCGAAGATTTGGCCCCGCAGACCCTCTACAAGCCCACCGACCGTGGCTTTGAAAAACGCATCGCCGAACGCCTCGCTTGGTGGGACGAGCGGCGGGGAAAAATCTAACGCATCGCCACAGCGAGCGCCGCGAAGCTATCTCTGGCCATCGGCATGGCGCAATCTCGCGTTCGGGAGCTTGCATCGTCGCCACGCTCCTCGCAATGACGATGCTTACTCCATCGGCGGATAGCGCTCGAACCCCGGGACGCCGTCCAAACTCGCCATCCACCCGATCCGGTCGGCGAGCTGGATTTGCGCGCCCAATGCAATTGCGTCGGGATTATCCAGCGTGGCTGTCTGGACATCGATCATTCCCGGGAAAATCGCGTCATTGGTGTAAAACAGCCCGGTGCCGCATCGTCCGCAAAAATGGCGCCGCCCATGTTCGCTGCTGGCATAAATCACCATCTTGCCTTCGATCGCCACGGCATCCGCGCGCGCCATCGCCCATGCCACCGCTGGCGCGCCCGAATGGCGCCGGCAGTCGGTACAGTGGCACAGAGTATGATGTTCTACCGCCGTCGGCATCGTATAGCGAACGTCGCCGCAATGACATCCGCCACCAATCTGTTCATTTGCTGCCATCGACTCGCCCCCTCAAGCGTCTTGGAACAGAAATAGAACATCGGATTTCCAATATTGCAAGCCCTTTCGCGCATGCTACGCCCGCGGCCATGGGCAAACTCTCTGGCATCCGCGTTGTCGATCTCACGCAATTCTTCCCCGGTCCGATGCTCACCGTGATGATGGCGGACCACGGCGCCGAAGTGATTAAGGTCGAACCCCCCGGCGGCGATCCGGTACGCGAAATGGCGCCGTTCGCCGGCGATCACAGCGTCTGGTTTGCGGGCCTCAACCGCGGCAAGACCAGCGTCACGCTCGACCTCAAATCGGACGCCGGCCGCGCGGCACTTACCGACCTCATCACCAGCGCTGATGTCTTTGTCGAAGGTTTCCGTCCCGGCGTCATGGCGCGGCTCGGTTTCGATTACGCCGCCGTGCGCGCCATCAACCCGCGCATTGTCTATGCCTCGATCAGCGCGTTCGGCCAATCGGGCCCGCTCGCGCACCACCCCGCGCACGATATGGCGGTGCAAGCGCTCGCAGGGTTCCTCAGCGTCAACGACGGTCCCGATGGCACCCCCGTCGTTCCCGGCGCGCCCAGCGCCGACATGGCCGCAGGACTGACCGCGCTTTCGGCGATATTGATGGCGCTGATCGGCCGCGAAAAGTCGGGACAGGGCGATTATGTCGACATCGCCATGTTCGACGCCATGCTGCCCTGGTGCGTCCACACCGCCGGTTCCGCCATCGCGGGCGGTGACCCGCCCACCTCCGCCACCCAGCGCAGCCTCGGCGGTGCAGCCTTTTACCAAGTGTATAAAACGTCCGACGCCCGGCACATCGTCCTCGGCGGGCGCGAGCTCAAATTCGCGCGCAACCTTTTGACCGCGCTCGATCGCCCCGACCTTATCCCGCTCGCCGGAGCCGACGCCGGCCCCGCGCAGGCCCCGCTCGTCCAGTTCCTCCGCGAAACCTTCGCCACCCGCACCCGTGCCGAATGGGAAAGCTGGTTCGCCGATAAAGATGTCGCTTTCGCCCCCGTCCTCGATTTCCGCGAAGCCTTTGACCAACCCCATATCGCGACACGCGGCCTCATCGTCCGCGCCGGCGAAGAAGCGCACATCGCGCCCCCCATCCGGTTCGCCAGCGATCCACCGTTCGTGCCTGCGCCATCGCCAAGCCTCCAAGAACCGTAGCCCTGAGCCTGTCGAAGGGCGCGGCGCGGGGCAGCGAAATCGGTGAATTCCTGCGCCACGTGCTTCGACAGGCTCAGCACTACGGTGATTATCGCATTGCGTGACCTGTTCACTTTTCCGCGCTATACGCTGCGCAACCGCCCCGGCAGCCCGACTCGCTCACCCAGCGCTTCGTGCCGCCGGGGCCTTCGATTTTATACCAGAGCATAAAGGGACGCCGCCATGGCCCGCCGCCGCCAAATCTATGAAGGCAAAGCCAAAATCCTCTATGAAGGGCCCGAACCCGACACGCTGATCCAATATTTCAAGGATGATGCGACCGCCTTCAACGCGCAGAAGCGCGGCACCATCAATGGCAAGGGCGTGCTCAACAACCGCATTTCGGAGCATGTTTTCACCCTGCTCGGCAACATCGGCGTGCCACACCATTTCATCCGCCGCCTCAACATGCGCGAACAGCTTATCCGCCGCGTCGAGATCGTTCCCATCGAAGTCATCGTCCGCAACGTCGCCGCCGGCACGCTCAGCAAGCGTCTGGGGCTGGAGGAAGGCACCCTGCTCCCCCGCACGCTCATCGAATATTGCTACAAGGACGACAGCCTGGGCGACCCGCTGGTGGCCGAGGAACATATCGCCTGCTTCAACTGGTGCACCCAGGAAGAGCTGCACGATATTCAGGACATGGCGATCCGCATCAATGATTTCATGAGCGGCATGTTCGCCGCCGTCGGCATCCGCCTCGTCGACTTCAAGCTCGAATTCGGCCGCTGGTTCGAGGGCGATTTCAGCCGCATCATCCTCGCCGACGAAATCAGCCCCGATGGTTGCCGGCTGTGGGACATGCAGACCAACGAAAAGCTCGACAAAGACCGCTTCCGCCGAGACCTCGGCGGCGAGGTTGAAGCCTATCAGGAAGTCGCCCGCCGCCTCGGCCTGCTGCAGGGCGAAGGCAGCGAAAGCGCCGTGCTGGACCTCGATAGCCACCGCAAGAAAAAGGGATAGGCGCCCCGCATATCGCAAAAGGCGCGCATGCCAAGCCCGCGCGCGTGATCAGATCACGCGCGGCGCGGCGGCCATGCTCGTCTCAGCGCGCCGTTTGGCGACCCAGTTCGGCCAACGCATCGTCCAGATTGGTGTAGCGATAAGGCCCAACGCTGTAATGCGTTGCGGCCACTGCCGTGATGCCGTCGGGCAGCGCAGTGGCGGCGGCTTGCCGCGGCGTGCCGCCCTCATTTTCCCATGCGTCGGCGCCTGCAGACGGTGGGGAAGGGCTGGCGGGCGGTTTCTTGGGCATCAAACGGCTGCCAGACAGGCGCGATCATCGCGCGGCCAGCCAAGCGCCGACAATCCTTTGTCGCGGCGCCACGCGGTGATGCGCGCCGCCATCTGACCAGTCAGCACGCGGTTGTCGCCGCGCGTAGCGGGCAAGGGCGCATGCTGGGCCAACAGCTTGGCAAATTGATGGTCATGCAAAAGTTGATTCATATCCATGCGGCGGTTGCTTTCTTTCCGGGGAAAAGGCGCAACCCCCACGACACTGTAACGCCGCAGGGGTTTTGCCGTCATTGCGGTGTCGGCGTTCAGCCCTTCTGGGCTTCGGCCTGTTCCTTGTGCGTGTCGCTCTTGTTCTGCTGGCGCAGGTTGATGGCATAGCTTTTGCCGTCGCCGGCCTTGCGAACGTCATAGCCATAGCGCTGCTCGGCCACCGGAGCGACGCTCGTGACGGCCAGATCCGACGTGCGGAACGACAGGGCTGCGCCGCCCATTTCGGGGGTGATGGTGCCGCGACCGGCGCTGCGGTCAAAGCTGGTGATGCTGCCAAATTCGGTCATGCTGATTTCCTTCTCAAAAGTGCAGCCGCCCGGGATGGGCCATGGCTGCGGCGCAAAGGCGAAAAAGAAGGAGATGGCATTTCGATGAAGAATGCCCGAGACCGTCGATCAAGACTGGGAACCACCCTTAAGATGGCGCTGCGGCCACCGGGTTACAAGGCAGGCGGCAAAAGATAGTTGCCCCGCCGCCCGCGCCGGAGCGCGGGCCAAGCTGGTTGTATTCGAGCGCGGCGAGCCCTCGCTTGCGCTCGGGAGTTTCCCCGCCGGGGAAGGCCTGCACGCCGGTGATTGGTGAAATGGTGCCCAGAAGAGGACTCGAACCTCCCCCCGTCGGCGGACGCCGACAAACCAGAAACTCCCGTGGAGTTTCCCCGCCGGGGAAGGCCTGCACGCCAGTGATTGGTGAAATGGTGCCCAGAAGAGGACTCGAACCTCCACGGCCTTGCGACCGCCAGCACCTGAAGCTGGTGCGTCTACCAATTCCGCCATCTGGGCACGGGGTAGGCGAGCGCCACTAGGGGCGGGCGCGGGGGATGTCAACGGGGGCCGCCCCCTTTTTCGGGTTGAGCAAACAAAGCGGGCATGGAACCGGAGCAATCCGGCCCATGCCCGTCAGGTGGTGCGCCCGGCGGAGGGGTCAGGGGAGAGGCGCCGGGCGTGCGGTTTGGTGCTTATTGGCCGCCGCGGCCGCGGCGCGACGAGCGCTGCGGGCGCTCGCGCTGCGGCCGGTCGGTCGTCACCTGGCGGTTGACGCGGCCATTTTCCCGGGTGGCGACGACATCACGCGATGCCACCGTGCCACCGTCGCTGTTCGTCAGGCGCTGGCTGGCGGTATAGCCATTGTCGGTGCGCGCACGCTCGCCGCTGACGCCATAGCTGCGACCGTCAAAGGTGGTGCCGCTGCCGGTCATCGTCGAACCATTCTCGGTCCGCGTGCGCACCCGTTCGGCCGAGCGGGTTTCGCCCTGGAAATTGGTGGCATCGACGGTCACGGTCGATCCGGTGTCGGTTTTGGTGCGGTTGACGTCGCGCGTCGCGGTGGCGCCGTCGCTGGCGCGCGTCACCACATTGTTGCGGTCAACGGTGCCGGCTTCCTTATCGACCGTGGTCGTCTGCGTTGCCGAGCCGTTGGGGCCAGAGCCTGTGCGCACTTTGGTTTCCTGGGCCAGCGCCGTGGCAGGCGTCAGCAACAGGGCGGCGGTCAGAAAATAAATGGCTTTCATGGGTTTAACTCCTGCTCAAATCTTCCCGTGAGGTCCGGCGGTTTGTTGCCGGTCACACCCCTTCAACGGGCGAGCTGCAAAAACCCTTCGCGAAAAATGGGGGTGGCCGGAATCATTGCTGCCGCTGACGGCGCAAGCGTTCGCGCCGCTCGGTGAGGCGTTGGCGCAGCGTCTCGCGCTGAGCGGGGGTCAGGCGCGGGCGCTCGGCGGTGCCCGCCTTGGTCGATTCGGCACTAGCCTCGGCTTCGGGTGTCGCTGCGGGATCCGGGGGAGTTTCGGGCGTCAGCGCGGGCGCGGGGACTGGCGCGGCCCCCGCATCGGCGGGCGCGGCCTGCTGCTCGCGCACCCGCGCGCGCAGGGCATCGCGGTTGGCCTCGCGCCGCTCGCTCGTCAGCGCATCGCGTGTCACCAGCCGGTCTTCCACCCGCGCGCGTATCGCGGCCCGCTGTTCGGGACTGGGCACGGGCAGCCCTGCGGCTTCGCGCCGGGCAATGCCGCGCTCGACAGCGGATTCGACGCGCTGGGTAACCCGCTCGCGCCGTTCCGCGCGTCGGGCGTCGGCGGCCCGAAAGCGCGTTTCCAGCTGCTCAGGGGTCAGCGCGGGGCCGATCGGCGCGGCGGTGAGCGGGGTGCCCGCCGCCGCGCTGGCGGGGGGCAGGGGGGCGGCGGCGCGGCGCGTCGGCGGGTTGATGGGTTCTGCGGGCTCGACCAGCGCGATGCGCTCGGCGAACTGGCGCAGCGCCGGGATGGTGACGCCAATGTCGCCGAACACGCCCGCCGCCGCCGCCGTCGCGCTCATCAGCGCACCTGCCGCAAGTCCCAGCGCCACCCCGCGCCGGGGCAGCCAGCGCGACCGCGCGGCGCGGCGGGGAAACGGTGGCGGCAGTGGCCTGCCCGCCAACGCACGCTCTGTCACCCGCGCGGCAAAGTCGGCGGGCAGGGCGGGGGCAGCATAAGCGTCGAGCGCCTTGGCGAGGTCGCGGTCCATGGGGCTCATGCCACTTCCCCGCGCAGATCGTCGGCCACCAGCCCGCGTTTGACGCACGCCTCGCGCAGCGCTGCGCGCGCGCGCAGCAGCAGCGATTCAAACGCCTTCACATTCATGTCGAGTGTCGCGGCAGCGGCCATGTTGGACAAGCCTTCATAATAGGTCAGCACGATCGCCAGCCGCTGCCGGTCGGGCAGCGCCAGCACGGCGGCGCGCGCGGCGGCGGCGGTGCGCTCGGCGTCCATTGCCGCGTCAGCCAGCGGCGCGGTGTCGGCGCGCTCGGGCACCTCGTCGTCGCTCCTGAACCGACGCCGCCGCAGGCGGTCGAGGCACAGGTTGGCGGTGACGCGCTGCAACCATGCGCCCACCCCTGACCCGCCGGGCCGCCACCGCGCCGCATGTTCCCACAATCTCAGCATAGCGTCCTGCGTTACATCCTCGGCTTCGGCGGCATCACCCAGCATGCGATAGGCGATCCGGTGCACGGCGGCGGCATGCGCGTCGACAAGGCGGCGGAAAGCCGCGCCATCGCGCGCCGCCACCTGCTCCATCAATCCATCCTCGTTGCGCTGCACAGGTGCCGCGCTTTGTGCCGCCAGCATAGGTTCCCGATCGAAAATTCTCGATGCCCCGCATGCTATCACGCACCAGCTGAAAAAATCCTTCGCGCCGGATGAAGGATTTTTTCACCTGGTGCGTTGGGCGGTGGGACCAAAACAATTCATAAGGGGAAATACGTCCATGCGCCTTATCATCATCGCTTGCCTTGCTGCATCCATCGGCACCCCCGCCGCCGCGCAAGACACCCCGGCGGCCCAGCCAAAGGACTGGAGCATCTCTGCCTCCGGCGGCTCCACCATTTTTGCCGGGGCCGGGGATCAACCCTTTGCCAGCCTGGGCGTCACCCGGCATTTCGGCGACACCTATGTCCGCCTGACCGGAACCTATATCGATGGCGGCAGCGACGACGGCGCGCCATTATCCACCGTTCCCGCCTCGACGCGTCAGCTCACTTTCGGCGCGGGCACCTATTTTGGCGCGGTCGGTATCGATGGCTATGTCTCGCTCGGCGACCGCAAATTCGACCGCCGCGCCTTTACCACGCGCACTGGCCAGACGATTGCGCTGGACAGCGATGGATCGTCCTTTGGTGCCGGCTTGTCGCTCAGCTACGAAATCCCCCTCGGCGACCGCGGCGTGCTCGCGCCCTTTATTGCTGGGGATTACAGCCGCATCAGCATCGCGCGCGCACTGGCCTTGCCCGGCGGTACCAGCCTGGGCGAAGAATCGCGTGAGGATGGCGTGACGGGGTCGCTCGGCGCCAGCGCGCTCTGGCTGTTCGGTCCCGACCAGCGCCACAGCATCGGCCTCTATACCGCCGCACTCGCCAGCTCGAACAACAGCGCCTACAACGGCACCAATGCCCAACGCGCTACCGCACTCGGCATCGGCGACCGCCCGGGCGTCAGTGACGAATGGCTCGAATATGGCGTAACCGCCGCCTTCGGCCTGTCGGACGCGGTTGACCTGCAACTGGGCGCCGTGCGCACCGCCGGCTTCCTGGGGCCAGAAGCGACCTCGCTGACCGGCGGACTGAGTTTCCGGTTTTAAGGGCGGGGGTAGGTGGCCGCTATAATGGAAGCTCAATCTCTTTCATGATCCGGTCGGTTTCGGTCAGGATTTTGATGATCTTCTGGTAATGGCTTATGTCATCCCAGCTCAGCACGCGGCCGCGCCGGTCCTTCAGCCATTTTTGCGCGGGTTGATAGCCGCCGATAGGAAAACCCCATGCGATTTCGGGCACGGCATCAAAATACTGGCCGGGGTTGATGAACAGGCGGCCCGACTTCGGGGACGGCGTATTCGCTGTCCCCGCTGCCGCAGGCGCGGACTCAAACTTCGGAAACCCCTTGGCCACGCCATCATCGCCCTCGCCCCGATAGGGATAGGGTGTGTCACCAATCGCTGCGCTTTCCATCAGGTGCAACCGGCGAAGCGCCTCACCCTTTTCGCTCACATGCGCGAAGACCTCGGGGGAGGCGGGCGAGGGGACGCGCGGGAAATCGATTTTCAGAAACTCGGCATAGGTGCGCCGGTAATCGGGCGAATGGAGGACGCCATAGATATAGTCGAAAACCTTGACCTCGGATGGCCGCGCATCGCCGGTGGCGGCGCGGAAGTCGAATAGCCCCTCCCCTTCAGGGGAGGGGTTGGGGTGGGGCATATTCCCATCGCGCGCCATCGCCGTATCGGCAGGGTCGATCCCGGCGGCGGCGCAGATGGCGGCATAGAGTTTGGGGTCGAGGTTTAGGGTCCGGTGTTTAGGGGTGAAGGCGTCGGATTGGTCAGCGATGTCGTCGGGATAGAGATAAAGAGGCGCTAGAAAATTCACTTCCTTTAAGCTCAAAGAGTGGTGTTGAATAATGGAGTCCGAAATCAAAATGTCTGCGAAATCTCGCTTCTGTTCAATATTCCTATTGAATATTATGCCAAGATTTCTTTGATTGAGAATGTGAGCGAAAGCTTTTTGTCGCATACGAAAAACGACATTTTCCTGGTAGTATATCCATCGATCATCAAACGGCCGGTACCTGATGCGTTTCAAGTTTGAATGGTCGAGAGCGGGAAACAGCTTCCGTTGTTCTGATACTTTCCATTGGTAATTCTCGCCGAGGGAGTATCGGTGCTGAAAAGACATATCTGATAGCGATAAGTCGCCAAAATCATTTATCCGCTCCAGCAAATTGGCCTTACTATCGTCCGTTACGAATTCGTCGCGAGATGTAACAATTCCAGACGAGTAGTGCATAATTATATCGAGCAGCGAAGGGGCCTCTAAATACTGTGAAGGTGCATTAGAACGTTTGACAAGGACATAACTCGGAGCATTTACCTTCAAACGACTTGTCATTGCTTCTGACGCGCCGAGGCTATGAAGCGCTTCGCTCTTTTGGTGTCGAGTTCCCCATAAATCTCCGTGCCAAACATCTGCTAATTTATCTGATTTGCGGCCCTTCTTTACAGCAATTACGATCGCTACGCCCTGTTGGATATCAAAAACATTCTTGTCTGGCGAACCTTCCGGGCTCTTCTCCATCTTCTTTGCATTCCCATGCAAATCGAGCACCCAAATTTTGTCAAAAGTCTTGAGAAGATGCCAACGCATACCCCGAAAAGTTGGGTTATCGAGATAGCCGTGGTTGGTGATGAACCCTAGTACACCGCCAGAAGGGTTCTCAGAAATCACATGCTCGGCCATTCGAATGAACTTCACATAGTCGTCTTGCAGCCAATGCTTCCGCTCACCGAAATGCTCGCCATCAACGTATTTGTAATCCTCGATCAGGCCGGTAATCCAAATGCCCATATTCTGTGAGATACCCGAATACGGCGGGTTCCCGATCACGCACATGATCGGGCTTTGCCGCTTCACCTCGCTCGCGCCGCGCGCTTCCTCGGCGAGCGGCTGAAAGAACAGGTCGCGCACTTCGCGCTCGGCGGGTTCGAGCGCGTTGGTCAGCCAGACCGACAGCCGCGGCGGCTTTTCGCTCGGCTTATACCCGCTCTCGGTCAGCTGCATGTCCAGCTTCATGTGGCACATGGCATAGCTGGCCATCAGCAGCTCGAAGCCGTGGAGCCGCGGCAGCAGATCCTGCTCGACATAGCCCGACCATTTGCCCGGCGCGCGCGCCTTCACCCGGTCGGCGATCAGTTGCACGGTCTTGGCTAGGAACGTGCCGGTGCCTGTTGCCGGGTCCAATATCTGGACCTTGTGGACTTCTCGCTTCTCGGTCACCGGCTTGCCGGTCTTGGGGTGGTTCACCCCCGTGTCCCAATCGACCGTCACCTTGCTGGTGTCGGCCAGCCCGTCGGCGAGCCCGAATTCGGTTTTCAGCACATCATCGACCGCTCGCACGATGAAATCGACCACCGGCTCGGGTGTGTACCACACGCCCCGGCTCTTGCGCTTCTTGGGGTTATAGGCGGCGAGGAAGTCTTCATAAAAATGCACGAACGGGTCGTTGCGCGCCGTAAATTTGCCGAAATCGCGAAACAGCGAATGGGGGTCGCTGGCGCGCATTACCTGCACCAGATCATCGACGATATAGGTCAGGCGCTTGGGCAGCGCTGGCCCTGCGACATATTCGAACAGCCCCTTCAGGAAAGGATTGCTGGCGGGCAGCTTTTCCAGCGCCTCGGTACGGCTGAAGGTGGTCAGATCATCGTCGTGGAACCGCGCCGCAAACATTCCATAGGTGATGGTCTCGGCATAGATGTCGGCGAATTCATCAGGCTCCAGCGCAGGCAGCAAGTTGGTCTTGAAGCTCTTGTACTGCCCGCCCAGCCCCGTGCGAAATTCGGGATCGTCCTTCAGCGCGATGCCGACCTCATCCTTTATGATCGCCGCCTTGGCCGCCATCATTTCCGCAAGCTTGGCTGCACTGGTGATGCTGATCGGTTTGGCCTCGGCAAACAGCTTTAGCTGCCGCGCTAGCTCGTTAAACCTGTCGGGGTTGGGCTGCAGCCCCATCAGGAAATCGGCAATCGACACAAAATGCACCTGTGTGCCGTCGCGGATGAATTCGAAATCGACGCCGTTGGTATAGATCAGATTGGGATATGCCTTTTCATATCGCTTGCGCTGTTCGATCGAATATCCCTTCAGGCGGATAACGTCCTTGTCGACATCCTTCGCCTCGCACCAGCCGATGGGCACGTCGCCGCGCAAGAACAGGAAATCGACCATCCCGGCATCGCCGCGCTTGGGTTCGTTGATGACCGTCAGCGCCGGGTCAATGGAACGGAACAGTGCGGCTAAGGCAGGGCGATAGCTATGCTCGGTAGCTTGCCCGCTTTGGAATTGCGCCTGCACCTGCGCCAAATAGCCGCCTATATCCATATGCTTCGCGACGCCCCCAATCGTCCCCCTCATGCCAACCCCGCGTCCCCCTCACAAGGGGGCTTTCCTACATCGCCGCCGCCTGTCATTCCCTTTGCCTCCGCTCGTCCAGCCTGTTGGATTCGCCGCGCCGCTGCATTCGTGCCACCGGGGCGGCGAGGGGATAGGGGGTATGATTATACTTTCTGAAGAATCCGCCATTTTTTGAGCGACCGCCCTCCCAAGCCGGACAGACCGGGGGGATAGGGGGGCATGTTTATACTTTCTGAAGAATCCGCCATTTTTTGGCGCTCCGTTCCCCGGCGCAGGCCGGGGCCCAGTGCGTTGCCCACCGACTTTGCCCATGCCCCCTGTGGTGGACCCCGGCTTGCGCGGGGGAACTGGGTCCAACGCACCCCCCCCATGGTTAACGCCCCCTTTACCCTCTTCTGCCATGCCGATCCGCGTAAAGAACCGCATTTGGGGGAATTTGCGCGTGGGCGCCTTGACATTGCTTCGTAATTCGCTGGGCATGTTGGAGCTCGACCCCAAATGGGCCGACGCGCAGCAGGCCGCGCAATTCCGTTCGATGTGCAAAAACATCATGGAAACCACGCCGGTCGTCCTGCTGCTGATGGTCGGCGTCATGCTGCTGTTCTGGAACACCGAAATGCGCGCCGTCATTGGCGGTGCGGCGATCATGATGATCATCTTGCTCGCGACGCTGCACCTGACGCTGCCCGGCCTGCCTTTTGCGCGCTTTGGCCGCATCGGCCTCGCGGGCGAGGCGCGGCTGCATCAGATTTTCGCCATCGCCAGCGCCGTCGTGTGGGGCATCATCGGCGTCGCGGCGATGGAGGTGGCGGACAGCAGTACCGAAATCTTCGTTATCGCCACCATGATCGGGGTGATTTCCACCGGCGGCCTGTCCAACCTTTATCTGCCGCACAATGCCTTTGCCTTCATGGCTATTGTCGCGGGCGCGCTGATGTTCGGGCTGTGGCGCTCGCCCCAGGAATTCAACGCCGCCATGTATGGCTGCATCATCCTTTACGTCGCGATGCTGCACCACGGCTTTGTCCGTCTCGCGGGCTTTATGATGCAGCAGGTGCGCGATTCGGCCGCGCTCGCCGAAGCCGAAGCCGCGCGCCGCCGCGAGCGGGAGGAACAGCTGCAGGCCGAACAGGCGCGCGCCGCCGAAGTCGCCGCCGCGCGCGAACAGGAACGCGAAAGCGCGCAGGCTGCGCGCCACGCCGCCATGCTGGCGCTCGCCGAACGCTTTCAGACCGAGGTTGTCGCGGTGGTCCGCGCGCTCGCCGATGGCATGCACCAGCTCACCAGCGCGGCCGAAGCGATGCAGCGCATCACCGGCGAAACCGGCGAACGCGTCGCCACCGTGCGCCAGTCGGCGGGCGAGGCGAATCAGGCGGTGCAACAGGTCGCCGCCGCCGCGTCGCAGCTGCGCGATGCCGTCGCGCATATCCATAGCGAGGTCGCCGCGCAGCGCGAGGCGGCCAGCGCTGCTGCTTCGGCTACCGGGGCAGGGGTGGCGCACGTCCGCACCCTCACCAGCGACGCCGCAGGCATGGCCGATCTCGTTCAGGTCGTCACCGACATCGCGCGCCAGACCAATATGCTGGCGCTGAACGCCAGTATCGAGGCCGAACGCGCGGGCGAGGCGGGACGCGGCTTTGCCGTCGTCGCGCGCGAGGTGAAGGGGCTGGCCGCCGAAGCGCAGGAGGCCATCGGGCGCATTGGCGGCTTCGTCGCCGGGGTGCGCGAACGCATGGGGACTGCGGACCGCAAAATGGCCGATGTCGCGACGCAAGTGGACACCATCACCGACCGCGCGGCGCAGATCGCCGTGACCGTCAGCCAGCAAAGCAGCGCCACGGGCGCGATCGACAGCAGCGCCGCGCGCGCCGCTAGCCACAGCCGCGCCGTCGCCGATGCCATTGGCGTGGTCGCCGAACGCACCGTTGAAAGCGGCGCGGTGGTCAGCCAGCTTGGCGATGTCGCGCGCTTGCTCGCGCAGGAAACAGCGGCGCTCGAGCGGCTCAGCGCGGGCTTTCTCGATCGTCTGCGCGCCGCTTAGGATAAACCGCTCGCAACGGCGCGCCGCCTGCGATAGGCCGGGTACGCATGACCAGCGCGGCGCCCGCTTCTCCCGTCACCCTCGATGCCGCCGCCGAAGCGCGCGCGCTGCGCTTTGTGCTCGTCACCCTGCTGCTCAACTCCATGTCGTTCGGGATCATCATCCCGGTGATGCCGCGGCTGGTGATGCAGCTGGCTGACGTGGGGATTGCCGATGCGACCGCGATTGGCGGGTTGATCGCGGTCACTTTTGCGCTGTTTCAGTTTGTTTGCGCGCCAATTGCAGGCAATCTGTCCGACCGGTTTGGCCGTCGTCCGGTGCTGCTGCTGTCGCTGTTCGGCTTTGCCGTCGATTTCCTTATTCTGGCGTTCGCCCCCACCCTTTTTTGGCTTTTCGTTGCGCGCGCGTTGACCGGCATCTTTGGCGCGATCAACGGCCCGGCACAGTCGGTCGTCGCCGACATTACCGATCCCAACGAACGTTCGCGCCGCTTTGGGCTGATAAGTGCAGCCTTTGGCATTGGATTCGTGCTCGGCCCTGCACTGGGCGGCGTCCTCGGCGAACTGGGCTTGCGGGTGCCCTTCTACGCCGCGACCGTGCTCGCCTTCGCCAATTTCGTCTACGGTCTTGTCGCGCTTCCCGAAACCCTGGCGCTGGACCAGCGCCGTGCTTTTGACTGGCGGCGCGCCAATCCGGTGGGGGCGCTGCTCATTATTCGCCGCCTGCCCGGCATCGGCGGCGTCGCACTTGTCTATTTGCTGTGGCAGGTCTCAAGCCTCATCTATCCGATGCTGTGGAGCTATTATGCCGCCGACCGTTACGGCTGGTCGCCGGGCCTAGTCGGCGGATCGCTCGCGCTCGTCGGCATGACAATGGCAGGGACGCAAATCTTTGCCGCCAAGCGCATCATCGCAGCGCTGGGCGATCGCCGCGCCGCACTGCTGGGGCTCGCCACTGCCAGCGTCATCATGGCGGTGCTGGGTTGGACCGACAGCGCGCTGGTCGCGGTGCTGATGATCCTGCCGCTCGGCGTTCAGTCGCTCGTGCACCCTTGCCTGACCGCAATGATGACGCGTCGCGCCAGCCCGTCGAACCAGGGTGAGCTGCAGGGTTTTGCGACTGCGGTGATGGCGCTCGGCTCTATAGCCGCGCCGCTCATCTACAATCCGCTGCACGCGCGCTTTGCCGGACCGAACCCGCCGTTCGCGCTTGATGGCATTGCTTTTTTCGTCGCGGCCGCGCTGGCGCTATCGGCGCTCGCAATATTGACGCTATTGCGTCCGGCGGATCAGATACCGCCTGCGGTCACCGGATAACCCGCCGCTTCAAGTCCCGACGTCACCTCGGCGATGCAGGCCGATACTGTGGCCGCATCGGTGGCGCGCACGACAAAATTGGCCCCTACGCGCCCCTCGCGGAAAAAAGGATAGCTGCCGATGGCCACACCCACATGGGCCTTTTCAGCGGCGCGTAGCATGTCAGCGACCTCGCTTTCGGGTACCCACGCGCCGATGGTTTCGGCGACCAGCGGCGCACCGCCTTCAAGCTGGCCCGATAGCGCATCGAGCATCCCGGCCGTAATGTGCGGCACCCCCGCCATGACGAACATATTGGCGATGCGGATACCCGGCGCGCCGGACATGCGATTGGGGATCAGGTCTGCACCGGCGGGCACGCGCGCCATGCGCAGCCGCGCCTCGGTGAGCCCGCCGCGCGTTTCATAATAACGCTCCAATATCGCCCGCGCCTGCGGGTGGACTTCCACCGCGACGCCCAGCGCCTTGGCTACCGCATCAACGGTGATGTCGTCATGGGTCGGCCCAATCCCACCCGTGGTGAACAGATAGTCATAACGCGCCCGCAGCGCGTTGACTGCCGTCACAATTTCTTCCTCGATGTCCGGCACCACGCGCACTTCGCGCAGCCGGATGCCCTGCGCATTCAGCCACACGCCAATCTGCGCGACATTCTTGTCCTGTGTGCGGCCAGAGAGGATTTCATCCCCGATCACCAGCACGGCAGCGGTCCAGATGCGTTCGTTGGTCATGGCTGTGGCCTTATCGCTGCATCATGACAACACAAGCGTCTTTGGCAGAAGTCAGGGTAGGGAGCTGAGCAGGTCGAGGAGCGGGGCTTCCATGCGCCGGACCGCTGCATCCTTGCTACGCATCACGTCAACCAGCAGCGGCATGGCAAAGGCACGGCTGTTGTGGAGCGCCGCCAGCCCCGCGAGCGACGCATAGGGTTCGCGCCAGCGCGGCGCATCGTCAGGCTTTAGTCGAGTAAAGAACGCCGCCAATTGCACGTCGCTCAGCTTTCCGCTCGCGGCAAGGAACAGCACCGGGCGCGTCAGCCGTCGGCTTTCGCCATGGACATAGCTATGCCCACTGTGCGGGGCGACTTGGGCGGCGATCGCGCCGAGCATCTGGGCGGCATCGTCAGGGTGAAGATCGGGGTTCAGCGCCAATTGCATCATCAGATCGGCACCATGCGCGATGCCGTGGCGCCACCCTGCGCCTTCAACATAACCCCTGTAGTCGGTCACGCTGTGCAGATAGGCGGTTGCCGTTTCGGCCAGGGCGCGGCGTTCGGAAGGGGTGAGCAGAATATTGATCCGGTCATAGCGAGCGACCTCGGCCAATGCGATAATCGCGAAGGGCCGCCGCACTCCATACGGATCAGCGCTGTCATCGTCTAGAATCGCCATCAGCTGACTATGGGCACGCTTGACCAGCGCGGCTGGAAAACCCTCGCTGCGCATCGCCTTTGCCAACGCCGAAAAGGCAAAATCGTCGCGCGCTTGTGGGTCGGAGTCAGCAAGGCAAGCGATGAGCGCATCGAGTTTTGCGGGTTCAGCAATCAACGCCGCTGCATCGTAGAGCGCTGCCTGGCGCTCAGCCGCCGCCACAGGGCATGGCGAGGCTTCGTTCGCTTGCGCCGCCGCCGGGAGCGCCAGCGCCGCCAATGCCAATATGCCTTTGGTTATCAAGCCCGCCAACCTTCAAAAAAATGACCCGGCGGATTGCGCCGCCGGGTCCCGTAAATCCTTGCCTGTCTGGCCCGCTTATTCGCGGTTGCCCAGCAGGTTGAGCAGGAAGGTGAACATGTTGACGAAGTCGAGGTACAGCGTCAGCGCGCCCATCACCACCGATTTGCCGACAAAGTCGGTGCCCTGCACATAGAAATACATGCTCTTGATCTTCTGCGTGTCATAGGCGGTCAGGCCAGCAAACAGCAGCACGCCGATCACGCTGATCGCCAATCCAAGAGCAGTCGACTGTACAAACAGATTAATCAGCATCGCCACAATAATGCCGACCACACCCATAATCAGGAACGTGCCGAAGCCCGACAGATCCTTCTTCGTGGTGTAGCCGTAGAGGCTGAGCCCCAGAAAGGCTGCCGCCGTCGCGAAGAAGGTCTGCGCAATCGACGTCCCCGAAAAGGCGAGGAAGATCGTCGACATCGACAGACCCATTACTGCTGCATAGACCCAGAACAGCGCCTGTGCTGCACCAGTTGACAGCTTGTTGATGCCAAAGCTCAGCACCATGACAAACGCCAAGGGAGCCAGCATGACCACCCACATCAACGGGCTGCCGATCATCGACTGGGTGAAGCCCGATTGATAGGCCAGCAGGGCGACAATGCCGGTCAGCAGCACGCCCGAGGCCATATAGTTGTAGACCGACAGCATGTACGACCGCAGACCAGCATCAACGGCCGCGTCCATTTCGGCCGCAGACGTCGGGAAGCCGGCGGCCGTAGCGCGCGGGTCGTTCCAATTAGCCATTGTTTCAATCTCCATAACCAGCCAGCCAATACCGGCCGTGGTGGCAATATCGGGGCATTTGCCTTCGCATTCAAGCGAAACCGGTATGCTGCATTAACGGATTTGGTGGCATTTGGTTGCCCCGGTCAGCGCCGCGCGGCCACAAGCGCGGCGGCTACCGCCGAAACATCGGCCCAGCAGCGGGCAAAGCCATCGGCATCGCCATAATATGGGTCGGCGACGGCCTCTCCTGCTCGCCCTGGCACCATGTCCAGCATCAGAGCCATTTTGGCACGGCTGTTCTGCGGGGCCATGGCTTTAAGGTCCGCCAGATTTTCATGGTCAGCGGCCAAGATGAGGTCGAAGCGCTCAAAATCTTCGCGGTCAATCTGCCGGGCGGCCAGTCCGCCGATATCTACGCCGTGCGCCTTGGCAATTGCTTGCGCCCGCCGATCTGGCGCACGGCCGATGTGCCAATCGCCAGTCCCGGCCGAATCAAGTTCGGCCCAGATAGCGGCGTCGGCAAAGGCAGCGCGCGCGGCCCCCTCGGCCAGCGGCGACCGACAGATATTGCCGAGGCACAGAAACAGGATTGATTGCATTGACGACGCTTCCCTTGACTTCAAAGCCTGCTAGCAGGGTGGAAATAGAGCATAAACATATGGGAGTGGAAATGGTGGCGACCGATATGCACGATCCGGCTGCGGCCCAGCGCGAGCCGCATGCCAGCGGCTATAGTTGGTATGTGTTGTTCGTTCTCGTCATCGTTTATATCCTCAATTTCATCGACCGCCAGATTGTCAGCATATTGGTTGTTGATATTCAGCGCGATCTGGGCCTCACCAATTCGCAAATGGGGTTCCTGGGCGGGGCGGCCTTTGGCGTTTTCTACGCGCTGTTCGGAATTCCGCTTGGCCGCCTTGCAGACAATTGGAGCCGGGTTAAGCTGCTGAGTATCGGGCTGACGTTATGGTCGGCGATGACCGCGCTATCGGGGTTCGCCAAAAATGGTGCACAGCTGGGCCTTGCGCGAATGGGCGTCGGCATCGGCGAAGCGACGGCCAGCCCATCGGCCTACTCGCTGATTTCAGATTACTTCCCCAAACGCCAGCGCGCGACCGCGCTCGCCATCTATTCGTCAGGTCTCTACCTTGGCGGTGGCATCTCGCTATTCATCGGTGCCACTATCAAGGAGGGGTGGAATCAAGCCTATCCCGGCGGCGGTCCATTGGGGTTGGTGGGCTGGCAAGCGGCATTCCTCGCGGTGGGCTTGCCGGGGCTACTCGTCGCGCTTTGGGTGTTCAGCTTGAAGGAGCCCAAGCGCGGTGCGATGGACGGCACTCCTGTCACCATGTCGCCGACGCCGTTCAAGGACTTTGTCCATGACCTATCGACCATCGTCCCGCCCTTCACTTTGATCGGCGCGTCAAGGCGCGGCCTCGGCGCACTGGGCATCAATGTGCTGGCGGCGGCACTGCTCGGCATATTTGCTTGGTTCATGATCCGGTTGACCGATAGTCCACTGACGCCAGAGCCAGACACTTTGCCGCAATGGTCGGCGGTGGCGGTCGGCTTTTATGCTGTTTTTTCCTGGGCAACCAATTTGCGTGCGCGCGATCCTGCGACTTTCAAGCTCATCTGGGGAACGCCTGCGTTCCTCTGTACGGCACTGGGTTACGGCCTGATTGCTTTATCGAGCTATGGCCTTGCCTATTGGACCGCGCCTTATGCCGAGCTGGTGATGCAGCTACCCAAGCAGGAACTGGCCTTCATCTTGGGTTCGTTCGCAGCGCTCAGTGGTTTTTTGGGCGTCATCATGGGCGGGCGGCTTGCCGATTATTTGCGCGCGCGCAATCCGGCGGGACGGCTTATTGTCATCATGATTGGCGTGCTCGGACCGGTCATCCCGATCTGGGTTGCGTTCACGACCAGCAGCGCAGCGATTTTCTATGGGCTGAATTTTGTCGCCGGATTGCTGGGCAGCGCAGCATTGGGTGCGGCGGCGGCGACAACGCAGGATCTCGTCCTGCCGCGCATGCGCGGGACGGCGACTGCGGTGTTTTTCCTTGCCACTACGCTCATCGGCTTAGGTTTCGGCCCGTATGTCGTCGGACAGATTGCCGATCTGACCGGCACTATGATCGACGGCAAGATGGTTGGCAATTTGCGTGCCGGGATATTGTCGCTGATCGGGGTGGTGCCGGTGGCGATGGCGCTGCTCATCTATGCCTATCGCAGCGTGCCGCAGGCCGAAGCGACGCTGATTGATCGCGCCCGCGCGGCAGGGGAGGCGATTTAGGCGCTTATTCTGGCCCGAAAACGCCGCACACCTTGCGACCGCCGCTGTTGCCGGTGGGATCAGTTTTGTAATCGTCGGCCGACGCATGGATAATGAACGCCGCCCCGTCACCATCCATTAGACCGCCATTGCCGGTCAAGGTGGCCTCGGGGATGGTCACCGTCACGCGCCCAATCAGGCCAGCTTCGACTTCCAAATTGGGCAGATCCCCCCGATGTGCACCATTGGGATTGTCGGCGCCATGTTGGGCGCCCGTCGGGTTCCAATGTGGCCCCGCACTCATAAAGTCCGGAGCCTCGCATTTGCCGACGCTGTGGATGTGCATGCCATAGGTGCCTGGCTGAAATTCGCGGGCGACAATTTCCAGCCTTAATCCCTTGCCATCGCGGAAAATGTCGACGCGGCCGCGATCATTGCCGCCGGCTTCCATCAGGTGCGCTACGGCATCAGGCTTTGGAATGTCCGCGGTCGAACCAGCACCGCCGCGCAGCGACGCGCATCCGGTCAACATAATGGCCAGGACTCCTGCGGCAATGGCGGTTTTCAGATTGCTTTTCATCGCGACACTCCTTGGCCTACAGGGTCAACGGGATATCCACCGTTTCGTTCCCAGCTTAACCGATGAGCGGCGCGGCGCAATGACATTGCGCCAACGAAAAAGGGCTGCGGTTGCCCGCAGCCCCTGTTCAAATTCAGCAATTCGTATCGGCGTCAGAAAACGCGGGCATACCGTTCGTTACCAACAAAACCGATCTTGCCGACGCCGCTGCGCTTGACCACCGCAATGACGCGGTCGACAACGATGTAGCGGGCGAAAGGATCGGGTTCGATCTGCAGTTCAGGCTCGACCGGCAGCGTCTTGGTCTGCTGGAGATAAACATCCAGCTGTGCCAAATCGACCGGTGTACCATTCCACATGATCGTGCCACCGGCATCGATGAAAATCTTATTCTTATCTGGCTCGACTGCGTTTTGCGGATTGGGATCCGGCGTTGGCAGGTCGATTTTCACCGCGTGCGTCTGGACCGGAATGGTGATGATGAACATTATGAGCAACACAAGCATGACGTCGATCAACGGCGTCGTGTTCATGTCCATCATCGGTGCATCATCACCGTCTTTGCGTACACTAGCACCCATGGGGAACTATCCTTTGAATAAAATTACAGCCGACCCAGCGTGCCCGACCCGGGCGCCGGTTCGGAAATGAAGCCGATTTTCTGGAACCCGGCGAACTGCATCGTGTAAATAACCCCGCCAATGCACTGGTAGGGCGTATTGATGTCGCCGCGGATGTGCACTTCGGGGAAATTTTCGTCGGTGATGTTTTCGACGCCACCAATATCTTCGAGCAGCTTTTCCAGCTTGTCCTGACCACGGGTCAGCAATTCGCGCGAATCAATCAGCGTTTGACCCCAATAAACCTCGCAAGCCGCTGCATTCGACGAATTACCACGAATGGAGAGCAGCACATTTTCCGGTTTTGTCGTCGTTGGCTCAAAAGCCACGTCGGGCAGCTTCAAGTCGACCGTTTCCAGCACCACCGGAACGGTGATGAGGAAGATGATCAGCAGCACGAGCATGATATCCACGAGCGGAGTCGTGTTGATTTCATACATCGGCTCTTCTTCGCCGCCATCCTTGCCTACACTCATGCCCATGGGCTTAGCATCCTGTTCTCAATAGTCTTAGTTACGCGAAAAAAGCTTGCAGCGCCCGGGGTGTTACCGGGCGCTGCCATTGCTTTTCCTCAGGCTTTGGCCGGAGCCGCCTTGGCAGCAGCAGCAGGAGCTGCAGGCATAGACGGCTTCACCTGCCCATTTGACATGATCGAGCCAAGCACGTCATTGGCAAAGGTCGACAGGTCGCGAGCAATGGCCTTGTTGCGGCTCTGCAGCCAGTTGAACGCCAGAACCGCGGGAACTGCCACGATCAGACCGATGGCGGTCATGATCAGAGCTTCACCCACCGGACCCGCCACGGTGTCGATCGACGCCTGACCCGACGCACCAATTTTCACCAGCGCGCGAAGAATCCCGATAACCGTTCCGAACAGCCCGACGAACGGTGCCGTCGAACCGACGGTAGCGAGGAAAGCCAGGCCGCCGTTGAGCTTCGAGTTGATGTGGTTCTGCGAGCGCTCAAGCGTGCCGTGCATCCAGTCATGCGCTTCGACGGGGTCGGTCAGCTTGTTATGCTCTTCGTTGGCGCGCAGACCATCTTCGACAACCTGGCGATAGGCGCTGTTCTTTTCCAGCTTTGCCGCGCCTTCGGCGAGCGTCGGCGCACGCCAGAAACCCTGCGCGACGGCCTTGCCCTGCTTCATAACCTTGTTCTGCTCGAGCAGCTTGGTGAACAGAATATACAGCGTGCCGATGAACATAATGAGCATGACCAAGAAGGTCACCTGCGACACGATGCCGCCCTCGCACAGCGCAGGGAGCAGACCATAAGGGCTGTCGCCTTCTTTCACGACGCATGCCGATGCCGGCATCAGGCCGAAGCCGCCTTCGTGGCCACCGGCAGCGGCAGCAGTGGAAATCAGATCGAACATTGCTTTACTTCCCTCTCAAAAGTCAAAAACGGTTAAACTATGGGGCCCAATCGGCCCGTCACGTCATTCCTTCGGAATTTGCCAACGCACGCGGTTCGAATAGCTACCCGTGGTCGGGTTGCCGTCGCGGTCGAGTGCGGGATCAAAGCGCGCACGGCGCGTCACCAGCTTGCAGGTTTCCTGATCGAGGTCGGCATGGCCGCTCGACGATGTGATATCGCAACCGGTTACCCGGCCATCAGCGCCCACCGTAACGCGGAACCCGGTGGTACCTTCACGCTCTTCGCGCTGCGCCCGTGCCGGATAGTCGTCATTCGTCGCCCAGCGACCCGGGTTGCCCTTAGCTTTGGCCGGCGCAGACTTATTGACCGCCGGCGGAGCTGGCGGAGCTGGCGGCGTAATCACCGGAGTAGGCGGCGCGGGCGGCGGCGGCGTTGGCGTGGTGTCGCGCAACGTGTTCGACGAAACCGGCGGCAATACTGACGGTGGTACCACCACCGGCGGTGGCGGCGGAAGCTTGTTGTCCGGCGGCGGCGGCGGCGGCGGCTCTTCCGGCGGCGGGGGCTCCTCGACGTCGATAACATCGAGCTTTTCTGCCAACTTCTTGACGATTTGGATGTTAAGCCCAGTCACCAGGCCATAGCCCAATGCTGCGGTCAACAGCCCCACCAAGACGATGGCGACTACCCTGTTTTTAGGGTCAACTGAATCACCATATGCCATTCAGGAACGACGCTCCTTGCTAGATCATCCTGATTATACCAATCCGGACGGAGGCAAAGAATAACCCGGGGCCCAAAAAGCTCCCCATCCCAATCCATGCACCCGGCGAATGCTGACCAGCTATTATTGCTTTTTCCGGTCAGTTCTTCACGTCCTATCGCGGCAATGCCGAGTTCGCAAACCCTTTATCAAGGGTTAAGATTGGGCCTACCATAGTGGCACAGCCAGTCCATCAAGCCGCTTACAAGGATGTAAACAGATGCGTTTCCCGATCCCCGTGGTTGCTGTCAGTCTGATGTTTTTCGTCGGGATTCCAGCCTATTCGCAACAACGTCCGGCGCCACCAGCAGCGATGGTTCCAGCGACCGCCAGTCCGTTCAGCTATGCCGATGTTGCCGATCTGGCGACTATTGCGCCGCTGGTGGTCGATGCTCGCGTCCGGTCGGCGAGCGCACTGCCGCCAGAGCGTGCGCTGGGAATCAGTCCAGACAAAGTGCGAATCTATGTCGAGGCCGACGTGATCGCGCTGATTCGCGGCGCCGGGCCGCTCGCTGCACGAATCGCCTGGCTTGTGGACATACCCCGCGATGCCAAGGGAAGGCCGCCCAAGCTCAACAAGCAGCGTTTGCTTGTCTTTGCCCGCCCGGTGTCAACTGGCCAGATCGCTCTGGTTGCGCCCGATGCGCAGTTGGCATGGGATAATCCGACCGACGCACTGGTCCGACGCGTTGTTGGCGAAGTGGTCAAGCCTGGTGCGCCAACGAAGGTGACCGGCATCGCCAACGCCTTTCATCAGGCTGGAACATTGCCGGGCGAGGGCGAAACCCAGTTCTTTGTCGAAACAGCGAGTGGCGAACCGTTGACCCTCTCGGTCATCAGCGCGCCCGGCCGAGCGCGCCAGTGGGCAGCCACATTTGGCGAGATTGTTGATGGCAACGCAGCAGTGCCTGCGCGCGATACTTTGGGCTGGTATCGTTTGGCTTGCGAGCTGCCGCGCGCCCTGCCACCCGGAACGTTGGTAGGGGCTGGCCCCCGCGAGCAAGCTGCCGCGATCGCCGACTATCGCTTCGTGCTGGAACAGCTTGGCGAATGCAGACGCAACCGGACGCCGTCTTTAAGGCGCTAGGCGTGCGTTGACTGAGTGGCAAAAGGCGATAGGGGCGCAGCACGCGGCGTTTGGCCCGTGCCTTACCGGAGACTTTGCTCATGCCGCCACGCTTGCCTAGCCAAACCAGCGCTGCTCCGCTTCGTGTTGGTTTGGCTGGTATTGGTGTCGTCGGCGCTGGCGTGGTCAAATTGCTTGAGACTAATGCTGCACTGATCGCGCGCCGCGCGGGCCGGCCGGTCCAAATAGTCGCAATAAGTGCGCGCGACCGGCATCGCGACCGCGGCATTGACCTTTCCTGTTATCGCTGGATCGACGATATGCAGGCGCTGGCTAATGACCCTAATGTCGACGTCGTGATTGAGATGATCGGCGGTGCTGACGGTCCGGCGCTGACGCTGGCGCGGCAAAGCATCGCAGCGGGCAAGGCATTTATCACCGCCAACAAAGCAATGATTGCGCACCATGGACTCGATCTGGCCGGCGCGGCCGAAGCGCGTGACACACCGTTGAAATATGAAGCCGCCGTCGCAGGCGGCATTCCTGTTATTAAGGCCATACGCGAGGGCGCGTCGGCGAATGAGATCGCGCGCGTGTATGGCATCCTTAATGGCACCTGTAATTATATCCTGACGCTGATGGAGCGCGAAGGCGCGGACTTTGCCGAGGCATTGGCGGCGGCGCAGGCGCAGGGATATGCTGAGGCCGATCCTTCGTTCGATATTGACGGGGTTGATGCTGCACACAAATTGTCGATCCTCGCCGCGCTGTGCTTCGGCACGCGCCTCGATTTTGGCGCTGTTGGGATTGAGGGGATACGCGATCTTATCGCCGCCGACATCCGCGAGGCAGAAGCGCTCGGGCATCGGGTTCGACTGATCGGCATGGCGGAACGGAACGGCCATGCCCTTTACCAGCAGGTTCAGCCGTGCTTGGTGCCTTCCGACCATCCGCTCGCTTATGTTCCCGGCGCACTCAATGCTGTGGTCGCTGAAGGCAATTTTGTAGGGCGGCTGTTCTTCGAGGGTGCAGGCGCGGGAGCAGGGCCAACCGCATCGGCCATCGTCGCTGACATCATCGATATCGCCCGCGATGAATATGGTCCTGCCTTTGCGATGCCGGTGGATGCGCTCGACGCCGCCGAACCGGCCGACCCCGGCTTACGCGAAGGCAAGCATTATGTCCGCCTGATGGTAGAAGACCGCGTCGGCGTGCTCGCTGAAATTGCCGCGGCAATGCGCGATGCCGGGGTGTCGATCGAAAGCTTCATTCAGCGCGGTCAAGATGCTGGCGGTCAGGGCGTTGTCATGGTGCTGGTCACCCATCGGTGCAAAACATCGCGCGTTGCCGCTGCGCTGGCCGCGTTGGGCGCAACCCCGAACGTCATCGGCGCCCCTATGCACATGCCGATCCTCGACCTATAGTGGAGCGAGGGACGACCACGGGGGAAAAATGACAGCAATTCAATTGCGCGCGGCGTTCGGCCACGCGAAGGCACTGGCGGTTAAGGACTGGCAGGCGTTGCTGCTTTATCTCGCGCTGGGGGTGCTGGTCCCCTATCTTTTGCATGCTGGCGAACCAACCCTGTCTCTGCGCGCGCTCGTCGCCGTGGTTGCAAGCGGTGGCTATTTCGGCGGATCGCTTGCGGGACCATTTTACCTGGCAGCGATCATTGCCGTGCTGTGGACGGCGGCTCAGTTTGCGCTGTGGAACGCCTTACTGCCTGACCTGCGAGAAGGACCGGTTAGCGAGATCATGTACGCACTGGTGGGCGGGGTGGCCTATCTGGTCTGCTATGTCGTCGCCAGCCTCTTGATCGCGGTGCTGCCCGGCTTGGCACTGGGTCTGGCGCTGGAACCGCTGCGCTTGTCGGGCAGCGACGGCATGATGATTGCGGCCGGCATCCAGACGCTGGTCAATTTGGGGTTGGGCGCGTTCATTGGTGCGCGGTTGTGGCTTACTGGACCAATTATGGCAGCGAACGGAGACATGAACCCAATACCCGCGCTGATTGAATCATGGCGGCGAACGGCACCGTCGTGGGGCAAGCTATTCCTCCTTTACTTCTTTCTCCAGTTGGTAGCGACGCTTGCTTTTGTCGGCCTGTTCGCGGCGGGGAGCGCAATCATATTGGCAGACCCGCAGGGTGAAGGCTGGGGCGAAACCGCGATGGCTATAGTCTGGTTGCTGTTCTGGTTGGTCGTCTTCGCGGTGCAGGCGTTGCTCGCGGGCGGGATGTATATGGCGAGTCAACGCGAAACCGACGCCCAAGTGTTTGCCTAGGTATCACCTGGGCGGCGTTTCCCCCGCTGCTTCAGCCTCAGCGGCGCGCGCGGCCTCCATCGCCTTGACATGCTCGAGCAGCGCATTGGGCCGCGCGCGTGGGAACAGAACGCCATCTTGTCCGAACCAATTATAGGGCAACTTGTCCAACGACATTGTCTTGGGTTCGGGAGCGCGCGGAATCGAATCGCGCGTCGACTCGCCGACGCCCGCAATGGCGCGCAGCTCGGGCGACAGGCGGTTATCGGCGGTATCGCTGCCGCACACCACGATGGTGCCGTCCTCTGCGGGTTTGCAACGGCGAATGGGGCTGTAGGCCTCCTTCGCCTTGTCGATCATTGCCTGAGTATCGACCGGACCTTGCACGGGCGCCGCCGCTTCGGCCTGCATTGTCATCATCGTGGCCAATAGCGCCGCCACACCACTCGACAAGGGCAATTTCCCTTCCTAAGGCCCCGCTGCAACCATTCCCCGACCGCTGCCTAACCCAACGGAGTCCGCTTGACCATGACCGAACGCAGCCAGACGCTTGACCGCGTACTTGTCCTCGAAATGGTGCGCGTCACGGAATCGGCGGCCATAGCGGCCTCCAAGCTGATCGGGCGCGGCGATGAAAAGGCGGCAGATGCCGCGGCAGTCGAGGCCATGCGCGCGGCACTTAACAGCCTCTACATGGACGGCACGGTGGTGATAGGCGAGGGCGAGCGCGACGAGGCGCCGATGCTGTTCATTGGTGAAAAGGTCGGCAACGCGCCGGGCAAAGGACCCAAGATCGACATCGCGCTCGACCCGCTGGAAGGGACCACCATTTGCGCCAAGGCTGGGCCCAACAGTCTGGCTGTGCTGGCAATTGCCGAGGAAGGCAATCTGCTCAACGCGCCCGATGTCTATATGGACAAGATTGCGGTTGGCCCCGGCTATCCGGCCGGCGTCATCGACCTCGACAAATCGGTCGCCGACAATATCCGCGCAATCGCCGCGGCAAAGGGTGTCGAACCGCACGAGATTATAGCCTGCGTGCTCGACCGGCCGCGCCATGAAAAGATCATTGCCGAGCTGCGCGAGCTGGGTTGCGGCGTGGTGCTGATCGGCGATGGCGATGTGGCCGGCGTCATTGCGACGACAGACCCCGACACCACCATCGATGTGTATATGGGTACCGGCGGTGCGCCCGAAGGCGTGCTCGCCTGCGCCGCGCTGCGCTGCGTCGGCGGCCAGTTCAAGGGCCGCTTGCTGTTCCGCAACGAGGCCGAACGGAGCCGGGCGCGCAAATGGGGCATCACCGACCTCGACAAACAATATGACATCCGCGAGCTCGCCAAGGGCGATGTGATCTTTGCCGCGACGGGCGTCACCGACGGCTCGCTGCTCGCCGGGGTCAAGCGGCTGAAGGGCGGCAAGATGACGACGGAGAGTGTTGTTATGCGCGCGTCGTCGGGCACCGTACGCTGGATCAAAGGCGAACACCGCCTCGGCTAAAACACCCCCGCGGCCAATCCAGCTGCCAGCGCCGCGCCCAATTGCTCTGCTGCTGCCAACTCAGCCGCGCCAATCACCTTCGCCGCCCAGATCGCCTCGCCGGTCTGGGCGCCGGTGATGACGATCATTTCTTCGGCGATGCGGCGCAGGCGCCAGCCGGTGGCGATGCGGTCGAGCTGGCGCTGCGCGCCGGTGCCGTCGCTGCCGGCGCAGATAATGGTGGCATAGGGGCGGCCTTCGATCTGGCCGAGCACGGCATAATAATTGCGGTCGAACATTTCCTTCATCGCGCCCGACAAGGTCGCAAGATTTTCGGGGGCAACAAACAGGTAGGCGTCGGCTGCCAGCAGCGCGTCGGCGCTGACATCGTCGGCGCGGCGGAGATCGATGGCGACTTCGGGCGCAGCCATCGCCCCGCGCGCCGCTGCGCGCGCCAGCGCTTCGCTGCCGCCGGTGCGGCTGTGCCAGATGATGAGGAGGGTTTTGGTTTCCACTCCGCATTGTCGCGCGACCGAGGCTTGCTGTCGAGGGCTTGCCATTGCGTCCGGCCCAGCGCAGCATCGCAGCTGGGAGAGGGAGGATTGCATGAGCACCAAATATCGCGCGCTGCTGGGAGCAGCGGGAGCGTTGGCCTTGGCGGCACCGCTGGCAGCACAGGACGCCGCGAGCGAGCATACGATTGCCGCGAACAAGGCGCTGGCCGCGCGGCTGGCGCTGGCGGGGGGTGAGGATCGGGCCGACGCGGCGCGCGGCAAGATTGCGGAAATCCCTGACGGTTTGATCACAAAAGCCAATGGCGACGTGGTGTGGGACTGGCGGCCCTATGCCTTCCTCGACGCCGCCGAAGCCCCGGCGAGCGTGAACCCGTCGCTGTGGCGGCAGGCGCAGCTCAATCGCATTCACGGGCTGTTCGAAGTGGTGCCGGGCAAAATCTGGCAAGTGCGCGGCTATGATATTTCGGTGATGACCATCGTGCGCGGCAAGACCGGGTGGATCATCATCGACCCGCTGACGTCCGAAGAAACCGCCGCCGCATCGTGGCGGCTGGCGATGGCGCATCTGCCGAGGCTGCCGATCAGGGCGATCATCTTCACCCACAGCCACAGCGACCATTTCGGCGGCGTCGGCGGCATTGTGACGCGCGACCAGGTGGCGCGGGAGAAGATCCGCATCATCGCCCCGCACGGCTTTTCGGAAGAAGCGGTGGCAGAGAATGTCATTGCCGGGACCGCGATGGGGCGGCGCGCGACATATATGTTCGGCAGCTTCCTTGCGCCCGGCGAGCGGGGACAGGTCGACACGGGGCTGGGGCCGCGCCTGCCCGCGGGGACCATCGGCTATATGGAGCCGACCGAAACGCTGCCCAAAGCCGGCGGGGTGCGCGAAATTGATGGTATCAGCTTCGATTTTCTGGACGCAGGGGGAACCGAGGCGCCATCGGAGTTCATGTTCTATATCGCCGATTACAAGGCGTTGCATACGGCGGAGGTGGCGACCAAGACGCTGCACAATGTGCTGACCCTGCGCGGGGCGCAGGTGCGCGATGCGCTGTTCTGGTCCAAGGTAATCGACGCGGCGCGGGTGAAATGGGGCGATGTCGCGCAGGTGCAACTCGCGTCGCATGGTTGGCCGACCTGGGGACAGCCACAGGTGGCCGCCTATCTGACCGAACAGCGCAACATCTATCGCTATATCCACGACCGCACGCTGAACCGCGCCAACAATGGCGCGACGCTGCACGAGGTGGCCGACGGCGTCGCCGAAGCGCCGGGGCAGGAGCAAGCGTTTCATGCGCGCGGCTATTATGGCACGCTCAACCACAATATGAAGGCGACCTACCAGCGCTATTTCGGCTGGTGGGACGGGGTGCCGGCCAATTTCAACCCGGTACCGCCCGAGACGGCGGCGAAGGGCTATGTCGCGCTGGCGGGCGGGCCCGACAAGCTGCTGAGCGCGGGGCAGGCGGCGCTGGCGGCGGGCGATTATCGCTGGGCGGCCGAATTGCTGAACCATCTGGTGTTCGCCGATCCCGCCAATGCGGCCGCGAAAGGCGCGCTCGCTTCGGCCTATGACCAGCTGGGCTATCAGGCCGAAAGCGGCGCGTGGCGCAATTATTACCTGGCCGCCGCCGCGACGCTGCGCGGCACCGAACGCGGCGGGGGCGTGAGCAATGGCCAGAGCCGCGCCTATATCGAAGGCATCCCGACCGCGTCGATCTTTGACGCGCTGGCGACGCGCTTCGATGCGGAGCGGGGACGCAAGCTGAAAGGCCAGTTCCAGTTCATCCTGCCCGATCGCGGCGAACGCGTGGCGATCGAGGTCGGCGGCGGGGTGGAATTCCCGCGCTTTGGCGGCAGCTTTGCCCAGCCGACCGCGACCATCACCATCGACCGCAAGGCGCTGGACGATGTGTCGCTGGGCGCGGCGAGCTTTCCCCAGCTGCTGGCGTCGGGCGCGGTAAAGGTGGAGGGCGATATGGCCGCATTTCTGGCCTGGTTCGCGCTGCACCCCCCCGCCAATGCGCGCTTCGGGGTGGTGGTACCGTAAAGGCCAGCAACCCATGTTTCGTCATCCCGGCTCGGCGATGGCCTCGCTGATCCGGGATAACAAGCGACAGGGGCCCGTTATCCCGGATCAGCGAGGCCATCGCCGCCCCGGGATGACGATGATTGGGTTGTTGCCATCCTCGATAAAGATACAAAAGACACCGCCGTTTTCACTTTTTCTGTATCCTTTGTATCCCTAAGTGAGCTTATCGCGGCGCGGTGGTGTCGCGCATGGCGGCGCTGGTCAGCGTCATGTCGGGGCCGCCCGCGACCGTCACCGATCCGCCGCGCGTTACGCGGATCGTCGTCACGCCGTTGAGCGCGCGGTCCATCAGCACATCATATTGCCGCGCGCGCCCGGCATCGACCGCACGGTCCCACGCCCGGACAAAGCCGAGCGCGTCACCGCCCAAGGCGAGCGCGCGGTCGCGCAGGCGATAGGCCGCAACGCGCCCCATCCCCGCCGCACGCGCCGCCGCGCCGACCGAGCCCATCACCGACAGCGCGCGGATGAAGCGCCGCTGCGCCAGCGGCGACCAGCCACCCGCGCGGACGCGATCCATGGGCACGGGGGTGAAAGCGAAAGTGGTGCCGGACAGATCGGGATCGCCGTGCTGAGCGGCGGGCGAGGGCGATTCGGGGGAAGGGGCGATGCTCATCCGATAGTATGGAGCAAATTGTGCACGTGTAGGAAAGTGGTTTCGTTACGCGTCGGCGCAACTACGCGGTCATCATCCACCGTAACTGCGAGCTTTGACTCAGGGAAGCGGCAAGACCGCCGGCCAGCGCTTGCGGCACTGACCGGCGATCAATTAGTTCACAAAAACGTCCTTGATCTCCGCTGCAACAGTGGCGGCATTTTCGTCGAGGACGAAGTGACCGGCATCGAGCCAAACCAGCTTGGCCTGCGGCAGATCAGCCAGAAACGCTTCGGCACCGGCGGGTACGAAGAAGGGATCGTGCTTGCCCCAAGCAATCAGCGTCTTCGGCTGATGCTGGCGGAAGGCCGCTTGCCAGCTGTCATAGGCAGCAACATTGGTCTTATAGTCCTCGAGCAGGTTGAGGTGGGCGGCGTCATGTCCGGGGCGATCAAGCAGCGCCTGATCATGGGTCCAGTTGTCGGGGCTGATCGCCTCGACGTTCCTGGCACCGACCTGATACTGAAACTTGGTCGTTTCGGCAGCGAGGAAGGTGCGGGCACCGGCTTCGCTGGCTTCGTCGCGCTTGTCCCACAGCGGCAGGAAAATCTGCGCCGGCATTTCGCCCACACCGGCCATATAGGCGTTGGTGTTCTGGATCACGAAGCCGGTCACCGCCTGCGGTTTGAGGGAGAACAGGCGGAAGCCGACCGGGCCACCGAAATCCTGCATATAGAGGATGTACGATGTCAGGCCGAGTTGATCGATCAGGCCAGCGACATGATCAGTCAGATTGTCGAAGCTGTAATCGAAGTCCTCGACCGAGGGCGCATCCGACTGGCCAAAGCCGATATAATCGGGGGCGATAACATGGAAGCTGTCCGCCAGCAGCGGGATTAGATTGCGGAACATGAAGCTGCTGGTCGGGAAACCGTGCAGCAGGATGATGGTCGGCAGCGACGGATCACCGGCTTCGCGATAGAAGATTTGACGGTCGTTGACGGTGGCGAATTTATGGAGAGTCATGGGAAGTTCCTTTGGAGGTGGGGAGAGCGGAAAGGGACGGGCGCCGGTGTAGGGAGTCATGCCGACGCCCGCCGTTGTTGCGGTCGTTGCGCGGCCTCAGGCGGCCTTGCGCGCTGTGACGACCGGGAAGTCGATCTCGGTTTGGAACACTTCGTTGAAGGAGTTGGTCCAGCTGTTCAGCGCGACGTGCTGCACTATCTCGATAAGCTGCGCGTCGGTGTAGCCAGCCAGCTTCACGGCTGCGAAGTCAGCGTCGGTCACATGGCCGCGGTCCTTTGCGACCTTTGCCGCAAAGCGGACGGCGGCATCGGCCTTGGGATCGTTCGACGCGCCGTTGCGGTTGGCGGTGATTTCGGCATCGTCGAGCTTGGCGAGATTGCGGCCGAGATAGGTGTGCGCCGACAGGCAGTAATTGCAGCCGTTGATTTCGGCGACGGCCAGCGCAATGCGTTCGCGCGTTGCGGCGGGCAAGCTGCCCTTGCCGAGCGCGCCCGACAGGGCGAGATAGCCTTCGAGGGCCTGCGGGCTGGTTGCAATGGCGCGGAACATGTTGGGCGCGCTGCCGAGCTGACTGACAACGGCGTCGAGCAGTGGACGCGATGCTTCGGGGGCATCGGCGATGGTGGCGGGGATGGTGATGCGTGTCATGGGAAACGGGACCTTTCTGTGGCGGTCGAGAATGACCGTGCAGTTCAAATAGGCCCTTTCAATTTTTTGCATCAGATGGTAATTTTGAGACTGTAACTTCCATTATACGGAATATTGAATGGACCGCTTCGAGGCTATGCGCACGCTGTTGGCGGCGGTTGACGAAGGCAGTCTGTCGGCGGCATCGCGGTCGCTCGCCATCCCGTTGCCGACCATCAGCCGCCGGATCTCCGACCTCGAGACGCATTTGGGCTCGCAGCTGCTAATCCGCACCAGTCGCAAGTTGGTGCTGACCGAGGTTGGTGAAGCCTATGTTGCGGTTGCGCGCCGCCTGCTTGACGATCTGGCCGAAGCCGAGCGTGCGGCGAGCGGCGAGTATCGCGAACCGCGCGGCGAATTGCTCGTGACCGCGCCCGTGATGTTCGGCAAAGTGCATGTCGCACCGGTGGTCCATGAATTTCTGGCGGCCTACCCGCCCGTCAGCGTCCGCCTAATCCTGACCGACCAGGTCGTCGATCTGGTCGAGGCGCATGTCGATGTGGCGGTGCGTATCGGTCGCTTGCCCGACAGCCAGCTGATCAGCCGGACGGTGGGTACAGTGCGCTGGCTGCTGTGCGCCAGCCCCGATTATCTCGCCCGGCGCGGTGAACCTGCCACCCCTGAAGCGCTGGGCGAACATGACTGCATCGCTTTTGATGATGCCACCGCAGAACGCAGCTGGACATTGGGCAGCGGCACGGCCGAACGCACCATCGCCTTCAAACCGCGTTTTGCCATCAATACGGCCGACGCGGTTGTGGCGGCAGCAGTCGCGGGCCTCGGCGTGGCGCGGCTGGCGACCTATCAGGCGGCGGCGGCGATTGCCGATGGGCGGCTCGTCCCGGTCCTACGCGCCTGGACCGGTCAGCTCATTCCGGTCAATCTGGTCCACCAGCCGCAACCTTTCCAACCGCTCAAGCGCCGCGCCTTTCTGGACTTTACGGTCCCGCGACTGAAAATGGCGCTGGCTAGCATCGCCGCCGCGACAGAAATGGAGTCGGGCGCGCCGCCATGATGGCGTTGGCACTTTCGATCCCCGTGGCTGGTGGACCCAACGCGCTCTCACCCCCTCAACACGCCCCCAACGCCCCACCCAGCATACCCCCTAGCCCCTTCTTGCACTTGGGTTTTTCCTCGGGCTTATCCGCGCTGCCCATCTGCCCCATGTCGGGGCCGCCGACCAGGAAGCTGGTGGTGCTGCGGTGGCGGACGCGGGCCGTCCAGATCAGGTCCCAGCGCGCTTTGGCGTCGGCGGGTTTGGGCGGGTAGGCGAAATTTTCTTCGGGGCCGTATGCGAACAGATTGCCCATCAGAAAGTCGGGGGCGTCGCGGCGGACTTCGGCCGGAATGGTGCACTGGGTGATGGCGGGGGGCAGCACCGCCTTGCGGTTGATCAGGCGCGTGACTTCGGCCGGGGAAATCCAGTCGGTCAGGCCGCCGAAGAAATCGCGGCTCGCGCTGGATGACCACCAGACCAGATCGGTGGCGTCGTCGGGCCCGCTGCCCTTGGCGCCGAACGCCCAGAGGAAATAGCCGGTGCTGCGCGGCACGCTGTTCCAGCTGACGGGAACGCCCGCGGTGCCGTCAACGGCTTTGGCCTTCAGCGGATCGAGGAAATCCTGCGCCAGTGTGAAGGCGATTTCGGGGCTGTAATTGCCCGCGATGCGGTGCGCGCCGATCAGGCTGCTGTCGCCCTTTAGCCGTTTATTGTCCGCGCCGGGCCAATAGCCATAGGTTTTGCTGTTCGACATTTGCGGGCCGTAATCGCGGATGACGGTGCTGGCGAACAGATTGGGCGGCACTTGCCCCGCCGCCATTTTGGCAAAGTCGATGACGACCGGCTGGCCCTTGGGCGCTTTGGCGCCGCAACCCCAATAGATGAGCAGGCGGCCCTTGGGCTTTTTGAATTCGCGCTCTTCGGGCGGCTTGTCTTCATCGGGGGCAGGCTTGCCGGGTTCGGGGGTGAACAGCGGCACCGATTTGCCGAGCTTGGCACCCGCGGGCATGAAATGGTCGGCCTTGGCCTTGCCCTTCGTCGGCAATTGCTGCGAGCCGAGGCGCAGTTCGAGTTCGCGGACGTGGCCGCCGCCGCCACCCATCATCATGGAGAGCGCGCCGCCCATGCCGCCGCCCGCCATTGCCATAAAGCCGCTGGTGGTGCCGGCGCGCATGTCATAGCGCGCGACGGGGCCGGTCTGCGGGTTTTGGGTGGCCGCCGGGCCGACCAGCAGCGCTGCGGTGGCGGCGAGGAGCAGGGCGCGGGTGGTGAACGTGCGGGGGATCATGGCGACATCCTTTCATACCGGCAGCGCCCTTGCGGACACGCTGCCAAAACTTTGGCCAAGCGAGCCAGTGGATTGATCCGTCCCGCCGAACTTGTTCCCCGGCGAAAGCCGGGGTCTAGCGCGGCTTGGCGCAAGGCCGCTCTGGGCCCCGGCTTTCGCCGGGGAACCGATGCTGCCTTGGCTGACCGTGATTCAACCCTGCTGCTGCACCTCGCTACACCAAATGGATGCGACCCGATGTGATGGCGCGCACGCTACCATGAAGAAATTGCGCGGCCAAGGCATTGCGGGCGGACGGACGAAGCCTTACTCATAAGTGTATGAGCGAAGTGCAACACTCCGATGCCGCTGGGCCCGACGCCGAAGCCATGGTTCCCGCGCCGCCCGATGACCCTTGGCTCAGCGCGGCGTTGCAGCCGGTGGACCCCGCCTATCCCAAGGTGATGCGGATCGGCATTGCGCTGAGCTGGCTGCCGCTGATGATCGGCGCGGTGGCGATTGATGCGCTGGTGATGCCGCAGATCGAGGGGCCGGTGGGGTTGGTGACGGCGCTGGTGTGGTTCGCCGCGCTGATCGCCATCGTGATGCTGCCCGCGCGGCGCTATGAGCGGCTGGGCTTTGCGCTGGGCGACGAGGATCTGCGCGTCGCGCGCGGCTATTTCTTTCGCACCGACACCATCGTGCCGTTCGTGCGCGTGCAGCATATCGACGTGGGGCAGGGGGTGATCGAGCGGCGCTATGGCCTGTCGCACCTGGTCGTCCACACATCGGGCACGCACAACAGCACGGTGACGCTGCCGGGCCTGCCCGCGCGGCATGCGGCGGAGATGCGCGACGCGATCCGCCGCCATATCGTGTCGGACTTTGCATGAGCGAAGCGGCGCTGACGCTGGTGGAAGAGGATGAAGGCTGGCGGCGGCTGTCGCCGCTGACGCTGCTGCTCGCGGTGATCGGGCTGGGGCCGAAGCTGGTGCGGATGGTGCCCGCGCTGGCGGCCATCGGGATTGCGGGCAGCTGGACCTATGTCGCGCCGGCGATGGGGGTGTTCCTGCTGGCGAGCTTGGGGTTCAGCTGGCTGGCCTGGGCACGCTTTCGCTGGCGGATCGCCGAGGATGCGGTGGTGATCGAAAGCGGCATATTCGACCGCCAGCACCGCACCATCCCCTTTGACCGCATACAGGACGTCAGCATCGAACAGGGTGTGGTGGCGCGCGCGCTGGGCCTGGCCAAAGTGGCGTTCGAAACCGGCGCGGCGGAGACGGAAAAGGGGAAGGGCGACCTCGACGCGCTGGCGCTGGAGGAAGCGGAGGACCTGCGCCGTTCCATCCGCGCGTGGCGCAGCGGCGCGGTGGTGGCGGCCGACGGCGCGGCCGAAGTTGCGGACGATGATGATGAGTTGTTCAGCATGTCGCCGCAGCGGCTGGTGCTTGCCGGGCTGTTCAACTTTTCGCTGGCGGCGCTGGCGGTGGTGGGCGTGGCGGCGCAGTGGTTCGATGACCTGCTGCCCATGGATATATTCAGCGTGCGATTCTGGATGAACCTGGCCGAAGACAGCGGCGTGGGCGACTGGATTCAGGCGCACCAATGGGTCGCGGGGATTGGCGCCATCATCGCGCTGCTTTTCGTCGGCTTTGCGACGGGCGTGGTGCGCACGGTGCTGGTCAACTGGAATTTCCTGCTGACGCTGGGGCCGCGCGCGTTCCGGCGGGTACGCGGGCTGACGACGCGCACCGATGTGGCGATCCCGCTGGCGCGCGTGCAGGCGGCGGTGGTGGCAAGCGGCATCATCCGCCAGCGCTGGGGCTGGCACGAGCTGCGCCTGCAGAGCCTGGCCAGCGACGGCGGCGAGGAGAAAGACCATCAGCTGGTGCCGTTCGGGCAGCTGGCCGATATCGACCGCGTGCTGGCGCCGGTCCGGCTGGCGCGGCCCTCGGGCGATGCGGATGCGGTTCAGGTGCCAGTGCTGGCGCAGGCGGCGGGGATGCTGATGGTTGCGGCCTTGCTGGCGACCGGGGGGCTGGTGGCGGTGCTGCTGGGGCTGTGGCAGGGCGCGGTTCCGCTGCTGGTCGCGGCGGTGATGGTCGTCGGCGCGTTGCTGCCCGCCATGCGCCACCGCTGGGCCGATGATGGCCGGGTACTGTATATCTGGCGCGGCTGGTGGTCGCCGCGGCTGACCATATTGCCCTTTGCCAATGTGCAGAGCGCGGATCTGGCCGACGGGCCGCTGCTGCGCCGGTTTGGCTGTGTGCGCTTGGCGCTGGGCGTGCCGGGCGAAAGCGCGCTCGCCAGTCACGATATCGATGCGGTGCCGGTGACGCTGGCGGCAGATTTGCGCGCCCGCATTCTTGCGGCGCGGGCGGTGCGCGCATGAGCGGCGAAATTGCCCTTGGCATCACGCACAGCATCAACGGTCAGGGGTGGCGCTGGCGGCGGGCGAGCAACGATGTGGGGGGCGACGGGCTGACCCCGCAGGATCTGGTCACGCAATTGCTGCTCGCGCGCGGCGTGGAGCCGGATGATCTGGAGCGTCACCGCGCACCGTCCCTGCGCGGCTTCATGCCCGATCCCGCCATTTTTCAGGATATGGAGCGCGCGGCGGCGCGGCTGGCCGACGCGGTTCAGGCGGGCGAGCCGCTTACCATCTTTGGCGACTATGACGTCGATGGTGCGACGTCGGCGGCGCTGTTGGTCCGCCTGTTGCGGCAATTGGGGCTGGAGCCCGGCGCCTATATCCCCGACCGGCTGATGGAGGGTTATGGCCCGTCGGGCGCGGCGCTGGTGAAACTGGGCAAGGCGGGATCGCGGCTGATCGTCACCGTCGATTGCGGCGCACAGGCGTTCGAAGCGCTGGCCGAGGCGCGCGCGGCGGGCATCGAGGTCATTGTGGTTGACCACCACCAGTGCGCGACGACGCTCCCCGACGGCTATGCCATCGTCAACCCGAACCGGCTGGATGAAGCCCCGGAGGCGGCGGTGCATGGCAATCTGGCGGCGGTGGGCGTGGCTTTCCTGCTCGGCGCGGCGCTGCTGCGCCTTTTGCGGGCGCGCGGGTTCTTCGTGAACCGCGCCGAGCCCGATCTCAAGCAGCTGCTCGACATCGTCGCGCTCGGCACGGTGGCCGACGTTGCCAAGCTGACTGGTTTCAACCGGGCGCTGGTGACGCAGGGCCTGAAAGTGATGGCGCGGCGCGGCAATGTTGGGCTGAGCGCGCTGATGGACGCTTCGCGCCTGACGCGCAGTCCGCAGGCGAGCGATTTGGGCTTTGCGCTGGGGCCGCGCATCAATGCGGGCGGACGCGTCGGCAAATCGGACCTCGGCGTGCGGCTGCTGACCACCGAGGACGCAGGCGAGGCGGCCACGATCGCCGCCGAATTGTCGCGCCTTAACGAAGAGCGCCGCGCCATCGAGGCTGGCGTGCTCGAAGAGGCGCTGGCCAAGGGCAGCGCCACCGCCAATGCCGCGGTGTCCATCGTCTCGGGCAACGGCTGGCACCCCGGCGTTATTGGTATCGTCGCCGCGCGGCTGAAGGAACGCATGGGACGCCCCGCCATCGTCATCGCGGTGGACGAGGCCGGCGTGGGCAAAGGATCGGGCCGCTCGATCAACGGCGTTGATCTGGGCGCAGCGGTGCTGGCGGCCAAGGACTACGGCCTGCTGATTGCAGGCGGCGGGCATGCAATGGCAGCGGGCCTTACCATCGGTGCAGGCAAGATCGACGCATTGACCGAGTTTCTGAACGACCGTCTGGCCGAGGCCGTGGCGCGCGCGACCGCCGACCGCATGCTGTCCATCGACGCGGTGCTCGCCCCGCGCGGCATTGCGCCGCTGTGGTGCGACGCCATCGAGGCGGCGGGGCCGTTCGGGGCCGGCTGGCCCGCTCCGCGCGTCGCCACCGGGCCGGTGCGCATTGTCGATGTGTCGGTGGTCGGCACCGACCATGTCCGCGCGCTGGCCAGCGGCGACGATGGCGCGCGTTTCAAGGCAATGGCGTTTCGCAGCGCGGAAACCGAATTGGGTCAGGCGCTGCTGGCCTCGCGCGGGCGGCGGCTGTGGCTCGCGGGCCGCGCCAAACGCGACGATTGGGGCGGACGCGAGGCTGCCGAACTGCATGTCGAGGATGCCGCCTGGGCGGACTAAGCTATTGCCTGCCAAGAATCGCGCGCGGACCCCTTGACCCCCCGCAGGTGCGCGTCTAAGGCGCGCGCTCACCGAACGACGGCCCCTTCGTCTAGCGGTCTAGGACGTCGCCCTTTCACGGCGAAAACACGGGTTCGAGTCCCGTAGGGGTCACCATTTCTGTCGCGGTGCGTCAGCCCGTTTCCGAAGATGAACGCTGGTCCGGCGTCAGGGCGCGCTTGATGTTGCGCAGCAGACGGCCGAGCACCCAGATAACGGCGACCGCTGCCAGTGCCAGCACGATAGCAATGCCGATGGCCAGCGCCGGAAAGGCGATGGCGAGCGTTAATAGTCCGCCGGTCGCGACATCTTCGCCCGCCGACACGGCGACATTGCTGAATGGTTCGGGGCTGACGTTGACGACGGCGCGGGTTGTCGCCTTTGCCCCGTGGCTGAGCAGCGCGCCGCCGCCGCCAAGCAGGAAGGCGATTACCTGCCATATAGGGTCAGACGCATCGACCAGCGCCAACGCCAATAGCGCACCCCCCATGGGCCGAACGAAACTGTGGATGGCGTCCCAGACGCTATCGACCCAGGCCACTTTGTCGGCAAAAAATTCGGCGATGGTGCCAACGGCGGCGGCGCCCAGTACCCAGGGCTCAGCCAGCACTTTCAGCGCCGCCAGATGCTCGGGCAAGGGCAGCCAGCCGAAATGCATCGCCGTGCCGGTGGCGAGGATGGTGAGATAGAGCCGCCACCCAGCCAGCAGGCTGAGGCTGCCGGCCACACCCAAAATCTCGATGATGTCCATCCGCGCGTTTGCCCCCCCCTACAATCGCCCGCCGCCAGCATGCGCCGGGCGATGAGGCCGCGCAAGCGCTTGCGCGCAGCGATTGCCGCGCTACCAGCAAGGCATGAACGAAGAGATTGTGATTGAGGGTGCCATTCCTGCGGCGACGCTGGTCATCATGCGCCCCGGCGCGAAGGCAGCCGAGTTATTGTTGGTGAAGCGGGCAACCACCATGGCCTTTGCCGCCGGGGCCGTTGTTTTCCCGGGCGGGCGCATCGATCCTGATGATCATTGCGTGGCGGCCCTGCACGGTATGCCAACGCTGGAAGGCGCGGCCCGGGTCGCGGCGCTGCGCGAAACAATCGAGGAAACGGGGTTGCCAGTTGGATGGCCAACGCTGGAACCTGATTCGCTGGAGGCGGTGCGCGCTGACCTGCTTGCCGAACGGCCGCTGTCGTCGATTCTCGCCGAGCGCGGCGACCGGTTGGAGCTGGACGCGCTCGTGCCATTTGCGCGCTGGTGCCCCAATTTCAAGGAAGCGCGCACCTTCGACACCTGGTTCTTTGCGGTTGCCGCGCCCGACCATGGGCACGAGCTGAGCGTTAGCGAAGCCGAGCACAGCCACATTTTTTGGGGCACAGCGCAGAGTGCGCTCGATGCCGCCGATGCTGGCGACATCAGCATCATTTTTCCAACCCGGCGCAATCTGGAACGGCTTGCCGGCCATGCGTCAGCGGACAGTTTCGCGCAGCACGCCCGCCAATACCCCGTGCGCCGGATAACCCCGTGGATCGAAGAGCATGACGAGGGTACGAGGTTATGTATTCCGACCGATTTGGGCTATCCCGTAACCTCCGAAAACTGGGAAAAAGTGCGCAGAGGGTGATTTTTGTCGCAAAGCAATTTTCAATCCGACGGATATTCGCGGCATTCCGTCGTCAAAGGTTACCAGCTTCATAAAATGCGACAAAAAGAATGTTGCAATGCCGCAAGGCAGTGGGTAGAGCGGAATGGACTGTCCAGTTGGTCGGGAAATTCTCCTTCCCGTAATCATCTGGGGTACAGGCAGTCCAGTGGATGGAGATTATAATGAACATTCTCAAGAAGGCGGCTGTTGCTCTTGCTGCCACGTCGATGCTGGTCGCACCGGTCGCTGCTTCGGCTGCTCCGCTTGCTGACCTGCGTGCCATTTCGGCAGTTGAAGGCGAAAGCGACGTCGAAGGCGCGTCGTGGGTCCTGATCCTGATCGGTGTTGCTGCGGCCATTGGCGCCATCGTAGCAATCTCTGACGGCAGCGACGACGAACCGACCAGCCCGTAATCGGCTGAGCCTTCAAAGCTATACAGAGGGGTCGTTGCCTTTGGCAGCGGCCCCTTTGCTGCGTGTGGTTTGCCTTGAAGGGTGTTGGTGGCATCGTGCCGAATCGGCCCGATGTCATTCGTGAAGCGCCTGCGTGCTTAGAATTTGAGGGTCCGCATTTCGCGCGACCGCGCCAGCGGGATGGCTGCCCGCGCCTGCGCCACAGCCGCCAGGTCGATTCGGGCGGTAATCAGCGTCGGTTCGCGAGACAGCGAATCGCCGGCAGGAGCCTCAGCCAATATTTCGCCCCAGGGATTGATGATCAGGCTGTGACCATAAGTGGCGCGGCCATCGGCGTGCGTCCCGGCCTGCGCCGCGGCGACGATGAAGCAGCCGGTTTCAATCGCGCGAGCGCGCAGCAGGACATGCCAATGCGCCTGACCGGTGGGCACTGTGAAAGCCGCCGGAACGGCAATGACGTCGGCTCCGGCTCCCGCCAGCGCGGCGAATAATTCGGGAAAACGCAGATCAAAGCAGATCGTCAGGCCCAGCCGTCCAGCGGGCGTGTCGGCCAACGCAATCCGGTCACCACCAGCATAAGCCGCTGATTCGCGCCAGCTTTCACCGCTGGGCAGGTCGACATCGAACATATGCACCTTGTCATAGCGCGCGGCGAGATCGCCATCGGGCGAGAAGACCAAGCTGCGGTTGACGCGCCGTGCGCCATCGTCGGTCAGGAAGGGCGCTGATCCGGCATGCAGCCATAATGCGTTGTCGGCGGCGATGGCGGCCAGCCGCGCGGGCCAGCGCGAATCGTCTTCGCGTACAATGTGCGCCGCCGATCGTTGCCGATCGCGGTCGAGCAGCAGCGCCATTTCCGGCAAAAACAGCATTGCCGCGCCTGCGCTGCGCGCTGCGGCTGCGGCGGCGGCAATCTGGTCCAGATTGCCGCCTGGGTCGATCCCGCTCGTCATCTGGGCGGCGGCGATGATGATATCGTGCATCGCGGCACGATAGGCGGCGACCACAATGGCAACAAGAATATTGGCGGAGCCGCTTTCGTTCATTGGCGCGCAAGCTTTTGTGGGGCTAGAAGGGCGGAATGTTGAACCTCCCCCGCTGGCGCGTGCTGCGCTGGATCGCTCCTGTCTTTGCCCTTGGTTTGCTGGCTCCGGCCAGTCTGACCGCCACCGAGCCATCGGCGAGCAGCGTCCCTGCCGATGACTGGCTATATGTCGGCAGCGACATTCCGCGCGATCCCGAATGGACGTTCGGCACGTTGCCCAATGGGCTGCGCTACGCGGTACGCAACAATGGCGTGCCCCCGGGGCAGGTGTCGATTCGGGTGCGGCTCGATGTGGGTTCGCTGTACGAGCGCGACGACGAACGCGGTTTTGCCCATTTGCTCGAACATCTGGCTTTTCGCGGGTCCGAACATGTACCCGACGGCGAAGCGCGGCGGATCTGGCAACGCTTTGGTGTGACCTTTGGCAGCGACAGCAATGCCCAGACAACGCCGACGGAAACGGTCTATAAGCTTGACCTGCCCAGCGTGACTCCCGACACGCTGGACGAGGGGATGAAGCTGCTCGCCGGGATGATCCGCGCGCCGCGGATCGAAACGGCCTCGCTTGATGCCGAGCGCAGCATCGTGCTGGCCGAATTGCGCGAAGCCGACGGGCCGCAGTTGCGCGTCAGCGACCGGATGAACAACCATATCTTCGCCGGGCAGCGGCTAGCGGGGCGCTCGCCCATCGGTACGCCGGAAACGCTGGCGGGCGCACGCGCCGAAAACGTCAGCGATTTTCACCGGCGCTATTACCGGCCCGAGAATGCCGTCGTGGTGATGGTCGGCGACGGCGACCCGGCGAACTTTGCCGCCTTGATCAAACGCCATTTCGGCGGCTGGCGCGGCAAGGGCAAGGCGGGCGAAATGCCGCCGCTGGGCGATCCCGATCCGGCGCAGCCGAAGGTTGCGGTGATCGCTGAACCGGCGCAACCGCGCACCCTGACGCTGGCGACGATCCGGCCCTGGCGGCACCAGACCGATACGCTCGCCTATACGCGCCAGCTCTACCTCGATTTTCTGGCGACCGCGCTCATCAACCGCCGGTTTGAGCGCGCGGCGCGCTCGGGCGGGAGTTATCTGGTCGCCAGCGCGCAGCAAGAGGTGGTGAGCCGCTCGGCCGACATTACCACGGTTCAGGTCGTGCCCGCGGGTGACAATTGGCAGGCGGCGCTGCGCGATGTCCGATCGGTTATCGCTGCCGCTGTCAGCACCGCGCCGACGCAGGCCGAGATCGACCGCGAGGCCAATGAAATCGCTGCCTTTCTGCAAAAAGAACTCGACAATGCCCGCAACGAGCCCGCTGCGCGGCTAGCCGATGATGTTATCCGTGCGGTCGACATCGGCGAGGTGGTGACCAATCCAGCCACGCAGGTCAGCATGTTTGCGGCGATCCGCGCCAGCGCCTCGCCGCAAGTCATGCTGGAAACGACGCGCAAGCTGTTCGCCGGACCGGTCGAGCGACTGGCGATGGTCGCGCCGGCGGCGATGCCCGGCGACGAATTGGCTCTGGCGCAAGCGCTCGCCGAGCCCGCCGTGGCGCTGGTGCAAAATGTTGACGCCAGGCCCGTGACCATGGCCGATGTGCCGAAGCTGGGCGCGCCCGGCACGGTCAGCGAGGTCGCGCAAATCCCGGGGCTCAATGCCCGCCGATTTGTGCTGAGCAACGGCGTCGTCGCGCTGGTGTCGAGCAATGGCGTGGAACCTGACAAGGTCCGCGTCAACGTGCGCTTCGGCAATGGCGCGCGCAGCGTGGCTGCTGATGCGCCGAGCTTGCTGTGGACGGGCGACTACGCGCTCGCGGCGAGCGGCATCGGTTCGCTGGGGCAGAATGAACTCGACGAATTGACCAACGGCCGACAGCTCCAGTTGAATTTTGCGGTCGAAGACAATGGGTTTGAGTGGACGGCAGAAACCAGTCCCGCCGATCTGGCCGACCAGTTGAAGTTGATTACCGCCAAGCTGGCGCAGCCAGGCTGGGACCCGGCGCCCATCGCGCGGCTCAAACTGGGAATGCTCACCGGCTTTGACCAGGCCGAAACGACGCCGGGCGGCCTGATCGAGCGCGATCTGCTCGCCTGGCTGCGCGACCGCGACAGCCGCTGGCAGCCGCCGTCGCGCGAGGCGATCAATGCGCTGACGCCCGAGGCCTTCCGCGCTTTTTGGGAACCGCAGCTGAAATCGGGGCCGATCGAGGTGCAATTGTTTGGCGATCTGGGCAGTGTTGATGTCGGGACGCTGCTTGCCGAAACGCTGGGCACGCTGCAGCCAACGGCCACCACTCCGCCCGCGGGCGGCCAACGACTGACCTTCCCCGCCGCGACCCCGACGCCGCGCGTGGTGACCCACAAGGGCGATTCGGGGCAGGCGGCGGCACTGCTGGCTTGGCCGACGGGCGGCGGCATCGGCGGGATCCGCACCGGCCGCCAGATCGATGTGCTCGCTGCCATTTTCAACGACCGGCTGTTCGAACGGCTGCGCGCGCAGGACGGCGCGAGCTATGGGCCGATTGTGACCAGCGACTGGCCAACGGGATTTGACGACGGCGGCTATTTGCTGGTCGGCAGCCTGCTAGCGCCGAAGGACATCGACCGCTTTTTTGACATTGCCGGAGACATAGCGCGCGAGCTGGCCAGCAAGCCGGTCAGCGATGACGAGTTGGGGCGGGCCGCCGGACCAATCCGCGAACAGATTACGCGCGCACTGACCGGTAATCTTTACTGGATGCACCTGCTGGAGGGGGCCTCGCGCGACCCGCGCGTGGTGCGTGCGGCGCTGAGCATCGAGGATCATGCACGGGCCATCACCCCGGCCGATATTCAGGCGCTGGCGCAGCGCTATTTGGTTGCCGAGCGGCGTTGGTCGCTGGTGATATTGCCGCCGGGGCAGACGCTGGCCGGAACGCGCATTGGCGGCGACGCAAACGCCGCCCCGCGCTGAATCATTCCGGATTGGCTTTGCGCAAATTGCGCAGCCGGGGAGGGGAGTCGAGTTCGCCCTTGGTCATGATTTCGCGCCGCATACGGTCGCGCACTTCGTGAATTGAGGCGATCACAGGGCCCATGGCGACGCCAAGGTCAATCAGCAACGCTTCGGCCAATTGCAGCGAACTTTCGAGCGTTTCGGGCACGGCGTCGGTGGCGCCGGCGCGATACAGATCGGCGGCATGGTCGGCATCGCGGGCGCGGGTGATGATCGGCAATTGCGGGAAGCGCGCGCGCAACTTGCGCGTCAGGGCGAGCTGCTGCACTGGATCGTCCATCGTCATCACCACCGCATGCGCGGCCGCCAGATCGAGCCGGTCGATCACCCCGGCGCGGCTGACGTCTGCAAAACGGATGGCAAAGCCTGTCCGGCGCGCCGCCGTCACGGTGTCGATGTCGGCATCCACCGCCAGATAGGGGCGGTCATGTTCGCGTAGCAGCTCGGCCACGGTCTGACCCACGCGGCCAAAGCCGACGACCAATGTCCGGCCGGAAATGTCATCGCCGCTGTCAACCGGAGCCCCGGCTAACTCAATCCGCCGCGCGACATCATGGCCAACGCGGGCCAGCAATGGCGTGATTGTCAAACCGATGGCGGTTACAATCTGCCAGAATTCCCCGGTGGCACGATCGACCAGTCCGGCAGTCATAGCGGCGGTGAGCACGATCAATGTGGTTTCGGATGGGCTGGCCATGAGCACGCCAACTTCTGCCGCCGTGCCGCGCCGCGCCCCTGCCATGCGCAGCAGGCCGCCGGTAACCAGCGCCTTGACCAGCACCACGCCGACGACCGCCAGCACCAACTGCGGCCACTGTGCCGCGATCTTTTCAAGGTTCAGGCTCATCCCGACGCTGATCAGGAAGACGCCCAGCGCCAACCCCTTGAACGGGTCGATGATGGCCTCGACTTCGGCATGATAGTCGGTTTCGGCGATCATCAGGCCAGCCATCAGTGCGCCAAATATCGGCGACAGCCCGACTGCTGCCGTCGCCATTGCTGCGACGATCACGACCAGCAGGCTGGCGGCGAGAAAAATCTCGCTGCTCTTGGCGCGTGCCGCTTGCGCGAACATCACCGGCAATATCCAGCGGCCGGCGGCGGCGAGCACCGCGACCACCACCGCTCCCTGCCACAGGGTCGTCATGAGCAGTGCCAGTCCGCCGTCGCCCTCCATGGCGGGTGCCAGCGCACCGAGCAGGAAGATGATGGGCACAATGGCCAGATCCTCGAACAGCAGCATGGCAAAGGCCGACCTGCCGACGATGCTCTTGGTGCCGGTAATGCGCAGCACCAACGCGGTTGAGGATAGCGCGAGCGCAAGCCCCAGTCCCAGCGCTGCGGCGGGCGCATAGCCGCCGATGGCGTAAAGCAACAGCGCGAGGATGACGCCGCCGCCGATCAGCTGGCCCGCGCCCACCCCGAACACCAGCTTGCGCATGTTCCACACGCGGCGGAACGACAATTCCAGCCCGATGGAAAACAAGAGCAGGATAATGCCAAGTTCGGCAAAGGGCGCAATCGCCTCGCGGTTGCTGATCGAGAAATATTGCAGCCAGGGCCGCTCGTTGGCGAGCGCCCCCAGCATGGCGGGACCCACCAGCACGCCGACCAATATGAAGCCGATGACCGGGGAAATGCGGATGCGCGCGAAAGCGGGGATGACAATCCCCGCCGCGCCCAGCACGACCAGCGTGTTCGCAAGTCCGCTGCTGCCATAATCAATCGCCATGCACCGGCTATGGCGCATGCGGGGCCGATTGTCAGGGGGAAGTTGGGGTGGACGGCAAAACCACCCCAGCATCGTCATCCTGGACGTGATCCGGGATAACGCACGCGTTCGGTTTGTTATCCCGGATCACGTCCGGGATGACGAGATTTCGGGAATTAACGTGCCCAGTTCGCCGCTTACGCCCACTTCCCCATCGCTTTTTCGAGATTCTCGCGGATCGCCTCGAAGAACATCTCGGTCGTCATCCAGCTCTGGTCGGGGCCGATCAGCAGCGCCAGGTCCTTTGTCATCTTGCCTTCTTCGACGGTCTGGATGCAAACACGCTCGAGCGTCTGGGCAAAGCGGGTGACATCGGGCGTGTCGTCAAACTTGCCGCGATAGGACAGGCCCTGGGTCCAAGCGAAGATTGACGCGATGGGATTGGTGCTGGTCGCCTTGCCCTGCTGATGCATGCGATAGTGGCGGGTTACGGTGCCGTGCGCGGCTTCGGCCTCGACCGTGCGGCCATCGGGGCTGAGCAAGACCGAGGTCATGAGGCCCAGCGAACCAAAGCCCTGCGCCACCGTATCCGACTGGACATCGCCGTCATAATTCTTGCAGGCCCAGACGAACTTGCCGCTCCATTTCAGCGCGGAAGCAACCATGTCGTCGATCAGGCGATGTTCGTAAACGGTGCCGGCCGCCTTGAACTTGTCAGCGAATTCGGCGTCGAACACTTCCTGAAAGATATCCTTGAAGCGCCCGTCATACGCCTTGAGGATGGTGTTCTTGGTCGAAAGATAGAGCGGCCAACCGCGCCCGGCGGCGTAGTTCATGCAGGCGCGGGCAAAATCGGCGATGCTATCGTCGAGGTTGTACATGCCCATGGCGACGCCCGACGAGGGGAATTGGAACACTTCCTCGTCGATGACCGTGCCGTCATCGCCTTCAAACACCAGCCGCAGCTTGCCAGGGCCAGGCACGCGGAAATCAGTCGCTTTATATTGGTCGCCAAAAGCGTGCCGGCCGACCACGATGGGATCGGTCCAACCGGGGACAAGGCGCGGCACATTTTTGATAACGATCGGTTCGCGGAAAACAACGCCACCCAAAATGTTGCGGATGGTGCCGTTGGGCGACTTCCACATCGATTTCAGGCCAAATTCCTCGACGCGTTGTTCGTCAGGGGTGATCGTCGCGCATTTGACCCCGACGCCATATTTCTGGATTGCACGCGCCGATTCCACCGTGATGCGGTCGTTGGTTTCGTCGCGCTTCTCGATGCCAAGGTCGTAATAATGCAGGTCAATGTCGAGATAGGGCAGGATCAGTTTTTCGCGGATCCACTGCCAGATGATGCGCGTCATTTCGTCGCCATCAAGCTCGACAACCGGATTTTTGACCTTGATTTTGCCCATGATCGCCTTTTCCTGTGGGGAGGGTTTCGAGCGGGCCTTAGGCAAAGCCGGATTGCGGGTCAATGCGCGCGCTTGCGGTGTCGGCCGACGCTGCGCCAAGCTTTTCGGCCAGCGACATTGCCACGGGCGAGGCAGCGCCCTAGATAGACCGCCATGTCGCAAACTTCTCACAGTAACCGCCCCGGTGGTGGGATCAAATGGCAATGGCCATCGGTCCATCCGGAGGGGCGCAAATTCGTCCTGATTGCCGCCTTTATCTGCGTGGTATTCGCGCTGATGGCCTGGGAAACGCTGGCTTGGCCAATGGCCGGCATCACTGTCTGGGTTGCGGCCTTCTTCCGCGATCCGGTGCGCGTGACGCCGACGGGCAGCGACCTGATTATCGCCCCCGCTGACGGGCTGGTGACGCAAATTGCCGAGGTGCCGCCGCCGCCCGAAATGGCGGGCCCGGGGGGGCTGGGCGATGCACCGTTGACGCGGGTATCGATTTTCATGAGCGTGTTCGATGTGCATATCAATCGCACCCCGATTGCGGGAACGGTGCGGCAGCTGGTTTATATCCCGGGCAAATTCCTGAACGCCGATCTCGACAAGGCGAGCGAGGAAAATGAGCGCCAGCATTTTGTGGTCGAGCGCGCGGATGGCGTGCGCATCGGCTTTACCCAGATTGCCGGGCTGGTTGCGCGGCGCATCCTGCCTTTTGTGAAGGTGGGGGATATGCTGGGGACCGGCCAGCGCGTGGGCCTGATCCGTTTCGGCAGCCGGGTCGATGTGTTCCTCCCTGCCGGTACCAGCCCGAGCGTGCTGCTGGGCCAGCGCACGCTCGCGGGCGAAACCATCATCGCGCGGCTGGGCGTCGGGGCGGAGCAGGACGGCATTGGCCAGTAACGACCAATCCGGGGGTGACAGGGTGCATCCCGCGCGCGCGCGCCGGGTGCGCGGCATTCCGCTGCGAGCGATTCCGGCCAATGTGATCACCGCGCTCGCGCTGTGCAGCGGGCTGACCGGTGTGCTGTTTGCTATCGCCGCATCGCAGAGCGGGGCGGTGATGGATTGGAAATATGCAGTGGGCGCGATTGTCGTTGCCGGGGTGCTCGACGGCATGGACGGCCGCGTCGCGCGCATGCTGAATGGCCAGAGCCGCTTCGGTGCCGAGCTTGATTCGCTGTCGGATGTGATTGCTTTTGGCGTGTCGCCGGCGCTGATTACCTATCTTTGGGCCATCGGGGACGAAAGCCGCCAATGGGGCTGGATTTGCGCACTGGGCTACGTCATCTGCGCAGCGTTGCGGCTCGCGCGCTTTAATGCCGCTATCGATGTCGAGGACCAGCCGCACAAATCGGCTGGCTTTCTGACTGGCGTGCCCGCACCAGCGGGAGCGGGGCTGGTGTTCCTGCCGCTGTACCTGTGGTTTGTGACCGGCAATGAGCTGTTTCGCCAGCCACTGCCGGTGGCGCTATGGCTGGGCGCGGTTGGCATATTGATGATTTCGAATCTCGCCACCTTCAGCTGGGGGCGGGTGCGCGTGCGCCAGACGCTGCGGCTCGAACTGATCCTGCTCGCGGCGCTAGCGGGCTCGGCGCTCTTTTTCACGCCATGGCACCTGCTGGCATTGATCAGCTTTGTTTACGTCGCGCTCATCCCGTTCAGCGTCATGAGCTATGCCCGCATCAGGCGGCAGCGCGCAGCGCCATCGGCGTGAGCGCGCGGCGGTGCTGCGCCGCCCGGCTGTCCATCCCGCGCCGCACCGGCCCAACCTTCACCCGCGCCAGCCGATCCGGCGACGGCCCGCCCGCATCGATGAGCCGCGTTCCAAAAGCGCCCTGTCCCGCCAGCGCCGACAGGATGGCAGAACGGTTACCCGCGAGCATGCCCACGATTACCAGCAATGCGAAAGCCGCCCCAGTGGTGAACAACAGTGAAATGGCAAAGGTCAGCATCATCTTGGTCCCTTCCGTTGGGGGGCAGGCGGACAACGCCAGTTGCCCCTTATCCGTTCCATGTTCATGTTTTGTTCCACACAGTGTTGGGCTTGTCAAGCGTCAAGTTCGCCTGCCTTTGCAATCGTTCGTCGTCCCGGACTTGATCCGGGACAACATGCCAAAAGTAGCTTGTTGTCCCGGATCAAGTCCGGGACCGCGAGGCAGAGGGATTTCCC
>NZ_JBXPUZ010000003.1:0-300413 GCF_057220455.1 Sphingopyxis sp. sgz302558 | reverse complement strand
CCCTCCCCCCCCCCCCCCCCCCCCCCCGGGACCGCGAGGCAGAGGGATTTCCCGAGCACCTGTATCAGTCCTTGCAATTCATCATCGACCCCGCTAACGGCCCGCGCATTCCTCATGGGAAGCAACATATCCGGTGCCGCTGCCTAGCTGCGGTTCTCGCTTCCCAGCGGACCAACCGGTAAGGAGAACTACCATGGCGGCACCTGTCGTCACGATGCAGCAATTGATTGAGGCTGGCGCCCATTTCGGCCACCAGACCCACCGCTGGAACCCGCGCATGAAGCCGTATATTTTCGGTGCGCGCAACGGCATCCACATTCTTGACCTGTCGCAGAGCGTGCCCTTGTTCGCGCGCGCGCTGGAATTCGTCGCGTCGACCGCGGCGGCGGGCGGCAAGGTGCTGTTCGTCGGTACCAAGCGCCAGGCGCAGGGTCCGATTGCCGACGCCGCGCGCGCTTCGGGCCAGCACTATGTCAACCACCGCTGGCTGGGCGGCATGCTGACCAACTGGAAGACCATTTCCAACAGCATCAAGCGCCTCAAGACACTGGAAGAGCAGCTGTCGGGCGAAGTGTCGGGGCTGACCAAGAAAGAAATTCTGAACCGGACGCGCGAACGCGACAAGCTGGAACTCAGCCTTGGCGGCATCCGCGACATGGGCGGCATTCCCGATGTGATGTTCGTGATCGACGCCAACAAGGAAGAACTGGCGATCAAGGAAGCCAATGTGCTGGGCATTCCGGTGGTTGCCATCCTCGATTCGAACGTCTCGCCCGACGGTATCGCCTTCCCGGTGCCGGCGAACGATGACGCCGCCCGCGCCATCCGCCTTTACTGCGACGCCGTGGCGCAGGCCGCGACGCGCGGCGGCCAGCAGGCCCGCGCCGACCGCGGCGAAGATCTGGGTGCGATGGTAGACCCCGTCGCCGAGCCGGTTCTGGCCGAAGAAGCCCCGGTCGCTGACGAGGCTCCGGTGACGATGGCAGAAGCCGTAGAAGCCGAGCCTGTTGCCGAAGCAGTCGTCGAAGCGGACGAAGGCAAAGCTGACGCTTGAAGCTGGCCAACCGCTGCCCCCGTCATTTCGGGCGGGGCAGCGGAGGGCAACGAATCTAACTGTCACATTGGTGTCGTAGGCGACCGCAGCGATGCGGCACGCACGCTTGGACCCACAGGATAAGGACGAACATCATGGCGGAAATCACTGCCGCAATGGTCAAGGAACTGCGCGACCGCACGCTCGCAGGGATGATGGACTGCAAAAAGGCGCTGGCCGAAACCGGCGGCGACATCGAAGCCGCGATTGACTGGCTGCGCACCAAGGGTCTGGCCGCTGCCGCCAAAAAGGCGAGCCGCGTGGCTGCCGAGGGCCTGGTTGGTGTTGCCACTGACGGCACCAAGGGCACGATGGTCGAGGTCAACAGCGAAACCGACTTTGTTGCCAAGAACGAAACCTTCCAGGATTTCGTCCGCAGCGTGACGGCCGTTGCGTTGGCAGGCGGCATCACGGACATCGACGCGCTGGGCGCGGCCGAATATCCCGGCGGCGGTACGATTGCCGAGATGCTGACGCACAATGTCGCGACGATTGGTGAGAACCAGTCGCTGCGCCGCGCGGCCAGGCTGGCCGTGGGATCGGGCGTCGTTGCTGGCTATGTCCACAATGCGGTGAAACCCGGCATGGGCAAGATTGGTGTGCTGGTTGCGCTCGAATCCTCGGCTGGTGCCGATGTGCTTGAGCCGCTGGCCAAGCAGCTTGCCATGCACGTTGCTGCGGCCAACCCGCTGGCGCTCAATGGCGATGACCTCGACCCCGATTTGGTCGCGCGCGAACGCGCCATTGCCGAGGAAAAAGCCTCGCAATCGGGCAAGCCCGCCGACATCGTCGCCAAGATGGTCGACGGGTCGATGGCCAAGTTCCGCAAGGAAAATGCCCTGTTGTCGCAGCTGTTCGTGATGGACGGCAAGACCCCGGTTGCCGAAGTCGTCGCCGCTGCCGGCAAGGATGTTGGCGCAGCGATCACGCTCAAGGGCTTCGTCCGCTATCAGCTGGGCGAGGGCATTGAAAAGGCCGAGAGCGATTTCGCCGCTGAAGTTGCTGCGGTCGCCGGCATCTGATCTCATATTGTGCTGCCGGGCCGATGGTCCGGCGGTCCTTGGCAACGGCGTGTCCCTAGCGAGCCTGTCGTTACCAGTTGGAAGCGCCATGACGGAGCAGAAATTGGCCTAATGCTAGGAGCTAGGAGGGAGCCATGCACGAGCATAGTGACCGACGAGCGACGAAGCAGTAGGCCAAATTCTGCCCGCCCGCAGGGTTGCGATTGGCGGCCCGTCGGACGTCGTCGCGCTGCTTGTCCGGGGCCACCAGCCCGGCCTTCGCATCGCTCCTAGCCGACGAGCCGCCAATCGCAATCATGGCACTTCCAACTGGTAACGACAGGCTCTAGGGTGCACGCCGTTTCCGCATCTTCCTAACTGGATTGCTCGCATCCATGGCGCTGCCCCCGCTCAAACGCATCCTTTTGAAATTGTCTGGCGAGGCGCTGATGGGAGACACGCCCTTTGGCATCGACCCCGACACCGTCGCGCGCATGGCCGCCGAGGTAAAGGCGGCGAAGGACACCGGCCTTGAAATCTGCCTCGTCATTGGCGGCGGCAATATCTTTCGCGGCATGGCGGGTGCAGCCAAGGGCATGGACCGTGCGCAGGCCGACTATATGGGCATGCTGGCTACGGTGATGAACGCGCTCGCCATGCAGAACGCGCTCGAACAGCTGGGCGTGCAGACGCGCGTGCAATCGGCCATCGAGATGGACAAGGTGTGCGAACCTGTCATTCGTCGCCGCGCCGAACGGCACCTGGAAAAAGGGCGCGTGGTCATCTTTGCGGCGGGCGTCGGCGCGCCCTATTTCACCACCGATAGCGGCGCTGCGCTGCGCGCGGCGGAAATGAAGTGCGATGCGCTGCTCAAGGGCACCAGCGTCGACGGGGTCTATGACAGTGACCCCAAGCAGAATCCCGCCGCCGTGCGTTTCGACACGCTGCCGTTCGACCGCGTGCTCGCTGACAATTTGAAAGTGATGGATGCAAGCGCCGTCGCGCTATGCCGCGACAATGCCATTCCCATCGTCGTTTTCAACATCCGCGAGCGGGGCAATCTGGCCAAGGTGCTGGCGGGCGAAGGCGTGGCGACCGTCGTCACCGCCAACTAACAAAAACAAAGCAGGAAGAGGACCATGGCAAAATTCGACAAAGCCGATCTGGAGCGCCGCATGCACGGCGCGGTGGAATCGCTGAAATCCGACCTCGCTGGGCTGCGCACCGGCCGCGCCAATGTGGGCCTGCTCGATCCGGTTACGGTTGAGGTTTATGGCAGCCACATGCCGCTCAATCAGGTCGCCTCAGTCAGCGCGCCCGAGCCGCGCATGCTGTCGGTGCAAGTGTGGGACAAATCGAACGTCGGCCCGGTGGAAAAGGCGATCCGCTCGGCGGGCCTGGGTCTCAACCCCATCACCGACGGCCAGACGCTGCGCCTGCCCATTCCTGAAATGACGCAGGAGCGCCGCAAGGAGCTGTCAAAGCTTGCCGGGCAATATGCCGAAAAGGCGCGTGTGGCGGTGCGTAACGTCCGCCGCGACGGCATGGACAATCTGAAGCACGACGAGAATAAAAAGGAAATCAGCGAGGACGAGCGCAAGCGGTCTGAAACCGAAGTCCAAAAGCTGACCGATGCGACCATCGCCGAAATCGACGCGGCGGCGGCGGCGAAGGAAAAGGAAATTTTGGGGTAGTGCGGCGGTTGCGCTCATCCCCCCTCCCCTTCAGGGGAGGGGCCGGGGGTGGGGACTGTCGGCCTAGCGCAAGGCTCACAATCCCCACCCCAACCCCTCCCCTAAAGGGGAGGGGCTTTACGTCGTGACCGCATCCACCCCCCATCACCCGCGCCACGTCGCCATCATTATGGACGGCAACGGCCGTTGGGCGAAGAAGCGCCATTTGCCGCGTGTTGCTGGGCACCGCGCGGGCGTCGAGGCGGTGCGGCGCACCGTGCGCGCGGCGGGCGATTTGGGGTTGGAAGCGTTGACGCTTTACGCTTTTTCCAGCGAAAATTGGAAGCGCCCCGAGGACGAGGTCAGCGACCTGATGGGGATGATGAAGCGCTTCATCATTTCCGACCTTGATGAATTTGCCGAAGCGGGGGTGCGCCTGCACGTGATTGGCAACTGGCGCGCGATGGCGCCCGATGTGGTCGAACTGGTCGAACGTGCCATCTCTCGGACCGCCGTCAATAACGGGACAACGCTGGCGGTTGCGCTCAACTATGGCGCGCAGGACGAGCTGGTGCGCGCCGCGACGGCGGCGGCAGGTGAAGGCGCGATTAGCGCCGAAGCCATCGAACGCCACCTCGACACTGCGCCGCTGCCGCCGCTGGACTTGCTTATCCGCACGTCGGGCGAAGTGCGGCTTTCTAATTTTCTCTTGTGGCAGGCGGCCTATGCCGAAATGCTGTTCACGGAAACGCTGTGGCCCGATTTCGGGGCCGATGATCTGGCCGCTGCTGTCGCCGAATTTGCGCGCCGCGAACGGCGATATGGAGGGTTATGACTGCGGACGTGAAGGCCAAAGCCAAATCGGATCTGCCGCTGCGGCTGGTGTCAGCCGTGGTGCTGGTGGCGCTGGCGGCCGGGGCGCTGTGGCTGGGCGGGATCGCCTTTGCGCTGTTGCTCGCGGCGGGTGGCGGGCTGATGCTCGCCGAATGGATCGCGATAGTGCGAAAAATGCCGCTGGGTGGCGGGGCGCGCAACGGTTTGATTGTGCTGGGCACAGTGCTGAGCATGGCGGCGATTGGTGGGCTGTGGGTGGTCCGCGACCAGCTCGGTTTCACCGCCGCGCTGTGGGTGTTCGCGATGGTATGGGCGACCGACATTGGTGCCTATTTCGCGGGCCGCGCTTTTGGCGGTGCGCGGCTGGCCCCGGCGATCAGCCCGTCGAAAACCTGGTCGGGACTGTTCGGCGGGATGGTCGCCGCGCTGGTTGTCGGCGCGACGCTGGGCGACCGGGCGGATATACAGGGCGTACCGCTGTGGATCGGCCTGTTCATGGGTCTGCTCGCCCAGCTGGGAGACCTAGCGCAAAGCTGGCTGAAAAGGCGCGCGGGGGTCAAGGATTCGGGTAGCATCATTCCGGGCCATGGCGGGGTGTTCGACCGGGTCGATGGGCTGATCCCGGTAGCGATTTTGCTTGGCGCGCTGGCCTTCGTCGGTCAGCTGACGGTGGGCGGTTAACGCGATGCCGCGCAGCCTTGCCATTTTCGGGGCCACGGGATCGGTCGGGCAATCGACGCTCGATCTGGTTCGCCGCAACCGCGACGATTGGCACGTCAGCGTGCTGACCGCCAACAGCGATGTTGTCGAACTGGCGGCGCTCGCGCGCGAGTTTCGCCCTGATCTGGCTGTTATCGCCGATGCCGACGCCTATCAGGGACTGGCCAATGCGCTGGACGGCACCGGCATTGCCATTGCGGCGGGCGACGCCGCGCTAGTCGAGGCGGCGCAGCAGCCTGCCGATCTGGTAATGGCCGCCATTGTGGGCTGTGCTGGGCTCGCCCCTACCATGGCGGCTTTGGCGGCGGGAACCAATGTGGCGCTTGCCAACAAAGAGGCTTTGGTGTCGGCGGGCGCGCTGATGACAGCCGCCGCCACCGCGTCGGGCGCGCGCATCCTGCCTGTTGATAGCGAACATAACGCGATTTTTCAGTGTCTTGCGGGCGCTACTTATGACCAAGTAGCGCGTATCACGCTCACGGCCAGCGGCGGGCCGTTTCGCACCATGAGCGCCGCCGATATGGCGCGCGTTACCCCGGCGCAGGCGGTGGCGCACCCCAATTGGTCGATGGGTGCGAAAATCAGCGTCGATTCGGCGACGATGATGAACAAAGGCCTCGAATTGATTGAGGCGCATCACCTTTTTCCCGTGGGGCTGGAGCGCATCCAGATTCTGGTCCACCCACAATCGGTCATTCATTCGATGGTTGAGTTTGTTGACCGCTCGACGCTGGCGCAGCTCGGCGCGCCCGACATGCGCATCCCCATCGCCAGCGCGCTCGCCTGGCCCGACCGCATGGTGACGCCCTGCACCCCACTCGACCTCGCCAGCATCGGCCGCCTGGATTTCGAAGCGCCCGACGAAGGGCGCTTCCCCGCAACCGCGCTGTGCCGTGCCGCCATTGCCGAGGGTGGCGGGCGTCCGGCGCAGCTCAACGCCGCCAACGAAATCGCCGTCGCCGCCTTTCTGGCGGGCCGGATCAGCTTCCCGGCAGTTATCGACACGGTGCGCGCGGTGATCGACGGCGAAGCGCCGCCAGCGCCGAGCGCGCTTCAGGACATATTCAGCATCGATGCGGCAGCACGCGCGGCCGCGATGCGGCGGGTGGAGAGTTTGGAACATGCTTGAGCAGCCCGGCATTTTGCTGACGCTCGTCGCCTTTCTGGCGGTCATTGGACCGTTGGTGACCGTCCACGAACTTGGCCATTATTGGGTCGGGCGCTGGTGCGGGGTGCACGCCGAAACCTTTTCGATCGGCTTTGGCCGCAAAATTTTCGGCTGGCGCGACAAGCGCGGGACCGAATGGAAAATCGGCTGGCTGCCGCTCGGGGGTTATGTCCAGTTCCTCGGCGACCGCGATGCGGTGAGCCAACCCGATGCTGACTGGGAGAAACTGCCTGCGGCCGACCGCGACCGCAGCTTTCCTGGGCAGGTGGTGTGGAAGCGCGCGGCGATTGTTGCAGCCGGGCCCATCACCAATTTCCTGTTCGCAATGTTGATCTTTGCGGCCTTTGCCATGTCGGTTGGCGTCAGCTCGACCCCGCCGGTGATCGGCACAGTAACGGCCAACAGCGCCGCCGCCGACGCCGATCTGCAGGTCGGCGACCGGATTGTCAGCATCGACGGGCGCGGGATGCAGACGTTTCAGGATATTCCGATGGCGGTCGCGCACCGATTGGGTGGGCCGATTGATTTGGTGGTCGAGCGTGGCGGCGAACGTCTCGCCCTTTCGCTCAGTCCGCGGATAATCAGCGAGAAGGACCGTTTCGGCAACGAGTTTCGCCGCGCGGTGATCGGTATTTTGCCGGGCAAGCCGAGCTACCAGACGTTGGACCCGGTAGCCGCGCTTGGCTACGCCGCTGACCAGACCTGGGACATTGTTCGCCAAACCGGCGAAGTGCTGGGGCAATTGCTTGGCGGTCAGCGTTCGATCAAGGATATGGGCGGTCCGATCCAGATTGCCCAAAGCTCGGGCCAGATGGCGACGCTCGGCCCCGAGACGCTGATCGCGTTTGCCGCGCTAATTTCCATCAATCTGGGGTTCATCAACCTGCTGCCACTCCCGATGCTCGATGGCGGACACCTGCTTTTCTATGCCTATGAGGCGTTGCGGCGCAAACCGGCGCCGGCGCAGGTGCAGGAATGGGCCTTCCGCTTTGGCTTTGTCGCAGTTGTTACACTGATGATCGTCGTGACTTTCAACGATTTGGGCCGATTTGGGCTGTGGGACGGGATAGCGCGCTTGATTGGCTAGGCAGAAACGGGCAGGGGGTTTCCCCATCGCGCCGGGGGAGCGCGCATTTCGCCGGGGCGAGGGTTAGTATTTTTTCAGGATGATTGGCGTGGCAGCAAAAAATTGGTCGGCTGGGGTGCGAATGGCGTCTTGGCTGTTGGCGGGAACGATGCTCGCCGGGGTCGCTCCACAAGCACAGGCACAGGATGCCGCGCCCGCTGCTGCGCCAACCGCCGCCACCGAGGCAACCATCAGCTCTATCACGGTGCAGGGCAACCAGCGGCTCGAGGCCGATACCATCCGTTCCTATCTGCGCCTGCGCGTTGGCCAGCGCTATGACCGCGCCACGCTCGATCAGGCGCTCAAGGACCTGGCCGCCACCGAATTGTTCAAGGATTTCCAGATCACCGACAATTCGGGCGCGCTCATCATCCAGGTGACCGAAAATCCGGTGATCAACCGGGTCATTTTGGAGGGCAACAAGCGGCTGAAAGAAGATAAAATCCGGCCCGAGATCAAGTTGTCGCCGCGCCAGATTTTCACCCGCTCCAAGGTGCGCGCTGACGTTGCGCGCATCATCGAACTTTACAAGCGCCAGGGCCGCTTCGCCGCGACGGTGGAACCCAAGATGGTCCAGCTCGACCAGAACCGCGTCGATGTCGTGTTCGAAATCAGTGAGGGCCCGAAATCCAAGGTTCGCCAGATCAACATCATCGGCAACGAGGCCTTCAAGGACGGCCAGCTGAAAGAAGAAATGGCGACCAAGGAACAGGGGCTGCTGACCATCCTGTCGTCGAATACCAGCTATGACCCCGACCGCATGGCTTATGACCAGCAAAAGCTGAAGCTTTTCTACCTGTCCGAGGGCTACGCCGATTTCCGTGTTGTCTCTGCAGTGGCCGAGCTCACCAGCAACAAGCAGGACTTCATCATCACCTATGTGGTGGAAGAAGGTGAGCGCTACAAATTTGCCGATGTGAAGGTTGAAAGCGAAATTCGCGATTTCCAGGCGGAAAATCTCGCCGCGCTGCTGCCGATGAAAAAGGGCGACTGGTATAACGGCAAGCTGGTTGAGGATACGATCGAATCGCTTACCGAAACCGCTGGCCTCTATGGCTATGCCTTTGCCGACATCAATCCGGAGTTTAACCGCAACGCCGAAACGCGCGAGATGTCGATTACTTTCAACATCGCCGAAAGCCCGCGTACTTATGTCGAGCGCATCGATGTCAATGGCAACACGCTGACCCAGGATAAGGTCGTTCGCCGCGAATTCCGCCTGAACGAAGGCGATGCTTTCAACAGCTTTGGCGTGAAGCGCACCGAAAACCGCATCAACAGCCTTGGCTATTTCCAGGAAAATCTGGAAATCGAGCGCAAGGAAGGCAGCGCGCCCGACCGGATCATTTTGGAGACCAATGTCGAGGAAAAGCCGACCGGCGAACTGTCGTTGTCGGCTGGTTTCTCGTCGATCGAGAATTTCATCCTGCAGGCCAGTGTCCGCCAGCGCAATTTCCGCGGCAAAGGCCAGCAGCTGTCGGCTTCGGTCAATTATTCCAGCTATTCACGCTCGGTCGAGCTTGGCTTTACCGAGCCCTATCTGCTTGATCGCAACATCTCCATCGGCGGCTCTATCTATCGCCGCGACCTCAACAGCTTCAATTTTGTCGGCAATCGGCGCGAAACCACCTTTGAACAGGTGACCACCGGGTTCCAGGTCAATGTCGGTGTGCCCCTGACCGAATTTCTGTCGGCGTTCGGACGTTACAGCCTGAATTATGACGATGTGTCGCTCGACGAGGACATCTATTTCTTTGGCGGTCAGTGCGATCCGCTGGTTGCGGGGCGTTATCTGTGCGACGCAATCGGCACGCGCACGACGTCGCTGCTCGGCCTAACGTTGGCCTATGACAACCGCGATAACCGGATCCGTCCGACGCGCGGCCATTCGCTGACGCTGACCGGCGAGTTTGCCGGGCTTGGCGGCAGCGTCAAATATGCCCGTGCGATTGCCGCAGCGAGCAAGCATTTCAACCTGGGCAGCAATTTCATTCTGACCACGTCGATCCAGGGCGGCTATATCCAGCCCTTTGCCGATGCCCCCTTCCCGGGCAGTGACCGGGTGCGACTGACCGACCGCTTCTTCCTGGGTGAACCGCAGATCCGCGGCTTCGACATTCGCGGCGTCGGGCCGCGCGTAATCCGCTATGGTTCGGTTGACCTCACCGATCCATTGAACCCCATCCTCAACACCGAACAGCGTCAGTCGGTCGACGACGCGCTGGGTGGCCGTGCGATGTATCAGGGCCGGGTCGAGATCGACATTCCGCTGGGGTCGGGCGCGAAGGAACTGGGGCTGCGCCCGTCGGTGTTCTTGGATGTGGGGTCGGTGTTCAAGGTGCGTCAGCCCGCTCTGACCACGCTCGCCAATTTCCGCGACCCCGCCGACGGGCGCACCAAATTCCTGTGCCGCAACGCCTCCACTGGTCAGGTGCAATTCGGCACGCAGGCTAGCACGACCGATGCCAATGGTGTCGTCACCTTTGCCGGCAATTTCGACCAGTGCCCGACCAATTTTTCGCCGCTGGCACCGTTTGAGGAACGCTTCTTCGGCGACAGCTGGAAACCGCGCGTTTCCATCGGCGCCGGGGTCAACTGGAATTCGCCCTTTGGCCCGTTCCGCATCGATTTCGCTTACGCTCTCCGCAAAGAAGAGGGCGATGATACCAAGAGGTTTTCATTCAACGTAGGAACCCAATTCTGATGAAAAAACTGCTTACCGCGACGGCACTTGCCGCCGCCACCCTGTCGGTCTCGCCGATGCTCGCCGCCCCGGCCGCCGCCCAGTCAAAAGCCGGGATTGCCGTCGCCGACGTGCGCGTTGCCGCCGCCAAATCCAATGCCTTCACCACCGCGATGCAGCAAATCGAGGTGACCTATAAGGCCCAGATCGATGCGCGCGATGCGCGCGCCCAGACGCTGCAGGCCGAGCTTAACTTGCTGGTCGCCAAATATAATGAGGAAGCGCGCAAGCCGACGCCGAACCAGGCCGCAGTCCAAGCCGCCGCCAAAGCGGTGCAAGACAAGCGCACCGCCGCCAACGCCGAAGTCGGCCAGCTTGGCCAGCAGGTCGACCTTGCCGTTGCCTATGTCGAAGATCAGATCAGCGTGCGCATGAACGACGCGATCCGCGCTGCGATGAAGCGGCTGAAAGTTGACCTGCTGCTCAACCCCGAAGGCGTACTGGCGCGCGAAACCAACGTCGACATCACCGACGCGGTGGTTGCCGATCTGAACGCCATCCTGCCCAACGTCGGGATTGTCCCGCCCGCAGGTTACCAGCCGGGCCAGCTGGTCCAGCAAAAGAACCAGGAGCTGGTCAACGCCGCGCGCGCGGCGCAGGGCACCACGCCTGCGACCACGCCGCCGCCGGCCACGCCGCAGACGCGCTAATCATGAGCGGGCAGGGGGAAACGGAGGTGATGGCGAAAACGCTGGGCCCGATGGATATCCGCCGCATCATGGCGGCGATCCCGCACCGTTACCCCCTGCTGCTCGTCGACCGGGTGGTGGAGTTGGTGCCTGATACCTCGATTCATGCGGTGAAGGCCGTGACGATGAACGAGGAATTTTTTCAGGGCCATTTCCCCGGCCGCCCGATCATGCCCGGCGTGTTGATTGTCGAGGCGATGGCGCAGGCCGCCGCGGTGCTGGCGGTTGAATCGCTGGGCCTCGCCGATTCGGGCAAGCTGGTCTATTTTATGGCCATCGACGGCGCGAAGTTCAGGAAACCGGTCGAACCCGGCTGCCTGCTCGATCTCCACGTCGAAATCGTTCAGAACAAGCGGACGATTTGCCGTTTTGCGGGTAAGGCCTTGCTCGACGGCGCGGTGGCGGCGGAATGCCAGTTTACGGCGATGATCGCCGATCCGCCGGCGGCCTGAAACCAAGGTTGCATTTCCCCGCATCCCCCATTATGGGCCGCGCTTCCGCCAAATTGGCAAGGGACTCAGCCGCTGGTCGGTAACCAGCGGCACAGGAGCTAGACGACTATGAAACAGGGCATCCACCCCGACTATCACATGATCAAGGTCCAGATGACGAACGGCGACGTTTATGAAACGCGTTCGACCTGGGGCAAAGAGGGCGATACGCTCGCGCTCGAAATCGATCCCACCGCGCACCCCGCCTGGACCGGCGGCACCGGTCGTCTGCTCGACGCGGGCGGGCAGGTCGCAAAGTTCAACAAGCGTTTCGGCGGCCTGTCGCTCAAGCGCTAAGACGTCGGTCTTATCCCAACACTTTCGAAAGCGCGCTTTGCCAACCGGCGAGGCGCGCTTTTCGCGTGTCGGCCCCAATCGAGGGCGTGAAGCGCGTTGCGGTGCCGCGCATTGCGGTCGCGGCTTTCGCCAGCGTCGGGAACAAGCCTGCGCCGGCTGCGGCCAGCATCGCTGCCCCCAGTGCCGTGCTTTCCACAAAATCGGGGCGCTCGACGGGCACCGCCAGCATGTCTGCCAGATCCTGCGCCATCCAGTCGTTTGCCGCCATACCGCCATCGATGCGCAGCTCAGCCCAATCGACGCCATCAGCTGCGAAAGCGGATTTCAGATCATGCGCCTGATAGGCCTGCGCCTCTAGCGCCGCGCGCGCAACATGCGCCTTGGTGCTGGCGAACGACAGGCCTGATAATGCTGCCAGCGCATCGGGTCGCCAGTGCGGCGCTCCCAGTCCGGCGAGCGCGGGGACCAGATAGACGCCGCCATTGTCGGCGACCGAACGCGCTAGCCCCTCGCTTTCTGCGGCGCTGGCCAGCAGTCCCAGCCCGTCGCGCAGCCATTTGATCAGCGACCCGGCGACAAAGACGGATCCCTCCAGCGCATAGTGGCGCGTATCGCCGTCCTGCACGAGCACCGTCGCCAGCAGCCGGTTGGTTGATGTGGGGCGCACCGTGCCGCTGGCGGTTAAAATGAACGCCCCCGTGCCAAAGGTCGCCTTGGTCTGCCCCGGGGTCAGGCACGCTTGCCCGATGGTTGCCGCCTGCTGGTCGCCCGCCATTCCGGTAATCGGGATCGCGCCGCCGAGCAGGGCGGGGTCGGTGCGCCCGACTTCGGTCGTGCAGCCTACGATCTCCGGCAAAATCGTGCGCGGCACGCCCAGCAGGTCGCACAGGCCATCATCCCAGCCACCCTGGCCGTTAATGTCCATCATCAAGGTGCGCGACGCATTGGTCGCATCGGTGACGTGCACTCCACCGGTCAGCCGAAAGACGAGGTAGCTTTCGATGGTCCCCACCGCTAGCCGCTCGCCCGCCGCTTTGAGCTGTGGCCAGTGGCGCAGCGCCCAGCCAATCTTGGTCCCCGAAAAATAGGGGTCGAGCAGCAGCCCGGTTTTGGCCTGCACTGCGCCCTCATGCCCTTCCGCTTTCAGCCCCGCGCAATCGTCGGCGGTGCGCCGGTCCTGCCAGACGATGGCCGGCGCGAGCGGCTCGCCAGTGGACTTGTCCCAAAAGACGATCGTTTCGCGCTGGTTGGTTATCCCAATGCATGCGATCCGTTCAGCCCCGCCCGCCTGTGCCACCATGTCGCGCGTGCAGGCGAGCGTTGCGTCCCAGATTTCGGCGGCATCATGTTCGACCAACCCCGGCGCGGGATAATGTTGCTTGAATTCCCGCTGCGCGCTCCCCAGCGGTGACCCGCTGGTGCTGAACAGCATCGCGCGGGTGGATGTCGTCCCTTCGTCAATGACAATGATGTGGTCGCTCATGTGGCTGCCTCTCCCTTGGCAACCTCATGTCACCGCGTGCCCGCCGAGGCAATTCTCAGATGCGGTTGAGTGGCAGCCGCAGATATCGCTGCCCATTCGCGTCTGCAGGCGGCATCGCTCCGGCGCGGATATTCACCTGTAGCGAAGGCAGGATCAGCTGCGGTGCCGCCAGCGTTGCATCGCGCGCGATGCGCATGGCAACAAAGTCCGCTTCGCTGATCCCTTCATGGACATGGATATTGGCAGCGCGCTGTTCGGCCACGCTGGTTTCCCAGCGATAGTCACTACGCCCGGCGGGCAAATAGTCATGGCCAACGAAAATGCGCGTTTCGCCGGGCAGCGTCAAAATGCGCTGGATCGAACGATACAGCGTCGCGGCATCGCCGCCGGGAAAGTCACAGCGCGCGGTGCCATAGTCGGGCATGAACAGCGTATCGCCGACAAAGGCGGCTTCGCCGATGACATAGGTCATGCACGCGGGCGTGTGGCCCGGCGTATGCATGGCCGTCAGCGTCAATTCACCCAGTGCCAAGCTTTCCCCATCCCCCAACAGGCGGTGAAAAACGCTGCCATCGGGCACAACATCGGCCGCATCGAACATGGGCGCGAACACCGCCTGCACGTCGCAGATATGCGATCCGATGATGATCGGCGCGCCCGTCATTTCGTGCAGATAATGCGCCGCCGACAGATGGTCGGCATGGGCATGGGTCTCCAGCAGTGCGACCAGCGTCAACCCTTTGTCGCGCACCACCGCGAGCAGCCGGTCGGCCGAAGCGGTCGAGGTGCGCGCATTGTTCGCGGTGAAGTCGAGCACCGGATCGATAATCGCCGCCGCGCCCGTCGCCGGATCGCTGACGATATAGCTGATGGTGTTGGTGGCGGGGTCGAAGAAGCCGCAGACATCGGGTCGGGGCAGGGTCGAGGTCATGCCGATACTCCAACCAAAAAGGGCACTTTCCAAAATCTGGCGTTGCCATTATCCGGTCACCATCGGGGCAAAGCAGCCTCCCGGTCAAGTCGGCCTTGTGTCGGCCCAAGCGCTGCCCAGACGCCGCGCCCGCGTGGCCAAGGGATTGTGCCGATGACCGAAGCGAAACCGACTTTATCCGAACTCGTATCAGAATTTGCTCGCATTGGCTGCCTCAGCTTTGGCGGACCGGCGGGGCAGATTGCGCTGATGCACCGGCGCATTGTCGATGAGCGGCGCTGGGTTGGCGAGGACGACTATCTCGCCGCGCTCAATTTTTGCCACCTGTTGCCCGGGCCAGAGGCGCAGCAGCTCGCGACCTGGATTGGTTGGCGGCTGCACGGAACGCTGGGCGGGGTCATATCAGGGCTGCTGTTCGTGCTGCCCGGCGTTGCGGTGATGCTCGGCCTGTCGCTGCTTTATGTCGCCGCCGTCGGGCTGACATGGTTCGACGCGGTGTTTCTGGGGGTCAAGGCGGCGGTGCTCGCCATCGTTGCGCAGGCGTTGCTGCGGATCGCGGGCCGTGCGCTCAAAACCGGATTTCACCGCGCACTGGCGCTGGCGGCCTTTGTTGCCATGGCGCTGTTTGCCGTCGATTTCCCGTGGGTCATCGGCGGAGCAGCAATTGCGGGCATGATCGCCGCCCGCTGGCGACCGTCGTGGATCGGCAGCGGGCATGACGCAGCGCAAAGATCGACAACCAGCGGCGCGACCATCGCTGGGACGCTGCGCACCATCATCATCTGGGCCGCCATCTGGGGCGCACCGCTCGCGCTGGTCGGGGTGACGCTCGGGCTCGATCACATCCTTTGGGACATCGGCGCCTTTTTCGCCAAACTCGCCATAGTCACCTTTGGCGGCGCCTATGCCGTGCTGGCCTATATGGCACAGGAAGCGGCGGGGTCGCTGGGGTGGGTCACCCCGGCACAGATGGCGGATGGGCTGGGGCTCGCCGAAACCACGCCGGGGCCGCTGATTCTGGTCACCCAACATATCGGCTTCCTCGCTGCCTGGGCCAATCCCGCGCCGTTCAGCCCGTGGGTTGCTGCGGTGCTGGCGGCGCTGCTGGTCAGTTGGGTAACCTTCGCCCCCTGCTTCCTGTGGATTTTCGCACTTGCGCCGTGGATTGACCGGTTGCGGTCGATTACCGCGCTGCAGGCGGCATTGACGGCGCTGACCGCTGCTGTTGTGGGAGCCATTGCCAGCCTGTCGCTATGGTTCGCGATCCATTTGCTTTTCACGCGCGAAGCGCAGCTATGGGGACTGGTATTGCCGGACCCGGCAAGTCTGGATGTCGCCGCGCTTGGGCTCGCGCTTTTCGCCGCGCTGTTGCTATTCCGGACCAAGGCCGGGGTTTTTGGCACGCTGATGGCGGCAGCAGGGGCAGGACTGCTCACTGGGCTGCTGTAACAGGTTAATGCACCCCCTTGCCAAATCGCCCCCGCTGTGCCACATGTTGTGCAGCGCAGCATTGGCGGCAGATAAAGCCGCCCATCGCACCGGCAGCGTGACCATGGACCAACAGGGTCCGAAAATGGGCCGGATGTCTGCGTTTCCCTTTTCGAAGGCTTCCCATTCACGCGGGTTGATTTCACCCCCGCGGACCCGTCGGGCGTGGCGATGTGCCATGCCGCCGGGCGAGCCAGATTATGAGTTTATCCATGACCAGTTTTTCCGATTTCGGCCTGAACGATGCAATTTCGCGCGCGCTCGCCAGCAAGAATTATTCCACCCCGACCCCGATCCAGCAGCAGGCGATCCCGCTGCTAATGAAGGGGCATGACCTGTGCGGCATTGCGCAGACGGGCACCGGCAAGACCGCTGCTTTTTCGCTGCCCTCGCTCCACAAATTGATTTCGAACCCCAAGCCGCGTCCGTTCAAGGGCTGTCGCATGCTGGTTCTGTCGCCGACGCGCGAGTTGGCCGCGCAGATTGCGCAAAGTTGCCGCGACTACGGCCGCTTTGCCCAGATTTCGGTCGATACGGTGTTCGGCGGCGTGCCGATCAATCGCCAGATCAACAAGTTGGCCGCCGGGGTCGACATCCTCGTTGCCACGCCGGGCCGCTTGCTCGACCTGATCGACCAGCGCGCGCTGACGCTGAAAGATGTCGAGATTTTTGTGCTCGATGAAGCCGATCAGATGATGGATATGGGCTTCATCCACAGCCTGAAGCGCATCGCCAAGCTGTTGCCGCCACAGCGCCAGAATCTGTTCTTTTCGGCAACCATGCCCAAGGAAATCCGGGCGTTGGCCAGCCAGTTCCTGAACGATCCGGTCGAGGTGTCGGTGACGCCGCAGGCGACCACAGTCGAAAAAATCCGCCAGTTTGCGACCTTCGTCCAGCAGAAGGAAAAGCAGGCGCTGCTCCACCATGTGGTGCAGACGCAGGACATTGACCGTGCGCTGATCTTCACCCGTACCAAGCACGGCGCCGACCGCGTCGTCCGCCATCTAATGGGCGCGGGCATCAAGGCGGCCGCCATCCATGGCAACAAGAGCCAGGGGCAGCGCACCGCTGCGCTGCAAGCCTTCCGCAGCGGCGACACGCGCCTGCTGGTCGCGACCGACATTGCCGCGCGCGGCATCGACGTGTCGGGCGTCAGCCATGTCATCAATTTTGAGCTGCCCAATGTGGCCGAACAATATGTCCACCGCATTGGCCGCACCGCGCGTGCCGGGGCCGAAGGCATGGCGATCAGTTTCGTTGCCGATGACGAACGGCCCTATCTGAAGGCTATCGAGCGCGTGACGCGCAGCCGTCCCGAAGCCATGCCGTTGCCTGCCGGTTTCAACGAGCTGGTGCGCAATCTGCCCGCACCTGCCGCGCCACCGAAGGATACGGGGTCAAAAGGCCGCAATCCGTCGCGCCAGCGTGATGATGCCCATTTTGCCAATCGCAGTGCGCGCCATGGCCGCAGCGATGATCGCGGCCCGCGTGCCAATCCGGTGCGTGGCGATCGTCCTGCCCGTGCTGACAGTCGTCCGCCGCGCGGAGAATTTGTCGCACCGCAGACCGGCTGGACCCCACCCGTCGGCGAAGGCGCTGCCCGCGCCGATGGTGGCCAGCGCCGCCCGGCACACGTCCAGCGCGATTTGCGGCCGCAGACCGCTGGCCGTCCGCAGGGCCAGCGCGAAGGACGCCCCGGTGGTGGTGGTCGTCCACAGGGCAATAGTGGACGCCCCGACAATAACCGCCGCTTCGGCGGGCGTTGACGCGGCGCGGTCAGTCGTTAATCCTGCTCTCGTTGACAGGGCGGGGGGAAATGGGTGAGCGGCGGCGAGGACCAACCGATTGAAATCGACGACAATGATTTCGTCACCACGCCGCCGACGCGGCCGTGGTGGCGCAAGAAGCGGCTGCTGTGGCCGCTGTTCGCATTGCTTGTGCTGGTTGCCACTTTTGTCGCGCTGCGCACCCCCGATACCGACCGTGACGCGATGATCGCCAAATATGGCAATCGGGGCGGCATGACGACCTTTGCGCGCGGCCCGGCGGGGCAGTCGATCCATTACCGCGATCAGGGGTGCCGCACCTGTCCAGCGATGCTCCTGCTGCACGGCTCCAACGCCAGCTTGCACACCTGGGAGCCGCTGGTGGCGCGGTTGGGCAACGACTACCGCATCGTCACGCTCGACCTGCCCGGCCACGGGCTGACCGGCAGCACGCCGGATGGCGATTACAGTCCTGCCGGGATGATGGCCGCGGTTGATGTGGTTGCTGCCGAGCTGCGGCTCGACCGCTTCATCCTTGGCGGCAATTCCATGGGCGGTGCGATCAGCTGGCAATATGCGCTGGCGCAGCCGGGACGGGTTGATGCGCTGCTGTTGCTCAATGCCGGCGGCATGCCGCCGCGCAGCGGAGAAAGAGCCGCTGCCTCGAACATCGGCTTTCGTATCATGCGTAACCCCGTCGGGCGCTGGCTGGCGGGGCAAATTACCCCCCGCGCGCTGGTCGCGAGCTCGCTTGAACAATCGGTCAGCAACCGCGCGGTCGTGACCGAGGCGGCGGTCGACCGCTATTGGGAACTGCTGCGCTTCCCCGGCAATCGCGAAGCCACGGCGCGCCGCGCCACGCTGCCGCGCGATTTTGCCGCCGCGGCGCGCATTGGGCAGATCACTGCGCCGACGCTGGTGCTGTTCGGCGCCGAGGATCGCATCATTAACCCCAGCGCCGCGCAAACATTCGGTGAGCGTATCAAGGGCGCAACGGTCGTCCTGCTGCCCGGCATCGGCCATTTGCCGATGGAGGAAGCGCCTGACGCAACGGCTGCGGCGATCCGCGACTTTCTGGCAAAACGACAACCGGAATCGCCGCCGCCAAGCTGAACTTTTGACCGCTCGCTGCGTTGACCCCGCGATGCTCCAGATTTTGTGGTTCAAACGCGACCTGCGCCTCGCTGACCATGCCGCGCTGACGGCGGCGGCGGCGCAAGGGCCGGTGCTGCCGCTGGTCATTGTAGAACCCGGTTATTGGCAGCAGGACGATGTGTCGGCGCGGCAATGGCGCTTTTGGAGCGCGGCCATCACTGATCTGGGCAAGGCCATCGCGGGTCAGGGCGGCGGGCTGGTCGTGCGTGTGGGTGAGGCGGCGTCGGTGCTGGAGGCACTGCGGCAAGTGCATGGACCTTTGGCACTGTGGGCGCATCAAGAAACGGGCAATTACTGGACCTTTGTTCGCGACCAGGCGGTACGGCGCTGGGCGCGCCAGCATGGCATCGCCTTTACCGAGGTGCGTCAATTCGGTGTTTGGCGCGGCGGCAGCATCAACCGCGACCGCTGGGCAGCAGCATGGGACCGGATGATGGGTGCGCCGCAGCTCCCTGAACCCCGCGTCCAATGGGCTGTTTCGGCCGGCGATGTGTTGCCAGAGCCAGCCGCGCTCGGCCTTGGCGATGATGGCCTGTTGGAGCTGCCCGCCGCCGGGCGCGCGGCAGCACTGATGGCGCTAACCAGCTTTTTGCACGAACGCGGCGAGACATACACCCGCGCCATGTCGTCGCCGGTCGCTGGCGCGGCGGCCTGCTCGCGCCTGTCTTGGCATCTAGCCTATGGCAGCTTGTCTATGCGCGAGGCTTACCAGGCTGCCGCAGCGCGGCTCGCCGCGCTGCCATTGCACGAAACGGCGTGGCGGCAGGCCATGCGCAGCTTCATCGCGCGGCTGCACTGGCACTGCCATTTCATTCAAAAACTGGGAAGCGAGCCCGAGGCCGAATGGCGCCCCTTCGCCCGCATTTATGAAGGCATGCGTCCGCGCCCCGGCGATCCCGCGCGGCTGGTGGCGTGGAGCGAAGGGCGGACCGGCTATCCCTTTATCGACGCTGCGATGCGCTCGCTGAACGCTACCGGCTGGATCAATTTCCGCATGCGGGCGATGCTGATGAGTTTTGCAAGCTATGACCTTTGGCTGCCGTGGCAGGACAGCGGTGCATCGCTGGCGCGCAAGTTCATCGATTATGAACCCGGCATCCATTGGCCCCAGTGCCAGATGCAGGCAGGCGAAACCGGCATCAATACCATTCGCGTCTATTCGCCGGTGAAGCAAGGTCGCGATCAGGATGCGGGCGGCGATTTCATCCGCCGCTGGGTACCCGAACTTGCCGGGGTGCCGACCGCCTTCATCCACGAACCGTGGCGGATGGAAGCGGAGAGGCGCGCGGCGATTTGCCCGGACTATCCCGATCGCATCGTCGACCATGCGGCCGCTGCAAAGGCGGCCAAGGACGCCATCTATGCCTTGCGCCATGCACCTGGCGCGCGGGCCGAGGCGCAATCCGTTTACGCCCGCCACGGCAGCCGCAAACGCACCCGCGACCGTATTGCGGCGGGCAGGCGCGCCGCCGCGCAGCAACTCGACCTCGGGATTTAGTCGGCGTCCAGAAAGGCGGCAATCATCCCGCCAATTCTCTCTGATTGGCGAAAGGCGAACAAGTGCGCGCCATCGACGATTTCCAGCTGGGCCCCGGGAATCAGGCGCGCCAACCATTGGGCATAGGCAATGGGCACGACCATGTCACCGCGCGCGCCCAGTATAAGTGTTGGCACGTCCGTCAGCCGTGGCAGCATGCTGACCACCGACCAGCCGTTTGCTGCAATCAATTGCGCGCCGATCCCAATCAGGCTGGTTCCGGTCAGCCGCACGCCGCTGGTCAGTACATCGGCGTCGAACAATGTGCCGACGCCCAGGCCCGGCGCGGGCAGCAGCGGCGATGTCGCCATCAGCACCATGCGCCGGAGCGGCGTGTTGTCGGCCAGCGCAAGTTGCTGCGCCACGGCACCGCCCCAGCTGAAACCCGCAACGTCGAACCGGTCGTGCCCCAGCTGCTCCATGGCATTAGCGACGGCAATGGCGACATCGGCAATGCTATAGGGATAAAGCCGGTCAGGCGCGCCGCCAATGCCCGGCATGTCGAGGGTGATGCGGGTGCGACCACCGATGCGGCTCAGCAGCGCTCCGGCGAGCCGGTTGTCGGCGGCAATGCCGTTGAGGAACAACAGGGGCGGGGCGTCGTTGCCGCCTTCGTCAAGCCACATGGACGCGCGCAAATCGAACCCGCCCGCGCTAATGTCGGCCCGCGCATCGGCCGTCCGTTTCAGATTGAGGGTGATTAGCTGCGCTCGCGCTGCGGATCGAGCGCGCCGCTGGCATTGGCCAGCGCCAGCATCTGTTCCAGCCGGATGCAGTCGAAAATCTTGGCGCCGGCCAGAAACACCGATCCGGTGCAAGCCAGCAACAACAGCACGCCGCCCGTGCCCGGGAATTTGTCGAGATACAGCATCCCGCGTGCCATTGCGCCAACGGCAAGCGCGTAGATGATCAGGCACGCCTCGAACCTGGTTTTGATGACGAACAGGCGACCGATTTTCTTGAGCATGCAGACCAACTCGCAAAAGCCATGCCGAGCCGGAAATTCTGCGATTCCCTGACTTTGCCTAATGGTTAAATGGAAGTTAAGCCGACAGGCGCGGGGTCGTCAAAGCAATTTACCAAGTTCCAGACAATTGAGCAGCGCGGCGCGCGCGCGGCGTACATCCGCGGCCAGCGAAGCCGATGCCAGATCGGCCGGCGCAATCGCTTCGGGCCAGTGCGCCGCGACAATTTCGGCGACCATATCGATGCGCGCCTCGCTGGCCATAAAGCGCGGATCGACCGTCGCAGGGTCGGCTACCACGCGCAGCCGCAGGCACGCCGGGCCGCCGCCATTGGCCATCGACTGGCGCACATTGACGGGGATCAGGCGCCGTATCGGGCCATTGCCCGCAATCATCGCCTCTAGCCAGTTCCACACGGCAGGCGTGTCCTGCGCCTCGGTCGGCAGCACCAGCCCCATGCCCGCGCCATCGGGCAGCGTCACCAGCTGCGCGTTGAACAGATAGGATTTGATTGCGTCGGCCATGCTGACGGAGGCAAACGGAACTTCGACGATCTCGCACCAGGGGGCAGCGGTGCGGATGGCAGCATATGCGGCCTCGCGGTCCTCAAAGGCTCCCTCGTGGGTGAACAGCACCTGTTCATTTGCGACCGCAACCACATCATTGTGGAACGCGCCGCTGGCAATCGCCGACTTGGCCTGTTCGATGAACAGCGTGCGCGCCGGGTCCAACCCGTGCCGCCGCGCTATGGCCTTGGACGCCTCGATATGTTGGCGCGCTGGAAAGCGACCACCGCTGATGCCATAAACAAAAATTTCAACGGCGGCTTCGCCATGCGCCGGGGTCAGCCGCATATGGTTCGCCGCGCCTTCGTCGCCGAATGGAGCCGGGACAGGCGCATGGACCGCGAAAGCATCATGCGCGAAGGCCAGCCTTAACTGCGCCAGCGTGCCCGGCCATTCGTGGCTGCGGTGCGGCATGGTCACCAGATTGGCGACGGTCAGGTGGCATTTACCGTCGGCAGTGTCGGGCGCGGGGGACACGGTTGCGGCATTGGCTGCCCACATTGAAGACGCCGACCACGCCTGCGCGCGCAAATATCGATCTGCATTCGCTTCATCGGTTGCAAGGCTATCCAGCCAGTCGGCGTCGGGACGCGCGAGTGGCATGAACCAGCCCTGCGGCAAGCCCAGCGCGATGTTGGCGCGCATCTTTTCAAGTCCCTGCAGTGCCGCTGCGCGGGGCTGCGACACATCTCCGGCATTGTGGGCCGATGCGATATTCCCGGGGGAAAGCCCCGCATAATTGTGGGTGGGGCCAATGATCCCGTCGAAATTGATTTCGGTCAGCATGAGTTTCTGCTCGTTATCGCGCTACATGGGTGATGATCATATCGGGTTCGACACCCAGCAAGTCGGCGGCAGCACGGTCGATGGCGACACCATCGCCGTGCGGTGCGATGCGGCCATAAGCGGCACGGAAATGCGCCAGCCGCCCGGTGGAAATCAGCCTGGCTTCGGCATGATCGCCCGCCAGTCTGTCATCAACGGCGCTGACAATTGTGGTGACCGCGCCCCGGATGCTCGCAATCTGGTCGGTACGCACTGTCATTGTCGGGCCGCCGTCGAAGATATCGACATATTTTTCCCAGGCGAAACCTTCATTTTCCAGCATCCGCATCGCGGCGCGCCCGCTGGGGTGGGGAACGCCGATCACGCTTCGCGCGGCATCGGACAGCATCGCGATATAGACCGGATGCTTGGGCATCAGGTCGGCGATAAATTGATTTCCGTGCTTGGCATTGAATTCGTCGGCGTCCTGAAAGCTCATGCCGAAAAATTTGCCTGCGACGCCGTCCCAGAAGGGGGAGCCGCCCGCCTCGTCAATCACCCCGCGCAGCTCGGCGATGCAGCGCTCGCCAAAACGCGCGCGGTGCGCGCCGATGAACAGGTAGCGGCTGCGCGCGATCAGCAGCCCCAGCCCGCCTGCGCGCTCGCCGGGGTGGAGGAACAACCCGCCGACCTCGCTCGCGCCTTCAAGATCGGTCGACAGGTTGAGCATTTCAGCGCGGAAAGTGCGGTCGAGCTCGACGCTGTGCTGCGTCAGCACGCCCATGCGGTAAGAGTAGAAGGGCCATTTCTGCCCCACTTGGCTGAAAATCTGGCAGGTACCGCGCACTTCGCCGGTCGCGCGATTTTCGAGCACAAACACGAACAGGTCGGGCGCCAGCGTATCGTCATCGCGGGCAAAGGCTTCAGCTGACGTTGCCAGCTTTGCGGCGAGCGACGGTTTATCGGGTGGCAGGTTGGTAAAGCCGCCGCCGGTCCGTTTTGCCATTTCATACAATGACTGCAGATCGGCTTCCCCCGCCGACCTTATCAAAAAAGTCACACCGTCCCCCGTTCCGCCAGCCGTAACAGCGTCAGCGCGGACAGCTGGGCCCGTTCGGGCAAGCTGTCCACGATCAGAAATTCGTCGGACGAATGAATGGCGCCGCCGCGCGGCCCCATGGTGTCAACGACAGGCACTCCGCAGGCGGCTATGTTGTTGCCATCGCACACGCCCCCGGTCGCCCGCCAGCCGATTGCCAGACCCAAAGCCGCGCCGCAATCCCTGACGAGCGAAAAAAGCCGCTCTGCTTTGGCATCGAGCGGTTTGGGGGGGCGGTTGAAGCCGCCGTGCAGATGGGCATGCACGCCGTGCTCGCGTTCGATGGTGGCGATGGTGGCGCGCAGCGTGGCTTCGGCGTCGCGCATGGCCTGAGGCGTGGCGGGGCGCAGGTTGACGCGCAGGATCGCCTGGTCGGGGACGACATTGTTGGGGCCGCCGCCGTCGATCTTGGCAGGGTTGACCTTAAGACCGTCGGATTTCAATGCGTTAAGTCGCAGCGCCAGATCAGCGGCGGCGATCAGCGCGTTGCGGCCATCCTCTGGATTGCGCCCGGCGTGCGCACTAAGGCCATGAATCATAATCGAAAAATTTCCGCTGCCCGGCCGTGCGCCCGCCAGCGTGCCATCGGGTAGCGCGGGTTCATAGGTCAGCGCGGCCGCCTTGCCCTGCGCCAGCTGCGCAATCAGCCGGGCCGAGGCCTGACTGCCGGTTTCCTCGTCCGAATTGATCAGCACGTCATAACCGACGCGGTCCGCCAAAGGTGACGCTTCGAGCGCCGTCAGTGCGGCGAGGATAACCGATATACCGGCCTTCATGTCGGCGGTGCCAGGGCCGTTGAGCACGCCGCTTTCCAGCCATTGCAGCGACTGGAATGGATGGTCGGCGGCGAACACCGTGTCCATGTGCCCCGTCAGCAGCAATTGCACAGGCGCTTCCGGCCGCACGGACAAATGCAGATGTGCGCCGCGCTCGATGGTATCGACCGTTCCGTCAGCGCGCACCGCCTCGACCGGATCGGACGGCACGAGCCGCACGTCCCCAGGCAAGGCAGCGAAGCCGTCGGCAAGCATCCCGGCGACATTTTTGAGCCCCGCCAAGTTTGTCGTACCGCTGTTGACCGCGGCCCAGCGTTCAACCTGCGCCAGCATCGGTGCAGCAGCTGCGGTTTCAAGGACGGACTGGTCGGCGGTGCTCAGGGTCATGCGGCGTCTATAGCCAGTGGAATGGGGCTTTGGCACCCCCGGACAATTTTTCAAAAATTTTTTGGACCGGTGATCGCGCGCACAGCGGACGGTGCAGCCGCATGGCAAAAAGGGGGCATTGGAAGACACAGCATGCCAACAGAGAGGAATGGACGATGACCAAGACGAAACTTCTTGCCCCCCTGATCGCGCTCAGCATCGCGGTATCGGCAACGCCCGCCATGGCCCAGCCGCTCCAGCCCACTGGAACCATCACCCAGCAGCAGGGCATCATCGCCATCCTGATCGGACTGCTTTTGCCTGCTGTGCAAAAGGTGCGCTGACCAGCCCGCGCTGAAATTGGACCAGCCGCGAAAGCCTCCCGCCGCAAACCGGCGGGAGGCTTTTTGTATTGGCGGACAGTGCGCAGCGAGTTGCCATTGGCTGGCTTTGGCGTCATAGCAAGCGCACCCTTCCTCCCCCGGAAACAGTTACCACTGTCCAGCCAAAGGGTTTTTCATGACTGCTTATGTTGACCGCGCCGGCCTGTCTGTCGATGCGCGGCTGGCCGATTTTGTCGAAGGCGCGGCGTTGCCGGGGACGGGGATCGATGCAGCGGACCTGTGGGCGGGTTTCGCCGCTATCCTGAACGGCTTCACCCCGGAAAACCGCGCACTGCTGGCCAAGCGCGACGCCCTGCAGCAGCAAATCGACGATTGGCATCAGGCACGGGCCGGGACGCCGCATGACCCCGCAGCCTATCAGGCGTTCCTGACCGATATCGGCTATCTCGTTCCGGAACCGGCACCGTTCCAGGTCGGCACCGCCAATGTCGATCCCGAGATTGCCACGATGGCGGGGCCACAGCTCGTCGTGCCCGCACTCAACGCGCGTTTTGCGCTCAACGCCGCCAATGCGCGCTGGGGCAGCCTGTATGACGCGCTCTATGGCACCGACGCGCTCGATGCGCCCGCGGCGCGGCCGGGCGGTTATGATGCGGCGCGCGGCGCGGCGGTGATCGCGCGGGCAAAGGCGTTTCTGGATGAAGCCGTGCCGTTGGCTGCGGGCAAATGGTCGGATTGGACGGGCGGACAACTGGTGCTGACCGATCCGGCGCAATGGGCCGGCAGCAAGCCCGGCGGCATCCTGCTCAAACGCAACGGGTTGCACATCGAACTGGTCATCAATCCCGAAAGCGCAATTGGAAAAACCGACCCGGCGGGCATTGCCGACGTGATTCTCGAATCGGCCCTCACCACCATCATCGACCTGGAAGACAGCGTTGCCGCGGTCGACGGCGAGGATAAGGTGCTGGGCTATTCCAACTGGCTTGGCCTGATGCGCGGCGATCTGACCGAGAGCTTTGCCAAGGGTGGGAAAACCTTAACCCGCGCGATGGAGCCCGACCGGGACTGGACCGCGCCTGGCGGCACGCCCTTCACTTTGCCCGGCCGCGCCGTGATGTTCGTGCGCAACGTCGGCCATCTGATGAACACGCCGATGGTGCGCTTGCCCGATGGCAGCGATGCGCCCGAAGGTATTTGCGACGCCGTGATCACCAGCCTGTGTGCGCTGCACGATCTGAAGCGGCTGGGCACGCTGCAGAACAGCCGCACCGGCAGCATCTATATCGTCAAGCCCAAGCAACATGGGCCGGAGGAATGCGCCTTCACCGACCGGCTGTTTGACGCGGTCGAGGACATGCTCGGCCTTGCCCGCCACACCATCAAGGTCGGGGTGATGGACGAGGAACGCCGCACTAGCGCCAATCTGGCCGCCTGCATCCATGCGGTGAAGGACCGGATCGTGTTTATCAACACCGGTTTCCTGGATCGTACCGGCGACGAAATTCACACGTCAATGCAGGCCGGCCCGATGATCCCCAAGGGCGAGATGAAGGCAAGCCGCTGGATCGCCAGCTATGAGGACCGCAATGTCCGCATTGGCCTTGCCTGCGGGCTTTCCGGCAAGGCGCAGATCGGCAAAGGCATGTGGGCGATGCCCGACCTGATGGCCGCGATGCTGGAGCAGAAAGTGGCGCATCCGATGAGCGGCGCAAACACGGCGTGGGTGCCGTCCCCGACCGCCGCGACGCTGCACGCGATGCATTATCACGCCGTCGATGTGTTTGCCCGCCAGCGCGAAATCAGGGACGAAGCGGTGCCGCCGCTCGCTGACCTCCTCACTATCCCCGTCGCCATTGGGCGCAACTGGGATGCCGCCGAAGTCGCGCGCGAGCTGGATAACAATTGCCAGGGAATTTTGGGCTATGTTGTACGCTGGGTCGATCAGGGCGTCGGCTGTTCCAAAGTGCCCGATATCAACGATATCGGCCTGATGGAGGACCGCGCGACGTTGCGTATCGCCAGCCAAGCACTCGCCAACTGGCTGCTGCACGGTGTGTGCACCGCCGAGCAAGTCGATGCGGCGCTCGTGCGCATGGCGGCGAAGGTCGATGCACAGAATGCCGCCGATCCGCTTTATCGCCAGCTGACGCCCGACAGCGCGGCGTTTCAGGCCGCACGCGACCTGATTTTCAAAGGGGTCGAACAGCCGTCGGGCTATACCGAACCGCTGCTGCATGCATGGCGTGCCAAGGCGAAAGCGCTATAGTGGGTGCGCGGGCAAAGAATTGAGCGACGCGTCGATCATGCATCGGCAGGGGGGGGCGAACATGAGCGATCTGGCGGGACGAATTGCGCTGGTCACTGGGGCCGCCAAGGGGCTGGGGGCGGCGTCGGCGCGCGCACTGGCGGCGTCGGGTGCGACTGTTATCGCCACGGACTTGAACGCCCCCGAGGCGCTCGCCGAAGAGATCGGCGGCCATGCGCTGGCGCACGACGTCACCGACGAGGCGCACTGGGCGGCCGCCATCGCCTTCGCCCGCGACCAAGCAGGCGGGCTCGACATTCTGGTCAATAACGCCGGGCTGTTCCTGATGGCCCCGATCACCGAAACCAGCCTGGCCGACTGGCGGCGCATCAACAGCGTCAATGTCGAGGGCGTGTTTTTGGGCACCAAGCATGCCATCCCGCTGCTTGCCGAGCGCGCGGGGCAGTGGGTGGGCGGCGCGTCGATCGTGAATCTGTCTTCGGTCGCAGGCCTGCAGGGCGGGGCCGGGGTCAGCTGTTACAACGCATCGAAGGGCGCGGTACGCCTGTTCACCAAGGGGGCCGCGATCGAGCTTGCCCCGATGAAAATCCGCGTCAATTCGGTACACCCCGGCATCATCGACACCGACATGGGTGACGATCTGGTTGAACGCTTTGCCGCCGCCAGCGGCACCGGCGGCAATGCCATGCGCGACCAATTGTCGCTGATGCACCCGCTCGGCCATTTCGGTGCGCCGTCCAATGTTGCCGACGCGGTGGTGTTTCTGGCATCCGACAAGGCGGCGTTCATTACCGGGTCCGAGCTGGTGGTTGATGGGGGCATGACCGCATAGTAGGGCGCGGGAGAAGCGCGATGGCATCATATTGCACCGTCGTGACGGAGCCGATTTTGGCCGAGCGCGAGGAGCGAGGAGTGAGCCATGCCGACGCATAGTGAACGACGAGCGACGCTGCGCTCGGCCAAAATCGGCCCGCCCTTTGGGGTTGCGGCTGGAAGCCCCCCGGACTGCGTTGCGGCGCTGGAACGGGCCACCAGCCCGTCCTGCGCACCGCGCCTTGCCGGAAAGCTGCCAGCCGCAATCACGGCGATGCAATATGATGTCATCGTGCTTTAATGTACACCGTCGCCGCCCTTTACCAGTTTGCCCCCTTTGATGATCCGGCGGCGCTACGTCAGCCGCTGCTCGACCTCTGCCGGTTGCAGGACATTTGCGGAACCATTTTGCTCGCGGGTGAGGGCATAAATGGAACCATCGCTGGCAGTGCGGACGGTATTGCGGCGTTGGTCGCCCATATCCGCGCGCTGCCGGGCTGCGTCGACCTCGACGTCAAATATTCAACCGCCGCCGCCCAGCCGTTCCGACGCATGAAGGTCCGGCTCAAGCGCGAAATCGTGACGCTGAAAGTGCCTGGCGTCGACCCTGCGCGCGATGTGGGGGTCTATGTGGCTCCCACTGAATGGAACGCCGTCATCGACGATCCGGACACCGTGGTGATCGACACGCGCAACAGTTTTGAGGTCGGCTATGGCAGCTTTGCGGGGGCCATTGACCCCGGCACGCGCAGCTTTGGCGAATTTCCCGACTGGTGGCGCGCCAATGCCCAGAGCTTTGCGGGCAAACGCATCGCCATGTTCTGCACCGGCGGCATCCGCTGCGAAAAATCCACCGCCTTCCTGCGCGCCGAAGGCGTGGCGGATGTCGTCCACTTGAAGGGCGGTATCCTCAACTACCTCGAACATATCCCGGAAAGCGAAAGCCGCTGGAATGGCAGCTGTTTCGTTTTTGACGAGCGCGTCAGCGTGGGGCACGGGTTGGTCGAGGTGGGAGAAAAATCACCGTAGTGCTGAGCTTGTCGAAGCACGAGGCGCCGGACGAAGCCGCTGTTTACTCCTGCGCCACGCCCTTCGACAGGCTCAGGGCTACGGTGACTCGCTGGCTTAGCGCGCCGCAACCCGCACTGGCGCATCGGGGGTGATGTCAATGCGCTCGATGCGCGCGATCGCATCGCGTTTGCGCAGGCGTGTGCCGGTGGTCCCGCGCGGATCGTCAACCCATGTTGCCGTCAATGTGTAGCGCTCAATCAGATAATGGCCCGGCGATACGTCGCCATCCGCGCGCTTGAGCGGGGCGTAAACGCGCTGCGCCAGATTGGCGAGCACGGCCTGGGTCCAATCCTCTGGACCGCTGGCGCGCAGCACTTCGGCCTCGCTCACCCGCCCGTCGGCATTGACCCAGAAGCCCACATCGGCCCATTCATCGGGCCGCAGCAGCGTGTTGGTGCGGCGCGTGGTTTGGCCAACCGGTGTCGCATTCGGAAAGACGAGCGCGCCCAGTCCGTTGTCCAATATCGCGTCGGCCCCCTGCCCGAAATTATACTTCGTAACCAGCGGCGCTTCGTACAGCAGCACCGGCCGCTCGGCCCCGCCCTCGGCGGCGAACTCCGCCACCAGCGCAGCCACGGCGCGCTGGTCGCCGGTGCGGCTGGCCATGCGGGCGCTGAGGACATTGGCTGCCAGTCGGAAATCGCGGAGCGCCGGGTCAGTGTTTTCGGCAAGCGGGCGCAGCCTTTTGCTGGCAGCAAGGCGATCCTCGGGCAATTTGCTGGCATTGGCCAGCGTCACCGCGAGCGCGCCCTGACGCAGCTGCGCGAAGGCCGCGATGCGGGGCTGGTCGGCCGCACGCGCGCGTTCCTCTACCTCGCTGTAAATGCGGTGCGCTTCGTCGGGATAGCCGAGTTTGGCACGGCTGTCGCCCACCTCGATCTGCGCCGCCAGCGCGCGCGGGGCATCAGCGCCAAAGGCACTGCGCAGCACATCGCGCATATCGAGCGTGGACGTCCGAAACGCGCGTGCCTCGCCCATATGTTCGGCAACGCGCGCGTTGGCGCGCAGCAGGTCCGAAACGGGCACCGGATATTCGGCCTTGTGTTTGCGGTTGCGGCCCAACGCGGCGACCAGCGTTGAGCGCGCGGCGCCATATTTGCCCGCGATGAACTGGTTTTCGGCGTGCGCGAGGCTCGCGGCGATATCGGCGTCGGGCGCGCAACCCTGCGCCAGACACGCCGCCAGTTTGGCTTCGGTTTCGGACAGCGGGATGGCCGTGACCACAATGGTCTCGTCCGCCTGCGCATTTGCGATTGTCAGCGCAGCGATCGCGCCCGTCAGAAGCCACCGACTCACCATCGCGTATCTCCCCTAAACACCTGATTATGCGTCAGGACATCATGGAACGGCGATGAAGTCAATCGCGTCAAAGGCCACGGGTGCACGCGTTCAAGCGGTGCGCCGCGCAGTCCCATATTCGACCCACGCCATCGGGCGCGGTGATTTGGGCATGAACCCTTCGCCCAATTTGTCGACGGCAAACCCCGCCGTTTCATAACTGCGCGTAATCGGGCGCGTCAGGTGGCAATTGCCGCCGATGCGTTTCCAGATCGGCTCGATGCGCCGCTGCCATTTGGCGACCCCGGCGTCGGGTGCCGCGCCATGTTCCAGAAACAGCGCGGTGCCACCAGGCCGCAGCACGCGGCGGATTTCCGACAAAACTGCTGCCTGATCGGCGACCGAGCAGAGGGTGAAGGTCGTCACCACGGTATCGAAACTGGCGTCGGCAAAGGGCATGGCTTCGCCGACGCCGCCCTGAATGTCGGCAGCAATCCCGCGCTCCGCCGCCGCCGCGCGAGTCATCTCCAGCAGCTTGGGCGACGGGTCGATCCCCGCCAGCCGCGTCACCCGCGCGGGATCATAAAATTCCATGTTGATCCCGCCGCCGCAGCCAAGCTCCAGCACCTCGCCCGCCGCCAGCGGAACGACCTTGCTGCGCACCTTCATAATCTGCCCCTGCGAACAGGCGCATTTGATGAGGCGCGGCACGATATGACGGTCCCACCAGCTGGTCATGGGCAACTTATCTCCCCTTGGCGGCGATGCTGCGCCTTGCTAGCGCGCTTGGCAATATCCATCTGTGCGGCGCTGCACAGCTGCAAATTCCGGACAAAGGACCACCATGCCGACCACCCACACCACCCGCTGCCTGATCATCGGTTCGGGTCCGGCGGGCTATACCGCCGCCATTTATGCCGCGCGCGCGGGGATGCAGCCAATTGTGGTGCAAGGCATCCAGCCCGGCGGCCAGCTGACCATCACCACCGACGTCGAAAATTATCCCGGCTTTCGCAGCGTTATCCAGGGTCCCTGGCTGATGGAGGAAATGCAGGCGCAGGCCGAACATGTCGGCACGCGCACCATCTGGGACACGGTGGTCGATGTCGACCTGACCCAGCGGCCGTTTCGCGCCACTGGCGACAGCGGCGATGTCTATGTCGGCGACACGCTGATCATCGCGACTGGCGCGCAGGCCAAATGGCTGGGCGTGCCGGGCGAGGCTGAACTGGGCGGCAAGGGCGTGTCGGCCTGTGCGACGTGCGACGGCTTTTTCTTTCGCGGCAAGAAGGTAGTGGTCATCGGCGGCGGCAATACCGCGGTTGAAGAGGCGCTTTACCTGACCAACCACAGCGACGATGTGACGCTGATCCACCGGCGCGATAGTCTGCGCTCGGAGAAAATCCTCGCTGACCGCCTCTTTGCCAACCCCAAAATTTCGGTGTTGTGGAACAAGAAGGTCGACCGATTTGTCGGTGGCGACGGCGCGGCAGGGCTGATCGGCGTTGACCTCACTGACACGGTAACGGGTGCGGCGAGCCATATTGCCACCGACGGTGCCTTTGTAGCAATCGGCCACAAGCCATCGACCGAGCTGTTCGCGGGCAAACTCCCGCTCGATGACGGCGGCTATCTGCTGGTCGAGCCGGGCAGTGCGCGCACCAATATTCCCGGCGTGTTCGCGGCGGGCGATGTTGCCGATCATATCTATCGCCAGGCCGTAACGGCGGCAGGCATGGGCTGTATGGCCGCGCTCGACGCCGAACGCTTCCTCGCCGAGGCGGAATTTCACGCGGGTTAATGTGTTCCACTAACGTCGACGTGGGCCGGTGCCGCTCGTTTCGGCCGGACTGAAGCAGAAAAAAAGCCCCCGCCACGCCTTACGGTGTGACAGGGGCCGATGGCCTGACGACCGGGTCGCATTGCTCGCCAGGCCAGCAAAACCGCGCGCCCCAGTCGGGCAAGACCTGACTGCCGTCCGAGTCGCGGGTTTTACATACCAACGTTATGTATCAATCGTTGGCACTGCGTCAAGCAACTGATACTAAGCTGTTTCGACCCGGGCCAACCGGGTGCTCGAGGAGGTGCTGATGGCGCGGCGAAGCGCGGCGGATGCTGCGGCAACCCGCACCCGGATTTTGGATGCGGCGCGGCGCAGATTCGCGGCCGATGGCTATGGTAGGGCCGCGGCGCGCGACATCGCGGCCGACGCCGGGGTCACCGTTGGCGCGCTGTTCCATCACTTCGGATCAAAGGCGGGTCTTTTCCTTGCCGTGTTTGAACAGCTGGTCGGTGAATTAAACGATGCCGCCATGGCCAGTTTCCGCAACGCCAAAAGCAGCGATCCGCTCGATGCCATGGTCGCCTCGTTTGGCGTGGCCCTCGGCTTTGCGAAAAAGCCCGACTTCCACCGCATCGTCACGGTTGACGGGCCAGTGGTGCTGGGGGCCGAACAGTGGCGCGAGATAGATTCGCGCATGGGGCTACAGACCGTCGCGGGCGGCCTTTCCATGCTAAAGGACAAGGGCCGGATTATCGATTTTCCGACGATGCCGCTGGCCGTGTTGGTGATGGGGGCCATGAACAATGCTGGGTTCGCACTCGCCCGCGGCGAACCGGGGGTCGATGTCGATACCTTGACGCAAGGGTTCCGGCGGTTGATCGAGGGGCTTGCGCCGCGCGGCTAGGTTTGTTTGCCCAACACGCCCAGCAATTGAGCAGCCAGCCAATCACCGTCGTCACCTGCAAAGCTGTGACTTGTGCTGTCAAGCTTGGCAACGCGGACTCCTGCCGGTGGTGGTTCGTTGCGCCACAGCTCTGCAAAGGTTTGGGCAGTGCGATCCCCCGTAGCAAGCAGGATGGTGATGGGCACCGGCGCAGCAGCAATCGCCGCAACAACGCGCTGGCCGAGCTTGCTGGCGGAGGGGGCAGCGTGCGGCGCGAGCGCCGCGATACCCCGCCCCAGTTTAGCCAAATCAAGCTCGCCGCGCAGCAGCCGCCCCAAACTCGCCGGATCTTTCAGTCGCTGCCAATAGCGTGCGCGGATCGCGCTGGTCGGGGGCAGGGCAGCGGAGCTCTGGCCCGCGTCCTCGATTGTCCAGGGGTTGGCCAGCACGAGTGCATCGACATCAAGCGGCTGGTGCAGCAGCAACGCACTTGCCGCGTCGCAATTGCCGAACGCGACAACCTGTTTCATTTCGGGACAGGCGCGGCGAAAGGCGGCCAGCGCTGCGATGATGTCGGCACGGCTGCTTTCGAAGCCGCCATTCTCGCCCTCGCTGTCGCCAATCCCGCGCCGGTCGAACCGCAACACCGGGTGGCCTGCCGCAGCGATCCGCGCAGCCAGCATCGCCATGCCGCGATGCGCGCCGCAGCGGATTTCATTGCCGCCTGACACGATGAGCAGCCCGCTCGCCCCGGGGGCAGCGTCGAGCGTCGCGGCAAGCGCCGCGTCACCGCATGGGAAGCTCAGTGCATTCCGCACGCGCTCATCCAGCCAAAGATGCTTTCTGCCATCGCGGCCGCCATGGCCGGGTCCTCGCCGGGTTCGGCGCGCAGCCACAGTGCGGTTCCGGCGACATTCTGGGGTCCGTCGCCCAGCATGACCGTGCATAATGCTTCGGGTTCAGCCGGCTCGGCGGCTTGCAGCTGGGCGATCATGTTTGGCGAAAGCAGATTCCCGGCAAGTAGCAGGGGCGATCGCTGCGCCGCCGACATCAGCGCATCGGCGTTGCTGGTTATCCCGCGCTCGCGGTCGCTGGCAATCCTTGCGCGCAGCATGGTTCGCAGCAGGGTGGCACCGGACACCGGCGCCAGCCGCCACCATCCCGATGCTGCAGCGGCGTCATCGATCAGCGCGCCGCCGCGGATGCTTGCCATCATGACCGGGCCAGATTCGGCCGCGGCAATGTCTGTCAAGGCGCTGCGCCACAGGTTCAGGTCGGTGGCCTCGGTCGCGATCAGGCTCTCATTTTGCCCGGGCAAGTCTGGCAGCAGCGACGCGATGCCCAAGCCGGCCAACGCGCGCATCGCTAGCACCACTGTGCGGCGCATGCGGTTGGCCTCTTCGAACAGCGGCGGCACGATCAGCACGCGGGGACCGTCGCCTTGCGGACCATGGCGCAGTACCATCGCCATCACGCAGCTCAGGCAGCCTGTTTGGCGCGGCAGAATGTCAGCAGGCTGCCAAAGGTTGCGAACAATTCGCCATCGACCTCGTCATCATCGATGATGATGTCCAGCCGGTCTTCCAGCTCGGTGAGCACGATGGCAACGGCCATCGAATCGAACTCGGGCAGCGCCCCGAACAATTCGCTGTTCTCGGTGAGCGCGGCGGCACGCGCGGTGCCGAGCCCCAATACATCGGCCATGATAGCACGCAGGGTGGTTTCGGTCTGGTCCATATCAGTCATCATTCCGGTGCAGCCGCCAATCGGCAAGGGTGGTCTTAATCGCCGGTCCCCATGCGGCGGGGCGCGAGGGATTGAAAGCCTTGATCCGCCACAATTTGCTGTGGCGATTCATCCAGTCGCGCTTGTAGCGATCGTTGCCAGTGCCGAAATCCACGCGGCGGACCTGATCTTCCTCAATCACGCGGCGAAACAATGCGGCGGTCAACAATGTGCCAGGCGACGCTTGAGCGCTGTCGGTGACATGCGCCAGCTTGTGGATATAGGCACCGAAATTTTCGACCGTCCACAGCTGGGCCGCCACCGGCGCGCCGCCAATCCGGGCGAGGCCAAGCCGCAGCCGTCCTGCCGCGCCCTCCGCCTCGGCAAAGGCGCGCAGCAAGGCGGCATTGCCTTCCTCGGGCTTCCAGCTGGCGGCATAGATGCGCTGATAATCGGCCCAAACCGCAGCGTCGAAGCGGTCGGTGATGGTGATATCGACCAATCCCTTTTTGGCCTTACGCGTGACGGTGCTACGCAGCTCGCCGGGACGTGCCGCCCACCAGTCGTCATGGCTCTGTCCGTCCAGATCAAGCCAGTGGTTGTCGCCTGCCGGGCGCGCGCTCACCCACCAGCCAGCGCCTGTCAGTGCGGCGCGTAACATGGCGAGCGAGCCATCGACTTCGGGGACAGGATAGAGCGTGAGGCGCGCGGCGCTACGCCGCAGTCCGGCGCACAGGTCGGTAAGAGCCAGCGTCTGGGCGGTGGCGTCGCGTGCACCGCTGAATTGCGGACGATGTACGAAGCTATACCAGTTGGCCAGGCTCGCCCGCGCACCGGGGCGCGTCTCAATCAGCGGCAACCACGCCGCCGCATTTTCGGACCGTCCATAGGCATCCACGCGAGGCAAGCCCTTGAAATGCATGGCCGCGAGGCGGTCGAACCAGTCGGCACGGTCGAACGGGCCGGCGACCCCCAGCGGCACCGTGTTTGGCGCCGCTGCGACCTGCGCGTTAGTGTGATCTTCACCGTTCCAGCCCATAAGCGCAGGCTTATCATGCAGGTTCCTAACAGCCGATGACCGCGCCGCCACCGTCCCACCCGCTTGACCATCTGGCGCTGTGCGGCGTGCCCAATGCACCCGCGCTGCTGATGGGTGACATGGTGATGGACTTTACGGCGCTGGAGGCCGGGGTCGGACGTCTCGCGGCATGGCTGGCCGGTCAGGTGCCCGCAAGGGGCGCTCGCGTCGCCAGTTGGACCGCAAAAAGCCGTTTGGCGTGCCTGCTTCCGCTCGCCGCTGCGCGCGCCGGCCTGGTGCATGTACCGATTAACCCGTTGCTCAAAGGCGCGCAGGCCGACCATATTTTGGACGACAGCGGTGCGGCGCTGCTGCTGACCAACGCGGCGCGCGCGGCGACATTGACCCTGCGGCCGAGCTGCGCCGTCATCGATCTGGCAACCGCCGAAAATGCTATTGATGACTTTGGCGAAATACTGCCCCCCTCGGATGCCGCGCCTGACGACCTGGCCGCGATCCTCTATACCAGCGGCTCGACCGGGCGGCCCAAAGGCGTGATGCTCAGCCATGCCAATTTGTGGTTGGGCGCGGAAAGCGTTGCAAGTTACTTGCACCTGACGCCCGCCGACCGCGTGCTGGCGCTGCTGCCATTCGCCTTCGACTATGGCCAGAACCAGCTGCTTTCCGCATGGCATGCCGGGGCAAGCGTCGTACCGCTCGATTACCTGACCGTGCGCGACGTCGTCCGCGCCGTGGTGCGTTTTCGCGCCACCACGCTTGCCGGGGTCCCGCCCCTTTGGGTGCAACTGGTGGAGGGCGATTGGCCACCGGACAGCGCGCGGCACCTCAAACGACTGACCAACAGCGGCGGCGCGCTTACACCCGCACTCATCGACCAGCTGCGCCAGACTTTTCCAGCGGCGGCGATTTGGCCGATGTACGGACTGACCGAGGCCTTTCGTTCGACATTTCTGCCGCCCGAACTGGTTGCGGCCCACCCCACGTCGATGGGCCGCGCCATTCCGCATGCCGAAATTCTGGTGTGCCGCCCCGACGGCAGTCTGTGTGATGCAGGTGAGCCGGGCGAACTCGTCCATTGCGGCCCACTGGTGGCGCAGGGCTATTGGCAGGACAGCGAGCGAACCGCGATGCGCTTCAAGCCCGCACCGCCCGCGTCGCGCTATGGCGGCACTGCGGTATGGTCGGGCGACACCGTGCACCGCGATACCAAGGGCCTGCTCTATTTTATCGGCCGCGACGATGCGATGATCAAGACGGCGGGCAACCGCGTCAGCCCCAGCGAGATCGAAGATGCCGTCATCGCTTCGGGTTTCGCCAATGAAGCCGTCGCGTTCGGCATTGCCGACGACCGACTTGGTGCAGCGATCATCCTGGTGGCACGCGGCGATGGCACGCAGGATGGCGCGCTCGCCGCTGCACTCCGCACGGCCCTACCCAATTTCATGCAGCCGCGCGCTATCGTCTGGCGGTGCGACCTGCCGCGCAACGCCAACGGCAAGCTGGACCGGGTCGCCATCGCTGCGAACTGGCAACAGGAAGCGGCCGTATGAAGCAGATGGGGGCTATTCCTGCGGGCTTTCGCGCCGATGCCGACGGCATGTTGCTGATCGGTGGTCAGCGTGCCGACCGGCTGGTCGCGGTGGAGGGCGACACGCCATTGTTCGTTTATGACCGGGCAATGCTGAGCGCGCGGGTTGCGGCTCTGCGCGCCGCGATGCCGCCGGGGCTCAGCATCCATTATGCGATGAAGGCCAACCCCTTTGCACCGCTGCTGGCGCATTTGGCCGAGCTGGTCGATGGTATCGACATTGCTTCGGGCGGCGAAATGCATATGGCTATTGCCGCCGGGATGGTGCCCCAGCACATCAGCTTTGCTGGCCCCGGCAAGCGCGACCGCGAATTGCGCGCGGCGATTATGGCGGGCGTGACGATCAACCTTGAATCGGCGAGTGAGGCGGCGCGTGCGCTCTACATCGGACACCAGCTCGGGGTCCGTCCACGCCTCGCTGTGCGCGTTAACCCCAGCTTTGACCTCAAAGGGTCAGGCATGAAAATGGGCGGCGGCGCCAAAGCCTTCGGGATCGATGCCGATGCGGTGCCGGCGCTGGTAAAGCAGCTCATTAATCAGGGTGTCGATTGGCAAGGTTTCCATATTTTCGCCGGTTCACAGGCACTTGATGCGGAAGCCATCATCACTGCGCAGGCGCAAACCGTGGCGCTGGCGGCCGCGCTGGCCGATGCCGTGGGCGCCGTGCCGCCGCTCGTCAATCTGGGCGGGGGTTTTGGCGTGCCATATTTTCCCGGCGACACCGCACTTGATGTGGCGGCCATTGGCGCGGCGCTTGCCGACACGCTCGGCCAACGGCCAGACAGCCTTGGTTCCACCCGCTTTGCCATCGAGTTAGGGCGTTGGCTGGTGGCCGAAGCCGGAGTTTATCTGTGCCGGATCATCGACCGCAAGATCAGCCATGGCGAAACATTTCTGGTCACCGATGGCGGCCTTCATCATCAACTCGCGGCCAGCGGAAATTTCGGCACAGTGGTGCGCCGCAATTATCCGCTCGCCATCGCCAACCGGTTTGACCGCGCCCCCAGCGAGGTCGCGACGGTGGTCGGCTGTCTGTGCACGCCGCTCGACCGGCTCGGTGATCAGCTGCATCTGCCACACGCCGAAATCGGAGACCTGGTGGCGATTTTCATGGCCGGGGCTTATGGCGCGAGCGCCAGTCCTTCATCTTTTCTGGGGCACGGTCCCGCTTTGGAACGGCTGGTCTGACAAGCGTTAATTTCCGCACATTTCAGCCAATTTTATTGCCAGCGGACCAGCAATCCTAACCCTCTGTTCACCAATCTTCGCCATGGCTGGATGCTGAAGCAGTGACTCTGCGCGGCCCGCTCGAACGGGGCCGCGTGGTGGAAGGGTGAAGCGATATGACGGGATTTTTGGCACTGGCGCGCACGATGCTGGCAAGCGGTCTGGCCGCCATCATGCTCACGGCTTGCGCCGGCGGCCCGGGTGGTAGCGCGCAACTGCCCGCTGCCAATTTTGTGGACGGGCAGGAAGGGCCCGGCGATGAATATGTCATCGGCCCGCTCGACGAGCTTAAGATCTTTGTGTGGCGCAATCCCGAACTGGGCGGGACGGTGCAGGTACGGCCCGATGGGCGCATCACCACCCCGCTGATCACCGATCTGCCCGCCGTGGGCAAAACGCCGACGATGCTGCAGCAGGATATCAAGCTTCAGCTCAGCCAATATATCAACGATCCCATCGTCAGCGTGATCGTAACCAGCTTTAACAGCACCTTCTCGCAGCAGGTGCGCGTGGTCGGCGCAACCGAAAAACCCGCCTCCATTCCGTTCCGCGCCAACATGACCGTGCTCGACGCGATGATCGCTGTTGGCGGCCTGTCCGAATATGCGGCGGGCAACAAGGCGCGGCTGGTGCGTTACGAACCGGGCACCGGCAAACAGAGCGAATATGCGCTGCGCCTGGGCGATCTCATCAAACGCGGCGATATCAAGGCCAACGTCCGGCTCCAGCCAGGCGATGTCATCATCATCCCCGAAAGCATGTTTTGACCCGCTTGCCGCGCGCTGAAAGCACAAAATGAACGGCCTGTACGACGAATTCCGGATTGCCCTGCACAGCGTGTGGACGCGCCGCTGGCTGGTGTTGGCGGTCGCGTGGGGGATTTGCCTGCTTGGCTGGCTGATGATCGCGATGATCCCCAACAGCTATGAATCGCGGGCTCGCATTGTCGTTCAGATCAACGACATCCTGCCCGATGCGTCGGCCAGCGGCGGCCTGTCGAACCAGCAACAGATCGACCAGATTCGCCAAACGCTCACCGGCACGCGCAACATGGAGCGGGTCGCAGTGGCGACCGGCCTGATCGCGGCCAATGCCAGCGACCGCGACAAGCAAGATGTCGTGGCGATGCTGCAAAATAATATCAAGGTTATTGCCCAACAGGATAATATCTTTGAATTAATCTCGACAGTTGGCGTGGGCAGCCTGTCCGACGCCGACAATGCCAAATTGGCCAGCGCCGTGCTCGATAGCCTGATCACCGTGTTCCGCGAGGAACAATTGCGCGGCGGCCAGATGAACGCGCGCGACAGCCTGAAATTCCTCGATGGCCAGCTGGCGAGCCGCGAACAGGCGTTGCGCCAGGCCGAGGCCAAGCGCGCCGCGTTTGAAGCGGCCAATATCGGCATGATTCCGGGCGGCAGCGGTTCGCCGGCGATGCGGCTCGAACAGCTCCGCAGCGAACTGACGCAGGTCGAAGGGCAACTGGCAGCAGCACAGGGTGGACTGGCGGCAGCCAATGGCCAGCTTGCGGGCGTTCCCGCTACCGTTGCTGCGCCGGGCCTCAATGCAACCGGCGGCGGGGTCGCGCGTCAGCAATTGGCGGGTGCGCGCGCCGAACTGGCGTCGCTACGCGCGCGCGGGCTTACCGATGCGCATCCCGATGTTCTGGCGCTTAAAGCCCAGATTGACGCCCTTGCGGCGCAGGCGGCGCGCGAAGGACCGAACGCAGGCGGTACTGCGCCCAATCCGGCTTATACGTCGCTCGCGGCGGTGCGCGCCGAACGCCAAGCAACCGTCAGCGCGCTCGCCGCGCGCAAGGCACAGCTGAATGGCGAGATCGCCCAAATCACCGCCAAGCGGATTGCCGAACCCGGCATCGCGTCCGAATATGAACGGCTGAACGGCGATTACCGGGTGCAGAAGGACCAATATGACCGGCTGCTGGCCCAGCGCGAGCAGGTGCGGCTGCGCGGTCAAGTGGACACCGAATCTTATGCGCTCCGTGTCGAACTGACCGATCCGCCGAGCAAGCCGCGTGCACCCGTCGCGCCCAATCGCCCGCTATTCCTGGCACTGGTGTTGATCGCGGGCATTGGCGGCGGCATCGGCACGGCCTTTGGCCTGGCGCAGGTTCGCCCCACCTATGCGACGGTTGGCAAGCTCGCGCGCGCGAGCGGGCTACCGGTGATCGGTTCGATTACCGAAGTTGTCACCCCGGCGCGCCGCACCGACCGCAAACAGAAACTGGTCTGGCTAGGCGGCGGCGGCGTCGCGCTGCTCGCTCTCTTCGCGCTCTTGCTGGTCGTTGAGTTTGTCCAGCGCGGCATGGTCGCGTGAGGCGGAGGAGGCAGCCATGACCGAGCACCGTCCCATCAAGAAATCCGCCTCTTCGCTGGAGCGCGCCGCTGATTTCTTTGGCACCGATCCGCTGGCCAGCGCTCCGGCAATCGACCTGACGGGGTTGCCGCCGGAACCCGGCAAACGCATGCGCCGCGCGCGGGTGCAGGCACCGCTCGCCGAGGTTGCGCCTGCGGCCCCGGCTGCGCCGGCCGCAACCCCGCGCGCCGAGCCAGCCATCACACCCGCCCGCAACGGCACCATCAATGCTGACGCGTTGGCCACGATGGGGATGATTGTCCCCGGCAGTGCGGTCAGCGGCATCGCCGAGGAATATCGCATCATCAAACGCGAGCTGATCCGCGGCATCACCGGCGCGCCCGGGCGCCCCATGCTGCCGCGCGGGCACCGTATCCTGATTGCCTCGGCCAACCCCGGCGAAGGCAAGACCTTCAGCGCTATCAATCTGGCGCTCAGCCTCGCGGCCGAGGCCGATCATGACGTGGTGCTGATCGACGGCGATATGGCGAAGCCGAGCATCGTCCGCACACTCGGCCTTGAAGATGGCCCTGGTTTGATGGACGCGCTGGCCGATCCGCGCCTGCCGGTCGGTGACTGCCTGATCCAGACCGATCTGCCGCGTCTCAAGGTCATGCCCTCAGGCCAATCGACCAACGGTGACAGCGAGTTGCTCGCCTCGTCGCGGACAGAGGCGTTGTTGTCGCGGCTCGAGGCGGGTGCGCCGGGCCGCATCATCCTGATCGATTCGCCGCCGATCCTCGCCGCGTCGCCCGCCGCCGTGCTGGCAGGACATGTGGGCCAGCTGGTGATGGTGGTACGCGCCGATGAAACGCTGGAACCGTCGCTGCGCGATGCGGTCGGGCTGGTCAGCGCCTGCCCGCACATCCAGCTGCTGCTCAATGGTGTCAAATTTTCCCCCGGTGGCCGCCGCTTCGGCACCTATTATGGCCAAGGAAGCGGCGCATGATCCGCACTGGGCTCATTCTCGCCATGCTGATTGCGGCGGTCCCGGCGCAGGCGCAGGATTTTGGCGGCCCCGCGCCTGAAGCCAGCGATGCAAAGCCCGCCGCCGCCGCTCCTGCCGAAGCGCGCCGTCCGCGCCAAACGCGCACCGAAGTCCAGCCCTATCTGGAAGTTGGGGCGATCCTGACCGCCGACCTCAAAAACGGCGGCGATGTGTTGACTTATTCCACCGTCGCTGCCGGGGTCGATGCGAGCATCACCACGCGCCGCGCCGAACTCGCCGCCAGCATCCGATATGAACGCCGTTTCGGCCTGTCGGACGGGCTGGCCGATCAGGACGTGATATCGGGCCTCGCTCGCGGACGCTTGGAAGTGGCCCGCGGATTCAATTTGGAGGCCGGCGCACTCGCCAGCCGGACGCGCGCCGATGGGGCGGGCGCCGCCAACAATGTCATCACCGGCAATCGCAGCAATGTGGCCAATGTCTACAGTGTCTATGCGGGTCCGACTTTTGCGACGCGCATTGCCAATCTGGATGTCGGCGCGGGCTATCGCTTTGGCTATAGCAAGGTTGATATCGAAAGCGCCGCCATCCTTGCTCCCGGCACGCTGGCCGCCGACGTGTTTGACGATTCAACCAACCACGCCGCCTGGGCCAGTGTCGGCCAGCGGCCCGGTGACCTGCCCTTTGGCTGGCAGGTGTCGGGCGGATGGGAACGCGAAGAGGCAAGCCAGCTCGACCAGCGCTTCGACGGCAAATATGTCCGCGCCGATGTGACCGTGCCGATTTCACCCAGCGTCGCGCTGCTCGGCGGGGTCGGCTATGAGGATATTGAAATAAGCCAGCGCGAGCCGCTGCTCGACGCGGGCGGAGTGCCCGTGCGCACCGTCAATGGCCGCCTTGTCACCGACCCCACCAGCCCGCGCCAACTGGCCTATGACATCGACGGCCTGATCTGGGACGTCGGCGTGATGTGGCAGCCGAGCCGCCGCACTTCGCTGACGGCAAAAGTCGGGCGGCGCTATGGTGACACCATCTTCACCGGTTCATTCAGCTATCGCCCCAACCACGCCATGCTGTTGCAGGTCGGCGTCTATGACGGCATTTCCAGCTTTGGCCGCTCGCTGTCGAACGGGCTTTCGGACTTGCCGACACAATTCGAATTCGTCCGCAATCCGCTGGATGGCGGCATTGGTACCTGTGTGTTCGGCAATCAGGGTTCGGGCTGTCTAAGCCCTGCGCTCGGCAGCGCCACGGCAACACAATTCCGCAGCCGGGGCGTGCAGGCGCTGCTGTCGCGCACTGCGGCGGGATGGAATTTGGGTGTCGGTGGCGGCTATGACCGGCGCAAATTGCTGGTTCCGGCGAGTTCGGTGCTGGCCCCCTTCAATGGCATAACCGACGAAAATTATTATGCCTTCGTCTCGGCCGCGCGCCAGCTGGATCGCGATAGCGACCTGACCGGTACCGTCACGTTCAACTACTTCGATAATGGCGCGCCCGGCGCGGGCGATGTCACGGCGATGGGGGCGGGGGTCACCTATACCCATCGTTTCTGGCGCCAGCTCACGGGCACGGCGGCTGCCACGCTCAGCAGCTTTGATCAGGATGGCTTCAACAGCGAACTCATCGGTTCGGCGCTGCTGGGCCTGCGTTACAATTTCTGACCGGAAGGCGGGGATAAACAAATGTACGATCAATATTATGGCCTTAAGGGACGCCCGTTTCAGCTGACCCCCGATCCGCATTTCTATTTTGAAAGCGCAACGCATCGCAAAGCCATGTCCTATCTGGGCTATGGTCTGGCGCAGGGCGAAGGTTTCATCGTGATTACCGGTGACATTGGCGCGGGCAAAACCACGTTGGTCGGCCATTTGATGAACAACATCGATCCCAATCGATTGACCGCCGCGAAGCTGGTCTCGACCGCGGTCAGCGGTGAGGCGTTGCTCCAGCTTATCGCCGAACAATTCGGCCTCGACTGGGAAGGGCTGGGCAAGGCCGAGCTCTTGAGCTTCATCGAACAATTCCTGCGCGAAGAGGCGCGCGCCGGGCGCCGTACGTTGCTGATTGTTGACGAGGGGCAGAATTTGCCGGTCGTGGCCCTTGAAGAGCTGCGCATGCTGTCCAATTTCCAGCTGGGCGGCCATTCGCTGCTCCAGATCTTTTTGCTCGGCCAGCCCGAGTTTCGTGCCACGTTGTTCCAGTCGGCGACGCTGGAACAACTGCGCCAGCGCGTGATTGCAACCCACCATCTCGACCCGATGGAGCCTGAAGAGGTCGAGCCCTATATCCTGCACCGGCTTGGCAAAGTTGGCTGGTCGGGCAACCCGACTTTCGCGCCCGATGCCATTTCCTTGCTGTATGAACATAGCGACGGTGTGCCGCGCCGCCTGAATGTGTTGGTCAGCCGGGTATTGCTGTTGGGCGCGCTGGAAAAGCTCAGCCGCATCACCGGCGCGCATGTGCGCGCAGTGGTCGCCGAAATGTCGGCGGACGGCGGCTTTAATCAGCCCGTGGCTGCTGCACGCGCACCCGCGCCTGTTGCACAGGCTGAACCCGAACTGGTGCTGACTGCGCGCGCGCCCGAACCGGCGTCAGCAGAAAAGCTGAGCTGGCCGCCCGCACCAGAGGTGGCACCCGGCGCGCCCGGGCCAAATATAGCCGCGCTGGAAGCGCGTATCGCCGCGCTGGAATCCCAGATCAGCGACCATGACGAAGTCCTGCGCCGCGTGCTCGACCTGCTGATCGAATGGGTCGAACGCGATCCTGCAGGCGCGCCACAAATGAACAATTGGGCCGCCTGAGCGGGATATGCCTCATGATAATCAATGGGCTGTCGGTTGATATTGAGGATTGGTTTCAGGTCGGTGCCTTTGAAACCACGATTGACCGTGCCGACTGGTCAAAGCTCGACTGCCGTGTTGAACGCAATTGTGATGCCGTACTGGCGCTGTTCGATGCCGCCGGGGTCAAAGGCACCTTCTTTACGCTGGGCTGGGTGGCCGAGCGGTATCCGGCGCTGATCCGGCGCATCGTTGCGGCGGGGCATGAGCTCGCCAGCCATGGCTATGACCATGCCCGTGTCTTCACCCTGACCGCCAACCAGTTCGCCGCCGATTTGAAGCACAGCCGTGCGATCCTAGAGGATGCGGGCGGCACCGCAGTCACCGGCTATCGTGCCCCCAGCTTCTCGATCGACCCGCGCACGCCCTGGGCGCACGCCATCCTGGCCGAACAGGGCTTTGCCTATTCATCGAGCGTCGCGCCGGTGGTGCACGATCATTATGGCTGGCCCGCCAGCCCGCGCCATGCGTGGCGGCCGCTCGCCGACAGTGATCTGATCGAATGGCCGGTCACCACCGCGCGCTTTGCCGGGCGCAGCGTGGCAGCCGGCGGCGGCTTCATGCGCATCCTGCCCTATGGCGTCACCCGCTGGGCAATCGAGCAGATTAACGGGGAAGGTCACCCAGCCATCCTCTATTTCCACCCTTGGGAGATTGACCCTAGCCAGCCGCGCGTCGCGGGCGCTCCGCTAAGGTCGAAACTGCGCCACTACACTGGCTTGTCGGCCATGGCTGGCAAACTGCAACGGATGCTGGGTGATTTCCAATGGGACCGCGTTGATGCCATCGTCCCGGAGCTGGCGGAGCGCGCCACCGCGTGGCGTGAGGCGGCATGAATGCGCCGTACCATCCACGGCCCGCATTGACCGTCGCCCCGCTCACCGATGCGTGCGCGTGGGACACATTCGTCGCGGCATCACCCGCCGCCACCCCCTTTCACAGTCGGGCTTGGAGCGAAGCCGTGTGCGCCGCCACCGGCCACCGCGCGCATGCGTTGGCGGCACGTGATGGGGCAGGGCAAATCACCGGAATCCTGCCGCTACATCATGTCAAATCGCCGCTGTTCGGGCAGGCGTTGGTCGGTAGCGCGTTCGGGGTTAGCGGCGGAATCCTCGCCAAGGACGAAGCCAGCGCCGCAGCACTTGCGCATGCCGCCGTCGGTCTCGCCAGCCAGCTCGGCGTGCCTACCATCGAGCTGCGCGGTGGACCCATCCCTGTAGCGCCGCAGTGGTTGGGAGAAGACGGTGCCTACGCCGGCTTCGCCCGCAACCTTGCCGCCGATGACGCCGCCGAGCTGCTCGCCATCCCACGCAAACAGCGCGCCGAGGTGCGCAAGGCGCTCGATAGCGCGCTGACCGTCAGCACCGGCAGCGGAGAGGTGGAACAGCGCGACCATTACCGGGTCTATGCCACCAGTGTCCGCAACCTTGGCACCCCCGTCTTCCCGCGCGCGCTGTTTGCCGAAGTGCTCGCGCGTTTCGGAGGGGCGGCTGACGTTCTGACCGTTCGAGCGAATGGCCGCCCAATTGCGAGCGTCCTCAGCCTTTACTGGCGCGGCACCGTGATGCCCTATTGGGGTGGAGGGCTGGCCGAAGCGCGCAAGGCCCGCGCCAACGAACTCCTCTATTTCGCGCTGATGCGGCATGCCCGCGCTCGCGGCTGCACCCGCTTCGATTTCGGGCGGTCGAAAGTCGGCACGGGACCCTTTGCCTACAAAAAGAATTGGGGCTTTGAACCACATCCGCTGGTCTATGCGCGGTGGCTCGCAGCGGGTCAGACTGCGCGGAACACCAATCCGGCGAGCGCACAATATCAGCGCCGCGTCGAATTGTGGAAACGCCTGCCGCTATGGCTCGCCAACGCTGTGGGCCCGCATATTTCGCGCGGACTGGGGTAGAATGCGAACCGGCTCGCCAGAACACCGCAGTGCTGAGCTTGTCGAAGCACGTGGCGCAGGACAGCACTGTCGGTGCATCCACGCGCCGCGCCCTTCGACAGGCTCAGGGCTTCGGTTGAGTCGCGAACAATGACCGAAATCCTGTTCCTCGCCCACCGCGCGCCGTGGCCACCCGACCGCGGCGACCGGATCCGCAGCTGGCATATGTTCGAAGCGCTGACGAAGTTGGCCCCGGTGCATGTTGCTGCGCTGTGCGACAGCGAGGCCGACGCCGACACCGCGCGCACCAAACTCGCCCCGTTGACCGTCAGCCTCAACCTCGCAGTGCGGACGCGCAGCCGCCCCGCCGCGCTGTTGCAATCGCTCGTCCGCCGTGCACCCGCAAGTGTTACCGCCTTCGGTCATGCGGGCCTTGCCCGGCACGTTGGCAATCTGTTGAGGCACGGCAATATCACCCATATCGTCGGCTTTTCGGGCCAGATGGGCCAGTTTATCCCTCCGCGCGATCACTTTGCTGGGCGCGTCGTAATGGATTTCGTCGACGTCGATTCGGCAAAGTTCCATCATTACGCTGAGGGCGAGGCCAATCCAGCGACCCGCTGGGTTTACGCCCGTGAGGCGCGTGTGCTTGCTGCCTATGAAGCCAAGATCGCTCGACGCGCCGATGCCAACCTCTTCGTCAGCACGGCTGAAGCGGCGCTGTTCCGCGCCCGCAGCGGCCTTGGCGCCGATCGGGTCCATGCGCTGGAAAACGGTATCGACACCGCCCGCTTTGCGCCTGACGCTGACTTTGTCCGCCTGAGAAAAGGCAAAGGCCGCCTGATCGTCTTTACCGGCCAGATGGATTATCGGCCCAATATCGATGCTGTGCGCTGGTTCGGGCAACATGTTTTCCCCATCGTCCGCAAGCTCTACCCGGCCACCCGTTTTGCGGTTGTGGGCCGCACCCCGACGCCCGAGGTGACAGAAATGTCAGGCTGGCCCGGCATCGAGGTGACGGGCGAAGTGCCCGATGTGCGCCCGTGGCTGGCCGCCGCCGATGTGGTGGTCGCGCCGCTGTTGATGGCGCGCGGCGTGCAGAACAAGCTGCTCGAGGCAATGGCAATGGCGCGGCCGGTGGTCACAACCCCCGCCGCTGCCGAGGGCATCGACGCTGCTCATGGCGAGCATTTGCGCATTGCCGATCCCTTGGCGATGGAAGCAAATATGGCGCGAGAGGTGCTCGAGCTGTTCGCAAACCCTGCGACTGCTGCTGCCATGGGCGAAGCAGCGCGCCAGCGCATGATTGATCGCTATGGCTGGGAAGCGATGCTTGCCCCGCTCGCGCGGCACTTGGGATTGCCGTCATGACGCTGGCCCGCCCCTGGCACCGCCCCCTTGTGTCGCTTGCACTGTTGTGGGTGACCATTGCCGCGCTGTTCGCGCGCGACATTGCGCATATGGTCAGCATCTGGTGGACCAGCTCCACCTACAACCATATTTTGCTCATACCGGCGATACTCGTTTGGCTGGTCGCTGAACGCGCCAGACTTGTCGCGACATTGACGCCAACACTCTGGTTGCCGGGCGGGCTGGCGCTGCTCGGGGCGCTTGGTGTTTGGGCGGCCGGGCAGGCGACTGACATTGCTTTGCTCCGCCATCTCGGCGTCGTGCTTTTGCTGCAAGCCACCGTGCTAGTGGCGCTCGGACCCGTGCTCGTTCGTGCACTGGCCTTTCCACTCGCCTATACTTGGTTGCTGGTGCCATTTGGTGACGAAGTCGTGCCGTTGTTCCAGCATATCACGGCGCAGCTGACGATGCCGCTGCTCGCACTTTCAGGTATCCCGGCGACGCTCGATGGCCTTTACATTACCACCCCCAGTGGCATGTTTGTGGTGGCCGAGGCCTGTTCGGGCGTCATGTTTCTGGTCGCGATGGCGGCCTTCGCCATGCTCGCCGCGCACCTGTGTTTCAAAAGCTGGAAGCGGCGCATCGTCTTTGTCGCCAGCGCGCTGCTGACCACCATCCTTGCCAACGCCCTGCGCGCTTTTGGCACTATCGTGATCGCGGAAAACTGGGGCCATGCCTATGCCACCGGTGTCGATCACCTTATTTATGGATGGGTTTTCTTTGCGGTCACGCTGATTGCAGTGATGCTGGTCGCCCATCGTTGGTTCGACCGGCCCGCCAATGATCCTGCCATCAATATCGAACGGCTCATCCGAAATGGCTGACCACGGCCGCGAAAGCGGTTAGGGCCCATGTCATGTGCGGCATTGCAGGTCTTTATCATCACGAAACGGCTAAACCGGTCGATCCGGCACGCGTCCGCGCGATGCTTGCCCCTATGGGCCATCGCGGCCCCGACGGGTCGGGCGTTTGGACAGCGCCCGGCGTTGGCCTGGGCCACCTCCGCCTCTCGGTCATCGACATCGACGGCAGCCCGCAGCCGATGCACAGTGACGATGAAGCGGTCACCATCAGCTTCAACGGTGAGATCTATAACTTCCAGGAACTCAGGCGCGAACTTGAAGGGCGCGGCTATCACTTCCGCACCGACGGCGACACCGAAGTCATCATCGCGGCTTGGCGGCAATGGGGCGAGGGGTGCCTCGCGCGCCTCAACGGCATGTTTGCCTTTGCCATTCACGATGCCAGGCGCGGCTGCCTGTTCCTCGCCCGTGACCGGCTCGGCGTCAAACCGCTGCATCTGGCACAGCTTAGCGACGGCGCGCTTGCCTTTGCCAGCGAACTCAAGGGCCTGCTTGCGCACCCGCTGCTGCGCCGCGAAGCCCGGCTGAGCGCGGTCGAGGATTTCCTGGCGCTTGGCTATGTCCCCGACGACACCAGCATCCTTGCGGGCGTCGAAAAGCTGGCAGCGGGCCATTATATGCTTATCGAACGGGGCAAGCCGGTGTCGCCGCCGACCTGCTGGTGGCGGCCCGATTTCTCGCGCAGGGTCAAGGCCAGCGAGGGCGAATGCGCCGAACAACTTGTCCACCTGATGCGTGCCGCGGTGCGCGACCGCATGGTTGCCGATGTGCCGTTGGGGGCTTTCCTCTCGGGCGGGGTCGACAGCAGCAGCGTCGTCGCGCTGATGGCCGAGGCGAGCAGCAAGGCGGTCAAAACCTGCACCATTGGCTTTGACCAGGCTTCGCTCGACGAAACCGTCTATGCACGGCAAATCGCCGACCGTTTTGCCACCGACCACCGCAGCCGCATCGTTGCGGCGGACGATTTTTCGCTGATCGACCGGATCGCCGACCATTTCGACGAACCCTTTGCCGACGCCAGCGCACTCCCGACATTTCGGGTCTGCGAACTTGCGCGCGAAGAGGTGACGGTGGCATTGTCCGGCGATGGCGCGGACGAGGCTTTCGCCGGTTACCGCCGCCATGTTTTCCAGCATCAGGAAGAACGGCTGCGCGGTTTCATCCCCGCCGCGCTGCGCCGCAGCCTGCTAGGTCCGCTGGCGCGCGTTTGGCCGCAACTGGACTGGGCCCCGCGCCCCTTGCGCGCCCGCGCCACGCTCGCCAGCTTGGCGCGCGACGGTGCCACCGCTTATGCCGAAGCGGTCGGCGTCACTGCGCCCATTCAGCGCGCGCGGCTGTTCAATGACGCGGCACGTACCGCACTGGGCGACCATCGCGGCGAGGCGCGTTACTGGCAGGCGATGGCGGAGGCACCAGCCCGCGAGCCGCTCGACCGCGCGCAATATGCCGACCTCAAAATCTGGCTGCCCGGCGATATCCTGACCAAGACCGACCGGATGAGCATGGCGGTCAGCCTGGAAGTGCGTGAACCGCTGCTCGACTATCGCCTTGTCGAATTTGCGGCCAGCCTGCCGGCGTCGATGCGCGTGTCAGGCGGGCAGGGCAAAGCGATTATCAAGCGTGCCATGGAACCCTATTTGCCGCGCGAAATTCTGTATCGGCCAAAGATGGGGTTCGTCACGCCGATTTCGGCCTGGTTTCGCGGGCCACTCGCGGAAACGGCGCGCGCGCTCGCCGCTTCATCCACGCTCGCCCGGTCGGGCTGGTTCAATATGGCCGAGGTCGGCCGCCTCGTCGCCGCACACCAGTCGGGCCGCCGCGACCATGGCCGCACCATCTGGCAAATGCTGATGCTGGAAAAGGCTATGGCGAAGGTGTTTGGGCTGTAGCGAAACGCTCTCCCCTTCAGGGGAGGGGCTTATCGGCTGCAAACCCACCCGATCTTAACCACCCACCGCTACCCTGCAGCGGATGATTCACTACCGCGCCATCCGCCCCAGCGAGCATGGCCCGCTTGGCGCGGGTGTCGTCGATCCGTTGGCGCTCACTGCCGAATTTGCCGCGCAATGGGATGCGCTCGCCACCAACGCCAGCGAACCCAATGCTTTTGCCGAACGCTGGTGCCTCGCCCCCGCGCTGCAACTGCTCGACCCGCAGCGCGCCGCTCGGCTGGTCGCGGTCGAAGCAGCTGGCGAGCTGATCGGCCTAATTCCGCTGGCGACCGCCAGCCGCTACGGTCCGCTTCCGCTTCGCCACAGCGTCACTTGGGCGCACCCCAATCATTTCCACGGCGCGCCGCTGGTTCGCGCTGGTGCGGAGCTGCCCTTTTGGCAGGCGCTGCTGGGCTGGTGCGATGCTGACGCGCACGGCGGCGCGCTGCTGCAGCTCCAGCGCCTTACCGAGAATGGCCCGCTGCACTGCGCCTTGCTCGAAGCGATCGCCCTGCGCGGCCAGACCAGTACTGCGCCCGTCCACCGCGAAACCCGCGCGCTGCTGGACAGCGACCTCGCACCACAAGCCTATTGGGAGGCCGCGGTCCGTCCCAAGAAACGCAAGGAATTGCGTCGCCAATCGGCGCGCCTTGCCGAAATGGGCCCGCTGGAGTTTCGCCATTGGCAAGCGGGTGAACCGACCAGCCCATGGCTCGATGCCTTCTTCGCGCTCGAGCTGGCGGGCTGGAAGGGGCAGGCGGGCAGCGCGCTCGCCAGCGATCCAGCAACCGCAGCGTGGGCGCGCACCATTGTCGCGGGTGCGGCAAGCGCAAAGCGTCTCGACATGCGCATGCTCGCCCAAAACGGCGCGCCCATCGCGATGCTCGTCAATTTCCTCTGCCCGCCCGGCGGCTTTTCGTTCAAAACCGCTTATGCCGAGGGACTTGCGCGTTTCTCCCCCGGCGTGCTGCTGCAACAGGCGAACCTTGATCTGCTGGCATGCGCCGACCTTCAATGGATCGACAGCTGCGCCGCCCCCGGGCACCCGATGATCGACAGTCTCTGGCGTGAGCGCCGCAGCCTTGTCTGGGTCAATGCCGCCATCGGTGGGCGGGCGCAGCGCCTGCAATACGCCGCGCTGACCCGCGCCGAGGCGGCATGGCGGCGGCTTCGCCCGGCAGCGGAGGAACCCGCATGACCAAACACACCCCCATCACCCGCACGATTTTCGACGATAGCGCGCGCGCCGCCTTCGCCGCGCTTTATCCCGAAACGCCGGGACCGCTGCGTCACAATCTCGAAATCCACCCGCTGCTCACTCTCGATGCGCTTGCAAGTCTTGCCGAGGCGCTCGGCCCGGACAGCGTCGAATATAACCCGGGCGCGCTCCCCATCGGTATCGCGCCAGAGGATATTCCGCACAGCGCCCTTGGCATCGGCGAAACCATCCGCACCATCGCACAGAACAAAAGCTGGGCGGTGCTCAAAAACATCGAGGCCATGCCCCCTTACCGCGCGCTCCTGATGGACCTGCTCGGCGAACTCGCTGCCACCGTCGAGCCGCGCACAGGCCCAATGCTCACCCCGCAGGGCTTTATCTTCATCTCCTCGCCGCGCGCGATCACGCCCTTCCATTTCGATCCTGAGCACAACATCCTGCTCAACATCTGGGGCAACAAGGTAATGCACGTCTGGCCGGCCGGCGACGAGCGCTTCGCCCCCGCGGCCGAACATGAACGCTACCACGGCGGCGGCCACCGCAACCTGCCGTGGGACGAAGCTTTCCAGGGCCAGCAACTGAGCGTCCCCCTGGGCCCTGGCGATGCAGTGCACATGCCGGTGATGGCCCCGCATTATGTGGAAGTCGCCGATGCCCCCGCGCTGTCACTCAGCATCACTTGGCGCTCGACATGGAGCTACCGCGAAGCCGAAGCCCATGCGGCGAACAAATGGCTGCGCCGGTGGGGGATAAGCGCACCTATGCCACCACGATGGCCGGGGCAGGCGCGGGCAAGGTCGCTGCTGTGGCGAGCGGTGCGGCGGTTGGGCGCGTAGCCTCCGCTTCCCATCTGTTGCAAATGCCGCTATGGGCGCGCATCGCATCAAACTTATGGATTTGTGACACTCGCATGGCGAAAGAAGAATTACTGGAAATGCGCGGCCAGGTGGTCGAGCTGCTGCCCAACGCGATGTTTCGCGTGAAGCTGGAAAATGACCATGAAATCCTGGGCCATACCGCCGGGAAGATGCGCAAAAACCGCATTCGCGTGCTCGTTGGCGACGAAGTGCTTGTCGAGCTGACCCCCTATGACCTGACCAAGGGTCGGATCACCTATCGCTTCAAGTGACCATGGACATGCGCGCCGCGCCGCTGCTCGTCCTTGCCTCCTCCTCGCCGCGCCGCCGCGAACTGCTTGCCCAGATTGGCGTCACGCCCGCGCGCATCGCTTCGCCCGACATTGACGAGACTCCGCGCAAGGGCGAACTCCCCCGCGATTACGCGCTGCGCATGGCAACCGAAAAGGCTGCTGCCGTCTCCCGTGCCGACGGTGAAGTGGTGCTGGCGGGCGACACCGTCGTCGCGCTCGGCCGCCGCATCCTGCCCCGCGCCGCAGACGCGGCTGAGGTCGCGCAGTGCCTAACCCTGTTGTCGGGGCGCCGCCACCGCGTGTTTTCGGCCATCGCCATGGTGGATAGCGAAGGGCGGCTGCGCACCCGCCTGTCCGAAACCATCCTCACCTTCAAACGCCTGCACGCGCAAGAGATCGCCGCCTATGCCGCGCATGGCGAAGGCGAGGGCAAGGCGGGGGGCTATGCCGTCCAGGGCCGCGCCGCGATGTTCGTGCGCTGGCTGGCAGGCAGCCATTCGGGCGTCGTCGGGCTGCCGCTTGCCGAAACCGCCGCGTTGCTGGCGGCGGCGGGTATCATCGCGCACCATGGCTGAATGGCTGTATGAAGACGGCATCGGCGAGCGCCGCGCCGTGCTGGTTGAGCACGACGGCATCATCGCCGCCGAAGTTGAGCGTGACGATGAGGGGCCCGGCGTCGGCGCGGTCCTGCCCGCGCGGCTGATCGCGCACGACCGTCCCCGCCGCCGCGCCCGCGTGCGCATTGCGGACGGCAGCGAATTGTGGCTGGCCGGAGCGCCCGCCACGCTGACCGAGGGCGCCGAGGTGACCATTGAAGTCACCCGCACGGCATTGCGTGAGGCAGCGCGCGCCAAGCCCGGGCAGGCCATCGTCAGCGACGCCGCCCCGCGCCCCGCGCCCAGCCTGCGCGCGCGCCTCGCCGCCACCGGCCATCCCATTTGCGAGCGTCGCCCAGCGTCCACGCCTGATGCGCTCGAGGCTGCGGGGTGGAGCGAACTCTTGGATACCGCGCGTTCGGGTGACTGGCCGTTTCCGGGCGGCGCGCTCGCCATCGCGCTCACCCCGGCGATGACACTGATCGACATCGACGGCGAGCTCGCCCCCGAAGCGCTCGCCGAAGCCGGGGCGCACGCGGCGCTGGCGGCGATCACCGCGCTGGGGATAACGGGTTCGATTGGAATCGACTTTCCCACGCTGGCCAGCCGCGCCGCCCGCCAGCGCATGGATGCGCTGCTGGAAACCGGCCTCACCGGCACCTGGGAAAAAACCGCCATGAACGGCTTTGGCTTTGTCCAGATCGTCCGCCGCCGCGAGCGGCCGTCGCTGCTCGAACGGGTGCAGTATGAACCGGCGCTCAGTGACGCGCTCGCGCTGCTGCGCCATGCGGAACGCGCGGTCGGGGCCGGGGTGCTGACGCTCAGCGCGCGCACCGCTGTTATTGACCTGCTCGCCGCTCGTCCGCACTGGCTGACCGCGCTGGAACAGCGCACGGGCCGCGCCGTTGCCCTTGCTACCGACAACAGCCTCAAAGGATGCGGCCATGCCCAATAGTAATGCACGCTGCCCGTCGTGCGGCAAGCCACGCGACCCAGAATTTCGCCCCTTTTGCAGCCGCGGCTGCCGCGACCGCGACCTTATCAAATGGTTCGGCGAAGACTATCGCGTGCCGGTCAATGATCCACCCGACGGCGGGCTTGATGACGGCATTGCCGGGGGCGGTGATGGGGGCGAATAATGCGTTACCAGACCGTCACAAAGGCGCTGGACAGCACGAAACCGCATCCCTATAGCCGCGCTTCGTTTCGCCGCCCACTGGGTTGGCAGCGGCCCGTGCCCGGGTAGCTCAGTTGGTAGAGCATGCGACTGAAAATCGCAGTGTCGGCGGTTCGATCCCGTCCCCGGGCACCATTATTCCCCACCTTTGCAATGAAAAACCCCGGCCATCCTTGCGAATGACCGGGGCCTTTCAACCCTGATTTCAATTTCTTCGCCGCGTCAGAATTTGATCCCGGCGCCAATGCCATAGCGGCGCGGGTCAAGCGTGAAGACGTTGGTGAACAGACCCGACGACTGGTCGGTGACGTAGAGGCCGGTGACCGACTGGCTGTCAAAGATGTTCTGGATGAACGCCTTCACAAACCAGCGGTTGTCGCCGCCATTCAACTGGATTTGCGCATTGGCCTGCGCATAGCCGTTGATCTCGTTGATCCGCCCATTGAAGATATTGCCATAGCTGTCGCCGGTATAGGCAAGGTCAAAGCGCGGGACGAGGGTCATGTCGGTGCCGATATCGGCGGTGTACTGGACGCCGACGCTGAACTTGTAATTCGGCGCCTGCGGCAGTTCATTGCCGCGGATGTTCACCGGCACCCCGGCATTTTCGATGGTGATGCCGCCGAATGCAGTGCCAACCGCACCGGCGGCCTGCGCCTGCAACACCGAACAGATGCCGAAAGCGCCTGGCGAGTTGATGCCGCTGTTCGGGCCAAAGCTGGTCGGGGCGCGCAGGCCCAGGCTGGCGTTGATAGCGGTTACAAACCCTGCGGCTCCCGCCGCATTGCCGGCCGTGGTTGGCACCACGGCGCAATTGGCACCGTTGGTGATATCCTTGATGATCACCGTGTCCGAACGCCCGCCCGACGGATCGCGCGGATTGCCAAGGAATTTGTCGCTCGACACTTTGGTGTGCAGATAGGACGCGCCCATGTTGATCACCCAGTTGGGTGAGGGCGTGATTACCGCTTCGGCTTCCAGACCATAGATTTCGGCATCGACGTTGTCGTTGACCGAGGTGCGTGCAACGATGCGGCTAAGCTGCAAGTCTTTATATTTGTAATAGAAACCGGTCAGGTTTAGCTGCAGATCGCCAAACCGGTTCTTGCTGCCGATTTCAAAGCTATCGACCAGTTCGGGGACAAAGCTTTCATCGACCGCAAAGATCGGTTGCAGCGGCGGGTTGATCCCGCCCGACTTATATCCGCGCGAATAAGAGAAATAGAGCAGATTATCGGGCGTGATCTGCCAGTCGAGCACCGCACGACCGGTAACTTCGTCAAAACCGACTTCGCGTTCCTGGAACAGCTGGTTGCCTGCCAAGCCAGGATCGGCATCAAACGACCCGACAAAGGGTGAATTGAAGACATTGCCGGTCTGGGTGAATGGCACCAGGAAGCTGGCCAGCGTTGATCGCGCGCGCACCGATTTCTTGTCGTTGGTGTAACGCGCGCCCACCGTCAGCTTGATGCCATCGGACAGTTCCCAATATGCCTCGCCGAACAGGCCATAGGACCGCACATCGAGCTGGTCGGTATTGTTGCGGAAGAATGGCGTGCCCAGATAGGATGCCGGCAGCGGACCGCCCGCTGCGGGCGGGTTGCCGAGCGCGGTAAAGGTGCCCAGGATACCGGTTAGATAGTCGATGCCGAAGCTGTTCACATAATAGCTGTTCTCAGACAGGCTGAGTTCGCCATAGATGCCGCCGACGACGAAATTCAGCGGCCCGTCAAAATCGGTGCTGACGATCAGTTCGCCTGACCAGCTGGTGCTTTTCTGGTTCGACCGGTCAAAATCCTGTGCCGTCGGGCTGCAGATGCTGTTGCCGCCATAGGAACCAAGCCCAGTCGGGTCGGTGTCCGAGGTGCAAAGGTTGCCCGTCGGCCCGCCTGGGATCAGCGCCGCCCGGATCGGGTTTAAATAGGCGGCCAGCGCTGGCCCGCCAGCGCCTGTCGCCAGCGCTTGCAAGTTGGTCAGCGCAGGCGTGAAGAAGGAACGGTTCTGCACCGACAGGTTGTAATCCTGGCGACTGTCGACGCGGGCTTTCTGATAGATACCAGCCAGCGACACGTTGATCGCGCCCAGATTCTGCTCCAGCCGTCCCTCGATCTGCAATTCGTCAGAGAAATATTCGGGCGTGAAGTCAGTATTGACCACACGCGGATCGGCGGGGCTGACGAAACCCGCCAGCGAATCCGGGCCATACAGGCTGCCGAGCGCCAGTGACGTCGGCAATCCGCGGATGGCAAAGAATTCGGCGCTGGTCAGCACGCCGACAAACGTCGAATTCCCATTGGTAACACCGGGATCACGCCGGTTGTTAAGGCACCCCAGAACGCCGGTTGGGTCGCGCTGGCAATATTGTTTCTGGATGCGCATGCGATCACTATCCTCGCGGAAATAATATCCGAGGATATCCAGCGTGGTGCTGTCGCTTGGCTGCCAGCGGATCGAGCCGCGCACCGCATACATATCGCGACCGTCAATGTCGCTGCCGTCGAACAGATTTTCGGTGTAACCGTCGCGTTTCAGGTAAAAGCCCGCCGCGCGAACAGCCAGCGTATCGCCCAGCGGGATGTTGATCATCCCCTTGGCCTTGATGCTGTTGAAATTGCCGTATTCGCCTTCGGCGCTACCGGCAAATTCACCCAGTTTGGGCTTGGCGGTGATGACGTTGACCACGCCCGATGTTGCGTTGCGGCCGAACAGCGTGCCCTGCGGCCCGCGCAGCACTTCGATGCGTTCAAGGTCGAAAAATTCGGTTTCAAACAAGCGCGTCCCGACCAGCGGCGATCCGTTCAAGTGGATGGCGGTGGCGCTGTCGCAGCTGACCCCGACGCACAAGTCGCCGATGCCGCGGATCGTAAAGCTGGACGAGGTGAAATTGGTTTTGGTGAAAGTGATATTGGGCAACGTCAGTTGCAGGTCCGCCGGGTTCTCGATTTGCTGCGCTTCCAGCGATTCCGCGCTGAAGGCCGACACGGCGATGGGCACGTCCTGCAGGCGTTCCGATTGGCGCTGCGCCGTAACGACGATTTCGCCGCCGAATGCATCGGTCTCGGTTTCTTCGGCGTCCTGCGCGAAAGCAGGGGAAGTCAGGCACAACGCCATCATCGACGTGCCCAGCAATGCTTTAAATTTCATGTCCGTCCTCCCAAATCCGGGCCGCTGTAATCGCGGCCGCGAAGCCCAAAACTCAATGGGAGAGACGCTTGGAAGACCAGACCGCTTTGCACGGCTCTGTGCGGAAGGGGTGGCAGCGCGCAACGACCGCCATGGCCGGCAAATGCAGCCTGTTCCCTATCCCGCCGGCGTCGGGGACCACCGGCACTCCCAGCAACGGCCCGCTCGTGGCAGGCTCTATCTACGCAAAAGTTGCGCCCAGTTGACGGATGCGTCAAGTCCATTTGCACCCAATGCAACGAAATCGCGGTACTATCCGCTCGGGCCCGCTTTGCCGCAGCGTCAACTTGATTGTGCTGTGATCAGCTGTACCGATTAAGGACTTGCTCCGCGCCTCCAAATCGCCAATGCGACAACCAGAGGCGGGATTTTGACACATAAAGGGACAGCGAAATGGGCTGCGACAGCCATGACAATGACGGCAAGATTATTGTTCCCGACGCAGTGGCGGCGGCGGTCCGAACACTAATCGAATGGTCGGGCGATAATCCTGATCGTGAAGGCCTGCTGGATACCCCCAAGCGCGTGGCCAGGGCCTGGCGCGAGTATTGCTCTGGCTATGCCGAGGATCCAGCCATCCATCTTTCACGCACCTTTGAAGAGGTCGGAGGCTATGATGAGCTGGTCCTGCTGAAGGATATTCCGTTCCAGTCACACTGCGAACATCATATGGCACCGATTACCGGAAAAGCCTCGATTGCGTATATGCCGCGCGACCGCGTGGTTGGAATTTCCAAGCTGGCCCGCGTCTTGAATGGTTATGCGCGGCGGTTGCAGGTGCAGGAACGGCTGACCGCCGAAGTCGCCAAATGCATTTGGGACAATTTGCACCCGCATGGGGTCGCGGTGGTGATCGACGCGCAGCACGGGTGCATGACGGGGCGGGGCGTGCGCACGCCTGGCGTTGGCATGGTCACCAGTCGCCTGCTCGGTTGCTTCCTCGACGACCAGCGCAGCCGAAAGGAGGTGCTGAGCTTGATGGGCTACTAATCGCGGGCAGAGACATTCTTGCTGCGCGACAAATATGTTGCTCGGTTGCTATTTGGCGCCCTCAACCGAACGGTCCTCGCGCAGGTCCGTTGACCTTCGCCGTAGCTTCGCGCAGGGGCAGGCGACAACAACAATAAAATACAACAATCCCTTCTGGTTCAAGACATGGAGAGAATAATGCGAGAGGTTGGAAAGTTTTTGTGCGGTGCTACCATTTTGGGCAGCACGTTGTTTCCGGTTGCCGTTATGGCGCAGGATGCTGAAGCAGCTCCGGTAGAGGAAGTGGCGGTCGAAGAAGATTACGGTGATGCCATCATCGTGACGGCAACCCGCCGCGCCGAACTGTCGCAGGATGTGCCGATCGCAGTTTCCGTGGTTGGCGGCTCCGCGCTTGAGAACGCTGGCATCACCGACATTCGTGGTATCCGACAGCTCACGCCATCGTTGCAGACCACAACTGGTCAATCGTCGGCGACCGGCGTGGTCATCCGTATCCGCGGTATCGGCACGGCTGGTGATAATCCGGGATTCGAACCTGCCGTTGGTGTGTTCGTCGACGGCGTGTTCCGGAGTCGTGCCGGTGTTGCCCTGGCCGAGCTTCCCCCTATCGACCGGGTCGAAGTTCTGCGCGGACCTCAGGGCACGTTGTTCGGGCGCAATACCTCTGCGGGCGCGTTATCGATTATTACGCAGGGCCCTTCCTCCGATCTTGGCGGCTATGTGCGCGCTGAATACGGCAATTATGATGCGTTCAGCCTGTCGGCGGGCATTACCGGACCGGTCAGCGAAGATTTGGCGTTGCGGCTGGATGGCGGCTATCGCCGCCGCGACGGTTATATCACCGATGTGAACAGTGGGAACGACATCAACAACGTCGATCGCTATTGGGCGCGTGGCCAGGCTCTATGGGAAGGCGAGAATGTCAAATTCCGCTTGATCGCGGATTTTGCCGAGACCGACGAAGTGTGCTGCGGCGCGATCAATACTGGATCGGGCCTGACCCTGCCGATCACGAACACTGACACGGCCATCGGGCGGATCGCTTCGGGTGCGGTACTTGCATTGTCAGCCAACCCGGCCACCGGTGGTGCCGTTGGACGCGTAGGCTTTCCGCTCCCCTATACTCGCGGCAGCCGCGCCATGGCAGTTTCGCAGGGCCGCGACTATCTGGAACAGGTTAGCGAATGGGGTGTGTCGGGCCAGTTTGATTTCGAACTGGGTGACATCACGCTGACCTCGATCACCGCCTATCGGGATTGGGATGCGCGCCGTAATCAGGACATCGATTTCACGGGCCTCGACCGGGCCTATCGTGACAATTATCGTACCGGCGTCAAAGACTTTACTCAGGAACTCCGCGTTCAGGGTGAAGCCTTCGACGGCAAGCTCGACTGGTTGGTCGGGGGCTTTTACCTCAACGAAACTCTGACGCTGACTGACACGGTTCGATTTGGTGCTCAGGCTGACATCTTTGTCGACAGCGTCGTCAATGGATTGACACGGTCAGCAGCGTTGCCGACCGGCCTGCAGTTGTTCGGGCGCCTCGGGCCGGGCGTGCCGCTGTTTGGCCAGGTGGCGCTGGCGACCACTCCGGCGCTGGCCGCCGCTGCTGCTGGCAATCCAGCGCTTTTCGCGCTGTTTAACAGCCCGCTGCCTGCGACGCCTGTCGGCGCCGGTCAAATTGCTGATAACTATCGGGTCAAGACGGACGCATTTGCCATCTTCACCCACAACATCATCAACATCACCGATGCGGTCGATCTGACGCTGGGTTTGCGTTACAACCGCGAAACGAAGGACATTACGGCCAACCTCAATTCCGCGGTGCCGGCGTGTAGCTTCTTCCTCAACCCCGCCAACGCGCCTTATGTTTCGGCTTTGAATAGCGCCGGTCTGCTCGGGCTCGCCCATTTGACGACCTGCAATCCCACCGTGAACAGCGAATTCAACGGCAGCTATAGCGACAGCCGTACCGAAAACGAATTCACCGGGACGGTACGCTTGGCAGCCAAGCTGAGCGGGGACATTCTGGCCTATGCTGGCTATGACCGCGGTTACAAGTCGGGCGGATACAATCTCGACCGGTCGGGCTTTGACACCCGCGTATTGGGCGGTAACGGCGCGCAACTGACCGATCTGGAGTTCGGTAATGAAACGGTTGATGCCTATGAAGTCGGCATCAAGACCAATTTCACCCGTGAAATCCAGTTCAACCTGGCGGCCTTCCGCTCGGATGTGAAGGGCTATCAGAACCTGCAATTCGCTGGGACGCAATTCGTCGTCCGCAACTTCGCAAACTTGCGCTCGCAGGGCGTTGAAGTTGAAACGCAGATCCGCCCGGTCCGTGAGTTGATCGTCTCGCTCGCCTATACGTTGCTCGACACCGAGGTTTCCGACCCAGCAGCCGGCAGCGACAATGGGCGGCCGCTGACCAATTCGCCGCGCCATGTGGTGACTGGGGCGATGACCTGGACTCCGCAGCTGAGCAGCTCGGTCGACGGCCTGCTCCATGTCGACTTTCGTATGCAGGGTGATTCGGTGCCGCTCAACGCCCCAATCGCCCGGCCGTTCGTTGCCAATGATGGGCACGAGATCGTCAATGCTCGCGTCGGTTTGACCTTTAACGAGCGTTACTCGATCGAGGCCTATGTCGAGAACCTCTTCAACACCTATTACAACATCACCGCGTTCCCGATTCCGGAGCAGGGATCGAGCTTTGCTGTATATCCGTCGCCACCGCGTTTTTATGGTGTGCGGGTTAAGGCTGAATTCTGATCGCCTAACGGACATAATTTGCATAACAAAAGGGCGGCCTTGCGGGGTCGCCCTTTTCTATTGCGGAGACTAGCCGAATGAACCGCGCCTTCATGCAGGTGGATGTTTTCACAGCGGTCCCGTTAATGGGCAACCCGGTCGCGGTGGTGCTTGATGGGATGGGGCTGTCGGACGCTGCCATGCAGCAGTTCGCCAATTGGACCAACCTGTCCGAAACGACTTTTGTGCTTCCGGCGACAGACCCGGCGGCGGACTATCGCCTGCGCATTTTCACACCCAAGAGCGAGCTCCCTTTTGCCGGGCATCCGACGCTGGGCAGCGCGCATGCGGTAATCGCGGCGGGGCTGGCGGCACCGCGCGGAGGCAAACTCGTCCAGCAATGCGCGGTAGGGCTGGTTGAAATCGGAGTGGGCGGTGCGGGCCTCGAATTCCGCCTGCCGCCGCCGCAAATTGACTCCGCACCGAGCGCCGATGCACTCGGCGCGGCGCTTGGGACGCTTCCTCTTGGGCCGCCGCAGATCGTCAATGTTGGACCGCGCTGGGTGATCATAGAGCTGGCGGACGAGGCGGCGGTGCGCGGTCTGACGCCCGACCTGACCGCGCTCGCCGCCTATGACCGCGCGCATGGCACCACCGGGCAAACCGTTTTTGCGCGGCTGGCGAATGGCGATGCTGTCGTGCGCAGCTTTGCCGCAGCTGATGGCATTGCCGAAGACCCGGTGTGCGGCAGCGGGAATGGTGCGGTCGCCGCCTATCGCCGTTGGTCAGGGACGGGCGGTGCGGACTATCGCGCGAGCCAGGGCCGCGAAATTGGCCGGGACGGCGTGATCAACATCCGGTTTGATGGCGGCGACATTTTCGTTGGCGGGGATTGTGTGACCGTCGTCGAGGGAAGCGTCCAGATTTAAAGAAAAGGGGCCCCCGATCGCGTGATCAGGAGCCCCATTTCCTTCGGTAGCCTGGCCTGAATCAGGCTTCGGCTTCGTCCTTGGCCGGGGCGGCGTCGGCCGCTTCGTCCGCACCCTCATCTTCGCTGTCGGGTTCCAGCGCGTTCGCCGCAGCTTCCGCCTGGTCTTCCTCAAACATCGCCTGGATGACGTCGATGCCCTGCTTCTGCAGGTCGGCTTCTTCCGGCGAGCGGGCGACGTTGACGGTCACCGTCACCACCACTTCGGGGTGCAGGCGGACGCGCACGTCCGACATGCCCAGCGCCTTGATCGGTTTGTCGAGTTCAACCATCGCCTTGGTGACGCCAGTCACGCCATCGGCGGCCAGCGCATCGACGATGTCGCGCACCGAAACCGAGCCATAGAGCTGGCCAGTGTTCGACGCCTGACGGATCAGCACGACTTCCTTGCCTTCGACGTCGCCGGCACGCGCCTGCGCCGCGGTGCGGCGTTCGGCGTTGTCGGCCTCGATCTTGGCGCGGTTGGTTTCGAACAGCGCGCGGTTGCGCTCATTGGCGCGCAGCGCCTTGTTGTTGGGCAGCAGGTAATTGCGTGCGAAACCGTTCTTCACGGTGACGACATCGCCGATACCGCCCAGCTTTTCGACGCGTTCGAGCAGAATGACTTCCATCGACTCTACTCCTTACTGAACGACATAGGGCAGCAGGCCGATGTGGCGCGCGCGCTTGATCGCACGGGCCAGCTCGCGCTGCTTCTTGGTGGAAACCGCGGTTATCCGCGACGGGACGATCTTGCCGCGCTCCGACAGGTAACCCTGGAGCAGGCGGACGTCTTTATAATCAATTGCCGGTGCATCCTTCGCGCTGAAGGGGCAGGTCTTGCGGCGGCGGAAAAATGGTCGTGCCATGTGCTGCTATCCTTATTCTTCGCCGTCGCGGTCACGGCCACGGCCGCGCCCACCACGATCGCTGCCCTTGCGCATCATCACCGACGGACCGGCTTCCAGTTCGTCGACGCGGATGGTGAGCCAGCGGATGATGTCTTCGCTGATGGCGGCCTGACGCTCGAGTTCGGCGACGGCAGCACCGGGGGCTTCGATGGCGAGCATCGCGTAATGGCCCTTGCGGTTCTTTTCCATCTTATAGGCCAGCTGCTTCAGGCCCCAGGTCTCGGTCTTGTGGACCTTGCCACCGAAATCGTCGGTGACCACTTTGGTGGCGGTTTCCGCCAGCGCGTCGACCTGTGTCTGCGACAGATCCTGACGCGCGATAAAGACATGCTCGTAAAACGGCATGGTCGCGCTTCCTTATATTTGGCCGATCGCTGGTTCTGCGCCAATCGCAGTCCCCCTCCGGCTGTCGTCAAAGCCTTGCGAAATTGGTGCAAAGCAAACGGGGCGACAGCAAAGGCTGCGCCCCGAAGCGGGGGCCATTAGCGATTCTTGGCCGAAACGCAAGCGAAAGCTGAGCAAATCACGCCAAACCGCTTAACAGTTCCTTGGCAAAGTCGGTCAGCGTATCATCGCGCGCACCCAGCACGAAAATGCGGTCGCCATCCCGTGCTTCTGCCAGCATCGCTGCACCGCACGCCTCGCGTGTTGGCAGATAGGTCGCCTGCGCCCCAATGTCCGCGACAAACGCTGCACTGCCGACGCTGCGGTCCACCGTGCCACCAAAATAAACAGGGTCGCAAACCCACAGCCGGTCGTCCGCGCGCATCCCGGCGGCGAAACTGGCTGCCAATTCCTTGCCCATCTGTTTGAGCGGGCCATAGCCGTGCGGCTGGAAGAAGATCAGCGCGCGGCCCGGCAGCTCGGCGGCGGCGGCCAGCGTCGCGGCGACCTTGTCGGGATTGTGCGCGAAATCGTCGATTATCGTGATGCCGTTCGCAGTGCCGATCACTTCATAGCGCCGCGCGATCCCGGCGAAGTCCGCCAGCGCGGCAACCGCATCGCCCATCGGCAAACCCAGCGCGCGCGCCACCGCCAGTGCCGCCAGCGCATTGGCGACATTGTGCCGTCCCGGCATCTTCAGCCGGACGTCGCAGCTGTTGCCATCGGCGTGGAGCGTGAAGCGGCAGCCGTTTGGCAGCGCGGTATAGTCGCTGGCGCGCAGCGTTGCTGTGTCGGCAAAGCCGAAAGTGACGTTCTTGTCAGTGATGAGCGGCGCGCTTTCAGGATCATCGGCGTTCACGATCGCCGTGCGGGCGCGGGCGGCAAAATCGCCGAACAGCATGTGGAGTTCGTCGAGGGATTTGTGATCCAGGCTGATGTTGGTCACTACGGCAATGTCGGGCCGGTAGAGCGCAATCGACCCGTCGCTTTCATCGACCTCGCTGACATAATTGGCCGCGCCGCCGATCAACGCGCTGGTGAAGGGGTCGGCATCGCTGGCAAAATTGCGCATCACCGCGCCGTTCATCACCGTCGGGGCAAGTCCCGCGCTGTGCAGCAGCCACGCCACCATCGCCGTCACGGTCGATTTGCCGCTGGTCCCGCCAATGCCGATGCCGCGCGTTGCGGCGTTGAAGAAACTGGCGTTAAGCTGCGCACGGGTCATCCGCGTCAGGCCCCATGCGGCGGCGGCAGCGGCATCGGGCACGCTATCTTCGACCGCCGCCGAGGCGACAAACAGCTGCCCTTCGGCGATGCCGCTGCCGTCCTGTGGGTGCAGGGCGATGCCCTGCGCCTCGATCCAGGCGAATTTCTCGGCCGACCGGCCCTGATCGCGGCTGCGGTCTGACCCCGCCACCTGCGCGCCGCGCGCCTTTGCGATCAGTGCCAGCGGCAGCATGCCCGATCCGCCGATGCCACAAAAGAAATAGGATTTGTCATCGCTCATGCGGCGGGCGATATGGCGGGCAGTGCAGCTTGGCAAGCAAAGGGGGATGAACGGCGTGCGAATTGGAATAGTCGCCCCTGCCGCCCCGATAACGGCCGACGATGCAGAGGCTGTGACCGCGCTTGCTCGCCTGACGCATCCGGGCGTCGAGCTGGTCATCGCCGACCAATGTTTTGCAACCCATGGGCATTTTGCTGGATCCGATGATCTGCGCCGCGACGCTCTGGTCGCAATGGCGAACCGGCCTGACATCGACGCCATCTGGTTTGCGCGCGGCGGCTATGGCGCCTGCCGCATTGCCGAAGATGCCGTTGCCGCGATGCAGCCCGTGGCGCGCGGCAAAGCATTTTTGGGTTTCAGCGATCAGGGCAATATCCTTGCCGCGCTTTATCGTGACGGTTTCGACCATGTCGCCCACGGGCCGTTGCTCGCCGACATCCGCCGCGAAGGGGGCGATGCCGCCGTCACCCGCGCGCTCGACTGGCTGGTAAGCCGCGATCCGGGGCTGGTCGATGCCAGCATCCAGCCCGGTGAACGCGTTGCCGCCTTCAACCTGATAACGCTGTCGATGCTGCTCGGCACGCCGCTTGAACCCGATCTTGCGGGCCATGTCCTGATGGTCGAGGAAGTCAGCGAACATCTCTATGCCTTCGACCGCGCGATGTTCCATGTCACGACCGTATTGGCCTCGCGCGGCCTCGCCGGGCTGCGGTTGGGCCGCGTCAGCGCGGTTCCCGAGAATGACCGTCCATTCGGCATGGAGCCTGCGGATATTGCGCAGCATTGGTGCAGCAAAAATGGCATTGCCTGGCTGGGCCGCGCCGACATCGGCCATGACGCGGACAACAAGATTGTGCCCTTCGGCTTGCATGGCGGCTGATGCGCGCTAAGGGGCGGGCACAAAATTTATGGGGTCGCCAAGCATGCGTGCATTTATTTTTCCGGGACAGGGCAGTCAAAGCGTGGGCATGGGCAAGTCGCTTGCCGATGCCTCGCCCGCCGCGCGCGCGGTGTTTCAGGAGGTTGACGATGCCCTTGGGCAGCATCTCTTTCGTTTGATGAGCGAGGGACCTGACGATCAACTTACGCTCACGGAAAATGCCCAGCCCGCGATCATGGCCAACGCTATCGCAACGCTGCGGGTGTTGGAGGTGGAGGGCGGCGTGACCTTGGCCAGTAAAGCCAGCTTCGTCGCGGGGCATAGTCTGGGCGAATATAGCGCGCTGTGCGCGGCGGGCGCATTTGATCTGGCCACCACCGCACGGTTACTCAAACGGCGCGGGCAGGCGATGCAGGCGGCCGTTCCCGTCGGTGTTGGCGCGATGGCGGCGCTGCTTGGTGGCGGGCTCGACGCTGCGCAAGCGCTCGCAGATGCTTCGGCCGCCGGTGAGGTATGCTCCGTCGCCAACGACAATGATCCCACGCAAGTGGTAATCTCTGGCGACGCCAGTGCGATAGAGCGGGCCATTGCGGCAGCCAAGGAACATGGCTTCAAACGCGGGATCGCGTTGCCGGTCAGCGCACCTTTCCATTGCCCGCTGATGCAGCCCGCCGCCGATGCCATGGCTGCAGCGCTGGCCGAGCATCCGCCCGGCGCGCCAGTGGTTCCCGTTTTTGCCAATGTCACGGCCGCGCCGGTCAGCGAACCCGCGGACATTACACGCCGGCTCGTCGAGCAAGTGTGCGGCCGGGTTCGCTGGCGCGAAAGTGTCGCGGCGATGGAGGCTGCTGGCGTCGAACAGTTCATCGAATTCGGGGGTAAGGTGCTGGGCCCGATGGTGAAACGCAGCGCAGTGGGGGAGGTTGAAACCAGGAGCATCGTTACGATGGATGACATCGAAACGCTGCTCAAGGCATTGTGATCGTGGCGAGGCGCAGCCGCACCAAAAGGGGCACAATGAACCGGCGTCGGTTACCGATTTTCTTTGCTATCGCCCTTTGCGGCCTGACGGCATGCAATGACGTCATCTATCGCGCCGATGACAAGGTGTCGGGCAGCAACTTCACCAATGATGATGCCAATGTCGCCGAACTTCAGCGCCGCGTCGCCAATGGCGACGAAGAGGCGCGCTACGATTTGGCCGAATATTATATCAGCAACGGTCGCTATGAAGAAGCCGAGGCGCTGGGCGTGTTGATTGAATGCGAAAAGCGGCGTGACTGCCCCAATCAAGACGCCAACCAGCAATAAGCAGCCTGAAAAGCCGCTTTCCTACAGCGGCAATCGTGACGTAACGTCAGCTATGGCACGACTATGGGGGAGGCGTGCGTTCGGTCAAATTCACCAAAGATACAAAGGATACAGTTTCGCTGCGTTTGACGGTATCTATTGTACCTTTAGCGCAGCGGGATCTTCGGCACTGACCTGCAATCCAGTGTGAAGTTACCCCGTTTTCCGCCATTTTTCGTCAGAGCGTAAAAAGGAATGTAAATGTTTGACCTCACTGGCATGACCGCTCTTGTTACCGGCGCTTCAGGGGGAATTGGCAGTGCCATTGCCCACGCACTCGCGGCGCAGGGCGCGCGCCTTGCGGTATCCGGCTCCAACGGCGAAAAGCTGGCAGCCTTTCGTGACAGCCTTGGCGGTGAACATGTTGCGCTGCCCTGCAACCTGTCCGATGGCGCAGCGGTAGATGCGCTGGTGCCTGCTGCGGTTGATGCGTTGGGCGGTCACCTCGACATTCTTGTCAATAATGCCGGGGTGACGCGCGACAATCTGCTCATGCGGATGAAGGATGACGAATGGCATGACGTCATCCGTGTCAATCTGGAAGCCGCATTTCGCCTTGCCCGTGCCGCCGCCAAGCCGATGATGAAGGCGCGCTTTGGCCGCATCATCTCGATCACCAGCGTTGTCGGCGCAACGGGCAATCCGGGGCAGGCCAATTATGCGGCGTCCAAGGCGGGACTGGTTGGCATGTCCAAAGCGATCGCGCAGGAACTGGCCAGCCGGGGAATTACGGTCAACTGCGTGGCGCCGGGCTTTATCACCTCGGCGATGACCGACGCCTTGCCCGATGCGCAAAAAGACGCTCTCAACGCACGCATCCCGATGGGCCGAATGGGGGAGGGGGGCGATATTGGTGCTGCGGTGGTCTATCTGGCCAGCCGCGAGGCCGGTTACGTCACCGGCCAGACATTGCATGTTAATGGCGGGATGGCCATGCTGTGATCTTTCGGCCCAAAGGAATTGCCCGAATGAAGTTGAAGCATCGTTTGTTGGCCGCTGCGGTGACGGCGTTCGCGCCCTTGCCCTTGCTCGCTGCCGACCCGTCCTGTGCCGTGAACCGGACCACGCCGGAGTATCGGACGGAGCTCGCCATTGCGATGACGCAGGGCGACGATGCTGCGCGCAAACGGTTGGAAGGCACGCTCAACGACGCGGTCGCGGCTTGCGCCAAGGAAGCTGGCTATGACGAGGCGCAAAATCTGGCCTATTTCGACATCGTCCTCTCTGAAATCTCGCGCGGCTGGTTGATCCCTGAGCTGGCCAAGGCGGGTCTGGCCAACACGGTAATCGACAAGGCGCTCGATTTCGGCCCGGGCCGCACCAATCCGACGCTGGAAGAAGACATCAGCGAGGCCCAGATTGAAGCCATCATCACCGGCTTTCTGGATGCCAAGGTGGACTTGGACAAAGTGCCGCAGCAGGCATGGGAACATGTTGGAGCCTATGCTGCCGCCACCGCCATTTACTGGCAGGCGATCGGAAAATTGCCCTGATCGCCTGCCATTTCGTTTCTAGAAACTGACCCGCGCCGATACGCGGATATCGCGGCCCACCAGCGGCACAAAATCCTTGGTGAAGCTGGCGTGCCGTCGGGCATTCACGTCAAAGATGTTGTTCGCCGAAAGCGTCAATGTGAGATTGTCACGGTTCGTCAGCGGGCGCCAAGCGATTGACGCATTGACCAGCGTGAAGCCTTGGGTTGCACTCTCAAACGCCGCAACGCGGTTCTGGTCGTCGGTCCATTCGACTTCGCCGCGCAAATCGAGCTGCTCACCCTGGAGTTCAAGACCGCCCAACACCCGCAACGCGGGAATGCGGGGCAGGAAATCACCGCCACGGATTTTTGCGCGCGTCATGTCGGCGACGACATCGGCGTTCAGGTTGAAGCCCGCAAACTGCGCAACGCGGGCGCTGGCTTCTGCCTCGAACCCCCATACGCGGGCGTCCTGCTGACGATATTGAAAGACGGGCAAATCATCTGCTTCACCGCCGGTGGCATCGGCAAAGATGAAGCCGTCGAACCAATTGTAATAGCCAGTCAGAGAAAAATTGAACTGGTCACCGCGCAGCTTGAGTGAGGCTTCCGCACCCCAGCTTTCTTCCTTGTCAAAGTCCGGGTCGCCGATTTCAAAGGCCTGTGTCGCGATATGGGGCCCGTCAGAGAAGAGTTCCTCCCCTGACGGTGCGCGCTCGGCACGTGACACAGACAGGGTAATTTTGGAACGCTCGCCAAGGTCATAGCTCGCTCCCAGTGCCCCTGAGAAAGCCCCGAAACTACGCCGGATGCCAATCGTGTTGGCCTCGACGGACGTCGCCTCATAACGGGCCGCAGCCTCGATTCCCAATGCACCCAAAGTCCATTCCTGCAGCGTGAATATGGCGAACTGCTCGGTCAGATTGGGCGGCACAAAGGCTTCTGCCCCGATGGCGTCGAAATCGCGCGAAAAATATTGTAGCCCCGACGCGCCGCGCCAACCGCCGCGATCAGCCTGCGCCAGCTCAGCGCGCGCCTCAATTCCCTGATTGGTAAAACGGGTACCAACTTCGTCGCCTTCAAATTCCGTATGCTCATAATCGGCAAAACCGCCGCGGATGCGCAGCTTTTCGAAAAACCCGTCGCCCAGCTCGACCTCGCCGCGCACATCAACGCGCCATTGTTCCAGGCCGATGCTGACCAGTTCTTCGCCTTCTTCCTCTTCGCCGCCATCATGTGCATGCGCGACACCAGGGCGCGTTGGCACCCCATAGCGGCTGTCGAAATGGCTCAGCGAAATGCCCAGCTGGCCGCCCTCGTCGATAAACGCAAGGCCGCCTGCGGCCGTCCATGTGCGGCTAGCTGTGTTGCCAACGCGTCCACGCTGGGCGGCCGTTTCACGAAGTTCTGCGGCCTCCTCCAGCTCGCCTTCGCCTTCTTCCTCGTCGGCCAGCGCCAGCACATCGGCGCGCAGTTGCGGTGACAGGGTAAATCCGCCAATCCGCAGGTCGTCGGTTTCGCGCCAGCTGCCATCCAGATGTGCGACGAGTTTGGGTGTCAGGGCAATGTCGATCGACGCGCCGGCACTACGATCATCGGCCGCTGTACCAAAACCGGCGATTGCATCGATATGGACATGATCGGCGGGCACAGCGCGCGGGATTCGCCTGTCAAACACGTTGATCGCGCCGCCAATGGCCTGGCTGCCAAACAGCAACACGGCGGGCCCGCGCAAGATTTCGACGCGCTCGACGGTCAAGGGGTCAATGGTAACAGCATGATCGGCCGAGGTATTCGATACGTCGATGGCACCAATGCCATCGGTCAAGACGCGCACACGCTCCCCTTGGAATCCGCGCAGCACCGGGCGCGACGCCCCCGGAGCGAAACTGGTGGCCGATACCCCGGCCTGACGCGTCAGCGAATCCCCAATCTGCCCGCGCAAATCGCGCGCCAGCTCGTCGCCTTCGACCACCGAGACATTTCCCAAAATGTCGAGGCTGCGGACATATGGCGCGGTGATGATGATTTCGGGATCGGTATGGAAATCATCGCCGTCGCTGCGCGCGCTGGACTGGGCTGCGGCGGCGGGCGCCGCGATAAGGCCAAGGGTGAGTAGGGGGAGCGAGGCAAGCGACTTCATCTTCGAAAATCCTGTTTGGGAGTGAGGAGAATGGCAGCCCCGTAATGATATACAGTCTCTAATGCAACAGGTCTTCGGTGAGTGGCGGACTTGCGGGCAGGGCCTCCACTGCCTACACAGGGAGCATGTTGATAAGTCGCAATGCGCTCGATCTGATCGGCAACACGCCGCTCGTACTCCTTAACGGGCCAAGCCGGGAAACGGGCTGCGAAATCTGGGCCAAATGCGAATTTGCCAACCCCGGCGCATCGATCAAGGATCGCGCCGCGCTGTATATTGTTCGCGACGCCGAAGAGCGCGGCGCGCTCAAGCCGGGTGGCACCATCGTCGAAGGAACGGCTGGCAACACCGGTATCGGCCTTGCGCTGGTGGCTAATGCGCTGGGGTACAAGACGATTATCGTGATGCCCGACACGCAAAGCCGTGAAAAGATGGACACGCTGCGCGCGCTGGGGGCCGAACTGGTGCTGGTGCCGCCTGCACCCTTCGCCAATCCCGGCCATTTCGTTCATACCTCGCGCCGGATAGCCGAGGAAACGGAAAATGCCGTCTGGGCCAACCAGTTCGACAATATCGCCAACCGCAAGGCCCACGTCGTTGGTACTGCCGAGGAAATCTGGCAGCAAATGGACGGGCAGGTTGATGGTTTCACATGCGCGGTCGGCACTGGCGGCACGTTGGCGGGCGTCGGCATGGGGCTCAAAGCGCGCAATCCCAACGTCGTCATTGCGCTAACTGACCCGCATGGGGCGGGTCTTTATAACTATTACCGCTGCGGTGAACTGCGCGCGGAGGGCAGCAGTGTCGCTGAAGGTATCGGCCAGAACCGGATCACTGCCAATCTGGATGGCGCTCCCATCGATACGCAATACCGCATTTCCGATGCCGAGGCGCTGGCTGTCGTGCGCCGGTTGCTGGCCGAAGAGGGGCTATGTCTCGGCCTGTCAACGGGCATCAATGTGGCCGGGGCAATGGCGCTTGCGCGCGATTTGGGTCCTGGGAAGCGCATTGCGACCATTTTGTGCGATACCGGCTTTCGCTACCTCTCGACACTGTACAACAATGACTGGCTGGCCGCGAAGGGGTTGAACAAGGCATGACGACGCCCCCGCAAATCCAACCGCCCCGGACGGGCGACACCGTCCGCCGGTTGCAGGTGGGGGTCGGCGGAGTGGTAGCGGTGCTGCTGCTGGTCGGGCTCGCGGAGATCATCGGCAATCGCACCGCTGACCGCACGTCCGAGAAAGCGGCCGTATCCGATCCGGCAGTAAAAGAAGAGGTAAAGGCAGACCAGCCGCTCGTCGAGCTGGGCGTGCAGCCCGACACCGAAGCGCCTGAAGAACCCAAGGCTGCCCCGCCGCCTGCTGCCGGGACAACAGTTCCCGATCTTGCCCCGGATCCAGCGCTCACCCCGGCTCGTCCGCCGCAGCGGTGAAGGTTTCCGCCCCCGCCGTACCGGCTTGGCGGCTGATCGGTATCATTCTTTATGCTTTGCTGGCGGTTGGGCTCGGCTTTTGGCTGGGCGGCGGCGCGGCGCTCGGGCGGCTCGATGCGGCTCTGTTGCTACCAACCTTGCCACTGGCCGCAGCCCCTCTGGTCCTGTCCAGCAGGTTTCGTCAAGTCGGCGCTTTTGCGGCGGTGCTGCTACCGACCGCAGCCCTGATTATCCTAGCCTGGCTGGTGTTGGGTGGTGTGCCCATGACTCAGTGGCCGCAGTTGGCGGTGCTTGCCCTCGCAAGCCTGATCTGGCTGACATCGATGAGATTGCTTTGGCGGGCTTTGGTGCGCCGTCGCGCTGGGCTGCGCGCAGCGATCATGGTGCTGTTGGCGGCAATCTGGTGGCTGGGAGCACATGTTGTCTTGGGCGCTGCCTATACCGATCGATGGGCGAAGCAGTCCGGCAAGACCATCATGCTCTCAGGTTTGCCGCTACGGACTTGGACCGGCGGTGAACTGTTGGAAGGTGCCTTTGTCGATTCCGCCGCGGTGGTCGCCTTGCGCAAACGGGTTTCGCGGCCATTGGTTCTCGCCGATACTTTGGTGGCGGGGTCGCTGAACACAAACGATCGTTTGCTGCTCGCGCACCCACCCGCGCTGCCGCCGGAGGCACTTGTCGAGATCGACCGGTTCGTCCGCGGCGGGGGCCGGGCCGTCATGCTGGCAGACGCCTTGTCCGGTTGGCCGCCGCCACATCCATTTGGGGATGCACGCAATCCACCAGTCACCAGCCTGTTGACACCATTGTTGGATCATTGGGGTTTGCGCCTGGATGCCCCCGCCCCTGACAGCACAAGTGCAGGTGTTGCCGTAGTGAAAAATCTTGGGAGGCGGATCGAATTGCATTCCTCCGGGCATTTTTCTGTGCTGCCGCACAACTGCCGCGGGGCAGGCCGCCTGCCAGATCAAAGGTACAGCATGGCGTTTTGCCGCATCGGTCGTGGCACCGCGATTGTGTTGGCCGATGCCGACATGTTGTTCGATCCGTTATGGCGGCCCGAGCCACTTTGGGCGTCGCATCTGCGCCGATCCGACAATATTGAATGGGTAGCGGACCAATTGAATCAGCCCCAGGGCGTCGTCCGTTGGGGATTGCGCCCCACCTGGCGATAAGTCCGCATCGCCGCCTGAGGCGTGCCTAATTCATTGATTATGCGTTCGTTCAAGCCACGCCAAATCGGCGTTTCATGGCTTTGGACCGAAATTGATTGGCCCAAGCCGACAAAATGTGGATAAAATGGGCTTGCAACCCCAATTTTACCTAACTTTCCCCTTTTCTCCCCAATCTACAACTGATAGGCAAGTGTTCGGAGAGGGGCATTCTCCATCCCAGTGAGTCGCCGCAGAACGTGCACGATTCTGCGCTGGGGGAAGTTTTGCCCGTTGCGCTGGACGGATCGGGGGAGCGGACGTGGCCTTGGTGACACCGGGACTTTACTCGGGAACCAGCTTTGCCGTGATCGACGGAAAGGGCCGCGTCGCTGTGCCGGCCGCCATGCGCAACAGCGTGCCCGAAATCGGTGAGCGCAAGGATCGCATCTTGTGGGTCGGTTACCATGACAAATTGCCCTGCCTGACCGCGTTCGGGCAGGATCAATATGATCGGCTACTCGGTGAGATTGAAATCCAGCGCGCCGAGGCACGCGACTTGCGCGTTCCATTCGACGAAGATGCTGAGTTCAAAAAGCGGTTCAGCTGGATTGAATCCTATGTGCTCGATGGTAGCGGCCGTTTCAGCCCCTCGGCAACGCATAAGCGTCGATGCGGTGTTAGCGGCCCAACTGCCTTTGTGGGTGCGGGCAAGCGGTTTGAAATCTGGTCGGTGGCACGGCTGGTCGATTGCGCCGAAGCCGATCCGGATTTGCGTGAAATCGCCGCCGAAGTCCTCGCGGAAAGCGTCGGCCGGTGATGCACGCCATGCCGCACATCCCGGTCCTGTGCGACGAAGTGATCGCCGCGCTCGCCATTGCCCCCGGCGAGCGCCATGTTGACGCAACCTTTGGCGCGGGCGGCTATACGCGCGCCATGCTGGCCGCCGGTGCCGCCGTCTTTGCCTGCGACCGCGATCCCGATGCACTGGCCGCCGGGCAAGCGCTGGTGGCCGAAAGCGCGGGGCGGCTGACGTTGATGGCAGGCCGCTTTGCCGAAGTGGACAAGCTGGCTGCTGCGCACGGGCTGGATGCAGCCGACGGCATCGTGTTCGATATCGGCGTGTCGTCCATGCAGCTCGACCAGCCCGATCGTGGTTTTTCGTTTCAGAATGATGGTCCGCTCGACATGCGGATGAGCCGGGCGGGCGAAACTGCTGCCGAGTGGCTGAACCGCGCCGATGAGAACGCCATAGCGGACGTGCTTTTCCATTATGGCGACGAACGCCAGTCACGCCGCGTTGCGCGCGCTATTGTTGCTGCGCGCCCGCTCAGTCGCACCGCCGAGCTGGCGCAGGTGGTTCGCAGCGCGCTGCGCCACCCGCCCGGCGCGCCAAAGGATCCCGCGACGCGCAGTTTTCAGGCCATCCGCATCCACATCAACGGCGAAATCGACGAACTCGTCGCCGGACTTGATGCCGCCGAACGGCTGCTGCGCCCTGGCGGACGGCTAGCGGTGGTCAGTTTCCACAGCACGGAAGACCGTATTGTGAAGCAGTTTCTGAAAGAGCGTTCGGGCGGAGAAGGGCAAGGGTCGCGCCATTTGCCGCAGTCGATCCCTTCGCGCCGGACCGCCACCTTTGCACCGCCCGCCCGCAAGGTGCGGCCCGGCACCGCCGAACTTGCGCGAAACCCGCGCGCACGCTCCGCAACGCTGCGGTCGGCCGTGCGCACCAATGCCCCCGCCTGGACTTTGACCAATCAAGCCAAGGAGACGTCCCCATGCTGATGGCTGCCCGCAAATTGCAAGGCATAGGCCTTGTCCTGATCGTGCTGATTTTCGCGATGATATTGTATCTGCTGTCGGTTAATGTCGCGGCGACGCGCAGCGAGCTGGCGCAGGTAAACCGCGACATTGCCAATTCGCGCGATGCGATCCGCTATCTTGAAAATGAGTATGCGGTAAGGGCATCGATGCGGCAGCTAGAGCGCTGGAACGCTGACAATTTTGGCTATGCGGCACCGGTTGCTGAGCAATATCTGGCCGGTGAGCGCCAGCTTGCATCACTAGACGGGCTGCCCCGCGCGCGGGGAGCGAACGAGGTCGCTCCGGTGTTGATGGCCATGGTTTCCCCGGTTGACCTGTCGAACGCTGCGGTCAGCGTCGCTGTGCAACCACCCGAGGCCAACGATGCCAGTCCTGCGGCTGTTGCCAAACGGCATGCCGCCAAGCTGGCGCTGATCGATGACAAGCTATTGGCGCCAGATAGTTTGCGGCCACGCGATAAAGCCGTGGCGGGCCGGACTGGAAATCCGGCAGCCCAATGAACAGCATCGTCATCCGTCCCGTCCGCGTCCGCACGGCAGGCATCCGGCAAAAACATCTGATCACGGCGCAACAGCGCTTGATGGTCCTGATGCTGATGTTCGGGGCGATTATGCTGTTGATCGCGGCGCGGCTGATGTTTGTCGGACTGTTCGATGGTCCGGCGCGTGGTGCAGGCGGCCTGCATGCCGGCATCCCGGCGCGCGGCGATATTGTGGACCGCAACGGCATGCCGCTGGCACGCACCATCAATGCCTATGCCATTCGGGTTGACCCGGCAAAGCTGCTGAACGATCCGGACTTTCTGACGGCGGAGCTAGTACGCATCTTTCCGGACATGACCTATGCGTCGGTCCGCGCCAAACTGACGGGCGGCAAATCGACCTATATCCGTCGCCGCGCTCTTCCCGAACAGGTGAAGGCCGTGAATGCCATTGGCGAGATCGGCTTTGATTATCCGCGCGAGCAGGACCGGCTCTATCCGCAATTGTCACTGGCTTCGCACATTTTGGGCTTTACCAATGCCGACGGTCGCGGCGTGATGGGTATCGAGGGCGCGTTCGACGAACGGCTCAGCGATGCCGCGCAACGCGGCGAGCCGCTGGCGCTGTCCATTGATGCGCGGGTGCAGGCGGTGTTGGAAAGCGAGCTGGGATCGGCCGTGACCAATTTGGAAGCCGTGGGCGGCGCAGGGGTCATTCTGGACGCCAACAGCGGCGAAGTGATGGCCATGGCCTCGCTGCCCACGTTCAATTCAAACAAGGTTGGCGAAAGTGCGCTCGGTTCAAGGCGCAATGCAATGACGCACAATCTTTACGAGCTGGGCTCGACGTTCAAGCCGATCACTGTTGCCGCCGCCATCGATGCAGGGACTGTCACCAGCATGGCGCGCCGCTATGACGCGACTAAGCCGCTGGCCATTGCAGGCCACCAGATCCGTGACTTGCACTCGCAGGGGCGCTGGCTCAATGTTCCTGAAATGCTGATGTATTCGTCGAACATCGTGACCGCGCGGATTGCCGACGATCTAGGCGTTGAAAGGATGCAACGCGTCTATCAGCAGCTCGAATTCCGCAATCGCCCGCATATCGAGATCAAGGAACGGGCCAAACCCATCTGGCCAAAGAGCTGGGGACGGCTGACCAATATGACCGTCGGTTATGGCCACAGCATTGCGGTCACCCCGCTGCACCTCGCCAGCGCCTATGCCGCGCTCGTCAATGGCGGCGTTTGGCGCCCGGCCACGCTGCTGCGCCGCGACGGCGCGCTGCCCAAAGGTCGTCAGGTTTTCAAACCTTCAACCAGCGCGCGGATGCGCCAGTTGCTGCGCATGATCGTTGTCGACGGCACCGGCAAACAAGCCGATGCGCCGGGCTTCCGCGTTGGCGGTAAGACTGGGTCGGCCGAAATGCCGGGCGTCGGCGGCTATAATCGCAGCTCGGTGGTTGCGACCTTTGCTGCCGCTTTCCCGATGGATAATCCGCGCTATGTGGTGGTCGCGATGATCGACCGGCCCAAGGGCAATGCCTATAGCTCGGGACAGCGCACAGCCGGCTGGACAGCCGCGCCGGTGGTGCGCAAGGTGGTGATGCGCGCCGGGCCAATGCTGGGCGTAATCCCCGATGCAAGCCGCGACGTTGACGTGTCGGACCTTACCCCGCTCTTGTGGAAGAACCGCGCGGAGGAACAGGAATAATGCGGCTGGAGGCGCTGATCGGAGACAGCGCCGGAACCGCCGCCGACGCGCCGGTTACCGGATTAGCCATCGACCATAGGAAGGTTGCGCCCGGCAGCATCTTTGGCGCCTTTCGCGGTGCCCGGTTCAATGGCGAAGATTATATTGCCGCTGCGGTTGCATCGGGTGCCATTGCGGTAGTGGCGCGGCCCGAAGCGCAAGTCAGCGGTGCGGTCCATGTCGCCGAGCCAGAGCCGCGCCGTGCCTTCGCCCGCATCGCGGCGCGCTTCTTTGAACGCTTTCCTGCAACTTGCGTCGCGGTGACCGGCACCAACGGCAAAACCTCTACTGTCGAGCTTACGCGCCAGCTGTGGCGCATCGCGGGGCACCCGGCGGCGTCTATTGGCACGTTGGGTGTGACCACCGGGCAGGACCGTGTCGCGACCGGGCTTACGACGCCCGACATCGTCACTTTCCTTGCCAATATGAGTGGGCTGGCCAGCGAAGGGATCACCCACGCGGCGTTCGAAGCCTCCAGTCACGGTCTCGACCAATATCGCACCGAAGGACTGCGCGTCGCTGCGGGGGCCTTTACCAATCTCAGCCGTGACCATTTAGATTATCACGGCACGATGGAGTCTTATCTGGCCGCCAAGCTGCGACTGGCGACCGAAGTGGTGGCCGACGATGGCGCGCTTATTGTCTGGGCCGATGATCCGGCGTCGGCAGCCTTTGTTGATGTCGCCAAGGCGCGCGGGTTGGCGCTAACGCGCGTGGGCGCGGGCGGCGAAGAAATCCGCATCGTCTCGCGCACGCCAACGCATCTGGGCCAGACGCTGGCGATTGGCGGTGCCTTTGGTGACACGCGCATCGATCTGCCGCTGATCGGGGCCTATCAGGCGGCCAATGCGCTGGTTGCTGCGGGGCTGGTGATTGCGACCGGCGGCGACCCCAAGGCGACCTTTGCCGCGCTCGGCCGGGTCCAGCCGGTGCCGGGCCGCCTTGAACGCGCCGCGATCAGCCGGTCGGGTGCGCCGGTCTATGTCGATTATGCCCACACGCCCGACGCCATCGCTGCCGCGCTCGATGCGCTGCGCCCGCACGCGCGGGGGCGACTGATTGTGGTGATCGGCGCGGGCGGCGACCGCGATGCTGGCAAGCGCCCCGAAATGGGCAAGGTCGCTGCCGAAAAGGCCGAATTGGTGATCGTCACCGACGACAATCCGCGCGGCGAGGACCCCGCCGCCATCCGCGCCGCCGTCCTCGCAGGCGCACCGAACGCGCGCGACATTGGGGACCGGCGCGATGCCATCGCGGCGGCCATCGCGGCGGCGGGCCCCGACGATATCGTCTGCATCGCGGGCAAGGGCCACGAACAGGGTCAGATTGTCGGCGCAGGCGATGCGATGCGCGTTATCCCCTTTGACGATGTCGCAGTGGCGCGGGAGTGCGCGGCATGAGCGCGCTGTGGACCTCTGACGCCATTGCTGCAGCGACCGGCGGTACCGCATCCGCTCCGTTCAGCATACACGGCGTCGCCTTTGATTCGCGCGAGGTGCAGCCCGGTGACCTGTTTGTGGCAATGCGCGGCGAAACCACCGACGGCAACAAATTCATCGACGGCGCACTGGCGGCGGGGGCGGGCGGCGTGCTGTGCGAGGTGGCGGTCGATGCGCCGCATGTGCTGGTGTCCGATGCGACCGCGGCGCTCGTGGCACTGGGTGCGGCGTCGCGCGCGCGCTGTTCAGGCCGGATTATCGGCGTCACCGGATCGGTCGGCAAGACAGGGACCAAAGAGGCGTTGTTCGCGGCGCTGGAGCGCCACCGTCCGGGCCGCGCGCACCGCTCGGTCAAAAGCTATAACAACCACACCGGCGTGCCATTGAGCCTGGCGCGCATGCCCGCGCGCAGCGCCTATGGCGTGTTCGAAATGGGGATGAACCATGCCGGCGAGATTGCCGCGCTGACGCGTCAGGTGCGCCCGCATGTGGCGGTCATCACCACTATCGCGCCCGCGCATATCGAAAATCTGGGCAGCATCGAAGCCATCGCCGACGCCAAGGCCGAGATTTTCGAGGGACTGGAGCCGGGCGGCACCGCAATATTGCCCTTTGACAGTCCGCACTACCCCCGGCTGCGGTCGGCAGCGCAAGCCGCCGGTGCCACCATCGTCAGCTTTGGCCTGACCGAAGGGGCCGATGTGCGCGCGCTTGATTGGCTGCCCGATGGCCATGGCGGCACCATCGTGACGGCCGCCGTGCACGACCATCTGCTGTGCTTTACCTTGTCGCAAACGGGCGATCACTGGGTCGCCAACAGCATGGCTGTGCTCGCGGCGGTCAAGGCAGCGGGCGGCGATCTGGCCGCGGCAGGACTGGCACTCGCCGAGCTGGAAGGGCTGGCCGGACGCGGCGCGCGGCACCGAATTGCGCGCGGCGACGGCGAGATTCTGCTGATCGATGAAAGCTATAATGCCAACCCAGCCTCAATGGCGGCGACGCTGCGCGAACTTGGCGCGCATCAGGGGGCGCGGCGCGTTGCGGTACTGGGCAGCATGAAGGAATTGGGCGACCATTCGGACCAGTTCCACGCCGAACTGGCCGCGCCGCTGGAGCAAGCGGGCGCGGACTTTGCGCTGCTCGTCGGTGCCGAGATGGAACCGCTCGCAAAGGCGCTTGAGGGCCGCATCAAATTCGCGCATGTGGCGCACGCAACGGCAGCCGAGGCGATTCTGGCCGAAACGGCGCGGGCAGGGGATGTCATCCTGATTAAGGGGTCCAATTCGGTCGGTCTGTCGCGTCTGGTGGCGGCGATGACGGGCGGGGAAATCTGATGCTGTATTGGTTGGCGGAGTATCTGGGGTTTCCCGGGGTGCTCAACCTTATCCGCTATTTGAGTTTTCGGTCGGGCGCAGCCGTAGCGACGGCAATGATCATCGGCATGGTGATCGGCCCGCGCTTCATCAATATGCTGCGCGTACGCCAGGGCAAGGGTCAGCCGATCCGCGAGGATGGCCCCGCATCGCATTTCGCCAAGCGCGGCACGCCGACGATGGGCGGGCTGATGATCCTGATTTCGCTGATGATTTCGGCGCTGCTGTGGATGGATTTGTCGAACCGTTTCGTGTGGGCGTGCCTGTTTGTGACGGGCGGTTTTGCCATCGTCGGTTTCCTCGACGACCTCGATAAGGTCACCAAATCGAGCCACCGCGGGATACCGGGACGGGTGCGGCTGCTGATTGAATTTGCCATAGCGGGCGCGGCGGTGTTCCTGATCGTCACGCGGACGGGGACCGATCTTTATCTCCCCTTTTTCAACGATGTGGTGATCCCGCTCGGGCCATTTTATTACATCTTCGCGATGGTGTTGATTGTCGGGTTCGGCAATGCGGTCAATCTGACCGACGGGCTCGACGGGCTGGCGACCTTTCCCGTCATCATTGCCTGCCTCGCCTTCTTCGTCATCGTTTACCTGTCGGGCAACGCGAAATTTGCTGGTTATCTGGGCATCCCGCATGTGCCGGGGGCGGGGGAGCTGGCGATTTTTGCTGCGGCGATCATGGGAGCGTGCCTCGCCTTCCTGTGGTTCAACGCGCCGCCGGCGGCCGTCTTTATGGGCGATACCGGCAGTCTGGCGCTGGGCGGGGCGCTCGCGACGATGGCGGTGACGGCACAGCACGAATTGGTGCTGGTGCTGATCGGTGGGCTGTTCGTGGCAGAAGCCATGTCGGTGATCATTCAGGTGTTCTGGTACAAGCGGACGGGCAAGCGGGTGTTCCGCATGGCGCCGATCCACCATCATTTCGAACAGCTGGGCTGGCCCGAGAGCACGGTCGTTATCCGCTTCTGGATCATTTCCATCGTGCTCGCGCTTGCGGGCCTCGCGACGCTCAAGCTGCGGTGATTAGGTCGCGCGCCTGGACCGGGAAAAGATATGCCGTGCTGGGCCTCGCGCGTTCGGGGCTGGCGACGGTCGCGGCGCTGATCGCGAGCGGGGCCGAGGTGCTGGCGTGGGACGACCGGGCGGAAGCGCGCGACGAAGCGGCCAAGCTGGGCGCGAGTATTGGCGATCCGCTGGAGGCTGACCTGACGGACATGGCGGGCGTCATCGTGTCGCCTGGCGTGCCGCTCAACCGCCATCCCATTGCTGCCCATGCCAAGGCGGCGGGGGTGCCGATCATCGGCGACATCGAATTGTTCGCACAGGCGCGCGCCGAACTGCCGCCGCACAGGGTGGTCGGAATTACCGGGACCAACGGCAAATCGACGACGACCGCGCTGGTGCATCATGTATTGAAAACGGCGGGCGTGCCGACGACGATGGGCGGCAATATCGGCCTGCCGATTTTGGCTCAGCAGCCTTTGCCTGAAGGCGGGGTCTATGTGCTCGAGCTTTCGAGTTATCAGATTGACCTGACCTTCAGTCTGGATTGCGATGTGGCAGTGTTGCTGAATGTGACGCCGGATCATCTGGATCGGTATGAGAGTTTTGAGGCTTATTCTGCAGCAAAAGAGCGACTTCTCACAATGCAGGATAACCATTGGGCAGTCATCGCAACTGACGACCCGGTCACGGCTGGCATAGCAGATCGTCGCGACGTCCAGCTGCGGCGGGTGTCGATGGCTGATCGGGCTGAGAAGCAGCATAAATGGCCTTCTCTGCAAGGGCCTCACAATCGCCAGAATGCCAATGTTGCTTGGGCCGTAGCTGAAGAATTGGGTCTAGCTGCACCAATAATCGAAGTCGCCTTGCAATCTTACCCCGGCTTGCCGCACCGCATGGAGCGTGTCGGTGAACGCAACGGCGTCGCGTTCATCAATGACAGCAAGGCCACCAATGCCGAGGCCGCCGCGCCTGCGCTGGCTGCGTTCCGCGCGGTACGCTGGATTTTGGGTGGGCGCGCCAAGACGGCGGAGCTTGATGCTTGCCTGCCGCATCTCGGCCATGTCCGTTCGGCCTATACGATTGGCGAGGCGGGGCCGATGCTGGCCGAATTGCTGCGGCCCAAACTGCCGGTGACCGAGGCGGGGACGCTGGAGCGGGCCGTCACGGCGGCGGCGGCGGATGCCGAAAGCGGCGATACCGTGCTATTGTCACCTGCCTGCGCCTCGTTCGACCAGTTTCGCGATTTCGAGGATCGCGGCGACCAGTTTCGCTCCATTGTCAAAGGGCTGAAGGCATGATCGACGGCACGAGCCACGAAAGCACCCGCCCCGTGATTGTCGCGACACGCAGCAACCGGCGCGGGCCGCGCCTCTCCCGCGCCGACCGCACGCCGCTGGGGCTGTGGTTCTGGGAAATCGACCGCGTATTGCTGCTGCTGGTGTCGATCCTGATCGCCATCGGGCTGGTCGCGGTTGCGGCCGCGTCGCCGGTGTCGGCGCAGAAATTGTCGACCAGCACCGTCAGCGTCGATCCGCTCTATTTCTTCTATCGCCAGATTGCCTGGGTGGTGGTCGGCGTGCCGGTGATGCTGGCGGTGTCGATGCTACCCAAGCAACAGGCGAAACGCTTTGCCATCTGGGGCGCGGTGACCTTTCTTGGCCTGTTGTTCCTCGTCCCGCTGGTCGGCACCGAGGTGAATGGTGCGCAACGTTGGCTGGGGTCGGGCTTTATGCGGTTGCAGCCGTCGGAGTTTTTGAAACCGATGTTCGCGGTGGCGGTCGCGTGGCTCCTGTCGCTGCGCATGCAGGACGAGCGGTTGCCGATGATCCCGCTGACCTTTGTGCTCACCGGCATCATCGCCGTGCTGCTGATGGGGCAGCCGGACCTTGGTCAGACGCTGATTTTTGCCGGCACCTGGCTGGTGCTGGTGATGGTCGCGGGCCTGTCGATGCGGATCATGGGGCTGCTGGCGGGCGGCGGCGTACTGGCGATCATCATGGCCTATTTCTTCTATCCCGTGGCGACCAAGCGCATCAACATCTGGCTGTTTGGCGAGGGCGACGCCTTTCAGGTCGAGCGCGCGCATGCGGCGCTGACCGGCGGCGGCCTTATCGGCACCGGGCCGGGCGCGGGCATCGCCAAATTCCAGCTGCCCGAGGCGCACACCGACTATATCTTCTCGGTCATCGGAGAGGAGTTGGGGCTGCTCGCCTGCATCGCCATCGCCTGCATTTATTTTGCAATCATCGTGCGCGTGCTGGTGCGCCTGCTGGATGAAGAAGACGGGTTTCTGGTGCTGGCGGCGACCGCGCTGGTGGCGCAGTTTGGCGGGCAGGCGGTGATCAATATGGCGGTCAACACCCAGCTGTTTCCGTCGAAGGGCATGACGCTGCCCTTCATCAGCTATGGCGGATCGTCGATGCTCGCGCTGTGTGTCGGCATGGGGTTGCTGCTTTCGCTGACCCGGCGCAACCCCTATGCGGTCGGCACCTCGCTGACCGCGAGCTGGAACAAATCGCGGCGGGGTGGGGCGTGAGCGTTTCGCGCCATTATGTGCTCGCAGCGGGCGGGACGGGGGGGCATATGCTGCCTGCCTATGCGCTCGCCGCCGAGTTGCTGCGCCGTGGGCATCAAGTCGCGCTGATTACCGATGATCGCGGCACGCGCATTCCGGGCGCGCCCGAGGCGATGGAGGTGCATGTCCTTCCAGCGGGCCGGCTGTCGGGCGGTCCCATCGGCTGGGTCCGCGCCGCCAACAGCATCCGTAAAGGCCGGTCGCAGGCAAAGGCTCTTATGCGCGACTTCAAACCGTCGGCAGTCGTCGGCTTTGGCGGTTACCCCTCTTTCCCCGGTCTGCTCGCAGCCAAATCGCTGGGCATCCCCGCGCTGTTGCACGAACAAAATGCCGTGCTGGGACGTGTCAACCGGCTGATGGCGCCGCGCGTCGCGGCCATCGCGGTTGCCTATTCCGACATCCACCGCATGCCGTCTGATTGTGCCGACAAGGTGCATCTGGTCGGCAATCCGGTGCGCGATGCCTTTGTCGAGATACGCAACGCGCCTTATCCGCTCTTGGGCGCCGACGGCATTTTGCGGCTGCTCATCGTCGGCGGCAGCCTGGGCGCGACGGTGCTGGGCGAAGTGGTGCCGCAGGCCATTGCCATGCTGCCCCCCAATTTGCTGTCGCGCCTGCAAGTGGTGCAGCAGGGTCGCGCCGACGATGTTGAAGCAACGCGCGCGCGCTATGCCGAGCTGGGTGTCGCCGCCGAGTGCGCTACCTATTTCGCCGACATGCCCGATCGCATCCGCTGGGCGCATCTGTTCATCGGGCGCGCAGGCGCGTCGACCGTGGCGGAATTGAGCTGCGCGGGGCGGCCCGCGATTTTCGTGCCCTTTCCCGGCGCGGTGCATGATCATCAGAGCCACAATGTGCGCGATCTGGTGGCTGCGGGCGGCGCGCGCGCGATTCCGCAACCGCAATTCACCCCTGCCGAGCTCGCCAAGCAAATTCAGAAGCTCGCGCTCGAAACCGGCGCGCTGGCGGCAGCGGCGGAGCGCGCAAGAAGTTGCGGGCGGCCCGATGCGACCCGCGACCTCGCCGATCTCGTCGAATCCACCGGCGGCGCGCCGATGATGGATGTTATCCGTGTCGGGGCATCCACAACAAAAGCACGTGCGGCAGCCCGGCCTGCCGGGGCAACGAAGGAAATGGCGGAATAATGCGCGGCGTTGCAACCGATATCGGCACCATCCACTTCATCGGTATCGGCGGCATCGGCATGTCGGGCATCGCCGAGGTGATGCACAATCTGGGCTATAGGGTGCAGGGGTCAGACATCGCCGATGGCTATGTCGTGCAGGGGCTGCGTGACCGTGGCATTCATGTGGCAATAGGGCATGATGCCGCCAATCTGGGCGATGCCGCTGTCGTGGTGACATCGACGGCCGTCCAGCGCGGCAACCCCGAGGTTGAAGCGGCGCTGGCAAAGCGCGTGCCCGTGGTGCGCCGCGCCGAAATGCTGGCCGAGCTGATGCGTCTGAAAAACACCGTCGCCGTCGCTGGCACCCATGGCAAGACGACAACAACCAGCATGGTCGCCGCGCTGCTCGACGCGGGGGGGATTGACCCCACAGTCATCAACGGCGGCATCATCAACAGCTATGGCAGCAACGCGCGGCTTGGCGATAGCGAATGGATGGTGGTCGAGGCCGACGAGAGCGACGGTAGCTTCCTGCGTCTGGATGGTACCATCGCAGTGGTCACCAATATCGATCCCGAACATCTCGACCACTGGGGTAATTTCGACGCGGTGAAGGACGGCTTTGTCGAATTCATCGAAAATGTCCCCTTCTATGGCGCGGCGATATTGTGCCTTGACCATCCGGAGGTGCAGGCGATCATCCCGCGCATTCGCGACCGGCGCATCGTCACCTATGGCTTTTCGGCCCAAGCCGATGTGCGCGGTCAGAATCTACGGCCCGAGGTGGGCGGCACGCGCTTTGACGTGGTGGTGCGCGACCGCGACGGGGCGACCCGCGACATTCGCGATATATTCCTGCCAATGCCTGGGCGGCACAACGTTCAGAACGCCCTGGCGGCAGTGGCCGTTGCGCTGCAGCTACATGTCGAAGACACGAAAATAGCCAGCGGTTTTGATCGCTTCGCTGGGGTGAAACGCCGCTTTACAAAAGTTGGCGAGATTGCCGTCGCGGGCGGCGTCGCGACCGTCATCGACGATTATGCGCACCACCCGGTCGAAATCCGCGCGGTGCTGTCGGCCGCCCGCGAGACGGCTTCGGCAGGTAAGCCAGCCGGCCGCGTGATTGCAGTGGTCCAGCCGCACCGATTTACCAGGCTCGGCAATTTGATGGACGATTTCGCGGGCGCCTTTAACGACGCTGACATGGTATTTGCGCTGCCTGTATATACCGCGGGGGAAAGTCCGATCGAAGGGGTATCGTCGGATGTGCTCGGCGAAAAACTGCGCGAGCGCGGGCACCGCGATGCGGCTTCGCTGACAGGTCCGGCGGAGCTGGCTGCCGCGCTGCGCGATGTGGTGCAGGCGGGCGACCTGATCGTGTGTTTGGGAGCTGGTGATATTACCAAGACGGCGGCGGGATTGGCTGCGGCGGTGGCGGCGTGACGGTAAGCGCAACATTGCCTAAGGTTGGCGGCAAATTGACCGCAAACGCACCCCTCGCTCCCCTCGTCTGGTTCAAGACGGGAGGCGCAGCGCAATGGTTGTTTGAACCCGCTGATGTCGATGACTTGCGCTCTTTTCTGGGCGTTCTCGACCCCGCAATGCCAGTGATGGCCCTCGGCCTTGGCTCGAACCTTATCATCCGCGATGGTGGCTTTCGCGGGGTCGTTGTCCGGCTGGGCAAGGCCTTTGCCAAAGTGACGGTGAGCGCCGAATTGACCCTCGATTGCGGCGCGGGGGCGTCGGGCATCCTTGTGTCCTCCACGGCGCGCGATGCAGGGATTGCAGGCATGGAGTTCCTCCGCTCGATCCCCGGCACTGTCGGCGGCTTTGTCCGCATGAACGGCGGTGCTTATGGCGGCGAGGTGAAGGACATTATGGTCGATTGTGACGTGGTGCTGCGGTCGGGCGAGCAGGTCACCTTGGCGGTTGACGACTTGCACTACAGCTATCGCCACAGCGAATTGCCCGATGGCGCTATAGTGACGTCCGCGCGCTTTCGTGGGCGTTCCGGCGAGCCTGCTGCCATTCAGGCCGAGATGGACCGCATCGCCGCCAGCCGCGAGGCCAGCCAGCCGCTGCGCAGCAAGACCGGCGGGTCTACCTTCAAAAACCCCGAGGGGCAAAAGGCATGGCAACTTGTCGATGCGGCGGGCTGCCGCGGCCTCACCATCGGCGGCGCGCAAGTGAGCGAGAAACACACCAATTTCTTGATCAACACCGGCAATGCGACCAGCGCCGACATTGAGGCTCTGGGCGACGAAGTGCGGCGGCGCGTGCGTGAGCATAGCGGAGTGGAATTGCAGTGGGAGATTCAGCGGGTGGGGGTGATGAAGTGACCCGCGGGCCCTGGCATGTCGCCGTCCTGATGGGTGGCTGGTCGAATGAGCGGCCAGTGTCGCTGATGAGCGGCAATGGTGTCGCCGACGCGCTGGAATCGCGCGGGCACAAAGTGACGCGGATCGACATGGGCCGCGACGTCGCCGCGCGCATTGCGGAGGCCGCTCCTGATGTGGTGTTCAACGCCCTCCATGGCACACCCGGCGAGGATGGGACGGTACAGGGCATGCTCGACCTGATGGGGGTGCGATATACGCACTCGGGCATGGTCACCTCGGTCATCGCCATCGACAAGCAACTGACCAAGCAGCGGCTGGTGCCGGCGGGCATCCCGATGCCGGGTGGGCATATTGTTGCGTCCGAAACTCTCTTTGAGCGCGACCCATTGCCGCGTCCCTATGTGCTGAAGCCCGTCAATGAGGGATCGTCAGTGGGCGTCGCTATCGTCACCGCCAGTGGCAACTACGGCAATCCCATTGCGCGCGACGCGGCAGGGCCATGGCAGAATTTTGCCGAGCTGCTGGCAGAGCCGTTCATCAAGGGGCGCGAGCTGACCGTCGCGGTGCTCGGCGGACAAGCGCTGGCGGTGACCGAGCTCAAACCCAAGAGCGGATTTTATGATTTCGACGCCAAATATACCGACGGCATGACCGATCATATCTGTCCGGCGCAGGTTCCCGATGATATTGCTGCCACTATGATGGAATTGGCGCTGCGTTGCCATCAACTCTTGGGGTGCAAGGGCGCGTCGCGCACCGATTTCCGCTGGGACGATGAGCTGGGCCGCGACGGGATTTTTGTGCTCGAAACCAATACCCAGCCGGGCATGACGCCGCTCAGTCTGGTGCCCGAGCAGGCGCGCTATTTGGGCATCGAATATGCCGAGCTGGTCGAACGGATCGTGGAGGAAGCATTATGAGCAAGGCGAAGGTCAAGCGCGGCAAGGCCCCGGTGCGGCGCCCGGTGCGTACCCAGCCACGCCGCCGCGCCGCGGGACCCTCGCCGCTTGACAAGCTGGTCGCCGCGCTGCCGGTCGGACCGGCGACGCTGCAGCGGATCGCCAACGTTACGATCGGCGGCGTGCTGGCCGTCGCGGCTGGCTTTGCCGCGCATTTCGGCGGCGCGACTGCCTGGGCACATGATGAGTGGGCGGGCGTCGTCGCGCGCGCGGGATTTCAGGTGAAGCGTGTCGAAGTCGTCGGCGCGAACCGCATCGATTACCTCAAAGTCTATGACATTGCGCTAAGCCAACAGAATCGTTCCATGGCTGCGGTCGATCTTGAAGGCGTGCGCAGCGACCTCCTCAAATACGGCTGGATCAAAGATGCGCGCGTGTCGCGGCGCCTGCCCGAAACACTGGTTATCGATGTGGTCGAACGGTCCCCCGCTGCGGTATGGCAGCACAATCGCCGTCTGTCGTTGATCGATGATAATGGTGTGGTGCTGGAACCGGTGACGGCGGCGACGATGCCCGACCTGCCGTTATTGATTGGGCCGGGTGCCAACCAAAGGTCGCGTGAACTGGCAGCCTTGCTTGAGGACAGCCGCTCGCTGAAGCCGTTGCTTGCCGGTGCTACTTGGGTTGGCAATCGCCGCTGGGATTTGCGCTTTGACACCGGCGAGACACTTTCGTTGCCCGAAGGCGAACGGGCGGCCAAAACGGCGCTGGCGCGGTTCACCCATATGGAGGGCAGCAACCGGCTGCTTGGGCGCGGGATCATCCGTTTCGACATGCGCGACCCGACCAAATTTGTGTTGCGCATGCCGCCCGAGGGACAGGTCAGCGGCGATGCCGTCGATGGACCGCCCGAAGCCGCGGATAGCGGCGCAGCAGACGGGGAAGCCTGAGGCAATGGCCGCGCCGCGCATCGAAAAGCTTATCACGGCGCTCGACGTTGGGTCGTGGAAGGTGTCCGCGCTGATTGCCGGGGTCGGCGCCGACGGCGAGCTACACGTGTTGGGGACCGGACAACGCGAAAGCCGCGGCGTGCGACGTGGCTATGTCGCCGACATGGACAAAGTCGAACAGGTGGTGCGCGAGGCCATCGAACAGGCCGAGCGCATTGCCGAGCTCAACATCGAAGATGTCTGGGTCGCCTTTTCCTCTGGCGGGTTGACCAGCGATATTGCCCCGGTGGAAAGCGAATTGGGCGGACATCGCATCGAGCAAGAGGACATCGACGACCTGCTTGCGGCTGGGCGGGCAGGAATTGATCCCGAAGGACGTATGGTGCTCCATGCGCTGCCCGCGCTTTACACGCTAGATGGCCTCACCGGAGTTAGAAACCCCATCGGTTTGCACGCCGACCGACTGGCGGTCGATATCCATGTCATCATGGCCGACGGCGCCCCAGTGCGCAATCTGGAGACAGCGGTGCGTGCGGCGCACCTCAACGTTCGGGCGGTCGTTGCTGCGCCAATGGCGGCGGGGCTTGCCTGTCTGAGCGAAGAAGAGCGCGATCTGGGTGTGGCACTGGTTGATATCGACGGAGCGGTCACAACGGTGGCGTTGTTTGCCGGGGGTATGCTGGTCGAGTTGGCCTCGCTGCCATTTGGCGCCGGCGACATCACCGACGATATCGCGTCCGCTTTCGGGATACGCCGCAGTCAGGCCCAGCGTGCGCAAAGTTTTTATGGCTCAGCGCTCGCTAGCCCGCGCGACAATGTTGAAGTCATCGACATAGATCCTGGCGCACCTGAAGGTGCCGAAAAACCCCGGATTACCCGTGCACAGCTGGTGGCAGTCATCCGCCAGCGGCTCGACCAAATGATGGGTGAGATTGGCCGCACATTGAAAGAATTGCATTTTGTGGGTCCAATCGGTCGGCAGGTGGTTCTGACCGGTGGCGGAGCTGACCTCAAAGGCATTGCTGAATATGCGCAGGTTGCGCTGGGCCGCGCCGCGCGGGTGGGCAAGCCGCAAGGGCTGACCGGACTGCCCGAGGCGCACAGCGGGCCAGCATTTGCGACCGTTGCGGGGCTTGCCATCTACGCTGCTACCGACCCTTTTGACCTGCGCGATATGCCGCTGATGTCGCAAGATGTGGTCCGCGCGCCTGCCGGTGCCTTGCTGGGGCGGTTGGTCGCAGCGCTCAAGAACAGTTTTTGAGGGAAAAGTCGCCAGAAGAGTTAATTTTTCAGGTGAAATGGCTGAAACATTCGTGCAATGCATGTTTCCATCCAAGGGTTGCAGCGCGGTAACAACCGGATGTCCGCTGTGGGGAGAATGAACAGATGAGTATCAATATCGGCCCGCCGCAGGTGGACGAGCTCAAGCCGCGGATCGCGGTGATCGGTGTCGGCGGAGCAGGGGGCAACGCCATCGCCAACATGATCACGGCGCGGGTCGAAGGGGTCGATTTCATCGTTGCCAATACCGACGCCCAGGCACTCAACGCTTCGCCCGCCGAGCGTCGCATTCAGCTCGGTACTCATATTACCCAGGGGCTCGGCGCGGGGTCGCGCCCCGAAGTAGGGCGGGCGGCGGCGGAAGAATCCATCGCTACGGTCGAAGAAGCACTGGAAGGTGCGCACATGTGTTTCGTTGCGGCGGGCATGGGCGGTGGCACTGGCACCGGCGCCGCGCCGGTTATTGCCAAGGCCGCGCGCGATCGGGGAATCCTGACCGTCGGCGTGGTCACCAAGCCGTTCAGCTTCGAAGGGTCGCGCCGCATGCGTTCGGCCGAGGCCGGCATTGCCGAGCTGCAGGAACATGTCGACACGCTAATCATCATCCCCAACCAGAATCTCTTTTTGGTCGCAAATCCCAACACGACCTTCAAAGAAGCCTTCACCATGGCGGATGAAGTGCTGCAACAGGGGGTGCGCGGGATTACTGACCTGATGGTCATGCCGGGCCTCATCAACCTTGATTTTGCCGACGTGCGCAGCGTGATGCGCGAAATGGGCAAGGCGATGATGGGCACGGGTGAGGCCGAGGGGGACAGCCGCGCATTGGAAGCTGCGCAACAGGCGATCAACAACCCGCTGCTCGACGGTGTCAGCATGGCGGGTGCAAAGGGCGTGATCATTTCCATCACCGGCGGCGAAGATATGCGCTTGATGGAGGTCGACGAGGCAGCGAATCACATCCGCGAGCTGGTCGATCCCGATGCCAACATCATTTGGGGCAGCGCTTTCAATCCCAATCTTGAAGGCAAGATCCGGGTCTCGGTAGTCGCTACCGGAATTGACGGCGGTGCCCAGTCCGCCCCTGCGGCGCAGCCCAGCCGCAGCTTTGCTTTTCATCCAACCACGCGGCCCGTTGCTGAGCCTGCCCCTGTCCTGGACTTGCCCGAAGCCGAGCCAGAGCCGGAAGCGCCGGCGGTTGCTGAAGTGGAAGCCGCCGAGGAAGCCACGCCCGGCTTTTCGGCGGCGGCGGCACCTGTCGCCAGCTATGACGACATGACCGGAGAGGTGGAAACCAGCGGCTTCAGCGAAGCCTCCGCGGATGAATCCGACGAGCTCGTGCTGGGTGCGCCCGAAACGCCCATCGAAAATGGGGCTACCGGCCTTGGCACTCCTGCAATTGGCGAACCCCGCTCCTCGTCCTTGCCTGCCGATGACGCCGAGCTGTCGCCGCGTCCCGCGGGCGGCGGCACGCTGTTCGAGCGTATGTCGCGTCTGTCGCGCGGTACTACGGCGAAGAGCGAAGACGAGGGTGAAGGGGATGGTGACGGCGGCGTGGATGTACCGCGTTTTCTAAACCGCCAGAACAACCAATAAGACGGTGATGCGGTGGGCCGGTGGCCTACCGCGACCGTCGTGGTTCCAATGCCGACCGTACCACGGTAAAGGGTGTCGATGATTACAGCCGACAAGCTCATCGTCAGCCGCATTGCGCTGGCGTTGCTGGCCTCATTTTCATTGGCACCAACTCATTTCGCGGCGGCGCAGGTCGCCGAGCCCGACGCCATCACCAAGGCCGCCATGGAAAGGCGGCGCGAGGCGGAGGCTACACTGGCTTCGGCAATGGGCCGCATCGGTTCCGACCGTACCGATGCTATGGCGCTGATCGATGCAGGCCGGGCTTCGCTGGCGCTTGACAATCCGCAGGCCGCATTGGGTTTTCTGACCCGCGCCGGCCAGTTAAGGCCCAGTGACGGCACAGTCGCAGCCTTGACTGGCGCTGCGATGGTGCAGTTGGAACGCCCTAGCGAAGCGTTGGAGCTGTTCGCCAACGCCGCTCGGCTGGGGGCGCCGGAACGCATGTATCTGTCGGATCGGGGGCTAGCCCAGGATCTGCTTGGCCGGCAGGATGCGGCGCAGCGCGATTATGAAGCGGCACTTACGCAAACGAACGACGCGGAAACGGTCCGGCGCTATGCACTCTCGCTAGGGATTAGCGGGCATGTTGATCGCGCTATTCAGGTCCTGACCCCCCAACTGCGCACGCAGGACCGGGCGGCATGGCGCACGCGCGCGATGATTTACGCTATCGCCGGGCGCCAAGCCGAAGCGCGCGAGATTGTAAACGCGACCATGCCGGGTCCTATGGCGGCCAACATCATTCCTTTTCTGGCGCGGCTGCCGGGCCTTACGCCGGCGCAACAGGCCGCAGCGGCGCATTTTGGGGCGCTGCCCGGGGGATCCAAACCCGGGCTGCCCGTTACGCCGCCGCGGCCAGCGCCTGGCCCAACGCCCAAGCCCGCTCCGCCGCCGGTGGTGATCGCGGCACGCCCCGCCACGCCAACCCCCGGTCCCGCGCCGACCCCCACAATAATGCGGATGCCCGCGCCTACGCCGGGACCCAGCGCCGCCGTGCCAGTTAGCGCGGCGCCTCCGCCGCCAGTTGCAGTCGCGGTTGCGCGGCCAGAGCGGCCTGCTGGCCCATCGGGTGATTTGGCGGCAGTCATAGCCGGGCTCACGGTGCCTGACAGCGAGTTGGCCGCTTCGGCCGGTGCGCTCGACCTAGCGGCGCTGGAAGCGGTGAAGGCCGAGCAGCGCCGCGCTGCCGAAGCTGAGGCTGAAGCGCGCAAGCGCGAGATTGCGGCAGCGCGGGTCAAAGCCGAAGCCGAGGCCAAAGCCAAAGCCGAGTCTGACAAAAAGAAGGCTCATCCGGCGCGGGTGTGGGTGCAGGTGGCAACCGGGGCCAATGCGTCGGCGCTGGCTGGCGATTTCGGTCGCCTGACCAAAAAATATCCCGCTGAGATGAAGGGACAAAAGGCCGGGACCGCGGAATGGGGCCGCACCCGTCGCTTGGTCGTCGGACCGTTCGCCAGCGCCAAGGCCGCGGCAACATGGCTTGCAGCCTATAAAAAAGCCGGCGGCGACGGTTTCCAATGGTCGAGCAGCGCCGGCGAAGAGGTGACCCCGGTACGATGAGCAATCTGGCGCGCTGCGCATCCGATCCGGCGCAAAGCCGCGGTCGCGCGCATGCCGAGGCAAATAGCGTACAGCGTGGGCCACGCGACGCGTTCCAGCGCGATCGCGACCGTATAATCCATTCCATCGTATTCCGCCGTTTGCGTCACAAGACGCAAGTCTTCATCGCCCCCGACGGCGATCATTATCGCGTCCGTCTGACTCACAGCATCGAAGTGGCCCAAATCGGCCGGGCTATCGCGCGCGCGCTGGGGCTGAACGAGGACCTAACCGAAGCGCTTTGTTTGGCGCATGACATTGGTCATCCGCCCTTCGGTCACGCTGGCGAAGCAGCTTTGGGCGCAGCAATGGCGGACGCCGGCGGCTTCGACCACAATGGCCACACGCTGCGAACTTTAACTCGGCTGGAATGCCCTTATCCAGCATTTGATGGTTTGAACCTGACGTGGGAAACGCTGGAAGGGTTGGCCAAGCATAATGGGCCGGTGCCAGCTCCACCCTGGGCGCTAGCGGAAGTCGATGCGGACATCGGGCTGGAACTCGCGAGCCATCCTTCGCTGGAAGCACAGGTGGCGGCAATTGCGGATGACATCGCCTATGACAACCACGATATCGATGATGGGGTGCGTGCCGGGTTGTTGACGCGCGATATGCTGCTGGGTGAACCCTGGGCCGCACAGAATTACCGGCTGGTCGAAGCCCGCTATCCAGGCGCGGCACCCGACCGGCTGCTGCGTGAGCTGGTGCGCGATCAGATTGGATTGATGGTAAATGATGTCATTGCCGAAACGCGCGCGCGGGTCTCAGAGGCGGGGGTAGGCAGCGTTGCCGAGGTGCGCGCGGCGCGGGAAACGCTGGTTGGCTTTTCGGCTGAACTCGGCGCGGCAGAGCGCCAGCTCAAGGCTTTCATGTACCGGCAGCTATATCATCACCCCAGCCAGTTGGCCGCTGCAGCCGGGGCAGCGCATGTTGTAACGGCGCTGTTCGAAGCCTTTGCAAACGGTGCGCCGCTCGGCGGAAGCTGGGATTCGCGCATGCCGAAAGACTCGATTGCCCGCGCGCGCCATATCGGCGACTATATTGCGGGAATGACTGACCGCTTTGCCATCGACCGTTTCGCCGAGCTGCACGGCCGCGATGCAGTTCCAGAGGCACTGGCGCATGTCTGAGGCGCGTCGCGTTCTGCTGGCCGGTGCGACGGGGATGATTGGCACGCAGGTGGCGAAGCTGGTGCCACCGGAGAATTTGACCATTGTGGCGCGGCGCCCGATGCAAGTGGCGAACGGCGTAGAACTGATTGTGGCGCCGATAGAGGATTGGCCAGCGCGGATTGCAATGGTTCGACCGGAGGTTGCGGTCAGCACGCTGGGCACGACCATCCGTCAGGCCGGGTCGCAGTCTGCGTTTCGGGCGGTCGATCATGATCTGGTGCTGGCGGTCGCACAGTCGGCGAAGGATGCCGGGGCGCAGCACTTTATTGCGGTGTCTTCGGTCGGTGCGTCGACAAAGACGGCTAACTTTTATCTCCAAACCAAGGGTCAGGTCGAAGCAGCGCTAAGTGCACTGGGCTTTGATCGACTTGATATACTGCGACCGGGTCTGTTGACGGGTGCGCGCGGCGGCCCGGCGCGGCCCGGCGAGGCACTGGCGATGCTGGCCGCGCCACTGACGGACGCGCTGCTGCATGGAAGGCTGCGTCGGTACCGGTCAATCCCCGGCAACAGGGTTGCGGCGGCCATTGCGAAGCTGGCCGCGGTTGGCGGTACGGGAGCGCATTTTCACGAGCATGATGCAATCGTGGCACTCGCGGATTGACTCAAGCAGGGCCGCGCGCCAAGGCTTGCCTAGTCGCTGACAGCGCGGGAGAGGGCCGGATTCGCCGCTCATATTGGTGCCAGCTAGCTGGCGGTTCGATAGGAGCGGATGTAAAAACGGCCGCCGAAGGAGCAACCGCCCCGGAATCTCTCAGGCAAAAGGACCGCGTGGGTTGATAGCGACGCTCTGGAAAGCCCCCGGATCACTGTCCGGGGCACCGAAGGGGTAACCTCGCAACAGGCGGGGGAAAGCTCTCAGGTTCCGTGACAGAGGGGGCAGCATGGCGCGCCGCAAGGCGCGGCTGTGCTGTGCAACCTTTGCGGCGGAAGTGACGGGCTTGAGCGATACCGACCAAATTGACGATCTGCCGCCCGAAGAGCTGGTGCTGGGCGATTGGCATCGCGCGCGCGGCGCGCGGATGGTGACCTTTGCGGGCTATTTGATGCCGATTCAATATGAAGGCATCATGGCCGAGCATCTATGGACGCGGGAACATGCCGGGCTGTTTGATGTCAGCCATATGGGTCAGTTGCATCTCACTGGCCAGCCGATTGCCGACATTGCGGTGGCGCTGGAGAAACTGGTGCCGGGCGATATTTCGGCGCTGAAGCCAGGGCGTATGCGCTATTCGCTGCTGCTCGCCGACGATGGCGGCATTCTTGACGACCTGATGATCACTCACGAAGGCGACCAGCTTGGCTTGGTCGTCAATGGTGCGGTAAAATGGGACGACATAGCGCACTTGCGCGATCATCTGCCCGACGAAATCACGATCAATCATAATGAGGATTATGGTCTGCTGGCATTGCAGGGGCCCGAGGCGGAACAGGCACTGGCGCGGCTGGTGCCGGCGGTATCCGATCTGGTGTTTATGCAGGCGATGCGCACAGAATGGCAGGGACATTCCATCGGCGTCAGCCGGTCGGGTTATACCGGTGAAGACGGTTTCGAGATTTCCCTGCCGAACGAGGCGCTTGCAGCTTTTGCCGACGCGCTGTGCAGAATGGATGAGGTGAAACCGGTGGGCTTGGGCGCGCGCGATTCGTTGCGGCTTGAGGCGGGTTTGCCACTTTATGGGCATGATATGGACCTGACGACCGATCCGGTCGAAGCCGGTGCCAGCTTTGCCATATCCAAGGTCCGGCGGGAGCAGGGTGGATTTCCTGGCGCTGACCGGATCCTTAAGGCATTGGCCGACGGCACGGCGCGCAAGCTGGTCGGGCTGTCAGTCGGCGGCAAATTGCCCGTGCGCGAAGGTGCGCTGCTGTTTGCTGGAGACATCGAGGTTGGACGGGTAACTTCGGGCGGCTTTGCGCCCAGCGTAGGCGCGCCCATCGCCATGGGTTATGTCGCCGCGGCGCAAAGCGCACCTGGCACTTCACTGGAAGCCGAAGTGCGTGGGCGCCACGTGCCCGTCACTGTTACGTCTTTGCCCTTCATCCCCCACCGCTATGTCCGCAAGAAAGGCTGAACACCATGCCGCGTTACTACACCGAAGAGCATGAATGGATTGATGTCGATGGCGATACCGCGACTGTCGGCATTACCGATTATGCGCAAAGCCAGCTGGGTGACATTGTGTTTGTCGAAGTGCCGGACACCGGAGCCGAGGTCACGAAAGGCGGAGATGCGGCCGTCGTTGAGTCGGTCAAGGCCGCTTCCGATGTGTATGCGCCAGTCGACGGCACGGTGACCGCCGGAAATTCGGCGCTCGAGGACGACCCTTCGCTCGTGAACAGCGATCCTGAAGGGGAAGGCTGGTTTTTTCGTATGACACTGAGCGACCTGTCGCAGCTCGATGGGTTGATGGACGCGGCGGCATACAAAGCCTTTATCGCCGACCTTTAGGCCCGATTCTAGGAACTCTCCCCCGATGCGATACCTTCCCCTCGCCCCTGACGACCGGCAAGCGATGCTTGCCACCATTGGCGCCGCCAGCATCGACGACTTGTTCGTCGACGTCCCAGCAGAGGCACAGTTAGCTGGCCCCATCGCGGGCCTGCCGCTGCATGCCAGTGAAATGTCGGTCGAGCGGCACTTCAGCCGCCTTGCGCGCAAAGATATGGCGGCATCGCACCATCCCTTCTTCCTAGGGGCGGGCGCCTACAAACATCATGTCCCCGCAAGCGTCGATCATTTGATCCAGCGCGGCGAGTTCCTGACCGCCTATACTCCCTATCAGCCCGAAATTGCGCAGGGCACCTTGCAAATGTTGTTCGAGTTCCAGACGCAGGTCGCGCGGCTATTGGGCTGTGATGTCGCCAATGCATCAATGTACGATGGCTCGACCGCGTGCTGGGAGGCGATCAGCATGGCCGGGCGTGTGACCAAGCGTTCGCGGGCAATATTAAGCAGCGGTCTTCACCCCCACTATGTGAGTATCGCCAAGAGTATGGCGCGCTTCACTGGCGATATAGTCGAGCCAGCTGTGCCGGTGCTTGAAGCCGACATGGGGCTGGATGCGCTGGCATCGGCCATCGACGACAGCACCAGCTGCGTGGTTGTTCAATATCCCGACATATTGGGACGGATCAGCGACTTGGCCCCGCTGGCTGCGGCCGCGCATGCCAAGGGCGCGCTGCTGGTCGCAGTGGTGACCGAACCGGTCGCGTTGGGCGCGATCAAATCGCCTGGTGAGATGGGCGCGGACATCGTGGTTGGCGAAGGGCAAGCACTGGGCGTGGGGCTGCAATTCGGGGGCCCCTATGTGGGCCTGTTTGCGGCCAAGGAAAAATATGTGCGCCAAATGCCTGGGCGTCTGTGCGGCCAGACCGTCGACGCCGATGGCAAGCGCGGGTTCGTGCTGACGCTGTCAACGCGCGAGCAGCATATCCGGCGCGAGAAGGCGACAAGCAACATCTGCACGAATGCTGGGCTCTGTGCTTTGGCGTTCAGCATTCATATGACTTTGCTCGGCGAACACGGCTTGCGCGATCTGGCCGCGCTCAACCATGCACGTGCGGTGCAGCTGGCGGAGCGACTTGCAGCAATCCCCGGCGTGCGTTTGGTCAACGACAGCTTTTTCAATGAATTCTGCCTTGAACTTCCCGTTGAGGCGCGCGTCGCGGTGCACCATATGGCGGCCCGCGGTGTGCTCGGCGGTGTGTCGCTGGGGCGGCTCTATGCCGACGAGGCGAGGTTGGCGAATGGCCTACTTGTGGCGGTGACCGAAGTTGCGAGCGACGACGATTTCGATGCCCTGGAAACCGCGCTTCGCGAGGCGCTGCATGCAGGAGAAGCAGCATGAGCGGGCTCAACCCTGGCGGCTGGCGCCCCGAGATGGCGGCCAATCAGGATGGCGGCATGCCAGCAACCTCGACGGGCAATCGCGCGCTGATGCTGGAAGAAGCACTGATTTTTGAGATTGGTACGATCGAGACGTGCGGGGTCGATATTGCCCCGGCGCCTGCGGTTGCCAACAGGCTGGGCAATCTGGCACGCAACCAGACTATCGGTCTGCCTGGCCTGTCCGAGCCCGAAACGGTGCGCCATTACACCCGGCTGTCACGGCAGAATTATGCCATCGACCTTGGCCTGTTCCCGCTTGGCAGTTGCACCATGAAGCATAACCCGCGCCTCAATGAAAAGGTTGCGCGCATGGCGGGGTTCGGCGACGTTCACCCGATGCAACCGCAAGAAACGGTGCAAGGTGCGCTGCAGGTGGTGCACGAACTTGCGGAATGGCTGATTGCGTTGACAGGCATGTATGGCGTTGCGATGTCGCCCAAGGCGGGCGCGCATGGCGAGCTGTGCGGCATCTTGTGCATAAAGGCGGCGCTGGAAGCCCGCGGCGAGGATCGCCCGGTAATATTGGTCCCCGAAAGCGCGCATGGCACCAATCCGGCGACGGCGGCTTTTGCCGGTTTTCGCGTCGAAAACATTCCCGCAACGCCCGAAGGCCGGGTTGATCTGGCAGCACTCGAGGCGCGGCTCGGTCCCGATGTAGCGGGGGTGATGATCACCAATCCCAACACGTGCGGCCTGTTTGAACGCGATATGAAGCGTATCTCGGACGCGGTGCACGCGGTGGGCGGCTATGTGTATTGCGACGGGGCGAACTTCAACGCCATCGTCGGTCGGGTGCGCCCCGGCGATCTTGGCATTGATGCCATGCACATCAACCTGCACAAAACCTTCAGTACCCCGCACGGCGGGGGCGGGCCAGGCTCGGGGCCGGTAGTGCTGTCCGAAGCGCTCGCACCATATGGGCCGATCCCCTACGTAGCGCGCATGCCCGACGGGACCTACAAACTGGTCGAGGAGGAATCAGCGGGCGAGATGCATCCGGCGACATTTGGCCGCATGACGGCGTTCCACGGCCAGATGGGTATGTACACCCGCGCGCTGTCATACATCATGAGCCACGGTGCTGACGGGCTGCGTCAAGTGGCCGAGGATGCAGTGCTTAATGCCAACTATGTCCTTCGCAGTCTGGAAAGCGTGCTCGATGCACCTTTTGCGGCATCGGGACCGTGCATGCACGAGGCGCTGTTCAGCGATGAGGGCTTCCCCGACGGCTTTTCGACACTCGACGTCGCCAAGGGCCTCATTGATGAGGGCTTTCACCCGATGACGGTCTATTTCCCGCTGGTCGTCCACGGCGCGATGCTGATTGAGCCGACAGAGACCGAGAGCAAGGCGGCGCTCGACCAGTTCATCGGTGCGCTGGCTAGCGTGGCGCGGCGTGCCAAGCAGGGCGACCCGGCGCTGAAATCAGCCCCGCATTTTGCGCCGCGCGCGCGGCTTGACGAAACGCTCGCCGCGCGCAAACCGGTGCTAGTATGGAAGGAAGCGCCGCTGCCCGAGGCGGCGGAATAGGGGGAATAGGGCGATGGCAGGCGGGATGGCGCGGCTTGATGCCTTCACCGATGCCGCCTTCGCCTTTGCCGTGACGCTGATGGTCGCTGGCGGGAGTAGCGACACGCCCAGTTTCGACGATCTGGCTGCCGTGGCGGCAGGCGCGCCCAGCTTTGCCATCGGCTTTGCCATCATGGTGATGTTTTGGCTGGCTCATGTGCGCTGGCGCAGACTGCGCGGAGTGGGTGACTGGCGCGGGATCATATTGACGCTGGCGCTGGTGTTTACTGTGCTCCTCTACGTTCACCCGCTCCGGGCAATGGCGGCATCTTTTGCCAGTTTTCTGTCGGGCCGTCCCGATGACTATGGCGGGCGGATAGCCGACATGTTCGCGCTCTATGGAATTGGTTTCACTGCGATGAGCGTGATTGTTATGTTGCTGTTCCTCGACGCGCGCCGCGGGTCGGCCGAAGGCGCTGAACCGCGCGAGGCGTTAGGACAGGCGGTCATCTGGGGAATTTGCGCTGTAACCGGTGTGGTCGCGGTGTTGCTAACGCGGATACCCGGGTTCGGGGTATGGGCGCCCTTTGCCTATGCGACGTTGCCCGTGTCGATCGGGCTGTTTGTGCGGCGCTTTCGCTGGTACGGGACAGCCGCCGCAACCACAGAAGGACAGGCTTAATGAGCTGGGATGGCGTATTTTCGCTCACTAATGGGATCGCTATTCTCGGCTGGCTGATTCTGTGGTTCGCGCCGCGGAAACCGGCGCTGTTGTCGCTGGTCATGTATTTGGGTGTCGGCCTTCTCTGCCTCATCTATGTCATCTGTTTTGCCTTGTTGATTGGGGGTGCGGCCGAGGGAAGCAGTATGGCTTCTTTCACCTATGACATCCCCGGCATTCGCAAGCTGTTTGCCAGCGATGCCGGGATCGTCATTGGTTGGACCCACTATCTGGCGTTCGACCTCTTCACCGGCCTGTGGATAGCGCGCGATGCCGACAATAAGGGCTTTTCGCGTGTCGCGCAGGTGCCGGTGCTATTCGCCACACTGATCGCAGGCCCGGTCGGGTTGCTGATCTGGCTGGTTCTGCGCGAACCAGCAGCGCGGCGCAAGAACCGGCGCGTCAGGTGAGCGATGGGCCGTGGCTGCCGGGCGAGGCGGCACGTTCCGCCGAAAAACGCCATGCTCCGGCGACGCTGCGTAACCGCGAGGCGATTGCGGCGGTGTTGGCTGCAGAATTGCCGTCGTCAGGCTTAGTGCTGGAGGTGGCGAGCGGGTCGGGCGAACATGCGGTCTATTTCGCGGACCAATTTCCCGCGCTCGACTGGCAGCCAAGTGATCCTGATCCGGCAGCCCTCGCTTCGATTGCGGCGTGGGCTGGGGATGCGGGGGCGCAAAATGTGCGCGCTCCGCTGATGCTGGATGCTGCAGCGGACGATTGGCCTGTAGCTTCCTCCGATGCCACTTTATGCATAAATATGGTGCATATTAGCCCATGGGCAGCGACACTGGGGCTGATGGCGGGCGCGCGGCGATTGCTTGGCACGGGGCAGCCGCTGATCCTATATGGGCCGTTCATCGAAGATGGCGTTGCCACTGCGCCAAGCAACATGGAGTTCAACGCCAGCCTGCGGGCGCGGGACCCGGCATGGGGTCTGCGCAACGTGCGTGAAGTCAGTGAAGCTGCAGCAAAGCAAGGATTGAAATTGGTTCGGCGCGTAGCGATGCCCGCCAACAATTTGATGCTGGTTTACCGCCCCGCCGATGCCACGTCTTTTGGCGGCGCATAATCCTCGGGCGTGATATCCAGCCGTTCGATACGCGGCGTAGCTTCGCGCGTACGCAATCGTGACCCTGTGGCATCATTCGTAAAGCGCGCCGTCAGCGTATAGCGCTCGATCATGTAGAATCCAGGAGTGCCGTCATTCCCATCCTTCTTGAGCGGGGCGTAAATACGTCCATTGAGGTGCGCAAAAACGGGTTTGAGCCACTGGCGATTGCCCTTGCCGCGCAGCACTTCGACGTCAGAGACGCGTCCGTCGGGATTGACCCAAAAACCGATGTCGGCCCACTGGTCGCTAGTGTTCAGCGCGGTCAGGCGTGAAGTGGTATTGCCGGGGGCCTGGCCGTCGCCGGCGCTGCTGGTCAAGTCGATGCGCTCGATCGGCTCGCTGAATAACAGGACTGGCCGGGTCGCGCCGCCGGTGGCGGCGAACTCGCGCAAGATGGCGGCAGTCGTTTCCTCATTGCCCGATTTACGGTCGGCACGCGCAAGCATCACCCGCGCGGCCAGCCCAAATTCACTCGCGCCAGGTAGCGGGTTGTCGACAATGTCCTGCAGCGCTGCGCGCCCCTCGCTCTTTTCCTGTGGCAGATTGGCCTTTTCGGCGAGCGTATATTTCAGGACTGCACCGCGCAGTCGCGCGAACATGGCGACGCGCGGCTGTGCAAGCGCGATGGCGCGGTTTTCGACGTCCTTGTAAATGCGCTGCGCTTCTTCGGGGTGACCCAGCTTGGCGCGGCTATCGCCAACCTCGATCTGCGCCACCAGCGTGCGCGGGTCATCGGCGCCGACGCCCTTTTTCAACGTATCGCGCATATCGAGAACGGAAAGCTGGAAATTCTTGCCTTCGCCCATATGGAGCGCCACGCGGCTGTTGGCGCGCAAAAGGTCGGACACGGGGACCGGATAGGCTTGTCCATGTTTGCGGTTGCGACCGAGCGACTTCAGCAGCGTGGACCGTGCGCCCTCATACTCGCCGCTGATGAACTGGTTTTCGGCATGCGCAAGCGTGGCTGCGACATCTTCGTCGGGCGGGCAGCCCCGCGCCAGACACGCGGCGAGGGCTTCGGCAGTGTCCTTGAGCGATCGGCCGGTGACCACGATTTCGCGGTTGTCGGTCGTTTCGCTGGCTTGCTGTGCCAGTGCGGTAGGTGCCGCGAGCGCAGAAGTGAAAGCCAGCGCGGCGAACAGCATGGTTTGGCGATGCATGAAGAACAACCCCGGAAAATTGAGAGAGAATAATCTTTTAGGCGATTGCGGTTGACACAGCAATGACCGGAGACGCCGCTTGCCGGTGGGGGATAGCGGTTGGTCGAACGATGCACTGTCATCCAGCCGAATTGGGCGTTGCAAGCCGCAATCATTTGCGCAACCTTGTTCGGGAATGGTGCCGTCAGCGCACCACCAATCCGGGAGAAGTCTGTGTCCGCGGAAAATCTGTCCACCTTTGACGAGTTCATCCGCCATTGGGCGGCCGAGCGCCCCGCCACCATCGCGCTGCGCGAAGGGGACCGAGTGCAAAGCTATGCCGCTCTAGAGGAGAATAGCGCACGCATTTGTGGTGGGCTGGCGGCGCTGGGCCTGCGCAAGGGCGACAGGGTTGCTTATCTGGGCAAGAACAGTGAGCTGTACTTCACCTTGTTCTTCGCAGCGGCGCGAATGGGCGTGGTGATGGTGCCCGTGGGCTGGCGGCTCGCTCCACCCGAATGGGCCTATATCATTAACGACACGCACGCGCAGATCTTGTTCCTCGGCGACGGGTTCGACGACGCGCCGACTGCGCTTTCCGGGCAAGTGCCGGGTGTGCGCCACGTGATGACCGCCGATGCCACGCGTGCGTGGATGACAACCAGCCCGCGCGGCGATTTTGTGGGGGCTGGGCGGGACGATGCGGTGTTGCAGCTCTATACGTCCGGCACGACTGGAAATCCCAAGGGTGCTGTGCTGTCGAATTGGAACCTGTTCGGCTTGCGCCGCGTGGTTGCCGATGCGCAGCTGCCCTATCAGCAATGGGATGATGACGAAGCCGTGCTGGTTGCTATGCCGTGCGCGCATATTGGCGGTACGGGGCTCGGCGTGATGGCGCTTTCGGCCGGCCTGCCCGGCGTGATCCTGCCTGAATTCACCCCCGATGCAGTTTTCGATGCGGTCGAGAAGGGCGGGGTGACGCGATTTTTTATCGTTCCTGCCGCGCTGCACATGCTGCTGATGCATCCGCGCTGCCGCACGGTCGATTACAGCCGGCTGAAATATGTGATTTATGGCGCGGCGCCCATTCCACTCGAGCTGCTGCGCGAGGCGGTGCAGGTGTTCGGGGCACAGTTCATGCAGGCATATGGCATGACCGAGACGACTGGCACCATTTGTATGCTGCCGCCCGAGGATCATGACCCCAATGGTAATCCGCGCATGCGCTCGGCTGGCAAGCCCTTACCGGGAGTAGAGTTGAAAATTGTTGGCGACCAAGGCGAAACATTGGATGTAGGCGAAGTTGGAGAGGTGTGGACGCGATCGTCGAACAATATGCTCGGCTATTGGAACCTCCCCGACGCGACGAAGCGCACGATGACCGACGATGGTTGGATCGCGACCGGTGATGCGGGCTATCTGGACGACGATGGATATTTGTACATCCACGATCGGGTGAAGGACATGATCATCACCGGCGGCGAAAATGTCTATCCGGCCGAGGTCGAAAGCGCCATTTTCGGCCATCCGCAAGTGCAAGAGGTCGCGGTCATCGGCGTGCCCGACGCCAAATGGGGTGAGGCCGTGAAGGCCGTGTGCGTCCCCAAACCAGGGGTGACCATCGATCCCGATAGCGTGATCAACTGGGCGCGCGAAAAGGTAGCGGGTTTCAAAGTGCCGAAATCGGTCGACGTGATAGCGGCGCTTCCGCGCAATCCATCGGGCAAGATTCTGCGGCGCGAGCTGCGCGCTCCCTATTGGGAAGGCATGGAGCGGCAGGTCAATTAGCCGAGCTCAGGTCGGCCTTATGGCAAGGCAGCAGCGGGTCGGATGACCCGGCGCGGGTTGCGTAACGCTGGCTCACTCGCGCGCAGCAGCGCAGCCTCGTCATCCGCGATATAGTCGCGCGCCAGCGGCAGCGCGCGGCGCTGGCGGATAAATTGCAGCTGGTAGTTCGCCATGCCACCATATTCGAACGCGGCCGTCGCTCCTGCCAGATAAAAGCGCCACATTCGGTAAAATTTCTCGCCGAAGCGCGCGACAACCGCCGCACGGTTCAAGGCGACCCGCTTGTCCCATGCCCGCAACGTCAATGCATAATGCATCCGTAGCATTTCGACATCGGCCGCGATTAGCTTGACCGGCTCGCTCGCCGTGACGATTTCAGACAGCGCGGGGATATAGCCACCCGGGAAGATATATTTCCGCGTGAAAGCGTCGGTCGCCCCCGCCTTACCCATCCGACCAATGGTATGGAGCAGCATCACCCCGTCGTCGCGCAATAGCGAGGCACAGGCACGAAAGAATTTGGGGAATTGCGGCACGCCGACATGTTCGAACATGCCGACGGAAACGATGCGGTCATACTGGCCAGGTTCGCGGCCGGCGAGGTCGCGATAGTCGATCAGTTCAAACGTCACTCGTCCCGCGAGCCCTGCAGCCATCACTCGCGCGCGGGCCAATTCAAGCTGTTCGGCGCTGAGCGTGATGCCGTGGACAGTCACGTCCGCGTGGCGGGCCAGATACATCGCCATGCCGCCCCAGCCGCAGCCGATGTCGAGGACATGCTGTCCCGCAGCAAGCCGCAGCTTGGCTGCGATATGCGCCTTTTTGGCCTCTTGCGCCTCCTCCAGCGTCAGGGCGCTGCGTGACGGGCCGCCGGGGTCAGCTACAGCATCAGGCCAATAAGCGCAGCTGTATTGCATGTCATCGTCGAGCCACAGCTGGTAGAAATCATTCGACAGGTCGTAATGATGCGCAACATTTTCGCGCGAGCGCACCAACGTGTTGAGTTGGCGCAGCGGGCGCAGCAGCCCGCCCAGCAGCTTGCGCAGCGGCTTGGGATCACCGATTTCGCCGCCGCGCTCCCAAGGATTGTTGCGCCGCACGAGCTCGATCAGCGCCATTACATCGTCGTTATCGACGCTGACAGCGCCCTCCATGTAGGCTTCGGCGAGGCCCAGGCGCGGTTTCAGCAGGATGCGCCGTTCAGCGCCGGGGTCATGGATGCGCAGCGTGGCGCGCGGCCAGCTGGCGTCACCATCACCAAATTCACGGCGACGACCGTCGTGGCCGATGATAGTTAGCCGCCCTTTGGCCAAGCGTCCGGTCAACAAGCGATCAAGCAAGGGCATAGGCAGATTCCGAAATAGCCGACGTAGTTGCTGGCCTACGTAGCCCGATAGTCCGACTCAATCACCTTCGGCGCAGCCATACCAAGTAAGAGCAAGAAGGAACAAATGAGCGATCAAGCCATCATCCCGCGCCGCACGGTCAGCCAGATTGTCGGGATGATGCACAAAAGCGACACGAGCAGGATGATGCTCAGCGGATCAAAGCCGACAAGCCCATAAAGCGCCAGTGGCCCCCAGATCGTCAGCAATGACAAAACCAAGGCAAGGCTGACCGTACTGCCTTCGAGCACGATGGTGCGATAGAGTTCATCGCTGTTTTGCCATACACGCCAATTGACCCAAAGCTGCACCATCAGCGCAGTGATCACAGCGCCAATGACCAGCGGCGCGCGCATGGGCTCGACCGGCAGGCCAAGCGCAACAAATTCGGCACCCATCGCGAGCAGCGCGATCGCCGACAGGCGTAGTTGCGGAGCGATTTGTCGATGTTCGTCGGGGCCGGCCTCGGCGGTCCAATTCTCGCTTTCATAAAGCCGGCGGCTATAGGACATGGCGAGGCAGATGAGGCCGACCGTCAAAGCGATGAAGCCGAGCAGAAAGGCCGCGCCCTGCGCCGGGGAAAGGTCCTGGAACGTGGTACCCGCAGGCAGCCAGCGCTGGGAAAGTTTCAACCCGCCGTACCCGCACGCTGCCCCGAATAGTCCGCCTAGCGCCGTGCGCTGCCACAATGGCCAACGGCCGCCGCTGGGGGCATTGCCGGGGTCGGATGCGATGTTCATCATGCTCACTCCTGAGGCTCCCAATCGTCGAGAAAGAGGATGTCGACGGGCACACCGAGCAGCTTGGCCGCGCGCAGCGCGAGCGGCAGGCTGGGATCATAACGGTTGGTTTCGACCGCGTTGATCGTCTGCCGCGTCACGCCCAGCCGGGACGCCAGTTCGCCCTGACTCCAGCCCCTGGCCATCCGCAAATCCTTGATCCGGTTTTCCACGCTTTATCCCGTCCGCCACCGATTCGGGTGACAAACATTCTTTACTGTCAAACATGTTTGACTGTCAATGATGTTTGTCAGGCACTCTGTCGTTCGCGTGCGCGGATAAAGGCTGGGCGGCTGGTGCAACGGGCGAGCCATGCTTGCGTGGCTTCGCCCAATTCCTGATTCGCGCCAACGCTTTGCGCTAGGAAGGCGGCATAACCGGCGGCGATATCTGCGATGGTAAAACGCCCTGCGACCAGCCAGTCACGGCCGTCGGCAAGCGCGGCTTCGATGCTGCGGGCGCGGCCACCGAAGAAAGCGCGATAGTCGTCCACAGCCTGCACCAGCCGGCGTTCAGGAGACTCGACCCGTGTGTAACGCAGCATGATCGCGAGCGGAAAGGTGAGCGTTGCATCGGCGCGGTGCAGCCAATTGCGGTACGTCCAATAATCCGCCTCGTCGGAGCGAACCTCCAACGGTGTGCCGACGGCAATGCGCTCACAAATGGCGATCGATTCGGTCATCAGCTGCCCGTCCTCAACCCAGCCGGGGATGGTCATTAACGGATTGACGGCGCGATATTCGGGCGCGAAGGCGCGCGGCGGGAAGGGCATGACGGTGAGGTCGATGTCCATCCCCACCTCTTCAGCCGCCCACAAGCAGCGCAAGCTGCGTGCATCGGCGCAGTGGTAAAGCATCGGCTTTGCAATCATGCGGCAATCTCCTTGGCGCGCTCGACGGCTTTGACATGCTCGCGCCACGCGATGAAAAGCCCGCTGCCGATGATGATTGGTGCCCCCAGCCATGTTGTCGTGGCCGGCAACGTGCCGAAAAACCACCAGCCGAAAGCCACCGACCACAGCAGGCTGGAATAATCCATCGGAATGACGACGGACACCGGCGCAAGGCGCAGGGCGCCGGTGAGGAGCATCTGGGTAACGGCACCCGATAGCCCCAGTAGCACGAGCAAGCCCCATTGCTCCGCGCTGTGCGGGGTCCAGACAATTGGCAACGCTGCGCCCAGCGGTATCAGAGATAGCGCGGTGAACCAGAACACGATCCCGACGGTGGTTTCGGTGCGCCCCAAATCGCGCACAGCAATGGTAATCAGCGCCGTCACAATAGCGCCGGCCAGCGCGACCAGTGCACCGGTCATATGCGGACCGTCAAACGCGCCCATGCCCCCGGGCTGGAGCACAACAAACACCCCGACAAACCCCAACAGGACCGCGCTCCAGCGCGCGCGACCGACTGGCTCGCGCAGCAAAAGCGCAGCGAAAATGGTCGCGAAGATCGGCACCGACAGGCTGATCGTCGTCGCTTCCGCCAGCGGGAGCAGGATGACCCCGCCAAAGTTCAGCGCCATGCCGGTCAGCCCCATCGCCGCGCGGCGCCCATGGGCCCAGATACGACGCGTGCGGACGGCTCGCAGTCCCCCGTGGGTCATGACCCACAAAAGGATGAAGGGCAGGGCAAAGGCCTGACGCCAAAACAGGCTTTCCGCGATATGGATACCTTCGTCGGCCACCAGCTTCACCGTTACAAACATCAAAGCGAGGCCCAGCATCGCGCCGAGCCGCAGCGCGATGCCGCCAAGCAAATTGACCGGCGCAGTGGTGGACGGCGCTTCGCGCGGGTTAGGCACCGATCAGCCCCCTTGCGCCAAGTGGTGCTGTGCGGCTATGGGCCTCGTCCGGCCTAGGGGTATAGCTCAGTTGGTAGAGCATCGGTCTCCAAAACCGAGGGTCGCGGGTTCGAGTCCTGCTGCCCCTGCCAGGTCCGAAAGGCGCAGAAAACTGCGCAACGTCACTCACAATTGCAGACGCTTGGTCGCCATTGCTAAATTGGTTGTGGCGGGGGCTGGCATCGCGGGCATCCATATGCTGCGTTAAGCCATATTGCGCGCATGTAGGAAAGCGCGATCGGTTCACGGCCTAATTCCAGTCGGTCCGCCCGCTCCATTTCAACGCTAGCGCGTCCAGCGCATCGAGTGCCCGGTCCAGTTCATGGCCGCGCAGCGTCAGGCTGTAGGTAACTTTCGGAGGGATGGTCAGTTCTTGTTCGCGGTCAAGAATGCCGACCTGTTCGAGCATGCGCAGGCGTTCGGTCAGTACTTTCGCCGAGATGCCCGGCATCTGTTTCTTGAGCTGGCCAAAGCGCTGTGGCCCGCGCTGGCGGATCAGCCACAGGATATAGGTCGTCCACGGCCCGCTCAAAATCGTGACCAGTCCGTGCAGGGGGCAATCCATGCTGCTGAACTTGGTGAGGTCGATCGGGGCGGTTGCCATGGCCTTAGGTTACTCCAGAGGAACTAGTTACTTTAAGGTATCTACTTGCCGAAAGTAACTAATGGCATAAATGGGCGCGGTGTTCACGCACAAAATTGCCAATCCTTCCCGTGGAGACCCTAGCCATGAAACTTTTCTACAGCCCCGCTTCCTGCGCCATGTCGCCGCACATCGTGCTCGCCGAAACCGGCATTGCCTATGACATCGAGCGGGTCGATCTAGCCACCAAGACCACTGCTAGCGGGGTGCCGCTAAAGGACATCAACCCGCACGACGCGGTGCCCGCACTGGTGCTGGACAATGGCGAATTGCTGACCGAAGGTGCGGCGATCGTGCAATATATTGCCGATCAGCGCCCTGAAGCGGGCCTGCTGCCGCCGCCCGCGACCATTGAGCGCGCGCGCGTGCAACAATGGCTCAATTATATCGCGACCGAAATGCACAAGGCCCATGTGCCGCTGTTCAAGGCGGATTATCCGGCGGAGGCCAAAGCGATTGCATTGACCCAGATCCAGCGTGCCTATGATTTTGTCGCAGCAGCGCTGGCAGAGCGCCCCTATTTGACGGGCGAGCAGTTTACGGTTGCCGATGCCTATTTGTTCACCATCATCAACTGGCACAATTTCATTGCGCTTGATCTGGCGCCTTGGCCAGTGCTGGTCGCGTATCAGGCGCGCGTCGCGGCGCGGCCCGGTGTGCAGCGGGCGATGGCCGAGGAAGGTTTGCTGGACATGGTCGCCCCCTGACCGGGTCGCAATCGGCGGCTGGCGCTAGAATCGCTTCCGGTGTCAGTCGCCGAACAGCTTGCCAAACGTACCCAGCACGCCGTCTTCGCCAAGCGCACCGCCCGATGTGACGGCTGCCCCGGCAAGGCCGACAGCGCCGAGCGCCACTGCTTTCCCCGCGCCCGTGGCAGCTTCCTCGCCCAATTCGCCGAAAACGTTGCCTCCGGCCTGCATTGCGGCAAACTGCGCGGCAAGGCGAGCAAAGGGCATAGACTGGATCCACACGCGACCGGGACCCGTCAGGGCGGCGAAGATAAAGCCTTCGCCGCCGAACATCTTGTTGCGCAGCCCTGCGCCGGCCGAAACGATGCTGTAATCAACGCTTTCCGTGTAGGCCGCGACGCAGCCCGGATCGACATGGATGCGCTCGCCGGCCGCCAGTTCGCGGTCGATGACGGTGCCGCCCATATGAACAAAGGCGTGGCCGCTGCCCTCGATCACCTGCATCAGAAAGCCTTCGCCGCCGAACATACCGGTCATGACGGCGCGGGCGCGGCTCGCCCCGTTGGAGCGGGTGATACCGGGGATGAGTTTCAGCCCGACGCGGGTGCCGCGCGTGGCGGCGATGAAGCTCTGTTTCTGGCAGATTACCTTGCCGCCATGATCGGGCAGCCGCAGCGGGACGATGTTGCCCGGCACCGGCGCGGAAAAGGCGATGCGCGCCGGTGTGGATCCGCCAAAATCCTGGTTGGTGAAAGTAACGGTGAAAAGCCCTTCACCCATCAAGGCGCGTTTGCCTGCGCCGAGCAGTTTGCTGATGATCGCCTCATCCTCTGCGCTGCCGTCGCTGAGCGTGGTGCTCATGTCGATGGCAAAATCCTTCCACACCAGCGCGCCAGGTTCGGCGATCACTGCCTCGCCGGGGTCAAGTGCGATCTCTAGAAATTGAAGTTCATGGCCCAGAATCTGGAAGTCGACTTCGTCGCTGTTGATGCGCGGGGCCCTGGCCACGGCGGGGGAAGGGGATGGTGAAGGGACAGACCCGGTCGCGACCGGCGGCGCAGCAACGGGCACCGGACGCGGAACTGCACGTGCAGGGTCGGCGTCGCCGCGATAATAGCCGGTTCCTTCCGGCAACACCGGCTTGCGGCCAAAGCCGGACGCGGTACGTTCCATGAAATCCTCCCGACCGAGATTTGCGGATAAGCCACTGGCACAAAGTGGTAAATTTGTGCTTAGCGCGCGGATTCCTTGACATTGCTCCAAGCAGTGCGATGCTTGGCATTACATGGCCGAGCGCTTGTCCAACCCGACTGACACGGTGCTGCCGCGCAGCACAGTGGTCGCTTTTGCCATTGCGGTTGGGCCGGTCGCGATCCTTGGCTTGCCGTTCAGCGTCTATCTGCCGCCCTATATCAGCGAAGGCGGGGTGATTGCGGTCGGACTCGTTGGCCTGATGTTTTCAATCTCAACGCTGTGGGACGGGGTGATTGATCCACTGATCGGCACCTGGATCGACCGCAGCACCGCACGCGGGACGCCGCACCGCGCGTGGATGTGGCGCGCCGCCGTGCCGCTGGCGCTGTTGCTGGTGTTGTTGGTGGTTGTGGGGGACACTTTTCCGCTCTGGCTGCTGCTGCCCCTGTTGCTGCTTTTTTACTCCAGCTTTAGCGTTTATGATGTGTCGTATCTGTCCTGGGGATCGGGGCTGGCACAGACGAGCGATGCCAGCAGCCGCTTGTTCGGCGCGCGCGAATGGACGTCGAAACTGTTTCTGGTCGTTGCCTTTGCCGCGCCGGCAGCGGCGCAGGCATTGATCCCGGGTTTGAGCCTGCAAGGGCGAATTATCGCCTATGCCAGTCTGGTCGCCCTGGCGTTGCCCATGGCCCTTTATGCAACGACGCGGTTGCCGCCCGCTGCGCCCGTGCCGATGGTGACGATGGACTGGCGGCGCGAAATCGCTGTGACGCTGCGCTTTCGCCCGTTGCTGCTTGGTCTATGCCATCCAATTTTTTAACAGCTTTGCCTTTGGCACGCTGACGTCCTTGTTTGTCTTCTTTGCCGATGGGGTGCTGGGCCTTGATGACAGCAGCTCGCTCTTGCTGTTCGCGACCTTCGTCGGCGGGGCGCTCAGCACCCCGCTGTGGACGGGAGTGGCGCGGCGCTGGGGCAAACGACGCGGCATGATCGCGATGGAGCTATTTGTGGCGGCGATTTTATGCGCCAGCCTGTTTGCGCGGCCCGTCGGGTTGGGGCAGGCGCTGGGCTTTACGCTGCTACTGGGATCGGGCTTCGTCGGCCTATTGTTCATTTATGGTATGATCAGCGATCTGGCACCCTATGATGCCGCGCGCTGTGGGCGCGATCGCACCGCATTTCTGTTCGCGATCACGATGTTGATGCAAAAGATCGGCGTCGCGAGCGCGATTGCACTTTCCTATGCGCTGCTCGACGCGGGCGAATTTGATGCGCGCAATGCCGCTGCTTCCGCCGACCTGATCCACTGGCTGTTCTCCGGCTTACCAACGCTGGGATGGTTGATGGTCGCCCTTTTGCTGGTGCTATTGATCCAGTGCTGGCCGCGCGGCGAGGTGCCGCAGCCGCCCCTTGCAACATCGCCGCAACCGCACTAAATGCCCCCTATCCCGACATCAGGGTTCTCACCGCACCGGCCCGCCGCCGGTGGAGGGGGCTATGGTCCGGGCAGCCAAGGAAAGCAGATTTATGGCCAAGACCAGCCCCGGCGAATTCGTCAATCAGGTGCGTGCCGAGGCGCGCAAAATCGTTTGGCCCACGGGCCGTGAAACGATGATGACCACCATCATGGTGTTCATCATGGCAACGATTTTGGCCTTTTTCTTTCTGGGCATCGACACGGTTTTTGGGATGGCCGTGCGTTGGCTGACGTCGCTGGCGGGCTGACCACCCGCCGCATTTGAACAGGATTTGGATTGGGGCACATGGCGCGCTGGTATATTATTCACGCCTATTCGGGTTTCGAGAACAAGGTGCGCGATCAGGTGATCGCCGATGCCGAACGGCTGGGGTTGTCGCAGCTGGTCGAATCGGTCGAAGTGCCGACCGAGATGGTCACCGAAATCAAGCGCGGCAAGAAGGTGCAGACCGAGCGGAAATTCTTCCCCGGCTATGTGCTCGCCAAGCTGACGATGACCGATGATGTCTATCACCTTGTCAAAAACACACCGAAGGTGACGGGCTTCCTCGGCTCGTCGGGCAAGCCGCAGGCGATCAGCGAGGCCGAGGCCGCTCGCATTCTGAACAGCAAGGCCGAGGCCGCCGCGCGGCCCAAGACCGAAGTGCGCGTCGATTATGAAATCGGCGATCAGGTCAAGGTTCTCGAAGGGCCCTTCGCCAGCTTCAATGGGCTGGTCGAGGAACTCGACTTCGACAAGGCGCGCGTCAAGGTGTCCGTTTCGATCTTTGGCCGCCCGACCCCCGTCGAGCTGGACTTCGAACAGGTTGAACGGATGAAGTAAGCCGGGCCATTGAGGCGGAGGCTGGCAAAGCCCCCGCCTGCATTGGCCCGAGGCGTTATTTCGCCTTTTTCGCGGCGTCCTTGTCCGCTTCTTTTTTGAGCTGCTCAGCCGTCTTCAGTTTGAGCGATGCCGACTTTTCGTCGAACGCTGCCTTGTCGACCGGCGCCAGGTTGGGGCGTCCGGCCATGACACCTGCGCCAATTGTACAGCGGACATAATAAGTTTCGCCCGATTCAATTTCCATGTTGAGCGTGTCGGTGGCTTCGGACTTGGTCGTGAATACATGCTTGCCCGGCGCGAAGCTGGCGACGAAATATTTGCCGCCAGACAGACCGCCGATCAGTTTGCCGTCCTCGCGCACATTGCACGCGATCGCCGCACCCATGAGGCCGCCGGTGCGATAGAAGACGACCTGACCCTTGCCCGCTTCGGGCGCGCCGATGGCCACCGGTGCCTTGTCGGCGGCCGTGGCGATTCCCGATGCTGTCAAAAGCGCCAGCGCGCCGACTGCCACGAGCAATTTGATGGAACGCATGTTCATTCTTCTCCCTCAGTGAATATGGTGTCAGCCGCGGTCTTGGCATGGGCGCGGGTACCGGTCGGCACGTCGACATTGCCGCCGGCGATTAGCAAAGTCAGTGGAATAGCGATGACGGCGCCAGCGACAAGCGCCTCTTTTGCGTTGTTCTTGCCGGTGCTGGGGCCGAATTTGAAGCTACGTAGAACGATCCGGGTGCCTTGGTAGTCGATATAGCGCGCCGCGAGGATCATCTCCCCCGCCTTGCCTGCTGCACGCGCCTTGGCCGCGTGGATCACTTCGCCTTCGCCAGTTGCGCCTGCCGGAACCAGGACCCTGCCGTCCAACATGATGGGTTCGGCAAGGCGGATGGGGAACATCTCGCCCATCTTGCTCGTCTTCGAATTGAGCGGTGCCAGAATCTCTATATCCACCACCGTCATGGCGGGCAGGGTGACGCTCGTCACGGCGACAGGCGCGGCTATGTCGCTCGCCGGAAGCAGTTCCTGTGCTATGGCAAGGAACGGCGCAGCGCCGCACAAGACGCCCAACAGGGCCAATCTGTAACGCAAAGAAATTCCCCCGATTGGCTAATCGATAGATTCGGGATTCGGCCCGCGCAAGGCACATGTTGAACGGCGACGGATATGATTGCCGCACAAGCGGAGGTTGTCCTTGCTTTTCGGGCAGTCGCGCGCTAACGGCGCTCGCTTCCGCGTCCTCGGGCGTGGATTTCGCGCGGGAGGCGGTTTTCGGACCGCTGTTTGACCGCATAACTTGAGTCACTGCTTCGGCAGCGACGACAGAGAGAAGAAGGAGGCCATCATGGCCAAGAAGATCAGCGGCTATATCAAGCTGCAGGTGCCGGCTGGCAACGCCACGCCGTCGCCGCCGCTCGGGCCGGCTCTGGGCCAGCGCGGCGTGAATATCATGGAATTCTGCAAGGCGTTTAACGCGTCGACGGGTGACCTGGAAAAGGGCACGCCGACGCCGGTGATCATTACCGTTTATGCCGACAAGAGCTTTTCCTATGTCACCAAGACGCCGCCCGCGACCTATTTGATCAAGAAGGCCGCGAACCTGAAGTCGGGATCGAAGGAACCTGGCAAGCTGAGCGCAGGCAAAATTGCGCGCTCAAAGCTCGCCGAGATCGCCGAGATCAAGATGAAGGACCTGAATGCCAATTCGATCGAACAGGCGACCAAGATTATCGAGGGCAGCGCGCGTTCGATGGGCCTTGAAGTGGTGGAGGGCTGATCATGGCACTTTCGAAAAAGGCCAAGTTGCTGGCTGAAAAGCACGACAATCAGAAATTGTTTGCGGTTGACGAAGCCATCAAGACGGTGCGCGAGCTCGCCTCGACCAAGTTTGACGAGACGATGGAAATCGCGATGAACCTGGGCGTCGATCCGCGCCATGCCGACCAGATGGTCCGCGGCGTTGTGACGCTGCCCGCCGGAACCGGCAAGGACGTCAAGGTTGCCGTGTTCGCCCGCGGCGACAAGGCCGAAGCCGCGCTTGCCGCCGGGGCCGACAAGGTTGGCGCCGAAGACCTGCTGGAAGACATGCAGGCCGGCAACCTCGACTATGGCCGCGTTATTGCGACGCCGGACATGATGGGCATCGTCGGCCGTCTTGGTAAGGTGCTGGGTCCCAAGGGCCTGATGCCGAACCCCAAGCTGGGCACCGTGACCCCGAACGTCGCCGAAGCGGTTAAGGCCGCCAAGGGCGGTCAGATCGAGTATCGCGTCGAAAAGGCTGGGATCATCCATGCTGGCCTTGGCAAGCTGTCGTTCGGCGAGGAAAAGCTGCGCCAGAATTTCGACGCCTTTGTCGAAGCGGTGATCAAGGCCAAGCCGTCGGGCGCAAAGGGCAAATATGTCCGCAAGATCGCGTTGAGCTCGACCATGGGTCCGGGCGTCAAGGTTGACGTGGCGGATGTCGCCGGCGCTTAAGCGCTGCGCTAGACCATGAGACACGAGAGGGCCGGGGGAAACTCCGGCCCTTTTCATTTGGGATGGCCTTCTCCCCCCCCGCCGACCGGAGGGCAGGACAGGCTATTCTCGCAACGCCCTTAGCGCCGCGCCAACGGCAAAGGGCCCAATCGCCGTCAGCAGCAGGCTCGACGCCGCGAGCAGTTTGAGTGCGCCCGCTCCCGCCGGGTTAAGCAGTCCAGCGCCGAAAATCAGCAGCGGCACCGCCAGCGGCAGGACCAGCAATCCAGCGATGGCGTTGCCGCCCTTGAGCGGCGCGGTCAGCGCGGCGCTGAGGACCGCCAGTGTCGCCAAACCGGGCGCGGCGACGGCCAAGCCCAGCGCGATAATTTCCACCATCTGCGCATCCAGACCCAACAGCGCCGACGCCGGAAACAGGGCGACGAGCAAGGGCAAGCCGAAGCCGAGCGCGTGGCTGACTATCCGGGCCATCGCCACGACCTCGTCGGAAAGACCGCGCACAGCAAACTGATCGAGCATGCCCGCTTCCCAGTCAGGCCGCACCAGCCGATCCACGGGGAGCAGCGCGGCAAGCAGCGCCGCCACCCACATCACCCCGCCGCCGGTGCGCGCCAGCAATTCGCGATCAGGCCCGACAGCAAAGGGAAACAGCGTCGCCACCAGCAGAAAGAAGGCGACCGGCAGCCAGATGCTGCCGCTGCCCCACGCGCGGCGCAGGTCGCGGGCGAGCAGCGCTGCGAGCGGCCGGATCATGCGCGCCCTCCGAGAAGAAATTCCTGCTGTTCGGGCAGAGCGAGGTCGAAGTGCGAGGCGAACAATATGCAACCGCCGGTGGCGCGGTGCCGCGCAATGACTGCGCGCAGCATGTCGAGCGAAGCGGCGTCAAGGCCGTTGCCCGGTTCGTCGAGTAGCCACAGTTGCGCGCCGCTGGCAATGGTGCGCGCCAGCACGGCGCGTTTGCGTTGGCCCGTGGACAACATGGCGACAGGAACATCGGCCAACGGGGCCAGGGCCATTGCGTCCATCGCTGCGCTAATGGCGGGGGGGTCCGCACCATCAAGCGGGCCCCAGAACGCCAGCGCGCGCGCAAGAGGGAGCTCGGGGTCGAGCGCAGCGCGCTCGTCGGCCAACGCCAACAGCGCAGGGCGGGTGACGGTGCCCGCTTCAGGCGGCAGCAGCCCGGCGACAAGACGGAGCAGGCTGGACTTGCCGACGCCATTGGGGCCGCGCACCCATAATGCCTCGCCCGGTGCGAGCGCGAACCCAACATCTTTGAACAGCAGCCGTCCGCCGCGGATGCAGGTTAGGTCGTTACAGGCCAGCAACGGCGTCAAATGCCATCCTCGATCGCGTGCATGTCATCGTCCGAAAAGCCGAAATGATGCCCGATTTCGTGGATCAGGACATGGCGGATCAGATGGTCCAGCCGTTCGCCGGTTTCGACCCATTCGACCAGGATCGGCAGGCGGTAGAGCGTTACCACGTCGGGTATTGCACCCGATTCCTCGACCGATTTGTGTGTCAGCGGGCGGCCGGAATAAAGACCAGTCAAATCATAGGGATGCTCGATCTCCATCGCGGCCAAGGTTTCGGCATCCGCGACATCTTCGATGCTGAGCAGCAGGCCGGCAACATGCGGTCGGAAGGCATCGGGCATCGCGGCCAGCGCGGCTTCGGCGAGCGCCAGGAATGCATCCTCGTCGGGCGCGGCACCGGCATAGGGGGCAGGGGTCGGCTTGTTGTCCATCGCGCTTCGCCTTATGGCTGACGGGGCAAAGGAGCAAGCGATGGCGATAGCGCGGTTGAATGAGGAAGAGCGGTCAGCTTTACTGACGGCGCATCCTGACTGGGTGTATGTCAGCGAGCGCGATGCGATCACCCGTCATCTCAACTTCGGGGACTTTGCGCAGGCTTTTGGCTTTATGACACGTGTAGCCATTATTGCCGAAAAAATGGATCATCATCCTGAATGGTCCAACGTCTATAGCCGGGTCACCATTTTGCTGACCACACATGATTGCGACGGGTTGTCCACGCGTGATGCGGCGCTCGCGCGAGCGATTGATTCCATATTGTTGGAATCAGGCGATTCATAATAGTTGCGCCAGAACGTGATTAATATAGCTTCTACCCTGCAAAACACTTCCGCCCAAATATTCTTGGTCAAGAAAATGGCATGGAATGGGCCGCAATTCTCTCGGCTGTGAATTGTAAATTGCGCGCGTCTTGCGCGTGATTTCATTGATGCGTGGAGAGAATGTCATGAAAATTGTTTTGTTTACGGCAACGGTATTGATGCTTGCGCCATCAGCTGTATTGGCAGAAACCTTTACCTTCAACGCGCAGGAAGCCGCTGGAGCCGTCTCAACAGGAACAACCGCACCCGACGGCCGTGTAATGCAGGGGCGCTATTGGACTGGCACCAGCGAGGTGACCTGGGCTGATGGCAAGAAATCGACTGAAAAATTCACCTGTATTTCCAACACCCAACCGCCCAATGATGCGATTTTCATGTTCCACGGGACGTGCGATTCATCGGGTCCCGACGGCAGCTATTCCAGCGTCTGGGGCTGCAATGTTGTTGATGCTGCCAAGATGACGACCGCATGCGTCGGCGGGCTTTATGGCAAGACTGGAAAATATGCCAAAATAGGTGGAACCATGACCTATCATGGAACCGGCACGAAAGGCACGGGCACGGGCCAAATCAGCGAATGATGCGATAAATGTTGATCGCCGTCACGGGTACCATCCGTGACGGCGGTCGGCCGTTCAACTTTGAGTCAAACTCAAATTATTGCCGAACGGGTCGTTGAACCAGGCGATCTTGGCACCGCCGCCGGGTGCGGACCAAATCCCTCGCTCATCCTGGCCAAAACCGTCGTAAATCAGAAATTCCACGCCGCGCGCCTTAAGCTCGTCGACCATGGCTTCGATATCATCGACCCGCCAGCCAAGGACGGTGTGGGCGTGCGCGGCATAGTCGGGGACGAAGCTGACCCGCAGCATGGTGCCGCCAAGGTCATAAGCGAGCGCGAAATCATCCTCCGAGACTAAAGTCAGACCGAGCTTTTCGGTGTAGAAATTACTCGCAGCATCGCGCTCCGGCACCAGCAAAAAGGCGATGGGCGCGATACCGCCAAGTCCGGCCATGACAAACACTCCAACAAGAGAGCGAGGCCGGACCAAACTCCAGCCTCGCGCTCCATATCAGAACTTCGTGTCCACGCTAAGCGTGTAGGCGCGGCCGCGCGGGTCGGCGACGCGGGGTTCCCAGCTCGATCCCGAGCCCAGATTGCTGTCATAGGTGATGGCAAATGGCGGGTCGCGGTCGAACAGATTTTTCACCCCGAAGTTGATCCGGAAGCCTTCGATGCCGGTGTAGGCGAGCGAGAAATTATAGGTCACATAGTCGCTGACGCGTTCCACATCGTTGGGCGGGTTGATCGCGCCGCTGGCAACGCCGGGCAGTTGCTGGTTATCATAACCCGACCGGAAGATTTGCGACAGGCTGACCATGAAGTCTTCGTTCGACCAGTTGATAAAGGCATTGTGCTTCCAGCGTAGACCCAGGTCGCCAGCGAAGGTGAAGACACCGATACGGTCGGAAAAGGCTGCCGTCGGAACGACTTTTTCCTTCTTCTGGAGCAGGTAGGTGCCGTCCATGCCGATGGTCAGGTCGCCTTTGGCCAAATCAAACCGGGCGCGTCCGGCGACGTCGATCCCCTGCGTGCGGGTGCTGCCCGAGTTGACCCAGGTGCGCTCAATGGCCTCTAGCACGCCGCCCGCGCCGCGGATGAAGCGTTCCTGCAAATCAGCATAATTTTCCAAGAGCTGATCGATGCTCAGGATCTGGATGGTCCCTTCGCGGTCAATTTTCCACCAATCCACGGCCAGGCTGAAATCAGCCGACGGTTCGATCACGATGCCAGCCGTGAACTGCTCGGATGTCTCCGGCGCAAGATTGGGCTGGCCGCCGCTAATGATATCGACGTTGGCCACGACTGCGCAGCCTGCAACCGCCGGATTGGGGGCCAGCGGGGTAGCGCAGGTTTCCGGGTCGGCAAAGCCTCGTCCGGTGTACAGCGCTTCGGTCCGGCCGTTGAAAATCTGGTTGAACGACGGGACCCGGAACCCGGTATTGTACGACCCGCGGAACAGCAGCCAGGGTGCAGGGCGATATTTTGCCGAAACTTTCGGGTTCGTTGTGGTGCCAAAGCCATCATAGTCGTCGATGCGGATGGCGCCCGTCAGCTCAAACCCGTCAAAGACGGGAAGCAGCAATTCAGCATAGGCCGCCTTGATATCGCGGCTGACCCCGGCCAGCGCATTGCCGTCATCAAATGGGGCCGCGATAATCACAGGCCGCGCGGCTGCTGCGCGCACGTCGCCATTGAATTTATAGGTTTCGCGGCGGTAGTCGATTCCCACAGCGGCCTGCACCGTGCCACCTGGAAGCTCAAACAAATCGCCCGAAACCGAGCCGTCGACTTGGGTGAGGCGATAGCGGCCGCCGTAAAGGATTGTGCCTTCGGCTGACACGGCATCGAGCATGGCCAGCGCCTGCGCGGACTGGGTCTGACCCGGGAACAGAAACGGGTTCAGCACGCCGCTGTTGAGGACGCCGATAATCCCTGCGCCGGTCGCGCCGGGGGCAATTGGCGCGTTGGGATCATTGGTGCCATTGGCCAATGTTCCGCGGAAATAATATCCGCTGCCCAGCACCGATTCGGATTCGCTTTGCGCGCGTGATACCCCGACCTGATAGTCCCAGCCTTTGAACAGCGGCCCTTCGACTGCCAGCGCATAGGTTTGTGTCTGCGTATCGGTTGTAATTTCGCGCGGCCCACATTCGATGCAGCGCCAGCGATAGGACAGCGCCGGAGTAGCTGTAATCAGCGGGCCAAAGGTGGGGAAGTTGGCGGTCAGGATCGACGCCAGCCGGTCAAATTGAACATCGTTGACCCCGGCAATACGACGATAGGCATAGTTTTGGGTTGTCGTGTTTGGTGTCAGCTGGAGATTGGAGAAGCGCTTAGCCGCCGTGGCATCTGACCCCGTCACTTCCAACGAGACGCGGTGTTCACCCAGTGCCAGTACACCACGCCCGAACCAGGTCCAGGTGTCGAGCGGCTGCTGTAGCACTGCAGCGCGCCCCGTATCCCAGGCACAGGCAAACTCGGCCTGCGGGAAAGCCCAGATTACCGGGTCATAGGGAGCCTGGCCATCAACCGAGCCGCAGCCAGCCTGACCCGGCAGGTCCAGGACGTTGATCCCGCCGGTGGCGCGAAGCGTGGTTGAACCGGGCAAAAAGGGTGCGGTGGCGTTCTGATAGGCTGTCCCGGCAAGCGGAATGAAGGTGGCAAACGGCGTGCCGCGCGTGTCAACCGACAAGCCGCGATCAGGCTGGAAGGTGTTCACAAAATCGCGTTGGTCGCCGCGTAGCGCCCTGGCAGTCGAATAGCTGACCGACGCCATGACGTTGAAGCCTTGCTCGTCGAGATCGCCGTAGCCCGCAATGGCCGAAGCACGATAGCGCGGCGAATCGCCGCGTTCGGTGATGTCGACAAAACCGCTCAGCCCTAGTCCCTGATAATCGGTTCGCGTGATGAAGTTGATAACCCCACCAATCGCATCGGTGCCATAAATGGCCGAGGCGCCATCCTTCAAAACTTCGACCCGTTCCAGCGCGGCAAACGGGATCTGGTTTACGTCGACAGCACCGCCGTTGAGGCCGTGTGCGGCGACGCGGCGTCCGTTCAGCAGGACCAGCGTCGCTGACGAGCCCTGACCGCGCAGGTTGGCGAACGAGGCGCCGTTGTTGCCGCGCTGCTGGCCGTCAACGACATCGGCGTTGGACGCCAGATTGTCGCCCGCCGTGCCGTTGGCAGTCAGATACTGTACGAGCTGCTCTGGGCTGCTGATCCCTTCGCGTTCCAATTCGGCTGTGCCGATCACCTGCAACGGCAGGGCGCTGTCGTTGGGATCGCGTTTGATGCGGGATCCGGTGACCACCATTTCGCGGGTGTCGACCGTTTCATCCGCTGCGCTTGGCGGCGCAATTTGGCTTTCTTCGGCGGTCTGCGCCAAGGCAGGTATCGCAAACAAGGCGGCGACCGTGCCGCCAGCAAGCAAGGACGAACGGATAGCGGTCAAACTGCGCATGAAAATTTCCCCCGTTTGGCGCGCGACGACCCTCGTCTGTCAACGCGCTGTCATTAAGACGCAATTTTCATGAATTTGCCAGAGCGAAATCTGTTGGTCCGGACAAATTTTTTGCCATTCGCCTTATCCGATTTGCACGCTTTTGCTTGACTTCGGACCGATAGGCCCTATGCGCCGCGGCGTGTTGATCGGTTTTACCGGTCAGCTCCGTCCGAGACAGTTGGTGCACGGGGTTTGCCCGCGCTTAATTTCCAGCCGAGACGGGGACAGTCATAAAACGGCCCTTTCGCCCGCCACAGGCGCGCGTTCGGCCCGGCTACCCCCTTAGGACATTCGTTTGCAGTTTGGTGCGCGCTCCGGCGTGCGCCTGCCTGTGGTTCAAACCGTCCGGTGGTCCGCCGCCGGGCAAGAAGAGTGGAGTTATGGCATGGATCGTGCTCAAAAGGCCGAAGCCGTATCGACGCTGAACGCTACGCTGTCCTCAGCAGCTTCGGTTGTGGTTGTCCGCAACCTGGGCCTGACCGTCGCCCAGTCGACGGCGCTGCGTACGGCTATGCGCGATGCCGGTGCGTCGTTCAAGGTCACGAAGAACCGTCTTGCCAACATCGCGCTCGAAGGCACCGCCTACACCGGTCTGTCAGACATGCTGACCGGTCCGACTGCTCTGGCCACCTCGACCGATCCGGTCGCGGCAGCCAAGGTCGCAGTTGAATTTGCCAAGACCAACGACAAGCTTGAAATTGTTGGTGGCGGCATGGGCGATACCGTCCTCGACGTGAACGGCGTGAAGGCTCTGGCCTCGCTGCCCTCGCTCGACGAGCTGCGCGCCAAGATCATTGGTCTGGTGCAGGCTCCGGCCACGAAGCTGGCGCAGATCACTTCTGCCCCGGCTGGCCAGTTGGCGCGGGTCTTTGGCGCATATGCGACCAAGGATGCAGCATAATTATCGTACCCTGTTTTGAAACATGAACCGGGTGCGTCCCGGAATTTTGGAGAAATACAATGGCTGATCTTGCAAAGCTTGTTGACGACCTGTCGGCACTGACCGTTCTTGAAGCGGCAGACCTGTCGAAGATGCTGGAAGAAAAGTGGGGCGTTTCGGCCGCCGCTGCTGTCGCTGTGGCCGCTGGCCCGGCCGCTGGTGGCGCTGCCCCGGCTGCTGAAGAGCAGACCGAATTCGACGTCATCCTGACCGGTGACGGCGGCAACAAGATTAACGTGATTAAGGAAGTCCGCGCCATCACCAACCTGGGTCTGGGCGAAGCCAAGGCGCTGGTCGAAGCCGCGCCGAAGGCCGTCAAGGAAGGCGTCAACAAGGCCGAGGCAGAAGACCTCAAGAAGCGCCTTGAGGCCGCTGGTGCGACCGTCGAACTGAAGTAATTCGGTCGTCGTCCGTCACGGACAAGAAAAAGGGCGGTTCCCGCAAGGGAGCCGCCCCTTTTCGTATTCGAACGTCAGGCAGCGGCGCAGCGCGCTGCAATTGTGCCCAGGATATAGTCGAGTTCGGCCGCTAAGCGTTGCCGCGACGCCGCCCGGTCCAGCGCCGAATGGTCCACCATCATCGGCATGGAGAGCGAGAGGCGCAACGTCGCGGCAAAGTGGCCTTCGGCGAGACGGCGGGCGCGGACCGGTTGGCCGACGCGGAAAGCGGGTTGGCCCGCGGGCGGTGCAGCATGTGTTAGCGCGTGGTGGATTTTGCCCGCCGCGTCGAAATCGAGCATTGGCCAGCGCTGACTCATATCAAGCGTCGCCAGCGTTGCTGCCAAACAGGCGGGCATGGCGCCGCCCGGGCCGTCCGTTGGCAGCAGAGCAAGCCCATGTTTGGTGACCGCCGTCGCCAACGCGGCGCAGAAATCATCGACCATTTCAAATACACGGGCTTCGTCAATGGCGCTGAAGCGTTCGATTTCGAACAGCGCGCCCGCGAGGCGCAGTGCAAGTCCGGGGTTGGGTTCGTCGGCCAGCCGGTCGCGCCCGGGCCAGATCGCGGGCCATTCGGCGCGGCGAGCCAGCAGACGATAGCCATCGGTAAGTGGCGCAGCCGCGCTGACCAGCGCGTGCGGCACCAGCGCAAAGCCGCTGAACGGGGCGCCGTTCGCCGACTTGCTGCCCGTGGCGAGCACGACGCAGCCGAGGTCCAGGTAGGCGCGCACCGCCGCCGGGCTGATCCGAAGCTGACAGGCATCCACGACGATGGTGGCGGCCAAGCCAAAACGGGCGGAGAGGACAGCGCAATCATCAAGGCTGGGCAAGGTCAGCCCGGTTTTTGAGCCGTGCACGACATGGATGACCGGATGCTCACCGGCTGCAATGGCCTTTTCGGCGCGGTCGGCAAGGTCGGCGGCGATAGCGGCGCTGGCGCGCGGGGTGCCGTCGGCATCGCGGATGGGAACGTCGACCAGCCGGTTGGCGGCGTGCCTCGGGTCGATGGGATCGGCGGTGGTTACCGCTGCCCCGATGGCGGTGCGGTCGGCGAAGAAGCGGCCTGCCGCGCTGTGGACACAGCCGCTGCCAACTTCGTCGCGGCCCAACAATATGCCACAAATCGGTCCCGCCGTTGACGGTGCTGCCGCGAGGCCAACATATTCGAGATCGGTACCAGAGGCGGCAATGACAATGGCGCTGTCGCCATTGCTGTAGAGCGCAGCAATGCGGGCGCGTAGCTCATCCAGCGCGGCGGCATATCCCGCCGCCGTAGCGAGGTCATCAAGGCGGTGCGTCCAATGTTCGGCGAGATACGCCAAGGCATCGGCAGTGATGCTGCTGATCGTCGAGCTGCCAAAAGCCAGCCCTTCGAAAGGCGTGACGGTGGCGAAATATTTGTTGCGCCCGTCGGGACCGGGCCGAATACGTTCGTCCCCGCCTGTGATGATAGCGGCCAATATGGCGGCTTCGTCGGAACCGGCGGGGCGCGCCTGCAAATCGGTGGCCAAGGGGAGAAACTCCTGTAGGTCGTGGCGGGGCCGCGCCGCCCTTTACTCCGGCGGGAGGGTCAATTGCAAACGCGGCGCGATGCGGCTATCGGACCCGCCACGAGAAAGACCATGCCCCAGAAAATCACCCCCACCCGCCTCAGCGATGCCGCGCGCCGCGACCTTCGCATCATGTATATCGCCAAGCACGTCTTTTGGGACGGGGCGTTGCATCCGGAGGATGGCAATCATGCCGTCTATCATCTGGAAATGCGCGACACGCTGGCGGGGCTGGGCATCAACCTGAAGCTCGCCAATAGTTATCAGGCGCTGTTTGAAAAGCCCGATGCCGACTTTGTTTGGCCGATGCTCAACCGCGGGGGCTTTTTCAATTCGGAGATGCTATTGCCACTGCTGTGCACGCGGCTGGGTATCCCCTATTTGGGCGCATCGCCGATCTTGCGCGGGGCGTCGGATGACAAGGCGCTGACCAAGGGCGAGACGCGGCGGATGGGCGTACCGACGATGGACTGGACGGTCTATCGCTGCGGCGCGCCGATTGATCCGATGCGGGCGGCGGATGCGAAGCGCTGGGTGGTCAAACCCAACAACAGCTCGGCAAGCTGGGGCATCGGTGATGCGACCAGCCGCGACGGTATTGCCGAAGCAGTGGCGCGCATCCATGCTGAGGGGCACGATGCCATCGTCGAGCCCTTCTTTGCCGGCAGCGATGTCGAGGTGCCGGTCATCACCCTGAATGGGCGGCCGCACATCTTGCCGATGATGATCTTCCGCCAGGCTGATCCCGACCATTTGCGCACTTACGCTGAAAAGCGCGATCTGGTTGACCGCAGCCAGAAATATAGCCTCGATTATTTCGAGCAGCCCGCCGATGTTGTCGCGCGCATCACCGCGATGACCGAGAAGCTGATCGAGATTTTCTGGCCGTTCGATTTCGGGCGCTTCGAATATCGGCTGAACGAGGCCAACGGCGAGGTGCAGTTTCTGGAGGTCAACCTCAGCTGCAACCTGTGGTCGGAAAAGGTGTTCGGGCGCGCGGCGGTGGCGGCGGGCTTGACCCAGTCCGACCTGATTGAAACCATTTTGGCCGAAAGCCTGATCCGTCAAGGTCTGGCCGAGCGGGTGGGCTGACCATGCCTGCCACCATTGCGATCATGGCCGGTCGCCGTCCGGGCGGCACCGACGCGCTGGCGGCGGCTCATGGTGTCGCCGATAAATGTCTCGTGCCGGTCGCGGGCCGGCCAATGATCCTCTATGTGCTGGATGCCGCCATCGCGAGTGGCGCTGGCGATATCGTCGTTTCGAGCCACTATGCCGGGCTGGCTGATGAGCTGGCACTGCAGATGTCACCAGCCGATCTCGTGCGCGTGCGGTTTGTGGCGGCTGCTGACAATCTGGCCGACTCAGTGCTGACCGCGGCGCAAGGCGCCGCATTCCCGTTGCTCGTAACCACGGCCGATGCCTGTTTGCTGTCCGCAGCGACGATCCGCGAAATTGACGAGCAGGCAGAGGCGGCCGGAGCTGATGCAGCGGTGGGCCTAGCGCGCAAGGGCGATGTGCTGGGCGTCCACCCCGATGGGCAGCGGCGCTTTTATCCCTTTGCCGATGTCGAGGTGTCGAACTGCAACGCCTATTGGCTGGGCAGCGCCAAGGCGTTGCGTGCTGCCGAGACTTTTCGCGGCGGCGGGCAATTCATCAAGAAACCGATGCGCGTGCTGAAGGCCTTCGGCCTTATCAACTTGCTGCGTTTCCGCTTTGGATTGGGGCCGCTCGAAAAGGCGTTCGTGCGGCTGGGCCGTCCCTTGCGCCTCAAGCTCGTGCCGGTTTTGGTGAGCGACGGCGCGGCCGCGATCGACGTTGACAACGAACGATCCCACCGCGTCACCCAGGAAGTACTGGCGGCGCGTTCCGCCGCCTGACGTCGACCCTTATTGCTTGACGGGGCGTGCCGACTGAATTGCGACTTCGCCCAGACCCGACATGTCACGGTCGACGATGTTGCAATTGCCTTTGAAGCGCGGCTTGTCGCACACTTCCCATTTCTCGCCTGGAAAAACGGCGATGCTGCCTACGTTCATTTCCAGCATCAGCGACGAGCGCGGGGTGTCGACCATATAGTTTTCGCCCGAGAAGTTCTGGCCTTTGTAAAGCCGCATCGTCCCGGCCTCGGTCTTGGGCTTGGCGACGGGGGCCTGCTGCGCGTTGACGATGACAGCGGGGAGCAGGGCGAGCGCGGCAGCGGCAGCAAATATTTTCATTACCTTGGACCCTTTGGGAAGAGATTGAATCTGAACGGCTTCAAAGCGCCATTGTTGTGTTTCGTCAATGGTCAAGCTGCCAGGCCGGTAACAGGCGTCGATGAACAGCGGATTGCCGGCCAGCGTTTGACAGCGATGCCGGTAGTTCCTATATCCGCATTTATCAGGCATCCGGGAAGCGAGCCGCCCTTGCGCAGCGGTTCCACAGAATTGGGTGCCCGACACTGACAGGCGTATTGAAAGCTGCGGTTTCCGGCAACGGAGGCTTGCGGCTTTTTCGTGTCGGTTTCGCGCCCCAAGTCATTCATAAGGCGAGATTAGTCACCCATGGCAACCAAGGCAAAGGCAGCGGCATCGGCCGCCGGTCAGACGGTCGCAGCGACCCCGGTCAAGCGTATCCGCAAATTGTTCGGCAACATCCACGAAGCGGTGGAAATGCCGAATCTGATCGAGGTGCAGCGCGACTCGTACGAACAGTTTCTGCGCTCCGATCCGTCGATCGGCTATGTCTCTGGCCTGGAAAAAACGCTGCGCAGCGTTTTCCCGATCCGCGATTTCGCCGGCACCGCCGAGCTCGACTTTGTGTTCTACGAACTTGAGCCGCCGAAGTATGACGTTGAAGAATGCCGTCAGCGCGGGATCACCTATGCCGCGCCGATGAAGGTGACGCTGCGTCTGATCGTGTTCGAGGTCGACAGCGAAACCGAAACGCGCAGCGTGCTCGATATCAAGGAGCAGGACGTCTACATGGGCGACATGCCGCTCATGACCGAGAATGGCACCTTCTTTATCAACGGCACCGAACGCGTGATTGTGTCGCAGATGCACCGTTCGCCGGGTGTGCTGTTCGACCATGACCGCGGCAAGACGCATTCTTCGGGCAAATATCTGTTCGCCGCGCGCGTCATCCCCTATCGCGGTTCGTGGCTGGATTTTGAATTCGACGCCAAGGACATCGTTAACGTCCGCATCGACCGCAAGCGCAAGCTGCCGGTGACGTCGCTGCTCTATGCGCTGGGCATGAATGGTGAGGATATCCTCAACTATTTCTATGACCGCGTGGTGTTCCAGCGCGCCGAAAGCGGCTGGAAAGTGCCCTTCATCCTGGAAAATTGGCGCGGCGCGAAGCCTGCCTTTGACGTTGTTGACGCCAAGACAGGCGAAGTCGTGTTCGCCGCCGGTCACAAAATCTCGCCCCGCCTTGCCAACAAGGCGGCGAAGGATGGGCTCGACACGCTGCTGATCCCGACCGAGGAAATCTTTGGCCGCTATTCGGCCTACGATCTGATCAACGAGACGACCGGCGAGATTTATATCGAAGCGGGCGACGAGGTGTCGGCCGACAATTTGGAAAAGTTGGACAAGGCCGGTATCGACCAGCTGGTCCTGCTCGACATCGATCACAACAACACGGGGCCGTGGATCCGCAACACGTTGAAGGCCGATAAGGCCGAAGACCGCGATCAGGCGCTGTCGGATATTTACCGCGTCATGCGCCCCGGCGAACCGCCGACGCGCGAAACGGCCGAAGCGCTGTTCGCAGGACTGTTCTTTGACGCCGAACGCTACGATCTGTCGGCGGTAGGCCGCGTCAAGCTGAACATGCGTCTGGGGCTGGATGTGGATGACAGCATCACCACGCTGCGCGCCGATGACATTCTGGCCGTGGTCAAGGAGCTGGTGAACCTGAAAGACGGCAAGGGCGAGATTGACGATATCGACAATCTTGGCAACCGCCGCGTTCGCTCGGTCGGCGAGCTGCTGGAAAACCAGTATCGTGTCGGATTGCTGCGCATGGAGCGCGCGGTCAAGGAGCGGATGAGCTCGGTCGATGTGTCGACGGTCATGCCCAATGACCTGATCAACGCCAAGCCGGCGGTGGCTGCGGTACGCGAGTTTTTCGGCTCGTCGCAGCTTTCGCAGTTTATGGACCAGACCAACCCGCTGTCCGAAGTGACGCACAAGCGCCGCGTGTCGGCGCTTGGGCCCGGCGGCCTCACCCGCGAGCGCGCGGGCTTTGAAGTGCGCGACGTCCATCCGACGCACTATGGCCGCATCTGTCCGATTGAAACGCCCGAGGGGCCGAACATCGGGCTGATCAACAGCCTCGCGACCTTTGCCCGCGTCAACAAATATGGCTTTATCGAAACGCCCTATCGCCGCGTCGTCGATGGCAAGGTGACGGCCGAAGTCGTCTATCTGTCGGCGATGGAAGAGCAAAAGCACACCGTCGCACAGGCCAATGCCGATCTTAACCCCGACGGCAGCTTTGTCGACGAGCTGATTTCGGCGCGCGAGGGCGGCGAGTTTCTGATGGCCCCGCGCGAGCAGGTGACCCTGATGGACGTCAGCCCGAAGCAGCTGGTATCGGTTGCGGCATCGCTGATCCCGTTCCTGGAAAATGACGACGCCAACCGCGCGCTGATGGGTTCGAACATGCAGCGGCAGGCCGTGCCCTTGCTGCGTGCCGAAGCGCCGCTGGTCGGCACCGGCATGGAACGCACGGTGGCACGCGATTCGGGTGCAGCGATTGCGGCCCGGCGCGGCGGCGTGGTCGATCAGATCGACGCCACCCGTATCGTCATTCGCGCGACCGACGGGGTCGAGCCCGGCAAGTCGGGCGTCGACATTTACCGTCTGCAGAAATTCCAGCGCTCGAACCAGAATACCTGCATCAACCAGCGGCCGCTGGTGAAGGTGGGCGACAATATCCGTGCGGGCGAAATCATCGCCGACGGTCCGTCGACCGAGCTGGGCGAGCTGGCGCTGGGCAAGAATGTGCTCGTCGCCTTCATGCCCTGGAACGGCTATAATTATGAGGATTCGATCCTCATTTCCGAGCGCATCGTGAAGGATGACGTCTTTACGTCGATCCACATCGAAGAGTTTGAAGTCACCGCGCGCGACACGCGGCTTGGGCCCGAAGACATCACGCGCGACATCCCCAACGTCGGTGAAGAAGCGCTGCGTAACCTCGACGAGGCGGGCATTGTCTATATCGGTGCCGAAGTCGGTCCGGGCGATATTTTGGTCGGTAAGATCACGCCCAAGGGCGAAAGCCCGATGACGCCGGAAGAAAAGCTGCTGCGCGCCATTTTCGGCGAAAAGGCGAGCGATGTGCGCGACACTTCGCTGCGGCTGCCGCCGGGCGTGTCCGGAACGGTCGTCGAAGTGCGGGTGTTCAACCGCCACGGTATCGACAAGGACGAGCGCGCGATTGCGATCGAGCGCGAGGAAATCGAACGGTTGAAGCAGGATGCCGACGACGAGCGCGCAATCTTGAACCGGGCGACCTTCTCCAGCCTGAAGGAAATCCTGATCGGTCAGGCGTCGAGCGCCATGCCCAAGGGTTTCAAGAAGGGTGATGTCATCACCGAGGCGATGCTGGTCGAGATGGACCGGGGCGACTGGTGGAAGGTCGCGGTGGCCGACGATGCCGCGCAAGCCGCGCTCGAGGCGATCAAAGGCCAGTATGACGAGGCGATCAAGCGCATCAACGACAAGTTCGAGGATCGCGTCGAAAAGCTGCAGCGCGGCGACGAGCTCGCACCGGGTGTGCTGAAGTCGGTCAAGGTGTTCGTCGCGATCAAGCGCAAGCTGCAATCGGGCGACAAGATGGCCGGTCGTCACGGCAACAAGGGCATCATCAGCCGCATCTTGCCGCAGGAAGACATGCCCTTCCTGGAAGATGGCAAGCCGGTTGACGTTGTGCTCAACCCGCTGGGGGTGCCGAGCCGCATGAACGTCGGCCAGATCCTGGAAACGCACCTCAGCTGGGCCGCGCACGGGCTGGCCAAACAGGTGCAGGATGCACTGGAGGATTGGCGGATCGCCAACCCCAACCCGCAAGCCGGCAAGCCGCCTGAGGCGGTGCGCGAGGCGCTGGTTACAGCCTATGGCGATGAATATGCTGCGGAAATCACGGCGCGTAATGACGAGCAGGTGATCGAACTGGCAGAAAACCTTGGCCTCGGCGTGCCGTTTGCGACGCCCGTGTTCGATGGCGCGCGCGAGAGCGATGTGTCCGACATGCTCGAGCGTGCGGGCCTCGACAAATCGGGTCAGGTTGACCTGTATGACGGGCGCACAGGCGAAAAGTTCGACCGCAAAGTGACGGTGGGGTATAAATATATCCTCAAGCTGCACCACCTGGTCGACGACAAAATCCACGCCCGCTCGATCGGCCCCTACAGCCTGGTCACCCAGCAGCCGCTGGGTGGTAAGGCGCAGTTCGGTGGCCAGCGTTTCGGCGAAATGGAGGTGTGGGCGCTGCAGGCCTATGGTGCGGCCTACACGCTTCAGGAAATGCTGACGGTGAAGTCCGACGACGTCATCGGCCGCACCAAGGTGTACGAAGCGATCGTCAAGGGCGACGACACGTTCGAGGCGGGGATCCCCGAATCGTTCAACGTGCTCGTCAAGGAAATGCGCTCGCTGGGTCTCAACGTCGAACTGTCCTCCTATGCGGAGGAAGACCCCGACGAAGGCCCTGAAGCCCTGCCCGAAGCCGCCGAATAACAATCTTGCCTCACCCCCCGCGCCGCGCGCGGGGGGCAGTGGAGCGAAATGATGAACCAGCTTACCAATTTCATGAACCCGGTCGCAAAGCCTGAAACCTTCGACATGATCAAGATTGGCATCGCCAGCCCGGAGCGCATCCGCTCGTGGTCGTTCGGCGAGATCAAGAAGCCCGAAACAATCAACTATCGCACGTTCAAGCCCGAGCGTGACGGCCTGTTCTGCGCGCGCATCTTTGGCCCGATCAAGGATTATGAGTGTCTGTGCGGCAAATATAAGCGCATGAAGTATAAGGGCATCGTTTGCGAAAAATGCGGTGTCGAAGTCACGGTCACGAAAGTGCGCCGCGAGCGCATGGGCCACATCGAGCTGGCCGCGCCGGTCGCGCACATCTGGTTTCTGAAGTCGCTGCCCAGCCGCATCGGCCTGCTGCTCGATATGCAGCTCAAGCAGCTCGAGCGCGTGCTCTATTTCGAGGCCTATATCGTTCTTGAACCCGGCCTGACGCCGCTGGAGAAATTCCAGCTGCTGACCGAAGACGAATTGCTCGATGCGCAGGACGAATATGGCGAAGACGCGTTCAGCGCCGGCATTGGTGCCGAGGCGATCCGCGTGCTGCTTGAACAGCTCGATCTGCAGACCGAGCGTGAGGATTTGCTGAAGGAGCTGGCCGAGACCAAGTCGGAGCTGAAGCCCAAGAAGATCATCAAGCGGCTGAAGGTTGTTGAAAGCTTTATCGAAAGCGGCAACCGCCCTGAATGGATGGTGCTGCAGGTCATTCCGGTGATCCCGCCCGAGTTGCGCCCGCTGGTGCCGCTGGACGGCGGCCGTTTTGCGACCTCGGATTTGAACGACCTGTATCGCCGCGTTATCAACCGTAACAACCGCCTGAAGCGGCTGATGGAGCTGCGCGCGCCTGACATCATCGTGCGCAACGAAAAGCGCATGCTGCAGGAAGCGGTGGACGCGCTGTTCGACAACGGCCGCCGCGGTCGTACCATCACCGGCGCCAACAAGCGTCCGCTGAAGTCGCTGTCCGACATGCTCAAGGGCAAGCAGGGCCGCTTCCGCCAGAACCTGCTCGGCAAGCGCGTCGACTATTCGGGCCGTTCGGTGATCGTGACCGGTCCGGAGCTGAAGCTGCACCAGTGCGGCCTGCCGAAGAAGATGGCGCTCGAGCTGTTCAAGCCGTTCATTTACGCGCGTCTGGATGCCAAGGGTCTCTCCATGACCCTGAAACAGGCCAAGAAGTGGGTCGAGAAGGAGCGGAAGGAAGTCTGGGACATCCTCGACGAGGTGATCCGCGAGCACCCCGTGCTGCTGAACCGCGCGCCGACGCTGCACCGTCTGGGAATCCAGGCGTTCGAGCCGGTGTTGATCGAGGGCAAGGCGATCCAGCTGCACCCGCTGGTCTGCTCGGCATTCAACGCCGACTTCGACGGTGACCAAATGGCCGTGCACGTCCCGCTGAGCCTTGAGGCGCAGCTGGAAGCCCGCGTGCTGATGATGTCGACCAACAACATCCTCAGCCCCGCCAACGGCAAGCCGATCATCGTGCCGTCGCAGGACATGGTGCTGGGCCTCTATTATCTGACCATGGAGCGCGAAGGCGAGCCGGGCGAAGGCATGATCCTGTCCGACCTTGCCGAAGTGCATCAGGCGCTGTTCACCGGTGCGGTGACGCTGCACAGCAAGATCACCAGCCGCGTGCCGCAGACCGACGAGGCGGGCCGCGAATATATGAAGCGGTTCGAAACCACGCCGGGCCGCATGCTGATCGGCGAATGTATGCCGAAATCGCACACCGTTCCTTTTGAGCTGGTCAACCGCCTGCTCACCAAGAAGGAAATCGGTGACGTGATCGATCAGGTCTATCGCCACACCGGCCAGAAAGAGACGGTGCTGTTCGCCGACGCGATAATGGCGCTGGGCTTCCGCCACGCGTTCAAGGCCGGCATTTCGTTCGGCAAGGATGACATGATCATCCCGGCCGAAAAGGAAAAGCTGGTCGACGACACGCGCGCGCTGGTGAAGGATTTCGAGCAGCAGTATCAGGACGGCCTGATCACGCAGCAAGAAAAATACAACAAGGCAATCGATGCCTGGTCGCAGTGCGGCGACAAGGTCGCGACCGCGATGATGGACGAAATCCGCGCCACGCCGAAGGACGAAAACGGCCGGATGAAGCCAGTCAACTCCATCTATATGATGGCGCACTCGGGCGCTCGCGGCAGCCAGGCGCAGATGAAGCAGCTTGCCGGGATGCGCGGATTGATGGCCAAGCCTTCGGGCGAGATTATCGAAACGCCGATCATCTCGAACTTCAAGGAAGGTCTGACCGTGCTCGAGTATTTCAACTCGACCCACGGCGCGCGCAAGGGCCTCGCTGATACGGCGCTCAAGACGGCAAACTCGGGTTATCTGACTCGCCGTCTGGTTGACGTGTCGCAGGATTGCGTCGTGATCGAGGATGATTGCGGCACGACCCGCGGCCTCGAAATGCGCGCCATCGTGCAGGGCGGCTCGGTCATCGCATCGCTCGGCGAGCGCGTGCTCGGGCGCACCGTGATGGAAGATGTCACCGACAAGGATGGCAAAGTGCTGGCGGCTGCAGGCACGCTGCTCGACGAAGCGGCTGTTGCGGTCATCGAGGCGGCCGAAGTGCAGGCCATTAAGATCCGCTCGCCGCTGGTGTGCGAATCGACGCTGGGCGTGTGCGGCAAATGCTATGGCCGCGACCTTGCGCGCGGGACGCCGGTGAATATCGGCGAAGCGGTCGGCGTGATTGCGGCCCAGTCGATTGGTGAACCTGGTACTCAGCTGACGATGCGGACCTTCCACATCGGCGGCGCGGCGCAGGTCAACGAACAGTCGAACCTGGAAAGCGTGGCCGATGGCACCATCGAATATCGCGACATGGCAACCATCGTCGACAGCCGCGGCCGCCGTTTGGCGCTGTCGCGCTCGGGCGAGCTTGCGATCATCGACGCCAACGGGCGCGAGCGTGCGGTCCACAAGCTACCCTATGGTGCTGCGATTATGTTTGCCGATGGTGCGAAGGTGAAGAAGGGCGAACGGATTGCCGAATGGGATCCGTTCACCATGCCGCTGATCACCGAAAAGCCGGGTGTGGTGAAATATCAGGATCTGGCCGAGGGCAAGACGCTGGTCGAACAGGTCGACGAAGCCACCGGTATCGCCCAGCGCGTCGTGATCGAATATCGTTCGGCAGGCCGCGGCAAGAAGGAAGACCTGCAGCCGCGCCTGACCCTGCTCGACGAAGCGAGCGGTGAAGCGGCACGCTATCTGCTCGCGGTCGGCACGATGTTGTCGGTCGAGGACGGACAGGAAGTGGCGGCGGGCGACGTGCTGGCGCGTGTGACGCGCGAAGCGGGCAAGACGCGCGACATCACCGGCGGTCTGCCGCGCGTCGCCGAACTGTTCGAAGCGCGCATCCCGAAGGACAATAGCGTCATCGCCAAAATCTCTGGCCGTGTCGAATTCGTCAAGGATTACAAAGCGAAGCGCAAGATTGCGATCGTCCCGGAAGAGGGCGATGCGGTCGAATACCTCATCCCCAAGTCCAAGGTACTTGAAGTGCAGGAAGGTGATTATGTGAAGCGCGGCGACGCGCTGATCAGCGGTTCGCCCAACCCGCACGACATTCTTGACGTCATGGGTGTGGAGGCGCTGGCCGAATATCTGGTGGCGGAAATTCAGGAAGTCTATCGACTGCAGGGCGTGAAGATCAACGACAAGCACATCGAGGTGATTGTTCGCCAGATGCTGCAGAAGGTTGAGATCACCGACGGCGGCGACACCACGCTGCTGCCCGGCGAGCAGCTCGACTATCTGGAGATGATGGAAGTGAACGCCAAGCTGCCCAAGGGCGGCAACCCCGCGGTCGGCAATCCTGTGCTGCTCGGCATCACCAAGGCAAGTCTGCAGACGCGCAGCTTTGTCTCGGCGGCGTCGTTCCAGGAAACCACCCGCGTGCTGACCGAAGCGTCAGTGCAGGGCAAGGTCGACATGCTCAACGGGCTGAAGGAAAACGTCATCGTTGGCCGTCTGATCCCGGCGGGCACCGGCGCAGCCATGAACCGTGCCCGCGTGACGGCTTCGTCGCGCGATGCGGCGCTGCGGGCAGCGATGCGTGCAGCCAATCAGGCCAGCCTGATCGCGCCACAAAGCGCGGCCGAGGAGCATGCCGCCGAACTGGCACAGGGGCCCGAGGCGGCGATCGGCGACGATCCGCTGGGCGCGGTGCAGGGCGAGGATTTCACCACCGATGATGTGGTGGTGCTCGACCGGCCCGAGGGTGAGGGCGACGACGAGGCGTAATCGCCGCATCAGACCTGAAGACTTGTAAAGGCCCGCTGGTTTGACCAGCGGGCCTTTTTCATTTTGGGAGGTTAGTCGGCGATGATCGCGATGGCGATATAGAGGAGCAGCGGCAGGCCAAAGCCCAGCAGCGTTAAGCCGACGAACGCGATACGCGTCCACATGACATCGAAGCCGAACTGGTCGGCGAGGCCCGCACACACGCCGAAGGCCATGCCACTAACGCGATTCTTGCGGAAACCCTGTTTCATTCTTTTGGTCCTTTGTGTCGAATTGTGGATGGGGAACCGTCCGATCAAACGACCAGACGGCCCACATTGTCGACGCCCATCGCGGCGGCCATCATGACCGAGGCATAGAGCGAAACGAAAGCGGCAACCGCCAGGCTGCGGACCGCGTCGAGGTTGATGCGTGACATAATCATTTTCTTCCTTTCCTGTTGCGGGCGGGGCCATCCCGTCCATGCCAACTGTTATGCAGGAGCCGTGCCAATTTCATTCATTGGCCGTTAAGCGGGGTTTTTCGGACTGCAACCTGTCGATTGCGCGAGAAAAATGCACTGAAACCGAAAAATATCCCGTCCTTTGGTGTGAAATGCGATGTTGCACGGTGGCAAGTCAGCAAAAGATGGGCCTCATCATCGGCGCGCGATGCTGCTAGGCAGGGCGGAGTATGGCCATCGCCCGCTTGTCTCTCACCAATTTCCGCAACCATGCCGCGCTTGAATTGAGCGCCGGTCCGGGGCTGGTGGCGCTCTATGGTGCCAATGGTGCAGGCAAGACCAATATATTGGAGGCGCTGTCGTTGCTGGCACCCGGGCGCGGGCTGCGCGGGGCGGCGCTGCCCGACATGGCGCGCGATGGGCAGGAGGCGGGCTTCGCCGTGTTCGCCGACTGGATGACGGACGAAGGCAGCGTCGCGGTTGGCACCGGCGTGGCCGGTGATCGCCCGACGCGGCGGCAGGTACGCATCAATGGAGCGGCGGCGGCGGCATCGTCGCTCGGCGAATGGTTGGCCGTGTTGTGGCTGACCCCGGCGATGGACCGCTTGTTTATGGATAGTGCAGGCGCGCGGCGGCGCTTCCTCGACCGGTTGGTGCTGGCGTTGGAGCCAGGGCATGCCCTGCACAGCAATCGACTAGAGGCGGCACTGCGCGCCCGAAACAAGCTGTTAAATGATCCAGGCGGTTATGATGTGGGGTGGATGACGGCGCTGGAGGGGCAGATAGGCGAGCATGGCGCTGCGGTGGATGCGGCACGGCTGCACACCATCGCTGCGCTGGGGCGACAACTGGCGATAGCGAGCGATGGCGACGATTTTCCCGTGCCGCAGCTCAAACTGGTCGCCGGAGAGGGTGTTGAGCGCATAGCGACGTGGGACGCTGCGGAACTTGCGGCGACACTAGCGGCGAGGCGCACCATCGACGCGAACGCGGGCCGGACAACCCGCGGCCCGCATCGGGACGATCTGCTGGTGTATCACCGCGCAACTGGTCGCGCGGCGGAACGCTGTTCGACCGGAGAACAGAAAGGCCTGCTGCTTGCGATGATCCTCGCGCATACCGATTGTGTGGCGCGCGCGCGGGGCACTCGACCCTTACTGTTGCTGGACGAAGTATCGGCACATCTCGATCCCGCGCGGCGTGGGGCGCTCTATGCAAGGCTTGCGGCGGGGGGTGGCCAGTGCTGGCTGACCGGGACCGAAGCGCTGCTGTTTGACGAGATGCCGGGTCCCGTGACGCGCTATGCCTTGGATGCGGGGGGTATTCGCGCCGCCTAGAGGATGTCGTGGACGACGTCCTGCGGGCGGCACAAGCGCACGCCCTTTTCGGTCTCGACAAAAGGCCGGTTCACATAGGCTGCGTTGGCGACCATCGCGCTGATGATTTCATCGTCGTCCATGTGGGCGAGCCCGCGTTCCTCGGCATCGGTGCCGCGCAGACGAAGCGCCTGTGCCGGGGTCACGCCTGCATCGGCGATCAGCTGTCGCAGCTTGGCTTCGGCATAGGGCGACTTAAGATATTCGATGACGGTCAATTCCACCCCCGGAGCGGCCTGCAATATTTCAAGCGTCTTGCGCGAGGTGCCGCAGCCGGGGTTGTGCCAGATGGTCGCTTGCATCGCGGCCTAGTAGCAAAAGCCCTCATCGCGGTGAACCAGCAATTTTTTTGCACTTGCGACCTATTCGCATCTTGCCATTGCGAATTATTCGCATTAGTCGATTTGCAGCCGCAGGGGTGGCTTTAGAAAGCGACGTTTTTTCCATGATCCGAATGACCTTGTCCGCCATTTTGCTGGTCGGCACCGCAATGCCTGTGCTGGCTGCAGACACCGGCCTACCCGCCGGGGACATGGGCGGCGCCGCAGCGTTGGAAGTGGCCGACGGGCGCGAGATTATCGTCACTGGCACGCTTGACGGTTATCGCACCATCGAAACGACGACTGGAACCAAGACCAACACGCCGATCATCGACGTCCCGCAATCGATTACCGTGGTGACCGAAGCACAGCTGGAGGATCAGGCGATCCGCTCGATGACCGATCTGGCGCGGCTGGTGCCCGGAGTGTCGGCGGGGCAGGGCGAGGGGCACCGCGACCAGCTGACCTTTCGAGGTAACAATTCCACCGCCGACTTCTTCGTCGATGGCCTGCGCGATGATGTGCAATATTATCGCAGCTTTTATAATATCGAGCGGGTCGAAGTGCATAAGGGACCGAACGCCATGGTGTTCGGGCGCGGCGGCGGCGGCGGGCTGATCAATCGCATCACCAAAGGCGCGCTGGTCGGCGAAAACCGGACCGAAGCGACGGCCTCGCTCGACAGCTTTGGTGCCTGGTATCTGGCGGGTGACGTCAATGCGACGCTGGGGACGGCGGCGGGGCTGCGCATCAACGCATTTTATGAATCGCTGGATAATCATCGCGATGCCTTTTCGGGGGAGCGCTACGCCGTAAACCCGGTGGTCGGGGCCGAACTTAGCGAGACAGTGAAGGTCGAGCTGGGCTATGAATATGTGCGTGACGACCGCGTGGTCGATCGCGGTGTGCCCGGGCAGTTCATCGGATCGCTCGCGGCGCCGACCGCGCCGCTTACAGGCTTTCGGGACACCTTCTTTGGCGTGCGCGGGGTGAACAACAGCGATCTGGAAGCGCATATCCTGCGCTTTCGCGGCGAGGCGGCGTTAACCGACACGCTGACGCTTAGCGCGCAGGCACTATATGGCGACTATGACAAAATTTATCGCAACGTCTTTGCCGCCACCGCCGTGAATCGCAGCGGCGCGGTGCCAACGGTGGGCATCGAGGCCTATGCCGACCCGACGCAGCGTGAGACGTTTATTGCGCAAAGCAATCTGGTGTGGCGCGGGTCGACCGGCGGTATCGACCATGTGCTGCTGGTCGGGGCCGAGTTTACCGCGCAAGACACTTATAACGAGCGGATCAATGGGTTTTTCGGCGGCGGTCTGGCCTCTGCCAATCGGCGTGTAACGGTGAATTTGACCGATCCGCTGAGCATTCCGACGCCGTTGTTCGTTGCCGGACCGACCGGCAACAGCAACCGTGCAGTGACCAGCGATCTGTCGCAGCTGTCGCTCTATATTCAGGACCAGATTAGCTTTGGCGAGATGTTCGAGGTGATTGCTGGTCTGCGCTATGACCGGTTTGACCTGACCGCGACAAATTTGTTCACGGGCGCTGAATTTGCGCGGACCGATGATCTATGGTCGCCGCGCGTGGGGCTGGTGTTCAAGCCAGACGCCAAGGCGTCAATTTATATCAGCTATGCCAAAAGCTTTCTGCCGCAATCGGGTGACCAGTTTACCGGGCTGGACCTGACGAGCGCCGCGCTGGAGCCCGAGGAGTTCGATAATTATGAGTTTGGGGTGAAATGGGACGTCGCCAGTGCACTGTCGCTGACCGCCGCCCTGTTCCAGCTTGATCGGTCGAACACCCGCGCGCCGGGCGCGGTTGCGGGCACGGTCGTGCTAACCGGCGAACAGCGCAGCAAGGGGTTTGAACTGGGGCTGACCGGAAAAATCACGCCAATCTGGCAGATTGCGGCGGGATATAGCTATACCGATGCCGAGATCACGGCGACGACCAGTGCCGCCCCGGCGGGCCGCCGTGTGGCGCAAGTGCCGCGCCACCAGCTGAGCTGGTGGAACCGTATTGAGGTGAACGATGTGTTGGGCATCGGACTTGGTGCCTATCACCAGTCGCGCAGCTTTGCCTCGATCAGCAACGCGGCCGTTATCCCCGCCTACACGCGGGTTGATGCCGCATTGTTCGTTGCCATCAGCGAGCGGATCGACCTCCAGCTGAACGCCGAAAACCTGCTGGGCGAGCGCTATTTCCCCTTTGCGCATAACGACAATAATTTCTCGACCGGCGCTCCGTTCAATGTGCGTGGAACGGTGCGGGTGAAATTCTAGACTCGGTTCGTGGCGGAATAAGCACATTTGCTCGCAGTTAACGCTGCGGCAACTTGAGCTTTGATACCATCACCGCTTGATGCACGACAGCAAGATGCCGTGCAAAGACGGTGCGGAGGGTCATGGTCGCGAAATTGCCAGTTACACGCAGGACAATGCTGGGGAGCCTCGGTGCGATGGTCGCCGGAGCAGCGCTTCCCGCACGGGCGGAGATTTTCAGTCCGTTCGGCGCGATGCCGCAGACCTTCGATCCTGTGGCGGTGGCACGCGAACAGCTTGCGCGCCACGGGCACAATATCGCCCTGACCGACCGCGTTGGTGTGGTCGATTTCGGCCAACCATCGCGCGCGCCACGCTTTGCGCTGGTCGATATGATCAAGGGCGCGGTACAATATTTTCCAGTGACACATGGACGAGGATCCGACCCCGAACACGACGGCTGGCTGAAAAATTTCTCCAACCGGATCGGCAGTCTGGCAACGTCACGCGGGGCCTATCGCACCGCTGACTATTATTGGGGTGCCAACGGATCGTCGATGCGCCTGCACGGGCTGGAATATGACAACAGCAATGCCTTAGCGCGGGCGATTGTCGTGCATGGGGCTTGGTATGCCGAACCGACGCTGATTTCCGAACAGGGCAAGTTGGGGCGCAGCGAGGGCTGTTTTGTATTCGGCGCCGACCTGTTGCCCGAGATCATGTACAAACTGGGCCCGGGCCGCTTGTTGGTGGCCGATCGCTATAGTGCGCCAGCGGTCCCGCCGCCTGCGCCGCTGGATCAGGGCAATGTGGTGCTGGCCGCGAGCGGGCTGACCCTACCCTAACGCCCAACCGGTGCTGGCGTGACCGCTGGCTCCGCTTTCGCCAACACCGTCGCCGCTGGCCGACCGGGCTTGGCAAAGCTGGCAATGACCGGCGTGTCGCGCTCGTAGAGGTCCTTATAGGTCGCCAGTTTGCCGTCGCTGGTAGGCGCGACGGTCCAATAGGCGACATAGACCGGGAAGGGCTCCTCAAAGGCGAAGCGCGTGGTTTCACCGCTCGCGTAAGCCTCGCCAAAGGCCTCCGGCGTCTGACCACCGAACAACACAGCCATCAGTCCGGAAAAATGCAATGCGCGTTCGGTGCGGATGCAGCCATGGCTGAAGGCACGCTCGGCGGCCGCGAATGCACCCTTGGACGGTGTATCGTGCAGATAGATGGCGTGCTCGTTGAGCATTTCCATCTTCATCATGCCCAGCGCATTGCCGGGCCCCGGCTTTTGGGTGACGAACAAATTTTTGCCCGTTCCGGTCCAAGTATAGCCCTGCGCGCGCGCCGCCGCTGGATTGCTCGCGATGGTGGCTCCAATGCCTTCGTTGATGATGCTGCGCGGCAATTTCCAGTCGGGGTTGATGATGATGCCCGTCGCCATCGGGTTGAGCTGCGGCGTCGCGGTTTTGACCGCGCCGACCACGGCCTTGTGCGTCGCAATCACGGTGCCGCCATGCACCACCCGAGTCATGAATTCGGGTACATTGGTGACGACATATTTTTCGCCCAGGGTGCGCGGCATCCAGCGCCACCGTTCCATGTTGACGCGGATACGATCGGCGGCGGCCTTGTCCTTCGCCTTGGGAAGGGCGGCTTTCAGCGCCGCAAAACTGGGGTGTTCGGGGCTGAGGCTCGCCAGTTTGCCGGGCACGTCATTGCCGTTTAGCGCAGCGACCAGCAGCGGCACCAGCGGTGTGGTGTCGGCGTCATGATCCTTCATAAACCATTGTTTGCGCGCGGCATTGGGTGTGCGACCATCGCGCAGGTGGGTGGCGAGCAGGAGGAAGCTGTCGGTCGCCACCGCGTTGAGCACATCACCGTTGCCGCCCACGATCGCCGCCGCCAGCTTTTCGGGGGCGTAGTCGGCTGGGAACAGCCCGTCGGATCCGGCGGCCTCGATGGCACGCAGCAGGGCGGTGGCGTTTTCGGCGCTCCAGTCCGGGATTTGGATGGCAGCAGCCGGGGCCACTTCGGGGGCCTTGTCTTCGACCACATCGGGGACGATTACGCGTTCGCCCTCTGGGTCGATATTGGGCCCGCGCAGCTGTGCCGACGCAGTGCCACCGAGCAGGAGCATTGCAAAAGTGAAACCAAGCGGGCGAGCGAGAAGTGCAGTGCGCATCATGCTTCAACCATTAACCCAGGCCTCAGGTTCCGAAAAGATGCCTTTGCGCAATTTTACGTCCCGGTTTCCTGTTCCGCCAACCACTGTTCGAGCCATTTGATCGTATAATTGCCATTGATGACGTCGGGATCGGACAACAGCGCCTGATGCAAAGGGATGTTGGTCTTGACGCCGCTCACCACCATTTCCTCCAGCGCACGGCGCATCCGCATCATGCAACTTTCGCGGCTGCGCCCATAAACGATCAACTTGCCGATCATGCTGTCGTAATAGGGCGGAATGGAATAGCCGGCATAGAGGCCGCTATCGACACGCACGTGCATACCGCCGGCGGGGTGATAGGCGGTGACCTTGCCCGGCGAGGGCATGAATGTGCGCGGATCTTCAGCGTTGATACGGCATTCCATGCTGTGGCCGCGGAACTCCAGATCCTCTTGAGCGACCGACAGCCCGCGCCCGTCCGCGATGCGAATTTGCTCTCTGACGAGGTCAAAACCGGTGATCATTTCGGTGACGGGATGTTCCACCTGGATGCGGGTATTCATCTCGATGAAATAGAATTCGCCATTTTCCCACAGGAACTCGATGGTCCCAGCGCCGCGATAACCCATTTTTGCCATTGCGGCGGCGACGATGCCACCCATGCGCGCGCGTTCTTCAGCCGAAATGACCGGCGAGGGCGCTTCCTCCAGCACCTTTTGATGCCGCCGCTGGAGCGAGCAATCGCGTTCACCCAGATGGATGGCGTTCCCCTTGCCATCGCCAAATATCTGAAATTCGATGTGGCGCGGATTACCCAAATATTTTTCCATATAGACCGTGGGGTCGCCGAACGCGGCTTCGGCTTCTGACGACGCTTGCCCCATCAGGCTTTCGAGGCTGTTCGCATCGGGCACCACCTTCATGCCCCGCCCGCCGCCGCCCGATGCCGCCTTGATCAGCACCGGATAGCCGATTTCCTCGGCCATGGCGCGACATTCGGCGCCATAGGTGACGGCACCGGGCGAGCCGGGGACGACGGGCATGCCCAGCTCGACGGCGGTGCGCTTGGCTTCCACCTTGTCGCCCATGGTACGGATATGTTCGGGCTTGGGGCCAACAAAAACGATCTTATGCGCCTCGATAATCTCGGCAAAGCGGGCGTTTTCGGACAGGAAGCCATAACCTGGATGGATGGCATCGGCGTGCGTGACCTCGGCTGCCGAAATGATTGCCGGGATGTTGAGATAACTGTCCTTGGCCGCAGGCGGGCCGATGCACACAGCTTCGTCGGCCAGCCGGACGTGCATCGCTTCGGCGTCGGCAGTGGAATGCACCGCGACGGTCTTGATGCCCATTTCATGGCAAGCGCGGTGGATGCGCAGCGCAATCTCGCCGCGGTTGGCGATCAGGAGCTTTTCGATGGACACGGCGCGTCAGGCAATCGTGAAGAGCGGCTGGTCAAATTCGACCGGCTGGCTGTTTTCGACATGCACAGCTTTGAGCGTGCCGCCCTTGGGCGCGGTGATCGGGTTCATCACCTTCATCGCCTCGATAATCAAAATCGTATCACCCTCGGCCACTGGTCCGCCAATCGCGGCAAAGGGCGCGGCGCCGGGTTCGGGCGAGAGATAAACGGTGCCGACCATCGGCGATTTGGTTGCGCCGGCAAAGCTGTCGGCTGCGGGTGCGGCGGGGGTAGCGGCGGGCGCTGCTGGCGCGGCGGCCGCCACCGGCGCAGCGGCCATCGCCACCGGCGTGGCGACCGCCGTCATGGTGCGGGCGACGCGGATCTTGCGCTCGCCATCCTCGACTTCGATTTCGCTGAGGCCGGTGGCGTCAAGCATCTCGGCCAGTTCGCGGATATAGCCCGGATCAATGTTGATGCCGTGCTCCTTATGGTCGCCCATATGATGTTCCCATTTTGTGGGTCGCAGGCCCTGACCCGCGACGCGCCCCGTTTGTGGGTCCCCTATTGTCAGAGAGCGGCGGCGGCGTCCAGCGCCAGCGTATAACTGTCGGCGCCGTGCCCGGCAAAGCCGCTGTGCGCGGCCATGCCGATATAGCTGACATGTCGGAACGGCTCGCGCGTTCCGGGGTCCGACAGATGCACCTCGATCACCGGCACTGTGATGGACTTGATGGCGTCATGCAGCGCAATCGAGGTGTGGGTATAGCCCCCTGCGTTGAGCAACACCGCCTTCGCGCCCGCAAAATGCGCCTCGTGCAGCCAGTCGATCAGCACACCTTCATGGTTCGACTGGCGCACATCCACCCGCACCCCCAGCCGCGCGGCCTGTTCGTGAAGCCGCCCGGCGATTTCGTCGAGCGTGGTCGTCCCGTAAACCTCCGGCTCGCGCGTGCCGAGCAGGTTGAGGTTGGGGCCGTTGAGGACGTAGATAAGGGGGGTGGGCATGGTCCGGGGTATAACCGGCGCCATCACCCATGCAATGCGCTTTTCCTCCCCGCCGCACCGCAGCAGGGAGGAAGGCGTCAGCGTTGGATCAGAAGTGAAACACCACGCCGGCCATCGGTCGCAGCGTTTTGAAGTTGCGCGTCGTCATTTCCAGGCGGATGCGGATGCCGGATTCACCGGTCACCCCCCCAAGACCAATTTCGCGCGGTCCGGCTTCGACGCCGATGCCATAGACTTCGTCGCCATAATCACGGCCGCCAGTAACGCTCTTGTCGGTGAAGTTCACCCATTCATAGCCAGCCTTGGCATAAACAAGGCCGCTTTCACCGGCGCGCAACCCCACGCGGCCAGCGACGCCATATCGCCAATCGATGATGCCATCGACGCCCTTGGCAACATTGCCCTCAGCACCAACGAAAAAGGCACCGAGCGGAATGTTCGCGCCGACAATGCCTTCGACCAGCGCGCCTTTACGGCTGCCCCCGCCGATACGGTCGGGGATGCCGCTGCTGGTCATATTGTCGTCATAGCTGGCATAACCACCCATGACGGCGACATAGGGTTCGAAGCCGAATGCATCGCTACCGTCGGGTGCAGTGACGGCGTCGGGTGTGGTAGTATTTTCCGGCGGCGGGGTCATGCTGTCTTGCGCCATGACAGGCATGGCAGTCGCACAGCCAGCCGCAAGCGCGGCTGCAATCATCAATTTACGCATAATTTCCTCGGTGGTTGGGGAAAGGGTGCGAACCCAGCCCCTGTCTTGTGCAGGGCCATCGTTCAGGGTGAGTAAGCACTCCCAAGACGTTATGTTCCGTGCCGCAGCGGTTGCCGGCTGTATTGTGGCTTTAGGGCAACAGATGATTGGCCGAGCGTATCAGCGGGCTTTGCGCCACCCTGCGTGCCCCCGGTTGCCCTTGGCGGCGCGGTGCCTATATGCCGTCTGGCTGCACGACGTAGGACGCGAAGATGATCTCTATCACCCTTAATGGCGAACCGCGCCGCGTGGCACCGGGCAGCATCGCGGCGCTGGTGGAAGCGCTGGGGCTGCCGCTGGCCAAGGTGGCGGTTGAGCGCAATCTGGAAATTGTTCCGCGTTCGACGCTGGGCACGGTAGAGCTGGCCGAGGGTGACCGACTGGAAATTGTGCATTTTGTGGGTGGGGGTTAAGGGCGAATGAGCAGCGACAGCTGGACCGTAGCGGGCCGTACTTTCACTTCACGGCTGATTGTCGGGACCGGGAAATACAAGGACTTCGCCGAAAATGCAGCCGCTGTCGCGGCGTCGGGGGCCGAAATTGTGACGGTCGCGGTGCGGCGGGTGAACGTGTCGGATCCGTCGGCGCCAATGCTGACCGATTTTATCGACCCCGCGAAAATCACCTATCTTCCCAATACCGCGGGGTGTTTTACCGCCGACGATGCAATCCGCACGCTGCGGCTGGCGCGCGAGGCAGGGGGGTGGGACCTTGTCAAGCTGGAGGTGCTGGGCGAGGCGCGCACGCTTTATCCCGACATGCGCGAAACGTTGCGCGCGACTGAGATTTTGGCGAAAGAGGGCTTTCTGCCGATGGTTTACTGCGTCGATGATCCCATCGCGGCGCAGCAACTGGAACAAGCAGGCGCGGTGGCGATCATGCCGCTGGGGGCGCCAATCGGGTCGGGGCTGGGCATCCAGAACCGCGTGACCATCCGCCTGATCGTCGAGGGCGCGAAAGTGCCGGTGCTGGTCGACGCCGGAGTGGGCACTGCGAGCGATGCGGCGGTGGCGATGGAGCTAGGCTGCGACGGGGTGCTGATGAACACCGCGATTGCCGAGGCGAAGGACCCGGTGCGCATGGCACGCGCGATGAAACTGGCGGTCGAGGCAGGGCGCGACGCTTATCTCGCCGGCCGCATGGGCACGCGCAAATATGCCGACCCGTCGAGCCCGTTGGCAGGGCTGATTTGAGCGCTTAGCGCCCGCCGGAGGCGACCAGATCGACGTCGGTCATGGCGCCATCGCTGCGCAGCATAACGACATAGGCGAGGTCGCCCTTGGTCCCGCCCAGCATATGTTCCTTGCCCTCGACGCGGTGGTCGCTGGTGTAGCCCGCGCGGGTGGCGAGCGTGTGATAATAGTTGAGCACGGCCTGTTTGGACGCGGCGGTCTGGAAGTTGACGACGCGGATATTGCACAGACCACCCTGAACACCGGCCGCCTCGCGTACCAACGCGCGCGGATAGACGGTGAAAGCGGCGGGCAGGCGCTTTGCCCAGTCATTGCTATAGGTCAGTTTGGCGTCGCATTTGCCCTTCGACGGATTGTTCGCCAGAGCGCCCAGCGTGACAGGTTCTTTGGCAGCCGTGCAGTCCCCGCACGGCTCCATGGGCTTGGCGGTGGGGGCCGCGAGCAGCTTGCCGCCCAGCGCTTCGCGCGCGGCACCTTCCGCAGCAGCAGGCGTTTGCGCCGCTTTCTTGGGATCGACGATGATTTCCTGTTGCAGTGGGCCCAGTTGCTGCGCCGCTAATTCCTTGTCGAGCGCGTCTTGCTTGGCTTTGTCCTGTGGCTCGCGGAAGCAGCCGGACAGCAACAGCGCCGTGCCGATCGTCATCCCAAGCATGATCCTGCCGCCGCGCGCCATGGTAACACTCCCTTAACCTTTGGCCCGGCAATGCCGCGTGATGGTTAAGTTCGGGTAAGCAAACAGCGTTAATGCGGCGGTATATTTCAGCCGAAAACCGTCCCGCTGCGGGAATCGAGCGGCAGAGGGGCGGTACGGATCAGGCGCGAGGTTGCGACGGCCGCCTGGCGGTGGATAACGGCGAGACGATAGGCGGGGTCGGTGACCATTTCCATGAAGGCGCCGCCGTGCGGATACTGCGCGATAAAGGCCATGTCCCAGTGCTCCTCGGCGGGGCCGATCAGCACCGTTTCCGGTTTGCCGCGCCAGACGAGCGAGCCACCGACCCGCTGGAAAACGGGCCCGCTCTCTTTGCCATAATTTGCATAAGCCTGCGCCCCGGTTAGCCCTGCGGCAGCGAGGGCGTGGTCGGCGGGGTAGGCCGCGCGTTCGCGAAAGCGTAGCAGATTTATCATATGGATGGGGGTGTCGCGCGGGAGGGCCTTGAAGGCATCAAAGGCCGTGCGGGTAGGATCAACGCAATTTTCGGTCATGGCTTCATCTCCTTGCGGCGCGCGCGCCATTGGGCGGCGCTTTGCGCCCATTTGTCGACGGGATAATCCTGATAGGGGGCGGGCATTGCCGTGGGGCCGACGTTAACCGCGCCCAAGCGCTTCGCCAGCGCTTGGCTGCGGATATTGTCGGGTGCGATGCAGTGCATCAGTTCGTCCCAACCGAGAAACTCGACAGCAAAATCGCAGGCGGCGACAGCGGCCTCATAAGCATAGCCCCGCCCTGCAAAGCGCGCGCTGACGCCATAGGCGATTTCCTTGCCGGGCCAGCCTTCGGGTTCCCACGGGCCGATGCGGCCAACCCAAGTGCCGGTGGCGCGCTCGATCACCGAGAACATGGAAAAGCCGCGAATATGCCAAGCCCCGGCCAGCGAGCAGAGCTGGCGCCACGCGGGCGAGGCTTCCTGCTTGCCGCCGATGAAGTCGTTGGTGCCATCCTCCTGGCAAAAGGCGGCGTAGGCGGGGAAATCCTCGGGCGCAGGTGGACGCAGGATCAGACGCTCGGTCACGAGCAGCGGGCCGTTGAGCATGGTAGTTCCCCTCTGGTGCGGGGTCATAGCGTCGCTACGCTTGCGCGCAAGCGGGGGGCATGCGAAACAATACCCATGCTGAACGTCCTCTCCATTTTGATTGGCGCGGTTGCGCTGCTGCTGGCCATCCCCGCCACGGTTCCCTTCTTTGGCTGGGCGAATTGGATCATCTTGCCGATTGCGGCTTTCGGTTTCCTGCTGGGGCTGATGTCGGACCGGAAATCGGGACAGATTTTCTGCGCGGTGGTGATGGGAATTTGCGCGCTGCGGCTGTTCCTGGGCGGCGGCATCTTCTGAGCCGACAATGACCGACAGCTCGGGCCAGCCGATTGCGCGCACAGCGCTTGCTCAAGCTGTAGGTGCCTATTTCATCTGGGGGTTCCTGCCCGTTTACTTCAACCTTTTGAAGGCGGTGCCGCCGCTTGAGGTGGTGGCGCACCGGATCGTCTGGTCGGTGCTGCTGCTGCTCGCCATGCTCTATTTCCGGCGGCGGCTGGCGGCGCTGTGGGAGGCGCTAACGACCCGCGCGATGCTTGTACCAATGACGGCGACGGCGCTGCTAATCGGGGGCAACTGGCTGATTTACATCTGGGCGGTGACCAACGGCCATGTCGCGGCGGCGAGCCTGGGCTATTTCCTCAACCCGCTGCTCAACGTGCTGCTGGGCTATTTGTTCCTGAAGGAGCGGCTGACGCGCTGGCAGTGGGTGGCGGTGGCGCTTGCTGGCCTGGGGGTCGCGATACTGGCGACGGGCGCGCTCGACGCACTGTGGATTTCGCTATCTCTAGCGCTGAGCTTTGGTCTTTACGGCCTGATCCGAAAGGTCGCGCCAGTGGGGCCGATGGTTGGGCTGGCGAGTGAAACGATCATCCTGCTGCCGCTCGCGCTGGGTGCGCTGGCGGTGTGGACGGTGCAGGGCAGCGGGCACTTTGGAACGCTGGGAACGCAGACCGACGCGCTGCTGCTGGCGGCGGGGGTGGTGACGGCGGTGCCGCTGCTCTTGTTTGCCTCTGCGGCGCGGCAGATGCCTTATGCCACCATCGGCCTCATCCAATACATCGGGCCGACCATCCAGTTTCTGCTGGCGATTTTTCTGTATCGCGAACCGTTAACGACAACGCATCTGGTCACCTTTCCACTGATCTGGGCGGGACTGATGCTGTACAGCTGGGATATGTGGCGGCTAAGCCGGTCAGGCAGCGAAGCGCCAGCCTAGTTCCTCGCCCGCGTGGAAAGGGATGATGGTCGTGTCGCCGAGTGGCAGGCTGGCGGGAACGGACGCAGCCGCGCGTTCCAGCGTGATGGTCGCGTCGTTAACAGGCAGCCGGTAAAAGGCTGGGCCGTGCAGGCTGGCAAAGCCCTCAAACTTGTCGAGCGCGCCTTCCTCATCGAACACCGTGAGATAGCTTTCGAGCGCGAAGGGCGCGTTAAATATGCCCGCGCAGCCGCAAGCCGCCTCTTTGGCCTCACGCGTATGCGGGGCGCTGTCGGTGCCGAGGAAATACTTGGGGTTGCCGGAGATTGCGGCCTTGCGCAGCGCCAGCCGGTGCACCTCGCGCTTGGCCACGGGAAGGCAATAAGCATGCGGGCGGATGCCGCCCGCGAACATGGCATTGCGGTTGATGTGGAGATGCTGCGGCGTGATGGTGGCGGCGATGTTGGGGCCTGACGCCGCGACAAAATCCACCGCCTCGCGCGTGGTGATATGTTCAAAGACAATCCGCAGTTCAGGAAAATCGCGAACGATGCCGGTCAATATGCGGTCGATGAACACTGCCTCGCGGTCAAAGATATCGACATGCGCATCGGTGACCTCGCCGTGGATGAGCAGCGGCATGCCAATGGCCTGCATTGCCTCGAGTGCGGGAGCGAGGTTGGCGACGTCGGTGACGCCGTGCGCGCTGCCCGTGGTAGCGTGGGCGGGGTAGAGTTTGGCGGCGGTGAGGATGCCGTCGGCATGCCCTGCCGTGAGGTCCAGAGGGTCGCTGTGGTCGGTAAGGTAGGCAACCATGAGCGGGGTGAAGTCAGTCCCCGATGGAACGGTCGCCATGATGCGGTCGCGATAGGCGGCAGCCATGGCAGCCGTCGTCACTGGCGGGGACAGATTGGGCATCACGATCGCGCGCGCGAACTGGCGCGCGGTGTGCGGGACAATGTCGGCGAGCGCCGGGCCATCGCGCAGATGGACGTGCCAGTCGTCGGGGCGGCGGATGGTGAGGCGGTCGGTCATTCTGGTCGTCCAGTTGGAATTGGTGCAACCAGCCCCTAGGTTAAGCCCATGAGCGATTCCACCCCGAATAGTATTTTGACCGATCGCGCGCTGATCCGGCTGTCAGGCGAGGACGTGCGCGGGTTTCTGCAGGGGCTGGTGACCAACGATGTCGCGGGCACGCTGCCGTGCTGGGCGGGTTTGCTCAGCCCGCAAGGCAAATGTCTGTTCGAATTTCTAATCTGGGCTGATGGCAACGACATCTTGATCGATTGCGAGCGCGATGCGGCGGGCGATCTGGCGAAGCGGTTGACGCTGTACCGGCTACGCCGCGCGATCACGATAGCGCGCGAAGAGACGTTGGTGGTGCATTGGGCAGCGGCAGGCGTGATGGGTGTATCCGACCCGCGCCTTGCCGCGCTGGGTCGTCGCTGGCTGGCGCCTGTGCATGGCGGCGAAGCAGCAGATGATGCCTGGCGCGCGCACAGGCTGGCGCTGGGCGTGGCCGAAGGGCGCAGCGAGCTTGGCAGCGACAAATATCTGTGGCTGGAATGCAATGCCGCTGAGCTGAACGGCGTCAGCTTCAGCAAGGGTTGTTATGTGGGCCAAGAAAATACCGCGCGAATGAATTGGCGGCAGAAAGTGAACCGGCGGCTGGTCGTGGTACCCTTGGGTGCAGCAGACCCGGCACGGCAGACCATCGCTTATCCCGAGCTTGGCTGGTCGGTCGAGCATCGGCGGGTCGAAAGCATCGACCCCGCGGCTGCGCCAGCATGGCTGCGCGATGCGCTGGCGGTTCATTCATTGGCGGGACAGGCAGAATGAGCGAGCCTGTTTTCATGTTGAGAATATTCTCCGCCATGATGCTTGTGTTGGCGTCGGTTCCAGCGACGGCACAACTGAGCCTGCCGCCAAGCGAGGACGTGCGCGCGCCATCGCGGCTTGCTCCGCTGGACACCGAATCGCGCTGGTATGAACGGTTCGACTATGCTGGGCAGGCGCTTGCATTGACGTTGGGCGACGGCGCAGATGGGGCGTGGAGGCAATATTTCGGTGGGCAATGGCTCGCCGATGCCGACCGGACGCGCATCGCCGCGCTGTTGGGCGACGAGGAGATGGCCTTTCGCCGCGTGCTGGCCAAGGCAGACGCCTATGAACAGATGGTGCTGGGCTGGGTCCCGCCCGAGGGCGGCAAGGCCTACGCCGCCATTGCCGACAGGCCAGAGGCGGATGCGGTCATTTGCTGGCGCGCATTGGACAGTGGCGCTGCCTGGCCGACGACGCTAGCCGAGGCCGAAAATCGTGTCCGCCACGCCTGTGTGCGCCTGAGCTATAGCATCCGCTTTGACCCGCCACAGTGGCGGGCCTTTATCGATGCGCCAGCAGTGCCTGCTGATTAACCGAACGCCAATCATGCCGCGCTAGCTTCGCGGATATGTTTCGCCAATATCTGACTCTGTCGATCTTCTTCGTGCTGTTCGCCGTAGTGGTGGGCGGCGTTTCGCGCGTGCGCGTGCCGGGCGGTGATGATGCGGCCGCCGCGGCCGCCTCCACCGACGACGGCCCCTGGTCACGCATCGGAAAAAAATCGGGGCCTGGCAGCTCCATCCCCGAGAAAAATGGCGGCGAAGTGCGGTTGCAGCGCGACTCCGATTCGCATTTCTATGTTGACGCCGTGGTCAACGGCTCGAGCATCCGGATGATGGTAGACAGCGGCGCATCGATGATTGCGCTCACGCGGCGCGATGCCGAGGCGATCGGTATCGATGTCGACAGCCTGCCCGAAGGCGGCAGCGCCAATACTGCGGGTGGGGTCGTGCCGATCCGCCCGGTCCAGCTCAATAGCGTCGGGGTGGATGGGCTGACCGTGGTTAGCGTACAGGCGGCGGTGATCGACGCCGACATGCCGACCAGTCTGCTGGGCCAAAGCTTCCTCTCACGCCTGCAAGGCGTCGAGGTGAGCGGTGATACTATGACCTTGCGATAGGCGCATAGTCGCGCCACATGGGCGGCATGACCCAAGCCCAGCCCCCGCTTAAAGCCGTCATCATTCCTGTGACCCCGCTCCAGCAAAATTGCACCTTGCTGTGGTGCACGGCGACCAACAAAGCCGCCTTTGTCGATCCTGGCGGCGATCTGGACCGTCTGAAATCGGTCGCAGCCCAGCATGGGGTCATCCTTGAGAAGATATTGATCACGCATGGCCATCTTGACCACTGCGGGCAGGCCGGAATGCTGGCGCAGGAACTGGCGTTGCCCATCGAAGGGCCGCACGAAGATGACCGTTTCTGGATTGACCAGCTCGATGACGACGGCCCGCGCTGGGGCATGGTCGCGCAAAGCTTTGTCCCCGACCGCTGGTTGGCGCATGGCGACACGGTGACGGTCGGCAATCTGGTGCTGGATGTGGTGCACTGTCCTGGACACACGCCAGGGCATGTGGTGTTCATCCACCGCCCGTCAAAGCTGGCCCTGGTCGGCGATGTGCTGTTTCAGGGCAGCATCGGCCGCACCGATTTTCCGCGCGGCAACCATAGCGATTTGATTGCGTCGATCACCCAGCGGCTGTGGCCGTTCGGTGACGATATTGTCTTTGTTCCGGGGCACGGCCAGACGAGCAGCTTCGGGCAGGAGCGGCGCACCAATCCTTATGTTGCCGACAGTATGACGGGGATGGTTCGCGCCCCATCCTAGTGCGGGGCGACGACTTCGGCTTCGCTGGGTATCGGGCCTTCGGTGACCACCTCAATCGGCGTCAGATAGACTGTGATGATGGCGGTGATGGCTAGCCCGGCCTGGGTCAGCAGGGTGATGAGTGTGCCCACAAAGCGGGCATTCGTGGCGCCGTCCATGCCAATGGCATGCGCGATGCGACCGGCGAAATAGAGGCCGCCAACGGCCCAAAGCCACGTTGCAGGTCCGACCGCCAGTTCGATCAGTACAATGAGTATCAGCACGAAAGCGGTGCTTTCGACATAATTGCTGTGCGCGCGCATTCGGCGGATCAGCGGCTCGTTGCCGCCGTCACCGACCATTACCTGTTCCTTGGTGCGGACGCGACCGCAGCGGATCATCAGCCAGATATTGATAAGCGCGGCCACGGCTGCCAAGGTCATGCTGATCGGCAAAATTGTCATAGTGTTGCTCACCCCCTCTGGTTTCTTGCCACCAGAATAGTATTCGCTGCGCTGCTGGCAAGCAGTGCGTCAGTTCCAATCAAGGCTTGCCTTTCAGACCGGAATCGCTATAGCGCCGCCCGTCCGGCATCCCGACACCTTCTGGCGTTGAGGCTCCCTCCGGCTCCCGAAGCGGGAACGGCGGGCGGTTGATGCGTCGCTGGACAGCTAGCGTAGTGGCGCTGCGGGGATGCTGTTGTTGATAAACAGATTGAAGCAGGAAAAGTCATGGCCGTCCCCAAGCGAAAAACCTCTCCGTCGAAGCGCGGCATGCGCCGCAGCCACGATTCGCTGAAGGTTGAAGCCTTTCAGGAATGTTCGAACTGCGGCGAGTTGAAGCGTCCGCACAATATGTGCTACAAGTGCGGCTATTATAACGGCCGCGAAGTCGTCGCCATCGGCGCCTGACGCTTCCATCTGACCGGAAAAATTTTATGGGGCTGACACCGCGAATCGCCATCGATGCGATGGGCGGTGATGGTGGCGTGCCCGTAATGATTGCGGGTGCGGCCGCAGCGCGGCACCGGCACGACGGCCTGAAATTCCTCCTGGTCGGTAACGAGGCGCAGATCAAGGTTGCGCTCGACAGCCATCCCAATTTGCGCGCCGCATCCGAAATTCTGCACACGGACGGGATCGTCACCGGCGAAGACAAGCCGAGCCAGGCGCTGCGCAAGGCGCGCGGCAGCTCCATGGGGCTCGCCATCGACGCGGTAAAGCGGGGCGATGCCGGCGGCGCGGTTTCGGCGGGCAACACCGGGGCGCTGATGGCAATGGCCAAGCTGGCGCTACGCACCATGCCGGGGATTGACCGTCCCGCACTCGCCGCGTTGCTGCCGTCGCTGGGTGACAATGATGTGGTGATGCTCGATCTGGGCGCCAATACCGAATGTGATGCCAATAATTTGGTGCAGTTTGCGATCATGGGGTCGGCCTATGCGCGCACGGTGATGGGCATGTCCGAGCCGCGCGTGGCGCTGCTTAACATTGGGACGGAAGAGCTGAAGGGCACCGACGAAATCCGCGATGCCGCCGCGATGCTGCGTGCAGCGCAAGGGCTGCCGATGCGCTTTCAGGGCTTTATCGAAGGCGACAAATTGTCGCGCGGCGAGGTCGATGTGATTGTGCACGATGGGTTTGCAGGCAACATCGCGCTCAAATCCATCGAGGGGACTGCGCGCTTCGTGACCGACCTGTTGCGGCGTGCCTTTACCAGTTCGTTGCGATCCAAGATTGGCTTCCTGATCTCGCGCCCTGCGACCGAGCTGCTCAAGCACCATCTTGACCCCAATAATCATAATGGCGCGGTGTTCTTGGGCCTGAACGGCGTCGTGCTGAAAAGCCATGGCAGTGCCAATGCGGCTGGGGTTGCCAACGCCGTGCATGTCTGCGCCGAGCTGGTGGAAAAAGACATTACGCGGCAGGTAACAGAGGATCTGGGCAATTTCCGGGCGCAAACCGCGTGACCATCAGAAGCGTGATTGCCGGAACCGGGTCAGCGCTGCCGCGGACCATCGTAACCAATGCCGAACTTGCCGCGCGGGTTGATACCAGCGACGAATGGATTGTCGAGCGTACCGGGATCCGCCAGCGCCATATTGCCGAACCCGATGAGACGACGGCGACGCTGGGCGCCGACGCGGCGCGCGCGGCACTGGCCGCTGCTGGGCTGGAGCCTGACGACATTGGCATGATTGTGCTGGCGACCGCCACGCCCGACAACACATTTCCCGCCACTGCAACCAAGGTGCAAGCGCTGCTGGGCATTAACGATTGCGTGGCCTTTGACGTGGGCGCAGTGTGCTCGGGTTTTCTCTATGCGCTGACCGTCGCTGACACGATGCTGCGCGCGGGGCAGGCCAAACATGCCTTGGTGATCGGTGCCGAAACTTTCAGCCGCATCCTTGATTGGGACGACCGCACGACCTGCGTATTGTTCGGTGATGGCGCCGGAGCGGTCGTGCTGTCGGTCGAAGCCGCGGGCAATCGCGGCGTGTTGGCCAGCAAGCTGCATGCGCAAGGCAAATATGGCGACATGCTCTATGTCGACGGCGGACCGTCCACCACCGGCACCGTCGGCCATGTACGGATGCACGGGCGCGAAGTATTCCGCCACGCCGTGACCAATTTGGCCGCCGTGCTGGGCGAGGTGTTGGATGAAGCCGGGCTTGCCCCGGATGCTATCGACTGGGTGGTGCCCCATCAGGCCAATTTGCGGATCATTGATGCGACCGCGCGCAAACTGAACCTCGCGCCCGGGCGCGTGGTGGTCACGGTGGATCGCCACGCCAATACTTCGGCCGCATCGGTGCCGCTGGCGCTGGACGTTGCAGTGCGCGACGGACGAATCAAGCCGGGCGATCTGGTAGCGCTGGAAGCCATGGGCGGCGGTTTCACCTGGGGAGCTGCGCTCGTCCGAATGTGAGACACGGTGGGATGACGCCATCCTTTCGTTTTGATTATGCGGCGCAATCAATAGCTGTTACATTCTGGTTGCAGACTCGCCGCGAACTGGGGCGCGGCGGATTATTGGCGTCGGCTTTGGGGGAGAAAGACTTTGGCTGAAAGCACCTTGACGCGCGCGGACATCGCCGCATCGATTAACCGCAATATCGGACTGTCGCGTAATGAATCGGCGCGGCTGGTGGAATCGATCCTGGACCATATGGCCGACGCACTGGCCGATGGCCAGAATGTGAAGATCAGCAGTTTTGGCACCTTTGTCCTGCGCGATAAGGGCGAGCGCATTGGCCGCAATCCCAAGACCGGGGTCGAGGTGCCAATTTCGCCGCGCCGCGTGCTGACCTTCCGTGCCAGCCAGTCGATGCGCGGAGCGGTGGCGGGCTGACCCGCCGCTGTTGAGCCGAATGACGGACACAGCATCAGGAACAGGCGGTAAGGCGGCCGGAGCGATGCTGTCGATTGGGGAGGTGGCGGCGCGCGTTGGCGTGCCGACGCACATCCTGCGCTATTGGGAAACGCGCTTCCCACAACTGCGCCCCCTGCAGCGGTCGGGCAAGCGGCGCTATTACCGCGCCGAAGATGTCGCGCTGGTGGAACGCATCCACCATTTGCTGAACAGCGAAGGCTTTACGGTCGATGGCGCGCGCAAGGCGCTGGCGGGCGAGGGGGGTCAGGTATCGCCGCCTGCCGCTTCGCCGCGCCCCGCCATTATGGTGTCAACATTGGTGGCTTTACGGCAGCGGCTTGAACGCGCGCTGGAAAGTTAGTCTATCCCCGGTCCCAATGTCGGGTCGAGATCGCGCGGGCGGATGAAGGCATCGAGCGTACCGCTGTTTTCCGCAAGGCGGCTCCAGTCGCCGATGTCAAACAGGATGCGTACCAGCGCGGCGGTGGGCAGCTTTTCTTCGATGGCCATACGTGCCGGATCGTCCGCGTCATAGGGCACCAGCATCATCGCCAGATCCTCCAGCCCCGGATTGTGGCCCACCAGCATCAGATGGTCCCCCCGCGCGCCGGTTTCGCGCAGCACATCGAACAATGTGGCAGCGGAGGCGAGATAGACGCGGCGTTCCCAGTGCGGTTCGAGATCGGCAAGCCCAGCAGCGGGCTGAAAATGGTCCAGCGTTTCGGTAACGCGTACGGCGGGCGAGGCGATAATCCAGTCGAGCGGCCAGCCCTTACCCCTCCACATTTCGCCCATCAGGGCCGCACCGCGCCGCCCCCGTGCATTGATCGGGCGGTCAAAGTCACGGTCAACCGGGGCATCCCAGCCCGATTTGGCGTGGCGCAGAATCGACAGGCTCTTCAACAGACTTCCCCTCGCGGCTGCCCTTCAAAATGCTTGTGCCGCAAAGTCATGACGCTGGAAAGGCGCTTGTCGCTTGCGCGGGAAAATTGGCCTGAACGGCGCGGACACGGGCAACCGCCTGATCGAGCGGCAGGCGCAATATGGGCGTGTCAGCCGGAAACGCCGAGAGGAAACGCGAAGGCACGGCCGACGACAAGATGACAAATTGGCCGCGATCATCGGCGCGGCGGATCAGACGGCCAAAGGCCTGGGCGAGGCGGGCGCGCACGACCATATCGTCCCACTGGGTCCCACCGCCTGCTAGCTTACGCGCGCTGTGCAACACGGTGGGGCGTGGCCAGGGGATGCTCTCCATCACGACCAGCCGCAACGAGTCGCCGGGAACGTCGACACCGTCGCGCAAAGCATCGGTGCCGAGCAGCGATGCAGCCGGGTCGCTGCGGAAGATATCGACCAAAGTGCCGGTGTCGAGCGGGTCGACATGCTGCGCAAACAGCGGCAGCCCTGCGCGCGCTAGCCGGTCAGCGATGCGCGCATGAACAATGCGCAGCCGCCGGATCGCGCTGAACAGCCCGAGCGTGCCGCCACCTGCCGCCTCGATCAGCCGTGCGTATGCGCCGGCGAGCGCGGCCAAATCGCCGCGCGCGATGTCGGTGACGATCAGCACTTCAGCCTGACGACGGAAATCGAACGGGCTGGGGAAGCTTTCTTCAATTACCGGCGCATCGACGTGTCGCGTGCCTGTGCGTACACGCGCGTCGGCCCAGCTGCCACCGGCGCGCAACGTGGCGCTGGTCACAAGCACCCCGTGCGCGGGTTCGTAAATCATGCGGGCAAAGGGCTGCATCGGGTCGAGCCAGTGACGGTGTAGCCCGCAATCCAGCTCGCGCCCATCTACGCGGTCGAGTGCGAGCCAATCGACGAAATCGGGATCACTCGGGCCGCCAACGCGCGCCAGCAGAGCCAGCCAGGCCGCAATCAGCTCGCAGCGCGTGCCCAGTGACAGCCGCGCGCCGTCGATCCGGCTGCGCGCCTGTGCGTCGAGCCAGTCGGGCGCTTCTTCGATGACCGCGTCGAGACGCTGCGCGAGTGCCAACAGCGGACGCTGCAACTCGATGAGTGCGTCGGCGGCCTGAGCCGCGGCTGCTACCAGCCGCCCGTCGGGCTCTGCAAGCTCGGTTTCAAGGCCATATCCTGCCTCAAACTGCGCGTCGCTGGACGCCCGGGCGAGCACCACTGCACGTACCGTGGCAAGCAGCGTTTCAACCGGAGTGGGCGGTTGATTGTCGACCAATCGTTTGAGCCAGCCGTCGCCGGGCAATGCCAGCGCAGCATCATTGGCGGATTGGACAGCGGCCTCGACCTCGCCGTCGTAACTGGCCACATCGGCAAGCCGTGCCGCCAGCCCGCGCCGCCGCCCGCGTGCGCGGCCCTCCGGGCCAATAATCCAGCGGCGCAGCTCGATGGCTTCGCCTCCAGTCAGCGCGACCGCGAAGATAGCATCGGCGGCCTCGTAAAGATGATGGCCTTCGTCAAAGATAATCCGCTGCGGCGGTCCGGCGGCATCGCGCGGGCGCGCCGTTTGCACCATTGTCAGCGCGTGGTTGGCGATGACGATATCGGCATCACCTGCCGCGCGAATTGAGCGTTCGATGAAGCATTTGCGATAATGCGGGCAGGCGGCATAGACGCACTCGCCGCGCCGGTCGGTCAGCGCGGTGGTGCCATTGCGGCGGAACAGCGCAGGCAGCCAGCCGGGCAGATCGCCGCCGACCATATCGCCATCGCGGCTATAGGCGGCCCAGCGCGCGACCAGCTGGGCCAAAATGGCGGCACGGCCGCTGAACCCACCCTGCAGCGCATCCTCCAGATTGAGTAGACAGAGATAATTTTCCCGCCCCTTGCGCACGACCACCTTGGCACGGTGATGGGAACGGTCGGGATAGAGTCGTTCGGTCTCGCGCGCCAATTGGCGTTGCAACGCCTTGGTGAAGGTCGACACATAGACGCCCCCACCCGAAGCGGCGATCCAGCTGGCGGCAGGCGCGAGATAGCCCAAAGTCTTGCCAATGCCGGTGCCCGCTTCTGCGATGACGATGTTCGGCTGGCCGCGCTTGGCGCGTGGCGCGAAGATTTGCGCCGTCGTCAGGGCATATTCGCGCTGTGAAGGACGGTCTTCAGCTGTACTGCCAGTAAGGCGCGCGAGCGTTGCAGCGACATCGCTGGGATCGGGCGTGATGGTTTTGGCGGCAGGGCGAGGTGGGGCGTCCTGCCATTCTGGCAGGCGCGAAAATAGCCAGCGATCCTTGTCGCCGGGGGTTTCCAGCCGGTCGAGCAGGAAGGGGGCCCAGCCCCAGCGCTGGCGCGACAGCGCCGCCGCCCCGTGCCAGGCGCCATCGCGTTCGGGCCAGCCGGGGGCAGCCGCGGCTGCGAGCAGCGCGGAGGCGAGTTGTTGGAGATGCGCCGCGATAGCGGCCTCGTCGCCAGGGGCGGCGAGGCCAAGCGCCGCGGACAGTCCGTCAGCCGTCGGCACGGCAAAGCGCGCCGGATGGACAAACGCAAACAGCTCAAGCAGATCGAGCCCCGACAATTCGCCATAGCCCAGCCGTTCGCCGGTCAAGGGCGCGTTGATCAACAGGTGCGGGGACGCGGCCGCTGCTGCAATCGCGGCTCCGCGATCTACTTGGCGCGCATGCCCGGCAGCATCGGTCAGCCAAATGCCGGCGTGGCTTGCGTGCAAGGCGGGGAGAGGAAGCGGAACGGCCACATAGCCGTGCTAGGGCGGCAAATGGCGGGCCGCAAGGCGGGTCAGAGCCCCCGCCGACCAAATCCTCCCGGGCCGCGCATCGCGACGGGGAGGAAGCGCCGCTGATGATGGCCGCGGGCCATCATCAGCCGATGGTAGAGCGGGCCTCCGGAAAGGTGGAAGGGAAAGCGCAGCCCCATGCGATCAGGCTCGGCCCACATAACCGTGGCATAGACAATCTCGCCGCCATAGTGGATTTCACAGCGCGAGCGGGCGGGCAGACTACCCCCCACCACCATCGCGCCGCCCTCTGACAGGTCAGCTATGGTGGCCTCAAAGCTTTCCAGCACGCCAACGATGGTGACATCGATGGTCACGGCGGTGCGCGCATGAAAGCGCTGAATTGGTGCAAGTTGCGTATCCATGAGGGCTAGATTGACCTTCTATGGTTAAGGTCCAGTAACCATAATCGTCGGGACTTACCGCAGCGTGCGCCGATTTTCGGCTACATATTGGGCAGATATGCGGTTAAGGCGCTGCGGATGAGCGATATTGATCCCGCATTGCTGCGCGAAGAGGCGCAAAAGTCCAAAGCCTGGCCGTTCGAGGAAGCGCGCAAGATTGCAAAGCGCTATCCGCAGGGCAAGCCCGGCGGCGAAGCAGTCCTGTTTGAAACCGGCTATGGCCCATCGGGCCTGCCGCACATCGGAACGTTTAACGAGGTGCTGCGCACGACGATGGTCCGCCGCGCTTATGAGGCTTTGACCGGCGGTGCGCCAACACGGCTGGTGGCGTTCAGCGACGATATGGACGGGCTGCGCAAGGTGCCCGACAATGTGCCGAACGGCGCGATGCTCGCCGAATATCTGGGCCATCCGCTGACGCGCGTTCCCGACCCGTTCGGCAAGTTTGAAAGTTTTGCCCATCATAACAACGCGATGCTGCGCGATTTCCTCGATCGTTTTGGCTTTGATTATGAGTTCGTCTCATCGACCCAAATGTATCACAGCGGGGCCTTCGACGATCATCTGCGCAATGTCCTGCGAAACTATGATGCCATAATGGCTATCGTTCTGCCCACCTTACGCAAGGAACGCGCAGCCACCTATTCGCCGGTATTGCCGATCAGCGAAAAGAGCGGAGTGGTATTGCAGGTTCCCGTCGAAGTGGTGGATGCTGACGCAGGTCTAGTCCGGTTCGAAGACGACGGCGAAAGTGTCACCCGGTCAATTCTGGGCGGGAAGGCGAAGCTGCAGTGGAAGCCCGATTGGGGTATGCGCTGGGCAGCGCTTGGCGTTGACTATGAGATGCACGGCAAGGATCTGATCGACAGCGCTATGCTTGGTGGCAAGGTCGCCGAGGTGCTTGGCGGGCGCAAGCCTGACGGGCTGATCTACGAAATGTTCCTCGACGAAAAGGGCGAGAAGATTTCCAAGTCGAAGGGCAACGGCATCGCGCTTGAGGAGTGGCTGACCTATGCCCCGCGTGAGAGCGTGGCGCTCTATGCCTATCGCGAGCCCAAGAGCGCCAAGCAGCTGCATCTGGGCATCATTCCGGGTGCGGTCGATGACTATTACAAGTTCCGCGCAGCCTGGCATGACCAGCCTCTGGACAAGCAGCTGGGCAATCCGGCGCACCATATTCACAATGGCGAGGTCCCTAGGGCCGCGCCGCCGGTTAGCTTCGGCCTGCTGCTCAATCTGGTTGGGGTGTTGGGTGTATCGGCGACGAACGAGCAGGTGTGGGCCTATTTGCGCAATTATGTGCCCGACGCGCAGCCCGGACAAGACGCGGAGCTCGATGCGCTGATTGGCCACGCCATTGCCTATAACCGCGATGTGGTGGCGACGACGCTGGCGCGCCGCAAGCCCGACACAGCCGAGGCGGCGGCGCTGGCCGCGCTTGATGCCGAACTGGCGAAGCTGGCCGATGATGCGGCGGCCGAAGATATCCAGACCATCGTTTATGAGGTAGGCAAGGCAGGCGGGTTTGAACAGCTGCGCGACTGGTTCAAGGCGCTGTATGAAACGCTGCTCGGGTCGAGCGCAGGGCCGCGCATGGGCAGCTTTATCGCGCTTTATGGCGTTGCCAATACACGCAAGCTGATTGCGGAAGCGCTAACTTGACCGTTATCGCGGCCCGCATCTATCGCGACGGTCGGCTGCTGACCGAGTTTGATCCGTGCGGCGTCATCCCTCATTTAGAGAATCCGGATGATTTTTTGTGGATTGGGTTGCACGAACCCAGCGACCGCGAACTCATGGCGATTCAGGCGCATTTTGGTCTCCACGAACTGGCGGTCGAGGACGCGCTTGACCCGCGCCACCTGCCGAAGATCGAAAATTATGGCGACCATCTGTTCATCGTGGCCCGCACGATGCATCTGGAAGGGCCACCAGATCAGGCCCGAATCGCATATGGCAACACGGCGATTTTTGCCGGTTTGCGGTTCATCGTCACCGTTCGCCATGGGTCCGAGCGGCACCATATGCCGGTGCGCCAACAGATGGAGGCAACGCCGCGGCTGTTGAAACAAGGTCCTGACTATGTCGTCCACGCTATCCTCGATTTCATTGTCGATGGCTATTTCGAAGTCATCGATATGGTGGAGGAACAGGTGCTGGCGATGGAAGACCATGCACTGGAAAACTTCCTCGACCGGACCGGCACAGCACGGCTGTTCAGTCTGCGCCGCGACCTGTTCCGGGTGACGCGGATATTGGGTCCGATGGAGGATATGGTGGCTCGCGTCATCAATATCGAGCTGCCACAAATCGATAGCGATGCCATTCCCTATTTTCGCGACCTGCTCGATCACGTGCGACGGGTGAATTACCGTGTCGCCGGGCTGCGCGATACGCTGACGTCAGTGATTGAAACCAGCGGGCTGCTCGAACAGCAAAGGCAAGGCGCGATCACGCGGCAATTGGCGGCGTGGGCAGCCATATTGGCGGTGCCGACGGCGATTGCCGGGATTTACGGGATGAACTTCGTGCATATGCCCGAACTGGAATGGAAATATGGCTATTTCCTGGTGGTTGGGGTGATGGCGAGCATCTGCATCGGCCTCTATGTCCGCTTCAAGCGGGCTGGCTGGCTGTAGCGGTGCGCAGCACAGCGGCGTAGCTGGCCGCAATCGTCATCTGGGGATGATGCCCGCGCTGCCCAAGCAGCCGGTGCACCTCGGCCAGCCGGTAGCAGGGCACGCCCATGAACAGATGATGTTCGGCGTGATAATTGACCCAATAGGGCGCGACCGTGGCGCGCTCGAGCATATTGGCTTGCGTCGTGCGGGCGTGAGTGAAGGGATCGTCGCTGCCGACGCTGGTGCAGGCATGTTCGGCAATGTTGCGCAGCCGCAGAAACAGCTGAAAGGTTGTTGCCAGCGCCACGAGCCACAGCAGGAAAGGCGTCCAGCCCCATAGCGCCAGCGAGAGGGCGAGGAGGATCATCTGCACGGTCAGGAAGCGCGCGACAGCCTTGGTCACAATCGCTGCGCCGCCGTTGCTGCCAGTGATTGCCGACTTTTCCCCGTCGTCTCTGTTGAAGGGCGTGCCGGCGCGGATGTCGCGCTGATCGATATCAGATTTTCCGCGAAGCATGGCCTTCAAGCCCATGAAAGCGAGCATGAATTGACTTGATCTTTGTTTCCAGAACGTCCGCCCTGTCAGGTCTCGCAGCATTTTGCGGCGCAAGCTGGCAACGGTGGTCGGGAAGGGGGCCGAAAGCGGCAGATCGGGATCTTCGGGCTGCTGCGTATATTTATGATGGCGCAAATGATAGGTGCGATAGGCGGCGAGGTCCGACCCCGTCGCCGCGCCCGTCAGCCACTGTCCAAGGAAATTATTCGCGCGCCGGTTGGGGTGGAGCAACCCGTGCGCGGCGTCGTGCATCAGGATGGACAGGCCAAGCTGCCGCCCACCAAGCAGCACCAAGGCGAGCGGCGTAGCGGCCATCCCTGCCAGCCAGTGCCATTGCCACGCCCAGGCGGCCCCGAAGGCAGCAAGCGCGACCACCGCCCACGCGTGCAACACCAGCCATAGCCCGCGCGACGGCGACACGCGCGTTACCCTGCGCCACTGCTGGGGCGTGAAGAGGGTATCACTGCGCAAAAGGCGGACGGCGGGCATGACAGGGATTAGAGCGGCATTTTCCCGCCCATGCAATATTATCGTCATCCCGGGCTCGACCCGGGATAACGAGCCACAGCGGTGCGTTATCCCGGGTCAACCCCGGGATGACGAAAGATTAGCTTTATGCCGTCTAATGCCCGCCCTTGGGCGCATATTCATATTCGTTCAGCGCGGCGTTCCACACCAGTTCGTGAATATCCCATTTGGTTGAACCACGCGGCTCCTCCAGCTTTTGCGCGATGATGACCAAATCGCCGTCGGTGCGGACGGTTATCATGCCGTATACGGCGACGTGGCGGTCGCGATACTCCTCCATTTCCTTGGCTATGGCAGCGCGCTCGGCGTCAGACGTCGCGGCGGCGATACGGCTGCGGAAGCCTTCAATGATGGTGACATAGCGCGATAACGGACTGGATTCGCGCGTACTGCGCGCCAATTCAGTCGAAAAGATGAGCGGGCGGATACCGCGGCCATATTTGCCAAAGGCACCCAGCGCATCGGGTCGCGGGTGGCTGTGCGGCTCGGCATCGCCGCTGGAAATGATCGTCGCACTGGCGTCAATCATTTGCAGGAAGGGTTCAGTAAAGTGGTGGCTGCCGTGGTGACATGCCTTGGCGATGTCGACTCGAAAGGTTGCACGTCCGGCGGTGACCGCCGCGTCGAGATCTGCGGTCAGTTGCTGTAACTTGTTGGTCTCGGCGGCGCTCCGCGTGGGTCCCTTGCGGCGCAGCTTCACTGTATCCTGCCACAGCTTTGATAGGCTGCCGGTCAGCGCGCCATGCGCCGAGGCCAGATGATCCTCGGCCTCGGTGTTGAGGTCGCCCCCGAGCAGTATCGACAATTTGCCAAAGGTCATGCGGAAGACAACCGAATGGCCGTTCTTGGTCACGCCTTCATTGCCCAGCTTCTTGAGGCAATAGCGCGTTTGGCCGCCAAAAGTGACATCCTGACCAACAGGGCCCAACAAGGTGAAAACCGGTGCGGCAGGCCCGGTGTAGCCGGGCATGGTGCCATCGCGCACCGACAGCGATGCGATTTGCACATTTGGGCTATTGGCGATGACGGTGCGGAAAGCTGTCAGCAACCTTTTGGTCGTTGTCGAATGCACCGCTGACAACGCCTTCATTTCAGCGTCGCTTTGCACCATTTCCCAGAGAAATTTTTCGCTGCCGACGGTGACATAGCCGCCAATATCCTCACCGCTGGCATAGTTCAGGCCCGCAATCTGGTTGGCGGCGGTAATCGGGCGTTCGACAATGCCGTTGTGGAAGACGCGGTTGAAGCGCAGTTTCGGATTGGCAAAAATCGGGGTTAGCCCGCCATAATGATCCTCGTCGGGATGCGACATAACCACTGTGTCGATGGTGAAGGGGTCGCGCGCACTGGCATCGGCGGGGTCAACGCCGTCAACACCCTTCACCCGGCGACCGCGCAGATTATAGCGCCAGCTCAGGAAGCGCGCCATGTTCGTGCCGATCCCGGCATCGATCAGCAGGACGCGGTCGTCGGGCAGGACGATATGACAGCCATCGCCCTGCCCGATGTCGACGAAATTCACCTCGAGCGGGCGAACCGTGCCATAATCATCCTGATGCAGAAAGCCGGCATCGCCGCGTGCCCTCACCGGGGTCCAGCCATTTGCGTCGGCAGGACCGGTCAGTTCCAGCCAATCGCCCAGCAGCAGATGGTTTTCGGCCGCGGATTTGGGGTCGGCGGCGCTTCGCAGGAACGCTTCGCGCACCTTGATATAGCGGATATTGGACATGGCTTTCCCCTCCGGCTGCGGGGAAATGCTGACACATTTCCCCCGCGTCGGGAAGCTTTGCCCCTAGCGTGACATGGTGATGACCGCCGCCGCCGTTGCAGCGCCAGTCATCACCAAAATGGCTATTTTCCTGCCGCAATCCAGCGGTTGATCTTGTCCTCGAGCACGGCCAGCGGCAGCGCGCCGGTGCCCAGCACCTGTTCGTGGAAGGCGCGGATGTCAAATTTGGCGCCCATTTCGGCCTCGGCCTTTTTGCGCAGCCGCTGGATAGTCAGCGCGCCGATCTTGTACGCCAGCGCCTGGCTGGGGATGGCGATATAGCGTTCGACCTCGGCGGTGGCATCGGTGCGGCCCATGTCGCTGTTCGCCAGCATATATTCGATCGCCTGATCGCGGCCCCAGCCTTTGCTGTGCAGGCCGGTATCGACCACCAGCCGCATCGCGCGCAGCATTTCGTCGCTTAGGGTGCCCATGCGCGCATAGGGGTCCTTGTAGAAGCCCATCTCATATCCCAGCGTTTCGGAATAGAGCGCCCACCCCTCGACATAGGCGGTATTGCCGCCAAAGCGCATGAAGGCGGGCAGCGCTTCATTTTCCTGCGCCAGGCTGATCTGGAAATGGTGCCCCGGCGCGCCTTCGTGCAGGTAGAGCGTCACCATACCCGGCGTGGTGCGGCTGGGCAGGTCATAGGCGTTGAAATAAAAGATGCCGGGGCGCGAGCCATCGGGGGTGCCCGACTGATAGCTGCCGCCTGCTTCGTATTTCTCGCGATATTCCTCATACGGGCGGATTTCGAGCGGGGCTTTGGGCAGCACGCTGAAATAGGTGCCGATGACCGCATCGACCTTTTTGCCGATGTCATAATAGCCCTGCGTCAATGCCTCGCGGCTGGCGGGTTTGAGCTTGGGATCGGTGCGCAGATGGTCGAAAAATTCGAGCAATGAGCCCTTGAAGCCAACCTCGGCCTGCACCTTCTCCATTTCGCGGCGAATGCGCGCAACTTCGCTAAGGCCGATATTGTGAATCTCGTCAGGCGTCATCTTCAGCGTGGTCGAACCTTCGACCAGCTGCTGATAGAGCGCGGGGCCACCCTTCATATGCATCAGGCCCACGCCCTCGCGCGCGTCGGCGAGATAACTGGTCTTGAGATAATCGCGCAGGCGGGTGAGTGCGGGGAACACGCCTTCGGTCAGCGATTTGCGCAAATCGGCGGTGACTCGTGCCTTGTCGGCCTCGCTGAAATCGGCTGGGATTGCCGTGACCGGTCCCCAATAGGGCGATTCCTCCAGCGGCAACGCCAGCTGGGTATCGAGCTGCGCGATAACATTGTTGATGGTCAGCTTGGTTTCGACCACGCCCGAGGCCTGCCCCTGTTTGAAACGGGCGATAGAGCGGTCAATGATTTCAACGAAATTGGCGTGGCGTTTGACGTTGTTGTCATAATCCAGCACCGTTTTGAACGGAGCTGCGCCCTGCGCGCTGGCAAAGCCGGGATAAAAGGTGTGGATGCCGAAGAAGTGATTGATCGGCCGTACATCGGTGAGTGCAAGGATTTCGGGGGTCAGGCCCTTGAGCGCCTCGCGCTGGTTCCAGGCGAAAACGTCATAGACGATTTGGTCGGTAGGGTTGAGCTTCGCCCGGTCGATTTTGGCCAGGTCGGCGAGGTTTTTCTGCGCCGCTGCACGTTCGGCGTCATTATAGGCGTCGGTGCCGAAATCGCCGATTTTGTCGGCGTAACGCATATCGCCGCGGAACAGCGCGCTGATCGGGTTGCGCTTAAGATTGGCCTCATCGTCAGCGGCGAACAGGGCGAACATCTTGTCGCGTTCGGACTGCGCAGCGGTGGCTGCGGGGGCGGTCTGGGCGACGGCGGGAAGGGCGATAGCGGTGGTGCCAAGCAGCGCAGCGGCAAAGAGAGTGCGGATGGTCATGGATGATTCCCTGTAATCTGGCGCGGCGCGCCGATGATGGCGGTGTCTTGCGCGGCTATGGCACCGCACGCAAGCGGCATTGCTGTCGCTGGTCGAAACATAGTCGGCTTTGGTCGATGGCCGGTTGGGCTATTCGACAACCCGCCCGCGCGCCATGACCCATTGGACGCTTTCCAGCGTGCGCACGTCGATAAGCGGGTCACCGTCGACGGCGATCAAGTCTGCGCTATAACCCACAGAAATCTTGCCAATTTCATTTTCCATACCGAGCGCCTTGGCGGCCACGGTGGTGGCGCTGGCCACGGCTTCTTGCGGGGTCAGGCCGAATTTGACGAGCAAGGCAAACTCACCTGCGTTGCGGCCATGTTCGAATACGCCGGCATCGGTGCCAAAGGCGACGGGAACGCCAAGCTGCTTTGAGCGGGTGACCTGACGCCCCGCCGCTTCGACCGCTTGACGGCCCTTGATCTCAACCGTCGGTGTGTAAATGCCCTTGCCCAGCCGTTCGCGCACGCCCTCCAGCGCCATCAGCGTGGGGACCATATAGGTGCCTTTCGCCTTCATCACCTTGAGTGCGGCGTCGTCAGCGAAAGTACCATGGTCGATGGTGTCGATGCCTGCCGCTGCGGCCGCCTCAATCCCGCGCGCGCCGTGCGCATGCGCCATGACTTTCAGGCCCAACGAATGGGCAGTATCGGCAATGGCGGTGAGTTCGGCATTGGTGAAATGCCCCTCCAGTCCGCGCCCTTGCTGTGACAGCACCCCGCCGGTCGCGGTAATTTTGATAACATCGGCCCCCGCGCGGCTGGCTTTGCGCACCTTCTCGGCGCATTCGACCGCACCCGTGCAGGTATAGCCATAGTCGAGCGCGTCATGAACATGCTCGGTAAATCCGGTGACGTCGCCGTGGCCGCCGACGATGGACAGCGCAGGACCGGCAGCGACAATGCGCGGGCCGACGATTATGCCTTCGGTCGTGCCGCGCCGCAGCGAGAAAGCGGTATATTGCGCTGACCCCGCCTCGCGCACGGTGGTGAAGCCTGCCTTGACCGTGATGCGGGCATTTTTGGTACCGACCACGACGCCCCATTCTTCCGGCTCAACCGCTTCGTTGCGATAATCGCCGCCGGGGTCGCCGGTCAGATGGACGTGCAGATCGATCAGGCCGGGAAGCACCGTTTTGGTTGACAGGTCATGGATGATTGCGCCTTCGGGTGCAGGCGTGCGGCCCTGTGCAATAGCAGTGATGCGCCCGTCGGTGACGGTGATGGTTGCGGGGCCGCCGGTGCCGGAGGCCGGGTCTGTGATGAGGCGTCCGGCATAGATGATGCTGGTTTGCGCGGTCGCCGTGCCCCCTGTCAGTGCCAGCGCCGAAGCTGCTGCCAGTATGATTGCCCGCATAAATTCCTCCCTTGATGCCGCGGCATGGTGGCGCGAGTTGCGGGCAAGGGCAAGCGCGCAAGGAAAAAGGCGGCCCTGTATCGCGCAAGGCCGCCCAGTTTCCCGGTAATCCAGAGGGATGGCTTACCAGAAGAAGTCGTGAATCACGTCGACCACTTCGCCCGAATAGATGTCGACGAGCAGCACATCGTCATAATAGCGCACCCAGCGATAGGGGCCGTAGACCTCGGGCAGCCGATAGCTCCACGGGTCGTTGATCCAGTATCGGTTGCTGTAGAAGGGCGCGCCCAGACGGATGCCGATCGAGAAACGCGAATAGCGATGGTCGCGATAGGGCGCATAATAGCGGCCAGCGCGATAATGGTCGCGATACTGGTTGCGATAGCCGTACCAATTGTAACGGCGGTCGTTGCGCCAGCTGCGATTCCAGCTGCGATTGTCGCGCCGGTCGTAACGGTCATAGCGCCCGTCACGATCGCGATCGTAGCGGCGGTCGAGATTGCCGTCGCGGTTGCGATCATAGCGCCGGTCCAACCGGTTGTTGTCGTTGCGGTCCCAGCGGCGATCGAGGTTACCGTCGCGGTTACGATCCCACTGGCGGTCGACCCGGCCATTGCCATTGAGATCCCAGTTGCGATCGACATTGCCATCGCGATTACGATCCCAGCGGCGATCAACATTGCCGTCGCGGTTGCGGTCATAGGACGGTGCGGGCGCGCGCGCATCGGGGCGATAATCGGTTCGTCGGTCAGGGCGCGTACCTTCGCCGCCCGGGCCATTGCCACGCCATTCGCGGCGCGGAGTATCGGGTGCACGCTCGCCTCGTGCCTCGCGGCGTTCGGTGCGGGCTTCCCGGTTCATTTGGCGCACTTCAGGGCCGCGCGGGGCACGTTCGCTGCGTTCGCTGCGGTCAGCATCACCACGACCTTCGCGGCCCTCGCGTTGGGCATAGGCCGATGTGAGCGGGGTAAGGGCGGTCGCGGCCACCAGCAACCCGGCAAGCAATTTCTTCATTTCGGTCACTCCGCCAGTCACCGGCAACGGCCGGGACGGGTCGAGTCGGGGATTAGGCCAATGTTGCTGACGCCGGGCTGAACCGAGATGTCAGGAAGGTGACAGATTAGGCACAGGACCTATCGGAGGCGGGGCGTCAGCGCGGGTACCTCTGCCGCGGCATCCTCGGGGCGGATACCGGGCGGCGGGGCTGCCGCGATGCGATCTTCGCCGCGCAGCACGCGGCCCGCGCGCTTGATTGCGGCGCGGATGCGCGGATAGGTGCCGCAGCGGCAGATGCCGGTCATGGCCGCGTCAATCTCATCATCGCTGGGGTCGGCATTGCGGCGCAGCAGCGCCACCGCGCTCATGATCATGCCCGATTGGCAGAAACCGCACTGCGGCACCTGTTCGGCCACCCACGCCTGCTGAACCGGATGGCTGCGATCACGTGACAGCCCTTCGATGGTGGTGACAAAGCGCCCTTCGCACTCGGCGAGCGTGACCAGACAGCTGCGGATCGCCTGCCCGTCGATATCGACGGTGCACGCGCCGCAATCACCCGTGCCGCAGCCATATTTGGTGCCGGTCAGATTCGATGCGTCGCGCAGCGCCCATAGCAAGGGCGTGTCGGGGTCCATCCGATATTCGATGGGCCGCTCATTGACGGACAGGCGGGGCATCTAGGAGATGTCAGTCGCGCCAGCTGGTGTCGATGCGGTCGACCTTACGCACCATGGCGTCAAATTCGGCGCGGCCGGATTGGCCGGGAATGGCGGCCATATACAAATCGCGCTGGTGCACCGCGATGACCTCGGGCGGCACGGTGATGGCCGCGCCCATGCTGGCGGTCGCCAACTGGATTTCGCATGCGCGCTGCAGCGCCCAATATCTGATAAAGGCGTCGGGCAGCGATTTGCCCATGACGACGGGGCCATGGTTCTTGAGCATTAGGATGCGCTTGTCGCCAAGGTTTTTGAGCAGTCGCTCGCCCTCTTCCTCGCGCACCGTGACGCCTTCAAAATCATGATAGGCCAGCTGGCCCATGAAATTGCATGCATAAAAGCTGGTTGGTTGCAGTCCGCCCTCGCTGCAACATACCGCCATGGTCGCGGTGGTGTGGGTATGGATGATCGCATGGGCGTCGGGCAAATGGCGGTGGAACAGCCCGTGCTGGACAAAGCCCGCCTTGTTGACGTGCCAGGGATTGTCGGCATCCAGCTTGTTGCCGTCGATGTCGATTTTGACCAGGCTGGACGCGGTCACTTCGCTGAAATGCATGCCATAGGGGTTGATCAGAAATGCCCCCTCCTGATCATCCAGCTTCACCGTAATGTGGTTGAAGATCAGTTCGTCCCAACCCATCATCGCAAAAATGCGGTAGCAGGCGGCCAGTTCCTGCCGCGCGGTCCATTCGGCTTCGCTATATTTGCTGTTGCGTTTGAGCTGGGTGGCCATGACATTCTCCCTCGTTGCCGCCGCTATGCCATATCGGGCGGAGGAGCGGCAAGAGGGGTTGCATTTCGGCGGAAATCTGCCTAATGCGCGCCCATTGTCACACCGCCTTATGCGCGGTGCGGCCTGTTTTGCCCCTTTTTCTGGCTGTGGGCTGTCCGCGAATCGCGGCGGCGAGCAGCCTTTTGTGACGGTTCAGGAGTCGGTTGGTTTATGCAGATCATCGTTCGCGACAATAATGTCGACCAGGCGCTGCGCGCTCTGAAGAAGAAATTGCAGCGTGAGGGCGTCTATCGCGAGATGAAGCTGCGCCGCCACTATGAAAAGCCCAGCGAAAAGCGCGCGCGCGAACACGCCGCCGCCGTCCGCCGCGCCCGCAAGATGGAGCGCAAGCGGATGGAACGCGACGGGGTGAAGTAAGTCTTCAAGACTTAGTTGGTTGCCAAAAGGGCGCTGCGGGAGACTGCGGCGCCCTTTTTGCGTCTTTCATCCGTCATTGCGAGCCATAGGCGAAGCAATCTAGGGCAGTGGCAAGCCGCTCTGGATTGCTTCGCTTTGCTCGCAATGACGCGGTTATTTTTGCTAGACCGGCTTCGCCCGCGCCGCCTATAGGCGCGGCTCAATCTGCTTCAGCCAAGGAATAACCCATGAGCGCCACCGCCGTCCCGCTGCGACCCGTTTCGAAGAGCGGCCTTGCGACTTTGTGGATCGGCCTATTGCTGCTCGCTGCGCTGGGTGCGGGTTTTGCTTTTTGGCAAGCGTCGGCAAACCAGATCGGATTTACGACCGTGAAGGCGGGGACTGGACCGTCGCCGACCGATACTGATGTTGCGATAATCAAATATGAAGGGCGGCTTGATAATGGCGATGTTTTTGACGCCCAGCCCGTCGCGCCGTTTCCGGTAGATCGGGTGATACCGGGTTTCAGCCAAGGGCTGAAGCGAACGCAGAAGGGTGGTAAGTATAAGATCGTCATCCCGCCGAAATTGGGGTACGGCGACCAGCCTCAGACCGACCCGCGCGATCCGACGCGGGTGCAAATTCCGGCCAACAGTCGATTGAATTTTGAAATTGAGGTGCTCGAAATCATGCCGTTCGAGCAGTTTGTCCGGATGCAGCAAATGATGCAGCAGATGCAGGGCGGCTCTGGCGGCCCGCCGCCCGGCGCAGGCGCGCCGCCGCCGCGGTAACCTCACTCTCGTCATCCCGGACTTGATCCGGGATAACAAGCCAACACCGGCCCGTTGTCCCGGATCAAGTCCGGGACGACGATCACTTAGGTTTCAGCCCCCCGGCTCGCCCGCGCGGCGTTCTTTTCCAGAAACACCTTGATCATCGCGATGATCGGGTCGGCCAGCGCCAGACCCAAAATGCCGAACAACGCGCCGAACAAGATCTGAGCACCCAGCACCAGCGCCGGAGCCAGGTCCACGGTGCGTTTCGCGACCATCGGCACGATGATATTACCATCGACCGTCTGGACCACGAAATAGACGATCAGGCAGTAGAGCCCTGCATCGACGCTGACCGAAAAACCCACGAGCACCATTAAAATGCCCGAAATCAGCGCGCCGATATTGGGAATGAAAACCAAGAGTCCCGTGAGCACGCCCAGCAAGGTCGCCATGGGGATGCCGTAAATCGCCAGCAAAGCCCAGGTCGCAATCCCTTCCACCAGCATGCCCAAAATGCGCCCCGCCATCAGCCGGCGCAGCGTTTTGCCCATGGCTGCGCTGACATCATAGAAATGCGCGCGCTCGCTTTGCGGCATCAGCCAGCCGACGCCGCGCTCGTACAGGCGCGGCTCGACGGCCAGGTATATGCCGAGCACGACGATGAAGAAGAGCGCAGTGATGCCGCCGACCAACGACGAGACAGCGGCAGTAACGCGCCCGACCGAGCCCATGGCATATTCGATCAGCTGAGAGGGATCGAAATCGGCCTCGGTGAGCCCCTGCGCCCGCGCCCAGGCGAGCAGCCGGTCGATCTGAAGCAATATCGTGTCTTGCAGCGTCGCGGCCTGAGCGACGAGCTGATTGCCCGCAGAGATGAACACCGAGGCAAGGAAGGCCAAAATGGCGAGCAGCACGATGGCCAGCCGCCAGCCGCGCCCGATGGGCAGGACGCGTCCGAGCAGTCTGGCGCCGCCGTCGAGGCCCGCTGCAAAGACCACGGCGGCGAGGATCAGCAGGACCGGCTGCGCGAGCAATACAACCAGCGCGACCAGACTGAGCATGCCGATCCACACGCCCGCGCGCTTGATTTCGTCGCGAATCAGCGGGTCGCGAAACTCGGATGGTCCGGGGGCCTGTGCTTCGGCTTTGTCGTCGGCTGCTTCGCTCATTTCGCCCCCGCTTCGCGATCCGGCCGCAGGTTGGTCCCGGCGCGACCCGAACGCAAGGCATTCCACCAGCTCAAAGGATTGTACCAGACCGCCGTGCCATCGGTGGAAAAGGTGATCATTTCGGCGCGCCCCGATACGACGTCGAACGGCACCGCGCCGCCAAACCCTTTTTCAGCGACCGAGACGCGACTGTCGGCGCTGCCGTCGCGGTTGTCGCCCATCAGGAATAGGTGACCCTCGGGCACCTGATAAGGGCCGAACACGTCGTTGCGATAGTCGGGACCAAGGTCGATGGTGTCGTAACTCACGCCGTTCGGCAGCGTTTCGCGTACGATAGGCGCGTCGATCCAGCGATTGCCCGCAGTGTCGGTGCGGATGCGGCCCATGAAAGCGCTGTCGCCGCCGGGAAGATTGGCATCGACGGGGATGGGCAGCAGCGGCTGGATCTCGCGCTTCACCTTGGTGCCATTAAGGACCAGTTCGCCGCGCCGCATTTCGATGGTGTCGCCGGGCAGGCCGATGACGCGCTTGATATAGTCGACGCGTTGGTCCGGATGCTCGAGCACCACGATATCGCCGCGTTCGGGCAATTTGCCCCACAAGCGGCCCTTGATCTGCGGCGCGAGGTGGAAGCTGACCGAGGCGTAGGACCAGCCATAGGGCCATTTGCTGACCACCAGCCGGTCGCCATTGCGCAGCAGCGGCATCATCGATTCCGACGGAATGTAGAATGGTTTGGCGATGATGGTGTGGATGCCCACCACCAAAGTCAGGATGATGATGATATCGCGGAGGATCTTCCACGGGCTTTCGCGCAGTTCTTGGATGGTGTTGCTCATGGGGAGAGGGGGATCGCTTCCAAAATGACGAACGCCTGCGCCCAGGGATGATCGTCGGTGAGGGTGAGGTGGATGCGGACCGAATGGCCCGCCGGGGTGAGTTCCGCCAGCCGCGCCGCTGCGCCGCCCGTCAGCGCCAGTGTCGGCGCGCCCGAAGGGGCGTTGACGACGCCGATGTCCTTCATAAACACGCCGCGCTTGAAGCCGGTGCCGACGGCCTTGCTGAACGCCTCCTTGGCGGCGAAGCGCTTGGCGAGTGTGCCGGCCTTGGTGAAGGGGCGGCGACCCGCTTTGGCCTGTTCGGTGGCGGTGAACACGCGCTGCTCAAAACGCGCGCCGAAACGGTCGAGCGAGGCCTGGATGCGCTCGATATTGCAGAGGTCGGAGCCGAGACCGATGATCATTTGCGGCTCTCGTCGTGTTCGACATATGCTCGCGTGAATTTGAAAATCAGGCGAGAGAAAGTGTACACGACGCCGCCGAAAAGCATGATGCCTATTCCAAACCCAAAATAGCGCCAATTGAAGGGCAATCCATTGTTCGCATCATTCCAGATGTTAACTCCGATGACTAAGGCGCACCAGAACGGCCAAATGATGAAAAAGCGCTTCATCCAGCGCCATTGAGCTTCAATAAATTCCTGTCGAAAACTCACCGCGCTTCATCCATCAGCGCACGCATCTTCAATATCGCCGCTTCCAGCCCGATGAAAATCCCCTCGCCAATCAGATAATGGCCGATGTTGAGCTCGGCGATTTGCGGGATGGCGGCGATGGGGACGACGTTTTCAAACGTCAGCCCGTGACCAGCATGCGGTTCGATGCCGTTTTTCGCGGCGAGCGCGGCGGCGTCGGCGATACGTTTCAGTTCAGCCTCAGCGCCCTCGCGGTTCCCATCGAGCAGAAGATGCGCATATTTACCGGTGTGAAATTCGACCACCGGCGCGCGCAGGCGAATCGCGGCGTCGATCTGGCGCACATCGGGCTCAATGAACAGGCTGACGCGGATGCCTGCGTCGGCCAAACGCGTGACGATGGGGGCGAGGTGGTTGTGCTGCCCTGCCGCATCGAGGCCGCCCTCGGTCGTTCGCTCCTCGCGCTTTTCGGGGACGATGCAGGCGGCGTGCGGCTTGTGCTTGAGCGCAATGGCCAGCATCTCCTCGCTTGCCGCCATTTCCAGGTTCAGCGGCAGGTCGGTCGCGGCCATGATGCGGGCGAGGTCGTCGTCGCGGATATGGCGCCGATCCTCGCGCAGATGCGCCGTGATGCCGTCGCCGCCGCACGCCGCGACGATTTCCGCTGCACGCACCGGATCGGGATGGTCGCCGCCGCGCGCGTTGCGGATGGTCGCAACATGGTCGATGTTGACGCCAAGGCGCAGATGACCCGTCATACCGCCGCGCGGCTCCCCGGCTTGACGGCGGGGGTTTGCGCCAAGTCGGCGGGAACCTCATCCGGCGCATAGGTCGGGAAATTGATGGCGATCAGCGAGGTGAAGGGCACGCCAAGATCAACGCTGCCGCCCGAACGGTCTACCAGTGCAGCCGCAGCGATGACCTTGCCGCCCTCGGCCTCGATGCAGGCGATGGCCTCGCGCGATGACAGGCCGGTGGTGATGACATCCTCGACCATCAGGATGCGAGCACCGGGCGCAATGCTGAAGCCGCGGCGCAATTCGAAGGTGCCCGTCGGGCGTTCGACGAACATAGCGGGTTTGCCCAGCGCACGGCCCATTTCATGGCCGATAATGACCCCGCCCATCGCTGGCGAAATGACCGCATCAATCTCGGCGCGCAGGTCGCGCGGCAGCTTTTGCGCCAATGCCAGCGCCAGTCGCCCGGCGCGATCGGGGTCCATCAGCACGCGCGCGCATTGCAGATAATGGGCGCTGTGGCGGCCCGATGAGAGCAGGAAATGGCCACTGAGCAGCGCCTCGGCGGCGCGGAACTCGGCGAGAATTTCGTCTTCGGTCATGATTTTGATGGTTCTTTTCGTTGCAGTATGTTGCTTGCCGTAGCGGAAGGGGAGGCGCTGCGGCAAGCGGTTGAAAATAGTGTTAGAGGCGCTTGAGGCCAGCGGCAAGCGGGTCTATAGGCCCCGGAATATCCCGACTGATATGCCGCGTCGCCGCGACATCAGGGCCGGTTCCGGCGGTGCATCCTGCGGGTATGTTTAATTCAGCAAGGGGCAGGCTGCGTCCGCTATGAAGATGTTGAAAACACTGGTTATTGCCGCAACGCTGGCAATCGGGGCGCCCGCGTTGGCGCAAGACACCGCCGCGCCCGCCGCGCCTGCAGCCACTACGGCGGCGCCGGCGACTCCGGCAGCGGCCACTGCGGCACCGGCGACCGAAGCGCCGACACCGGCGGCGGACGCGACCTATGTCCCGATGAAGCCCACCGATGGCATCGGCCAGCCGGTGCAGCGCGGCATTGATTTTCAGCCGCAAGCCACAGATCTCGGCCAGCGCGCCAAAAATTTGAACAATCATGTGCTGCTGCCGATCATGACGGTCGTGGCCTTGTTCGTGCTTGGCCTGTTGCTATGGGTCATCCTACGCTACCGCGCGAAGGCCAACCCGGTGCCGTCGAAAACGTCGCACAACACGCTCATTGAAGTGGTTTGGACTGCTGTTCCGGCGCTGATTCTGATCGCGATTGCTTTCCCGTCGCTCAGCCTGCTCGCTGCGCAGTATAAGCCTGCGAGCGCCGATGCGGTGGTGATCAAGGTTAAGGGTTACCAGTGGAACTGGGGCTATGAATATCCTGACCATGGCATTGGCGAGTTTATTTCGAAAATGCTCGATGAACCCGCCGCCAAGGCATCGGGCGAGCCGTTCAAGCTCGCGGTCGACAATCGTATGGTCGTGCCAGTGGGTCAGCAGGTCAAACTGATCATCACCGGGGCCGACGTGATCCACAGCTTTGCGGTGCCCGCGCTGTGGACCAAGATGGACGCCGTGCCGGGGCGCGCCAACGAGACGACCTTCACGGTGAACAAGCCGGGCGTTTATTACGGCCAGTGCTCTGAACTGTGCGGAGTCGATCACGCCTTTATGCCGATCGCGGTCGAGGCGCTGCCGCCCGAGAAATTCGCCGCCTGGGTGCGGTCAAAGGGCGGCAAGATGCCGGGCGAGGCTGCACCTGCGCCCGCTCCCGCCGCTGTTGCGCCGGCCGCCGCTGCAACCGCTGCCGCTCCCGCCACCGTTCCCGCTGCCGCGCCTGCGGCGGCCGCTACCAACTGAGAGTATTCGCAATGACCGACATTGCCGCCACTGCACCGTCCGAATTTCAGGCGCATGCCCATGCGCATGACGACCATGACCACAAGCCGGGCTTTTTCGTCCGCTGGTTCATGTCGACCAACCATAAAGACATTGGCACCCTCTATCTCATCCTTGCGATTGTCGCGGGGATTATCGGCGGGGCCATTTCGGGCATGATGCGGATGGAGCTGGCTGAACCCGGCATCCAATATCTGCCCGGCTGGGCCGCGATGATGGGCGGCGAAAATAGCGCTACCGCCGGTAAGCATATGTGGAATGTGCTGATCACCGCGCACGGCCTGATCATGGTGTTCTTCATGGTCATGCCCGCGCTGATCGGCGGCTTCGGCAACTGGTTTGTGCCGCTGATGATCGGCGCGCCCGACATGGCCTTTCCGCGCATGAACAATGTCAGCTTCTGGCTAACCGCTGTGGCGCTGGTGATGCTGGTGGCATCGAGCTTCGTGCCCGGCGGTGCGGGCGGCAATGGCGCAGGTACGGGCTGGACCGTCTATGCTCCGCTGTCCACGTCAGGATCCCCCGGACCGGCGGTCGACATGGCGATTTTCTCGCTACACCTTGCGGGCGCGGCGTCGATTTTGGGCGCGGTCAATTTCATCACCACCATTTTCAACATGCGCGCGCCGGGCATGACGCTGCACAAAATGCCGCTGTTCGTGTGGTCGGTGCTCGTCACCGCGTTCCTGCTGTTGCTGGCGCTGCCGGTGCTGGCCGCTGCCATCACCATGCTGCTGACCGACCGCAATTTCGGCACGACCTTCTTTGACGCTGCCGGCGGCGGCGATCCAGTCCTGTACCAGCATCTGTTCTGGTTCTTTGGTCACCCTGAAGTCTACATCATGATCCTGCCCGGGTTCGGGCTGATCAGCCAGATCGTCTCGACCTTCAGCCGCAAGCCGGTGTTCGGTTATCTCGGTATGGCCTACGCCATGGTCGCGATTGGGGTTGTCGGCTTTGTCGTGTGGGCGCACCACATGTTCACCGTCGGCATGAGCGTGAATCTGAAGATGTATTTCACCGCCGCGACGATGGTCATCGCCGTGCCGACGGGGATCAAGATTTTCAGCTGGATTGCCACCATGTGGGGCGGATCGATGAGCTTCAAGACGCCGATGGTTTGGGCGCTGGGCTTCATCTTCATGTTCACTGTGGGTGGCGTAACCGGCGTCGTGCTCGCCAATGGCGGTGTCGATACCAACCTGCACGACACCTATTATGTTGTCGCGCACTTCCACTATGTGCTGTCGCTGGGCGCGGTCTTCTCGCTGTTCGCTGGTTTCTATTACTGGTTCCCGAAAATGTCGGGCAAGATGTACAACGAGTTCCTGGGCCAACTGCATTTCTGGGTCTTCTTCATCGGCGTGAACGTGCTGTTCTTCCCGATGCACTTCTTGGGCAACCAAGGGATGCCGCGCCGTTACCCTGACTATGCCGCAGCCTATTCCTATTGGAACGAAATTGCGACGACCGGCTATTTCATCATGGCCGTCGGCGTGCTGATTTTCTTCGTGAACATCGCTTGGGCGCTGGTGGCGGGACGCAAGGCCGCTGACAATCCGTGGGGCGAGGGGGCGACGACGCTGGAATGGACGTTGCCTAGCCCGCCGCCGTTCCACCAGTTCAACACGCTTCCGCGCATCGCGTAATTGGACTCAATCCTGCCCGGTGACATCATCGGGCGGGGCAGGGCATTTGGACAGATTATGGCAAGCAGCCTGACCACCGCGGCCACGATGCCCGCCGACTGGCGCGACCTGTTCGCGCTGACCAAGCCGCGCGTCATGTCGCTGGTGGTGTTCACTGCGCTGTGCGGGATGCTCGCCGCGCCGTCACCGGTGCATCCGGTACTGGGCTTTGCATCAATCCTCGCCATCGCGCTGGGGGCAGGGGCTTCGGGTGCGCTCAACCAATGGTATGAGGCCGATATCGACGGCGTGATGAAACGCACCAGCAAACGCCCGCTGCCCGCCGGGCGGATGGAACGCGACACTGCGCTGCATTTCGGCGTAGGCCTTTCTGCTTTTTCTCTGCTGCTGATGTATGTGGCCAGCAATTTGCTGGCGACCATCATCTTGGCCGTTGCCATTCTGTTTTATGTGTTCGTTTACACCGCCTGGCTTAAGCCGCGCACGCCGCAGAATATCGTCATCGGCGGTGCCGCCGGGGCTTTCCCGCCGCTGATCGGCTGGGTCGCGGCAACTGGCGAGCTGGCCGCGCTGCCCGTGTTGTTGTTCCTGCTGATCTTCCTCTGGACACCGCCGCATTTCTGGGCGTTAGCGCTGTTCATGAAGTCCGATTATGCCAAGGCGGGCATCCCGATGCTGCCGGTGGTTGCCGGTGAACGCACGACACGGCATCAGATTTTGCTCTATTCGCTGATCATGACGGCGGGTGCAGTGGCACCGTGGCCGCTGGGTCTAACCGGCGCGGTTTATGGCGTGACGGCCGCCGTGTTGAGCGCAGTTTTTTGCCTGCTTGCGGCCGACGTGGCGCGGCGCGAGACGCAGGTCGACGACAAGATGAAGCCTGAAAAACGGCTGTTCACCTTTTCGCTTTTCTATCTGTTTCTGCTCTTCGCCGCCGTGGTGATCGATCGCTGGGTGCTGGCATGACCAACGAGCCGTTCGACGAAGCCGCCTATCGTGCGCGCCAGCGCAAGAATGCCAACGTGACGGCATTAATCCTCATTGCGCTAGCCGTGCTGTTTTTCGCAATCACCATTGCCAAGCTGGGGCTGGCGACATGATGGCGCTGACCGCCAAGCGGCGCACGGCGCTGATGGGCTTTGGCCTTGCTGCCTTCATGGTCGGGCTCGGCTATGCCGCCGTGCCGCTTTATGACCTGTTCTGCCGCGTGACTGGCTTTGGCGGCACGACGCAGCGCGTCGACGAAGCGGCGCTGGCAAGCCCGCCCAAGGTGCTGAGCCAAACGATTTCGGTGCGTTTCGACAGCAATGTCGACCGCGACATGCCATGGCATTTCAAACCCGAACGCCCGCGCGACCGGATGAGTATCGGAGCGCGCGACATGGCAATTTTCATCGCGCGCAACGATTCGCTGAACCCTGTGCGCGGCATAGCCAGTTACAATGTCACGCCGGTGGCGGCGGGCAAATATTTTAACAAGATCCAGTGCTTCTGTTTCACCGATCAGGTGCTGGAGCCGGGGCAACAGATCCGCATGCCGGTGCTGTTCTTTGTCGACCCCGCGATCAAGGATGATCCGGATACGCGCGACATTCAGGAAATTACGCTGAGTTACACCTTCCACCGGGTGGACGAGGCAAAGAAGCCGAGTTAAGGCCCGCGAGAAATGTTATAAGTCACGGGTCCGCTGCGATGGTGCTGACGGACCCACAAGTTGGGGAAATGCGACATGGCCGGTGACGCCAAACAGCACGATTATCATCTGGTCAATCCAAGCGTCTGGCCGCTGATTGGGTCAATTGCGGCACTGACCATGTTCTTTGGCCTGGTCATGGTCATGAACGACGACTTCTTTGGCCCCAGTGGAAAATGGGTCATGGGGCTGGGTGTCGCCGGGCTGATTGCGACCTTCTTCAGCTGGTGGGCGGACGTCATTAAAGAGGCGCACTCGGGCGACCATACGCCGGTAGTGCAGTTGCACCTGCGCTATGGCATGATCCTGTTCATCGCTTCCGAGGTGATGTTCTTTGTCGGCTGGTTCTGGGCCTGGTTCGATTTTTCTCTGTTCCCCGAGCCCGTTCAATATGTCGACGGTGCCGTCGAAAGCCTGTTTGGTCAGGATGGCGCAGCGCTGATCGCACAGTGGCCGCCTAAGGGCATCGAGGTCATCGACGCCTTTTCGCTGCCGCTGCTCAATACGCTGATCCTGCTGTGCTCGGGCACCACCATCACTTGGGCACACCACGCGCTGATCAACGGCGACCGTGAAGGGCTGAAGAAGGGCCTGTGGCTGACGATCATCCTCGGCGCGGTATTCTCGGCTATCCAGGCATATGAATATGGTGTTGCTCCGTTCGCCTTTGGCGAATCCAATTACAGCTCGGCCTTTTACATGGCGACCGGGTTCCATGGTTTCCACGTGCTGGTTGGCACCATCTTTTTGATCGTGTGCTTGGCGCGCGCGTACAAAGGCCATTTCACCCCGCGCCAGCATTTCGGTTTTGAGGCCGCCGCCTGGTATTGGCATTTCGTCGACGTGGTGTGGTTGTTCCTGTTCATCGTCGTCTATGTGTGGGGCGGCTGGGGCGCGCCGGTCCATTGATGGCTCCGGCTGAGCGAGCAGAGAAATGACGGGCGCGGCGGCCGAATGGCACCTGGCTCAGATCAACATCGGCCGCCTGGTGGCCGAAGCGGGCGACCCGCGCGTACAGCCATTTTTCGGCGCGCTCGACCGGATTAATGCCGTTGCTGAAGCCAGCCCCGGCTTTATCTGGCGGCTAAAGGACGACAGCGGCAATGCCACGGCGCTGCGGCCGACGCCTGACCCGCTGCTCGCGGTCAATATGTCGGTCTGGGCCGATGCCGAGGCGTTGTTTGCTTATGTCTATCGCAGCGCGCACACACCCGAAATGGCGCGCCGCCGAGAGTATTTCGAACGGTTTGACGGGGCCTATCAGGCGCTTTGGTGGGTGCCCGCAGGGCATATCCCAACCATTGAAGAAGGGCTGGCGGCCCTGTGGCGGCTCGATCGTTATGGTCCGACGCCGCAGGCCTTTACCTTCAAGGCGCGCTTTCCCGCCCCCGGCGTTGGCGGCCCGCCTCTCGACATGCAGCCTGACCCTTGGTGCGCGGGGCGTGCCTGACGGCCCGGACAGTGGGTCTTCGCATCCCAATATTGTGCGGGCCGCCCTTTTTGGTTTTTGCCCGCAGTGCAGCGCGCCTACGCTGTTCGATGGCCCGCTGAAAATTGCCGATCGCTGTCCCGATTGTGGCAATGACCGCAGCGCGAATAATGTCGGTGATGGTCCCGCCGCATTTCTGACGATGATAATCAGTGCGGTGGTGATTGCGCTGGCCATGAGCCTCGAATTCGCACTCTATCCGCCCTTCTGGGTGCATGTCGTCCTGTGGGTGCCATTTACCATTGCCGCTGTGGTTGGGGGCTTGCGCTTTGCCAAGGGGTTGCTGTTCCATGCCGAGGTCCGGCGCGGCGCACGCGAAGGGGTGCTCGCCGATGACGAATGAGCCGGTTCGTATGCGCTGGCCGCTGATCCCGACGCTGCTGGTCCTTCTTGCTGTTGCCACCATGATTGCGCTTGGTGTCTGGCAATTGGGACGCAAGGGTGAAAAGGAGGCGCTGATTGCGCTGCACCAGCGCAATGCGGCGATGGTGGAAGAAGTGACATTTCCCGTGCTCGCGCCGGTCGAGGATAGGTTGCTCTATCGCCGCAGCCGTGCGACCTGCCTAGAAGCGGCTTTCCACAGCCAGCGTGGCGGGCGCGATGCCAAGGGCGCTTCGACCTATCAATTGATTGTCGATTGCCGCACCGGAGCAGAAGGGCCGGGGGTGCTGGTAAGTATTGGCACCGACCCGGACCCTGCGCGGAAGGTCGACTGGAAGGGTGGCGAAGTGGCGGGGATCATCGTTCCCGGGCCCGATCAGCCGGGGTTGATTGAGCGCCTTAGCGGCACAGCCACGCCTGCGCGCGCGATGTTGCTGGCTGATCCGCCCGTGGCGGGCTGGGCGGCCAGCGCGCGGCCCGCACCCGATGACGCGCCAAACAATCATCTCGCCTATGCCGTACAATGGTTTTTGTTCGCGGGCGCGGCGGCGCTTATCTATTTCCTCGCGCTGCGCAAACGCTTGCGGGGTTAGAGCCTCGCGTTTAGGCGGGGGCCACCATGGATTATATCAGCACCAGAGGTAGCGCGCCCGCACTTGATTTTCGCGGCGTCACGCTCACCGGTCTCGCCAGCGACGGCGGGCTCTATGTCCCGCGCAGCTGGCCGCAATTCAGCGCCGATGACATCGCCGCATTGGCGGGCCTCGATTATATCGAAACCGCCGTTCGCGTCATGTCCCCCTTTGTCGCGGGCAGCCTCAGCGAGGAGGAACTGCGCACCCTTTGCAAGGCGGCCTATGGCAGCTTTGCGCATGATGCGATCACGCCACTGGTCCAGCTCGATGGACGGCATTGGCTGCTGGAACTGTTCCACGGGCCAACGCTGGCGTTCAAGGACGTCGCGCTGCAATTGCTGGGCCAGCTATTCGAACGCTTCCTGACGGGCTCCGACCAGCAGCTGACCATCGTCGGCGCAACGAGCGGCGATACCGGCTCAGCAGCGATCGAAGCCGTGGCAGGGCGGGAAGGCATGCGTATCTTCATGCTCCACCCCGAAGGGCGCGTCAGCGATGTGCAACGGCGCCAGATGACGACGATCCTCGCCCCCAACGTCCATAACGTCGCGATTCAGGGTAGCTTCGACGATGCGCAGGCGATGGTGAAGCGCATGTTCGGTGATGCGGAGGTGACCGGCGCGATCACGTTGTCGGCGGTGAACAGCATCAATTGGGCGCGGTTGATGGCGCAGGTCGTCTATTATTTCTATGCCGCTGTCCGGCTCGGCGCGCCACAGCGCCGCGTCGCGTTCAGCGTACCGACGGGCAATTTTGGCGATGTGTTCGCGGGCTATGCCGCGGCGCGTATGGGTTTGCCAGTGGAGCGGCTGATAGTGGCGACCAACGTCAACGACATATTGCATCGCGCGCTGACCCGCGGCGACTATAGCACGGGCGCGGTCACCCCGACCGCCACACCCAGCATGGACATCCAGGTGTCGAGCAATTTCGAACGGCTGTTGTTCGACCTGGCTGGGCGTGACGGCGTGGCAATTGCTGGCATGATGGCGGGTTTTGAGGCGAGCCGCGCGTTGACCATCCCCGCCGATATGCTGGCCGGGGCGCAGGGGATGTTCAGCAGCGTGCGTGTCGATGCCGACGGTATGGCGCTGGCACTCGCGCATGCGCACAGCCGTCATGCGATGCTGATCGATCCGCACACGGCTGTGGGCTATGCGGCGGCGCGTACGGTGGCCAGCGATCTGCCCGCCGATGTCCCCATGGTCACGCTGGCCACTGCCCACCCTGCCAAGTTCCGCGACGCGGTCGAGCGCGCAACCGGCCAGCGGCCGGGCCTGCCCGCACGGGTCGGCAATTTGTTCGACCGCGAGGAGCGATTTGAACGGCTGCCCGGGAACTATGACGCGGTGAAGGCCTTTGTCCTCGCCAACGCGCGATGAGCGACATCCCCCTCCTGACCCTGATCGGTGAACCCTGGAGCGATTATGTCCTCCTCGACAGCGGCGGCGGGCGCAAGCTGGAGCGATATGGCACGCGCACCTTCATCCGGCCCGAGCCACAAGCGATGTGGGCGCCTGCGCTCGAACAGTGGGACGCCGATGGTGAGTTCGTTCCTGCATCTGATGCCGACGGAGGCGGGCGCTGGTTCTTTCACCGTCCGGTGCCTGCCGAAGGATGGGAGTTGGGGTGGCAGGAGGCGCGCTTCATGGCGAGCTGCACGCCATTTCGGCACTTGGGCTTTTTCCCCGACATGGCACCGGTGTGGCAATGGCTGCGCGGGCAGGTCGCTGACGTCGCGCAGCCGCAATTCCTCAATCTGTTTGGCTACACCGGCGTCGGGTCACAGGCGCTCGCCAGCGTGGGTGCCCATGTCACCCACGTCGATGCCAGCAAGAAAAGCGTGGCGCAGGCGCGCTCCAATGCCGAGCTGGCCGGGATGGCCGACTTTCCAATCCGTTGGATTGTCGACGATGCGAGCAAATTCGCAGGCCGCGAGGTGCGCCGTGGCAAGCGTTATGACGCCATTCTGCTCGATCCCCCCAAATATGGCCGCGGCCCTGATGGTGAGCGGTGGGAGTTGGAAACCGATCTCGCCCCGCTGATCGCCGATTGCGCGCGGTTGCTCGACAAGGACAGTCGTGCGCTGTTCCTGACTGTCTATGCGGTGCGCATGTCCGCGCTCGCCATCGGTGAGTTGCTGCGCGGTGCCTTGGCAGGGCTGGGCGGCACGGTGGAGTGCGGCGAACTGGCGGTCCGCGAGGAAGCGCGGGGGTTGTTGCTGCCCACAGCTATATGGGCGAGGTGGGGGCGCTAGGTTTGCGCCGCCGCGTTCGCGGGTTCTTCACGCCGCCGTATCGATCCCCAGATCGCTGAGTTTGCGATAGAGCGTCGAGCGGCCAATGCCGAGGCGCCGGGCGACTTCGCTCATCCGGCCGCGGTAGTGGCCGATGGCAAGGCGAATGACATCGGCTTCAATATCCTCAAGCGGGCGCAGGTGGCCATCGGGCATATAGAGGGTTACGCCCATGGCCTCGCCATTGATGTTGATGGTGCCTTCTTCCTCGGGCGCTGCCGTGCCGCCGATGGCGGCGTCGACCGCCGGGAAATCGGCCAGCGTCAGCACATCGCCCTGGCACTCGATGGCGGCGCGGAACAGCACGTCCTGCAACTGGCGGACGTTGCCTGGCCAGGCATAGGCGGCGAGCAGGCGCAGCGCGTCGTCGGTAATGCCGAGCGGACGCAGACCCGGAAGCTGGCCCAGCCGGGTCAGCAGGTGGCGGGTCAGCGGCGCTATGTCGCTACGCCGGTCGGTCAGGCTGGGCAGCGTCAATTGCGCGGTACTGATAGCGTAATAGAGGTCCTCGCGAAAATAGCCGTCAGCAATCAGCCGGTCGAGCGGCGATGAGGCGGTGGCGATAATGCGAACATCGACCTTGTGTTTGATCGTACCGCCAATCATCTGGACTTCGCCCGACTGGATGAATTCAACCAGCCGCTGCTGCGTTTCGGCGGGCATGCATTCGACCTGATCGATGATGATGGTGCCGCCGTCGGCCTGCATCAGCCGCCCGATCTGGCGGTCGAACGCGCCCGGAAACGCTCCGCGCTCATGCCCGAACAGCCCCGATGCAATTAACCCCGGTGAGACAACCGAGCAGTCGACCAGCACCAGCGGCCCTTTGGCGCGTGGACTGGCGCCGTGGATGGCGCGCGCGAACACTTCCTTGCCGACGCCGGCCTTGCCGTTGATTAGCACGGGCACGCGCGCACGCGCCGCCTTGGCCGCAATGGCCAGTGCGCTACGGAAATTGGGGCAGGATCCGACGATTTCGTCAAAACCCAGGGGGACGCGCAGCTTTTCGGTGAGCGGACGCAATTCGCCGCTGGTGTTACCTACCAGCCTTTCGAGCGAGGACAGCAGCCGGTCGGGCGCAATCGGCTTTTGCACAAAATCGCTCGCGCCCGCGCGCATTGCAGCAACGGCGGTGGCAACGCTGGTGCGCATGGTGATGGCGATGACAGGAAGGCCGGGACGCCAGCGGCGCAATTCGGTGACGAATTGCTCAACCGGATGGCCGGGCGCACCTTCGTCGATAATCACTGCGTCGAGCGCCAGCCCTTCCTGCGTGCCGAGCTTCGCCAGCGCCGTATCCGTATCGGGCGCGATGATCGTGCGCCAGCCGCCGCGCGAGGCAAGCGCGCTGATAAAGCGCTGCTGCGCCGGTTCGCTGTCCACCAGCATGGCGGTGCGGATATCGCGGTTACTGGCCATGTCGTTCCGTTGCGTTTCCATCATGACGGCGACATGTCCGCCGTCTTTCTTCCAAGTTACGTAAGCGAAAGGGGTAAAGACGCGATTAAGCGTGGATGCTGTGATGAAGCGCACTGTGGGGTTGAGCAAGCGGGGCAGCATGGGTAAGACCTGCTTCGGGGCTCGATTCCGGGCAGAGTATAGGATGCGCGGCCGCGATTTGTGCCGTGGCGCATGAACAGGGGATTACGGCGATGGCCGATCAGGACATGAAGGCAGCAGAACAGACCTATTCGGGCTTTATTGCTTGGACGAAGACGGGAATTGTAATCGTTGCCGCCGTCACCGTACTCGTCGTCATCCTGATTTCCTGACCGGACTTGCAGATGACCCGGATCGCCGTTCTCAAGGAAGCAGCAGACGGCGAAACCCGTGTTGCCGCTACGCCTGAAACTGTCAAGAAATTCATTGGTTTGGGCGCCGAAGTCGCGGTTGAGGCCGGGGCAGGGGTGGCCGCATCAGTGGCCGACGCCGACTATGCTGCGGCCGGGGCAAGTGTGGGCGACCGTGCCGCAACGCTGAAAGGCGCTGATATCATTTTGGGCGTGCAGGGGCCCGACCCCAAATCGCTGAGCGGCTTTGCAAGCGGTGCGTGGCTGGCCGCCGGGCTCAATCCCTTTGGCGAGCGCGCGCGCGTCGATGCGTACGCGGCGCTGGGGCTGGAGGCGCTGGCGATGGAATTCATGCCGCGCATTACCCGCGCGCAGTCGATGGATATTTTGTCGAGCCAGGCCAACCTTGCGGGCTACAAAGCGGTGCTGATGGCCGCCAATGCCTATGGCCGCGGTTTTCCAATGATGATGACGGCGGCAGGCACGGTCAATGCGGCCAAGGCGTTCGTCATGGGCGTTGGCGTTGCGGGTTTGCAGGCGATCGCGACGGCGCGGCGGCTGGGCGCGCAAGTAAGCGCCACTGACGTGCGCAGCGCGACCAAGGAACAGATCCAGTCGCTGGGGGCCAAACCCATTTTCGTGGAAAGCGTCGCGGGCATCGAGGGCGAGGGCGCGGGCGGCTATGCCACCGAAATGTCCGATGAATATAAGGCGGCACAGGCCGAGTTGGTGTCGAGCCATATCGCCAAGCAGGACATTGTCATCACAACCGCGCTGATCCCGGGCCGCCCCGCGCCGCGGCTGATTTCGGATGCGCAGCTGGCATCGATGCGCGCTGGGTCCGTGATTGTCGATATGGCGGCCGAAAGCGGTGGCAATGTCGAAGGCTGCGTCGCGGGCGAAACGCGCGTGATCCATGGCGTGTCGGTCATTGGCGCGAAAAATATCCCGGCCAGCCTGCCTGCCGATGCCTCGGCGCTGTTCGCACGCAACCTGTTCAATTTCCTGTCGGCGTTCTGGGACAAGGAGGCGGGCAAGCCCGTGCTCGACGAGGAGATCGGCACCGCCATCCGCCTGACGCAGGGCGGCAAAGTGGTGAACGAGCGGCTGCTCGGATGAGCTTCGCGGGAATGTTCCTGCTGAGCAGCGCGCTGCTGACGCCGCCGGCGAACCCCGACTATATCGAAACGGCCTGGATCGTGCAGCCGGACAGCGCGCAGACGGGCGAGCGCGCGGTGCGCGACGGCGATTATGTTGTGAAGCACCGGCTGTTGCCGCCATCGCTGGTTGAGCTGCGTGAAGATGCCAAGGATGCCAAATCAGGGAAAGTGCTGGCGAAGGCGGGCGATCAGCTGTTCGGGCTCTTGACCAGCGGCGCGCCGGTGTTCTGCGTGAACAGCGTGCCCAAGCAGAATGCCGCGCGCAGCTTGCTGTTCGGGTCGGGCAATTTGCAACGCTGCCTGATCGACAGCGACAAAGACGGTCGGCTCGATGGGTCGTTCAACGCGGGAAATGCCATCGCGGGCCTGCCCAATTTCATGCGCAAGCGGCCGAAAAAGCCCGGTGCGGTGTCGGGCGGGGCTTATGTTGCGGTCGATCCGGCGACCGATCGCCAGCAATATTTCGTGGGCGTCCGTTATGAAGGGCGCGCGGCGATTATCGGCAAGGGATCGGTGCCGACCTTCAGCATCCGCTATGGCACCGAAGACAATGTCGGCAGCCTGACCTATGACGAGGTACCGAAGGACGGTGCCTTTCCAATTAGCATGACGATATTGGGCGCGCGTTTCGCCGTTCTGGCGCGCGATGCCGAAACGATTCAGGTCAAAATTGATGAAGCCATGCCCGAACAGGTTTTCGGCGTGGTCGTGACAACGCGCTATAATTGAGAGGGTCGAGCAATGAATTTCTGGCAGGAGTTCTAGGACAAGGTGAATATTGCTTATGCAATCTATGCATTGCTAGCAGTTCTAATCGTGCTTGGGTTTGCGCGCCAAAATCAGCGGAACTTTGGTAGTGCATTATCTAATTCAAGAGGTTGGGTGTTGCTAGTCGCCATATTGATTTTTGGATTTTTCGCTGTTTCGGCTTTGGCCTATTTTTTTATTGATCCTCAGTTACAACCCTTAAGAGGTTTACCATGGACTTCATCTCAATCCTCTCCATCTTCGTATTGGCCTGTTTTGTGGGCTATTATGTCGTCTGGAGCGTCACGCCCGCGTTGCACACGCCCTTAATGGCGGTGACCAATGCGATTTCGTCGGTGATTATTGTCGGCGCCCTGATTGCGGCGGCGGCGGCCGGGTCGGCCAGTGCGAAGTGGCTGGGATTGGCTGCGGTGGTGATGGCCAGCGTCAATATCTTTGGCGGCTTTGCCGTGACCGAGCGAATGCTCGCCATGTACAAGAAGAAGGACAAGTGATGGGGGCCATACTTACTAGCCCGTCATTGCGAGCGCAGCGAAGCAATCCAGAGTCGCTTAAGGCCGCTCTAGATTGCCGCGTCGCTACGCTCCTCGCAATGACGTCCGTCTTTTGGGCGTCGCCCGCTTTTGCCGCCGGCGGATCGGCGCAGGAGGTGCCCGCTTGGGTCTCCCTCGCCTATCTGGTTGCTGGTGTGTTGTTCATCCTCGCGCTGCGCGGCCTCAGCTCGCCCGCATCGTCGCGCGCGGGCAACCGTTATGGCATGGTCGGTATGCTGATTGCTGTCGTCACCACGCTGGTGACGCACGATGTGGCAAGCCTGCCAGAGATTATCGGCGCGATTGCTATTGGCGGCATCATTGGCTTTGTCATCGCTCGGCGCATTGCGATGACCGACATGCCGCAGCTCGTCGCTGCGTTTCACAGCCTGGTCGGTCTGGCGGCGGTCGCGGTGGCAGCCGCAGCGTTCCTAAATCCGCAGGCGTTCGGTATTGCGGGCGTCGACGGCGTGATCAACCCCGTCAGCCGCGTTGAAATGGGGCTGGGGGCGGCCATCGGTGCGATTACCTTCAGCGGCTCGGTCATCGCTTTCTTGAAACTCGCGGGCAAGATGTCGGGCGCACCGATCATCCTGCCGCTGCGCCATGTCATCAATCTGGGCACGCTCGCGGCGATCATCGGTCTGACGGGCTATTTTACAATCGACCAAAGTCCTTGGATCTTCTGGACCGTGGTGGCGCTCAGCTTCGTGATCGGCTTTCTGCTGATCATACCCATTGGCGGCGCGGACATGCCGGTCGTGGTGTCGATGCTCAACAGCTATTCGGGCTGGGCAGCGGCGGCGATGGGCTTCACCCTGTCGAACAGCGCCATGATCATAACGGGCGCGCTGGTCGGCTCGTCGGGGGCAATCTTGTCCTATATCATGTGCAAGGCGATGAACCGCAGTTTCATCAGCGTGATCGCCGGCGGCTTTGGCGCGGTGGCGTCATCGGGCGATGCGGCCAAGGTCGACCGGCCGTGGAAGCGCGGCAGCGCCGAGGATGCGGCCTATATGATGCAGCAGGCCGAAAGCGTCATCATTGTCCCTGGTTACGGGATGGCGGTGGCGCAGGCGCAGCACGCGTTGCGCGAAATGGCCGACACGCTCAAGAAGGGCGGCGTTAGCGTCAAATATGCCATCCACCCCGTTGCCGGGCGCATGCCCGGGCATATGAACGTGCTGCTGGCCGAAGCGAACGTCCCCTATGACGAGGTGTTCGAGCTGGAGGATATCAACAGCGAATTTGCGCAGGCAGACGTCGCCTTCATCATTGGTGCGAACGATGTGGTGAATCCCGCAGCCAAGACCGACAAATCATCGCCGATTTACGGCATGCCGGTGTTCGATGTGGACAAGGCCAAGACGGTGTTCTTCATCAAGCGCAGCATGGGCGGCGTCGGCTATGCCGGGGTCGACAATGATGTGTTTTACATGGACCAGACGATGATGCTGCTCGCCGATGCCAAGAAAATGTGCGAGGACATTGTGAAATCGATGAACGGCGGCGGGCATTGATTCTGCCCGCTGAATTTTTCCTTCCCCGTATGTCCTGAGCTTGTCGAAGGACTGTCCGTCCTTCTGACGCCGCCGAAGTGAAGGACAGCCCTTCGACAAGCTCTGGGCGGGCGGTTTTTGGGTGCGAGTTAGGATATATGCGCAAATTGGGCCTGATCGGCGGCATGAGCTGGGCCGCGACCGAGGAATATTACCGGCTGATCAACCGCGGCCTGCAACGGCGCGTCAGCGCGACCTGTTCGGCCCCGCTGCTCATCGAAAGCCTGAACAATTGCGATCTGTCGCGGCTGTCGACCGAGGAACAATGGGCGCATGCCGCCACCCAGCTGAGCGCATCTGCGCAGCGGCTGGAAGCGGCGGGGGCGACCGCCATCCTGATTAGCGCCAACAGCATGTACCGGGTCGCCGAAACCATTCAGGCGGCGATTTCGGTACCGCTGATCCACATTATTGATGAAACCGGCGAAAAATTGCGCGCTGACGGGATCAAGGCGGTGGCGATCATTGGCACACGCAATGTTATGGCCGAACGCTGGTATCGCCAGCGCATGGTGAGCCAGGGAGTCACGCTGTCGCCGTTCGACGAAAGCCGCGTCGAGGTGATCGACAATATCATCTATGACGAGCTGATGCAGGGCAAGGTGACCGAGGCGTCGCGCCGCGCAATGCGCGGTTTCATCACCGATATCGCCAAGCAGGAAATCGACGCGATTGTGCTGGCCTGCACCGAGCTGACGATGATCGTCGACCGCGATGCCAATGTGCTGCCGATTTACGACACGACGCGTATCCACGCCGAGGCTGGGGTCGACTGGATTTTGGGGGATGCGCCTTGATATTCTCCCCTCCCCTGAAGGGGAGGGGCTTTGTTCACCGCGCCCTCGTCAACACCCCGAGCTGCAAAATGCCGCGATGCAGCCGCGCACATCCTCCTGAGCGCTTGGCATCCCCGCCGATTTGCCGCACATTCGCGGCAAAGGGGAGAGGGGTATGCGATTCCAGTGCGATAAATTTGCAGCCGGTCTGATGTTTGCGGCGGCGCTGCTGCCGGTTACGCTGCACGCCAAAGTCATTCCGGTCGCGGCGGGGGACAGCGCACAGGAGCGGCTGCAGGAAGCTCTGATTTTGGCCGAACCCGGCGACACGGTGGAGCTGGGCAAGGGCATTTTCAAGCTGACCGATGGCCTCTCACTCGCGGTCGACGGCGTTACGCTGCGCGGTGCGGGCGCCGGCAGCGATGGTAGCGTGCTGGATTTCACGGGACAGATGGGCGCCGGCGAAGGGTTGCTCGTGACGAGCGACGATGTTTTGCTTGTCGATTTCGCTGTGGTGAACAGCAAGGGCGACGGCATCAAGTCGAAAGGCGCTGACCGCATCGTCTATCACCGGCTGCGCGTCGAATGGCTGGCAGGGCCGAAGGAGACGAACGGTGCATACGGCATCTACCCGGTCGAGGCCCGCGATGTGCTGGTCGACAGCGTGTTCGTGCGCGGGGCGTCGGATGCCGGCATCTATGTGGGGCAATCGCAGAACATCATCGTGCGCGATTCGATCGCGATGGAAAATGTCGCGGGCATCGAGATTGAGAACAGCTTCAACGCCGATGTGACGGGCAATATCGCGACCAAAAACACCGGCGGGGTGCTGGTGTTCGACCTGCCCAACCTGCCGCAAATGGGCGGGCACAGCGTGCGGGTTTATGAAAACATTATCCAGGACAACATGACGCCGAACTTTGCGCCCAAGGGCAATATCGTCGCCAGTGTGCCAACGGGCACCGGCGTGCTGGTGATGGCCAACCGCGATGTTCATGTGTTCGACAATGTTATCGACGAACATGGCACGTCCAATGTGATGGTGATCGGCTATCGCTATCCGTATGAGGATGCGAAATATGATCCGCTGCCGCGCAATGTCGCGGTCTATGGCAACCAGCACGGCCGCGCGGGTTTTGACCCCAAGATGGACGGCGGGGCGGAGCTGGCAGCGGCGCTCGGCGGGAAATTGCCGCCCGTTCTGTGGGACGGCAGCGGCAGCAACATCATCTTTGGCGATAGGGCGGGCGCGCTGACGCTGGGGTTGGCTGACCCCAAGGCAGGGGTCGCTGCGGCCAAGCCCGCGCCGATCACGCCGGTCGAGGATGCCACCGCGTCGCTGCCACCGATCAAATCGGTCGTACTGCCCGAAAGCATGGAGGCAAAGGTCCGGTGAGGCGCAGTGCCGCTTTGGTCGCCGCCGTGCTGGCCGGAGCGGGCGGTGCCAGTGCAGTACCGCTACCCGGCGTCAATCAGGCGGTGATCGACAGCGATGCGATGCCCGCGAAGCTGTCCGCCTTTGGGCTGTTTCTGGCGAACAACCCGAAACTGCCACTCAACGCGACCCCCTACGACCTGCACACGCCGTTGTTCAGCGATTATGCCGAAAAGGCGCGCTTCATCTCGCTGCCAGCGGGACAGCGGGCAACGGTGTCTGCCGATGGGCGTATCGAGTTTCCGGTCGGGACGGTACTGGTCAAGAGCTTTGGCTGGGCCGGCGTGAACGATGGCCGTCCAGTCGAAACGCGGCTGCTGATCCACCGCGCGGCTGGCTGGGTGGCCTTGCCTTATGTCTGGGATGCCGATGGCAAGGATGCGACGTTGAAGGTCGCGGGCACGCGCGTGCCGGTGACATTCAGGGCCGCGGATGGGACGGCGCAGACCATCAGCTATGCCGTGCCCAACAAAAACCAGTGCAAGGAATGCCACAGCCTGAACGGCGCGATCGTGCCGATTGGTCCCAAAGCGTGGAATATGGAATTGGGCGCGGGGGTGAGTGCGGACAGCCGCAAGCGCCTGTTTGCCAACGCTGCGGCACTGAAGCCTGCGCCGGTGCGCTGGAACGATCCCAAGAGCGGCTCGCTCGACAGCCGCGCGCGCGCCTATCTCGACGTCAATTGCGCGCACTGCCACAATCCGGCGGGGAGCGCGTCGAACAGCGGGCTGTTTCTGGGCCGTGATGTCACCGACGCCAAGGCGCTGGGCATCGGCAAGCGCCCCGTCGCGGCGGGGCGGGGGAGTGGCGGGCGCGAGTTCGCAATTGCGCCGGGCGATCCCGATGCGTCGATCCTGATTTATCGGTTGGAGAGCATCGAGCCCGGAATTGCCATGCCCGAGGTCGGACGCGGAACTGTGCACCGCGAAGGCGCAGCATTGCTGCGGCAATGGATTGCGGCGATGCCGAAAGATGGCGGATGAAGAACGACCGTAAGCCCTGAGCCTGTCGAAGGGCGTTGCGCGCAATGGCGAGACGTGCTTCGACAAGGTCAGCACGTCATTGTTGTTTTTCGCGTTCGGATCGCCTGCCCATGCCCAACCTCGTCCTCCACGATTATTTCCGTTCTTCGGCCAGTTTTCGCGTCCGGATTGCGCTGCATCTCAAGGGGCTCGCCTATGAGCGCGTCGAAGTTAGCCTGCTTGCCGGGGATCAGCGCAGCGATGCATTTCTGGATCAGAATGCGCAGGGGTTCGTGCCGATGCTGGTCGCCGATGGCGAGCCGATCATCCAGAGCATGGCGATCATCGACTGGCTCGACCGCGCCTATCCCGAGCCGCGCCTGATCCCCGAGGAAGCGCAGCCGCGCGCCGTGGCGCTGGCGCAGGCGCTGGTGGTGGCGTGCGACATCCATCCGCTCAACAATCTGCGCATCTTGAAATATCTGACCCGCGATCTGGGGCTGAACGAGACCGTCAAGGACCGCTGGATCGCGCGCTGGATCACCGAAGGGTTTGAGGCGCTCGAGGCGATGGCGGGCGAGGGACCGTTTATGGGTGGCGACGCGCCGGGGATTGCCGATGTGTTTCTGGTCCCGCAGGTCTATAATGCGCAGCGTTACGAGGTCGCGCTCGACGCGTTTCCCCGGTTGGTCGAAATCGCAAGCAATTGCATGGCGCTTGACGCTTTCAGCAGCGCGCACCCGGATGCCGTGAAGGGCGAGTGATGCGTTGGACCATGGCTTTGTCGCTGCTGGCACTGCCAGCCAGCGCCGCTGCGCAGGACAGCGTGCTCTCTGTTCCGGCTGAGGAGGATGAGCAGCCTATCATCCTCTATCATCCGCGCATCGACACGATTGTTGTAACGGCCGGGGGCAATCTGACGCCTTCACCGTCCGACCGCGTGCAATCAGTAACGACCATTACCGATATTGCTCAGGGGTTGGGCGAGCGCGTTGAGAACCGGCTGCGCGATGAGGCGGGGCTAGCGCAATTCCGGCGCAGCGATGGCCGCAGCGCGCATCCGACGAGCCAAGGAGTGACGCTGCGCGGGCTGGGCGGCAACGCGTCGAGCCGCGCGCTGGTGCTGCTCGACGGGGTGCCGCAGGCCGACCCGTTCGGCGGCTGGGTGGCGTGGAGCGCGTTTGACAGCGTGCCGCTGAAGGGCGTGCGCATTACACGTGGCGGCGGCAGCGGGGTTGACGGGCCAGGCGCACTGGGCGGGACGATCAGCCTGTCTTCGGACATAATCGATGGCGGCGCTGGTTCGCTGTCGGGCGGATCGCGCGGCAGCAGTGATCTGGTCGGCGGAGTCGGCGGTTACCTTGAAGATGGCACCGTCGCTGTCGACGGCCGCTGGTCGCGCGGGGATGGCTTCATTCCGATCCGCGCCGCGGATCGCGGTAGCGTTGATCGTGCCGCGCCTTATGATCAGGCCGGACTTGGCCTACGGGCTCGCTTTGATGCGGGCGATAATCGCCGCATCGAGGTCGCGGTGCGCGGCTGGCGCGACCGACGCGAGCGGGGCACTGACTTTAGCCGTAGCGCCGTCGATGGTCTGGACGCCAGTATCCGTTATGTCCTCGATCCGACACCCTATGACGGGTGGCAAGTCAGTCTGCTCGGCTATGCGCAGTTGCGCGAATTTGACACCGGCTTTGCCAGCGTCGCCGCCGATCGCAGCAGCGTTGCCCCTGCGCTGATCCAGCGGGTGCCCGCGCTCGGTCTTGGCGCGCGGCTTGAGGTGCGCCCGTCTTTTGGCTGGAGCAATCCGCTGCGCTTCGGCATCGACTGGCGGCGCGTCGAGGGCGAGACGCAAGAGCAGTTCTTTTTCACCGGCACCGCGCCAGGCCGCTTCCGCGTGGCGGGCGGCGAGAGCACGACGGTCGGGGCCTTTGCCGATGGCTATGCCCTTGCGGGCGATGTGCGCTTCACCCTGTCTGGCCGCATCGACCATTGGCGGATCGCACCGGGCTTTCGTACCGAGCGCAATATCGGCGGCAGCATCCGCAGCGACGATCGTTTTGCCGCGCGTTCAGGTTGGGCGGGGACGGGCCGCGCCGGCATGGCGTATGAAAAGGGCGACGTGAAACTGCGCGCGGCGGGCTACACCGGCTGGCGGCTGCCGACGCTGAACGAGCTGTATCGGCCCTTCCGCGTGGGCGCCGATGCGACCGCGGCAAATGAATTGCTGCGCCCCGAACGGCTATGGGGCGGTGAAGCGGGAATTGACTGGTCCGACAACTATGGCTTCTCGGCGTCGGTGACCGCCTATTGGAACCGGCTCGAGAACGCGATCGCCAATGTGACGCTGGGGCAGGGGCCGGGCAATTTCCCCGGCGTCGGCTTTGTCGCGGCGGGCGGCAATTATGCGCAGCGGCAAAACTTGGACGCGATCATCGCCAAAGGGGTAGAGGTGCAGGCGGCGGCCAATATCGGGCCGGTGGATTTGCGCGCGACCTATGCCTTCACCGATGCAACGGTGCGCGCGGACGGCGCGGCGGCGGCGCTGGATGGCCGCCGTCCGGCGCAGGTCGCGCGGCACGCTGCCAGTTTCAGCGCGGCGGTTGATTTAGAGCCAGTGAAGCTAGACCTGCGCCTGCGCCATACCGGCGCACAGAATGAGGATGATCTGGGCACGCAGCGGCTGGGGGCGGCGACGACGGTGGATGCAGCGGCGTCCTATGCGATTGCCGAGGATATCAAGCTGATGTTGCGCGCCGAAAATCTGTTCGATGCCTTGGTGCCTGCCGCCTTCGGTGCGGGCGGCGCGATCGAGCGGGCCGCCCCACGCAGTGTGTGGGTGGGCGTGTCGGCCGCGTTTTGACTTGCGAGCGGCGCTGGGCAATATCGGCCACGCCATGCTCAACCTCCAAGCTTTCCTGCCCTATCGTCTGTCGATCGCCTCCAATGCCGTCAGCGCGCGCATTGCGCGTGAATATCAGAGCCGTTTTGGCCTGAAGATTCCCGAATGGCGGCTGATGGCGGTGCTGGGCGAGGGCAAACCATTGACGCAGCGCGAGCTGGTCGCGGCAACGCTGATGGACAAGGTGACGGTCAACCGCGCCGCTAAAGCGCTGGCCGAGCGGGCACTGGTGGCGCGGCAGGCGCATGGCAGCGACGGGCGCTCGCATCATCTGATGCTGTCGGCTGCGGGGCGCGCGCTCTATGATGAGATTGTGCCCGCCGCGCTGGCGATGGAGCAGAAATTGCTCAAGGCGCTCAGCGCCGACGAGCGCGCGGCGCTCGATGCCATGTTGGCGCGGCTGATCGCAGCCGCCGATGCCCGCTGAGATGCACTATCGCGCGGCAAGCGCGGACGATCTGGTGCGGGTGGAACTGGACGCCCTGACCGCGGTGTATGACCGGCGGTCGTGCCAGACGCATTTGCTGGCATCGCCCTTGCCCGAAATGCTCGCGGCATTGGGCGAGGGTGATTGGTCACTGGGCAAGTTCATTGAGCATCTGGCCAGCAAATTCGATCTGGCGAGCGATGGCAACGCCAGCGAAATGATCGCCGCGCATCTTACCGAACTTGCTGCATTGGGGTTGGTCGAGGCGCGGTGAGGCACAGCACCCACCTCAGCATCGGCCCAGCGCATTTTCGCGTCGGCAGCGACTGGGCGCGGCCGGTGGAGCAGCTGGCGCAGCTATACTCGGCCTATCCGCCGCCAAGCGGCCCCGCCAACGCCACTGTGCGCCTGTACGCTGGGCGGCCGTGGCGGCGTTTCATCCGCCCGGCGGTGCAAATCGGCGGCGATTTCAGCATCCCCGATGCGCTACCGCTGCCGCTGTCGATGGGGTTGCTCGCCGCTGAAATGGCGATGAATTTGCAAATGGCGCTGGGGTGGCGGCGGCACCTGTTGCTGCATGCCAGCGCGGTGGAGCGCGATGGCCGCGCGCTGATCATGTCGGGGGCTTCAGGATCGGGCAAATCGACGCTGGCGGCGCTGCTCGGCGAAAGCGGTGATTGGCGGTTGATGGGGGACGAGTTCACTTTGCTCGATCCGGCGAGCGGCAACGCGCTGGCCTTTCCGCGCCCTGTGAGTTTGAAAAATGCGGCGATTGCCGAAATGGAAACACGCGTTCCTGCCGACCGTTTTGGGCCGCTGCTGCGCGGCACGCCGAAGGGCGATATCCGCCACATGGTGCCGCGCGCTGATGCCTTGGCGGCGATGCATGAACCCGCGACCCCTGCGCTGATATTGTTTCCGCGCTTTGGTGGGGAAATGTCGGTGTCGCGCATGGCGCCGTCCGAATTGTTCGTCCGGCTGACCGAGGCGTCGACCAACTATGCGATGCTGGGTGAGGCGGGGTTCCTTGCGCTCACGCGGCTGGTGCAGACGGTGCCGGCGCTGGCGGTGAGCTATCCTGACAGTGCCAGCGGATTGGCATTGGTCGAGCAGTTATGGGCCGAGGCCACGGCATGAGCGCGATATGGGCGCTGATCGATTTGCTCGCCGGGCGGCGCGATCCGGCAACGCTGAGCGACCGCGACTGGGAGGCCGTCATCAGCGTCGCGCGCGCCGAGGCGCTGGCGGCGACACTGGCCGAACGCCTCGCCGATGCTGCGCTACCGGATGAAATTGCTGCGCTGTTTGCCGACCTGCGCGCTGCAGCAAAGGTGCAGCAAAATGCCGCGCTGTGGGAAGCCGAAATGGCGCGCCGCGCGCTCGAGCCAGCGGGGGTTCGCTTCGTGCTCTTGAAGGGCACGGCCTATGCAGCGGCTGGATTGCCCAATGCATCAGGGCGGCAGATTGGCGACCTCGACATCATGGTCGCGCGCGAGGACCTGGACCGCGCCGAAGCGGCGCTGCTGGCGGCGGGGTGGGAGTGGGTGAAATCTGATCCCTACGACGACGCCTATTACCGCCAGCACATGCACGAGCTGCCGCCGCTGATCCACAAGGACCGCGACCGCATGATCGATGTGCACCACACGATATTACCGCTGACGCACCGGGCGAGGCCGGACGCTGGGGCTATGATGGAACGTGCACTTCCCCTCCCGCTTGCGGGAGGGGTTAGGGGTGGGCCAGAGCGTAGCGAGGGTGCAGAAACGACAGGCCCACCCCCGGCCCCTCCCGCAAGCGGGAGGGGAGAATTGCTGATCCTCGCCCCCGCCGACATGCTGATCCACTGCGCCGCTCACGTCATAGCCGATGGGGATTTGTCAGGCGGTCTTCGCAACTTGTGGGATTGCCATGTGCTGCTTAAACGGACCGATGTAGCAGCACTGGAGGAACGGTCGCGGCATCACGGACTGGATGCTGTTGTGGCGCGGGCTATACGTCTGGCAGACTGTTTATATGGCGCGCGGCAAAGCCGGATGTCGGCGGCTGATCGGCTTTTCCTCCGCGCCCTCACCGCCCGCGACGATTGGGGGCGACCGACGCGGTCCTTCACGCGGCTGCTATTCTACTTCCGCGCGCATTGGCTGCGGATGCCGCCGCTGATGCTGGCGCGGCATTTGTGGGTGAAGTGGCGGCGGGGTTAATCCTTCCCCGTCACCAGCATCTTGCGTGCTTCCTCGGCAAATTTCGATTTCTCTTCGTCGGTTTGCGGCAACGCGCGCGGCGGGATGTTGATGCCGCGCTGCGCCGCCGGGCGATCTGCAATGGCATTCAGCCAGCGTTGCAGATGCGGGAAAGGGGCAATATCGACGCCGCTCCATTCGTGGATGCGTACCCAGCACCAGTTGGCGATGTCGGCGATGCTGTAATCACCCGCGAGCCATTCATTGTCCTTAAGCTGTCCGTCGAGCACGCCAAACAGCCGCGCGCTCTCGCCCTGATAGCGGTCGATGGCCGGTTGGATTTTTTCGGGGAAATAGCGGAAGAAGACATTGGCTTGGCCCATCATCGGGCCGATGCCGCCCATCTGGAACATCAGCCACTGGATGACGCGGCTGCGCCCCTGCACATCGGTCGGCATCAGCATGCCGGTTTTTTCGGCGAGATAGATCATGATCGCGCCCGATTCGAAAACGGCGAAGCCATCGTCGACAATCGCGGGGATACGGCCATTGGGGTTGATTTTCAGAAACGCGGGCGCCTTTTGCTCCTGCTTCTGAAAATCGAGTGCGTGGACAGTGTATTCAAGGCCCATTTCTTCGAGCGTGACGGTCACCTTGTGGCCATTGGGGGTCGCGGCGGTGTAAAGTTCGATCATGGGGAGGCTCCTCTGGAAGGCTTGGGGTCAACTTAGTGGGCAATCGACACTATGCCAGCTACATATTCTTTGCTTGCCCATGGTTGCGCTGTGATGTGACGTCGCGGCGTCGGCGCGGGGTAGCAACTGTCATAAAAGCCGCTTAATGACTGCGTCCATGAGCAACGCCATCGCCGCCATCATCCTTGCTGCGGGTAAGGGCACCCGCATGAAATCGGACCTGCACAAGGTGCTGCATCCCATCGCGGGGCGGCCGATGCTGATGCACCTGATGGACAGCGTCGACGAGCTGGCCCCCGCAAAGAAAGTGGTGGTGGTCGGCAGCGACAAGGCGCAGCTGGAGGCCGCGCTGGCGGGCAGCGCCGATCTGGCGCTGCAGGAGCCGCAATTGGGCACCGGCCATGCGGTGCAGCAGGCCGAAAGCGCGCTTGCCGATTTCGACGGCGATGTGCTGATCCTTTATGGCGATGTGCCGTTCGTTCCGACGGCGACGCTGCGTCACATGATCGACCGGCTGCACGCCGACGATGCGCCTGCGGTCGTCGTGCTCGCATTCGACGCCATCGACCCGCATCATTATGGCCGCGTCATCACCGCGCCGGGTGGGCGGATTGAAAAGATGGTCGAATTTAAGGATGCGACCGACGCGGAGCGCGATTGCACCATCTGCAATTCTGGCCTGATGGCGGTGCGGTCGCGCGACCTGTTCGCGCTGCTTGCGCGCGTTGGCAACGATAACCGCCAGCGCGAATATTACCTCACCGACATCGTCAATATCGCCATTGCTGATGGCCGCCCCTGCGCCGCCGTGCTGACCGAGGAATATGACGTCCAGGGCATCAACAGCCGCGAGGAGTTGGCGGCGGCGGAAAAGGAATGGCAATTCTATCGCCGGGCCAAGGTGATGGAGGGCGGTGCGACCTTGATCGCGCCCGAAACCGTGTGGTTCGCGTGGGACACCGAAGTTGGCCGCGATGTGACCATCGAGCCCAATGTGTTTTTCGGCCCCGGCGTGAAAATCGCCGACAAGGTGCGCATCCGCGCGCACAGCCATATCGAGGGTGCGGTGATCGGTGAAGGCTGCGAGGTCGGCCCCTTCGCGCGGCTGCGTCCCGGCACGGTGCTCGATGAGGGCGCGAAGATCGGCAATTTCGTCGAAGTGAAAAAGGCGCATTTGGGCAAGGGCGCGAAGGCCAACCACCTGACCTACCTCGGCGACGCCACCATCGGCGCGGGCGCGAACATCGGCGCGGGCACGATCACCTGCAATTACGACGGCTATTTCAAATATCAGACGGTGATTGGCGAGGGGGCGTTCATCGGGTCAAACTCGGCGCTGATTGCCCCGGTGAAGATTGGCCGCGATGCGATTGTGGCGGCGGGCAGCGCCGTATCGCGCGACGTGGGCGACGGCGAATTGCGGATGGTACGCGCCGAGCAGCTGGTGAAACCCGGCTGGGCGGACCGGTTCCATGAGGCGATGCGGAGGAAGAAGGCGGGGAAGTGAGTGCGGCGCTATCGTGACTTCCTAGTTGCTTTGGCGCTTATAATTTTCCTAGTCGTAGGTCTCGGCATCGAAATCGTGCAATATCACAACTGCTGGAAAGACGGTAAAGTGCCTGTAGGTATGCGACTTGTCCGAGACAAATGCGTAGAGCCTTGACATGATATCATGATATGATATCAGTATATCACTATGGCCCGGATCCTCGCTGACTTACCCGATGAAGAAATCGAACGGCTCGACCGCATTGCGCGCGAAAAGGGCCAGAGCCGCGCATCGGTTTTGCGCGAAGCGGTGATGGCCTATCGACCCGAAAATCTGAGCGACGACACCAGTTGGATCGACAAGGGTTTTGGCCTGTGGGCGCGCCACGGCGTAAACTATGACCCGCGCGAATATGACCGCAAGCGGCGTGCCGAGTGGACCCGTTATTGGGACGATGACTATGAAGAGGTTCGCGCGGAATCGCCCGACATGTTCGACGAAGAGGATGACCGTCAGCGGCAAATCTATCTGGACATGATTGCCGGTAAATATCCCACGCCCAAGTCTCCGGCTCCCAAGTGAGCGGATACGCTTTTGACGCCAATATCGTGATCGACGCGATGGCCGGATTTCCGCTGGCGCGAGCGGAAATCCAGCGGGCCGTCGCGTTGGGTCAGCGGCCTTGGATCAGCCGTATGGCGTGGATCGAAGTGCTGTCCAAAGGCACTGACGTGATGGTGCGCGACGCCGAAGCATTTTTGGGCCGTTTCGGCTTGGACGAGATTGACAACGAAATTTCGCATCGTGCGGCTGCGCTGCGCCGCGAACGTCCGCGTTTGAAGTCGCCCGACGCAATCATCTTGGCGACGGCGCAAATTCGCGGTCGCGTACTGATTACCCGCAATACCAAGGATTTCCCGGCCGCAATGCCCGGCATCCGCGTTCCCTATATTCTTTAACGAAAGCAGTCCCCCATGTGCGGCATTATCGGTATCGTTGGCAAATCCCCCGTGGCCGAACGCCTGGTCGATGGCCTGAAACGGATGGAGTATCGCGGCTATGACAGCGCGGGCGTGTGCACTGTGCTTGACGGCCAGCTCATCCGCCGGCGCGCCGAGGGCAAGCTCGCCAATCTGGTCAAGGAGCTCGCTGCCAATCCGGCGCCCGGGACCATCGGTATCGCGCACACCCGCTGGGCCACCCACGGCGCGCCGACGACCAGCAATGCGCATCCGCATGCGACGGGCGAAGTCGCGCTGGTGCACAATGGCATCATCGAAAATTTCAAGCCGCTGCGCGACGAGCTGACCGCGCGGGGGCGGAGGTTCGAGAGCGAGACGGACACCGAAGTGGTCGCGCATCTGGTGAGCGAGCAGGTCGAGGCGGGCCATTCGCCGTCGGAGGCCGTGCGCGCGGTGCTGCCCCGCCTGCGCGGTGCCTTTGCGCTGGCGATTGCGTTTCGCCAATTCCCCGATTTCCTGATCGGCGCGCGGCTGGGCTCGCCGCTGGTCGTCGGCTATGGCGATGGCGAGACCTATTTGGGGTCGGATGCGCTGGCGCTGGCGCCGCTGACGCAAAAGATCGCCTATCTCGAGGAGGGTGACTGGGTCGTCATCGCCGCCGATGGCGCGCAGATTTTCGACAAGGACAATCACCCCGTCGAGCGCGAGATCACGACGAGCGGCGTCAGCGCGGCGGCGGTCGAGAAGGGGCCGTATCGCCACTTCATGCAGAAAGAGATTTTCGAACAGCCGACCGTCGTCGCGCAAACGCTGTCGAGCTACATCCGCCCGCTGGAACAGACGGTCGCGCTGCCGCAGCTGGACTTTGACCTCGCTGGCGTGAAGCGTATCACCATCGTCGCGTGTGGGACCAGTTTCTACGCCGGGATGGTCGCCAAATATTGGTTCGAACAATTTGCCCGCGTCCCTGTGGACCTCGATGTCGCGTCCGAGTTCCGTTACCGCGACCCGGTGTTGGAAGAAGGCGGCCTTGCGCTGTTCATCAGCCAATCGGGTGAAACCGCCGACACGCTCGCAGCGCTGCGCCATTGCAAGGAACAAGGGCAAACCATTGCGGTCGTCGTCAATGTACCGACCAGCAGCATGGCGCGCGAGGCCGACCTGCTGCTGCCGACCCATGCGGGGCCGGAGATTGGCGTGGCATCGACCAAGGCGTTTACCTGCCAGCTCGCGGTGCTGGCGGCGCTTGCTGCGCACCTTGCGCTTAAGAAGGGCAAACTCAGCGCGGAGGAAGAGCGCGAGATTGTCCGCCACCTGATCGAGGCGCCGGCCGCGCTCAACGCTGCGCTGGCGCATGACGCGGATATCGCGGGCATGGCGCACCTGATCGCGCCTGCGCGCGACGTGCTCTATCTCGGGCGCGGACCCGATTATCCGCTGGCGCTCGAAGGCGCACTCAAGCTGAAAGAAATCAGCTATATCCACGCCGAGGGCTATGCCAGCGGCGAGATGAAACATGGCCCCATCGCGCTGATCGACGAGGCGGTGCCGGTGATCGTCCTCGCGCCATCGGGGCCGCTGTTCGAAAAGACCGTGAGCAACATGCAGGAAGTCCGCGCGCGCGGCGGCAAGGTGGTGCTGATTTCGGATGCAGAGGGGATTGCCGAGGCGGGCGAGGGGTGTCTGGCGACCATCGAAATGCCCAAGGTGCATCCCTTGATCGCGCCGCTGGTCTATGCGGTGCCGGTGCAGTTGCTCGCCTATCACGTGGCGGTGGCGAAGGGGACCGATGTGGACCAACCGCGCAATTTGGCGAAGAGTGTGACGGTGGAGTAGGCTAAGGTGTCGAGCGATGCACTCTGGTTTGGCGCGATCATTGCGATGATGCTCGCGCTGGGCTTGGGTTCATGGTGGCTCGAGCGACGCAGCAAAGAACCCGCACGAGATTTACCCGAAGGCACCCCCTACAAGATTTTTACGACGCAGTTTGATGTCGAGGTCCGGGCCGAAGAAATTGCGAACCGGCTGGAGGAAATCAGCTGGGATCATGTCAAATATTGGCAGAGGCCCGACGAACCTCAGCAAGTAGCAGCAAAGGCAGCCACCGAACGTCGCAAGGAAGAAATTATAGGGTCAAGTTGCTTTTCCGGTCTGCCAACTAGACTCGAAAGCGCCGCCATAACCTTTCTGATCGACCATTCGGGTTCGATGCGCGGCGACAAGATATGGGAAGTCTGTGCGGCAATGCAGGCCACGGGCGCGGCATTAGAAGATCGGGGAGCAAAGGTTGAAGTGCTAGGCTTCACCACAGCCGGATGGCGGGGTGGGCGAGCCCGCGAACTATGGCACTCGTCTGGCAGACCAGAATATCCGGGTCGCCTGTGTGCTTTGCTTCACATCATCTATAAATCGTTTGACGAACCTATGCATCAAGGCATCGCGTGGGAAGCAATGCTGAACGGCGGGGCGCTCTATGAAAACGTCGATGGCGAGGCGCTGGACTGGGCAGCCGGTCGATTGTTGAAACGGGCTGAGGCGAACCGACTACTGATCATTTTGTCAGACGGTGCGCCGGTCGATGATTCGACCCTTCATGCAAACGGCGTGTCGATTCTCCACCGACATGTGCTGGAAGTTGCAGACCGGTTGTCTTCCAATCTGGAGATGCGTGTGGGCGGTGTAGGCATTGGCCATGACGTGAGTCCCTACTATCGCGCGTCAACTGCGGCTGGCGAGCTGGATGAGCTTCCGGCTGCAATTGCTAAGTTGTTGGTCGACTTGTTGTAAAGTGACGCGTTTGATCAAGAATCGCCATAACAAAAATTGCGCATAAACTGCTATCGTGCTAGATGGAAGCTCCGACGGCGACAGATTGAAAGGCCCCACCCATGAATGTCTCCATCGGCGAACGCTGGGAACGCTACATTGAGGAATTGCTTGGCACCGGCCGCTATGCCTCGGCGAGCGAGATTATGCGCGAGGGGCTGCGGTTGGTTGAGGAGCGCGAGCAGAAGTTGGATGCGTTGCGTGAGACCATCAATGCGTCGATTGAACGCGGGGGCAGCAATTCGATCGAAGATGTCAAGGCGGCGGTGAAAGCCCGTCTGGACAAGTGGGAAAAGAAGAGCCAGCGGAACGCGGCGTGATGACGCAGCTGGTTATCACCGACACCGCCAATCGAGACCTTCAAGACATTGCCGAATATATCGCCGAAGCCAGCGGCAGCCGCGCTGCTGCAGAAGGGGTGCTCGACAAGCTCTACTCCCGATGCGTCAGACTGGCGCGATTGCCGGGAACGCTAGGGTCCGCCCGGCCGGACTTGCGGCCCGACCTTCGCAGCGTTCCCGAAAGCGGCTACGTGATCTTTTTTCGCTATCTTGGTGACGTGTTGGAAATCGTGAACGTCCTGCACGGCAGCCGCGACATTGTGAGCTTTTATAACACCGGCGATGATCGCTGAGTCACTGGACCCCCGCGCTCACCCCCTCCAGATAATCCAGTATCGCGGCCTCATCCTCCGCCGCGATGCTCGCTTTGAACACCTTGCGCATCTTGTCGATGCTTTTGGCCCAATGTTCGCGGGTCTGTTTGGGCTGGTTCAATATCATGTCGGGCGAATGGCAGGCGGCGCAATTGTTGGTCACCGCCTCAACGCCGGGGCCGGCGGGGAAGGCGGGTTCGGCATCGGGCAGAGTCACCGACATTTCGGCGAACTTCGGCGCAGCGTCCTGACAGGCGGCGAGGGGCAGCGTCAGCAGGGCAAGGGCGAGGACGCGCATCATGCCGTCACCAGCCGCACATATTCAACGCAGTGGCGCGCGTAGCCGCTGGGGTTCCAGCTGGCTTCCATGGGCTGGGTGACGCCTTTGACGTTGGTGCAGCGCGGGCCGATCGGGCCGGTCGTCGCGGGCAATGTCACCGACCAGCGGCGAAAGCCAAACTCACCTTCATCGGGGCCCAGTGTTGTTGGATAGCTGCGCCCGTTCGCGACGACATCAACGCGCGCGACGCCGCAATCGCCGCCCATCGCGATACCGCGCAGCGCGACTGGCTCGCCCGCCGTCACCTTTGCTCCATCGGCGTGGCTGGTGATGAAGCTGCGCGGCGGCATGGTGGTGATGGGGACAGTCGGGAAATCCTTGTCGCCCGGCCGCACCGGCACGGCGGGCATGCGGTAGCTTTTGGCCATGAAATAGCTGTCATCTTCGTCGGTATCGAGCACCTCGATATCCGACAACATCTTGATCCAGTAAGTGGCGAACCAACCCGGCACCACCAGCCGCAGCGGATAGCCGTTGAGCAGCGGCAACATTTCGCCGTTCATGCCCCACGCCACGATCACATCGTCGCGACGCGCCACGTCGATGGGCAGCGACTTAATCGTCTGCGGCGATCCTGCGACCGGCGGCGTGTCGAGTCCGGCAAAGCGTACGCGCTTCGCATTGCCACCGATTTGCGCATGGTCGAGCAGATCTTTGAGCCGCACCCCGCGCCAGACCGCGTTGCCCATTGCGCCATGGCCCCACTGTGCCCCGGTGACGCGTGGCTGCGAAAATCCCCGGCTGTTCCCGGCGCACTGGTTGATCGCGGTGACCTCGACCATTTCGCCAACGCTGGCGACCTCGGCGAGGGTCAGCTGCTTGGGTGCACCCACCGCGCCGCGCAGCGTGAGCCGATGCGCCGCGGGGTCGATCATAGTCGGCATGGCGCCGCCTGCCCAGCGCACGAAGAAACGGTTGTTGGGGGTTATCGTGCCTTCGTCAAACACCGCCAATGGGGTTTCGAGCAACGGTGGGCGCACGCGCTGAACAATCATGTCGCGCTTGTCGGCGAAGCTGGCGGCCAGCGGTCGCTCGCCGGGGCCGCCGGGCAGCCCCAGGTCGACTAACCGCGAACTGCTGGCGAGCAGCGGCATGGCGGCAAGTCCGGTGGCTCCGGTGATGATGACGGATCGGCGCGACCACATGGCCCGCTGTTTCGCATCGATGCGCGGCGCGGTCAACGCAAGGTGCGTCAGGCTGGTGGTTTGACCCCCGCCAGCAACAATGCCGACACTTCCTCGACGCTGCCGGTCACCAGCAGCGATGCGCCGCCGACCATGCCGATGGTGGTTTGGCCATTTTCCGCCTCGCGCAGAAAGGCAACGTTCGATGCAACGAGCATATAATTGCCGCCGCGTGACGGGACTTTGATAAATTGCATGGTGATGGGCTCCTGAGTAGGGCTCTCTGTTAGTCGTCAAAGGTGCCAATAATGTGAATGGCTTTCCTACAATCGCTCGCGCGTTTAGGGTGCGGTGCGATTGCATTGTCGGCACGTGACCAGCCTGTTGGAAATGCGTGCACGTCTGAGTGAAGTTGCGCAGATTTCCGGGCGTTTCCGCCGCCGGCCATAAGGAGCGATTCGATGTGCGATGAACTGACCGAAGGTGATCTGGACCGGGCTGGCCTGCCAGTGACCCGGCGTGGCTTTGCCGGGATGGTGGCGGTGGGCGGCGCGGCCTTTGCCGCAACGGCATGTGCCCAAGGGGTGGGCGACAAGGGGAAAATGGTGACCATCGCCACGCCCGATGGCACGGCCGATGCCTATTTCACCCACCCGTCCAGTGGCAAGCATCCCGCCGTGCTGATCTGGCCCGATATTCGTGGGCTGCGCCCCGCCTTTCGCCAGATGGCTGACCGGCTGGCGGCGGATGGCTATGCCGTGCTGGCGCTCAACCCTTTTTACCGCGACGCACAAGGCGAGGTGGTGAAGCCCGAAGATGACTGGACCCAACCGGCGATCCGCGAACGCCTGTTCGGCTATGCGGGCAAGCTGACGCGCGAGGCGGTGGCGCGCGATGCGACGGCACTGGCGGCGTGGTTTGACACGCAAAAGGCGGTCGATACAAAACGCGGCATCGGCGTGACCGGCTATTGCCTGGGCGGCCCCTTCACCATTTTCAGCGCGGCAGCGGTGCCCGATCGATACAAAGCATGCGGCAGCTTTCATGGCAGCCGCGTGTCGAACGATACGCCGACCAGCCCGCACCTCGCCATCGCCCAGACCAAGGCCCAATATCTGTTTGCCATCGCCGAAAATGACGATGCGCGCGATCCGGCGGAAAAGGACCGGCTGAAGGCCGCCCTCGCGGGCCGCAGCGGTTTCAACGAGGTGGAGGTATATGCCGGAGCACAGCATGGCTGGTGCCCGCCCGACGGCCGCGCTTATAATGAGGCAGCGGCGGAAAAGGCGTGGGGACGGATGCTGGCCTTGTTCAAGGCGGCGCTTTGATCGGGCCCATTCATCGTCATGCTGAACTTGTTTCAGCATAACAGGCCGAACGAGCAGCTTGTTGTCCCGGGTCAAATCCGGGACGACGATTGTTTGTGACGGGCGCCCATGCCGCGCTTGATTCTGTTCAACAAACCATGGGGCGTGTTGCCGCAGTTCACCGACCGCAGCACGGCCGGCAGCCCCAGAGCCACGCTATCCGATTTTATCGACGTGCCGGGCGTCTATCCGGCGGGCAGGCTGGACCGCGATAGCGAAGGGCTGATGTTGCTGACCGATGACGGGCGGCTCCAGGCGCGCATTGCGGACCCGAAGCACAAGATGGCTAAATCCTATCTGGTGCAGGTTGAAGGGCATGTGAACCAAGGCGCATTGGCCGCGCTGCGCCGGGGGGTGACCCTGAACGACGGACCAACGCTGCCCGCCGGCGCCGAAGCGATTGATCCGCCCGACCTGTGGCCGCGCGATCCGCCGATCCGGGTGCGCCAAACGGTGCCCGACAGCTGGCTGTCGCTCACCATCCGCGAAGGGCGCAACCGCCAGGTGCGGCGGATGACCGCGGCGGTGGGGTTCCCGACGCTGCGGCTCGTGCGCTGGCGGGTGGGGGAATGGACGCTGGAGGGGCTGGCTCCGGGGCACTGGCGCGACGCTTGATTGGGACGGCGCAATCGCGCACAACGCGCTTTAGGGCGCGAACGATGGGGAGCAAATCGTGACCACAACGACCATCGACCAAGCGCCCAAACAGCGGGTTCCGATCACAGCGGTGACGGGTTTTGACCGCTTGCTGGCTGTTGTTGCCGGGGCGCTGTTGCTGGCGACGTTGGTTGCCATCTTTCGTGGGCAGGCGGATTGGGCGCGGGTGCCGCCATGGGTATGGGGCCATTTGCTGACGATTATCGTCGCGCTGGCATTGACCCCGGCGATGCTGCTGCGGCGGCGCGGCGACCGGATGCACCGCCAATTGGGCTGGATGTGGGTGGGGGCGATGGTGCTGACAGCGCTGGCGACTTTCAATATCCAGACGATCAATCAGGGCAGCTTCAGCGTTATTCATATTTTATCGGTGTGGACGCTGATCCAGGTGCCGCGCATCGTGCTCAACGCCCGCGCGCACCGGGTGGAAAAACACCGCAGCGCGGTGCGGGGCATGGTGACGGGTGCATTGCTGATCGCGGGCTTTTTCACTTTTCCATTCGGGCGCATGTTGGGGAGCTGGTTGTTCGGATGAGCATGGATTGGACACGGCGCAGCGCGCTGGCGGCGCTGGGGGCGGCGATGGCGCTGCCCGGCGGGGCGGGGGCGGAAACGGTCACCAATTCGCGAGGCCGGCCATTCAGAAAACCCCCGCGTCTGCGCCCCGGCGACACCATCGGCCTGATCGAACCCGCGACCGCGAGCGATGAAACGTTCCAGCTGACGTTGGTCGAGGAAGCGGTGACCGCGATGGGCCTTAAGCCCAAGCGCGGCGCCTCGGTTTTGGGGCGTCACGGCTATCTGGCCAATACCGACGAGAAGCGCGCCGCCGATGTGAACGCGATGTTCGCCGATCCGGAGGTGCGCGCGATTCTGGCGGTCCGCGGCGGGTGGGGCAGCGCGCGGTTGCTGCCCTATCTGAATTGGGATCTGATCCGCGCCAATCCCAAGCTGGTGATCGGCTTTTCGGACATTACGGCGCTGCACATGGCGATTGCCGCGCAGGCGGGTTTCACCACTATCCACGGCCCCAATGGCGGCAGCGCGTGGGGCAAGGGCTCGCTCGACCATTTCAAGGCGCTGGCGTTCGACGGCGCGACGCCGACTTTGGTCAATCCGGCGGCGGACGAGGACCGGCTGGTGCAGCGGCGCTGGCGCACTCAGCCCATTACGCAAGGCACGGCGCGCGGGCGATTGCTCGGCGGCAACCTCACGGTGCTGACCGCGCTTACGGGTACGCCCTATTTGCCCGATTTCAAAGGCGCGATCCTGTTCCTCGAGGATGTTGACGAGGCCGAATATCGCATCGACCGGATGCTGACCCAGCTGGGGCAGGCGGGCGTGCTCGGCGGGCTAGCGGGCGCGGTGTTCGGGCAGTGTACCAATTGCGTGGGGTCTAGCAGCGGCAATTATGGCGGCTTTACGCTAACCGATGTGTTGAAGCATCATCTGGGGCGGCTGGGCGTGCCCGCCTATCAGGGTGCATGGTTCGGGCATATCGCCGACCAGTTCAGCTTGCCCCAAGGGGTGATGGCGGAAATCGATGCCGATGCGGGGACGATCCGGATGCTGGAAGCGGCGGTGGTTTAGATGGGGATGACGATGAGATTTGCCGTTCTAACAATGACCGCGCTGTGCCTAACCAGCCCGGCTTTTGCACAACCCACCCCCTACGCCCCCGACGACCTGTTTAAGATCGCGCAGGTCGAAAATCCGCAAGTCTCGCCTGACGGAAAGCAAGTCATCTTCACGCGCAGCTATGCCGACATCGCCACCGACCGGCGGCTCGGTGAGGTGTGGATCATGCCGGTCGGCGGCGAAAAGCGGCTGTTGATTGGCGGCAAGGATGGCGCATCGGGTGTGCGCTGGTCGCCCGATGGCACGCGCATCGCCTATGTCGCACCAGTCGCGGGCAAGCCGCAGATTTTCGTGATGACCATATCTGAAGGGATCGGGCGACCGATCACGGCGCTCAAATCGCCGCCGTCACAAATTGCTTGGAGCCCCGACGGTGCATCCATCGCCTATGCCGCGCTGGTCGAAACGCCGCCGCGCAAGTTCGACGGCATGCCCGCCAAGCCCGAGGGCGCGACCTGGGCGGCAGACGCGCATGTGACCGAGGATTTCACCTATCGGCTGAACGACGGCGGCTATGTGAAGCCCGGATACCGCCACATCTTCATCGTGGCTGCGGCGGGCGGCGAGCCGCGCCAGATTTCGGCGGGCGATTTCCACCAACTCGATGGCGACAGTCCGCTGGCGTGGACACCCGATGGGACCAGCATCGTCGTCAGCGGCCTACGCCAGCCCGATGCCGAACGCACCGCGCGCGAGGCCGACTTGTTCGTTTTTCCCGTCGCGGGCGGCGAGCCGCGCCGCTTGACCGACGCTAAGGGGTATGAGACCGAGCCTGCCGTGTCGCCCGATGGCAAATGGGTGGCCTATACCGGCGCGCTTGACCGGCCGAGCTTCTACATTCAACCCGACCTGTGGGTGGTGCCGCTGGCGGGCGGCGCGCCGGTGAACCTCACCGCCGACCGCGATCTGCCTGTCCAGTCGCCGCGCTGGTCGAGCGATGGCAAAGCCATCCAAGCGCTGATGTACGAGGCGGGGCTGGTTCGGCTGGTCGAAATCAACCCAGCGACCAAGGCGGCGCGTGTCGTGGTGCCCGCGCTGGGCGGCGGGCGGCTCTATCTGCCCAACAGCAGCGGAGCCTATTCATCCGCTCAGGGGACCATCGCCTTTACCACGCAGTTCGCCGACCGCCCCCCGGGGCTGGGCGTTCAGCGCGCGGGTAAGACGGTTACCACGGTCGATTTCAACGCCGACTGGCGCAAGGGGAAAGACATCGGCAAGCTGGAGCGCGTCACGTGGAAATCGCGCGCGGGCGGGGCGGAGATAGAGGGCTGGCTGCAATATCCCGCCGCCTTTGATCCGGCGAAGAAATATCCGCTGGTGCTCGACATTCATGGCGGCCCGAACACCGATTATGGCCCACAATTTTCGGTGTCGCATCAGGCCTATGCCGCCAAAGGCTATCTGGTGCTGTTCGCCAATCCGCGCGGCAGCATCGGTTATGGCGAGGCGTTCGCCAACTTCCTCGGCGGCGTTTATCCGGGCGAGGATCATGATGATTTGATGAGCGGCGTCGATGCGGTCGCGGCGCGCCCATATGTCGATGCGCGCAATCTGTTCATCGTCGGCGGGTCGGGCGGCGGGGTGCTGACTTTGTGGGGAATTGCCAAGGAACCCGGCAAATTCCGCGCCGCCGCCGCGATCCGCCCGGTGACCGACTGGACGGTGCAAGCGCTGTCGTCGGACATACAGGCGCTGACCGCAGGCTATTGGCTGAGCGGCGAAAATCCATGGGACGGCCACGCAACCTATTGGAAGCAATCACCGCTCAGCCTGGTGGGACAGGTGGTGACGCCAACGTTGCTGATGACCGGCGAGGCCGATTACCGCACCCCGATTGCGCAAACCGAGATGTATTATCAGGCGCTGAAACTGCGCGACGTACCCGCGATGAAAGTGCGCCTGCCCGAGGCGAACCATGGGATGGGAAGGCCGACGCAGTGGATTGCGAGCAATCTGGCAGTGATTGAGTGGTTTGAGCGGTGGCGGGTGGAATAGCCCTTTCGAGCGGTGTTGACGCCCCCAACCCCCACCTCGTATAGGCCGCTGCGCAGGATGGCGGCCCGGATGGGGTCGCCTTCTTTGTTTTTGCGCCTCCGCGCGCGCTAGAGCACCAAAGGGAGCCAACCCATGTCGATCACGCCGTTGATGCCCGTTTATCCCCGCTGCGGGTTTCGCCCGGTGCGCGGTGAAGGGTGTTATCTGATCGGTGAGGATGGGCGGCGCGCGCTTGATTTTGCGGCGGGGATTGCGGTCAATGCGCTGGGGCATGGCCACCCGCATCTGACCAAGGCCATTGCCGAGCAGGCCGCGACGCTGATGCATGTGTCGAACCTGTATGGCAGCCCCCAGGGCGAGGCGCTGGCGCAGCGGATTGTCGACAACAGCTTTGGCGACACGGTGTTTTTCACCAATTCGGGGGTCGAGGCGATCGAGTGCGCGATCAAGACGGCGCGCGCCTATCATGACGCCACTGGCAATCCGGATCGCTACAAGCTGATCACCTTCAAAAACGCCTTCCACGGACGCTCGCTGGGCGCGATTTCGGCGACCGATCAGGCGAAGATGCGCAATGGTTTTGAGCCGCTGCTGCCGGGCTTTGCCTATGCCAAGTTCAATGATCTGGCGGGCGCGCTGGCGCTGATCGATGATGAGACGGCGGGCTTCCTGGTGGAAACGGTGCAGGGCGAGGGCGGGATGACCGCCGGGACGCCCGAATTCATCCAGGGGCTGCGCAAGGCGTGCGACGAGCATGGCCTGTTACTGATCCTGGACGAAATCCAGTGCGGTTATGGCCGCACCGGCAAGATGTGGGCCTATGAACATTATGGCATCACGCCCGACATCCTCACCTCGGCGAAGGGCATTGGCGGCGGTTTTCCGCTTGGCGCCTGCCTCGCGACCGAGGAAGCGGCGAAGGGCATGGTCGCGGGGACGCACGGATCGACCTATGGCGGCAACCCGCTGGCGATGGCGGCGGGGCAGGCGATTTTGGATGTGATGCTGGAGCCGGGTTTTCTGGAGCATGTCACCGCGATGGGCGACCGGCTGCGCGCGGCGTTTGAACAGCTGATCCCCAACCATGACGAATTGTTCGAGGAAATTCGCGGTAAGGGTCTGATGCTGGGCATCAAGATGAAGGAGCCGGCGGTCAGCCGCGATTTCGTGGCGCATCTGCGCGACAATCACGGACTGCTGACCGTGGCGGCGGGTGAAAATGTGTTCCGCGTGCTACCGCCGCTGATCATCGACGAAAGCCATATTGCCGAATGCATCGAGCGGCTGTCGGCGGGCGCGGCGAGCTACGCCCTGCCGGTTGCGGCGTGACGCGCCACTTCCTGAACCTATCCGATGCGGGCGGCGATGCGATTGCCGCGATGATCGCCGACGCCATTGACCGCAAGGCGGCGCGCGCTGGCTGGCCAAAGGGCAAGGTCGATGCTGACGCCCCGCTCAGTGGCCATGTGCTGGCCATGGTGTTCGAAAAGAACAGCACGCGCACGCGCATGTCGTTCGAGGTCGCGATGCAGCAGCTGGGCGGCACCGCCATTTTCATGGCGGCCGAACAGATGCAGTTGGGGCGCGGAGAGAGCATCGCCGACACCGCGCGCGTGCTGTCGGGCTATGCCGACGTGATCATGATCCGCACCGACGACCATGCCAAAATTGAAGAAATGGCGGCGAACGCGTCGGTCCCCGTCATCAACGGCCTCACCGACCTTTCGCACCCGTGCCAAATCGTCGCCGACCTGTTGACCTTGGCCGAGAATGGGAAGGCATTGCCAGGGCTAGAGGTCGCCTGGCTGGGCGACGGCAACAATGTCCTGTCATCGCTGATCGAGGCGGCGGGGATGTTCAAATTCAATATCCGCGCTGGCGTGCCGCAGGGATATGAGCCTGACACCGATTTCGTGCAGCGCGCCGAGGTGCTGGGTGCACGCATTACCGTGCACCGCGACGCGGCCGTGGCGGCGGCGGGCGCCGATGTGGTCGTGACCGATACCTGGGTGTCTATGGGGCAGGCGCACGCGCACAACAAACTTGCGGCCATGGCCCCCTATCAGGTTGACGAACGGCTGCTGAGCGCGGCGAAGTGCGACGCGTTGTTCCTTCATTGCCTGCCCGCGCACCGCGGCGAGGAAGTGACCGACGCGGTGATCGACGGCCCGCAATCGCGCGTATGGCAGGAGGCCGAGAACCGCGTTCATGCGCAAAAATCCATTCTGTTATGGGCGTTGGGGCGGCTGTGAGCGACGAGATTGAAACCGGGTTTGACCAGCCCTTGCTGTTCACCGTGGCGGCGCATCATGTGCGCGGGCGGCTGGTGCGGCTGGGGCCCGTGTTGCAAGAGATTTTGGCAGCACACGCCTATCCCCCTGTGGCCGAGAAATTGCTTGCTGAGTCGCTGGTGCTGACCGCGCTCCTGGGTTCGACGCTGAAAGAGGCGGACAGCCAGTTGACCTTGCAGGCGCAGACCGGCGGCGGGCCGATTGAGCTGCTGGTATGCGATTGGAAAGACGGTGCGCTGCGCGGTTATCTGCAATTCGACGCCGAACGGCTGGCCGAGGTGGGACCACACCCCAGCCTGTTCGCACTGTTCGGTGGCGGCTTTCTGGCGATCACCTTTGACCAGGCGGCGACCGGCGAGCGCTATCAGGGCATTGTTCCTTTGGAGGGCGAAGGCATTGCCGCGGCGGCCGAACATTATTTCGAACAGTCCGAACAAATCCCCAGCCTGATCCGCGTCGCGGCGCGGCATGACCCCGGCGAGGGATGCGTTGCCGGCGGTTTGCTGCTCCAGCATCTGCCCGAAGGTGAGGTCGGCCGCGATCGCCTGCACGTGCGCCACGACCATCCCGAATGGGAACATGCCCGGACCATCGCGGTGACGCTGAGCGATGCCGAGCTGACCGATCCCGCGCTGGCGCTGGAACGGATCGCCTGGAATTTGTTCCACGAGGATGAGGTTCGGGTCGAGCCAGGGCCCGACCTGACCAAGGGGTGTCGGTGCAGCACCGCCTATTTTGCAAGCGTATTGGCCCAGTTTCCCGCCGATCAGCGCATCGAGATGGCCGGTGACGATGGCATCATCCCGGTCGATTGCGCTTTCTGTTCAAGAGTTTTTCCAATTTCGTTGGATGAAATCACGCCCACCCATTGATGCAATGGTTGCACCTCCGGCAACGGTCGCTTAATTCTGCAGACATAAAGGTCGCGGTATTGAGCGCGTGCCGGATAGTCCGGGAAAGGCTCTAGGAGCATTTTGGCATGGCGATCCGCTTTCCTTATGTACGTGTAATCGGTGGGGCGCTGCTTGTGGCGGCGCCGTCCGGTGTGGCCGTGCCCGCGCAGGCACCGTCGCTGGCGATGCTCGACACGCTCGAAAAGGGGCGCTGGGAGCTGCGCGAGCGCAGCGGGACGACGATGCTGCGGGCCTTTTGCCTGGGCGATGCACGCAATTTCATCCAGCTGCAGCATGGGCGCGGAAATTGTTCGCGCTATGTGATCGCCGATGGCGATGCCGAGGTGACGGTGCACTATACCTGCCCCGGAGCGGGCCATGGCCGCACCACCATCCGCCGCGAAACAGCGCGGCTGGTGCAGATTGACACGCAGGGTATCGCTGGTGGTGCACCGTTCAGCCATGCCTATGAAGCGCGGCGGGCAGGCGGATGTTAGGTCCATTATCACGTTGTTAACTACGTGGTGCTAGGTCAAAGCTGCATTTCGGCTTCGACATGCATTCTTCTCCCTTTGGGCTTAGGCCCGAAAACTGGGCCGTGCAAAATTGCGCGGCCCATTTTGTTTGTGTCCGAAGCGCGCACGGCGTAACGGCGCGCTTTATGGACAATCTGGCAGGAAAATCGGTGGTCGTGTTGCTGTCGGGCGGGCTGGATTCGCTTGTTTGCACCGGGATGGCACGCGAAGCTGGGGCGCGCATTATCGCGCTGACGATCGACTATAACCAGCGCCACCGCGTAGAACTGGACGCCGCCCGGCGCATTGCTGCGGAACTCGGCGCGGCAGAGCATATCGTACTGCCATTAAACCTACGCCGCTTTGGCGGATCGGCGCTGACCGATGAAATCGCCGTGCCCAATGGCGGGGTGGGCGATGATATTCCAGTCACCTATGTGCCCGCGCGCAACCTGATATTCCTGTCGCTGACGCTGGGCCTCGCCGAGGCACGCGGCGCGCGGGATATTGTCATAGGCGTCAATGCGCTCGACTATTCCGGCTATCCCGACTGCCGTCCCGAGTTCATCGAGGGATTTGCCCGTCTCGCTTCGCTGGCGACCAAGGCCGGTGACGGCGGCAACTCATTTACCATCCATGCGCCGCTGCAATATCTGGGCAAGGCCGAGATCGCAGCCGAGGCCGTGCGGCTGGGCATCGATGCAGGTCTCAGCTGGTCCTGCTATGACCCGACGCCAAAAGGGCTGCACTGCGGGCTCTGTGACAGCTGCCGGTTGCGGCGCAAAGGGTTCAGTGACGCGGGGTTGCCTGATCCAACGCGCTATGCCGCCGCGCCATGACCTATAGCGTCAAGGAAATCTTCCTGACCCTACAGGGCGAAGGCGCGCAGGCGGGGCGGCGCGCCGTATTCTGCCGTTTCGCTGGGTGCAATTTGTGGTCCGGGCGTGAAGCGGACCGGGCCAGGGCGATCTGCAAATTCTGCGACACCGATTTTGTTGGGACCGATGGGACGGGTGGTGGGAAATTCGCCGATGCCGCCGCTCTGGCTGCGGCCGTTGCGGGGTGCTGGGGTGAGGGCACCGACCATCGTTATGTCGTGCTGACCGGTGGTGAGCCTATGTTGCAGGTTGACGCGGCGTTGATCGACGCGCTGCACGCCGAGGGGTTCGTCATTGCCATCGAGAGCAACGGCACGTTGCCGGTGCCGCGCAGCATCGACTGGATTTGCATCAGCCCCAAGGCTGGGAGCGAACTGGTGCAGGTGAACGGCGACGAATTGAAGCTGGTGTGGCCGCAGCCGGGCAGCGACCTTAACCGGCTTGCCGCGCTGGATTTCACCCACCGATTGATTCAGCCGCTCGACGATTGCGTGCGCGAGGACAATGTTGCGGAATGTGTGGCGCTGGTGCAGCGCGACCCACGCTGGCGGCTGTCGTTACAGACGCATAAATTGCTGGGGTTACGTTAGCGGCGGTTATTCGGCCGGCGCTTCGTCTGCAGCTTCTGCATCCGACGATGTTTCCTCAACCGGTGCATTTGCCGCAGCCTTTTCCGCTTCGGCTTTGGCCGCAGCAGCCCCTTCGGCGGTCAGCGCGCCGCCGCTGGCATCAACCGAGGTGCCATCGATATCGCTGTCATCAAGCATAATCATCGCGTCGCTGGCACTGCCGGGCTGCACCTCCACCGCGTCCAACTTGGTCGTGGTCTTGCTGTCATTACCGCTGCCGCAGCCGGCGAGCAGGAATGGCAGGGCGAGGATGATACGGGATTTGGCGGACATAAGCGGGATTTAGCGGGGCGCGCCGACATTGTCGAGAAAGGCAGGCAGATAACGTTCAAGCGCCGCATCGAGGGGCGCAAAATCATCGCCTTTGCCCAGCGCAGCAAGGCTCGTGACTGGAAATTCGCTGATCCCGCACGGCACAATGCCGGTAAAGTGGGAAAGGTCGGGTGCGACATTGACCGAAAAGCCGTGCAGTGTGACCCAGCGTTTGACGCGCACGCCGATCGCGCCGATCTTGGCCTCGCGCCCCTGCGCATCATCGGTCCAGATACCGATGCGCCCCTCGGCGCGGCGCGCCGGCACGCCCAGATCGCCAAGCGCGGCGATCACCCAGCCTTCAAGCGCATGTACATAGCGGCGCACATCGCGCCCGCGCTGCGCTAGGTTTAGCTGGACATAGCCCACTCGCTGGCCCGGACCGTGATAGGTATAGCGCCCACCGCGCCCGGCGGCATAAACCGGAAAGCGCGGGTCAAGCAGCTCGGCAGGATCGGCGCTCGTCCCGGCGGTGTAGAGCGGCGGATGTTCGAGCAGCCAGATGCGCTCGGCGGCGCTGCCGTGATGGATGGTGGCAGCGCGCGCTTCCATGTCGGCCAGCGCGACGGGATAAGCGGTGAGGCCGTGGGTAATGATCCAGGCGGGCGGACAGTGCATGCGATGTCCCTGACCAATGTCGAGCCGATGCGCAAGCGTGGCTGCCGTCTGTGGGTGGACAGCATTAGCGATTGGCGTCACTGTCATTTGGTGCCGGGTTGCCATGAGGCGGAGACAAAATGAAAAAATTTGATATGAGCAGCGCCTGGGACGACGCGGTACAGTTAGTACGGCGCGATCTGACGTTGACCGCTCCAGTTGTCGGCATGCTGGTGCTTTTGCCAACGATGGCGTTTGCAATACTCGGTCCGCTTCCGATCGAGCCACCTGCGGATGCAACATTAGCGCAGCTTGGTGCTACTATCCGCGCCGAGATGGCCCAGAGCGCGCCAGTGCTGCTGTTTATCGGCTTTCTGTCGACGCTGGCCTCGGTGATTGTCATGCGACTGTGGCTGGCACCGCGCGGAACCAGCGTCGGCGAAGCGGTCGGCATGGCCATAGGGTTGGTCCCAACCATGATCGCGCTGTTTCTGATTCAGATGCTTGCGTTGGGGCTGGCGGCCCTCGCCCTGTTGATTCCGGCTTTGTATCTGGGCGGGCGGCTGGCGCCGTCCTTTGCGCTGCTTGCAGCGGGGGACACGCGCAGTCCGCTTGCGGCCCTGGAGCAGAGCTGGAGCATGACGCGCGGCAATGGTTGGCGCATTGCGCTGATGCTGTTCCTGATCCAGCTGGTGTTCGTCATCATTTCGATGCTGGTTGACGGTTTGGGCGCCACCTTTGGCGCGCGCGGCAGCATTGGTTATGCCATTGCCAGCCTGTTCAGTTCGGTACTGGCCGCTGTCGTTGCGCTGATTGCTTATGCTGTAAATTCCGCCATATACCGCCAGCTGGCGCCGGCGGTGACCGCACGAACATTTGATTAGGTGGTTTCAGTTTTTTGGGGGCAACGCATATGAACCGTATCAGCATCAGCCAGGCCTGGGCCTATACGACCAGTTTTTTCAGTGACCAGCATGCCAACCACGCCATTGCGCTGATTGGCGTGGGCATCGTCGGCGCGACCGTCATTCAGTTGCTGCTGGGCGGCGGCGCAGTGGCGATGGACCCTGCGACGCTGGCATCGGGCGCCGGGGCCATGGCGGCGCTTGGTGCCACCGCTTTTCTGGTCGGCATAATCGGCTTTATCCTGCAAACCGGCAGCTATTTCGCGTCATGGCGGATGGGGCTGGCGCCGGGGCAGGAAAGCGTAGGGTCGGCACTGGGCTATGGCATGATCGCCTCTTTGCCTGTGCTGCTGCTCACCATTGCCTTCATCCTGGTCATTGGGCTGGTGCTGGGTGTGTTGTTCGGCTCGGCGCTGCTGCCGCTGCTGATGGGCGGACAACCATCACCGGAAAGTGCGGCGGGGTCAGCAGGCTTGATATTGCTGGCAATGCCGGTGCTTTTTGCCCTGTTCCTGTGGATCGCCGCGCGATTCTGCGTGATGGGGCCGATCATGGCGGCGGGCCGTAGCTTCAATCCCTTGCCCGCGCTCGCCGAATCGTGGCGGATGACGGCGGCGTCGCAATGGAAGCTGATGGGCTATTTCGTGCTGCTGTTCATCGTCGCCCTGATCATTTCGATGATCATTGGATTGGTATTTGGCGTTTCGGCTATTGTCGGCGGCAGCGCGCCCGGAAGCGGAGGCAGCTTTGCTATTTTTGCTATACTGGGTGCGCTCGCCGGTATCCCGCTCGCCTATCTTTATGTGGGTATTCCTGCGGGCATATACAAAGCGCTGGGCGGCGGTGATCGTGCCGATATTTTTGCCTGAACCAATGGCCTGACCGGCGCGTCGCCGGTCAGGCCCATTTGGCGAGCGGTGGCAGGCTCATCAGGATTGCGTCGATGTTGCCGCCGGTCTTGAGCCCGAACAATGTGCCGCGGTCATAGACCAGGTTGAATTCGGCATAGCGGCCGCGCCACTGGTAGAGCTGCTCCAACTCGGTATCGCCAAAACTGTCATACATGCGGCCGCGAACGATGCGCGGATAGGCATCGAGAAAGGCTTCCCCGACATCGCGGGTAAGCTGGAAGTTCCGGTCGAAGCTGGCGTCGTCATTCACCTCCAGATGGTCGTAGAATATCCCGCCGACGCCGCGCGCGACGCCGCGGTGCGGGATGAAGAAATATTCCTCCGCCCACTGACGATAGCGCTCGTAAACGTCGGGGCCATAGGGCGCGCAGGCGGCACGGAGCCGGGCATGGAATGCCGCCGTGTCCTCATCGCGGGGCAGGGCGGGGTTAAGGTCGGCGCCTCCGCCGAACCAGCGTTTGGTGGTAACCAGAAAGCGCGTATTCATGTGCACCGCAGGCACATGCGGGTTAGCCATGTGCGCGACCAGGCTGATGCCGGTGGCAAAGAAATTGGGGTCACCTTCGGCCCCGTGGATGGTCGCGGCAAATTCGGGAGCAAATTCGCCGCCCACGGTTGAGACGTTGACGCCGACCTTTTCAAACACTTTGCCCTTCATGACGCCGCGCACGCCGCCACCCCCCGCGCCCGGGGCAAGGCCGGGCGCTTCGCGATCCCATGCGGTGTATTCAAAGCTGGCGTCGCTGCCCGCTTCACGCTCGATCGCCTCGAACTCGGCGCAAATCCGGTCACGCAAGGCTTCGAACCAGTCACGCGCGGCCTGTTGCTGGGCGTCGAGAGTGATCATGCGGGAAATCCTTTTGTTTGGCGCAATGCTTCAGCCAGAGCGATGCCAGCCGCAACCGAGACATTCAAGGAGCGAAATCCGGGTCGCAGCGGAATGACGACGCGCGCATCGGCGGCGTTATGGACATAGTCCGGCGCGCCGCTGCTTTCATTGCCGAGCAGCAGACGGTCGCCGTGCTGGAATGCAAAGCCGGGGAGGGGAGCAGCGCCCTTGGTGGTCAGCAACACCAAACGCCCGTGGCCGGCAAAGGCCGATTGATAGGCGTCCCAATCGGCGTGGCGGCGGATGACAGCGTGATCGGCATAATCCATCCCCGACCGTTTGAGCCCGCGTTCCGAAAAGGGAAAACCGCACGGCTCGATGATGTCGACAGGCACATCGAAACAGGTGGCCGTCCGCAGTATGGCACCGACATTGCCGGCAATCTCGGGCTGGAACAAGGCAAGGCGCATCCCGTCCCGCATAGGGGCGAAGCCGCAGAAATGCGAGTGTTTCGCATCTGAAAATTGCCTGTTGGCAAGTTGGAAAGCGGTCGCTATCAGGCCCGCAATTCCGGGCAGTCGCAGCGCCCTTGCCGGATCCTTTGTCCGGACAGACTTGTGCCTAGCTGCCGTTACGGAAAGTTCAATTTTCAGTCCAGAATGGCAAGGGCAGATTAATGGCCAGTGAAACCGTAGACAATGCCGGAATCGAACAAGGCGTCCGGCGACGCGATTTCATTCATATCGCCACGGTCAGTTTCGCCGGTGTTGGCGCCGCGGCAGTGGTATTCCCGTTGGTGACCCAAATGGCACCGTCGGAAGACGTTCTGGCGCTGTCATCGACAGAAATCGACGTGTCGGCAATCCAGCCCGGCCAGGCAATCAAGACCAGCTGGCGCAAGCAGCCGGTGTTCGTCCGCAATTTGACGCCGCAGGAAATTGCTGCCGCGAAGGCTACGCCCGACAGCGACCTGCGCGATGTGCAGACGCTCGACGAGCGCACCAAGCCGGGCAAGGAAAATTGGCTGATTACGCTGGGTGTGTGCACCCATTTGGGCTGCGTCCCGCTGGGCGCGGCCGAGGGCGAGGCCAAGGGCGATTTCGGCGGCTATTTCTGCCCATGCCATGGCTCGCACTATGATACGGCGGGCCGCATCCGCAAAGGCCCCGCGCCGAGCAACTTGGTGGTGCCACCATATGAATTTACGTCCGATACCGTTGTGATGATCGGCTGAGGAGCAAGACGATGAGCTTTCCCTGGGCAAAACAGTATCAGCCGCAGCACCCGTTCATGCAATGGATGGACGAGAAACTGCCGCTGCCGCGGTTGGTCTACAGTGCCATCGGCGGCGGCTATGAAGTTCCGCGCAACCTGAATTACTTCTGGAACTTCGGTGTGCTCGCTGGAGCCGCGCTGATGGTGCAGATCATCACCGGCATTGTGCTGGCGATGCATTATTCGGCCAATGTCGGCGTCGCTTTCAATTCGGTCGAGCATATCATGCGCGACGTCAATTCGGGCTGGTTCATCCGCTATGCGCATATGAACGGCGCGAGCATGTTCTTCATCGTCGTCTATCTGCATATTTTCCGCGGGCTTTATTACGGTTCGTACAAGGCGCCGCGCGAAATGGTGTGGCTGCTGGGCGTGGTGATTTTCCTGCTGATGATGGCGACCGCGTTCATGGGCTATGTGCTGCCCTGGGGCCAGATGAGCTTCTGGGGGGCACAGGTGATTACCGGCTTCTTCTCGGCCATTCCCGTCGTTGGTGAACCGCTGCGCCAGTGGTTGCTGGGCGGCTTTGTCCCCGACAACGCTGCGCTTAACCGCTTCTTCTCGCTGCACTATCTGCTACCTTTCGTGATTTTGGGTGTGATTATCCTGCACGTCTGGGCGCTGCACATCCCGGGATCATCGAACCCGACCGGCGTTGCGGTGAAGTCGGAACAGGATACCGTTCCGTTCCACCCCTATTACACGGCGAAGGACGCCTTCGGCCTCGGTGTATTCCTGCTGGTGTTTTCGGCGTTGATCTTCTTCAGCCCGAACCTGCTTGGCCACCCGGATAACTATATCCCGGCTAACCCGCTCTCGACGCCGGCGCACATCGTGCCCGAGTGGTATTTCCTGCCTTTCTATGCGATTTTGAAGGCCTTCACCTTTAACTTCCTTTGGATCGACGCAAAGCTGTGGGGCGTGATCGCGATGTTTGCATCGATTGCGCTGTTGTTCTTCCTGCCCTGGCTCGACACCTCGCCAGTGCGCTCGGCAACCTATCGCCCGCTGTACCGGATCTTCTTTTGGGTGCTGGTGGTCGACGTGCTGCTGCTCGGCGTATGCGGGATGATGCCGGCCGAACAGCCGTGGGTGCTGCTCAGCCAGCTGGGCGCGATGTATTACTTCGCCCATTTCCTGATCATCATGCCCATCATCTCGCGGATCGAAAAACCGCTGCCGATGCCGGCATCGATTACCGAGGCCGTGCTGGGCAAGGGCGGCGATGCTGCCGCCCCCGCCAGCGCTGTGCCGGCGGCGGCCTGATCGCCAGACTTTTTAGGAGCAGAAGATAATGGTTCGTCTGGGCGCCTTCGTTGCCGGTCTGGGATTTATCGCCGCCTTGGTGCTGGCGATTTTGACCACGCCGCTGAAAAATGAACCCAATGCGATGTATGAATTCGTCAAACACCCGCGTCATGTGGCGCTGGCAAGCGACGGGTTGATGCCGCATTGGGACACGGCGCAGCTCCAGCGCGGCCTTAAGGTTTACAAGGAAGTGTGCTCGGCATGCCATGGCCTGAGCCAAGTGGCGTTCCGCGACTTGGCCGACCTGGGGTATGACGAAGGACAGATCAAAGCCTTTGCCAAGGGTTTTCAGGTACCGTCGATCAACCCGGAAACGGGTGAGGTTGCGACGCGCGAAGGCGTGGCGGCAGACAAATTCCCGTCGCCCTTTGCCAATGAAGTTGCTGCACGCGCCGCCAACAATGGCGCCGTTCCGCCCGACTTGTCGCTGATCACTAAGGCGCGCGAAGGTGGTCATCACTATGTCTACTCGTTGCTGACGGGCTATGTCGATCCGACAACCTACAAGAATGAAGCGGGCAAACCGCTGCCGAAAGAGCTTCAGCCGACCGGCGTGCTGGCTTTCAACCCCTATTTCCCTAACCTGAATCTGGCCATGGCCGCACCGCTGGCAGCCGAAGGGCAGGTCACTTACGACGATGGCACGAAAGCGACCGTCGACCAGATGGCCAAGGACGTGTCGGCTTTCCTGGTGTGGACCGCCGAACCCAATCAGGTGTCGCGGGTGTGGGCGGGCTGGGCCGTGCTGGGCTTCCTCTTCATCTTCACCGTGCTCGCCTATATGTCCTATCAGGCGATCTGGGCGGACAAGAAGAAACATTGATCGGCGCGCGGGGCGGGGCTGTTCACCATGCAATGGCCCGCCCCGCGCCCCGAGCTTGATTTGGCGGCGCTCGTCCGCACCATCCCCGATTTTCCGAAACCGGGTATCCAATTTCGCGACATCACCACGCTGATCGGTCATCCGGAGGGTTTCACCGAGTCGGTTCGCCGCCTCGCTGAGCGCGCTATGCATTACCGCGCCAACGCGATCGTCGCGGTCGAGGCGCGCGGTTTCCTGTTCGGTGCAGCGATGGCGGCGATGATGGGGCTGGGTGTGGTGCCAGTGCGTAAGGCGGGCAAGCTGCCCGGGGTGACCATCGGCGTCGATTATGAACTGGAATATGGCACCGACCGGCTGGAGCTGCACGAAGGCGCGATTGCACCTGGCGACCGGGTGGTGCTGGTCGATGATCTGCTGGCGACCGGCGGCACGATATTGGCGACAGCCGAGCTGATGCGCGCGGCGGGAGCGGAGGTCACGGCAGCACTGTTCGTGATTGATCTGCCTGACCTCGCTGGCAGTGCGCGGTTGGCGGCAGGCGGCGTCGCATGTGAGACGCTGATCGCATTCGAGGGCGATTGACACAAAGAAAAAGCCCCGCCGAAGCGGGGCCAGGGTGCGACCCGGGGTTTACCTTCAAATGGGCACCCAGCTTTGCTTCTTGCGAAACTTCATATAGCCAACATTGGCTCCCAGCCGTGCGCCCACCCCGACGCGGATGGGGATGAGCACCACATCGCCGCGCCGCATGTAGCTGGCGTTGAACCCGCCAAGCAAATAAGCGGCACCCTCGCCAGCGGGAAAGCGCTTGTAAAGGTCTTCGCTGTCGTGGAGGTTGTAAACGAGTACAAAGGTCTGTGCGGCATTGGCCCCTGCATCGAAGCCGATCGACGGACCAGTCCAATAGGCGGGGCGTTCGCCTTCCACCTTGTGATACAGCGTACCCGACCCGTAGCGCACGCCCAGCACCAACGCGCCGCCCGCCTCACGCCCAACAATATAAGCGTTGGGTTCGCCCTGTTCCTTCAAAATCTTTTCAATCATTTTGGCCAGGCCCTCGGCACCCTTGCCGAATACGCCCTCTGCGGCCCCAATCAAATCGTCTTGCTTAAAGGTTTCGCCGCTGTTCGCTGGAGTTGCGGCGGGCGGTGCTGCTGCGGCAGCCGCACCGCTGTCTTTCACCAGATCGCCATCGACATTTTCGGTCGCTGGGGCGGGCGCGGCGGACGTCGCGGGGGCTGGCTGAGCCAGATCGGCATCAATCGCGGTGTTGGGGTCAACACTGGTCATTTGTGCCTGCGCCGCTGGGGCAAAGGCCAATAGCGCGGCGGCAAGCGGTGCGAGAAATTTGAGCATGTTCGGACCAACTCCCTGATACACCGTCATCATGACTCGCTGTGGGCACGGCGCAATGAACCGGCGATGACCCGAATCAAAAACGCGCCCAAGCGAATCAATGCCGGGAAAAACAGTGTCGGGTAGGGCTGGTTTTTGCCGTTGCAGGCGGGATAAGGGCTGGCTATAGCCCGCGCACGGTCATCCCCCGGTCAGTGCCGGGTTCCGCGCGGAGACGTGGGTGAGTGGCTGAAACCAACGGTTTGCTAAACCGTCGTAGGGGTACACCCCTACCGAGGGTTCGAATCCCTCCGTCTCCGCCACCGTTCCAATGCCAAGTCTGATGCAGCGAACGTGGGCGCCAAACAGGCTGTCCTCCACTGCCACTCTATTGTCCGTCCACTTGGTTCGGCAAGCTACTTGGTTCTTAGCGACGCGCTCACTTTATCGACACATTTCCGCGTGCCGGGACACGCTGGCGGTTATTGCTCGGCTGGGTGACGGCCAGACCCTCTGGCGAAGTGATCGCCTGAACCACGGCCAACACCGGTTGGGTCGTGGGAGCAATGGCCGCCGCAGGTGAGGAAGGCGTCGGCGCCGTCGCGGTAAAGCTGGGGTTCGGGGTCGGCGCAATGGTGGTGACGCGTGCTACCGGCACGGCCTTGGCCTTTTTCTTTTTCTTGGATGTGTTGCGGGCCGGTGCAGGGGCCGGCGCGGCCGGCACGGATGCAACTGGCGCTGATACAAACGGCGCTGACGTGGCGCTGGTGCCAGGTGTCTCGGTCGCCGCGCCACCAAGACCGCTGCGTATATTTGCCAGATCGGTATCCATTTCACCGCGACCGTTCATGCGTGCATTGCTTGGCGCGCTTGTGGCCGGAGCCTGCGCTTGTGGCGTCGGTGTGGTCGGAACCAGCGGGACAAGCGGCGGAGGAGTGAAGGGATCTGCCTGCGGTGCCGTCGGCGTCGGCGTCGGCGTCGGCGTCGGTTCGGGCTGCGGTGCCGGGGCGGCAACCGGCGCAGGCTGAGGTGCAGGCGCGAGCTCAGGCGCTGGAGTCGGTGCCGGGGCCGGTGCAGGCTCAGGCTCAGGCTCAGGCGCCGGGGCTGGCGCAGGTGCCGGGGTAGGCGAAGGTGCCGGGGTAGGCGCCGGGTTTGGCGCCGGTTCCGGAGTGGGCTCAGGTGCCGGGACAGGTGCGGGTGCGGGCGCAGGTGCCGGGTCTGGCGCCGGTTCCGGAGTGGGCTCAGGTGCCGGGACAGGTGCCGGAGCCGGTGCGGGCGCAGGTGCCGGGCTGGGGGCGGGTGCAGGTGTAATGGGTTCGGGCGTAGGTGTAATTGGCTCTGGCGCAGGCGCGGGTAGCGCCACCGGCTCTTGAGCAGGTGCAACGGGTTCCGGAGAAGGTGTCGGAGCAGGCGCCTCCGGTTCGGGAGCAACAGGCTCTGGCTGGGGCTCGGGGAGCGGCGACTCTGGTTCGGGAGCTGGCGCAGGCGCGACAGGTTCAGGCTGGGCGATCGGAACCGGCGGAGATTCTCCCGAACAAACTTGGGTGCCGTAGCCAGTTGGGGTCGCCTCAACGATGTTGCTACAGGCAACCACATCGGTGCTATTGGGCGCCTTGATGGTGGCATTGACTAGCGGACCTGCGCCATTCTTCAGACGGGAACCATCGATGGTCATTACCTGATTGCCGACAATGCGCACAACGCGGCCTGCCCCCACGACGATGCCGTTGGGGAAACTGATGTCCATGTAGTTGTTTTCAATGGTGACACGGTCAAAGCCGCCATCATCTACGCCGTCGCGGATGTGGTTGCCCAGGAAAATTCCCTGCATGTAGCCCGTCATGCTGTTGCCGCGGATAACAATGTCAGCGGTGGGCGCAGTGGTTGGGCGCGACCAGAGCTGGATGCAGTCAGGATGGTCGCCATCTTTCACCAGATTTCCGGCCGCGTCATAGACGGGCAGGATCGGATTGAAATTCGAGCAGCTGTTGCCCTCGATTACAATTTTGCGCGATTCTGCGGCATTGATTCCGTCGGTGCGTAGTCCCGAAAGACGGTTTCCGAACACGCCGACCGCTTCTGACCGGTTGATCACTAGGCCGCGCACGGCGCCGGTGATGTCCATACCGCGGATCGTAACAGATTGGGCATAGTCGATGTGCACGGCATAGCGGACGTCCGGCCCACCGATGACGGCACCGCCTTCAACAATAATGTTGCTGCTGTTGCGGATCAGAATACTCTGCACAATTGACGAATTGTTGCGGAGCGTGATCGGGGTGGCATAATGTTTTCCGCTGATGACCAGCGGGCCAGAAAATGTGGAAGGAATATCGATGGTTTCGCCCGGTTTGGCGTTGGCGATCAGGGTTAGGACTTCCTGATTGGTCATGGTTGCGGCCTGCCACGCATAAGCGCTGCTTGCAGTTGCAATGCAGGAGAGGAGCGCAGCGCTGACCGCGCTGATTTTGAAAACTGGCTGGCTCATGGGGCGCTCCGCAACTTATGTGGTTAAAGGCGTGGCGTTTTGACCGCCGGGCGCTATAGCTAGTGCGACCGGGTTAAAAATTGCTCGCGATGGCGTAAACCTGAACTTTACTGCGTTTGGCGTTATTCGGGCTTCGTATGTCGCGCACTGCCAGTCTCGCACTGGTGGCAAGCGCCAAGGGGTGGACATGGAGACGATCTACGACTGGGTTACCGTGGCGATGTTCGCCGGGTTGATCGTGCTATTCCTGCACCGGTCGGCTGCCGACGAGCCAGTTGACACCATCTGGCATTATCTGCCGCCCAGCATCTGCTGCGCTGCGGCCAATTATTTCGGCAATGAGGGCAATGTCGCCATCGCGGTGGCGTTGATGGTGGCGGTTGGCATTTATGTGGTGTCAGTGCTGAACGTTCAGCTGCCCAGCAAGAAATAGATCCGGCAGGATTTTTCATCATAAGCTGGTGCCATTGGCGCTTGCACCCTCTGCGTCACAACGGGTATCGGATACTATGGGTTGGTTTTCCAAGTTGTTTCGGCGCAACCGGTCGGAGGATGTTTTTGCCGAGTTTTCCGAACCGGCACTCTTCTCCGGTGAGGCTAATGCCGCACCCGATGTGGCAAGGCAAAGCGGCGGTGCTCTGGCGGGTGATGCCGATCATCTTGGTTTCGCAACATCGGGCGGTCGGTTTCTGGGTGGGGCAGAGAGCCAGTCCGGCGCGAGTCGGCGCTATCGTCAGGCCTTTACTCCATCGCAGCCGGTGGCCGATGTGCGCCGTCTAGCGGGCCGGACCGCGCTGATCCGGCGCGTCATCCGGTCGATCGAAGACCAAGACCTGCATGTCGTTCTCTATGGTGACCGCGGTATCGGCAAAACGTCGGTTTTGAAGGTCATCCAAGGGCTGGCCACGCGGGCCAATTATTTGGTGCATTATGTGTCCTGTGGTCACTCGGCATCGTTTTCTGAAGTTTTCCGTTCGCTCGCTAGCCGGATCCCCATGTTGTACGACAGCACCGTCGACCCAACCGAAGGGGATCGTGAAAACAGCCGATCGCTGGCTGATCACTTGCCCGAGGGCGAGTTTTCGGTTTCGCAGCTGACCGAGGTTTTGAGCCGCATCGAGGGCGCGCGCATCCTGCTCATTCTCGACGAGTTTGACCGGTCGGACATCGACGGATTTCGTCGGCCCATCGGTGAGCTTATCAAGAATTTGTCCGATCGGTCGATCCGTGTGCAATTACTGATCGGCGGGGTAGCTGGAAATCTGTCCGAACTGGTGGCGCATGTTCCCTCCATCCGCCGCAACATCGCCGGCATCGGTGTGCCCAATCTGATCGCCAGTGAAGTCGATGAAATGGTGGACATTGCCGAGGTATCGGGGAATGTGCGCTTCGATGCATTGGCGCGCGAGCGTTTGGCCGAGGTGTCTGCCGGGCTGCCCTATCTGGTGGGGCTCATTGGCCAGCATGCGATTTTCGAGGCCGCCGACGCCGGTGACGATTGGATTGCGCGCGCGCATATTGATCGTGCCGTAGGTGTGGGTTGCGAGGAAATTGCCAGTCGCTTGAGCCTGCAATGCAATTTCGCGCTGGAAAGGCTGAGCCGCGGACATCGCAAATTGGTGGAGCGAGCCGCTGTTGAAGCCGTAGGCAATGGAGGCTTGATCATCGACCCCGCAATCACTGCCGAGCTGCGCACCCATACCGGCGATGTGGGGGAAATTGTCCATCCGCTGGCCGATGATCCCCGCGGTGGCTGGCGTTTCAATGAGGATGGAGCGGCGAGCCTGGTCTGGTTGCGGTTGATGCAGCCGGCGGCGGCTGTGCCAGCCTGACCGCACTGCACCAGCTTTCCGTTTGGCCAAACAGCAAATGCCCGCGTCTCCGCCTACGTCAGACAAACGCTTGTCCGCCGGCCTGAAACATGGCGACGAGGCAATTTCAAGAACAACAGTCTCAAAGACAATAAGCCGCGTCTTGAGGGGCGAACTGTGCACTGGCTGCGGCTTGTGCGCTGCTGTCACCGACGGTCGTGTGACCATGCGCAGTGTTGCCCCCGGCTATAGCCGGCCCGAAAGTTCAGCGCCGATTTCGCAGCAAGCCGAGCGAACCATTGCCGCCGCCTGTCCGGGCAGCCGCGTATCCCCGTGGCAGGCTGCGCCGCGGCGGCATAGCGTATGGGGTCCGTGGTTCCAGACCTTGACTGGATATGCTGTCGATGCAGAAGTCCGCCATGCCGCGTCGTCGGGCGGTGCCATATCAGCGCTGCTCATTTATGCGCTGGAGACCGGGTTGGTCGACCGCGTGCTGCAAATCGCCGCTGATCCGGTTCAGCCAACGCGTAACATAGTAGTTTGGTCCAGCACCCGCGCGGAAGTGGTCGCCGCGGCTGGATCGCGCTACGCCGCATCTTCGCCGCTTGCGGAGATTGACGCCGCGCTTGCCGCACCCGGGCGGTTTGCCTTTGTGGGTAAGCCTTGTGACGTGTCAGCCCTTCGGCAGTTGGCGACAATCGACCCGCGCGTGAATGAACGCGTACCGCTGATGCTGTCCTTCTTCTGCGCTGGTGTGCCAAGCCACGCTGGGGCCGACCGGATTATCCGCGCGATGGGGTTTGCCCCCGAAGAAATTCGGTTATTTCGCTATCGCGGCAATGGCTGGCCCGGAATGACGCGGGCCGAGACGCATGACGGCCGCGTAGCCGAAATGCGCTACGCCGACAGTTGGGGCGGCCAGCTTTCCAAAGAAGTGCAGTTCCGCTGTAAAATCTGTCCTGACGGCGTTGGAGGCGTGGCCGATATTGCCTGCGCCGATGCCTGGTACGGCGGCGAAAGCGGTTATCCCGATTTCGACGAGCAGGACGGTCGCAGCTTGATCATGAGCCGGACGAGTACCGGTGATGCACTGCTGCGGCAGGCGATGGCGGCGGGAGTAGTCATTGCTGAACCGTTACCCGTTGACGAAGTCGAACTGATGCAGCCCGGACAAGCCCGGCGCAAACGGCTGGTGGCCGCAAGGCTCGCGGCATGTGTAGCGACGCTGCAACCACGTCCTGCAATGAACGGACTGGATGTTGGAGCCGCCGCGCCGCGGGCTGGCGTGGGAGAGACTATCAAGAACGGGCTGGGAACTGTCCGGCGAATCTTGCAGGGGCGGCGTTGAATGTCGACTTCGGGCAAAAATGCTTCGCTCACGGTCGGGCTGCTATGGCATACCGTTAATTCGGGCAATTTGGGCGTGGGCGCTTTGACCGTCGGCAGCATAGCGTTGTTGCGGCAGGCTTGCGCCGCGGTGAATTGTCCGGTCCGCTTCATCGTCCTTGGCTTCGCTGACCGTGGCCAACCGACTTATATTGAAGGCGATGACATCGAATGCGTGCTGTTAAACGCACGGGCCATGCTGCCGGGCGGCGCCTTCAATCGTGCGATTAAAGAGTGCGATCTGGTTGTCGATATTGGTGGCGGCGACAGCTGGACTGATATCTATAGCAACAAACGATTTGCATTCTTGTGGTGGAGCAAGGTGCGGGCTTTGCAGCTTAACATTCCGCTAATAATGGGGCCGCAGACGATCGGTCCATTTTCTCGACCGCTCCATAGTTGGCTGGCGGCTAAGGTGATGGAGCGGGCGGCGCTGGTGGTTGCGCGCGATCCCGACTCCTACCTCGCCGCAGAGAAAATGGCCCCGAGGGCTAAAGTCTATGAAGCGGTAGATGTGGCTTTTGCTATGCCGCATACAAAGTGGCCCAAGCGTGAAGACATGCCCACCATAGGGATTAATGTATCAGGTTTGCTGTTCAATCGCGGATATGATGGCAAATCGAGCTTTGGCATGGAGATTGACTATCCTGCCTACACGCGCATGCTGCTAAAGCAGTTGCTGTCGCGGCAGGGCTTTCGGATCGAATTGATTTGTCACGTCAATAGCGATGTCATGCCGGTCGACGATGACTGCCGCGTTGCTGAATCACTGGGGCTGGAGTTTCCAAGCATCGCAGCGGTCCGAAAATTTTCCAATCCGGTCGAGGCGAAATCCTGCATTGCATCGCTCGACTTTCTGGTCGCTGGCCGAATGCATGCCTGTATTGCGGCCTATTCAACTGGCGTGGCAGTGCTGCCGGTGGCGTACAGCCGCAAATTTTCGGGATTGTTTGCTGGCGCGCTTGACTATCCCCATGGCGTGCCGGTGCGGGGTGTTTCGACCGACGACGCGGTAACGATGACGCTGGATGCGATCGAGCGGCGCCAGGAACTCAGCGCGGCCACCCGGCGCGGCCGGGACGTCGCCGCACGCCGGCTTGATGGATATGTGGAGCAGTTGGAGCGGCAGATTGCCGGTGCAAGGCGCGGCGGGTGATGCATGTGCGGGTGTGCATTGTCGGATTTCGTGCCCCCGACGATATTCTTAGATGCGTTGACGCGCTTGCCAGGCAGAGCTATCGCCATTTTGAGGTTGTGGTGTGCGAAAATGGCGGGCCGGAAGCCTTCCAAGCGTTGAGAGCAAAGTTGCCAACGGCCCTTGAAAATGGACAAAGGGTCCAGTTAATCGCAGACCATTCCAACCCCGGATACGCCGGTGGGGTGAATCGTTGCATCGATGCTGCTGGTACGGCTGACGCATATTGGGTGCTCAATCCTGATACTGTCGCCGACTCCGGTGCCCTAGAGGCTTTGATTGGCCGACTGCGCCAAGGCGATGCAGATGCGGTAGGCGGGCAATTGTTGAACGCAGACGGCACGCTTGGTTCGTGTGGTGGGGAATGGATCGGTTTTCTGGCTTATGCACGGAGCATCGGCTTGGGGCGGCTTGCGACCAATGCGCCGACACAGCCTGAGGTTGAGCAGAAGATGCGCTTTATCAGTGGCGCGTCATTGCTCTGCACGCGTCGCTTCGTTGAGGTAACGGGCCTAATGCGGGAAGATTATTTCCTCTATTGCGAAGAAGTGGAGTGGTGCCTGCGCGGCCGTGCCCGCGGCATGAAGCTGGGGCATTGTCCGGATGGCCGCGTCATACATCATCAGGGTAGCACGACCGGTTCCGGGGATGCGGTGCGCTGCCGCGGTCGCCTCCCGGTATATTGCAATGAGCGCAACCGCATTTTGACCCTGCGCGATACAGCGCCGCATCTACTCATTCCCGGCATATTTGGTGCACTGCTTTTAACCCTGTATTTTTATTCCAAACGCGGTGCTTGGCGGCAACTGCAGATTGCACTCACGGCGTGGTATGATGGCGTGAGGAATCGGCGCGGTAAGCCGGAGTGGGTTTAATCCCGTCGCCAACCGAAAGCCAAACGATGGCCGTCCCACCAGCGCCATAGCCGCAGTCGTACCAGGCCCTTAAAGGCGGCCCAACGATTGGCCGTTGAACCCAATTTCGGATGACCAAGGATGCGCGGGGTGTGGGCGACGATTGACAGCGGCATGGCCCATGTGCGCGCCAGCCAGTGTATCTGGTTGGCAAGGTTCGGGGACTTCAGTGCATAAGTCTCAGATTGGATACGCAGCCATTTTTGACGCAGTTCATCCCATGTCCGGCGCGCCGGATGGCCAATGGCAGCGTCTTTGACAAAACCGAGGCGGAAACCATGGCTGTTGGCACGGTGCGACCATTCAAGATCTTCGGACATGCCCACGCGAAATCCTCCCACGGTGTCGAACACGTCACGGCGGGTGAATAAATTTCCGGATCCTGTGAACCCTTTGTCGCGTACGTACGATTCATTGTCGAAGGCAAAGACCATTTCGAAGGCCTGAGCAGGCGTCCAAGGCGGTGGATCGTCGATCAGTACATTAACGGGACCGCCGCAAAAATCATAATGATCGAGCCCGGTAATCCCCGCGGCCAGCCATTGCGGCTCGGCCACGCAATCTGAATCGATGAAGGCCAGCAGCGGAGTTGTAGACGCGGCGACGGCCGCATTACGCGCCGGACCGGCGCCGCGTTCCGGCGCATGAATTAGTTGCGCCCGGTCGGCGATCACGGCGGCAATCGCATCAAGCCCCTGCGGCGAGCCATTGTCGGCAACGATGATCGTAAAGTCCTGACGCGGATAGCTTTGTTGCTCAAGCGAGGTCAGGCAGCGGTCGAGCCCAACCGGATCATTATAGTGCGGTATGATGACGGAAACTGCAGGCATGGTGAAGACATTATCCTAACCAGCGCTAGGCTTGGCTGACTATGATTGGCGCTCATAATCTGAGCAAAGACAACGAAGCCTGACAGCACGGGCAACCCAAACAAGCAAGGTAAATCCAATTGTTTATTTGTCCTGTCTATGAGACGGCGCTGGCCAACATCGCAATCGGTGATCAGTCATGATTGAGCGCAACAAGATAACCGTTCGGAACCCATGCCAATGACAAGCGTCAAACTTTGCCTGGCAGCATCCGGGGGTGGGCATGTTCGTCAGCTGCTCGACCTGCAAGACGTGTGGGCCAAAGAGTCCTTATTCTTCGTTACCGAACCCACCGCGCTGGGCCAAAGCATCGCTAGCAAGTATCCGACACATTTCGTTGCACATTTTGCCTGGGGCCAGGCCAAACTGGGCAATTGGCGGGCGATGATTGGCGCAGCGTTTGGCAATCTGCGCCAATCGTTTTCGATAGTGCGACGCGAGCGGCCCGGCATTATTGTGACGACGGGAGCCGGATCGATGGCGCCGCTCTTGCTGTTCGGCCGATTGGCCGGCGCAAAAATTGTGCTGATCGATAGCTTTGCCCGATTCCATGCGCCGTCGCTGTTTGCCCGGCTGGCGGGGTGGCTGGCGCATGTCCGGATCTCGCAGTCGCAGCAAAGCGGCGCGCAATGGCACGGCGCGTTGATTTTTGACCCGTTTGTCGAATTGGACACACCGCCGCCGCCCAAGCGCGCACTAGCACTGGCCACAGTGGGGGCGACATTGCCCTTTCCCCGCCTGGTCGATTGGGTCGAGCAGGCGCGGCAAGCGGGCCTGTTGCCGGCGGAGCTGATCGTGCAGACCGGAACCGGAGGCCGCGCCATCGCCGATGCCGTATGCCATGAAGGACTGTCGTTCGACCAGATGGGTGCAATTTTGGACGCCGCCGAAATTGTCGTCTGTCACGGCGGCACAGGATCGATCATCACAGCGCTGCAGCGCGGTTGCCATGTTATCGTCATACCCCGGCAGTTTGATCTGGGCGAACATTATGATGACCACCAGAGCGAGATTGCGAGCGCGTTCGAGCAGCGAGGATTGATACAGGTGGCGCGTGACTATCCCTCTTTTGTGGCGGCGCTGGGCGCGGTGAAACAGCGAATACCACGAATGGCGACGACCGATCCGCGCGCACTGGCCGATTGGCTACGCGCCTATATTTCGGCGAACAAACCGTCGTCCGATTAGTGTGACCATTCTGATACAGGCTGGGTTAACAGTCTTGAAACCATGGAAGCCCTGTGCGAGGGGCGCAGCGGATTTTGGGGATCATCGGATAGAATGGCATATCGCAAATCACCAACGCGGTCGCTGTCGCGTGGCATGACCGCCTTGCTGGTGCTGGTCATGCTGACGGCGTTTCTGCCCCACCGCGAACGTGCGCTGTTGTTGACCCGCGACGGTATGGACGGGATGCTGGCATCGCAGCTGTTGGAAAATAGCCGGTTTGCGCCACCAATCGACTGGGACCGGCTTTTTGGCAATGACTGGGGCTCGCCGACTTTTGCCGTGCTTGATCCGCTGCGGCGCGAGCGCAGCGGCCCGGGGCGGCCGCCCTTTGGCGATCGACTGCCGGGGGCAATTCCGCAGACCGCCAGCGCAACCATACCCTCGCTGATCCCGTTGGGTACGCAGGTGCCGGGTGGGGCGCCAGTCTTGTCATCGCCCGCGCCGACCAATCCGGGCGGTGGCTCTGGCGGCTCGGGCCCGTTCGGCTCTTTCCGGGGCGGCGGGGGTGGCGGCGGAGGCGGTGGGGGCGGCAGCATCACCAACCCAGCGCCGCCTGTGACGCCGCCGGCTCCTCCCGTGGGCGTGGTGCCCGAGCCCACCACATGGGCATTCATGATTTTGGGCTTTGGTTTGATCGGTAGCGCACTGCGCCGCGCCGGTCGCCGGGTTTGGTCTGCCGCTTAGGTTATTCGGGCGACAAGCCTGTCGTCGTTCAGTCTACCTTACCTCTCTAAGTCGGTGGCAATCTTGGCCAGTTCCCGCTCCTGATTCCGGGCCGACCGGCGAAAATGGCGCGCGAACAGGGCGGCAAGTAAGCTGATCGCTAGCAGTTCGAACATCAACACCACAAATGGGCGGCCCGCCGACGCAGCATTAGCAAAAATGACTCCGCTCTGTTCAGCCACCGGAAAATCGGCATCACGATAAAGCGCGCGGATTTCGGGCATCAGCGCGTCGAAGCGCAGCACGCCATCGATGTTGGCCGAAACGTCGCGCGTTGGATCCATCCCGCGCACCTCGACGAACAGATTATATGGGGTGCCGGGGCCGGTCGCGCGCCCGACCGGGGCCAGAAAACGCGTGCGCCGCAACAGCAGAAAATCCTCAGAATAGCGGGCAATGGGTCCGATTGCGCGCAGGCCACTGACCGTCACGGGGCCAGGCACGAGCCGCGCCGTGCTGCCGCCTGCGAGCGAGATCGCTGTCGCCGGACCGCGCGTCGATGGTTGCTGCATCCATTGGATGAAGGTGCCGATGGTCAGGATAAGTCCGGTCACCGCCGCGCATTGCAAAAACAGCGCCGCGCTGTGCCGGTTGGCGATACGCCGCAGATGCAGCGTCTCGGGCGGGGGAGTGCGCCAGCCCCGGCGAAAGACATAGCGTGCGGCCTCCCACAGCAGGTAGAGCAGCACCAGTAAGGCAATGATGCTCAGCACCGGAAAATAGCGGTCGAAAACTTCGAACTGCCATTCCGCAAAACGGTACATCAGGCCAATATAATTGACGGACTGATAGAAAAGAAAGGCGAACACCGCGACAATGGCCGCCGTCCAGAGCCAGAAAAGACGCCGGCGCCCCAGGGCCTTGCCCCCCACAGCTGCATCGCTTGCCATCCTACGCCCTTATTCTTGTTTTTGCCGTCCGGGGGTGGGCCGCCGATACGGGAAACCATCATTTTCAACATCGTGACCTTAGGGTCAAAATGCGACAGCATCAATCGGCAAGGCCGGGAATCGGAAATTGCGCGGGGGTGGGGCGTGGCCTATAGCGCCGGGTCGGTTCGCAAGAACCAGACCATGGACTGAGCCTGAGTATGGGGAAGAATTTATCAGCTATGGCATTTTTGGGAAGATGGCGACGCAAGACTGCTGGCGCGGCCGCACCCGAAGTGTTGGCGGGCTATTCGAAACCTGGCTGGCTGAGCCGTCACCGCAAATTGGTCTTTACAGCCACCTTTGTGGTCTTGTTTTTCTATAGTGCGCTGTTCCTGCTGATTGGTCGGTTCCTGATTGTGCCATTCACTCTGCCGCTTGCTATCGTCGCCCTGCTGATCATCTGGGCGTTGCCCGAGCGCGGCAAGATACCCGATGCGCTGCTGCGCAAATTTTTCATCGCGTTCATGATAGCGATGCTGGTCTGGCCAAACTATCTGGCGCTGGACATTGCCCCTTTGCCTTGGATTACCGCCGCGCGTCTGATTGGCGTGCCGATGGTCTTGCTGCTGCTGGTGTGCCTATCGCAATCGGCAGAATTCCGCGGATCGATTAAACAGGGGATGATCGCCAATCCCGCCATAACCAAGCTGATGCTTGCCTATGTCGCACTGATTATCATGTCGGTGGGGTTTTCGACCAGCCAGTCGGCATCGACCAACCATCTGATCATCGCATTGGTCAACTGGATCGCGCTGTTTTTTGTGTCGCTCCATTATTTTTCGCGGCAAGGGAATATCGAGCGCTTCGCTTGGCTGTTGTGGGGCGTCACGCTGTTCTGGTGCGTGATGGGCTTGTGGGAATGGCGGATAGGCCAAGTTCCTTGGGCTGGGCACATTCCGTCATTTTTGGCGGTAGATGACGAGTCAGTCCAGAGAACACTGTCTGGCGCACGGCGGGCTGCAACCGGCATTTACCGGGTGCAAGCGAAATACACTACCCCTCTCAGTTTCGCAGAATTTCTGGCTCTCGTTACGCCGTTCATCTTACACTTTGCGATTGCAGGGAAAACGTTTGCAACAAAAATTGCAGCGGCACTTACATTACCGGTTGTTTTCACTGTTGTCCTGTCAACAGATTCACGGCTTGGGGTGGTTGGATTCCTCCTCTCGTTCATGTTCTACATCCTTTTTTGGGGTGCGCGTCGGTGGAAACATGATCGGAACAGTCTTTTTGGACCTGCCATCACATTAAGTTATCCAGTCCTCTTTGTGTTTTTCATAATTGCGACGTTTACAGTTCGGCGTCTTCGTAACATGGTATGGGGAAGTGGCGCCCAAGCCGCAAGCGATGCAACTCGGCAGTTACAAGTCCAAATGGGCATCGACGACTTTTTGCAACGTCCCTGGGGCTACGGTATAGGCCAAGCCGCAGAGACGCTTGGGTTCAGAAATGGTAATGACGTTCTAACAATTGACAACTACTATCTGTCAATATTGCTAGAAATTGGTTTAATAGGATTTTTTGTTTACTTTGGAATGTTCTTTATTGCCGCGATTCGTGGCGGTGGCCGAGGCATACGCGAGCACAATAGCACCAATCTGTGGATCATCCCGGCGGTCATCGCATTGGCCAATTTTATTGTCATCAAGTCGGTTTTGAGCCAACAGGAGGGACACCCGCTGGTATTTGCCATATTGGGCCTGGTAGTAGCGATATTGGCGCGGCCCGTAGGCGTGCCTAAACAGGAGACGGTGTCGTTATCATCACTGCCGGTTGGGCAGTTCGGGCAACGGTCAAGCGGGCGGATGATACCGGCCGCTTAGCGCATTGATTCCGAGTTGGCGGCGGACGAAGGCGAGCGACGCCACATTGCGCGCCACGAGCAGCGCCGAGATGCAGCCAACCACACCAATGGTGCCATAATGCGAGGCGGCCAGCGGGGCAAAGACTATAAGGCTGGCAGTGCTGATAAGGGTGATGGCCAGATTGATGCGGGCATGCCCCGTCATCGCCAGCGTCAGACCGGCGGGCCCAGTGGCGATATAGAGAATCTGACCGACGAGGCCGACTTGCAACGCCGTCGCTCCGCTCTGGAATTCCGGCCCGACAATGCCCAAAACCGGCTTTGCCGCTACGATGAGGATGACCGCGGGAACGGTGACAAGCGCGGCGGACAGCATTGTCGCCGATCGGACGAGCCGCGCGACGGCAGCCCAGTCGGCCTTGGTCTGTGCCGCACCGATGCGCACCGAATACACCCCGAACAGTCCAGTCGACAGCAACGAAAAGACAGTCGCGAATTGCATGACGACGCGGTAGATGCCCGCTTCTGCAAGGCCCAGCTGCGAGGTGACGACGGTGAGCCCGTACCAATCGGCAAAGTTGAGCGCGATCGTCACACCCCACAGTGGCAGCGCGGTGGCTGCCATGGATTGCAGCCCGGGCGCGATCGCTGTGCGTCCTGAGCGTCGGGCCATGAAATAGACCAGAAAGATTGCACCGAAGCCGAAGGCGATGGCGACGATAGCCATGACCATCATCCAGAACAATAAGCTTTCGACCGATGCCCCGACGACCAGCAGCAGCGCAGCACCGAAGAGTGCGGGGATGACGGCGGCATCCATTGCCTGACCAAGCAAGAAAAAGTGCTGCGCTCGCAAAATGGCCGACATCATGCGCGCTATGGCGCGCGCAAGCAGCAGCGCCATCAGCGCGGCCAGCGCCTGGACGGGCAGGGGTTCGTTAATCAGCAGCGCGAGTGCACGATTGCCGAATAGGAAGATCAGGGTAACGGGGACGGCGGCCAAGCCCGCCGTTATCGCAAGCAAGCGGACGATCGCCCCCCCCGCCAAGCGCTCTGTCGCCGGATCGATGCCGGACAGGGCGCGCACCGCGGCAAGATCCAGCCCGCCCACGGCAACGATGCCCAGGAACATCGCGGTCTGGCTGACCAGACCATAGACGCCGCTGCCTTCTGGCCCCCAGGTGCGGCCGATGATGATGACGATGAGAAATCCAAGCGCAACCCCGACCGCGCGGATGGTCACCGAGGCGAGCGCGGGGAAATGGTGGCGGAGGCGCGCGATCATGCCCGAGGCCATTAGCCATTGTGCGGACCTTTGCAACGCGATAGCGCCGGTCGTGGCAGGGTAGGGAGACAAGGGCTTGCAAGGGATTAGCGACGCGCAATTGGCGGCGGACGGAAATAACTTTACCGGGGCGCGGCTGGTTTTAGCGTCGGCAGTGATCTGGACACATTGCTATTGGTTCTCGACAGGTGCTCTTAGTCAAGACGAATTAGAATTGTGGGTCGGCCTTCCGTTTTCGCATGTTGCGGTAAATGGGTTCTTTTTCGTTAGCGGCTTTCTGATTTGCCAAAGTCTGTTTCGTCAGCCTGGCGTGCTGGCCTACCTGCTGATGCGTGTGGCTCGGATTTGGCCAGCGATAATCTTGAGCACAATTCTGACCCTGATTGGCTTTGCATTCCTTAGCAGTAATCCCGCAGTTTATCTGACTGATCCCCAAAGCCTACGCTTCGTCGCTCTGAATTTTACGATGGTAAAGGCGGAATACGCACTGCCTAATCCATCAGGGCTGGGCTTGTGGGCTGTCAACGCTTCTCTGTGGACCATCCCTTGGGAGCTGCGCTGTTATCTGGTGATGGCGCTGGGATTTGCGGTGATCGGGCATCGGCGCGCGGCACTGGTGCGGCCGGTGCTGGTGCTGTCGGTAGTAGCGGGCATCGTCTGGGCGGCGGCGCAGCAATGGTGGGCGGCGTTTCCGGCGACCACGGGCGGGTTGCTTTACAATCTCGACATCTGGATGCGGCTGTGGGGCTGTTTTGCGGCGGGGGCGCTGGTTTGGCTGGAGCGCGCGCGGGCGATGCCGCCGTGGTGGTTGAGTCTGGGGCTGGCGGTGCTGGCGATTGCCGAGCACCAGCTACTGGGATCGGCGCTGCTCGCCACCCCGGCGGCATTCACGCTGGTGCTGACCGGCGTGTTCGGCGGCGGACCGGCGCGCGCGGTGACGGCGCACTGGCCCGATTTTTCCTATGGTATCTATATTCTCGCGTTTCCGGTGATGGTTTTGTTGCAGCAACTGGTGCCGGACTTGGTTGCCGATCATCGCTGGATGGCGGCGGCCAATTTGGTGGCAGTGCTGCCGTTGGCCGCGCTGTCTTGGTTTCTGATCGAGAAGCCGGCGCTGAGCGGCGCGCGGTCATGGCTGAAAACGAGACGAGCGATGCGCGCAAAAGCGCTTGATGTTTCGGGCGTTGACGCGAGAAATGTCTGATAACAGGGAGCGAGTAGTGACAGGATCGACAAGCCTTTCGGAAAAATTCCGCGCGCGACGGGATTTGTTTCTGCGCGAACTGATCGTGCGGCTGCCGCGCCGCGACGGCGCGTTGCGGATTGTCGATGTCGGTGGACGGTCCCAATATTGGCGGAGGGTCGGGTTGCCCTTTCTGCGCGAACAGGAGGTCAAGATTGATCTCGTCAACCTTTATGCCTCGGAATTCGAGCAGAGTGATGCCGAAAGTGATGTTTTCAATTTTGTCGTTGGCGATGCCTGCAAACTGGACATCGCTGACCAGTCCTATGACTTGTACCATAGCAATTCGGTGATTGAACATGTGGGCCAGTGGGGCAGTATGGCGGCGTTTGCGCGCGAGGTGCAGCGGGTGGCGCTTGCCCACTATGTGCAGACCCCCAACTACTGGTTCCCGGTTGATCCGCATTTCGCCAAGCTGCCGATGCAGCAGTGGTTACCCCACCCGCTGCGCGCGCGGTTGATGATGGCATTGCCGCTGGCAACGGCTGGCAGAGCCAAGGATCTGGATACCGCATATAAATTTGTGGATTCGTCGATTTTGTTGACGACGGCGCAGATGCGTACGCTGTTTCCCCAATCCGAAATCCGCTTCGAGCGCGTGATGGGTCTGAAAAAATCAATTATCGCGGTTTCGCGCGGGGTGTGAGGCAGCTCGGGCAAGCTTTTGTTAACCGCACCGTGGCAGGTCGGAGTCTTGTCAGGGGGGGGGGTGCTATGCTGGCCGTGAAAAATCGTCGCGCTTCAGAGTATGTGCGCGAGATTGCGACCACTCAACCGGTGCTGGTAACTCTGGCGGACGACGCGAATGTTGAAGCGGTACCTAGCCCGGCGCGGGCTTTGCAAGCAGAGTTGGCTGCGCGGCTAACCGGAGAAGCAGGGGCACGGTCCGAGCGTAGCCTGCGCTGGCGCGCGGGAGTGGTAGTTGGCTCGGCGGTGCTTTGCTGGTTACCGGTTGCCGGCGCTGCTGCCCTGATTCTAGGCTGAATTTCTGACTACAAGAAGAATCGCTTTCTGACAGCTGACAAATCAGCAGTTAGGCTTTGTATCCTATTTGTTTCGTGGCCAGGCGACGGCTGATGCAGCAAGAGGCATGACTAAACCAGCAAACACCTCGCAATTATTTGCAATGTGGCGGCTGAACCGGCCCAGCAATTTATTCTTTTGACGCCGGGCACGGCGGTGCTGGCATAGGCGACCCCGGCGAAATGGCCCGCAGTTCACCCGCCCCGCACATACGACAAGCGGGCCGACGACGGGTGCTGGTGGGGGGGATTATGTGCTACAGCCGGGTAGCCCGGCGCGGGCAATTGTGACCGACGCGCCGATGGCATTTGATTTTGCCAGAGCCGTGCGCAGCGGGGCTGTGGCCGCAGGAGCCTATTTATGAGTTTGACCGCAACATGCGCGACCATCACCGCCCTACTTGCATCGGCGCAGGGCGGCGAGGTTATCAACCTGAAGGGTAACTGCACGACGATAACGATTAGCAAGCAGTATCGCCGCGAGGTTACCATCAACGCGGGTGGCAGTTCGGTCGCCGGATTGGTGGTGCGCGGTACCAATGTGCGCTGGCGCGGAGGCAAAGTGTCGGCAAAGGATGGTGCGCACGGCCGGGCTGGCAATGGTTATGCTGTGCTGATCCATCAGGCTGCGGCCAATATCCGGCTGGAGGGTGTGACGATAACCGCCGCCAAGAAGGGGGTGGTTGTCGACCAAGCTCGCAACGTCGCCATTGTTGATAGCAAATTTGTGGCGCTGGGCGAGGATGGCATGATTGTGAGTCGCGTGAACGGCCTGACGATTACCGGCAACCAATTTGGCAATCCAATAGGCAAGCCGACCGAATGCCTGGTCAATGGTCAGGTCCAGCTGGGCCTAGCAAAACGTAATTGCGCCGGGGTTTGGAAAGACGGCTATCATTCCGATGCCATCCAAATGCGAAACGGCGTTGTCGGTGCCCGCATTGCGCTCAATCTGGTCGAAGGCAAAACACAGGGCATCACGCAAATGGACACAACGGGGGATGCCCCGCTGCAAAATGTGACCATCGAGAATAACACCGTTCGCACCGACAACTATCACCACATCACGTTGGGCAACTGTATCGGCTGTTCCATCATGAACAATCAGGTTCAGCGCGCGGCAGGGTCGCCGATCAAGGCAATCATTCGACCTGGCATGGCGCGCCGCTGCGGCAACAAAGTGCAGGATGAGCGGGTTCAAGATGGGCGGTGCTGACGTCGCCAGGCCGAGGTCCGCCGCTATTGCAGCAAATATTGCTTGTTGCTCGCCCTTTGCTGTGCAAATTTGGGACATTCCCGCGCCAGACGGGACGAGTTGGGGAGCAGCATGCCATGGTGGAAAAAGATCCCTTTCGATTGCCTGTAGACCACGCAGCGCTGGGCGCGTTCGTACCTGACCGGCGTCGCAGTCTCGAGCGGAAACTGTCGGAATTTGGCGGATATGCCTTGCTTTTGCTAACGCTGGCGATGCTGGCCATGGCGCTGTTCTATGTGATGCGGTGAAGCCGAGCGAGGCAAGGGGGCTGCCGCATCCGGCCCAGCTCCAAACCCTTGCCAAGCAGCAAGGTCTATTGCGCGCAACGGTTCAAGGTGCAGTGCAGCAATTATTTGTGTCCTATCTGCGCTTTGCTTAGTAAAGGCAATCGTAACGCAGTTTTTGCATGTAGTTCGGGCAGCGAAGTGCGGGGGCCAAGGCGACCGAAGGCGATAAAGTGAACATCGAGACGGCGAGCATGAAACCGGATCCAGTGGATGCCGTGCCGACCCGCCCCGTGCAATCGCGGCAGCGGGCCCGCATTGCCGCCTATTTTTCCTTTGGCCTGGTCGACAGTCTGTCGATCCTGTTGGCCTTCACGCTGGCGGAACAAATCCGTGAAGATGTCTATCTGGAGCCCGCCGGTGTTGACCTGGGGCTGACCACGTTGGGCATATATTTGCTGATCGCTGCCAATCAGTCGGCCTATAGTCTGAATGTTCTGGAAAGCTATTTTGAGAGCGCTCGCCGGGCTTTGTTCGCGCTGATCCTGACCGCATTGATCATCGTGTTAACCACCTTTGCGACGAAGACTGGCGTGCTGGTTTCGCGCGTGGGTTTTGCCAGCGCGCTGGCGATGAGCGTGATCGGCATCGCAGGCGGACGGTTGATCTGCCACCGCATGTATTACCAACAGCTGCGCGGGCGGTTGACCGACAATCTGTTTATCATTGACGGCGGCGATCCACCACCCGCAGGCCATGGCTGTGTGGTGATGAATGCCCGCACTGCGGGGCTGGAACCCGATCTGGCCGATCCGGCGATGTTGAATCGCATTGCCGAACTGGTGCGGCCCTTTGACCGGGTGATTGTTTCATGCCCGCTGAAGCGGCAGTCGCTGTGGTCGATCATCCTGAAGGGAAGTTCGGTCAGCGGCGAATTCATGCTGCAAGGCAACCAGCGGCTAGGGGCCATCGGATTGAACGAAGTTGGCGGGACCGACACGTTGCTGGTGTCGCGCGGTCCGCTAAGCCTGACCAACCGCATCAAAAAGCGCGCATTTGATCTAGCCGTCGCTATTCCGGCCATCATCTTTCTTTCGCCGCTGCTGTTGTTGGTGTGGGTGGCGATCAAATTGGAAAGCCCGGGCCCGGCATTGTTCAAGCAGGCGCGGGTCGGGCAAGGCAACAGCATGTTCATGATTCTGAAGTTCCGGAGCATGCGGACCGAGCAGTGCGACGCGGCAGGCAACCAGTCAACGCAGCGCGATGATGATCGCATTACGAGGGTTGGGCGGATAATCCGCGCGACAAGTATCGATGAATTGCCTCAATTATTCAATGTTTTGCGCGGCGACATGAGCATTGTAGGACCGCGCCCGCACGCGCTGGGGTCGCTGGCCGGCGATCGGTTGTTCTGGGAAGTGAGTGAGCAATATTGGGTGCGTCATGCGCTGAAACCCGGGATTACCGGCCTAGCGCAAATCCGCGGATTTCGAGGTGCCACCGCAAGGCGCAGCGACCTTGAGCAACGGCTGCAATCTGACCTTGAATATGTCAACGGCTGGCGCTTGTCGCGCGATGTGGCGATTGTGCTAGGGACGCTGAAGGTGCTGGTTCATCCCAACGCTTATTGAGCAAAGCCGCTTGTGAGTTGGTCTGGTGCCCCAAGTCGGCGGGCCGTTAGCAAATTGGGTGCCCGGTGTCGAAATTCGGGACATTGTGCGCCCGATCACAGCACATCGCTTCTATATCCTTGAGCCTCAGCCGTTGCTGCCCTAGATGGCCGAAACGCATAAATTCCTTGCCTAGTTCAGGAAGATTCGATGAAACGTCAAAATCTGTTTGTTGCCGCCGCCGCTATCAGCTTTTTGGCACTTGCGGGATGCTCGTCGGATGCCGAGCCAACCGGGCAGGTGGTCGCGACCGTCGATGGGGTCGAAATTACCCAGACCGAGCTCAACAACGAGTTGGGCGGGCTCAAGGGCCGCAACGCGGCCGAACAGGACGCGCTTCAGCGTGGGGCTTTGCAGAATATCATTAACCGCACCTTGCTCACGCAAGCGGCGGTCGAGCGCGAGCTCGACAAGTCCCCCGAGGGCGTGTTGACGAAAAAGCGCGCTGAGCAAATGGCGCTAATCGCAATGTTTGAAAAATCGGTGACGGCGAAGACTCCGCCGGTTTCGACCGAAGAGGCCACCGAATTTGTAGCGGAAAATCCGCTGCTATTCGATCAGCGCCGCATTTTTCTGGTCGAGCAGATCGCCGTCAACAGCAACACGCCGAAATTGCTGAAAGACCTGGAGCCGCTGAACACCATGCCCGAGGTGCAGGCCTACCTGGCATCGATGAAGCTGAATAGTCAGCTGTCCTTTGGCGTGATCGATGCCTTGCAGACTGATCCCGCCATCACCCGGCAGATTGTGGCGCTTGCACCCGATGCCGTGTTCGTGCTGCCGCAAGGGGACAGCGTGCGAATTAACCGTATTCGTGACACGCAGCTGGTCCCCGTGTCCGGCGACGATGCGGTCGCAATTGCTAAGGAAATTTTGGCCAACCAACGTCGCCAGCAACAGCTGGCCAATGCCGTCAACGGCATTTTGGCGCAGGGCAAGGACAAGGTAAAATACAGCGCGGCTTTCAAGCCACCTGCCGCGCCAGCGGCAAAGAAAGCCGCGACGCCCGAGAAATAGGGCAGGCACCGCGCGGGGCGGCCAACCAATTAGGTAGAGATGAAACGTGCAGAGAATGATATCAAATACGCCGTTCATCGAGGGGCAACTGCGTTCGGGGCATGGGCGCGGGTCGGCGATGGAGCCTATAGGCTTGTGGCACGCGCAATGCGGAGCATTTTCTTGACTATCCGGGGGGTCGCAAGCTTGACCGGGCTGGCTTTGTTGCCCGCTGCGGGACCGGCGTTTGCCCAAGGGTCAAGCGGATCGGTGACCGAAATCGCGTTCGACCTGCGCGGCGTGTACGAGGATAATTCGGCGCGATCATCGGCTTTGCTGGCACAGCAGCGCGGTTTGGAGGTCGAGGACTATATCGTCTCGCCTAGTGTCTCGTTGACGCTGGCAAGGATGGTGGGCACCGCCGAAGTGCAACTCAGCGGGCGGCTTGGCTATGTGTTTCACGCCAACAACAGCGACCTTGATAGCGAACGAATCGCGATAAACGCTAATGTAGATGTTCCGGTTGGACCATGCCGCGTCTCGCCGGAAGTTGGCTTCCAACGGCGTCAATCGGATCTACGCGATATTGTTATTGTGCCTGATCCAAGTGCGCCCGGGGTAACCAATATAGAGAATATCCAGCGCTACGGTGTTACATTGGCGTGCGGCCGGACGCCGGGCCTAGCCCCATTTGCCGGTATCACCTATGAAAAGGCAGACAATAGCAGCGCACAGCGCGCGCGCGCGGAGTATTCCGCGACCACCTATCGCGGTGGGCTTCGTTATTCCAGCCCGGCAGTCGGCGAACTGAGCTTATATGGCAGCCGCCGGATCACCGAGCTGTCGCCGATTGCTTATGCGGCCGGCGGCGATACCGATTACAACTTCGACGAAGTTGGGCTGGAGATTAAGCGCGACATTGGCAGCCGCGTGCAGGCCACCGCATCGGTGGGATATGGCCGGTTGGACAGCAACAATTTGTTTGTTCAGAGCTTCAAAGGCGTCGTTTGGGCCCTTGATCTGACGGCGTTGATTGGCCCTAATTTGCGCGTGTCAGCCGGAACTGGCCGCGAAATTGGCAACAGCTTGTCCAGTGATTCCGGTTTTGTGGTGTCCACACCCCACCGTGTTCGGCTGGAATATGCCTTCAGCGAGCGGGTGCAGTTCGATCTTGGCGGGTCCATTACCAAACGCCGCTACGGTTATGATGTGGTTCCCAGTCTGCAGACCATTACCAACGAGAATTTGCGGCTGATCGACGGCGGCATAAGCATGGATGTGGGGCGACGGCTAAATCTGCGGCTATTCGCGGGCCATGAACGACGCAATGCGAATGGAACATTCTTTGACTATAATGCTTCCTTTGCAGGTCTGTCGCTGGGGCTGAGCTTTTGAAAGCTGGATACAAGAAATGACAATTTTCCGCCAATTTTGCTCTATGCTGTCCTTGCTACTGGCACTTGCCTGTGCAGCGTCAACTGTGCCGCTTGCTGCGCAATCAGCTGACCCGTTGACCATGACAACAACGCCCGCAGCTCCGTCCGTTGCCGAGGCGCCGGTCACCCTATCCGATGGTTATGTGCTGGGCACGGGCGACATAGTAGAGATTGCGGTGCTGGGCCGTGATGATTTCCGTTCGCGCGTGCAAATCCAAGTTGATGGGACGATCCAGTTGCCCTTCATTGGGGATATCCCGGCTATCAACCGTACCGTATTGCAGCTGCGCAACGAGATCAGGGCCGCGCTGATTGCGGGACAATATTTTAACGAGCCCGCCGTGTCGGTGACGGTGGTGAGCTTTGCCAGCCGCTATGTTACAGTGCTGGGTGAAGTGGCAACGCCTGGTATAGTGGCGATCGACCGCGCCTACCGCTTGTCCGAGATAATGGCGCGGGTCGGTGGATTACGGGGGACTGCGGCTGATATCATCACGCTAGCGCGCAACAGCGGCGAAGTGTTGAAACTGGACATGGTGGCGGTGGCCACCGGCGATGTGGCGCAGGACGTTATCGTCAATCCGGGCGACCGCATTTTTGTGGCGCAAGCTCCGCAATTTTACATCTATGGTGAAGTCAATGGGCCAGGCGCTTATAAACTGGAACGAAACATGTCGCTGCGCATGGCCATCGCGCGCGGCGGCGGGGTGACGGCGCAAGGCAGCGAGCGCCGCGTCAAGGTGATTCGTGACGGTGTAGAATTGCCAAAAGTCGATATGAATGCTCCGATCCAGCCCAATGATACCATACGGATCGGGCAACGGATTTTTTAGCTTCGGTGAAGGCGGCATGCTTACGCCGCTATGCAATGGATGATTGAACAATGAGCATCACCCAGTTTTTGCGAATTTTGATGATGCGACGGAGCATCATCATCGTCGCATTGTTGGCGTCCATTCTGGCGGGCGTGGCCATCGTCAAGCTGATCCCCAAGCAATATGAAGCAACGTCGCGCGTCATGTTGGAGATCATCCGGCCTGACCCGGTGACCGGTGAGGTGTTGTCGTCCTCTTACGCGCGCGCTTATACCAAGACGCAGATCGAGCTGATCAAGGATTATCGGGTTGCCGGACGCGCTGTCGACAAGCTGGGTTGGGCGGGGTCGGCCGATATGGCCGCGCAATATCAACAATCGAACAGCGACCAGCCGTTTCGGCGGTGGCTAGCGAGCATCATCATTGCTGGCACGGAAGCGCGGTTGATCGACGCCAGTAACATACTGGAGATCAGCTATCGGGGTTCGTCGCCCGACGCGGCGGCCCGCATCGCCAACGCCTTGCAAGAGGCGTATGAAGAACAGACCATCCAGTTCAAGCGGCAGGACGCGCAGAAAAACGCGCGCTGGTTCCGCGAACAGACGACCGAGCTGCGCACCAAGCTGGCGCAGGCTGAGGCGCGCAAGGCCGAATTTGAAAAGGCCAATGACATCGTGTTGCAAGACGAGGGTGTCGACACGGATACCGCGCGGTTGCAAGCGCTGGCTTCCAGCGCGCCGGTAGCGCCTGTGTCTATGGCACCGATGCCGGTGCAGGTTTCCGGGCCAGGCCCGGCGCAGATGCAACTGGCACAAGTCGAAGCGGCCATTGCAACCGCGTCGCGGACTTTGGGGCCCAATCATCCCGACTATGTTGCGCTGCTGCGCCAGCGCGACATCGCCGCCAATGCGGCCGCGCAGGAACGGGCAGCGGCGGCCGCCAATGCGCGCGCATCGGCGGCTCCGGCACCGACCGGCCCATCGGTTGGGGCGTTGTTCAATGCCCAGCGCGAACGCGTGCTGTCGCAGCGCGGCAAGCTGGCCGAGGCCAAGCAGCTGCAAAATGATGTCGCCGTGCTACGCGCCCAGCTGAACGAGACGCAGATCAAAGGCGCCAAGGAGGAGCAAGAGGCGCAGTCGGCCGATGCAGGGTTAACGCTGTTGAGCAGCGCGACACCGCCGGATGACGCGACCTTTCCGCGCACGATTCCCGTGATGCTGGGAGCTATCGCCTTGGGCCTTGGACTGGGGATTTTGCTCGCGCTGCTGTTCGAGCTACTTAATCGCAAGGTACGCGGCCCCGATGACCTGGCCATCGATGGCGTGCCGCTGATCGGGATGATGCAGGGTCGTTTGGTGTCAGACCAGCCCAAGCGGCTGGGGCGTATCCTGCGTTTGCCGGGTCCCACACCCGTGGCAGCCGAGTGACGCAGATGGACAATCCCGAAGCCATTGATAGCGGCAAAATTGCCGAGGCTGCCGCACCGGCAACCGACACCGACATCGCGGCGCCGCTGCGCGTTGCGACCAACATGCAAGCGATCGTTGCCCCCAATTCGGCGGCAGGCGAATCCTTGTCGGCACTACGCAATTTTCTGTTGTCGCAGCATTTGCACAACGGGCGGCGAGCAATCGCGGTGTGCGCACCGAACGCGGGCAGCGGCTGCACCTTTCTGGCCACCAATCTGGCGCTCGCCATGGCGCAGGCTGGGGTCAACACGCTGCTGATCGACGGCAATTTGCGCGATCCGGGGGTACAGAATGTCTTTACCACGCCGCAGCCAGTGGCCGGATTGGGTGACTTTCTGACCGCAGAGGATGATCAGCCGCCATTTCTTGTGTCGCATGCGCGCCCCAATTTGTCGGTGATCTATGCGGGCCAAGTACGCGGTGATTCATCGGATTTGCTGGCACGGCAGAAATTGAAACTGCTGGTCAATGAATCGGTTCGCAGTTTCGATTTGACCGTTGTCGATTGTCCGCCTGCGGCGCTTTATGGCGACGCGCGCCGCATTGCATCCTTACTGCGTTATGCCTTGGTCGTGGCGCGCCGAGATCACAGCTACGCCGCCGATATCAAAACATTAATCAAAGAATTGCAGGCAGACGGAACCAATGTCGTCGGGACTTTCCTCAATATCCTCGACTGAGATTCCCGCGCTCAATAGCGTGAGTGGCGGTGACAGCAGTCTGTCGGCGTTGCTGCGCGCCAATGCGCTGGCCATTGCCGCCTATTTGTTGGTCGCTATCCCCACGCTGATCAGGTTGTCGCAGGAAAATTGGTCGACAGAGGCGGGTGCCCATGGCCCGATTGTATTGGCGACCGGACTGTGGCTGCTGCATCATTGCAAAGACGAGCTGAAAGCGCGGCAGACCGCGCCGCCGCCCGGCTGGTTGCTGCTGTTGCTGCTGGTGCCCCTCGTCGCTGCCTATGCATTGGGCCGGGCGCTGGATTTGCTGGTCGTCGAAGCGGCGGCGGTGGTGGCATTCGGCTATATGCTGTTGGTCCGGCGAACCGGCTTTGGCCCCCTTTGGGCTCGACCCTTTCCCTTTTTCTATCTGGCTATGCTGATTCCACCGCCGGGCTGGGTTATCGATAGCCTGACGATGGGACTGCAGCATATGATCTCCAACGCTGCTGCGTCGCTTTTGTCGTATTTCGATTATCCGGTGCAACGCGAAGGCGTGGTCATCCTCATCGCGCAATATCAATTGTTGGTAGAAGATGCCTGTTCGGGCATGAATTCGCTGTTCGGCCTGATCGCAATTAGCCTCTTCTATATCTACCTCCTCCACCGCGCCGACTGGAAACACTCGCTGGCGCTGCTGGTCGCAATTTTGCCGATTTCGATTTTCGTGAACCTGATCCGCGTCCTCGTGCTGATCCTGATAACCTATTATTTCGGCGACGCCGTGGCGCAGGGCTTCATCCACAATTTTGCCGGGATTTTGCTGTTCGCGCTGTCGTTGTCGTTGATGGTTCTGACCGATCTGATCATCCGGCGCCTTTTCCGCACTGACGAGGCCGAGGCCGTATGATCGACCGGCGCGACATAATTTTTGGGCTTGGCTGCGCGGCGGCGGCGGGCGGTGCGCTTTGGATGCACCCGGACGAATATGTCCGGCTGATGCCCGAGGAAAAACTGGAAAAGTCGGTCCCCGAGTCCTTCGGTTTGTGGAAGATCGATCGCGGATTGGGCGTGGTGTTGCCGCCGTCTGAAGGCAGTTTGGCCGACCGACTGTATGATGAAATCATGGCTCGCGCCTATTATCAGCCGACGGTTGGAACAACGCGGCCGGTGATGTGCCTGATGACATATGGTGCGCGGCAAAGTGATGCCCTGCAACTGCATCGGCCCGAAACCTGCTATCCTGCCGTGGGGTTTCAGCTAGTGAGCCACCGCAAGGCGGCCTTGCCGCTTGCCAGCGGTGCGAGCTTGCCCATTGTCGAGATAACGGCACGGTTGGGCGAGCGGTTCGAAGACGTGCTCTATTGGACCCGCGTTGGCGAGGATTTGCCGCAAGATTCCAGCGAACAGCGGCGCAAACGACTGCGGGCATCGCTGTCGGGGCAAATCGGCGATGGCGTGCTGGTCCGCATGTCGTCTGCGCGCCTGCAAGAGTCCTCGCCCGGCTTTCCCGAGCTGCGTGCATTTGCGCGCGACATGCTGAGGGCGCTGACCCCGGCGACGCGGCGCGGTTTGGTGGGTACAAAATTGGCCGCAGCCATCCGCTGATTGGCACTAACGCTGAAAGTAAAGGGTGCCGTCGGGCGTCCATTGTGGCGTCCGGCCCATAAGCTGGCCGGCATGGGTATCGATAGCGCCGGCGGTGCAAGGCGTGTCGGCCACAACATGACCATCGCCAAGCCACAAGATCCGGCTAGCAAAATGGCTTACCAAGCCCAGATCATGCAGCACGATCAACAGAGTGCGCCCCTGCGCCGCTAGCGCCACTAGCTGTTCCAGCAATTGATATTGCCGTCCGATGTCAAGCGCCGCGACAGGTTCATCTAGCAGCAGCAGGGGGCTGCGCGCGATGAGCACGCGGGCAAGCGCGGCCATCGCCAATTCACCGCCCGACAGCCCCTCAACCGAGCGGTCGGCAAGATGCGAGATGCCGCATAGCGCGAGCATGGCATCGACTTCGCCGCTGCCAGCCGCGCCGGATCCGGTGGTTCCACGGGCATAAAGGCCCAGCTTGATCATTTCACGCACCGGCATCGGCCATGCGACATGGTGCGACTGGGGCAGATAGCCTACCAGCTGCGCACGTTGTTGCGGTGACAAGGCGGGCAGTGCTGCCGCGCCGAATTGCGCGCCTCCACCAGCCGGGATCAGCTGAGCAATGGCGCGCAGCAGCGTCGATTTTCCCGCTCCGTTCGGGCCAACCACCGCGACAATTTCGCCTGCCGCGATGCGGGCGCTGAGCGGATGCAGCAGGGTTCGGGCACCCCGCGTCACGCACAGGCCGTCGAGGACAAGTTCAGTCACGCGCGTTTACTCCGCGCCGCCAGGCAATCAGCATGAACAAGGGAGCACCGACGAGCGCGGCGACGACCCCTAGGCGCAATTCGGTGCCAGTCGGCAGCAGCCGGACCATCAGGTCGGCCACCAACAGCATGGCTGCCCCGAGCATGCCCGAGGGGAGCAAAGCGCGGCCTGGATCGTGGCGGACCCATGGGCGCACGAGATGCGGGGCCACGATGCCGACAAAACCAACCGCTCCCGCCAAAGCTACTGCTGCGCCTACAGCCAGCCCGGTGCCGGCAATAATCAACATCCTCGTACGGCGATAGTCCAGCCCGTGCGCCATCGCTGCAAGGTCACCAATCGACAGCAGGGTCAATGCGCCGCGCGCGCGTAAGACCAGCACGGTGCCAAGCAGCACCGGCGGGAGCGCATAAGCGAGATCCCGCAGCGAGCGATTGGCAACACTGCCCAGCGACCAATTGACGAGGTCCGACAGCGAAAAGGGATTGGGCGCAAAGTTGAGAAGTAGCGCCATCAGCGCCCCGGCAAAGCTCGACAAACCGACGCCGACAAGGATCAGCGTCGCCAGGCCTATCAAGCGATGGGCAAAGGCGGCGAGCACGGCCGTCGCGAGCAGCGCTCCCGCAATCGCTCCTCCAGCAACGCCCAGCGGCGATGCGGCGGCAATGCCGAAATAGAGCATCAAGGTCGCGCCAAGCGTCGCGCATGCCGAGACGCCAAGCACGCCTGGTTCGGCCAGCGGATTGCGCGTCAGGCCCTGCAATGCCGCCCCAGACAGACCCAGTGCAAAGCCGACCAGCAAGGCGGCCAGAGTGCGTGGCAGGCGCAGTTCGACAATGATGATGCGAGCGGCGGGGTCGGCCCCGCCTGCTGCGGCTTGCCAAATGGTGGGATCGAAGCCGGTTGGACCCGCGGCCAGGCTGGCGAGTGCCAACATAGTGATTAAGGCCAACAGGATGGCAGGCAGGCGAACTGATGACGTCATGACGGCGCGTTGATGCTTTGGCGCAGCTTGGACAGCGCGGCAATGGCATCGCCCGCGAGCCAGTTGCCGCAGCCCAGAGCGCTGCCGGGCACGGTTGCTGCTGGCACGTCGGCAAGCAACTGTTGCAAACGCGGGTGTGCCGATGAGGACCAGCGGTCCTGCCGGTAGCGTGGACTGTCAAAGAAAGCGCGCAGCACCGCATCAGGGGGACGGCGGACCATCGCTTCGAGCGGGAGGCTGCCCCAGCCCGGCGCTTTGCGGATACTGTAAAAGCCGGCGGCGCGGATGACCTCGCCGACAAAGCTGTCCGGGCCAGTCGTCACGTCGCCGGGCGTGATATAGAGCAGTGACGGCGGCCGATTGGGCGCGGTCTTTTGCGCGGCCACGACTTTGGCAAGAAAGTCCTGGCGCAGTCGCGCGGCATGCGGTTCGGCATCCAGCGCCACGCCAACACGCTGCAACTCGGGCGCAATGTCGGCCAGTTTTGTCGCAAAGTTAAGCTGGACAACAGTGATTCCGAGCGCCGCAAGCTGGCGGTCAATGCCCGGCGCGCCGCCGTACATGCGCACGGCATAGCGCGGGCGCAGCGCCGCAATTTCCTCCAATGACGGCCGAACACGGGCAATGCCCCGCGCGCGGGGGGCAGAAAAGCTGGCATCGCTGTCGGCCTCAGGCGAGACGGCACGGATATCAGCGCGCGGCACAAGGCCCAGCACCATCTGGTCAGCGCAATAGTCCAGCGACACCACGCCGCGCAGCGGTGCGGGCGGGGAGGGGGACGGGGGGCCGCCGCACCCCGCCAGCGCTAGTGCTGCAAGCATAGAAGCGCAGCGTCGGGTCACAACGACCAGCGCACGCCGGCAAAGGCGCCGCGCCCATAGGTGGCATAGCCGGCGACGGCAGTGTAATCCACGTCGAACAAGTTTTCGACGCGGGCAAAGGCCTCCAATCCGCTGCCCAGGGGCAGCGCGGCTCGCAGCGCGACCAAGGCATATCCATCGAGCCGGACGCTGTTGGCGGCATCGTCAAAGCTGTCGCCGACCAGATTTATGCTGGTGCCAAGTTTGACACCCCAAGGTGCCGACCAATCCGCGGTTAGTGTCACACTGTCCTGCGGCCGGAGCGCCAGCCGATTGCCGAACGCAGCGCCGGGCGTGCGGTTGATGGCATCAATGCGCGACCAGGTGGCGCGGACATCGACCTGGTCAGTCGGGCGCAAGGCGAGCTCGATCTCCACCCCGCTGGCGCGGGCACGGTCGATATTCTCCGATTGGAAGGTAGCAAAGGAGAAGGCGATAAGGTCGTCGCTGGTGCGGCGGAACCAGGTGATGCCGATGACGGCCCGGTCGTCCAGCAATCTTTGTTCGACGCCGATATCGATATTTTCTGCCGTTTCGGGGCGTAGCGCGGGATTGCCAAAGGGCGGTTGGCCTTCGCTGAGCGTCGGGGCGCGAAAGCCTTCGGCATAGCTGGCTCTTAGCAAGGTCGCACCGCCATTGGGCGTGAAGACGGCGTTGGCAGCAAAGGTCGTCTGGCCGCCGTAGTCGCTATAATTGTCGTGACGTACTCCGCCGGTCAGCGTTAGCCCCCGCAGGGGACGGATGATCAGTTGTGCATAGCTGCTAGTAACGCGGTTGTCGGCCAGATCGGGCGCAGCGCCTTCGAACGACGTGCTGGTGCGGGTCTCTTCATGTTCCGCCCCAAACACCAGTGTCACGGCGTCGCTGGCGCGCAGATCACCCTGATAGGTGTAGCGGTCGATACTGCCGCTGATATCGAAATTGTTGAAGCTGAAGGCGACGGGATCGGTGCCCAGCCGGTCGATTTCGGTCCGGGTGAAGGCGATGCGGTTGACGAGCAGGCCGCCAAACAGTGCCGCGTGCGCGCCGACATAGCCGACAAACTGGCGATTGCGGCTTTCTGGCAGGGCATCAGCGCCAGGGCCAAAGGGGCTGTCATATTCGACGTGGCCGCGATTGTAGAAGCCGCGCAGATCGATTCCGGCATTGTCGCCCAGCGCGATATCGAGGCGGCCGTTGGCGCTGTAAGCATCGTAGCCGTCGCGTTCGGTGCCACCGGTCAGCGCGGAAATGCCGCTGGTCCGGTAATAGCCGCCGCCTATACTGCCGCGTAGCGCGCCGCTGGTGCCGCTTAGGTTGGCGCTGGTACGCAATGTGCTCCAGCTGCCGCCTTCGGCAACCGCGCGCACCGCCAGCGCTTCGGTGGGTGCCAGCGAGGTCAGGCTGATGACCCCGCCGATGGCCTGGCTGCCCCAGATAACCGAATTGGCGCCGCGCAGAAGTTCGATGCGCCCGAAATTGCCGGTTTGGAGCGCACCGAAATCGAACGCGCCATTGGGGCTCGACGGATCGTTGATGCGCACCCCGTCGACCAGCACCAGCGTCTGGGCACTGTTGCCTCCGCGCAGGAAGACACTGGTCTGGCTGCCTACCGGCCCGCGCTGGGCCACAGCGACGCCGGGCAGAGTGCGCAGCGCGTCGGTCACCGTTGCGCTTTGCAGCGTGTCGAGCCGGGCGGTGTCGATGACACTGATGGCCTGACCCGCTTCATCGCGCGGCTGGGCGATGCCGCTCGCGGTGACGATGATGTCGACATCGTCGCCTTCCGCCAACGCAGGTGCGGGGAGGGCAGCAATGGACGCAACTGTGGTAACAAGCAAAGTTGAAATACGCATGGTAACTCCTTCATCCAACGACCAAAACAGCCGTTGCACGAGGAGTTCCTCGTCCGCGTCGGTGCACCCCGCCCGCCCCGGATAACGGCAACGCCTGGCAGGTCTCCTGGCTCGCCGGGTCATCAATGTCTGCCGCCTTCCCGGATTGCTCCAGTGGCATAATGGCAGACGCCTCGCCGGTCACAGTTGCGGGGGCAGCGCCGGCTTTACACCGGACTTCCCTTTTCATCCCCGTCTCCGGGGAACCTTGCGTCACGGCCCGAGGCGTAAGCGAAGTGTGCGGGTCGCGCAAGAGGCAGCAGCGTGATAGGGCGGGTCCATGTTCCGTTTCGACAACAGCTTCGCGCGCACGCTGGAGGGGTTCTACCTGCCCGCAGAGGCGGCAAAGCCGCCAGCGCCGCGTTTGCTCTATTTCAACGAAAAGCTCGCGGCTGCGCTGGGTATCGACCGGGCGGGGCTGAGCGTTGAGGGCATTGCGGCGCTGCTGTCGGGCGGGGCTCCGGTGCCGGATTCGGCGCCGATCGCGCTGGCCTATGCGGGGCATCAATTTGGCACATTTAACCCGCAGCTGGGAGACGGGCGCGCGCTGCTCCTGGGCGAACATATTGGTCCCGACGGAAGCCGTCATGACGTGCAGTTGAAGGGGTCGGGGCCAACGCCATTCTCGCGCGGCGGCGATGGCAAGGCGGCATTGGGGCCGGTGCTGCGCGAATATCTGATGTCGGCGGCAATGGCGGCTTTGGGGGTGCCGACAACACGCGCGCTGGCGGCTGTCGCGACGGGGGACAAGGTGCTGCGCGACCGCGTACTGCCCGGCGCAGTGCTGACCCGCATTGCGGCGAGCCATTTGCGCATCGGTACCATCCAGTTTTTCGCGGCGCACGGCGGGGCCGAGGCGGTGCGCCAGATCGCCGACCATGCGATCGCACGGCATTGCCCGTCGGCGGCAGAGGCGGCCAATCCCTACCTCGCGCTGTTGGACCATGTAATTGGCGTGCAGTGCGGTCTGGTGGCGCAGTGGATGGCGCTCGGGTTCGTGCACGGGGTGATGAACACCGACAATATGACGCTGTCGGGGGAGACCATTGATTATGGACCGTGCGCCTTTGTCGACGCTTATAGCGCGGCCGCAGTGTTCAGCTCGATCGACCATATCGGCCGCTATGCCTTTGGGCGGCAACCGCATATCTTGCACTGGAATCTGGCGCGGCTGGCCGAAGCGCTGCTGCCCGCGATTGCGGCGGTGCGCGCCGAGGACCATGCGGCGGCCATGGCGCTGATCGAAGGGGTGCCGGGGCGTTATTATCCGGCGATGTTAGGGCGGATGCGGGCGAAGCTGGGGCTGGTGAGCGAGCAGCAGGGTGATCAGCCGCTGGTCGAGGCGCTGTTCGCGGCGCTGCAGGGGCAGGGGGTGGACTTTACGCTGTTTTTCAGATCCCTGACGGATGAGATTGCAGGCAAGCACCTGTCAGATTTGCCGCCGCCGGTTGCCGATTGGGCCGAAAAATGGCGGGCAAGGGTGGCCGCCGATGAAGGGCCCACCAACGCCCGGTTGGCCATGATGCGGACCGCAAACCCCACCGTCATTCCGCGCAACCATCTGGTCGAGGCAGCGCTGAACGACGCGGTGGATCGTCAGGATTTTGGCCGGTTTGACGCGCTGATGACCGAAGTATCCGCCCCCTATCGCGCGCGCGATGCCGATGATCCTTTTACCCGGCCGCCTGCCGCAGACGCCCCGCCCCATGTGACCTTTTGCGGCACCTGATCACGCGGCAGGGCGTTCCTCATCACCGAGCAGGCGCAGCATGGCGAGCGCAGCAAGGCCCATTACGAGCGCGGCGAAAGCCATGGTCCAAATCGGTTCGGTCGGGAAAAAGGCTTTCATGATATTGCCCATCACCGTTGCTACAAGCAGCTGCGGCACGACGATAAACACGTTAAACAAACCCATGTAAATGCCGAGTTTTCTCTGCGGCAGGCTGCTCGCCAATATGGCGTATGGCATGGCGAGAATCGAGGCCCAGGCGATGCCGATGCCGATTTCGCTGACTATCAAATGTTGTGGGTCGCGCAGCAGGAAGAAGCTGGCATAGCCGAGTGCCCCCGCTGTCAGCCCGATCATGTGCGTGCGTACCTTGCCAAAGCGGGCCGCGAACCACGGCAGAAGCGTCAGCGCGGCGATTGCCGCCACCCCGTTGTAAATGGCGAACAGCACGCCCACCCAATTGCCGGCCTCTTGGTAGGCGGCGCTTTGCGGGTCGGTGGTGCCATAAAAATATTGCGCCACGACCGGCGTGGTGTTGATCCACATAATGAACAGCGCCGCCCAGCTGAAAAACTGCACGAGCGCGAGTTTTTTCATGATCGGAGGCATGCCGGAGAAATCGCCGACGATATGACTGAGCATATTGTTGGAATGGCCGCTGCGGGCGAGGGCAATGGCGATAACGCTGGCGATGCCATAGCCCGCGAGCAAGCCGCCGAGCAGATAGACCTCTTTTTCCAGCCCGAACCAGGCCACGGTCGCGATGACGGCGGCACCCGCCACAACCCAAAGCGCGCTGCCGAGCGGGCTGCGCGCAGCGAGCAGCCTGATCACGCTGTCGTCGCCATGATCGTCGGGACCGTCGAAAGCCGCCAGTTCATCGGGGCTATATTCGCGCGTGCTGACCACCGTCCAGAGCACCGAGGCGAACATCGCGATGCCGCCGAACCAGAAGCTGTACTTGACCGTGTCGGGGATGGTGCCCGGTGGCGCTTCGTTGGCGACGCCGACATGATCGAGAAACCAGGGGAAGGCCGAGCCAATGACCGCGCCAATGCCGATGAAGGCGGTCTGCACCGCATAGCCCACCGTATGTTGGTCCTTGCGCAGCATGTCGCCAACAAACGCCCGGAAAGGCTCCATCGACACATTGATGCTGGCGTCGAGGATCCACAGCAGCAGCGCCGCCAACAGCAATATTTCGGCGAGCGGCATCAGGAACAGCGACAGCGCGGCAAGGATGGCACCAGCGAGGAAATATGGGCGGCGGCGGCCGAGGCGGCCCAACCAAGTGCGGTCGGACATATGGCCGATGATCGGCTGGACGAGCAGCCCGGTCAGCGGCGCGGCGACCCAGAGGGCGGGCAGATCGTCCATTGCCGCGCCCAGCGTCTGGAAAATCCGGCTCATATTGGCATTCTGCAGCGCGAAACCGATCTGGATGCCCAGAAAGCCGAAGCTGATATTGATCAGCCCGGCAATTGACTGGCGCGGCTTTCCGCTGACCTGCTCCATTTTCATCCTCCCCGCGCCGGTTTGTCACCGGTCATCACGGCAAAGTGACAGACCGGTGCGGGCGCGGCAATGGCGTGCGGGCCTGATGCATACGAATAAGTGGGTAGTCAGGCAGGGTTGGCACCGCAGGATTGACGCACAATCAGCCGGGTCGGCAGCGCGATCGAGCGAACGGTTTCGCCGCGGATGGTGTCGATCAGCGCTGCAACCAACGCTTCTCCGGCGCGGGTGAAATCCTGCTGGATGGTGGTAAGCGGCGGGCGCGTCAGGCTGGCTGCGGATATATCATCGAAGCCGACGACGGCGACATCGTGAGGCACCGAACAGCCGATGCGTTCAAGTTCGCGCATCGCACCGATGGCGATGAGGTCGCTGGCCGCAAAGATCGCATCGAATTCCACGCCGCGCGCGATTAGTGCGGCCACGCCGTCGCGACCCGACTGTTCCGTCAGGTTGGCATCAACCTGCAACGCCGGATCCGCGATGAACCCCACCTCGCGCAGGCCATCGGCGTACCCGCGATACCGGCCTCGCAGCTCGGGATAATGGTCGCTGCAGTCGCCGACAAAGGCAATTCGCCGCCGCCCGAGCGACAACAGGTGCCGGGTCGCGGTCAGCCCGCCCATATGATTGTCACTACCGACCACCGGCCCCAGCTGGTCGTCGCTGTTGTGGCCCCAGCGGACGAAATGGGTGTCACTAGCAATCAGACTATCGAGCTTGTCGCGATAGGGTTCAAAATCGCCGTGGCCGAGCAAGATGATGCCGTCGGCCTTGCGGCTTTCCTCAAACTCGGCGTGCCAGTCGGATGAAAATTGCTGCATCGAAATGAGCAGATCATAGCCGCGCTGCGCCGAAGCGCGCACAATCGACCCTAGCATGGCAAGGAAGAAGGGGTTGATCATCGAGCTGTCGGGCAGAGGGTCTTCATAGAAGAGCAGCGCCAGCGTATTGGTTTCGCGCAGCCGCAGACTGGATGCGTTCTTATCAACCTTATAGTTTAACTGCTGCGCTATCGCTTCGATGCGCTTGCGTGTGCTTTCGGACACAGCGGTGCTACCGCGCAGCGCGCGCGACACTGTTGGCTGCGAAACCCCTGCCAGCTGGGCAATATCAAAAGATGTCGGTTTCACCGCCAACGACCGCAGTCCCTCTCCACAGGCACGACGATTAGCAGGGTGCAGCATTTCTGCAACAACGCCGCGCCGCATTTTTGAATACGTATGCCCAATACTGTTGTCATGCAGGGTGCCAGCCTAGCACCCGAGATGTGGAGAGGTAATTTCAGGACCAGTGTAAACTGGCCACCCTAGTTGAAGGTGCCTCTCTCCATCGATGGCATGCAATAAGCCGCATTCGGGGAGATACCAAAGTGAACAGCTTCAAATTTTCCAGCCACGCCCGCCTGGTCCGTTCGACCAGCGCCGCCGCGCTTGGCGTCGCGCTGCTCGTCGCAGCCCAGCCCGCATTCGCGCAAGATAGCGCAACCGCAAGCGAAGACGAGGTGATGGAAACCGTCGGCGACGAAGAAATGGTCGTTACCGGTTTTCGCGCCAGCCTTGAAAGCGCGGTGAACCTGAAGCGCGACAGCGCTGTCATCGCGGAAGCTTTTTCCGCAGAAGACATCGGCAAGTTGCCTGATGTTTCGATCGCCGAAACGCTTGGCCGTCTGCCGGGCCTTGCGGTCCAGCGCGTCGATGGCCGGGCGCAAAGCTTGTCGGTTCGCGGTCTGGGCCCTGACTATTCGTCATCGCTGTTAAATGGCCGCGAACTTGTGTCGTCGGGCGACAACCGCGGCGTGGAATATGATCAATATCCGTCGGAGCTTATCAACCAGGGCGTCATCTACAAAACGCCTTATGCTGGTTTGATCGGGCAGGGTCTGGCCGGTACGGTTGATCTGCGCACCATCCGTCCGCTGGCGAAGTCGGGTCGTATCGTCGCTCTTGGCGCGCGCCTTGAGTTCAACGAAGACGGTTCGCTCAACCCGGATGTCGACGGCTGGGGATATCGCGCGACTGGCACCTATGTCGATCAGTTCGCGGACGACACACTGGGGATCGCCCTTGGTGCAGCCTACCAGTCCTCGCCAAGCCAGGTCGAGAGGTTCAATGCTTGGGGCTATCCCAACGATGCTGGCTTTACTGTTCTCGGCGGGATGAAGCCGTTCGCGCGTTCGGTTGATCTGGATCGTCTGGGTCTGTTCGGTACCGTCGAATGGGAGCCAAGCTCGGAATTCAATACGTCAATCGATGTCTTTTATGCCGACTATCGCGAGAAAATTCCGCAGCGCGGGATCGAATTCCCCTTCAATCCGGGCTGGGGTGCAGGCACCACCATCACCGCCAACAGCGGCGGGGCTTTCCCGGACAGCGTGACGCTGACCAATGTGCGTCCGGTTGTTCGCAACGATTATGATCGCCGCGATACCGAAACCTTTGCTGCCGGATGGAACGGAAAATACGAGAATGACGACGTCATTCTGTCGCTCGACGTTTCCTACTCCAAGTCGGATCGCCGTTTGCAGCAGATTGAGAGCTATTCGGGTCTGGGATATGGAGCGGCGTCGACTTTGCCGTTTGACACGATTACCTATACCCGCAACGCTTCGGGTTTCCCTTACTCCTTCTCGAACAGCATCGACTATTCGAACACGAACCTGATCCGCTTGACCGACCCGCGCGGTTGGGGCGGCGGCCGCAACATCGTACAGACCGGTTTCATCAACGACACCCGGACCAAGGATGATCTGTGGACGATCCGCGGCGAAGTTGTCGGCAAGGTCGAATCGGGTCTGATTGAGCAACTCGTTGCCGGTTTTGCGTTCAACGATCGCACCAAGTCGCGCGACATCACGCAAAACTTCCTCAGTCTGGCCGGCGGGACAACAACCAACCCGAATTTGCCGGGCGCGATCCTGTCCGCTCCAATCCCAGCCAGCGCGCTGATCGAGCCGATCGCCTCGCTTGGTTTCCTTGGTTTTGGTCCCCAGGTCGCTTACAATCCGTTCACCCTGCTGAACGACGGGACCTATGTTCTGACCAGCATCGAAAGTTCGGATTTGCCGTTCCCGGGCGACTGGACTGTGAATGAAAAGGTTTACACGGGTTACGTTCGGGCTGATCTGCGCACCGAAATTGGCACTCTCCCGATGACTGGCAACGTCGGTCTGCAGCTGGTTTTCACCGACCAGAGTTCCAGCGGGTTTGACTCGCCGGGTGGCATTGGGGCGCGCCGCACTGCGGTGACCGCTGGCGACAAATATTCGCACGTTCTGCCAAGCATCAACCTGACGTTCGAAGTCGCGGACAACATGAAGCTGCGCCTGAGTGCTGCGCGCACGCTCGCGCGGCCGCGTATGGACCAGCTCAATGCGTCGACCAGCGCGTCGATCAGCAACCTTCCGCAAGGCGCGCTTGGGTCGATCTTCTCGGCCGGCGGCGGCAACCCCCGTCTGCGCCCCTATGTCGCGGATGGTATCGATGCGTCCTATGAATGGTATTTCGGTGGCGGCAAAGGCTATGTGTCGCTGGCGGGATACTACAAGGATCTCAAAGACTTCGTGAATCCCAGTGCGTCGATCATTCGTGACTTCTCGTATCTCGTCCCGCTCTTGAGCCCGACGCAGCTTGCTACGTTCAACGCGAGTGGTGGTCAGACACTGGGTTTCGCTACTGCGCCGGACAACGCTGCGGAAGGACGCATCCTGGGTGCCGAAGCTACGGTGTTGTTGCCGTTTGAGGTCTTGACGTCGAGCTTGTCGGGCTTTGGCGTGCAGTCGAGCGTATCCTATACCGACAGCAAGCTGACGGTGACGCCGACGCAGGGAAATCCGTTCGACGTCGACGTGCCGGGCCTGTCAAAGTGGGTCGTCAATTCGACCATCTTCTTTGAACAGTCCGGGTTCGAGGCGCGTCTCAGCCATCGATATCGGACCAAGTTCCTGGCGGAATTTATCGGTATCTCGGCGTCTCGCAACTTCCGCGAAACCTATTCGGAATCGATTTTTGATGCCCAGATCGGTTATCGTTTCCAGGAAGGTCCGTTGGAGAACCTCTCTCTGACTTTGCAGGCGCTTAACCTGACCGACGAGCCGTTTGTGAACTTCCAGAATGGTGATCGTGCGCAGATCATCGACTATGAGCGCTATGGCCGAACCTATCTTGTCGGTGCGTCCTACCGCTTCTAGTCATCTTTGAGTTGGCGGGGCGCGCGGCATCGCGCTCCCCGCCACTTTCCTGAGTGGATATTGTCAGTTTCGGCAATGACGCAAAGATGAAGCAGGCGAGCGTTTTCTATGGAGCGCAGTTCGGATTCCCTTGCCATGCATTCAGGTTTAAATCAGCGGATCGTGATTGTCGGAGGCGGGACCGCAGGATGGATGGCGGCCGCATCCCTTGCGCGCTTTGCAGGGGGGCACCGGGTTACGCTGGTTGAGAGCGAATCCATTGGTACCGTCGGCGTCGGCGAAGCCACGATACCCCAGATACATTTGTTCAATGGCGCGCTGGGCCTAGACGAAGCCGAATTTCTGCGCGAGACACGCGGCAGTTTCAAACTCGGAATCGAGTTCGACGGATGGCTGCGCGACGGCCACAGTTACATGCACGCATTCGGCTCGATCGGGCGAGGGGCGGGTCTATTGCCCTTTCAGCATTATTGGCTGCGCGCCCATCATGAAGGTTTCGCAAAACCTTTGGTGCGCTATTCCTTGAACGAATTGGCGGCGCGGACCCTGCGGATGCAGCGGGGGCGCTTGACGGCGCAGTCCTTAGAACTGCCCTATGCCTCTCATTTCGACGCAGCGCCTTATGCCGCATATCTGCGCCGTTACGCAGAGGCGGCGGGCGTTACACGCCTGGAGGGCATTGTCGAAGATGTTCAATGTTCTGGCGACAACGGTTTTATTCAATCGCTGGCGCTAAATGGTGAGCGGCGCGTCGAAGGCGATTTTTTCATCGACTGCACCGGTTTCCGCGGTCTGCTGATCGAGCAGACGCTTAAGACGGGTTTTGACGATTGGAGCGCCTATCTGCCGTGCAACCGGGCGATGGCGGTGCCGTGTGAAGGTGGTGGCGATTTTACACCCTATACGCGGTCGTCGGCACGCAAGGCGGGCTGGCAATGGCGCATTCCGCTGCAGCACCGCATCGGCAATGGTTACGTCTATTGCTCCGACTATCTGTCGGATGACGAGGCGGCGGCGACATTGCTGCAAAATCTGGATGGCAAGCCGCAGGCAGAACCACGGCCGATCCGCTTTGTCACCGGCAAAAGACGCCAACACTGGAATAAGAACTGCCTGGCACTGGGCTTGGCCGCGGGCTTTATGGAGCCGCTTGAATCGACCAGCATCCATCTGGTCCAAAGCGCGATCAGCAGATTTATCGCGCTGCTCCCCGGCGGGCGTCCGAGCGACGCGGCGATTGCGTTCTTCAACGATCAGGCCGATTTCGAGTGGACGCGCATTCGCGATTTTCTGGTGCTGCACTATTGGGCGAACCAGCGGCATGGCGAACCCTTTTGGGATATGGTTCGCACGATGCCCTTGCCCGATACGCTGATAGCAAAGATCAATTTGTGGCGGGAAGCTGGGTTTATTCACCGCGAACATGAAGAGCTGTTCACGGAGCTGGGCTGGTTTCAGGTGTTTGTCGGCCAAGGCGTGATCGCGGATAGCTATAACCCGCTGGCCAGCGCAATGCCTGAGGCGGATTTGCGCCGCCTTCTCCATACCACTGAGGCGAGCTTTGTCGAAGAGGTCAAAAAAATGCCTCAGCACCTCCAGCTACTACAGGACATTGTCCAAGGCGACGACCGGGGAGTGACAGCGCAGTGAAAGTGATGAAATATTTTATTTTTCTGGTATTCAGCCTGTGTTCGCAGGTTGCCCAGGCGCAGTCGTTTCGCGACCGCCTGCCAGAAGATGAGGTCATCTATTTCCTGCTGCCCGACCGGTTTGAAAATGGCGATCCCAGCAATGATCGCGGCGGGTTGTCGGGCGACCGGCTGGTCACTGGCTATGATCCGACGCGCAAGGGTTTTTTTCTCGGCGGCGACCTTAAGGGTCTGACCCAGCGGCTCGACTATCTGCAAGGGATGGGTGTGACCGCCATTTGGTTGGCGCCGATTTTCAAAAACAAGCCGGTGCAGGGGCCGCCGGGGCAGGAATCGGCTGGCTATCACGGCTATTGGGTCACCGATTTCACCACCGTCGACCCGCATTTTGGCACCGAAGCCGAGTTCAAAACCTTCGTCGATACCGCGCACGCGCGCGGGATGAAGGTGTATATGGACATCATCACCAACCATACGGCCGATGTGATCTACTACCGCGAATGTGTGGGGCAGCCGGCCTGTCCCTATCGCAGCATCGGCGATTATCCCTATTCGCGTCGCGCGCGTGATGGGGCGGCGATCAATGATGGATTTGTTGGCGGCAAGGATGTCTCACCCGAAAATTGGGCGAAGCTGACTGCGGCCGATTATGCCTACACGCCATTCGCACCGGATGCGGAGAAGGACGTGAAGCGCCCAGCATGGCTGAATAACCCGGCTTTCTACAACAACCGCGGCAACACGACCTTCATTGGTGAAAGTTCGACCTATGGCGACTTCGGTGGGCTTGACGATCTGATGACCGAGCATCCGCGCGTGGTCGCGGGGATGATCGATATTTACCAAAGCTGGATCGAGCGCTTTGGCATCGATGGCTATCGCATCGATACCGCCAAGCATGTGAACCCCGAATTCTGGCAACAATTCGTCCCCGCCATCCTCGCCAAAGCCAAGGAAAAGGGCATCCCCAATTTCCATATCTTTGGCGAAGTGGCGACTGGAGATATGGACCCCGCGCTGCTGGCCGAATGGACGGTGCGGGCCGGGCTGCCCACGAACCTTGATATGGCCTTTTTTGCCGCCGTGCGTGATGTGCTGGCCGGCAATCGCGCGCCCGACCATCTGGTACGGCTGTTTGCTGCCGATATTCTCTATGCGGGCGGCGAGCCGACCGCGCAGCGGCTGCCCACCTTTATCGGCAATCATGATTTCGGGCGTTTCGGGCATTTCGCCGACCGCGCCCACCCAAGGGCTTCGCAGGAAGAACGGCTGGCGCGCGCCAAGCTGGCGCATGCGATGATGTTCCTGCTGCGCGGGGTGCCGACCGTCTATTACGGCGACGAACAGGGTTTCACCGGCGACGGCAATGATCAGGACGCACGCGAAACAATGTTTCCCTCACAGGTTCCCATCTATAACGACAATGACCTGATCGGCACCGACGCGACGACGGCAGCGAGCAACTTCACCCCCGGGCACCCGCTGTATCAGGCGATCAGGGAACTGGCAGCGGCCCGGAAAGCGTACCCGGCGTTGCGCTATGGTAGCCAAGTGGTGCGCAGCTATGACGACAAGCCCGGTTTGCTGTCTATCTCGCGGATCAATCCGGCCGATGGCAGTGATGTCGTCGTCATTTTTAACTCCAGCACCGCGTCTTTGACCGCGCGGGTGACTGTGGACTATCGCGCGACAGGCTTTGCGTCTGTGGTCGGCGATTGTCCCGCTACCGTGACCGCCCCGGGACAATTGACGATCAACCTTCCGGCGCTCGGTTACATGGCCTGCCGCGCGATCAAATGACGACGAGTGCTGTTCCCATGAATGAATATCGACCCGTCGCCGAAGCGCACAGCGACACCCGCCCATGGTGGCGTGGTGCGGCCATATATCAAATCTATCCGCGCAGCTTTGCAGACAGCAATGGCGACGGCATTGGCGACCTCGCCGGAATAACGGCGCGGCTGGATCATGTCGCCAGCCTGGGGGTTGATGCCATTTGGCTGTCGCCCTTCTTCACCTCGCCGATGAAGGATTTTGGATACGACGTTGCCGACTATTGCGGCGTCGACCCGATTTTCGGCAGTCTCGACGATTTCGACGCGCTGGTGGAGCGCGCGCACGGGCTGGGCCTGAAGGTTCTGATCGATCAGGTTTATGCACACACGTCTGACCTGCATGCATGGTTTGGGGAAAGTCGCGCTAGTCGGGGCAACGCCAAGTCTGACTGGTATGTCTGGGCCGATGCCAAGCCCGACGGCAGCCCGCCCAACAATTGGCAATCCGTGTTTGGCGGTCCGGCGTGGACGTGGGACGCGCGCCGCAGCCAATATTATATGCACAATTTCCTGCGCGAACAGCCGCAGCTCAATCTGCACAATCCGGCGGTGCAGGACGCCTTGCTGGACGTGGCGAAATTCTGGCTCGAGCGCGGAGTCGACGGTTTCCGCGTCGATGCCATCAACTTTTCAATGCATGATCCCGAGCTACGCGACAATCCGCCCGCGCCGCCGACTGACGCGCCGCGGTCGCGTCCGTTCGATTTCCAACTGAAAATTCACAACCAGAGTCACGCCGATATTCCGCTGTTTCTGGAACGGCTGCGTGCGCTGACCGACAGCTATGGCGACCGGTTTACGGTGGCAGAGGTTGGCGGCGATGACCATGACCGCGAAATGAAGCTGTTCACTGCTGGTGGGCGACGGCTCGACAGCGCCTATGGCTTTAACTTCCTTTATGCCGAGCGGCTGACGCCGGCGCTGGTGGCTGATGCGCTGCGCGCCTGGCCCGACGCCGACGGGATCGGTTGGCCAAGCTGGGCGTTCGAAAATCATGATGCGCCGCGCGCGGTGTCGCGCTGGACTTCGCCCGAACATGCCGCAGCGTTCAACCGTGTGAAGATGCTGCTGTTGACCTGCCTGCGCGGCAATATCTTTATCTATCAGGGCGAGGAGCTTGGCCTTCCGCAGGTGGACATCGCCTTTGAGGATTTGCAGGATCCCGAAGCGATCGCCAACTGGCCTATGACGCTGAGCCGCGACGGTGCCCGCACGCCGATGCCATGGCACGGCGAATGCGAACGCGGCGGATTTTCGAGCGCCAAGCCGTGGTTGCCGCTGGGAAGTGCGCATGGCGCGTTGGCCGTAGACCGGCAACAGGATGACCCGGCATCGCTGCTTAACCTGACGCGGCAGTTGCTGACCCTGCGCAAAGCCCACCCGGCGCTGCAGGCCGGTTCATGTGAGATTTTGCTGGTAGACAAAGCGCGTTTGGGGCTGCGCCGGGCCGTTGCTGACGAGACAATCGTGGCGCTGTTCAACCTGTCCGACCATGCGGTCGAATGGCCGACCGAAGTGTTGGCAGGAGGCGTGGTACTGCATAGCGTCAATGGGGCCACCATCGGCCGCCTGCCGCCCTATGGTGCGATCCTGATTGGGGAGAATGAGTAAGATGACCTTTGTTCGCGCGGCGCTTGGTGCCGGTCTCGCCCTTGCCGCCGTCCCGGCTGTTGCACAAAGCGGGGCACCGGTCACCGCAACCTCGCCCGATGGCAAAGTGCGCGTGACGCTGACGATCGATGGCGATGGCCGCGCCATTTATGACGTCAGCCGGGGTGGCAAGGCCATCCTCAACCCGTCGCGGCTCGGCTTTCTCTTTACCGACGTCGTCAAGCTCGAGCGCCGCTTGGCGGTAACCGGACAAGAGGTTCGCGATTTCGATGAAAGCTGGACGCAGCCGTGGGGTGAATGGGCAACCATTCGCAACCATTACCGCGAACTGAAGGTGCATTTGAAGGAAACGACCGCGCTGGCGCGCGTCGTGACCGTAACGTTTCGCATCTATAATGACGGTGTCGGTTTCCGATACGAAATCCCCGAACAACCGAACATGGCGACCACCAAAATCGCCGACGAGCTGACCGAATTTGCCTTCGCGAGCGAAGCCACGGCGTGGTGGAAACCCGCTTATCTGTGGAACCGCGAGGAATATCTTTACAACAAAACACCATTGTCGGCGGTCAGCACCGCGGCAACCCCGATTACGATGAAACTGGCCGATGGCACGCATGTCGCGCTGCACGAAGCCGCGCTCGTTGATTATTCGGGCATGGCGGTGACGCGGACCGAGGGTAATACGCTGCGCGCCAACCTGGCCCCCGGCGCGGGCGAAGCCAAGGTTACGAAAAAGGGGGCCTGGAACACCCCTTGGCGCACGCTGATCATCGCCGATGATGCCGCGGGCATTTATCACAGCCATTTGATGCTGAACCTCAATGAACCCAACAAGCTGGGCGACATGAGTTGGTTCAAGCCGGGCAAGTTCGCCGGCGTGTGGTGGAACATGATCAAAGGCGAATGGAGCTGGGCGCGCGGACCCAAGCATGGCGCGACCAATGAAAATGTGAAACGCTACATCGACTTTGCCGCAGCCAATGGCATTCCTGACTTGCTGGTCGAAGGGTGGAATGTCGGCTGGGACGGCGACTGGTTCGGTAACGGTTGGGACATGGACTTCACCAAGCCGACCGAAGATTTCGACATCACCATGCTGAGCGCCTATGCCAAGAAAAAGGGCGTGCGCTTGGTCGGGCACCATGAGACCGGCGGCGCAGTGACGCATTATGACAACCAGCTTGACCGTAGCTTCGCCTTTGCCGCCAAATATGGGATGATGGTGGTCAAGACCGGCTATGTCACCGACGCCGCCCAGCTGGAGCGGGTCGATGCCGACGGCACCAAATATCGCGAATGGCTCGACGGCCAATGGATGACCAACCATTTCATCCGCGTCGCCGAGACCGCCTATAAGCACAAAATTGCCTTCGACAGCCATGAGCCGGTCAAGGGCACCGGGCTGCACCGCACATATCCCAATTGGGTTGCGCGCGAGGGGATGCGCGGGATGGAATATAACGCCTGGGGCGGCAAGAACCCCCCCGAGCATGAGTCGAACATCGTCTTCACCCGCATGCTCGAAGGGCCAATGGATTTTACACCCGGAATTTTGAGCCTGAAGGGTGAGAAAGACAGCGACATTTTGTCGACCATCGCCAAGCAATTGGCACTGTATGTCGTCATCTATTCGCCGGTGGTTATGGTCGCCGATACGCCGGAAAATTATGCCAAATATCCCGGCCCGATGAAATTCATCCGCGATGTGCCGACCGACTGGTCCGAAACGCGCGTGCTGAACGGCGAGATTGGCGATTATGTCACCATCGCGCGCAAACATCGCGGCGGCGAGGATTGGTATGTCGGCGCGGTGGGCGACGAACAGGCGCGCGAGGTTTCGTTCAAGCTCGATTTTCTGACACCCCGCAAACGCTACAAGGCCGAAATCTATCGCGATGGCGATGACGCCGATTACCGCACCGAAAAGCGCCATTCGATTGCGATCGAGAGCAAGCTCGTGACCAGCGCCGATGCGATGACCATGCGCATTGCGCCGGGCGGTGGCTTTGCCATCCGGCTCGTGCCGACCAAGTGACCGCGCCGCCGCTGAACATCATCATATTGGGCGGCGGCACCGCCGGGTGGATGGCGGCCAATTTGTTCGCGCACCATTGGCCGCAGGCTGCGGTGACGCTGGTGGAATCGCCCGATGTCGGGATTATCGGCGTGGGCGAGGGATCGACGCCGCAACTGCGCGCCTTTTTCCACACGCTCGGCATGGCCGAGGCCGACTGGATGCCCAAATGCAACGCGACCTATAAGGCGGGCATCCGTTTCAATCGCTGGTCCGAAGTGCCGGGGTATGAGAGCTACTACCATCCCTTCGCGACCGAGGTGGATTTCCGGACGCAGCCGCAGTTCGTCTATAACTGCCGCGCGCGGCGGACGGGGCGCGACGTGCCGGCGCATCCCGACCGCTTTTTCCTGCCGCGCCTGCTGTCCGACGAGCGGCGTTGCCCGGTGCCGGGCGAGGGGTTCCCGCTAGACGTCGGCTATGGCTATCATTTCGACGCGCATCTGGTGGGGCAGGTGCTGAAGGACCATGCGCTGACGCTGGGCGTGACGCGGATCGAGCGGCACGTGACCGAAGTGGAGGTAGGCGAGGGCGGCAATATCGCGGCGCTGGTGACGCGCGAGGGCGAGCGCATCGCCGGCGACCTGTTCGTCGACTGCTCGGGCTTTCGCGCGACCCTGATGCAGGAGGCGCTGGGCGAGCGTTTCATTAGCTTTGCCGACAATCTGTTCAACGACCGTGCCGTGGCGATGCCGACCCCGCGCGATCCGGCGGGCATCAAGCCGCAGACCGAGGCGACCGCACTGTCCGCCGGGTGGCGCTGGTCGATCCCGCTGACCAATCGCACCGGCAATGGCTATGTCTATTCGAGCCGCTACATCGACAAGGACGCGGCGGAGACCGAGTTGCGGACCGAATTGGGCCTGCTCGACAGCGAAGTTGAGGCGCGGCATTTGCAAATGAAGGTCGGGCGGGTCGAGAGGAGCTGGGTCGGCAATTGTCTGGCGGTCGGATTATCGCAGGGCTTTATCGAGCCGCTGGAGGCGACCGCGCTGCATATTGTGCAGGCGACGGTCGAGGGGTTTATCGGTGCCTATGAAGGCGGCGGCTTCACGCCCGAGCATCGCGACGCGTTCAACGATCGCATCGCGCGGCGCTATGACGGCATTCGCGACTATATCGTCTGCCATTACCGCGTGAACCGGCGCAGCGACACGCAATATTGGCGCGACAATGCGGCGAATGATGCGCTGTCCGACAATTTGAAAACCATGATGACCGCGTGGTTTCGTGGGATGGACATGGACGCGGTGATCGCCGAGCTGGGCATATCGGCCTATTACGCCTCGGCGAGCTGGCATTGTTTGCTGGCGGGCTATGGCGTGTTTCCCGATGCCGCCAAGCTGGTGCCGCCGGGGGATGATGTGGTGCGGCATGACCTGGTCGAGGTGGATGAATTCCTGCGCCGCTGCGCGCTGAACTTTGGCGGGCATGATGCGGCATTGGCGGCGATGGGGACGGGGTAGGGGGCTAGGCCCCCGTACGGCTGCCTTCCGGATCACTAAAGTTTCGCCATCCCGGACTTGATCCGGGATAACACGCTCAGGTTGCTTGTTGTCCCGGATCAAGTCCGGGACGACGATAGTTTTTGGCATTCGTCGCGTTGCTAGGCCGTATCCACCCCCGCAATCCGCACCAGCAACGCCTCCACCTGCACCTGCGCGCCAGCCTCGGCGTTCAATTCCGCCACCACCCCGTCGAACGGCGCGGTCAGGCTGTGCTCCATCTTCATCGCTTCGAGTGTGAGGAGTTTCTGGCCCTTGGTCACCATGTCGCCCGCCGCGACCTCGACCGCGATGATGCGGCCCGGCATAGGGGAGAGAATTGATCCGTCGGACGGGCCAGCATGACTTCCATATGATGCCGTCGGTCCAAGCTCAAAGCGATGAGCAAAGCCATCCTTCAGCTTACTCCACTTGGAACCGTAGCGGCTGTGATGGACTTCGCGGGGTCCGAGCAACGGCTCATCCATTTCGGCCGTCTCGGCAATACCGTTCACACGTATCGGAATGCTGCGCTGGGCCACCCCATTCAGGCGCATTCCAAACAGGGGATTCATGCGAACGCTATTGTCGATCCTCCATGCTGCTTCTCCGTTGAAGTCGATCACCGGAACCAACATTGGGTCATCGATTCGGCTCATCAGGATGTTCAGAATGCCAGCGCGCTTTTCATGCTCGTCAGCTATTGGCCGAGCCGCCAAGGATTCGCCCTTACGTTCAATAATTCCGGTGTCGAGATTGCCGTTAGTCACATCTTCATCCAGTAGGCATCGACCGAGAAAAGCGGCGTTGGTCTTCACCGGCCAGACCTGCACTTGCTGGACCATCTCCTGTAGCAAATATCCGGCATGATCTCGATCGTGCCCGTGGGTAATGAGCTTGGCGATCATCGGATCGTAGTGCGGCGAAATTTCGTCGCCCAGTTCCACCCCTGATTCTATCCGGCCACGATAACCGAGATCGAATTCCAAGAGCCGACCTGTGCTGGGCAAGAAGCCAGTTTCCGGGTCCTCCGCGTATAACCGCGCCTCCATCGCCCAGCCGTCGATGCTCAACTCGTCCTGGCGCTTCGGCAAAGCCTCCCCGCTCGCCACGCGCAACTGCCATTCGACCAGATCGACGCCGGTGATCTCCTCGGTAACCGGATGTTCGACCTGCAGCCGCGTGTTCATTTCCATGAACCAGATGCGGTCGGCGCGCAGGCCCTCTGACGCGTCGGCGATGAATTCGATCGTGCCTGCGCCGACATAATCGACCGCCTTCGCCGCCTTCACCGCCGCTGCGCAGAGCTGTTCGCGCGTTGCTTCGTCCATGCCCGGCGCGGGAGCTTCCTCGATTACCTTCTGGTGGCGGCGTTGCAGCGAGCAATCGCGTTCGAACAGGTGGACGATGTTGCCGTGGGTGTCGCCAAACACCTGCACCTCGATATGGCGCGGGCGCTGGATATATTTTTCAATGAGGACATGGGCATTGCCGAACGAGGCGGTGGCCTCACGCTGGCAACTGGCGAGCGCGTCGGCGAAATCGGCCGCATCCTCGACCTTGCGCATCCCCTTGCCGCCGCCGCCGGCGACCGCCTTGATCAGCACGGGATAGCCGATTTCGGCGGCGCGTTCGGCGAGGAAGGCCGGGTCCTGGTTCTCGCCCAGATAGCCGGGGGTCACAGGGACGCCCGCCTCCGCCATCAGCTTCTTGGCCGCATCCTTCAGCCCCATTGCGGTGATGCTGGCGGGGCGCGGGCCGACCCAGATCAGCCCGGCGTCGATCACCGCCTGCGCGAACTCGGCATTTTCGGACAGGAAACCATAGCCGGGGTGGATCGCTTCCGCGCCGGTGGATTTGGCGGCGGCGATAATCTTCGCGCCCACCAGATAGCTCTCGCGTGCGGGAGACGCCCCGATATGCACCGCCTCATCGGCCTGCCGCACATGCAGCGCCTTGGCATCGGCATCCGAATAAACCGCGACGGTGCGGATGCCCATTTGCCGCGCGGTGCGGATAATCCGGCAGGCGATCTCGCCGCGATTGGCGATGAGAAGGGATTGGATCATAGCGATTCGTGGCTCGTTAGCGCGGCGCGGAAAGCCGCAGGATTCTGCGCAACTTCACTCGCGATTGCATGAATTTCCAACACGGTGACGTTACCCTGAAAACGATTAGTAGCTTGGGGTAGTGACGGCCTAGCAGTGAAGCACACTTGTAGGAAAGGTGAGACCTAAATCCTCCCCGGCATGGAGAGGATTTGGTTGATTGCCGGCCTCACATCCGGAACACCCCAAAGCCGCCCGGTTCGACCGGCGCATTCAGCGCCGCCGCAAACGCCAGCCCCAGCACATCGCGCGTTTGCGCCGGGTCGATAATCCCGTCGTCCCACAGCCGCGCGGTGGCGTAATAGGGGTTGCCTTCGTCTTCATATTTCTGGCGGATTGGGGTTTTGAAGGCTTCGGCCTCCTCCGGCGTCCATTTGTCGGCGTCGCGGTGGACGGTCGCCAGCACGCTTGCCGCCTGTTCGCCGCCCATCACGCTGATCCGCGCATTCGGCCAGGTGAAGAGGAAGCGCGGCGAATAGGCGCGCCCGCACATGCCGTAATTGCCCGCGCCAAAGCTGCCGCCGATCAGCACGGTGATCTTGGGCACGCTTGCGGTGGCGACGGCGGTGACGAGCTTTGCGCCATGCTTGGCGATGCCCTCGGCCTCATATTTGCCGCCGACCATGAAGCCGCTGATATTCTGGAGGAACAAGAGCGGCGTGCCGCGCTGTTGCGCGAGCTGGATGAAGTGCGCGCCCTTGACCGCGCTTTCGCTGAACAGCACGCCATTGTTGGCGAGGATCGCGACGGGCATGCCCCAGATATGCGCGAAGCCGCAGACGAGGGTGCTGCCGTAGAGCGCCTTGAATTCGTGGAATTCGGATGCGTCGACGAGGCGGGCGATGACTTCGCGCACATCGTAGGGCGCGCGGACGTCTTCGGGGATAATGCCGTAGAGGTCTTCGGCGTCATATTTGGGGGGGCGGGGTTCGCGCTCCCCGGCTTTCGCCGGGGGACATGCCCCGCCAAGATGCGAAACAATATCGCGCACAATCGTCAGCGCATGTTCGTCATTTTCGGCGACATGATCGACGACCCCCGATTTGCGGCCGTGGAGGTCGCCGCCGCCCAAATCTTCGGCGCTGATTTCCTCGCCCGTCGCGGCTTTCACCAGCGGCGGGCCGGCGAGGAAGATGGTGCCCTGACCCCGGACAATTACCGTCTCGTCGGACATGGCCGGGACATAGGCGCCGCCCGCAGTGCAGCTGCCCATGACGCAGGCGATCTGCGGGATTTGCCGCGCAGACATATTGGCCTGATTGAAGAAGATGCGCCCGAAATGGTCGCGGTCGGGGAAAACTTCGGCCTGATGCGGCAGGTTCGCCCCGCCGCTGTCGACGAGGTAGATGCAGGGGAGGTGGTTTTCGAGCGCGATTTCCTGCGCGCGCAGATGCTTCTTGACCGTCAGCGGATAGTAAGTGCCGCCCTTTACCGTCGCATCGTTGCAGACGATCATGACCTGCCGCCCCGAGACCCGCCCGATCCCGCAGATCAGCGACGCGCCATGCACGTCGCCCTCATACATGCCGTTGGCGGCAAGCTGGCCAATTTCGAGGAAGGGCGAGCCGGGGTCGAGCAGGCGTTCGACGCGTTCGCGCGGCAACAGCTTGCCGCGCGAAACATGCCGCTCGCGTGACTTTTCGTTGCCGCCGAGCGCAGCCTCGGCGACCTTGGCCCAGAGTTCGTCGCGTAGCGCGCGGTTGTGCGCGACGCGCGCCCGTGTGACGGGGTCTTCGGCGTTGTAGTTGGTGGGCAGGACCGGGGCGCTCATGGCAGCACCTGTACCGGTGGGGTGTAATATACCTGCGCCCCCGGCCCCAGCGGCAGGTCGAGCGCGACCCACGCCACCGTCATCGTGATGCCCGCCGCCATGAAGCAAAGCGCATAAGGCAGCATCAGCGCGAGCAGCGAGCCGACGCCGACATCCTTGTCCCACCTTCGCGCGAAGGCCAGGATCAGCGGGAAATAGCTCATCAGCGGGGTCATGATGTTGGTATAGCTGTCGCCCATGCGGTACGCGGCGGTAGTCATTTCGGGGCTGATGCCCAGCAGCATGAACATCGGTACGACGACAGGCGCGAGCGCGCTCCACTTGGCGCTGGCAGAGCCGATGAACAGATCGAGCACCGACGACAGCATCAGCACGCTGACCAGCAGGAAGGGCGCGGACAGGCCCATGTCCTTGAGCGCGGTCGCGCCGTTGATCGCGATGATCGGGCCGAGGCGCGACCAGTTGAACATGGCGACAAAATGCGCGGCGAAGAAGATGAAGACGATATAGGGTGCCATCGACCGGATCCCGTCCTGCATCATGCGCAGCGCGTCGCCGCTGCTGGTCACTGTCCCCGCGCCGATACCAAAGGCGATGCCGGTCGTGACGAACAGCAGGAAGAAGCCGGAGACCAGCGCGCCGTAAAAGGGCTGCAGCTGCGCTGTCCCTTCGGCGCTTTCATCGACCAGCGGGGTATAGCCAGGGGTCAAGGTGATGGCGGCGAACAGCCCGACAATCACCAGTGCAGTCAGCCCCGCGAGGCGCAGGCCGCGCCGTTCACCCGCCGTCAGGTCCGATTTGGCAAGCTCGGCGCGCAATTCTTCATCGGGTTCCTTGCCCCATTTGCCGAGGCGCGGTTCGATGATGCGGTCGGTGACGAACCAGATGATCGGGGTAAAAATGACAACGATCGCCAGGATGAACCACCAGTTGCCGACCGGATTCATCGTCCAGCCGGGCTCGACAATGCTCGCGGCTTCCTGGGTGAAGCCGAACAGCAACACATCGATCTGGCCGGGCGTGATATTGCCAGCATAGCCGCCCGAAACGGCAGCAAAAGCGGCGGCAAGACCGACCAGCGGGTGGCGGCCGACGGTGGCATAGAGGATCGCGGCGAGCGGGATGAAGACGACATAGGCGGCGTCGGAGGCGTGGTGGCTGACCATGCCGATGATCGCGACAATGGGCGTCATGATAACGCGGGGGGCATTGCGCAGGCTGCTGCGGATCAGCGCCGAAAACAGCCCGGCCTTTTCGGCCACCGACGCGCCCAGCACAATGGTGAGGACGAGGCCGAGCGGCGCGAACCCCGCCATGGTACGCGGCATTTCGGTGAGCAGGCGGCCGATGTTCTCTTCGTTAAACAGGCTGGTCGCGCGGTAGGTGAGAACGCCATTGTCAAGCTCGCCCCATTGCGGTGCTTCGTCGCCCGAATAGGCGAGCGATGCCGACCAGCCGAGCGATGCCCCCAGCGCCGACAGCAGCATCAGAATGAAAATCAGCCACACGAAAATCATGATCGGATCGGGCAGCAAATTGCCGATCCGTTCGACGGTGTTCAGGAACCCGCGCTGGCGGGGGGAGGGGGCGGCGGGGTTGGTCATGCGCCGCCTCCGATCAGCTCGCGCCCGATCAGCATCCGGCGGATCTCGTTCGTCCCCGCGCCAATGTCGAGCAATTTGGCATCGCGCCAATAGCGTTCGACCGGCCAGTCCTTGGTATAGCCCGCGCCGCCGAGCGCCTGAATGGCTTCGCCTGCGACTTTGACTGCGCTCTCGCTCGCCAGCAGGATCGCGCCAGCCGCATCGAAGCGTGTCGTCTGCCCCGCGTCGCAAGCGCGCGCGACGTTGTAGACATAGCTGCGCGCCGAATTGAGCATGACGTACATGTCGGCGACCTTGGCCTGCATCAGCTGGAACGAGCCGATAGCTTTGCCGAACTGTTTGCGCTCGCGCACATAGGGAATGACGACGTCGAGACACGCTTGCATGATACCGAGCTGGAGCCCGGCGAGCACAACGCGTTCATAATCAAGGCCGCTCATCAGCACGCCGACGCCGCCGTGGAGCGGGCCCATGACGCGGTCTTCGGCGATGAAACAGTCGTTGAATACCAACTCGGCGGTGGGCGAACCGCGCATCCCGACCTTGTCGATTTTCTGGCCGATCGAGAAACCTTCATCGCCCTTTTCGATCAGGAAAGCGCTGATCCCGCGCGAGCCCGCGTCGGGTGCGGTTTTGGCATAGACGACCAGCGTGTCGGCATAAGGCGCGTTGGTGATCCAGAATTTTGTGCCGTTGAGGACATAACCACCCTGCACCGCGTCGGCGCGCAGCTTCATCGACACCACGTCGCTGCCCGCGCCAGCCTCTGACATGGCGAGGCTGCCGACATGTTCGCCGGTGATCAGCGGGGTCAGATATTTCGCCTTTTGCTCCGCGCTGCCCCAGCGGCGGATCTGGTTGACGCACAAATTGCTGTGCGCGCCGTAGGACAGGCCAATGGCACCGCTCGCGCGGCTGACTTCTTCGACCGCGATGACATGTTCGAGATAGCCGAGACCCAATCCGCCCCATTCTTCCTCGACCGTGATGCCGTGCAACCCAAGTTCGCCCATTGCGGGCCACAGTTCATCGCGCGGAAACCAGTCTTCGGCGTCGGCGCGCGCAGCGAGCGGGGCGATCTTGTCGGTCGCAAATCGCATCGTTGTGTCACGGATCATGTCGGCGGTTTCGCCCAGCGCAAAATCGAACATCGGCAAAGCAGTCATCGGGACTTCCAATTAGAGCGCAACAATGTTGCGAGCGATACCAGATGGCGGGGGAAGGGCAAGCGGCGGCGATTGCCGAAACCGCCGTCACGCTCTATGCCCTGGTTGACAACGTAGGACAGGAAAGCGCGGGCGTGGAGCTGATCGAATTCAAGGGTTTTGGCGGTGTCCGCCTGCAGGCCGAAGTGTCAGGCGACGAGCATGACCCTGCCGTGCTGCTGGTGCACGGCGCCGGACAAACGCGCACGATGTGGGCACAGGTGGCGGCCGCCTTGGTCGAATCCGGCCGCCGCGTCGTCAATCTGGACCTGCGCGGCCATGGCGGCAGCGAATGGCCCGCCGACGGCCGCTATGACCTCGACGCGCATGTCGATGATCTGCGCGCGGTGCTGGCGCAAATGGCATCGCGCCCGGTGGTGGTCGCGGCAACCTTGGGCGGCTGGATTGCAACCTCGGCGTTGGCCACCGATGCGGCCAATCTGGCGGCAGGACTGGTGCTGGTCGACATGCCCGCACGCAGCGATGCCGACACGCTGAAGGACATTGCCGCAAGGTTGGAGGCAGCAAGCGACGGGCAGCGTCAATGGGATGATCGCGCCGTTGCCAATTTGTCATTGGGAGATATCGCCGACCGGTTGGCAGCGGCGGCGGTGGCCATAAGCTTACCCACGTTGGTCGTGCGCGGTGGCCTGAGCTGGATGGCGCGCTCTGACGCCGCGCAGAAATTCGATGCGTCCCTGCCGCACGGTGAAAGCGCCGAGGTGGGCGACGCCGAATTGCTGGTCGTGACCGATCGGACGGAGGCGTTTCTGGGGCTATTGCTCGACTTTCTGGAGCGCAAGCAACCGCGTGCCGCGCCCGAATTTCGGGCTGGATCGGACGCGCGCACGCTGCGCGATGCGATGGGCTGTTTTGCGACCGGCATCACCATTGTCACGGCGCTGGACGGGCAGGGGGCACCGGTGGGGTTGACCGCCAACAGCTTCACATCGGTGTCGCTGGATCCACCGCTGCTGCTGGTCTGCATCGCCAATAATGCCGGGACAGCCCCGGTGCTACGCACCGCGGAGCGTTTCGGGGTCAATGTGCTGCAGATCGGGCAACAGCCCGCGTCCAACCGCTTTGCCGGCAAGGGCGAGGACCGTTTCGCCGCGACCGCCTGGGCGCCGGGTGAGACGGGCGTGCCGTTGCTCGATGGCTCGCTGGTGTCGTTTGAATGCCAGCGTCATGCGGTGCATGAGGCGGGCGACCATTTCATCCTGGTCGGCAATGTTGTGCGCGCCCAGTTCGAACCGCGCCGCGATCCACTGCTCTATTTCAGAGGAAAATATCGCCGCTTGCACTTTGCTTGAGCCAATTACTTGCACGCGATGTAGCATGTGCTACATCGCGTGTATGACCAATGAATTGCACAAGCGCTGGCTGCTCGTCACCGGCATCAGTATCGCGGCGTTCGGGCCGATTTTCTCGCTTGGCGGCGTGGAGGCAACGGCAGAAGCAGCGCGCTGGTCGCTGGATCTGCTCAGCTGGCCGCTAGACCGCAATATGGATTATCGCGCGCCCACCACGCGGTTCCTGACGGTGCTGACCGGTGGTTTTCTCTTCGGCTGGGGCATCATGGTGCTGTTGTTGCGGCAGTGGGTGTTTGATGCCGCGCCCGACGCCGTGCGGCGCTCGGTGCTTGGCGGGCTGGTCGCCTGGTTTCTGCTCGACAGCGCCGGGTCCATCGCGTCTGGCAATGGCAGCAATGCGCTGTTCAATATCTTGGTGTTGGCGATTCTGGCAGGGCCGTTGTGGTGGCGGGCTCGCTGACCGGCGACTGAGGCGGCATGGCGTTGATCGCCGGCGCACCATCAGCGGGCATGCGCTCGATATCGCCCGTAATCAGCCGAGCCCCGCGATTGAATGTGAAATAATGCCACAGCCAGTTCATGCCGACGATTAAGCGGTTGCGAAACCCGGTCAAAAACCAGACATGCGCGGTGCACCACAAGAACCAGGCGGGAAAGCCCGAAAGGTGAAACCGCCCGAAATCGGCAACGGCACGCTTGCGCCCAATGGTGGCGATATTGCCATAGTTGCGATAGCGGAACGGCCGTGCCGCCCGCCCGCTGAGCCCGCGACAAATATTGTCGGCAACATGATAACCCTGTTGTTTGGCAACCGGCGCAATGCCGGGCAGCAGGCCGCCCGCTCCATCGGGGCATGCCGCGGTATCGCCGACTACAAAGGTGCGCGCGATGCCTGGAACAGTCATGTCGATATTCACCGGCACGCGCCCGGCACCGTCGGCATCAACGCCCAGCCACTGCGCGGCGGGTGATGCCTGAATGCCCGCCGCCCAGATTGCGGTCGCGGCAGGAACCCATAGATCGCCAATACTGACCCCCTCGGCACATACCGATTCAACGCGGCGGCCAAGAATTACCTCGACGCCCATCGCCTCGACGGCCCGCCGCGCGCGTTCGGACAGGTCTGCGGGAAAGGCCGGCAACAGACGCGGCGCGCTTTGTACCAGCAGGATGCGCGAGCAATGCGGCGTGATGTTGCGAAATTCGTTCGAGGTCGCATGGTGGGTCAGCTCGGCAATCGCCCCCGCCATCTCGACGCCGGTTGGGCCGCCGCCGATGACGACAAAGGTGAGCAAGGCATCGCGCCGCGCCTTATCGGTTTCGGTTTCAGCGCGTTCGAGTGCCATCAATATTTTGCGCCGCACGGCGGTGGCGTCATCGATCGTCTTGACGCCCGGAGCAAAGGGGGCCCACGCGTCTTTGCCGAAATAGCTGTGGCGCGCGCCGGTGGCGAGGATCAGCCAATCATAGGCGATGGACGCACCGCGCTCCAGCTGTACGCAGCGTTGATCCTTATCGATGCCGACAACGCGGTCGAGCAGAATGCGGGTGTTGCCCTGGCCTTTCAATATGCTGCGCACGGGCGCAGCAATATCGGCAGGGGACAATCCTGCCGTCGCGACTTGATACAGCAAAGGCTGAAACAGGTGATGGTTGCGCTTGTCGATAAGCGTGACGTCGACCGGCGCGCGCCCGAGCCGCCGTGCCGCGGAGAGGCCGCCAAATCCTGCTCCCACCACCACGACATGCGGGCGGTTCTGCTCTTCCGCACGGGTATCAATCATGTCCGCTGCCTCCCGTGGCCGCCGCGCGGGCCTGCAGCATGGCGCAGAAGCCCAACATGCCCAAAGTCGCACACAATCACGACAGCGGCGCAGCAGAATTGCGACAGACTGTCAGCAAAACGAAATGCTCTATGTGCATCGAAATGATGAGCACTGGGGAGTGTCGGTGGTTTTGCGCCAAAACTAGGCTTGGGTGACTGGGCTGTCGTCCCCACGGGGTTGTTCGGCGAAGGGAGCAATGAACGATGCAAGCGGTTGGTTTGCGGCAAGCTGTGGAGAACGGGTCGGCGGTGTCGCCCTCTGAGGGTCTGATCGTTCCACCGCTGGCGACGCTGGCACCCCAGCGCCGTTTGGTCGTGCGCATTGCCGATGGTCCCCGCGACATCGAGGCTGCACAACAATTGCGCTGGCAGGTCTTCTATAAAGAGGGCGGTGCAATCGCCGACGGTAATAGCGGCATCGATGTCGACCGCTATGACGCGGTGTGTGATCATTTGCTGGTCGAAGATCATGGCTGCGGCTCGGGGGAACCGGTTGTCGTTGGCACCTATCGCTTGTTGCGTGAAAGCGTGGCGCGGCGGCACGGCGGCTTTTACAGCGCTGGCGAATATGACTTGGCACCGCTTGCAGCACTGAACGGCGAACTGCTGGAGCTCGGTCGCTCGTGCGTGGCCGCTCCTTATCGCGACAGCCGGACAATCCAGCTGCTGTGGCGGGGAATTGCCGACTATCTCAATCGCCATGACATCAGCATGATGTTTGGCTGCGCCAGCCTTCCCGGAATTGACCCAGCAGCGCACGCTGAAACATTGGGCTATCTGTGGCGGCATCATCTTGCGCCGCCCCATTTGCGCGTTCGGGCCTTACCCGACCGCTTTGTGTCGATGAACCTGGGGTCAGAGACGCTGGACCGGGCAACGATGATGCAGGCGCTGCCGCCGCTGATCAAAGGCTATCTGCGCGTTGGAGCAATGCTGGGCGACGGGGCGGTGATCGACCATCAATTCAACACGGTCGACGTGTTTGTGATGATGCCTGTCGAAGGCATTGCGCGCCGATATCGTGACAGGTTTCAGGCCGTCGGCGGATAGTCGGCGATCAAGCTGCGCTCGCGCTGCCACCGCGCAATGAAGCTTGACCAGCTTTCGGCGCGGAACCCGCGTTTGCGATTGGCGGCACCGATCTGCCATAACAGGCCGAACTGGTTGAACAGCGTGCGATAGGCATCGCGCAACCGGGTGCGGCTGTCCCAAATATGCGTGGCCTCTGCCCCGGCGCCGTTGATTTCCACGATGGTGAAATCCTCTCCGCGGGTGAAGGCTGCAAAATCGGCAAAGCGCACGTCGAACCGGCCGAACCAGAATTCGGGAATATTGGCCGCAATTGCATCAAAGCGCGCTTCCAGTTCGGGCGTGATGTGGCGCGCGCCATCGCGAAATATGGCACCGCGGCTGTGGCTGCCCGCAAATGCAAGACGGACGGTTTCGCCAGCGTTGACAATTGTTTCGAGCCGCTCGTGGTGGCGCGGCAGATAAAGATGCTGCAACTGCCCTGCGCGCGGATCCGCTGCGATCAGTTGGCGAAAGGTTTGCCTGCCGTCGCCGACCACGTGCGGGAAATGCTTTAAGGTGAGCGAAAAAATCTGACCATGGGGCGCGCCCGGGCGGCGGACATAAAAGACCCCGGCCTCGCCCTCCACATCAATCAGCCGCTGTAAGATGAAGTTCTGATCGGCGGGAAATGCGGCGATATAGGCATCCAGCTCTGCGACATTGCGAACCGGACGGACCCCGGCGCCGCGGCAACCCAGATCGGGCTTGGCCACAACCGGAAAGGCAAGCCCGATGTTCTTCATCGCCGCCAAAGCCGCTGCCCGGATCTCGGCAACCGGCACCGTCGGTCGGGGTACAAGCACATGTTCAGCGATAAAGGTCCGGGCGTCACCGCCCGCTTGGCGCAGCACGTCGCTCTTGGATTCTCCGACCAGGCCGCTGGCCGGAAAGGCGGGATTGGCAATCAGCGGCAGCCGGATGCCCCTGTATCGCAGTGACAGCCACATCGCCCACAGCCACACAGGAATGTAAAAAAGGCGCGGCGACCAAAATTCAAACCGCGATAAGGGCGGTGCAGGATCAAGGGGTGGCATTGCCATCGCGCCCTTCATTGCTCGAGTGCCTCGCTGACAAGGCGCTGAATCAGGGCCGGCTGGGTCCACGGCAGAAAATGATCTTCCTCCTTCAACGCGTGCGTTGCGAGGATCGGAACGGAGCTAAACTGCTGCTTCATCCACGCGACATTGGCAAAGGGCACCAGCCGATCGCGCTCGCCGTGAACGATGGTTACCGGGGTTGCCAGCATATGGACGCCCAGAGCCAAGCGTTCCAATTCGCCGCGCAACGCCAGAAGCTCTTCGTTGGCATGGCGCAGGTGGCGCGGCAGGAGCCAGCGCACGCCCGGCCAGCGCGCAACCGATTGCAGCGGATGGACCCGCTCCAACGATGGATCGAGTGCACCCGCCAGCAGGATGATACCGTCGATCAGCCCGGGATTGAGCAAAGCGGTCTGTACGACAACTGGCGCGCCATAGCTGTGGCCAACCAGGACTGTCCGTCGTCGCGGCATTTCACGCACAATTGGCGACAGCCGGTTGGCTTGCAAGACCAGCGATGTCACCGGGCCGCAATCGGCTTCGCCACCAAAGCCGGGCCGGTCAATCGCGATGAATTCAAGGCCGGGCGGAACATGTTTGAACACAGCCGACCAATCGCGCGCGCGGCCGGGCGTGCCATGCACGAAGACAGCGCGCGGTTCCCCTGGCGTGCCTGCGCGCAAAGTGGAAAGTGTGGCATCGCTGCTGGCAGAAGCGGCAACCGCGCCGCTGTGAATGGCCGGTATCGGGCCGCTGTTCACTGCACTGATTTGGCGGCGGGAGGCACTGCCAGCTCTCACGCCAGCGCCATCCTGCGATGCCTCGCTGGACGCAATGCAGGTGGCTGCCCCTGCATCGCAAAGAACAGCTTTTGCTGGACCAGGCTTCCCCCCAGCTGGGCGATGCTGTCCCCCACAACCGCGAATTTTCTGGCCGCGGCATCGTGGTCACCGCGCGCAAAGTCGGCGACTGCCCGCGCCGCAGTCGGCAGGTGGTGGCGCCAGATAAAGGCTGAGCGCTCTGCCTGCTCGGTGAGGCGCAAAATCAGGGCAGCAAGCGCTTCGTCCCGCCCGGCTCGGGCAAAGACATAGGCATAGTGAAGATCGAGAAAGCCGTCATAGGCGTCGGCGCAGGCGGGAACGCAATGATCGGCGACATCCTGCCACCGGTCGCCAACATCCACACCGGCCATTTCGATGCGGGCCAGCAAGGAAATGGCGTTTATCTGATCCTGCCCATGATGCTTGCGCTGCGTCCAAACTGCATCGTGAAAAAGCGCCAGCGCACCGTCGCTATCGCCGACCGCCAGGTGAAACAGCGCACCATGCCATTCATTGTGCGTATACAGAAAGGACGAGCAATGGGACCAGGCACTGCGATGCCGGATCATCCAGTCCATGCCCTCGCGGTGCCGCCCCATGCTGTCAAAAAGATGGGCCATGGCGTGATGCGCCCAGGGGTCTTCGCCCAGTGCCAATGCATGACGCGCCGCACGCTCGGCCGCTGACCCATGCCCATTTTGATCCAGCGCGAAAGCCAGCATGCCATGGCTGCGCGCATCGTGGGGCGATCCGGCCACGGCCATTTCAGCGCAGCGCAGCATGGGGCGCATATGGCCGCGCGAGAAAAACAGATGCTGGGCCAGTTTGCCCGCAAACAGGTGGTTTGGCTGGACCAGCAACAGGTCCGCAAGCAGCGCTGCCGCTGCTTCATGATGGCCGTGGGCCCAGCGGTTGATGGCAGCGATCATCATCGCTTCTTCAGCGTCGGCTGGCCGACAGGCGCGGGCGTTGGCCAGCAGCCGCAGCGCTTCGCGCTCGCCGGCCCGGTTTATGCGGAACAGGTGGACAGCGGCTGCATAAGCATGCGCCAATCCCCACTGGGGGTCAGCTTCCACCGCGTCAAATGCCAGCGCCGCGTCCTTGCCATAGGACAAGATGGCCTCTTCAAAGCCGATGGCCGCACCCATCGCCCGTTCCGATTGGGTGCCATATCGTTCATATCGCTGCGAAAATTTCGGCATGGTTGCAGCGATGCTGGAGCGCTGGCCGCGTTGCGTCTTGCATAAAGTTGCTGTCGCGCCGGTCATGACATCGCGATACGGGTGACAATACTGGCTGCGTACGATGCCGGGGTCATGCCGGTGCGCTGACGAAACCGGTGCGTAAAGTGGCTCTGGTCGGAAAAGCCGCAGTCAGCAGCAACGATGCTGAGGGGTACGCCGCGCCCCAGCAAATGCCGGGCACGGCGCATGCGTTCCTGCATCTGGAATTGCCATGGCGTCATGCCCCGCTGTTCCTTGAATTGGCGGAGTAGATGAAAGCGGCTGATGCCGGCCACCGCCGCCAGTTCGGAAAGCAACACTTTTTCGCAGGCATTTTCAGCAAGGTAATCGCGTGCCCGGCGGACTGGCGCGGACTCTATCGGCGCCGCGCGTTCAGCGCTGCCCGCACCCAACCGTTGCCACACCAATTGCAAAAAGCCAGCAAGCGCGCTGCTGCGCAGCAGGCTGTCATCGCTGGTGCGGAGCAGGGAAAACAACTGGACCGCAGCGTCACGCAGTCGTGCATCGTCGATGGCGGGGCCCAGCAACTGCGGGAGTGAATCGCCATTGCCCTTGCGTTCGCACACTTCGTGCATCAGCGGCGCCGACACAAACAAGGCTTCATAGCCCCAGGACTGCCCTTTGGCGCATCCGCCGCTGTGCACCGCATCGACATTGATGGTTCGCAGCATGCCGGGAAGCGAGACGTGCCTTGCCCCTTCCTGCTCGAAATGCTCAGCGCCAGCGGTTGTCATGCCGATCAGATAGTCGTCGTGCGAATGCGGTGGGAACACATGCTTGTGGTACACGGCATGAAAATGGGTAATCCCAAGGTCGCTGTGCACCAGCCGGCTGACCGTTTCGCGTGCCATTCAGCCGCGCGTCCCAGCTGGTTGACCGGCCGCCAGCAACCGGCGCGTCGCGGCATGACCTATCCACAGAAACAGCAGGATGGCGGGTGCCAACCACACAAAATCCCCCGCATCGGCCATGCCGGTTTGCATGCCGATCACGAACAGTAGCGGGGTCCACAACAATGTGCTGCACGCCACGATAACCAGAAAGCGTTCGAACGGATAGGCGATGGTCCCTGCACCGACGAAAACCGGCAGGCGAAGCCCAGGGGTCGCCCGGGCAAGAACCAGCCACCACGCCGCACGCGCATGCAAGCGCGCAATGAGCGGCTGATGCTGCGGCCGCGCAATCAGCCGCGCGACAAATTTGCTGCGCCTTGCCTCGCGCGAAAGGAGGTAGAGACCGACGTCTCCAACCAGCGTTCCTACGATCAGGGCCGAGATTGTGAGCAGCGGATCGACCATCATGAGCGCCGCGAGGAGGCCTAAGGTCAGCGTGGCGACATCCTCCAGCATGAAGGTGGCAAACACGACCGCACAGAAAAACAGCGCTGGTCGGTCCGCTAGCGCGGTAAACCAACCGAACAGTTCCATCTGCAACATTGCCGTCTGTGCCCTTAGTACCCGCAGCATTGCGGCAAGATTTCTCTAAATGATGGGTACAGCGGGTCCGAAATGCTGAATGTCCATTCTTTCGATAGCCGCTCCCTATCGCAGGCGCGCTTCGGCGATGTTTCGCGGGCATTGAACCAATGCCGATGCAGGGCTTTCCCTGTTGCCCGGCATGGCGCATAGCGCGGCGATGGAACCAAGCTCGCCAATAACAACCGCTTCCACGACCGTGCCGCTGGGGGGATGGGACCCGCTCTACGATCGGATGGTTGCAACGCTGCGCGCCGTTGGTGCCGGTGACGAGGCGCCGCAGGTCGGCGAATTTTTTCCTGACTATGCGCTGCCCGATGAACGGGGCAATTTTTATAGCTTGGGTGGACTAGCCGATGCTGGACCGCTGGTACTTAGCTTTAATCGGGGCGGGTGGTGCCCCTATTGCCGGGCAGAGGTCGCCGACTGGAGCGATCATGCCGATGGCCTCGCGCGTCACGGCGCGCGGTTGGTTGTGGTGACCGGCGAAACCAGCGGTCAGCAGCGTCGCTTACGGCAAATTGCGCCGAACGACAGCGTGTTTCTGTGCGATGTGGACCATGGGGCGGCGCTGGCCAATGGCTTGGCATTCCGTTGCAGCGAGGAATTGCGCGCCGAATATCTGGCCGCCGGGCTCGATCTGGCGGATTTCTATGGGGGGAGTGGCTGGATTTTGCCCATTCCTGCGCTGTTCGTTCTCGATAGCACGCTGACGGTGCGCTATCGTTTCGTTGACCCGGATTTTCGGCGACGGGCACCCGCGCAGCAAGTGCTGGAGGCACTGGCGCAAGGTTGACCATTGTCAATCTGCGGCCAAGCTGTTCCAGTCCAGCGCGCGCGCGGCTCTCAGAAACGCCTCGGCAGCCATGCTCCGCTTACGCCCGGCGATACACCCAATCATAACCCGCGTTTGGGATGGCCAGCCGGGATGGTCCATGGCCGTAAGTCCCATGCTCTGACCAATTTCCAAGGGCAGAACGGCCAGACCAAGCCCGGCAGCAACCATCTGTGCCGCCTGATGGCTGTCTGCGGCGGAATGGCGAAAGCCGATCTCTTGACCTTCGGCTTGCGCTGCTTCGACTAGCCGCGCTTCCGCCTCATGCCTGCAACCGATCCAATTTTGCGCGGCCAGTACGGCGGTACTTATCGGCGGTGGGGGAAGCCGCTGTGCCTGTTCGCTGTTGGCAAACAGGCCGAATGATCGGTCGTACAAAGGCCAGGCGTCGCAGCGTTCGGGGATGTTCGGCGGCTGCTCGATGATGATGAGCTCAAGGCTACCATGCAGGGCCCGGTCAAGGAGTTCGGCATTGGCCGCCTCAACAATGTCGAGGCTGAGGCCGGTCAGTTTGCGCTGCATTTCTTCCAGGATGGCCGCAAGCCCGGTCAACATGACGGGTCGTGCAATGCCGACCGCCAATGGCGCCTGCTGTTCCTTGCCAAGGCCCTTGGCCAGCGCTTTGGCGGTTTGTGCGGCGGCATAGGTTTGCTCAAGGTGCGGAAGCATCATGCGGCCAAGCTCGGTCAGGTGCGTCAGCGCGCGTTCGCGCCGGAACAGCAGCCCGCCAAATTCATCTTCCAGCTTCTGGATCGCCCGCGTCAGCGAAGGCTGGGTGACATTGCACTCCTCGGCAGCGCGCGTGAAGTTCAGGAGCCGCGCGACTGCCAGAAAATAGCGAACTTGATGCATTTCCACGCGCGCGGTCCTTTTGCGGGCCGGGCCCAGCCCCAGGGTTCTGACTATAGTCCTGCCTACGCGATGTCCGGATTGCTATAAGGAAATTGCTGCAACCGGTTTCGGCCATAGGGCCCAGCTATGAATGCGATAGCGCGCGCACTATTGTTACATGCTGCTGTCCGCGCCATTCTGATGTCGGCGCGTGTGGAGGCAGAAAAACGATGGTTTCGGGAACAGTTCGCGTCGCCATTGTCCAGGATCGGCCCATTGCCTTTGCGGTCAGCGAAGGGCTGGCTGCCATGCAGGCGCTTTTTGGCGATGTGGCGAGCGCTTCGCTGCAAATCGCGGCGTTTGGCGAAGCCTTTGTTGGCGGTTATCCGTTGTGGGTCGACCACGCCCCGGCGGCGGCACAATGGGGCAATGCCGGAACCGCGTCGATTCACCAACTATTGCTGGAACATGCCCTGGTCGATGGAGACGCGCGACTTGTGCCTTTGCAGCAAATTGTCGATGCCAGCGGAACGTTGCTGAGCTTTGGCGGGCATGAGCGCATCGGCCGGACTCTTTACAATTCACAGTGGCTGCTGCGCCCGTCGGCGGCCCCAATGGTGCATCGCAAACTGGTCGCGACGCATGGTGAGCGGCTGTTGTGGGGACAGGGGGACGGTGCGTCGCTGTCGGTCCACCAAGCGTCCTGGGGCGGCGTCGGCATGTTGATGTGCTGGGAACATTGGATGCCCCTGGCGCGCGCGGCAATGCACCAACAGGGCGAGGCGGTACATGTCGCGGCTTGGCCGAGCGTTATCGACCTGCACCTGCTCGCTTCGCGCCATTATGGCTTTGAGGGTCGCTGCTTCGTTTTGGCGGCCGGGGCAGTTCAGCATCGCGACGATTTGCTTGCCGGGCTTGAGCGCGTCGGCGGCGACTTGGCGGCGCGTGCGCTGATCCAATCCATGCCGGATCGGCTGCTGCAAACAGGCGGGAGCGCCATTATCGCCCCCGACACCCGTCTGCTGGCGCAGGCCGGTGCGGGCTGCGAGATTATTTCAGCGACGCTCGACCTCGGCGAAATCGGGCGGGCTTTGGCTACCTTTGATGCCGCCGGCCACTATGCGCGGCCGGACATTTTCACGCTGACGGTAGATCGCCGGGCACGGCTGGTGCCCGGCTGACTGACCTCATCGATGTCAGGCCATCGCGGGCTTGCGGCCAATCAGGCGCAACAGCCGATCGCGATCTGTCCAGATCAGGATAGCGGCTGCCAGCCAAACCCCGCACGCCATTGCAAATAGCAGGCCACCATCGCTGGTTCCGTCGGTGTCGATCACCGCAACGCCGAGGGGCGTGAACAGGTGGAAGAAGATCGCACCGGAGATAACGCCCAGCGCAAGCACGGCGCCAAATGGCCGCACCCCGCGCAGCGAAGGCACGAGGCTGGCAAGCAGCATGGTGCTGGCAATCAGCTCAGCCGTGCCGACGACATATTGGGAAGCGATGCCGTTCGGCGCAAAAACACCGCCAAACCCCAAGGTTTCGGCCCAATTGTCGAGCGTCGTGAAGATATAGATCGTCTCGGGCGAATTGGTGAATTTGAAGAACAGCGACTGGATGAATACGAAGGCGATGAAAATGATCAACGCGATCGGTGCCTTGCGCAGAACGGACATGGCTTAACCCCTATATCTTTTGCGATAATCAGCTGGCGAGCAATTTGGGCCAGTTGCGGTTGGCAGACTGGATGTGGCCGGGAATATTCTTTTCCCAGCGCTGCCCGACTTCGCGGTTATAGTTGAGATAGAGCTTCCCGCCCACAACCTTCCAAACCGTGGGGTCGCCCGACGCGGTATAGCCCTGGCTGACAGCCCAGGCGCAGTAACCGCCATATTGCGGGGCATAGGCTGCGGGATTGGCCTTAAATTTGGCCAGATTGGCTGCGTTCGCAAAGCGGAACTCCGCGCCCTTATAGGTCGTCGTGAACGACGAGCTGCCCTTCACCGGTTTGCCGACGGTGAAATAAGCGACGGTGTCATAACCCGACACCGCTACATTGTTGAGGACGCCGGTGTATACCGGGTCGGTCTTTGCCGCAGCAGGGCTGGTCGTGGCGGCCAGCGCAATTCCGACGCTGGCGGCCAGCGCGATCAAAATCTTTTGAGTCATGGTTATGGCCTTTTCAAATGGGGTGCCAGCCGCGCAAGGGGGAGGATGAAGTCGCGGCTGGTCTGACATCCCAATGCCGCTTTCCGCTCGTCAGCTGAAATGCCGACTGCCTATGCTTTCGATACCGCCAACTATGAGTTTGCGGTTCGGCGGCTTTCGCGCCGAAAGGTCGAAGGCGACATGCCCACGGCCTTGGAAAAGGCCGTTGAAAAATGCGCTGGGTTGGCGATGCCGCAAACTTGGCCGATTTCGGCGACTGACAGTTGATCCTGCACCAGCAGTTGTTTGGCCCGCATGATGCGCCGCTCGGCCAGATAGCGATAAGGCGAAACGCCCATCGCGTGGGTAAACACCCGCGAGAAATGGAAAACGGACAAACCGGCTGCGTTCGCCATCTCGGCCAGGGTGATGGGCTTTGCCAAATTTGCCTCGATATAATCGATCACTTGCCGCAACCGAAATGGTGCAAGGCGGATGCGTTCCGCTTCTTGTTGGGCGATCCCCGGCTCGATGCCCGCAATTGTGGCGGCCAGATTGCGGGTCAGGCCATCCACCATCGCCGCGCCGACGAAACCGGGATGGACCAAGGCGTCGGCCAGGGCCAAAATGACGCGGCGAAACTTTGGGTCGGTCGAGTAGAGCCGGGGCGAGAGGTCGGCGACACCCATTTCGGCCATCAACGCGGTGAGCAGGCGCTTGGGAAACAGCAAAGAAGTAAGCTGGGCGGACGTGCTGAACTCTACGCCCAAATCGACACCATGCGGGGTAAAGGATGCCATCAGTGCGCGGCTGGGTGCACGCGAAAAGCGGGTGCCGCCAACATGCCCGAATATCGGCATGCCGCTGCCCCGGGCGAGCATAACGGCATCGGTCTCGTCGCTGTGCCAATACATTTCCGTGCGCTCGGTGGGGCCGAGGCTGATGGAATGGTTGAAGAGAATACCGGTGTTTTCGTCACGAACCTGCCGGATTGTCGGCGCCACCATAAAGCTGGCACCACCAACGTCATGCCAACCGGATGTCGAAGGTTGATGCTTGTCTTGCTCCACCCATGGTCTCCGGCCCGATTCGCGGCTCTGTTGTATATAGAGTCTATGAAGCGACTGCTACATATTTGCAGCGCCTTGATCAAAAGCTCCAGCGCGCCGAAATTCGGATGTCGCGCCCCGCAATCGGGGCGAAATCTTTGAGGAAACTGGCGTGGCGCCGCGCCGTCGCATCGAACAGATTGTTTCCCTGAACCATCACCGTCAGACCATGGTCTTCGCCCAGTGGTTGCCAGCTCGCACTGGCGCTGACCAAAAGGTGATCATCGGTCGGCGTTTCAAATGCGCCGACCCGGTCCTGCCGCGATGTCCATTCCACCTCCACCCGCGCCGTCAGGCCGGGCGCGCGGAGGCCCATCGCGCCTAGCAGTCGGAACGGCGGAATACGGGGCACTGGCCCGCCGCCGTCGGTGAGCGTCGCTTGGCTATAGTCGGCAAGAGCGTCAACGCTGAACGTGGCGGCATCCAGCGTGGCCAAATCCACCTTGCCCTGCACCTCAAACCCGAAATAGTCGGCCCCGGCCGCAGTAAATTGGAACACCGGCAAGGCGTCGACGATGGCGCCGGTTTGGGCCGCGAAAATATAGTTGGGAAAGCGGCTGTAATGGACGGCCCCCTCCACGCTCCAGCTGCTGCCAAAGCTCCGCAGGACGGCTTCGACGCCCCATGACCGTTCCTGTCCCAACTGGTCGTTGCCCAGCAAAACGCCTTGTGTTCCCGGATCGGTGCCCTGTGTATACAATTCCTCCGCCACTGGAGCGCGCTCGCTGTACTGGCCATTGACCGCCAGCAGCCAGCCCGGCGCAAATTTCCAGCTAGCCCCCGCGCTACCCGAAATGCTGGTAAACTCGCGGTCACTGGCCGCATTGAGCAAGATCGGGTCGGTTCGCGCGCTTACTTCGGTGCGCTCGATCCGCCATCCCGCCTCGATCCGCACTGGGTCAAGATTGAATTCATGGACCGAAAAAGTCGCGACTTGCGTCGTTTCATTGGGCGGTAGCAGCGGCGCATCGCCGACCACGCGGAAATCGCGGAAGGTGACCTGAATGCCCGTCGTTGGCCGCCAAACGCCGCGGGTCGCCCCAGCAATTTCGGCGCGCGCCTCGAACGCCTGATTCAGAAAGGTGGCAATGACTGATCCATCATCGAGCAATTCGTCGTGCGCATAGTCGGCAACGCCTAGGCGAAAGCGCAGCTGATCAATCCAGCTGCTGCCAATTTCGAACTCGCCGCGCGCGTCGACTCGCGTCTGGAATAGGTCGATTGTGGTATTTGCGACTGGGTTGGCGGCATCGAAGGAATAGCGCGTCGGCAGCCCATAAAGGCTCTCGGCATGCGCCAGCGAAACCGACAATTTCGCATTATCGGTGATCAGGCTGGCCGCGCCGGCCAGATCCCATGTGCGGACGCTGCTGTTTGGCAGACGGCCGCGCAGGCCGGCAAGGGCGCGGACACCGGCATCGGGCGATGCTAGCGCCTCGGCCCGCTGCTGCGGTCCCAGGACGAAACCGCCCACGTCCAGGAGCCCGGCCTCGAGATAATGGCCATCGACGTGCAGTACGAGCTGACCAACCGCCAGATCGGCGCGACCACCGAACATATAGTCATCCGCAGCGCTGCCATAGGCGCCAGAAACAATCGCATCAAAGCCGTCGTCGGGCAGCCGCCGCGCAAGCCGCCCGATCTGGGTATTGACCACGCCGCCCACGGTGCCCGATGCGTAAAGCAGAGCGTTGGTGCCGCGCAGCACCTCGATCCGGTCGGCGACCAGGGGATTGATGGCCACCGCATGATCGGGGCTGGTGTTGGATACGTCGAGGCTCTGAATCCCGTCGACGAGCAAGCGCGTGCGCTCACCCTGAAACCCGCGCAGGACCGGTCGCGACACGCCGGGGCCAAAGGCGGTGGAAGAGATGCCGGGCAACCGCGCCAAAGTCTCGCCCAGCGTCGGGCGGATTTCGCGTGCCAAATCTTCGCCGCCCAATATTGCGCCCGATCCGGGTGCAGTGAAGCGTGGGCGTAACCGCGTGCCGGTTACCACAATTTCCATAGCCATTGCTGCGCCGGGGCTGTCCATAGCCATGTCGGCATCATCCGCCATGACGTCGGAGATTTCTTCCATCGCCTCGGCCATGGCAGCGTCCATGGGATCCATGTCGCCGCCATCTTGCTGCGGCGGGACCGTCGCTTCATCGGCGGCGGACTGGGCAATGGCTTGGCCGGGGAGGGCGGCTAGCGACAACGCCAACACGGGCAGCAGCTGGTTCAATCTTTTTCCTTATTGTTCGACGTCGCTGCAATTGGATGTCGCCGGGAGAATTCTGGGCGGATGGAGGGTCGCGTGCCCGCTTCTCCCGGCGATCCGGCGGCCTGCTCGGGGGATAGCACAGGCGGCCTTGGCGGGCCGGGCGAGCGCGATGCTCGCCCGGCAAG